>NZ_OZ183649.1:0-1310824 GCF_964264975.1 Candidatus Tisiphia endosymbiont of Neophilaenus lineatus | reverse complement strand
GTTTTGAAGGTCATGATTTTATAAAAATGATGAAACATGAGCCGCATGGTCGAAATCGTATACGTTTATTGGCGATGTATCACCTTCAATTAGGCAAATCTTTTAAAGCCATATCTGAAATAGTGAAGTCACACTGGAAAACCGTGCAATCATGGCTCAGAAGATTTAGGAATCATGGTTTTGAAGGATTATTTGAATCACAAAGAAGCGGTGCCCCTAGGAAGATTAACACTATACAAGAATCTGCTCTTTTTGATAAAATCAATACGCTCAGTAAAAGTAAAACTGGTGGGTATATAACTGGAAAAGAGCTACATATCATGTTACTTGAGGAATATGGTGCTAAATGTGCTTTAAAAACAGTCTACAATACTATGCACCGCCTTGGTTTTAGCTGGATTACTTCTCGTTCAATGCATCCAAAGTCAAATCAAGAGACTCAAAATACATATAAAAAAACTTTCCAGACATGTTAACAAAATTATTAGCAAAAAATATCGATAGATGTAAAGTTGATATATGGTCTCAGGATGAAACTAGAGTTGGGCAACAAGGTAGCTTAACTCGTATATGGGCTAAGCGTGGCACTAGACCCCGTAAAGTTCGGCAACAGCAATTTATTTCAACATATATTTACGGAGCTGCTTGCCATGAGACAGGAGAAGCTTGTGCATTAATTTTACCATATGCAAACACACAGGCAATGAATAAATTCTTAGAAGAGCTTTCTCGCAGTATTCAAGGCAACCGACATATAGCTTTACTAACGGATAATGCAGGTTGGCACACAGCCAAAAAACTAACTGTGCCAAGCAATATCACTTTGATACCGCTTCCGCCCTATGCACCGGAACTTAATGCAATGGAACAAGTTTGGGAATGGATTAAAAATCATTTCTTGTCTAACCAAATGTTATGGTGTATATGAAGATATCGTTACTATGGCTTGTTACGCTTGGAATCAACTTGCTCATAATGTAGATTTAGTAAAATCAATTATGTATAGAGATTAGATAAATACACCGTGTTAATTATTGCAATTAGTATCAAGCGGGAAATATTACTCAAGATGTTCAGAATACGACTGTGATAGCCGATAAAGGATACGATAGTAGTGCATTTGTAGAAAGTTTAGAAAATAAGGGGTGTGAGATTGTTATACCACCAAAATCTAACCGTAAAGTACAACGTGAATATGATAAACATACTTATAAGGAACGATATTTACTTGAGTGCTTATTTGGTAAAATCAAACATTTTAGGCGTATATTTTCTAGATTTGATAAGGCTCCAGCCACTTTCTTAGCTTTTCTAAATTTCGTTGGAACTTTAATATGGTTACGTTAAAATTTTTGTCAACAGAACCTAGGAATTTATTATATTTTTTTGAAAAAGATAAATATTTATACCAATTCCCAAAATCAATAATAAAAATTTTTTATATTGACCTGCCTATAGATAATTATATAATCCACGCTTTCAATAAGTATAAAATTATAATGATTAAATTACAAAAAATATTATTTACAACTTATATATGTTTCGTAGTTTTTGTGAATGCTCAGGCAGATGAGATTACAGCTGATCAAAGATTTTTTTATATTGGTACTGAAGCTGGTATAGTAGAACCATTAGTGAAAAAGTTCCGTCATAGTTCAGGTAGTGGTTTTACTTTAAAAAGGTCTCAGATGTATAGCGGTAAGGTTGGTTACAGCTTCTATCCGCAAATGGCAATTGAGCTTTCGGTAACACACCAACCAAAATACCGACTACATTATGTTTTACCACAAAAAGAACTAGCTCCCTCTCTAATTATACCACAAACTCCAGGGAACACTAAGGTAATTTCCAATATATATATGATTAATTTAGTATATGATCTCGATAAAGTGCAGGAAATAACTCCTTTTGTTATATTAGGTGCTGGGGTGGCACGGGTAAAAGTTAACTCTGCTTCTTCTCGTTGGGATTTAATGAATGTAGAGTATTTTAGAATTAAAACAACTCGTAGTAATTGTTTTGCTTGGCAAGTGGGTCTTGGATTTTCTAAGGAGTTATCTAGCAATTTTAGCATTGATGCAGCAGTAAAATTACAAGCTGCTCATTCAATAAAGATTAACTATGCTACTTTGGATATGAAAACCCAGCAATTTATACCAGCCCCTCCTATTAAAAAGACCATAGGGGTTGAAGAATTTGGTATAGGGTTTACTTATAAGTTGCCAATTTAATGCAAGAAGACTATTAGTGTATTGAATTTTTTAGTGTATACTAGTAAAAATTTAAAGAATTGACAACAAAATACGGTGTTATCCTTGTTTTGTTTTACGTTATGGAGAATATATGACCACTAATTTAGAACTCACCTCAGCACCTCATAATACATACGATGAAGTGCCTTACGAAAGTTATCCGTACGCCTTAACCAATCCATATCACCTACGGACACTTGCTGTTTTATTTGGGATGAAACCAACAGCAATTGAAACTGCACGAATTCTAGAGCTAGGATGTGCTGCAGGCGGGAATTTAATACCTCATGCTGTTAATTATCCTAAAGCACATTTTGTTGGAGTTGATCTATCTAAAGTGCAAATAGATGAGGCTAATAAACATAAAGAAGGATTAGCTCTTAAAAATATAGAATTCCGACATTGTTCTATTACAGATATTGATGAATCATTTGGTAAATTTGATTACATAATTACTCATGGAGTAATCTCTTGGGTACCAAAATTTGTTCAGGATAAGATTTTTGAAGTAAGTAGTAAAAATTTATCAGAGAATGGAATCGCGTATATTAGTTATAATACACTACCTGGTTGGAATATGGTTCGTACCATAAGAGATATGATGCTTTATCACTCAAATACATTTAATAATATTCAAGATAAAATTGCTCAATCTAGATTGTTACTTGAATTTGTTAAGGATAGCTTGGAAACTTCCGACTCTCCTTATGCTCAAGTGTTAAAATCTGAAGCCAGTTTGCTTGCCAAACAAAATGACCATTATTTGCGTCATGAGCATCTAGAAGAAGATAATGTACAATATTATTTTCATGAATTTATGGATGAGGCTAAAAAAAATAATCTACAATATCTGTCTGATTGTAGTATAGCTAGCATGTATTTAGGAAATATGCCGACAAAAGTGGTGGAAAAATTACAAGCGATAAATGATATTGTTAGAACCGAACAATATATGGATTTCATTACCAATCGTCGATTTAGATCAACCTTACTTTGCCATAATAGTGTTAAATTAAATAGATCTATCAATAATGAGGATATTAATAAATTTAATATGACATTTAATATAGTACCAGAAAAGCCTCTTGTTGATATAGATCGTAATTCACTTGAAACAGAGAAGTTTTTTTATAATGGTAATAAGGATAGTAGTTTATCAACATCTTCTCCTTATATGAAAGCAATACTCTATACTTTCTCTGAGAATATCAATAACCCAATGAGTTTTGATAAAATTGCCGTGAGTAGCAATAAAAAATTACATGGAACAAAATTGAATGAAATAAAGGCTGAGTTCTTAGCTAATGCCATGAAATTAGTATTGCAAGGATATATTAATATAACGTTACAGGTAACTCGAAAAGAAGTAGATCTGAATAAACCTAAAGCATCAAAGCTGATCGCATATCAGGTAGCTCATACACCCAATATGTGGGTAACAAACCAAAGACATGAGGTGGTAGCTATTAACCTTTTTGAAAAATTTGCTCTGCAATATATGGACGGTAAGCATGATAATAAGCAAATAATTGAATCTGTCATGCAGCATGTTAATTCTGGTGAGATGACATTAAGCCGTGACGGTAAAAAAATAGATAATATTGATGAAGTCAGTAAAGAATTAGAAACATTCTTGCAACCTACACTAACTAGATTTGTGACTAATGCTCTACTGATTTAAAGATAAGATATACTCTAGAATAGAAAATCAAGAATTGCGTTGTATCATTCGGGATAAGAATTAGTTAATTCTTATCCCGAATTGGCTTTAATATAAGGAAAAATGCATTCTTAAAGCGGCTAACGCGAATGCATTTCAAACCTTTCTAAAGCTAAAAACATGATTTTAAAAGATTAAAAATGTTTTTAGCAAAATATTAATTTAACAATCAGATGCAGAGTCGTCTCATACTAATTGCAATAATTAACACGGTATTATAAAATGGGTTTTTAACTGATAAATAGGTACTCAAATAGCTAGGTTAATATTACCGCAAGGTTTTGAAGGTCATGATTTTATAAAAATGATGAAACATGAGCCGCATGGTTGAAATCGTATACGTTTATTGGCGATGTATCACCTTCAATTAGGCAAATCTTTTAAAGCCATATCTGAAATAGTGAAGTCACACTGGAAAACTGTGCAATCATGGCTCAGAAGATTTAGGAATCATGGTTTTGAAGGATTATTTGAATCACAAAGAAGCGGTGCCCCTAGGAAGATTAACAGTATACAAGAGTCTGCTATTTTTGATAAAATCAATACGCTCAGTGAAAGTAAAACTGGTGGGTATATAACTGGAAAGGAGCTACATATCATGTTAGTTGAGGAATATGGTGCTAAATGTGCTTTAAAAACAGTCTACAATACTATGCACCGCCTTGGTTTGAGCTGGATTACTTCTCGTTCAATGCATCCAAAATCAAATCAAGAGACTCAAAATAGATATAAAAAAACTTTCCAGACATGTTAACAAAATTATTAGCAAAAAATATCGATAGATGGATTAAAAATCATTTCTTGTCTAACCAATGTTATGGTGTATATGAAGATATCGTTACTATGGCTTGTTACGCTTGGAATCAACTTGCTCATAATGTAGATTTAGTAAAATCAATTATGTATAGAGATTGGATAAATACACCGTGTTCATTATTGCAATTGGTATGAGTATATAACCTAACATGCTGCAAAATTTTCTTTGCAGCCTCACTAGCAGGAAGGAGTGTAACATCAAGCTCAAATAAATTAGGATGAGAAATTTGAATCAAAGGATATTTTGGATAAACATCTTGTATATCGATTGATTTGTAACGAAGCAGCCTATCTAGTTGTTGAATTCTCATAATATTTTCTTCTTCTGAAATCAATAATTTTACAGGAATAAATGTTGATTTACGGCTCGATGCTAGCTGTTGTACTTGATTAAAAATCTTATGATCACCATCAATCTCATAGAGACAATTAGTAAGAACATAGTTATTATAAGTTTCTTGGCTTAGAAAATTAAAAATACCATCTCGTATATGTTTAATTGTATCCCAAGTAAATTCTGGAATAGGAGTCAACCCATCATAATTTAGAAGTGAGAAAATAGGATTATTGATATGCTGGTTGTCACATATGCTGTAGCCAGCTTTTGCTATTTCCTTTGCTTATAGTATACTTGCCAGTCCCTGGTTTACCTATTAGGTAGATAACGATAGTCATTTTGTTTAATCTCACTAAAAGCTAACTATACTAATTTTATTTATGTTAAACTCTAAAAACTTAGACATTGATTTATTAATTTTTCAAAGCATTTAATTATATATTACATTAATTACAACATCGCCATTCTTTAATACTTGATTTTTTGATGAAAATTGCTCAACAAATTCTATGGTGCGAGCAGACGTAACGTTTTTGAGATCTATTATTAATTCATCAGAAAGTTTTTCTCCTATAACTTCTAGTAGCTTAATATCAGCTTTGACTGACAAATTCTTTTCTGCTTTAGCTTTTCTAACCAAGTCTAGTATTCTAACAAGTCTATCAGGCTGAGTTTGTTCTACCGGAAAAGATAAATTTTTGATTTGAGACCAGTTGCCCCTTGTATGTATAGATTTTGTACTATACAAAATTTGCCAAATTTCTTCTGTTATATGTGGAAGGAAAGGAGCTAATAATTTAAGCAAGATTTTTATAGAATGATATAAGGTTATTATGGCACTATACTGCCCTTTATTATCTGAAGCATCCATATTATAAGCTCGGGTTTTAATTATCTCGAGGTAATTATCACAAAATACTGACCAAAAAAACTTTTCTATCAAATCCACAGCATTGGCATACTCATAACTTTGCATATCTGATTCAATTTTGCTTACTAACTCAACTAGTTTAACTATTAACCACTGGTCAAACTTATGACAAATCTTGCTTTCTATATCAGATATTTCAGCATTTTTATCTAGTGAGTCTAATTTATCGAAGTGAATAGCAGCAAATTTAGCAGCGTTCCATAATTTATTAACAAGCCTCTTGCCATTTTTCATTATGTCTTCAGAGTAAACAGTGTCTGCCCCAAGTCTAGATTTAGAAGTCCAATAACGCATTACATCAGCACCATATTGCTCTAGCAATTTTTGTGGTACAATAATATTCCCTTTAGATTTTGACATTTTGCTACGATCGAATGCAAGACACCATCCACTAATCATGATATTTTTCCAAGGCAGGGTATTTTCATGCAATTGAGCTTTAAGTATTGTGTAAAAAGCCCATGTCCTAATAATTTCATGAGCTTGCGGACGTAAATCAGCTGGAAATAATTTATGGTGACGCTCAGCATCTATATTAAACTTTTCAGATATACCGTGACTACTTAATTGCGGCGAGATGGCACTAGTAGCCCAAGTATCCATAACGTCATAATCTGGCTCTACCTCTTCTCGCGAATAGCCAATTGGTAAATCTTGGGTTGGGTCTACCGGTAGTTGGGTTATATCTGGAAATATAGCTTTGCCTACTTCACCCATTCTTTTAGAATACCAAACAGGGAATGGCACGCCAAAATAGCGTTGACGACTTATACACCAATCCCATGATAGGCTATTTATCCAATTCTCAAGCCTAATTTTCATATTTTGGGGATACCAATTAATCTCATTTGCTCGTTGCATTAAAATGTCTTTATGTTTTATCGTACGAACAAACCATTGAGGTGTTGTAAGTATTTCTAGTGGTGCCCCTGAACGTTCAGCACATTTTACTGTTTGAGTAATTTCTACTTGTTTAATTAATAAATTTTTCTCTTTTAAGATTTCAATAATTTTACTTCTGGCATCTTTTATTGTTAAGCCATTTATCTGATTATAAGAAGATGAATTTGATAATTCGGCTGGGAAATCTATCGTACCTTTTTTATCTATAATAATCTTCATAGGTAAATTATGTGTTCTCCACCAAGTTATGTCTGTTACGTCACCAAAAGTACAGCACATAACAAGCCCAGTTCCTTTATCTAATTGCACTAAATCATCTGCTAAAATAGGTACTTTAACATCAAATAGCGGTGTTATGGTAAATTGCCCTTGCAAATGTTTGTATCTATCATCATTTGGGTTATAAAATACCGCAACGCACGCTGCTAACAATTCTGGTCTAGTGGTAGCAATAATAATCTTCTCACCCTTATTGGTCTGAAAAATTATGTCATTCATCATTGAGGTTTTTTCTTGATCTTCGATATCAGCCTGAGCCAAAGCCGTTTGATCAACTGTATCCCACAATATTGGTTGATTATTGCGGTAAATTTCTCCTTTATCGACTAAGTCTAAAAATGACATTTGTGATATTTTTCGTGATAACGGATTAATTGTTTGATACTCTAAGGTCCAATCAACCGATAAAGCCATTTGATTAAATAATGAACGAAACTTTTCTTCCTCAGAAATAACGACTTCTTTACATATTTCAATAAATTGCTCTCTTGCCATACTAGCTGCTTTTAGCTGCTTTTGTTTTTCAACTAAACGTTCGGTAGGCAAACCATTATCATCAAAACCGATTGGATAAAAAATATTTTTACCTAACATCCGTTTAAAACGGACAATAAAATCCGCCTGGGTATAACTATAAACATGTCCTATATGCAGTTGTCCTGAGACTGTTGGTGGCGGAGTATCTACTACAAAACTATTTTCTCTTGTTTCATTTTTATCCCAAAGATAAATTTTTTGTTCTTGCCAAAATTTTTGCCATTTTCTTTCGCTTTCACTAAAGCTATAATCTTTTGGAAATGCTATCATAATAATATCCTAATTATATAGGGAGTGTTGCTAACTAACCTGAATTCGATATATAGCTAACTTAGTATTACGCCGTCATTACGAGGAGACCAAAGGTCGACGAAGCAACCCATATCTTATCATTGATTGCTTCGTTGCCACTAAAGTGGCTTCTCGCTAATAGACGTTTGTGAGTTTGGTATAATAGACTTACTGCATAAGTCAATCTAGTTGGTGATTTTGTCGTCGAAACTCGCCTCCGCTCCTCACGTACGTCTGTGTACGCTGCGGTGCTCGGCTGCGTTTCTCCTAAAAATCCCTCAACTATCTTTGATTTATGCAGCAAGTCTAATACTAATCGGGTTAGCTATAACGAGTTATGCCAAATTCGGTTATATTTGTGAATATAGCAGATTTTTATGTTCCACTAATAGCTATTATCATTATTTTTGTGGTATTGCTCATTTTTTTAACCAAGATATATTATAATTAATAGTGATGCCAAATAAATTTTTCCTAAGTCTTAGTTTAATGAGGCTGTACAATCCTACTGGCTATCTGTTACTATTTTTCTCAACATGCTTTGGGCTACTTCTTACCAATATTGCAATTTATAATTTAGTAAAATTATTATCATTATTTTTTATTGGAAGTATCATTACTAGGGGAGCTGGTTGCATTCTTAACGATATTTTTGATAAAGATTTTGATAAGCATGTTTTAAGAACAAAGGATAGACCATTAGCTAATGGATCATTAAATGTAAATGAAGCGATGATTTTGCTAACTATATTATCAGTCTGTTCCTTGATAATTTTATTATCATTAAATAAAACAGCGATTTGCCTAGGGTTTCTTAGCTTTATCATGATTGTTTTATATCCGCTAATGAAAAGAATGACAAACTTCCCGCAAGTATTTCTAGGACTAACATTTAATGGAGTTTTAATTGGTAATAGTGCGGTAATTGATAAAATATCACTAGAAGCTATTATAATGTATATTGCCTGCTGTTTTTGGATTATTGGTTATGACACTATTTATGGTTTTATGGATATAAAGGACGATAAGAAGATTAAGATCAAGTCAATGCCACTTTTTTTAGAAAAGAGAAATTATAAATTATATTTATATGTTTACTATACCATCTTCATATTACTATTCATACTTGCTAACATTATAGCAACCCATCGACCTAACTATATAGTTATTCTCTGTGCTTATATAATGCTAACTTGGCAGGTAGTAACACTAGAAATCTCAGACCCACAAAATTGTCTTACTAGGTTTAAAAATAATAATTACGTTGGTTTAATCTTGGCTTTAGGTGCATTAGATTTGTATAACTAAATAATTAACGTTTCTAACTTAACTCTATCCCTTAATTATCAAGGCTTCTTCAAGCAATTTTTTCTGTTGCTCATTATGTATGATCGGTGCGCCAACTGCTGGTGAAGCAGACTCATTCCTACCAACATATACAAATTGATTATTAATTGATGCATTTTTTAGGATATCATTTAAGTGATCTTTAACAAAATTCCATGCCCCCATATTTTTGGGTTCTTCTTGACACCAAATAAACTCTTTAGCTTTATTATATTTACCTAATATTTTAACGATAAAATCCGTTTCAAACGGATATAACTGTTCAAGTCTAATAATTACAATATCTAAAATATTCTTTTCTTCTCTTTTTTCTAATAAATCATAGTAGACTTTACCACTACATAATATAATTCGTTTCACTTCCTTGGCATTTATAGCATCATTAATTTCGTCTAGTACAGGTATAAAGCTCGTATTCTTATCAAGTTGGGAGAGAGGTGATACAACCATTTTATGTCTTAATAAAGATTTCGGTGACATTACTATTAGTGGTTTACGAATATTACTGTATATTTGACGACGTAATAAATGAAAAAATGAAGATGGCGTCGTAGGATATGTGACTTGCATATTATTTTCAGCAGCAAGCTGCAAGAACCTCTCGAGTCTTGCAGAGCTATGCTCTGGACCTTGTCCTTCAAGTCCATGTGGTAGTAGTACTACTATACCGCTCATCCTAAGCCATTTGCTTTCACTACTGGAAATGAATTGGTCGAAAATTATTTGAGCTCCGTTAGAAAAATCGCCAAATTGAGCTTCCCAAATTACTAAATCTTTTGGATTAACTAATGAATAACCATACTCAAAACCTAAAACTGCATATTCAGATAAATTACTGTCAGCAATTTCAAAATTTTCTTGGTTTTGCGATAAATTATTTAATGGTGTATAAGTTCTATCATCCACCTGACTATGTAACACTGAATGACGGTGAGAGAAAGTGCCACGCCCACAATCTTGACCAGTAAAACGTATTCTAGTGCCTGAATTTAATAAACTAGCAAAGGCTAACTGTTCTGCAGTTGCCCAATCAATAGGTCTATCTTGCTTTAAGGTATTTTCTCTTAATTCAAATAATTTTGCAAGTTTGGGATTTAAAGGAAAATCTTTTGGTATCTGACAAAGCTTTATACCAAGTTCTTTTAAGGTATTTTTGTTAACACCAGTAGAGAGCATTTGAGCATTTGATCTAGTATAACTAGACCATAAACCTTCTAAAAACTGAGCTTGCGGTTGATAATTTTTGGCTTGTTCATATTCTTGATCTAATTTCAGTTTAAATTGTTCTTTCAATGCAGGAAAATAATTTTGGTCAATTATTCCGCCTGCTATTAGGTTATTTGCAAAAATAGTTGCCGGGGATTGCTTATTTTTTATTACATTATACATAACAGCTTGAGTATACATAGGTTCATCACCTTCATTATGACCATATTTACGATAACAAATGATCTCAACTACTATGTCTCTAGCAAATTTATACCGATAATTCACTGCAATATTGGTAGCCTTGATCACTGATTCAATATCATCACCATTTACATGTAGTATTGGACTATTAATTATCTTAGCAAATTCAGTAGAATATCTACCTGGTCTAGTGTCATAACTATTCGCTGTAAATCCAAGCTGATTATTAATGACAAAGTGAATAATCCCGCCAACATTATAAGGCTTTAGATCAGACATAAATAAACTCTCAGCTACTACACCCTGACCACAAAAAGCACTATCACCATGAACTAAAATACCCATTACTTTCTTACGATTAGTATCTTGGATGCTATCCTGTTTTGCTCGTACTTTACCAGCTACTACTGGATTCACCGCTTCTAAATGCGATGGATTATCTGCCATAGAAAGATGTACCTTAACCCCCTCTCTTATCTGATCTGATGAATAGCCAATATGATACTTCACATCACCTGAAACACCTAAATCGGTTGGCAATATACTACCTGTTATAAATCCAGATAAAATAGCTTTATAAGGTTTAGTCATTACCTTAGCTAGTGTGCTAAGTCTTCCTCGGTGAGCCATACCTATTACTACATCTTCTATTCCATGGATAATAGACATATCTATAGCTTTATCTATAGCCACTACACTTGCCTCTCCACCTTCCACTGAGAAGCGTTTTGCTCCAGGAAATTTGGTATGTAGATATTGTTCAAATCCTTCAATTTCTACTAAGTCTTGTAATATATTCTTCTTGTCTTGTGCTAATTCTAATAGACTCTGGTTATTTTCTATCTGCTCAAAAAACCAAATTTTCTCATCTTCATTGATCACATGAGCAAGTTCTACGGCAATATCTTTAGTATAAGTTTGATCAAGTAAATTAACTAATTCCTTAAGTGAACATGCTTTTATTCCAAAAAATTTATCATCAATTTCTATAATATTATTCAACTGATCTGTGGTAAAACCAAAATCTTCTATATTAAGTCTCAACTCATTTTTAGTCTTAAGAACTTCAAGATTCAATGGATCTAGCTTGACTAAATAATGTCCATAATTACGGTAGCTGGCAATCATTGCTTTTGCTCTGAGCTTGTTAGTTGCAGCAGAAAATTCCGTAACATACGGCAGAGGTTTTTCTTGAGGTGAAGTAATAACATGAGCAATGGTTTTATTAACTTGGTAACTATTATTATTCTCAATATTTTGGAAATAGTTTTGCCAGCTTTCATCAACTGCTTTATGATCTGATAAATATAGCTGATATAGCTCTTCTATAAAAACAGCATTACTACCAAATAAAAAACTAGTTTGTTTTAAATTCTTATCCATAAACTCCTATTCCTGATTAGTAAAAAACCTAGATAGCATTTCCCGTGGGGAATGTTATCGTTCTTGGTCTTGTAAGTATCATTTCCAATTTTCCAAATCATGTGAGTATATACAATTACGTTACTTCTGTATTATTAATTCTTTCTAAACAGATTCTTTCAGTAACTGTCTTTAATTCTTCTACCCGGTTGATAAGATAAAGTAATTGTTCTTTACTAATTTTATAGTGTTTATCATATCTTGCACCAACATAAGCATTTAGGAGTAACTTAAAGCACTCTTCTTGTTCAAGGGTCTCAAGTGGAAATATCTTGTAGAGGTCATAATGATAAATTCTAGCCTGCTTGTTAAGTTCCAGTATATCATGTAACTTTGGTTTATAACCAGTAGAAACTAGCAGAACAGCATTATAAAAGCTCTCGGTAGCTTGATGAAGTGAAAAGGCTGATAAAGCATTTTCATTATTTTCAAGATAAGCATTTACACCAATAAGAAATCCTTTACCTCTTCCAAACCAATATTCATATTCTTCCTTAGCTAGTGGTCTTCGTTCCGACCATGGTAATTTTTGAGCTTCAGATAATATAAATTCACCACTATCATATAAAAGAACTCCTTCTTTCTTGATATCACAAAAGAAATACTGACCTTTTTCCAATTGGCTATTTACCCGCTTAATAGGCTCAAATATCAGGGTAACTGACTGCCTTTTTATCATGGTCTCTATAGCAATTGGGAATTTTTTATCGAGCCTTTTTTCTATCGTATATTGTAATTCTCTAGCTTGATGACCTGCATATTTGCCTTTCTTTAAAATCAACAAAAGATCAAAATCACTTTGATAGCTGTAGGTAATATGCTCTTGCTGATATATGTCTTGTACCCAATCGCCTCTAGCATAAGAACCAAATAAAATAATCATCGCTATTTTTGATTTGCCTACGTCTAGAATTTCTTTAACAATATTGTCTAGTTTTTCTTTAATAACTAGTGATCGGCTAGGTAAGGTAGTTTTCATAAAGCTATTTTTTTCTCTTAGATCAACTATATAGCAAATAATTAAATAATCAACAATAATTTAATCGTAGACTGTAAAATAATTTAAAATTGCAATCAATAATTGTGCATGTCATAATCAGCAATAATAATACCATTTCCCAAAACTAAATTGCTACTCGGAGTACGAGTGTCGAGCACCGGAGCGTACATACTAGTACGTGAGGAGCGGAGATCATGAAGTACGACGACGTGATGATTAGTTTTCGGAAATGGTATAATATATATAGTCAATTGATGAGAAGTAGATAGTGCCGTCTTCGATCGCTCCTGCTACCCAATCTTCCTGAATTGACTATAGCTTTTCTACCGCAGTTTTAGTGAAGATAAACCAATTAGAGCAAATATTATGGCTATAATCCAAAAACGTATCACAACTTTTGATTCCGGCCAGCCATGTTTCTCAAAATGATGGTGCAGCGGGGCCATTTTGAAAATTCTTTTACCATTAGTAGCTTTAAAATAATATACTTGAATAATTACTGATAAAGTTTCAATAACAAATAATCCGCCAATAATTGCTAGTACAATTTCATGTTTAGTTATAACGCTAATAACACCAAGAACGCCACCTAGACTTAGGCTTCCAGTATCTCCCATAAAAATTTCTGCTGGCTGTGCATTAAACCATAAGAATCCTAGGCTAGCACCAACAATTGAAGCACAGAAGATAGTTAATTCAGAAATATTTGGTATATACATAATTTGTAGATAATTTGCATAGAAACTATTACCGACCAAGTAAATAATTAAGGTAAAAGAACCTGCAGTAATAGCAATAGGCACTATGGCAAGACCATCAAGACCATCTGTTAGATTCACCGCATTTGATGCACCAACTATCACAAACATGCTAAATGGTATATAAAACAAACCTAAATCAATCAATAAATTTTTAAAAAATGGAATAGTGAGCAGATTGTTTCCCTGACTATTGGAGTCTCTTAATAGTAAACAGACAATTAGACAAATAGTGAACTGAAAAAATAATTTCTTCTTTCCGCTAACGCCTTTATGGTGGTTTTTTGTTACTTTAGCATAATCATCCATAAAACCAAGTACACCAAAACTAACAAAGACAAATAACACTATCCATATATATTTATTAGTAAGGTCAGAGAATAATAGAGTGGAAAGACAAACGGTGAAGAGAATCATTATCCCCCCCATAGTTGGTGTTCCTACTTTTGCTTTGTGCGTTTCTGGTCCGTCGTCACGAATTGGTTGACCATATTTTTGTAAATTTTGTAAAAATCTAATTAATCTAGGTCCTATTAAAAAAGCAAGGGTCAAACTAAATAATATGGCAAGTCCAATACGAAAAGTAACATAGTGGAATAAATTTGCTATATGTAATTTATGTATATAGGGGGCAAGAAGGTTGTATATCATTGTAGCAATTCAAAAGATTGTATAATTTTACTAAGTTGGATACTGTTAGATCCTTTTAGTAAGAGTAATTCATCGCCTTTAAGTAATTCATTTAAGTTTTCTATCAACAAATCAACATTATCAAAATGCATTTTTTCTATGTCATTTGGCAAAGAGTCATATATATGTTTGGTAAGATTACCTACTAAAAAAACCCTCTTAGTACCGGAGTCAATAATTGCTGGTATTAAGTCTTTATGGAATTTTATGGAATTTTCTTCCAATTCTAGCATATCACCTAGTATAGCAACTTTTTTCTGTCCACTAAGCTGTTTTAGATATAATAAAGCAGCTTTTACTGATGCTGGATTAGCATTATAATAATCACAGATGATTTGATAGTTCTGATCATTATATTTAGCGTTGACTAATTTACCACGTCCTTCAGTTAATGATATTTTGCTTAATTGTGTTATTGTAGCATTAATATCTAAGTTCAGTATTGCTGCTACCTGAAGAGCGGCAGTATAATTTCTAGCATAATGTTCCGGTACAAAAGGAATTTTAGTATCTATTTTAGTGTTACAGATAGAATAATGTAGACGTACTTCTTGTCCAATATGCTCATATGATGTTAATCTAGAATCTGTGCCTTCAGATTTACCAAAACTATATATATTATTAATCGATAATTGTTTAAGATGCTGTAAAATTCTGTCATAATATTGATGGTCTGAATTTACAATAGCTATGCCATTTTTTGGCATTCCTTCAAAAATTTCACATTTGGTATCAACCAAACTAAGCATAGATTCAAAAAATTCAAGATGGGCTTCCGCTATTGTGGTGATTACTGATATGTTAGGTCGTACCATTTTTGTCAGCTCTCTTATTTCTCCTGAATGCTTCATACCCATTTCAAAAACAGCATATTCTATATCATCAGGCATCGAAGCAAGATTTATAGGCACGCCAAGGTGGTTGTTAAAATTTCCTCTGCTAGCAAAAGTAGGTCCAAAATAACTTAATATAGTTTTGATTGCTTCCTTAGTACCCGTTTTACCAATACTACCGGTAACACCAATAAACCTTGCTTTAGATTTCTTACGTTTATACTCAGCCATGTGGTGTAGAGCAGTTAAGGTATCAGAGACCATAATTACTTTATTATCAGATAATCCTTTTATTTCCTTACTAATAATTACTGCATTTGCCCCTCGCTGCAGAGCATGTAAGGCATAATTATGTCCATCATTATTACCTTGCAGAGCAATGAACAGATCGCCGTTTGTAACGGAATTGGAATTAAACTGAATCTGCCTCCCCTGAATATCAGGATGTACTTCAATATTCAACGCACTAGTTAAGTCTTTTGCTGACCAAATCATTATTTTTTCAAATATAATCAGTTTTTCCTAACTTTGCATGACAGCTGCAACTTCGTCCGCAAGATTTTTATCTTCTTGCTTTATGCCTGCACCTAGTTCATATCTTATAAATTGTGTAATTTTAATCGAAGTTCCTAATTCTTTTGCAGCGTTATCCATAACTTCAGAAACTGTTAATTTATCATCAAATAAAAAGTTTTGTTCAAGCAGAACAACTTCTGCTAGGAACTTACGTATTCTACCTTCAACCATTTTTTCAATGATATTGTCCGGTTTACCGGAAGCTTTTGACTGTTCAAAAAATATATTTCTTTCACGTTCAATTAATGTTTGATCCAAACTTGATGCATCAAGACTATAAGGATTACTTGCCGCTATATGGGTAGCAATTTTCTGTCCTAATTCTAGAAGCTTAGCTTTATCTTTAGTAGTTGATTGTAAACCAACAATGACAGAAATCTTACCTAGACCATCAGCAACAGTATTATGTACATAAGATGCAACTACACCTTCTGATACCCGTAAAACATCCATACGACGTAGATTTAAATTTTCACCAATTGTAGCAATATTGTCTAATATTTCTTCTTCAACGGATCTACCTGTTGATGTTTTCGCTAATTTTAGTGATGGTAAATTATCTTGTTTCAAAGCTAGTTCAGCAATATTCCTAACCAATTGCTGAAACTTATCGTTTCTTGCAACAAAATCTGTTTCCGAATTTACTTCTATAATAGCCCCAACATTATCTTTAATGCTTATTGCTGTTAGTCCTTCAGCAGCAATTCTATCTGCTTTTTTTGCTGCAGCTGATAATCCTTTTTTTCTTAACCAATCAATAGCTGCTTCAAAATCTCCCTTTGCTTCAAGCAAGGCCTTCTTGCAGTCCATCATTCCTGCAGCAGTTTTCTCTCTTAATTGTTTTACAAGTCCAGCATTTATCATTTTACTCTCCTTATTTAAGGTTTATAGTTATTTTTATTGGATTGAGGAGTAGTATACTCAAGTATAACTTCAAGAATTGGTGTTCCTGCGACCTAGCATCCCTACACCTTCAATGTCATCCCAGCCTAGACTGGGATATAAAATGTCTAAAGCACCATTCCTGTCTGTTTCTTTAGATTCCGCACTGAAGTAGGAATGACATCGAAGGGGAATCAGAGATAGCATCAACCCTAACGGGAATAACATCGAGGCTACTTAATTAAGTTAATACTCCCATAAGTACTAGTTATTTTGTTGTTGCAGCAACTTCTGCAAGCTCTAAAGCTGTCTCAAACTCTGACTCTAGTGCTTCTTGATTATTTAGATTTAAAATTTTAGAAAATTTCTTGGTTGATTTTAACTTAGTAACACCTTTTATATTTGTACCTTTTTCTTCATGAGTAGCTATGCTTCCTAAATCAACACCAGATGCAGCTAAAGCCTCTTCTATACCGGCAAGTACGGCATCAGCAAACAAGGTGCAATAGAGTCTTATAGATCTTATTGCATCATCATTACCAGGAACAGGGTGGTCTATATTATCTGGATTGGAATTAGTGTCAACAATAGCAATTATTGGAATACCTAACTTTACTGCTTCTTGGATTGCTAAATGCTCCTTATTAGTATCAATTACCACAAGCAAATTGGGTCTTGTCCCAATATGTCTAATACCCCCTAAGGATTTAAGTAATTTATCCTTTTTACGGGTCATTTCCAGTATTTCTTTCTTAGTATAACCGGAATATTCCTCTTCATTCCCTAAAACTTTCTCAAGATTATCCAGCTTTTTTATTGAGCCAGAAATTGTCCCCCAATTAGTTAACATACCACCAAGCCATCTGTGGTTAACGTAATATTGCCCACATTTCTCTGCATACTCAGCTACTATATCACTGGCTTGAACTTTAGTACTGACAAATAATATTTTACCGTTTTTCTTGACAGTTTCATAAATTACACCCAAAGCTACCTGCATTAGAGCAGCAGTTTGTTGTAAGTCAATTACGTGAATATCATCTCTTACACCATAAATGTAAGATGCCATTTTTGGATTCCAACGTGAGGTTTTATGACCAAAATGCACCCCAGCATCCAGTAAATCTCTGACATTAACAGCTTTTAGTTTAGACATTATTAAATCTCCTTAAAATGTTAGTTATGTACCTACATATTATAGGTACTCCTCCGCAAGAGTTGATACCAAAGAAATTGGACTAACAACTAGGCTCTTACGTGTGAATTTTACTTTAATATTAATAAGCAAAGCTTATTATATATTTGATCAACATATTTGCAAGGGTTATGTTGAACGTAATATTCTTAATTAAACTTTTCTCCAACTAGTTGATCCATCTAGTTTGTCTTCTAGAATTATGCCATCTTTTGATAAATTTTGACGAATTTGGTCTGCTAATAACCAATTTTTTTGTAATTTGGCTTGCCTACGTTGCTCAATATGTTGGAGAATTGGTTCATCATTTATTTCACAGTAAAACCACTTACTCGCTGGTTGGGTCATTAGACCTATAAAATTGCTGCATGAAAGTAAGTAAGAGGCATATAAGTACTTATCATCTTCTTTGTTACTTGCAAAGATCAGTTTAGCATAATCGTTTATTATTCTAATGGCTAGAGGTGTATTCATATCATCGAATAAATGAGATGAAAATTCTTTTGGAATGTTCTGTACGTTAAGTTTGTTAATGTCCAAATTCTCTATCGCTCTATACCAATAATTCATTGTTTTTGTAGCATCTTCTAGAGCTTTATTGTTGTAATCTAATGGTTTACGGTAGTGGCTACTCAGTAACAGTAATCTAACTACGCTACCAGGGATTTTTTGGTCTATTAAGTCTTTTACCGTAATAAAATTATTGAGCGATTTACTCATTTTCTCACCATTGCAGGTCAGAAATCCATTATGCACCCAATATTTAGCAAAGTGAGAGTTCGGGAAAGCACATGTACTTTGTGCTATTTCATTAGTATGATGAGGAAAAATTAAGTCTGCCCCTCCACCATGAATGTCAAAATTTTCTCCGAGATATTTATAGCTCATCGCTGAACATTCTATATGCCAGCCTGGTCTACCTCTTCCCCAAGGACTATCAAAATTTGCCAATATTTCTTCATCTTTACTGGCTGGTTTCCATAATACAAAATCATATGGTTGCTTTTTTGATGGATTATTTTCAATACGCACTCCCTCTAGCATTTCATCAAGATTACGATTTGATAATTTTGTATAATTTGGGGCAGTAGAAATATCAAAATAAACATGGTTATCTGCAATGTAAGCATGATTTAGATCAAGTAATTTTTGAATAATCACAATCATGTCATCAATATGCATGGTGGCTTTTGGCTCAATATTTGGCGTTTTGCAACCTAGATATTGCATATTAGCATGAAATTCTTCGGTGATTCTAACTGTTAAGTCAGAAATCGTTATTTTGAGTTCTTTGGCTCTATTTATTATCTTATCATCAACATCGGTAATATTACGCACATATTTTATATGATTTTGACCAAATATTTTGCTTAGTGAGCGGTATAAAATAT
The DNA here is from genome assembly GCF_964264975.1 of Candidatus Tisiphia endosymbiont of Neophilaenus lineatus. NCBI lineage: Bacteria > Pseudomonadati > Pseudomonadota > Alphaproteobacteria > Rickettsiales > Rickettsiaceae > Candidatus Tisiphia > Candidatus Tisiphia endosymbiont of Neophilaenus lineatus. The sequence goes on along the minus strand of NZ_OZ183649.1, from coordinate 1,291,254 downwards.
CGTATACTACTACGGACCTAGCGTTACCAATATGGGGATGATCGTAGACAGTTGGTCCGCAAACATACATTTTTATTAAATTACTATCTAGCGGTACGAAAACTTCTTTCTTGTGAGTAAGTGTGTTATGTAATAATAATTTCATGTTCTTTGTCTTGTTTTATAGTTAATTTTTATGGATATCTACCTAAAATGTCAATTCAAAAAAATTATTTTGAAAAGCTAAAAAAACTGCCGATTACTTTAATTATTCTTATTAGCGTAATTTGCAGTATTGGTTTTGTTGTACTATATTCTGCTTCGGATGGTAATATTCAACCTTGGGCGTATAAGCAGATGATGCATTTCCTCCTGTTTTTACCAGTTGCGATTATTATTACAACCATTGATATAAAATATATATTTAAGTTTTCATATATATTTTACATTACTATTATTATCTTATTAGTTAGTGTTGAGCTTTTTGGATCTATTTCTATGGGAGCAAAGCGTTGGATAGATTTAGGAGTTATCCGTGTGCAGCCTTCTGAACCAACAAAACTAGCATTAGTGTTAATGTTATCTAGGTATTTTCATCAACTAAAAATTGAGAACTGTGCTAGATTTTACAGGATATTATTGCCTATAATAGGTGTGATAGTACCAGTTATACTGATAATAAAAGAACCGGATCTAGGTACTGGAGTGATTAATATCATTATTGCTAGTATTATTTTTTTTGCTGCTGGTTTTAGAGTGAGAAATTTTGTGATAATTGGTATTATAGTCCTTACTTGCATACCAGTTATATGGCAAGTGATGCATGATTACCAAAGAAAACGAATCATGGTTTTTTTTGATCCTGAAAAAGATCCTCTTGGAGCTGGATATAACATTATTCAATCAAAAATCGCTATTGGTTCTGGTGGGTTGTGGGGCAAGGGGCTAGCTAAAGGTAGCCAAAGCCATCTAGATTTTTTACCAGAGCATCAGACCGATTTTATCTTTGCTACTTTTGCTGAAGAATTTGGTTTTGTTGGTAGTTTGTTTCTGTTAATTCTTTATTCTGCAATTATAATAATTTCATTAATGATTGCTGTGAATTGTAGAGCTATATTTAGTAAACTGATGGTAATAGGCATAACATCAATCCTATTTAGTCATGTATTTATAAATATAGCTATGGTAATGGGATTATTACCAGTGGTAGGTGTGCCTTTACCTTTTATATCTTACGGTGGTACAATGATGGTATCAATGCTTATTGGTTTTGGATTAATAATGAATGCTCAGGTACACCAGCATAGTAATGTTTCTTAAATAGACCTCTCTTGCATAATACCACTTCTATTGGTAATTTGTACGTGCTACCGGTATTCTGCTCCTCACGTACATTTGAGTATACTCATACTCTGCGGGTCGAGGTTTCAAGTTGCCTTTAAATTCTTCAGCATAAACGAATTCTGTAAGAGGTCTATTGATTTTTTATAGATAAAACAAGAAAATACTAGACCATAGTCAAAAGATTTGTTATAAGCAACCTAGTCTATACAAAGGCAAATGTTCCTCGGTAGCTCAGTGGTAGAGCAAACGGCTGTTAACCGTTCGGTCGCTGGTTCGAGTCCGGCCCGGGGAGCCATTCAAGACTAGTAGTAGTTTTTTCAAATATATCAAACGGGAGTATTCTAGTAAGCTACTTTATCTCTTGAAATCATAGCAGTGTATTACTCAAACTTAGTTCTTTTTGTAAATTTTTCCATAAAAACTGATCTGATTGAACTAATTTAATCAATTTATCTAGGGATACTCTATCTTCATTACCATTTCCATGGATTAATACTATATCACCATCTTTAACTGTCTCATGTTCAGGAATCTTATGTATCCATACACTTGCACCTAATTGTATTAGCCCGTAAGAAGTTAATATATCTAATATTTCTTGACTGGCTACTAACCCAGGAAATCTAAAAAATGGAGATGGTAATTCGCCCCTTTCAATTAGTAAGTGTTCGGTTTGTAATATTTCATTTTCTATATCAGTATTTGGTAGTAATAAAAAATTGTCTGTAAAATCTTTATCAGGGTAGAAAATATGACTAAAACTATGATTAACCCACGTAATTTTTATATTGTGGGTTGGAAGAGTTTGTAACCACATAAAGTCTTCTAGATGAGTTGCTATCCATAAACCACTTACAGCTATTAATAGGTTTATTTCTTGACTTCTTTTAGCAGTTTTTAAAATTGCATCAAATAAATTATGTTCTAACATTTTTATTGATGGACACATATCTATGGATAAAAAACATCCTTTGACTCCTGGAATATTCTTGATCCCTTGATTCTCTCTACTATCTTTTATATTATTAAAATAATACAATGATCTATAATATACAGAAGATTGAAGTTCCTTTAATGAGAAATATCTGCCATCTTGATAACTCTTACGGTAAGCACATAAGTTCTGAGCGACTATCTTAACTTCTAGAGTATTAATATTAACTATTACAAAATACTCCTCATTACTCCTTTTAAATGACCGAATTACAATAAATGACTGATTATTAAATATGCATGGTATATGAGATGTTTTTTTGTAATTAAAGATTAACTTATTTGTTTGTTGCATAAACCTCTTTTTCTTATTATACCAATTGCAATAATGAACACGGTGTATTTATCCAATCTCTATACATAATTGATTTTACTAAATCTACATTATGAGCAAGTTGATTCCAAGCGTAACAAGCCATAGTAACGATATCTTCATATACACCATAACATTGGTTAGACAAGAAATGATTTTTAATCCATTCCCAAACTTGTTCCATTGCATTAAGTTCCGGTGCATAGGGCGGAAGCGGTATCAAAGTGATATTGCTTGGCACAGTTAGTTTTTTGGCTGTGTGCCAACCTGCATTATCCGTTAGTAAAGCTATATGTCGGTTGCCTTGAATACTGCGAGAAAGCTCTTCTAAGAATTTATTCATTGCCTGTGTGTTTGCATATGGTAAAATTAATGCACAAGCTTCTCCTGTCTCATGGCAAGCAGCTCCGTAAATATATGTTGAAATAAATTGCTGTTGCCGAACTTTACGGGGTCTAGTGCCACGCTTAGCCCATATACGAGTTAAGCTACCTTGTTGCCCAACTCTAGTTTCATCCTGAGACCATATATCAACTTTACATCTATCGATATTTTTTGCTAATAATTTTGTTAACATGTCTGGAAAGTTTTTTTATATCTATTTTGAGTCTCTTGATTTGATTTTGGACGCATTGAATGAGAAGTAATCCAGCTAAAACCAAGGCGGTGCATAGTATTGTAGACTGTTTTTACAGCACATTTAGCACCATATTCCTCAACTAACATGATATGTAGCTCCTTTCCAGTTATATACCCACCAGTTTTACTTTCACTGAGCGTATTGATTTTATCAAAAATAGTAGACTCTTGTATACTGTTAATCTTCCTAGGGGCACCGCTTCTTTGTGATTCAAATAATCCTTCAAAACCATGATTCCTAAATCTTCTGAGCGATGATTGCACAGTTTTCCAGTGTGACTTCACTATTTCAGATATGGCTTTAAAAGATTTGCCTAATTGAAGGTGATACATCGCCAATAAACGTATACGATTTCGACCATGCGGCTCATGTTTCATCATTTTTATAAAATCATGACCTTCAAAACCTTGCGGTAATATTAACCTAGCTATTTGAGTACCTATTTATCAGTTAAAAACCCATTTTTTAACACCGTGTTCATTATTGCAATTAGTATTACATATTGGAAATTAGGTACAAACTTATAACACTAAAACCTCACTGTTTCATGACTTAGTATAATCCCATGATAGACCATATGTTCCTGAATATCACGATAACTGTTATTGAACCTATGATATAACCATACTGCATGACTGATAATACTAACTAAAAAACTGATGTCTCTTTGGAGGTTTATTGATGTACATAAATATAAGTAATAGATTACGTGATTATTATGAAACCATTCTATAAATATATACTATCTATTATGCAATCCAAATTATTTTTTAGCTTAACTTGACGATGCCATTATGAATGTTTATAAAAATTTTCAAATAACTGCTTGCATAAAGTGAGAATGTAGTATATCAGGAGTTTCGCACTTCATATAATTAAGAAACAGTTAAAAGTAATTTAATATTTTATGATATTGCATATTTTATATGTTACACTTTGTGTAACCAAGCTAACTTTTTTGTCCAGTAGTGTGACTAATACTAATTGCAATAATGAACACGGTGTTATAAAATGGGTTTTTAACTGATAAATAGGTACTCAAATAGCTAGGTTAATATTACCGCAAGGTTTTGAAGGTCATGATTTTATAAAAATGATGAAACATGAGCCGCATGGTTGAAATCGTATACGTTTATTGGCGATGTATCACCTTCAATTAGGCAAATCTTTTAAAGCCATATCTGAAATAGTGAAGTCACACTGGAAAACTGTGCAATCATCGCTCAGAAGATTTAGGAATCATGGTTTTGAAGGATTATTTGAATCGCAAAGAAGCGGTGCCCCTAGGAAGATTAACAGTATACAAGAGTCTACTATTTTTGATAAAATCAATACGCTCAGTGAAAGTAAAACTGGTGGGTATATAACTGGAAAGGAGCTACATATCATGTTAGTTGAGGAATATGGTGCTAAATGTGCTGTAAAAACAGTCTACAATACTATGCACCGCCTTGGTTTTAGCTGGATTACTTCTCATTCAATGCGTCCAAAATCAAATCAAGAGACTCAAAATAGATATAAAAAAACTTTCCAGACATGTTAACAAAATTATTAGCAAAAAATATCGATAGATGTAAAGTTGATATATGGTCTCAGGATGAAACTAGAGTTGGGCAACAAGGTAGCTTAACTCGTATATGGGCTAAGCGTGGCACTAGACCCCGTAAAGTTCGGCAACAGCAATTTATTTCAACATATATTTACGGAGCTGCTTGCCATGAGACAGGAGAAGCTTGTGCATTAATTTTACCATATGCAAACACACAGGCAATGAATAAATTCTTAGAAGAGCTTTCTCGCAGTATTCAAGGCAACCGACATATAGCTTTACTAACGGATAATGCAGGTTGGCACACAGCCAAAAAACTAACTGTGCCAAGCAATATCACTTTGATACCGCTTCCGCCCTATGCACCGGAACTTAATGCAATGGAACAAGTTTGGGAATGGATTAAAAATCATTTCTTGTCTAACCAATGTTATGGTGTATATGAAGATATCGTTACTATGGCTTGTTACGCTTGGAATCAACTTGCTCATAATGTAGATTTAGTAAAATCAATTATGTATAGAGATTGGATAAATACACCGTGTTAATTATTGCAATTGGTATAAATATACGTTCCACTCACTCGCCCCGCATGTTCAAATCACCTGAATTCGATGTAACAAGTTACACTTCTCCAAATCATTCGAGTATACACGTAATAAAACCTTGATTGCAAAGGCAGCCCCATAGTACCCTACATTTTTTATATAACCACTATTAAAATGGCTACTGATCGTCTATTAGCGAGGAGTCGCGAAAAAGCGGCAACGCGGCAATCTAGGATACGCGAAGCGTTACTCTAAAAAAACAGCTTAGCTGTTTACCTAGATCGCCACGGCATCTAAAGAGCCTTGCTATGACGATTATAGAAAAATGTAGGGTACTATGAGGCACCCCTACACCACATTGAATGTTGAACTAGGATATAATACTCCTATACTTAGCAAAGCATTTGAACTTAGGGTTTACTTGGTTTTTGTTGGAGTATTTTGATCAGATCTATTGATCTAACTGTTGATTTGACTGTTCTTGTTTCAAAAGCTTACTTTTTTCCTCTATTGAATTAAGAAACAAATAAGTAAACGTTAGAAACCCAACCAAAAGCGGGATAACGACAAATATAATTGCCTTTAATTTTCTAGCCGATTCTTCACGATCTAAGCGGTTTTCTCTTTCTTCTTCTCTTTCTTCAATCTTTTCTGTTTCAACATTTAATTCGTTAGTAATAATTTCTGAATTTAAATTGTCTTTTAACATTTGTATAACCTATTAATTCTATAGTTAAGAAAGCTTTTAATAAACCCTAGCATAGTTGTTTGAGTCTTACAAGTAATAATATAAAATTAATTTATAAATATCTAAAAAAATCGTTAAATTATTAAAATAATGATAATTAAGTTAATTTAAGTAATTATTTTACAATACAAGGTATTTGTGATAAGATTTTATGAGTTGATAAATCCAGTATGTTCATAATTGTATTTGGTAACAAACCTAAATAAATTATTGCTACACAAAGCGGCATAATTGCAAGTATCTCATAAAGATATAGATCTTTAAAACTTATAACCTGATTATTAGTAATTTGTCCTAGCATTACTTCCTTATAAAGTTTTAGCATATAAACAGCTCCAAGAATAATGCCAACACTACTTATAATAGCTGCTACTACATTAGCTTGATAAATACCTACCAAACTTAAAAATTCTCCTATAAAACCGCTAGTGCCTGGTAAACCTATAGAGCCAAGCATGGCAATCATGAAAAAGGTGGCAAGTATTGGCATTTTATTTGCCACTCCACCATATTTGTCTATCTCCTTAGTATGCAATCTATCGTACAAAGTACCAATTATCAAAAACAAAGCAGATGCCACAGTACCATGACTAATCATTTGATATACGGCTCCCTTAATCCCAGCTTCTGTTACGCTAAAAATTCCTCCAGTCACATAGCCCATATGAGCTATCGATGAATAAGCTATCATCTTTTTCATGTCTCTTTGAGCCAGTGCTACTAGTGAACCATATATTACAGCAAAAATACTCAGCACTAATACATAAAATGCAAATTCTTTTGATATATTTGGAAACATTGGTAATGATACACGTAAAAACCCATATGCTCCAAGTTTTAACAATATACCAGCCAAAATGACAGATCCAGCAGTTGGTGCTTGTACGTGTGCATCAGGAAGCCACGTATGGAACGGCAGCATAGGAACTTTCACTGCGAAGGCTATAAAGATTGCCCACCATAAAACCCTCTGCACCGGTAATGTTAATGAAGGGACTAATTCATTTAGATCAAGCATATTAAAACTATGAACTTGGCTATAAATATATATGAGTGATAATAAGAAAAATACCGACCCCAAAAAAGTATAGAGGAAGAATTTTACGGCAGCATAAACTTTATTTTCGCCTCCCCAAATTCCTATAATTATATACATAGGGATCAATATTACTTCAAAAAATAAGTAAAATAATAGTAAATTCATTGAGCAGAAAGCCCCAATGCAAAAAGACTCAATTAATAAAAAACAAAATAAGAATTCTTTGATATATTTTTTGACGGTAAATAAGCTAGCTATAATACAGATAAGGGTTAAAAAGCTTGTCAGAACAACAAAGAATATTGAAATTCCGTCAACTCCAATGTGGAATTCAAGACCTATAGATTGAATCCAACTATAGCATTCTACAAATTGATAAAGTTTTGATGTATTATCAAATTGAACTAATAAATAAATAGTAGATATTAGGGTTAGGATAGAGCTTAAAACTGCGACATACATCGCATAAACTTGTGTATTTTGGGCTTGCTTATTTACTGACCTACTTTGGTTGATAAATAGCAGAATATACAATGCACTTACTAAAGGCAAAAAAATACTTATTGATAAGATCGGTAACCCGGACATTTTAAGCTCTAATAATCAAATTAACTCCGATAACTTTAGCGTTTATTAGAATATACAAAACTAATATCTCTTGAACCACGCTCAATTGCTGCTGCTACCTTTAGAGTATTATATTCATCAAGGGCTTTTCCTATTACTTGCATGCCAAGAGGCAAACCTCTAGAAGATAATGCAGCAGGTACAGAGCAACAAGGAAGACCGGCAAGACTAGCTGGAATAGTAAATAAATCGTTTAAATACATTGTCACAGGATTATCTTGTTTCTCACCTAAGTTAAAAGCTTCGGATGGTGCAGATGGCAAAATTATTGCTTCAACTTGTGCAAAAGCTTTCTTGAAATCATCTGAAATCAAGCGTCTTATTTTTTGGGCTTTTAAGTAATAAGCATCCATAAAAGCAGATGAAAGTAAATAAGTACCAATCATAATACGTCTTTTAACTTCAGCACCAAAGCCAGCAGTTCTTGTTTTTTCATACATTTCCTCAATGGATATTCCTTCATTTCCTACCCTGATTCCATATCTTATACCATCATATCTAGATAAATTAGATGAGGTTTCAGCAGGTGCTATAATGTAATATGCAGCTAGAGCATATTTAGAATAGGGTAATGAAATATCAATAATTTCTGCCCCATCGTTTTTTAGAATATCAATAGTATGCTGCCACATCTTAATAATATCTGGTTGTATACCATCTTGTTTCATAATATCAAATGGTACACCTATTTTCATGTTTTTTGCACTACTATTACATGCCGATCGTAGCTCTAGTATTTTAGAGTTTATAGAAGTAGAATCCTTTTCATCAAAACCAATCATGGCTTGTAGCATTAAAGCAGTATCTTCAACAGTTCTTGTAAGTACTCCAGCTTGGTCAAGCGAACTGGCAAAAGCAATCATACCATATCTAGAACAACGACCATATGTTGGTTTGAATCCGACAATCCCAGTATAACTTGCAGGTTGGCGAACAGAACCTCCTGTATCACTTCCAAGAGCTGCCATAGCTAAAAAGCTACTGACAGCAGCTGACGAGCCTCCAGAAGACCCACCAGGGACTACCGGAGTTGTAGGTGCATCTATCGCTTTCCAAGGACTAATAACGTTACCAAAATAGCTAGTAATATTAGCCGATCCCATGGCAAATTCATCCATATTAGCCTTACCAAGCATTATTGTACCGTGATCTTGAACATTTTTACTTACAGTAGATTCATATGTTGGTACAAAGTTGCTGAGTATTTTTGAGGCGGCAGTAGTTAGTACTCCTTTTGTACAAAAAAGATCTTTTACAGCAATAGGAATTCCTTCTAAGGGTCTTGCTATTCCATTATGATAATTTTGATCAGCAATTTTAGATTGCTCTAAAGCAATATCTGTAGTTTCAGTAATATAAGCATTTAACTCTTTATGTTTGTCCATTTCTTTAATATGTGCTTTAGTCAGCTCAACACACGAAAATTCTTTATTCTTTAAGGCTTTAAGGGCTTGTGTGATGGTTAATTTTATAATTTCCGACATATTTTACTCTACTACTTTTGGGACAACAAAACATTTTACTTCTTTGGCAAGTTCTGCCTTATCATTAGGCACATTAGCAAATAATTCATCAGAAATGTCACCATACAACACTTGGTCTTTTCGCATTCTTTGGTGCATATCACAAACAGAAGTAAGTGGTTCAACGTTACTACAGTCTACATCGTTTAAAATGTTGATCATATTCATCATCTCAGTTAATTGACGGGCAAAACTGCTTATCTCTTTTTGGGTAAAATTAAACCTAGCAAGTTTTGCTATTTTTTGTACTTCTTCATTTGTAATCATTATATACCTTAAATAATATAGTCATTATAGCATGAAATATGTTTGCACTAATAGTTTATGGCTATTTTATGAAAAAATATACCTAAGTCATTTAGGTGACATCTCTTTGAGGAATGACACCTATTTTTAGACTTAAATAGTCAGTATTTCTTGTTCTTTTTGTTTAACATGCAAGTCCACTTTATTACTATACTCATCAGTTAATTTTTGGATTTCTTCTGATAGGTTATGTTGTTCATCTTCAGTTATGATACTGTTTTTTTCTAACTTTTTTAAATCTTCATTACCATCCCTTCTTATATTACGCAAGGCAATTTTAGTATTTTCTCCATATTTGTGAGCAAATTTAACAAGTTCTTTGCGGCGTTCTTCAGTAAGTAACGGTATTGTGATTCTTATTAGCTGTCCATCTGATGATGGGTTTAGACCCAAATTTGTATCTATAATAGCTTTTTCTACAAATTTTACTATAGATTTATCCCACACTTGTACAGTAATAGTTCGTGCATCTGGAGTTGAGAGACTTGCTACTTGCGACAATGATACTTTATCGCCATATGCTTCAACCAATACAGGGTCAAGTAAGTTAACTGAAGCTCGACTAGTTCTGAGTCCCTTGAGTTCGTGATCTAATACTCTTATCGAACTATCCATTTTTGACTGCAATTCTTTATGTATAGTTGCTTTATCCATATTTTATTCACCTTCTTGAATTTTTGTATATTCACCTTTTCCTTGCAGTACTTTTGCAAAATTACCTTTCTCTTTAATAGAAAATACCTTAATTGGCAAGTTGTTTTCTCTAGCCACAGCAATAGCAGCAATATCCATAACTTGTAAATTATCTTGTAAAAGATTAGTATAGCTAATAGTAGAATATTTCACTGCATTAAGGTTCTTTGTCGGATCTGCATTATATACACCATTAACCTTAGTACCTTTTAGTAATAAATCACAGCTCATTTCAATTGCTCTTAAAACAGCTGCACTATCAGTAGTGCAAAATGGATTACCAGTACCGCCGGCAAAAATTACTACTCTACCTTTTTCTATATGTTTTTTTGCTTTACGACGTATATAAGGCTCACAAACGCTCATCATAGGGATTGCAGAAAGGACTCTAGTATGAACACCCAAACTTTCCATAATATTTTGTAGAGTAAGTGCGTTTATTACCGTGCCAAGCATGCCAATATAATCACCAGCAGCTCTTTCCATGCCAAATAAGATATCAGTGCCACGATAAATATTGCCACCGCCAACGACCACACATACTTCTATTCCAAGATCAATTGCTTCCTTTATATCTTCAGCAATTCCTAAGATTATAGAGTACTCATGACCAAATTGTTTGTTGCCCATTAAGGCTTCGCCAGAAACTTTTAATAGGACTCGTTTATATTGCAAAGAGGACATAAATTAAACTCTTGGTTTTATAAATTTTTTATGTAAACCCTAAATACACTCTCGATGTACCCCAATTCGGGATAAGAATTAGTTAATTCTTATCCCGAATTGGCATGATGTCATTCCCACGAAGGCAGAAATCTATAGTATCTAATAGCCTTTTAGGCTATTTTGATCCCTATTTCAAGAGTAGTTTGCTAAGTTTATTTTAGTTAACATAGTATCTGCCCTTTTTTCAAATGCATCAACCATTTTTTCAGTAGCATCAGTAAAAAATATATTAACTAACTTGTCAAATATTGCAAATTTCATCTTAAAATCAATAAAGAACTCTATTTTACTACCATTATCTTCTTGAGAAAATTGCCATAAATTTTTTAAATATTTAAATGGTCCGGAGATTGCCTCTACTTCAATGGAATATCTTTGCTTATTCAAATCATTTGAGTATATAATTCTTGATTGATAATTGTCTGAAAAACCTTTTAAATGAATTACTAATTCAGCTATAATTTGATTCTCACTCTCTGAGATGATTCTAGCCGCCCTACACCATGGTAAGAATTCGGGATATGACTTTACGTCAAGAACTAAGTGAAATAATTCTTGTACATTATATGGTAGGATTTTGGCTTGATGAAAACTTGGCATAAATTCTTTAAAAATCAGTTACTCTACCTTTATGCTGCCAATCTCCGTGGGTAGTGGGTTCTTGACCTTTAAAACCACCTATTTCCTTTGGCTTTTCTTTTTCATCTTTTAGGGTAGTGTCTTTTTTGTTATCCATAAATGTACTAATTTGTATAGCTAGCCCTATTAGCATTTAACCATAGTAAACTGGCGTTATTGCGAGGAGACGTGATATGAACCAACGAAGTAATCCATTTTTAGTCAATTTTCTGGATTGCTTCGTTGCCACTAAAGTGGCTCCTTGCAATGACGGAGTAATGATAGTGTTGTATCATTGTAATCAATTTTTGTATTTAGTATATTCTATATTGCAGTTTTTTCAATCTCTTCTATATTCCGCATAAGGTGAAATTATATGACATTTAGTTTACCAACTCCCTCTAATAATAAATGATTGACTCTTTTACTGGTTTAGGATACTTTTTAACCTCAATTTCGGATTAATACCAATTGCAATAATTAACACGGTGTATTTATCCAATCTCTATACATAATTGATTTTACTAAATCTACATTATGAGCAAGTTGATTCCAAGCGTAACAAGCCATAGTAACGATATCTTCATATACACCATAACATTGGTTAGACAAGAAATGATTTTTAATCCATTCCCAAACTTGTTCCATTGCATTAAGTTCCGGTGCATAGGGCGGAAGCGGTATCAAAGTGATATTGCTTGGCACAGTTAGTTTTTTGGCTGTGTGCCAACCTGCATTATCCGTTAGTAAAGCTATATGTCGGTTGCCTTGAATACTGCGAGAAAGCTCTTCTAAGAATTTATTCATTGCCTGTGTGTTTGCATATGGTAAAATTAATGCACAAGCTTCTCCTGTCTCATGGCAAGCAGCTCCGTAAATATATGTTGAAATAAATTGCTGTTGCCGAACTTTACGGGGTCTAGTGCCACGCTTAGCCCATATACGAGTTAAGCTACCTTGTTGCCCAACTCTAGTTTCATCCTGAGACCATATATCAACTTTACATCTATCGATATTTTTTGCTAATAATTTTGTTAACATGTCTGGAAAGTTTTTTTATATCTATTTTGAGTCTCTTGATTTGACTTTGGATGCATTGAATGAGAAGTAATCCAGCTAAAACCAAGGCGGTGCATAGTATTGTAGACTGTTTTTACAGCACATTTAGCACCATATGCCTCAAGTAATACCAATTGCAATAATTAACACGGTGTTATAAAATGGGTTTTTAACTGATAAATAGGTACTCAAATAGCTAGGTTAATATTACCGCAAGGTTTTGAAGGTCATGATTTTATAAAAATGATGAAACATGAGCCGCATGGTCGAAATCGTATACGTTTATTGGCGATGTATCACCTTCAATTAGGCAAATCTTTTAAAGCCATATCTGAAATAGTGAAGTCACACTGGAAAACCATGCAATCATGGCTCAGAAGCTTTAGGAATCATGGTTTTGAAGGATTATTTGAATCACAAAGAAGCGGTGCCCCTAGGAAGATTAACAGTATACAAGAGTCTACTATTTTTGATAAAATCAATACGCTCAGTGAAAGTAAAACTGGTGGGTATATAACTGGAAAGGAGCTACATATCATGTTATACCAATTGCAATAATTAACACGGTGTATTTATCCAATCTCTATACATAATTGATTTTACTAAATCTACATTATGAGCAAGTTGATTCCAAGCGTAACAAGCCATAGTAACGATATCTTCATATACACCATAACATTGGTTAGACAAGAAATGATTTTTAATCCATTCCCAAACTTGTTCCATTGCATTAAGTTCCGGTGCATAGGGCGGAAGCGGTATCAAAGTGATATTGCTTGGCACAGTTAGTTTTTTGGCTGTGTGCCAACCTGCATTATCCGTTAGTAAAGCTATATGTCGGTTGCCTTGAATACTGCGAGAAAGCTCTTCTAAGAATTTATTCATTGCCTGTGTGTTTGCATATGGTAAAATTAATGCACAAGCTTCTCCTGTCTCATGGCAAGCAGCTCCGTAAATATATGTTGAAATAAATTGCTGTTGCCGAACTTTACGGGGTCTAGTGCCACGCTTAGCCCATATACGAGTTAAGCTACCTTGTTGCCCAACTCTAGTTTCATCCTGAGACCATATATCAACTTTACATCTATCGATATTTTTTGCTAATAATTTTGTTAACATGTCTGGAAAGTTTTCTTATATCTATTTTGAGTCTCTTGATTTGATTTTGGATGCATTGAACGAGAAGTAATCCAGCTAAAACCAAGGCGGTGCATAGTATTGTAGACTGTTTTGAAAGCACATTTAGCACCATATTCCTCAAGTAACATGATATGTAGCTCTTTTCCAGTTATATACCCACCAGTTTTACTTTTACTGAGCGTATTGATTTTATCAAAAAGAGCAGATTCTTGTATAGTGTTAATCTTCCTAGGGGCACCGCTTCTTTGTTATTCAAATAATCCTTCAAAACCATGATGCCTAAATCTTCTGAGCGATGATTGCATGGTTTTCCAGTGTGACTTCACTATTTCAGATATGGCTTTAAAAGATTTGCCTAATTGAAGGTGATACATCGCCAATAAACGTATACGATTTCGACCATGCGGCTCATGTTTCATCATTTTTATAAAATCATGACCTTCAAAACCTTGCGGTAATATTAACCTAGCTATTTGAGTACCTATTTATCAGTTAAAAACCCATTTTATAACACCGTGTTCATTATTGCAATTAGTATTAGTTGAGGAATATGGTGCTAAATGTGCTTTAAAAACAGTCTACAATACTATGCACCACCTTGGTTTTAGCTGGATTACTTCTCGTTCAATGCATCCAAAATCAAATCAAGAGACTCAAAATAGATATAAAAAAACTTTCCAGACATGTTAACAAAATTATTAGCAAAAAATATCGATAGATGTAAAGTTGATATATGGTCTCAGGATGAAACTAGAGTTGGGCAACAAGGTAGCTTAACTCGTATATGGGCTAAGCGTGGCACTAGACCCCGTAAAGTTCGGCAACAGCAATTTATTTCAACATATATTTACGGAGCTGCTTGCCATGAGACAGGAGAAGCTTGTGCATTAATTTTACCATATGCAAACACACAGGCAATGAATAAATTCTTAGAAGAGCTTTCTCGCAGTATTCAAGGCAACCGACATATAGCTTTACTAACGGATAATGCAGGTTGGCACACAGCCAAAAAACTAACTGTGCCAAGCAATATCACTTTGATACCGCTTCCGCCCTATGCACCGGAACTTAATGCAATGGAACAAGTTTGGGAATGGATTAAAAATCATTTCTTGTCTAACCAATGTTATGGTGTATATGAAGATATCGTTACTATGGCTTGTTACGCTTGGAATCAACTTGCTCATAATGTAGATTTAGTAAAATCAATTATGTATAGAGATTGGATAAATACACCGTGTTCATTATTGCAATTGGTATGATACATCGCCAATAAACGTATACGATTTCGACCATGCGGCTCATGTTTCATCATTTTTATAAAATCATGACCTTCAAAACCTTGCGGTAATATTAACCTAGCTATTTGAGTACCTATTTATCAGTTAAAAACCCATTTTATAACACCGTGTTAATTATTGCAATTGGTATAAAGAGGCAGAATGATGCTTGGAAACATATAGTAAAAGCAGTTGATATACTGATACAAGACCAAGATAGAAACAATAGGGAAAATGAGTTAGAGAATTCCATAGATATATTTTTAGCTAATGCTTTAGTAGTAAAAGCAAATATATTCAGTACTTTAGGGAAAGCAGAAGAGGCTATGATTAATTATAGATTAGCTAAAAATATTTATTGGAACATATTTAATATTAAAAACATCGGCAATATGGATAATGTAAGTTATGCCTTCTCTCAGGCAGCAAAAACTGCTACGAAATTAACCAATAAAAGTGACAGACATATACAATGCACTTATTTTTACTCACTTCTTTTGACATATTTTGGTTCTGATCACCCTAGGAGTAAAAAATGATATGGAGTATGCCCATAAAAGCATATTGTCTGAAGTGAATAATGCTCTAGAACCCAGTGTTAATCTAAATATTAGAGTTATTTTTTATAATGTTTTTGAATAAGCCATTTAGTAAAATTTTCATCAGCTTTATTTAAACTCAACTGTGAAGAATATTCGTATACTTCTTTAATAAGAGCAAATACGTTACTATACCTTACAGCAATAGGATAGTGAATTAGCTCAAGTTCATTAATGATTTTATCACAAGTATCACGAAGCAAAGAAATATTAAGTATAGAATCTTGGTTATCGTGATCTAATAATAATTCTTGAATTTCAATATTAAAAGCACCTGCTATAGATTGCAATACTTCTATAGTAGGATTTTTGGAAGTACCCCTGAATATATTTGTAACGCTTCTACCTTGTCCAATCTTATTTTCAAGATCAGCAACACGCCAATTTTTTTCTTTTAATAGCCTTTCAATATTTTTCTTAATAATTAAGTGTGACATTCTTATAAATAAATGAATTTAGTTAGACATTTCAGTTGACAATATTATGTATTTATATATACTGAAAATAAATATATAACATTATGCATAATATTATAAGTATTAACTGTATTGATATACTAAAGTTTGTACAAGGTAAAGTAGTTTGTCAAAGTATTTATTTAAATAACCTGAATTCGATGTAACAAGTTACATCGAATTCAGGTTATATACAGTCAGGTTTGAAGCGGTTCTACACCTGATTATTAAAATATAACACTCCATTCAATATGTGATTTTAATAATTAAAATCACATATTGAATGGTGAAAAAAGTTAAAATGCACTTGCAGAATTGCTTCAAGAATGCATTTTTCCTTATATTAAAGCCAATTCGTAATAAGAATTAACTAATTCTTATTACGAATTGGGGTAGTATGTATGGAAAGCAAGATGCAACTCAAGATATTTTAATCCCAATATTAAAAGAACAAGATAGTTCACAAAAAAACATGTTGAAGCGATATCATAACAAAACAATAAGAAATTAGAATGTGGCAGCAATACTTAGCAATAATATTAATTATTATTGAAGGTTTATTAATCATAATATCTTTGAAATATTTGCATCAGATAAATATAACTAGTAAAGATTTCTCAAATATATTTGGCAAAGCTAAGGCAGATACATCTCGTTTATTTAAAGAACTACAACAGTTAAGTGCTGTAACCAGTAAAAGAGCTGATAACATTTTAAGCGTAGTGTATCACTTAGAGGATATCGAACTGTATATCAAAAGTATTTTGAGCATACTTGAACAACAAGAAAAGTGTAAGACAACTGAAGAGTCAACAAATAAATCCAAAATAAGTAATAGTAAAACCAAAATAAAATTATAGTATAGAAGACAGAATGTGTGGTTGTGATAAGGCAAGCAACTATCGTTGTTATACTCAAATGATTTGAAGAATTGGATTTGAAAATGAATGGTGAACATGCGAATCCATGGTATTTTCAAAAAACAATTCGTAGGAGCAGAAGAGTATACTAATCATGTCAACAATACAAGGTCAATAATAATGATTAGAAACTGTATTATTATAAATAATACGGGCTATCTTTTATTTATAGCATTATCTATTTAATTACGAATTGCTATTGACTAAAATCGTTGCTGGTAATATAATGTCGACTTAATGTGTTTAAATTTTAGTTAGGATATTTTTCATGTTCGCAATCGTCAAATCAGGCGGGAAACAGTATAAAGTCGGCAAAAACAGTGTCATCAAAGTAGAAAAAATTGACGGTGAAAGAGGTGCAAAAATCCAATTTGACCAAATATTGATGATTGGTGAAGATTCAAAGCCATCTTTTATAGGTACGCCAATGGTTAAAGGAGCTCTTGTTACTGCCGAAATTACTAACCAGTTGAAAGATAGTAAGGTTATTGTCTTTAAGAAAAAACGTCGTCAGAATTATCGTCGCAAGACTGGTCATAGGCAAGAATTGACCGAACTGAAAATATTAGACATTACTAAACTATAATAGGATTTATTTAAGGATATATAAATGGCAACTAAAAAAGCTGGTGGTAGTTCTAGAAACGGCAGAGACTCGATCGGTCGTAGGTTGGGTGTTAAAAAATATGATGGACAATATGTGATACCAGGTAACATTATTGTTAGACAACGTGGTACTAAATTTTACCCAGGTAAAAATGTTGGACTTGGTAGAGATCATACGTTATTTGCATTGATTGCAGGCAAAGTAGAATTTTCTAGTAAGAGAGACTATAAAATAGTCAATATTGTACAGTGATGATGCTATTGCTGCCTGCAGATGTCATCCCTATTCACCACACAATGTTACCCCTGCGTAGACAGGGGTCTAAAAAAGTTTAACAAACCCTCTTGGTCTATTGTTTTAGGTTCTGCTACCTACGTAGGAATAACATCGAAAATTACGCTTGCAGATTTATGTCAATAATAGTTCAAAAATTTGGTGGAACTTCCGTTGCTAACATTGCAAGAATAAAAGAAATTATTCCAATAATTAAGCTTGAAAAGCAGCATGGCAATCAAGTAATAATTGTCGTTTCAGCTATGACCGGGGTTACCAACCAACTAGTTACTCTATGTAATGAAGTCTCTAGTCTTAAGACCAATTCAGAACTTGCAGAATATGATGCCGCTCTTTGTAGCGGGGAGATGGTAACAGCATCTTTACTAGCCCTTAAACTACAAGAACAAGGCATGAGTGCAAGATCTGTGCTGGCATGGCAATTACCGATTCTAACCAATGATAATTATAGCAAAGCTTTGGTTGAACAGCTCTCTACTAGTTTGTTAATAGAATGTATTAAGCAAAACATCATTCCAATAGTTGCTGGATTCCAAGGTGTTACCAATAATAATAGGTTGACAACGCTTGGTCGAGGAGGATCAGATACTACCGCCTCTTTAATTGCAGCTGCTATGAAAGCTGATAGATGTGATATATACACTGATGTGGAAGGAGTGTTTACTGCCGATCCTCGCATTGTCCCGGGAGCAACAAAATTATCACAGATTAGTTTTGAAGAAATGCTAGAATTTACATCTTGTGGAGCTAAAGTGCTGCATCCACGTTCCTTAGAGGTTGCTATTAGATATAATGTACCCATACGCGTTTTATCGTCGTTTTTATTCCCATTATACCACGAAAAAAATGGTACACTAATAACATCTAGAGATAAAATTATGGAAAATAGGCAAATTACTGGTATTACTTCCAACAAAAAGTTATTACAATTACTGGTATCCTCCCAATTGAGTTTTTCTAAGATATGCAAACTCATCGCTGACCATAATATTCACCTAGAATTAATGGAAAATATGAAGACAAATATACAATATAGTTTCATTATCCAACTATCCGATAAAAATAAATTACAACATTTACTAGATGATCTAAAAAATACTAATCAAATAAATAATTTTATCATTGATAGTCAAATTTCTATAGTATCAATTATTGGTTATGGTATTAAAAATGATCAGACCCTACTTGGTATGGTATTAAATGAACTAGAAAAAGAAAATATATCAGTGAAAAAGATACAAATCTCAGAAATTAGAATTTCTATCCTAATAAAAGACCTAGATACCGAGAAAACAATACGTTGTTTGCATCAATTATTTGAATTATCAGAAAATTAAGCAGAATTATGTCTAAAAGAAAAAAATTTGTAGAACTTTTTGTAACTTTTTTCTATATAGGTAGAATAAAATATTGTCCTGGTACATTTGGGTCTTTAGCTGCTTTCCCTTTGTGCTACTTGATCTTATATCTTTCTATAACTAATCAACTAATTTTTTCATTTACTAATTTCACAACTTTACAAGCACAACTTATTACTCTCTTTATTATTACTCTTTTGATTTGCCTATTGTTATGTATATTAGGCACGTACTTCTCTTCAATATACATACAGTATGATACACAGGACGATCCAAAAGAAGTGGTGATTGATGAGGTAGTTGGTCAAATGCTAACAATAATACTAAGTTGTTTTTCTGTGGTTTTCGTAAACTACTCAGGACTTACAAAATATTTAAGTTCACAACTAATAAATTTTATCTTTTTATTTGCTTTGCCCTTAGTGTTATTTAGATTTTTTGATATAATAAAACCATGGCCAATAAATTGGCTCGATGCTAATATCAAAGGGGGTGTTGGTATTATGGTAGATGACATTGCAGCAGCAATCTTTGCTTCAGTCATGCATTATGCTATCACTTTTACTTTAATAAATTGGTTCGGCTAAATAATATTTTAATTAGGCTGTTCTAGGTTCAGGGCAGTTTAAAAAACCTAACTTTAAGTTGAGAATAATTTAAATAACCTATGTCTATAATTGTTAAAATTTTCTCTAATTTCAGTAATTTTATTTGAAAATATAGCTATTATAGCAAGAGTTATTGTCCTCAATAATGACATTATTAACGGTGCCTTTCCAGTACTAATATTTGACTTATCTTCTTCAAAAACCTTATCTTTTATCCAGTTTAAATTATTTTCGCATGACCAATGACTTCTGTTAAATTTTAACAATTCTTCTGGACTAAACTTTTTCTCTAAGCTAGGTTCTGTTGACAAAAATTTTAACGTAACCATATTAAAGTTCCAACAAAATTTAAAAAAGCTAAGAAAGTGGCTGGAGCCTTATCAAATCTAGAAAATATACGCCTAAAATGTTTGATTTTACCAAATAAGCACTCAATTAAATATCGTTCCTTATAAGTATGTTTATCATATTCACGTTGTACTTTACGGTTAGATTTTGGTGGTATAACAATCTCACACCCCTTATTTTCTAAACTTTCTACAAATGCACTACTATCGTATCCTTTATCGGCTATCACAGTCGTATTCTGAACATCTTGAGTAAGATTTCCCGCTTGAGTTATAGCCGAGTAGAAATCATAGCTCTTACCATCCTTTAATTAATAAAGTTTCATTGCTATGATAGCCCTCACAGAACCGTGCTTGTGGTTTTCCCACACACGGCTCTTCAATATAGCTATTCTGCTTTGAAGTAGTACCATATAAAGAAAACTTTATTTTTGGCATTGGTAGCGGATTCCACTGCAAATAGTTTTTAAACCATTTATAGCTTACTTTTCTACTACCTCTTCGGTTTATCCACTTATGTACCATTTGTACAGTTCTATAGTAAAACTTAGAGATCGATTGAAAATTACCGCTAATACCAACATAATTATAATGTCCTGTTAGTTTTGATTTTAGTGTTGGCCACCATTCTTTCAAAGCTATTTGCGATCTTATTGACTTTTAACCATTCTTGAGTTTCTTTTAGTTTTCTTGCAAAGCTACTCTTCATTGTCTTATGACCCATTACAAAGTATCCTTGCCTACTTTTTCCACAATAGTGAGTAAAACCAAGAAAGTTAAATGTCTCCACTTTCTCTTTCCTTTTACTTGCTAGTTGCCAAGGTCGTCTACCAAACTTAACCTTCCTTGTTTTCTCTTCTGATATGCTTAATCCAAAACCTTTTAGCCTATCTTGTAGTAAGTTTAAAAATTCTTCTGCATCTTTAGCACTTTCACAACACACCACATAATCATCACAGTATCTTATTAACTCAACATAGCCTTTAGCTTTTGACTTAAAGACTTTCTCAAACCATAGATCTAAGACATAATGTAAGTAAATATTTGCAAGTATTGGACTTGCTACTGAGCCTTGCAGTATACCTTGATCACTGCTACTAACAACACCATCCTTAGTTGCTCCAGCTTTTAAAAGTCTTCTTATTAGCCACATAAAATTCTTGTCTAATATTCTTTCTTCTAAACACCTTTGCAACCAATAATGATTTATGTTATCGAAAAATTTCCTAATATCTACTTCTACAACATAATTAATTGGCTTTTTCATTACCACTTCATTTAAGGCTTTTATTGCTGAATGACAGCTTAAGTTAGGTCGAAATCCGTAAGAGCATTTTAGAAAATCTTGCTCATATATTGCTTCTAACAATTTCTTTACTGCTAATTGCAATGTAATTATGATTATAAATAGCTCTGTTATTTTAAGTTATAAATCTATTAACGGAGTATTTTATACAAACTTTTACATTTTACAACTATTCATTACAACTCTTTCTTACTATCTTTATCCCTTTCTAGATACCTTATACCAATTGCAATAATTAACACGGTGTATTTATCAAATCTCTATACATAATTGATTTTACTAAATCTACATTATGAGCAAGTTGATTCCAAGCGTAACAAGCCATAGTAACGATATCTTCATATACACCATAACATTGGTTAGACAAGAAATGATTTTTAATCCATTCCCAAACTTGTTCCATTGCATTAAGTTCCGGTGCATAGGGTGGAAGCGGTATCAAAGTGATATTGCTTGGCACAGTTAGTTTTTTGGCTGTGTGCCAACCTGCATTATCCGTTAGTAAAGCTATATGTCGGTTGCCTTGAATACTGCGAGAAAGCTCTTCTAAGAATTTATTCATTGCCTGTGTGTTTGCATATGGTAAAATTAATGCACAAGCTTCTCCTGTCTCATGGCAAGCAGCTCCGTAAATATATGTTGAAATAATACCAATTGCAATAATTAACGCAGTGGTCTAAGATGGGTTTTTAACTGATAAAAGGTACTCAAATGGCTAGGTTAATATTACCACAAGGTTTTGAAGGTCATGATTTTATAAAAATGATGAAACATGAGCCGCATGGTCGAAATCGTATACGTTTATTGGCGATGTATCACCTTCAATTAGGCAAATCTTTTAAAGCCATATCTGAAATAGTGAAGTCACACTGGAAAACTGTGCAATCATCGCTCAGAAGATTTAGGCATCATGGTTTTGAAGGATTATTTGAATCACAAAGAAGCGGTGCCCCTAGGAAGATTAACAACAAGAGTCTGCTATTTTTGATAAAATCAATACGCTCAGTGAAAGTAAAACTGGTGGGTATATAACTGGAAAAGAGCTACATATCATGTTACTTGAGGAATATGGTGCTAAATGTGCTTTAAAAACAGTCTACAATACTATGCACCGCCTTGGTTTTAGCTGGATTACTTCTCGTTCAATGCATCCAAAATCAAATCAAGAGACTCAAAATAGATATAAAAAAACTTTCCAGACATGTTAACAAAATTATTAGCAAAAAATATCGATAGATGTAAAGTTGATATATGGTCTCAGGATGAAACTAGAGTTGGGCAACAAGGTAGCTTAACTCGTATATGGGCTAAGCGTGGCACTAGACCCCGTAAAGTTCGGCAACAGCAATTTATTTCAACATATATTTACGGAGCTGCTTGCCATGAGACAGGAGAAGCTTGTGCATTAATTTTACCATATGCAAACACACAGGCAATGAATAAATTCTTAGAAGAGCTTTCTCGCAGTATTCAAGGCAACCGACATATAGCTTTACTAACGGATAATGCAGGTTGGCACACAGCCAAAAAACTCACTGTGCCAAGCAATATCACTTTGATACCGCTTCCACCCTATGCACCGGAACTTAATGCAATGGAACAAGTTTGGGAATGGATTAAAAATCATTTCTTGTCTAACCAATTGTTATGGTGTATATGAAGATATCGTTACTATGGCTTGTTACGCTTGGAATCAACTTGCTCATAATGTAGATTTAGTAAAATCAATTATGTATAGAGATTGGATAAATACACCGTGTTCATTATTATAATTGGTATAATTAGTAAAGAACTATTTGATACTTGCCAAAGGGTACGTGTTAACTGGAATAAAAAACCGTTTAAATATGGAGAAAAAGAATATATATTTAGAGGATTGATAAAATGTGCTGCCACTGGTCGAGTTGTTACTGCTGAAACCAAAAAGAAGACCTATGTTAATGGTCAAACTGAAGAATGGATATATGGATATATTTAAGAACTTGCGACTCAAATAAACCTGATAGGAGGATATAAGTGAAAGAAAAAATAATACTACAAAAAGTAGAAAAAGTATTAACAACACTCCATTTAGAGCCTGAATTGCATTCTGAAGTAATTAGTTATATTAAAAGCTCAGTAAAAATAGAGCAAGGTTTTCATAAAATGCGTATAGGAGAGCTACATACTGAGCATACTAAGATCAAAAATCGTATGGATAGGTTAACTGATTTATTTTTAGATGGTGATATTAGCAAGGAATATCATGAAGAAAAGCGTCAGAGATTAATACAAAAACGTGAAGATATCGTGAGAGAAATAGAAAACCATAATTATGCTGATGATAAATTTTTAGAATGCTTGGTTAACCTAGTAGAACTGGCTTCCGGAGCGTTAGAAACCTTTAAAGGTTCGACTACGGAAGGAAAACGTAAATTGATGAATTTAGTATTTGCGAACCTAGAATTAAAAGACGGAAAGCTAGACTTTATGCTACGTCCACCGTTTGACGCATTCGTAAAATGCACTGAAATCGGAGAATGGCGCACCCGAGAGGAGTCGAACCCCTAACCTTATGATCCGTAGTCATATACTCTATCCAATTGAGCTACGGGTGCTATATATACTCTTCTGTTTTAAAGAATTGCTTTTTGAGATATTATTGGATTCACGTACCAAAGTACGCTGAGTGCGTTCCTAATTCATTTTCAATTCGTAAGACCATTCGAGTATACTTGAATCCTAGATAGCATAGTGTGTTCATTTTTATAACACATCTTAAAATTGAAAATTTTTACAAAGAGTATACTATATCCCTAAACTCCTATTATGTCAAGATAATAAGTTTCCAAACCTAGAACAGAGCAGTTTAAAGATCACAACTGTAAATAGAAAAAAGGTGCAAATGTTTAGAACAGGAATAAAAGAACTAAAAGATACTGCAAGCTAGGAGATAATACTAATTGCAATAATGAACACGGTGTTAAAAAATGGGTTTTTAACTGATAAATAGGTACTCAAATAGCTAGGTTAATATTACCGCAAGGTTTTGAAGGTCATGATTTTATAAAAATGATGAAACATGAGCCGCATGGTCGAAATCGTATACGTTTATTGGCGATGTATCACCTTCAATTAGGCAAATCTTTTAAAGCCATATCTGAAATAGTGAAGTCACACTGGAAAACTGTGCAATCATCGCTCAGAAGATTTAGGAATCATGGTTTTGAAGGATTATTTGAATCACAAAGAAGCGGTGCCCCTAGGAAGATTAACAGTATACAAGAGTCTGCTATTTTTGATAAAATCAATACGCTCAGTGAAAGTAAAACTGGTGGGTATATAACTGGAAAGGAGCTACATATCATGTTATACCAATTGCAATAATTAACACCGTGTTAATTATTGCAATTAGTATAAATTCTTAGAAGAGCTTTCTCGCAGTATTCAAGGCAACCGACATATAGCTTTACTAACGGATAATGCAGGTTGGCACACAGCCAAAAAACTAACTGTGCCAAGCAATATCACTTTGATACCGCTTCCGCCCTATGCACCGGAACTTAATGTAATGGAACAAGTTTGGGAATGGATTAAAAATCATTTCTTGTCTAACCAGTGTTATGGTGTATATGAAGATATCGTTACTATGGCTTGTTACGCTTGGAATCAACTTGCTCATAATGTAGATTTAGTAAAATCAATTATGTATAGAGATTGGATAAATACACCGTGTTCATTATTGCAATTGGTATTAGACCTCTTTCGAAACTCGCTTATGCTGAGGGATTTGAAGGAGACGCTTTACCTCGAACCGCAGCGTACTCTAATTCCGCTACGGATTCGAGTACCGCATCATTGTCCAAATCACCAGCAGAAGTAGAGTTTCGAAAGATGAAACTCAAGGTGAGTAACGTCTTACATTCTACACGCTAAAGACATATGGGGTTTTACGGCATTTTTTATAAAAACAGAAATATTTTCTTATATATTAAACGATTTTCCACATCCACAACTACCTTTTTCGTTTGGGTTATTAAAAGTAAACCCGGATTTAAACTTATCTTCTACATAATCCATTTCACTGGCTAGAAGATACATTAGAGCTTTTGGGTCAATTAATATTCGTACACCTTTATCTTCTATCACCTCATCAAACTTATTTTTGACATCCGCATATTCTACATAATAAGATAGACCGGAACAACCACCAGACTTTACGCCAATCCTAATACCAAAAGACGGTCTATTACGTTTGTCTATCAGTCTCTTTATTTGCTGGGCTGCTGCATCAGTCAATGACATAACATTTTTCATAATAGCTACTTATGGTTTTTTAGTTCTATAATCAGCTATTGCCGCTTTTATGGCATCTTCTGCCAATAAAGAACAATGGAGTTTTACTGGTGGCAAAGATAATTCCTTAGCTATTTCAGTATTTTTTATACTACCAGCCTCATCAAGAGATTTACCCTTAACCCATTCAGTTACTAAAGAGCTTGAAGCAATAGCAGAACCACAACCAAATGTTTTAAATTTTGCATCTGTAATAATTCCATCCTCACTAACTTCAATTTGTAGCTTCATTACATCACCACAGGCAGGAGCTCCCACGAGACCTGTACCAACATATGCGTTATTTTTGTCTAATGACCCCACGTTACGCGGATTTTCATAGTGATCTAGTACTTTTAGACTATATGCCATTTTATTTCCTATCTGTATTATAATAATTAAGTGATAAGTATCTAAGCAACATCAGTGTCATTTCCACCTACACGGGAATGACATCGTTCTCGTTGAAACACTGCACAACAATGACACATCAATGTGTCGCCCATTTAATCTGCTTTAAATTCACTCCTTCTTGAACCATCTCCCAAAGAGGGCTTAGTTCTCTTAACTTGTTAATTTTTGACTTTATTAACTCTACAGCATAATCTATTTCTTCTTTAGTGGTAAATCTACCAATACCAAACCTAATCGATGTATGTGCCATTTCTTCATCAACCCCCATAGCTCTTAACACGTATGACGGTTCTAGCGAAGATGAGGTACAAGCCGAACCAGATGAAACGGCTAAATCTTTAATAGATAGTATCATAGACTCACCTTCCACATAAGCAAAACTGAGATTTAGATTTCCCTTATATCTCCTATTGATATCACCGTTTAGATAGACATCAGCAATTTGTTTAGTAATATTATTATAAAATCTATCAAAAAGCCCTTCTACATGTTTAGCATCTTTTGCCATTTCAGATAGAGCCAATTCGCTAGCACTACCTAGTCCAACAATTAAAGGGGTTGGTAGAGTTCCAGAACGCATGCCTCTTTCCTGCCCACCACCATTTAAAATTGGCATCAATCGTACTCTAGGTTTTTTCCTTACATATAAAGCTCCAATACCTTTGGGACCATAAATTTTATGCCCGGAAATACTTGCCAGATCAATGTTACAATCATTAACATCTATAGGAATTTTACCATATCCTTGGGCGATATCTGAATGAAAAAATACCCCTAATTCCCGACAAATTTTACCAATTTCTTTAATTGGTTGGATGACACCTATTTCATTATTTACTGCCATCACTGATACCAACATAGTTTGGTCAGTTATGGCATCTCTTAATTGTTGTAAATCAATCAAACCACTTGGCTGAATTGGCAAATATGTTACCTTAAAACCTTCATTTTCTAAATGCCGACAAGCATCTAAAACGCATTTATGTTCACTTATCACTGTCACTATGTGATTTTTTTTACTACCATAGAATTTAGCAATACCTTTTATTGCTAAATTATTAGACTCCGTAGCTCCAGAAGTAAAAATAATTTCTTTAGGATCAGTACCAATAAGCTTTGCTATTTGTTCTCTTGACTTTTCCACAGCCTCTTCGGCTTCCCAGCCAAAAGAATGACTCCTAGAGTGTGGATTACCAAACTTAGTGGTAAAATATGGCAACATACATTCCAAGACCCTTGAATCCATAGGAGTTGTCGATTGATAATCCATATAAATCGGTAGTGATTTATCACTTAATTTTACTTTTTGTCTTAATTCTTCTAATTCATCCATTTGAGTATACTTCTTCAAACGCTTTAACAAATGTCACAACATCTTCAATAGTTTGTTGATAATCAAAGCTGACTCTAATCGAAGACCTAGTGTCATCCTCACTAAACCCCATACTCGATAAAACATGTGACTTACCAACTTTCCCTGATGAACAGGCAGAACCGGAACTAACCTCTATACCCCGTAAATCGAAAGCTATCAATTTAGTTTGTGCATCAGTGTTAGGTACGATTATCAACGTGGTATTTGGTAATCTTTCAACATCTTTCGACACTATTTTAACATTTTTATAGTTGCACAAATTTTGTTCCAAATATGTCTGTAATTTCTTCATTTTTTTGTATCTATCTTCTATCTCTGCAGTCGCTATTGATGACACAAGACCGAACGAAGCAATCGCTAGTACATTTTCTGTACCTGAGCGAATGTTTCTCTCTTGCCCTCCACCAATCATCATTGCTTTAAGCGTATGTTCTGCTTTAGCAATCAACGCACTACTTCCCTGCACTCCTCCTAATTTATGACTTGATATAGTAGCAAAATCAACTGCTAATTCTTTAATATTGACCGATATTTTGCCAACTGCTTGAACACAATCACTATGAAATACTGCCCCATATTTTTGGGCAATTTTAACCAGTCCTTGTATATTTTGTACAACACCACTTTCATTATTAGCCAACATCACAGAAACTAGTTTTTTACTAGCTAGACTTGCCAATAATAATTGCTCTAAATGGTCAATATCAACAATGCCATCACTATCAACACGGATAATTTTAATATTATCTCGATATTTAGTGTGATCAAAAATCGATAAATGCTCTATGCCAGAAACAAAAATTTCTCCGTCATAATAACTATTCATCAACAAATTATTACTTTCTGTGCCAGAGGAAGTAAAAATAACCTGATATTCTCTAGAATTTATGTCAATGCCTACAGATCTTGCAACTTGCTCCCTAGCTATTTCTACTAAACTCCTAGCATAACGCCCTTTGGTATGAATAGAAGACGGATTATATGCTTCTTCGAGCAAATTCTTCATAAGTTCCTTAACCTTAGGATGAACGTTAGTAGTAGAATTATGGTCTAAATATAACATATATATAACATAATTTATTCGTCCACTAATACATAAGTTAAAATAATTTTCAAAAACTTTTAGAGCTAATCTAGTGTATCAGCTAGCATGTCAGCTACAGAGATGGTGTCAAAATAGTTCCTTATATGCTTACTTAAACCTAACCATAAATGATGAGCGTTACATTTTACTTTATTAGGTACGCAACTATTCTGAGATTTTCTTAAACATCTTGTCATTTCAATATTCTCATCTACCGCATCAATAATATCAGTAATCTTGATATTATTTAATTTTTCATTAATGATGTAACCACCTTTTGGACCTTTCGCTGATCTAACTATATTAGCTTTCTTAAGCTTTGCAAAAATTTGCTCCAAGTAGTTGACCGGTATATTTTGTTTCACCGAAATTTCAGCCAAGGTAACAGGTATATCCAACATTTGCGATGCGATTTCTAAGATAGCCATTACAGCATATCGCCCCTTTGTAGTTAATTGCATACAAACAACTCCACTATAATAACATTATTATATAATACCCTACTAATTTAGTCAAGTATTATTTGATCATGGCGGTTTAAAAATCGCAGTCAATAATTAATATAAAACTTACGTTTAACTACTACTGATATCATCTGAGCTATAGTGGGGATTCAAAAAATAACCTGAAAGGCTAGATGATATAGAAAGTAAATTGAAGGTTATATCTCTTACTTTACAAGCTTGCAGCCTAATTTTAAAAATTACTACTATTTAACGTCGAATTATCGTATCAATATATCAAATTTAGTATATAATTCAGTGTTCAAATTTTGTTAACTTAAGCAGCCTCGGTGTTATCCCAGTCTTCGCTGTCACCCCCGCGAAAGTAGAGGTCTAAAAAACCAGCTGGGAAGACTATCAACATTTTTAGATCCCGCTACCTACGCTGGGATAACATCACTCTTAGAACATCGAGGACTATTATATACTTAAACTTGCACACTTGGTTATATAGTACTATGATACTAAATGACTGCATTTTACATACCCCCTCACTTCAAAAGTTATCTTTAATGCGAGTTTTCTGCAATATATTGATTATTATTACTTTGTTATCGGTTTTTGGTTTTGCAATAGCTGATAAGCAAGAGATGAACAAACAATTTAGCTTTATATCAGCGTATTATATTGAATATAACCAAAAAGAACAGTTTATTTATGCTAAAGGCGATGTTCAAGTTATATTGGATAATTACTTCCTAACAGCTAATTCTTTGATTTATGATATAGGGCAAGATAAACTTTGGGCTGAAGGTGATATTAGAATTAAAGATCAGCAAAATAGAGTTGTTCTAGGAGATCTTGTCATATTAAAAGACAAACTAAAGGCAGGGATAATCTCAGATTTTATTTTATATTTTGGTGATAATACACTATTAGTATCAAAACTAGCAGAAAGAGTAAATGAAGATGTTTTTCGTCTGCATAATACTACCTTTACTCCATGCAAAATACTATGTAACCAAAAACCTATTTGGCAAGTTTCTGCAAAAAATACTGAGATATATCTTAATAAGAATAAAATAGTTTATAATCACCTATTTTTTGAGGTATATGGTGTACCAATCTTGTATATACCATATTTTTCTCATCCAACACCTAAGGCTTCCGCAGAATCGGGAATATTGATACCTAGAGTGTTGGATAATGCTTTGGGAATACCGCTATATTATAGAGCTAAACCTAATCTAGACTTTACTCTAACCCCTAGGATTTTTTGGCAAAAGCATAATATTATATATAAAATTCTTGAACTAGAAGCTCGTTACAAACTGAATAAAACTGATTATATATCTTTAGACGCTAATTATGGTAAAGTGCCATATTCCATAAAGAATGGTGATGTAACGATAAAAAACCGTAAGGTGAACTCATATTATCTATTAAGCAATGGTAATTTTATCAAAAACGATTATAGATATGGATTTAGGTTACAACGTACTTCTGATAAAGCTTATTTAAAAAATTACTATAACAATTATACTCCGTATTTGATGTCTAAGTTATATTTAGAGCATGTCAATAATTATAATTACTTATTGACGGAAGGAATATATTTTGAGGGATTGGGAACAAATGATTCTAGTAGTATGAATCCATTAATTTTCCCCAAGGTTAGAACTAAGAATGTTATACCTCTAAATGACGAAGAAACTAGTAACTTAGTTGTAGAGAATAATGCATTAATTTATAAAGAAAGAAGCGGAAAGGAACTAGGTCGAGTTGCATTACAACTGGCAGTGGATAATAATTTTTTAACTGAGGCAGGTCATTTATTTAATGTTACCTTACGGAATAGATCAGATGTATATTTTATTAATCACCTATATCTAAATGATTCTAGGACTAATCATGTTCTAACTAGAAATATACCTGAAATCCAAAATATTTGGAGTTATCCATTAGCTGGAACAATTTTTGATAAAACTAGCCTGTTTGTAGAACCAATTATATCCGTGACTATTGGACGTAGACATAATTATAATAAGAAATTTTCCTTTATTGATCCATCGAAATATGAACTATCAGAAAATAATATATTCAATTCGAATCGTTATAGTGGTATAGATTATCATGAATTTGGCAATAGATTAAGTTATGGGGTTAATTCTTCTATACTATCGGAGGAGAATTATACAAGTTTATTTCTAGGACAAACCTATAACACTACTATTAATACTAACTCTATTAATAGTATCGAAAATGTTGGTAGAATTGCTAGTAGTTTTTCTGATAAGATAGAGCTATTCTATAGATTTAGAAAAAGTAGAAATTTTGATCCAATTAGAGATGAATTAGGTGGAAGTCTTAACTCTAAGAAAATTCAGTTAACTGCTGGATTGGTTCAGATTTCAAATTTACAGAAATATTATTTTACAGATAAATTAACTGATGAGAAAATAAAGCAATTCTACTATAATCTCACTTATCAATTAACAGAAAATTGGTCAGTTGTCTATGATATGAGAGTACAGTGGCCAAAAAGCAAACTAAATGTTCTTTCTAAGAGTATCCAAGTGACATACTTAAATGATTGTGTTAGAATAACCGGAAAACTTTCAGACAACTACATGGAAGATGGTAGTAGGGGAATAAAAAAGAATTCTGCTGTACCTACTATTTCTATAGGTTTAAAAATATTAAATATGTGAGTCTAAAATTATGAAGAAGTTATTTTGTTTAGTTGCTATCGTTTTTAACCTAGCTATAGCGAAAGCAGAATTATCCAATATAGTTGCATTAGTTAATAATGAGCCAATTACATTACATGAATTTTTAGCTAGAAAACACATGATCATGGCACTTAACAATATTAACAATCCTGATTCTCAAACAGATAAGCAAATTGACAAGATGGCAATTAACAGCGTGATTGATGATTTATTGCTTTATCAGTCTGTAAACGGTAAAAAAAGTTCTGATAGTGAGTTAAATGAGTCTATAGAGACTATTGAGCAACGTAATAAAATGGCAAAAGGACAATTAATGCAACTTTTGAAGAGTAAATCTGTAGATATTAATAGTTTTAAATCTCAGATTGGTGCTGAAATTATCAAAATGAATATTTTATCTAGTATTTCTAGATCAGTTGCTATTAGTGCAAAAGAAGTTGATGCTATAATATTAGCGACTAATTCAAAAGATGCAGAAGTATCGGCTCAAATCTTTACTTCAAAAGATAAACAGGATAAAACTTTGCAAAAGATGTATGGGTTACAAAAACGCCTTACAAATTGTCACGATATCAAAGAATCTTTATATAAAGATTTTTCTACGTTAGAGATAGTCAATCAAAATTTAAGTACTCTAGATTCTACGCTACAAACAATTCTCAAGGATTTAAATACAGGAGAGAAAAGTAGTGTTTTCAAGATGCAAGATGGGTTTAAGTTAATCTTAATGTGTAATAAAAAGATAGTTAATATTACTCTAGATGAAAATAATTATGTAGTAAATCTTCTGACCAATAAAAAAATGTCACAAAAAGCCCAAAAATACTTTGAGGATATGCGTAAGAAAGCATATATCAAAATAATGTTACCTTTGTGATATACTCGAATGATCTGAGTACACTACCTTCAATCGCCAAGCATGCCAGCCAACATGGCATTGTTCCTATTAAGAGATATGGTCAGAATTTCATTTTTGATAGTAGTCTGTGTGATAAAATAGTTCGCGTAAGTGGTCTCCGAGAAAATGACTCTATATTAGAAGTTGGTCCTGGTACAGCCGGACTCACTAGAGCTATCCTTTCTTACAACCCTAAATCTTTAACTGTGGTTGAAACTGACGCTAGATGCATACCGTTACTGACGGAAATAAGAGAGTTATACCCTAATCTACATATTATTCATTCAGATGCTTCTAAATTTGATCTATCAACCTTAAGTCATGACAAAACACATGATAAAATAACTATTATTTCAAATCTACCTTACCGAATAGGTACAGAGTTAGTCATAAAATGGTTAAAAAAATCATACTTAATAAGTAGTATGACTTTAATGCTGCAAAGAGAGGTTGTAGAGCGAATATGTGGTAAAGTTGGGACAAAATCTTATGGCAGATTATCAATAATATGTCAGTTACTTTGTTCAGTTGAAAAATGCTTTGATGTTAATCCGCAAGCTTTCTACCCTGCACCAAAAGTCCACTCTGCAATAGTTAGACTTGTGCCTTTTAATAATCCATTAACACTTGAACTAATTGGGAAAGTTGAACTAATTACCAAACTAGCCTTTAGTGAACGTCGTAAAATGATTAAATCATCTTTGAAGAAACTAACCCCACACATAGAAGATTTGTTATCTCAATTAAAGATTGATAATTCTTCTCGATCTGAAAATTTATCATCGCAAGATTATTTGTCTTTAGCAAAATTATACTAATTGCAATAATGAACACGGTGTTATAAAATGGGTTTTTAACTGATAAGTAGGTACTCAAATAGCTAGGTTAATATTACCGCAAGGTTTTGAAGGTCATGATTTTATAAAAATGATGAAACATGAGCCGCATGGTCGAAATCGTATACGTTTATTGGCGATGTATCACCTTCAATTAGGCAAATCTTTTAAAGCCATATCTGAAATAGTGAAGTCACACTGGAAAACTGTGCAATCATGGCTCAGAAGATTTAGGAATCATGGTTTTGAAGGATTATTTGAATCACAAAGAAGCGGTGCCCCTAGGAAGATTAACAGTATACAAGAGTCTGCTATTTTTGATAAAATCAATACGCTCAGTGAAAGTAAAACTGGTGGGTATATAACTGGAAAGGAGCTACATATCATGTTACTTGAGGAATATGGTGCTAAATGTGCTTTAAAAACAGTCTACAATACTATGCACCGCCTTGGTTTTAGCTGGATTACTTCTCGTTCAATGCATCCAAAATCAAATCAAGAGACTCAAAATAGATATAAAAAAACTTTCCAGACATGTTAACAAAATTATTAGCAAAAAATATCGATAGATGTAAAGTTGATATATGGTCTCAGGATGAAACTAGAGTTGGGCAACAAGGTAGCTTAACTCGTATATGGGCTAAGCGTGGCACTAGACCCCGTAAAGTTCGGCAACAGCAATTTATTTCAACATATATTTACGGAGCTGCTTGCCATGAGACAGGAGAAGCTTTTGCATTAATTTTACCATATGCAAACACACAGGCAATGAATAAATTCTTAGAAGAGCTTTCTCGCAGTATTCAAGGCAACCGACATATAGCTTTACTAACGGATAATGCAGGTTGGCACACAGCCAAAAAACTAACTGTGCCAAGCAATATCACTTTGATACCGCTTCCGCCCTATGCACCGGAACTTAATGCAATGGAACAAGTTTGGGAATGGATCAAAAACCATTTCTTGTCTAACCAATGTTATGGTGTATATGAAGATATCGTTACTATGGCTTGTTACGCTTGGAATCAACTTGCTCATAATGTAGATTTAGTAAAATCAATTATGTATAGAGATTGGATAAATACACCGCGTTAATTATTGCAATTGGTATTATATACTACTATGATTTCAAGAGTTGGGTAAACGATAGTATAACTTCAAGAAGAGCTAGGCCGTAGCAAAGTCGAGCTGCTAGGTGTACATGAGTAATGGGGCAGCGGATACCTTTGGTCGCGGAAATGCCAATTCTTGAAGTTCTACCTGAGTATACTCAAATGAATCACTACATCGCTATTAATATCACTACCAGTAAATATTTATTGTTAATTGTCAATTTTTTAGTTTGGTATACTTGGTAATGTAATGATACAATTCTATTTACGGTAAAAGCAACCTACTTAATCATATAATCTCAGGTATATTTTTATGAGAATAACCAAAATCTTCCTAATATATTGTTTCGTAGCTATAGTAAATCTACCTTATGCATTATGTGCAGATACAAATAAAACAATTTATATAACATCAGATGATGGTCCTCTTGGAGGAACCGAAAATGTTATTAATGTCATGACCCAAAAAAAGACTCCCATTACCATGTTCATGGTAGGATTACATTATGATAATTCGAGTCCTAGCCTAAAGAAAGCTGTTGATCTAGCTAAAAAAACCCTTTTATTGAAATAGGAAATCACAGCTATACTCACGCTAATAACTACTATAGAAATTTTTATCATCAGCTTCCGGATGTAATTAAGGATCTTAAAAAAAATAATACTGTTTTTGGTTTCACTGGTTCACATGTCAATACTAGACTACCAGGTAGAGATGTATTCCGTCTTCCTAACCTAAGTAAAGATGATCCATATATTTTAAAAGAAGAAGATAAAGTAGAAAGAATAGATGATGATGGAATATATAAAAATGGCTTCTATCTATATGGCTGGGATTTAGAATGGACTCATAATCAGCATGGCAAGCCAATTCAATCCTTAGATGAATTAGTGCAAGAGATAGAAGATAAATTTAACAGAAATGATACTGCCTTACCTAATCAATTAATTTTACTTATGCATGATGAAATGTTTCAAGACCAATTTAATGGCAAAGAAAATTTAAGTCAGTTAGTTGATATTTTGCATAAAAAAAATTATAAGTTTAATTTTATTAAAAATTATCATGTAGAGTGATTTTTATCTATAAATGCTTTAAAGAATTAGATTAAAAAATAAATGGTAAGCATGCGAATTCATGATATTTTCAAAAAACAATTCTTCAAAGCAGAAGAGTATATATACTGCTCGTAAATGAAGAGTTAATAGATGAAGAGTAAAATCATGAAGTGCTAGGAGTCAAAGGGTCGAGCGGCGTAGCGTACATTAGACGTGAGCACCGAAGATCCCTGAAGACGACAACGCAATTCTTGATTTTCATCGAGTATACATAATGCTATATAGAACTTAGGTTAAGTAAGTCTATTCGCTTTACACTCCGTGACGTTCTATTATTTGGCTTTTTATCTCTGCAATAGCTTTAGCTGGATTTAAACCTTTCGGACAAGTCTTTGTACAGTTCATAATCGTATGACAACGATATAATTTAAATGGATCTTCTAAAGCATCTAAACGTTCTCCAGTATACTCATCCCTAGAATCAGCAATCCACCGATATGCTTGTAGTAAAATCGCAGGTCCTAAATATTTATCACCATTCCACCAATAACTTGGGCAAGAGGTAGAACAACACGCACATAATATGCATTCATATAAACCATCCAGTTTTTCTCTATCCTTAAGAGACTGCAATCTTTCAGTATTGGAAGGTGGCGGACTGTCAGTTTTTAGCCAAGGTTCTATCGATTCATATTGAGCATAGAAATGCGACATATCAGGTACTAAATCTTTTACTACCTTCATGTGCGGTAGAGGATATATCTTGACATCACCACGAATTTCTTCAATAGCCTTAATGCAAGCAAGTGTGTTAGTTCCATCTATATTCATCGCACAGCTACCACAAATTCCTTCACGACAAGAACGCCTAAAAGTCAATGTAGAATCTATTTCATTTTTTATTTTAATTAAGGCATCTAGAACCATTGGACCTGTTTTGCATAGATCTAACTCATAAATATCAATTCTAGGGTTTTCTTCAGAATTTGGGTTATATCTATAAATTCTGATATTACGTAACTTAACCGCTTCTCCAGAATGTTTATATGTAGTACCCTTACGGACTTTAGAATTAGGTGGTAATCTAAGTTCTGCCATGTTTATTCCTTATCTAAAATTCTAACTATATTTCAGAGCAATGCCGCTTGCAGCGACTCCTCGCAATGACGGTTTAAGACTTACAACAGTGCTTCGCTAATAGACGATTTTTAACTTTCAACAGTTGTGGGGTGACATCAAGCACACTTCTTTACCGTAACCACGACTTTTAAATTACCCAGCTGTTCTTTTCTGATTTAGTTTCTTAACTTTTACAGTACCACCATAGTCATTTTTTATTGGAAATAAATTTTCCTCTTCTGAATTCATTGTTCTATCACTCAGCAAGTTTTTAATTTGCTGACCAGACAATGTCTCATGTTCAATCAATAATTTAGCTAACAAATGAAGTTGATCAATATGTGTAGTTAATATATTTTTGGCAAAATCATAACCTTTTTCAATAATTTTTCTTACTTCTGTATCAATTAATTCTGCTGTATGTACAGAAGTATGACCTGCTCCCCTACCACTAGTATATAGATCTTCATTACTCGAACCATGATATACTGGTCCTATTGCATCACTTAACCCCCAATCCGTTACCATAGCTCTAGCCATTTGGGTTGCCATTTTAATATCTGAAGAAGCCCCAGAAGTCACTTTATCTCTGCCAAAAATAAGCTCCTCAGCTACCCTGCCAGCCATTGCCACCGCTATGTCAGCTTCCATTTTATCACGTGGCATAGAAAAACGATCATTTTCAGGAAGTCGCATAACCATTCCAAGTGACCTACCTCTTGGAATAATAGTTGCTTTATGAATTGGATCAGAAGCAGGACAATACAACCCAACCAATGCATGCCCTCCCTCATGATAAGCAGTTAGTTTTTTCTGCTCATCTGACATAACCATAGAACGTCTTTCTACACCCATTAACACTTTATCTTTTGCCTCTTCTAAATCTGTCATACTTACTTCTTTTTTACCCTTGCGAGCAGCAATTAATGCAGATTCATTGACAAGATTAGCAAGATCTGCTCCTGAAGATCCAGGAGTTCCTCTAGCTATGATTCTAGCAACTATATTTGAGGCACATTTTATTTTCTTCAAATGTACTTGTAAAATTTGTTCTCTACCATCAATATCTGGATTAGGAACAGTAATTTGGCGATCAAATCTCCCAGGTCTTAGCAACGCTGGATCCAATACATCCGGTCTGTTAGTTGCAGCAATAATAACTACCCCTTCATTATCCTCAAACCCATCCATTTCGACCAGCATTTGATTTAGTGTTTGTTCACGTTCATCGTTGCCACCACCCATACCAATACCTCTGTGGCGACCTACTGCATCTATTTCGTCAATAAAAATTATACAAGGAGCATTGCGTTTACCTTGTTCAAACATATCACGGACACGGCTAGCACCAACGCCAACGAACATTTCAACAAAATCAGAGCCAGATATACTAAAGAATGGGACATTTGCCTCGCCGGCTATAGCTTTTGCTAGGAGAGTTTTACCTGTTCCAGGTGATCCTATAAGTAAACATCCCTTTGGAATTTTACCACCAAGTTTTTGGAATTTACTTGGGTCTCTAAGGAAATCAACAATTTCAGTTAATTCTTCTTTAGCTTCGTTAATTCCAGCAACATCTTTAAAAGTAATTTTTGGGCCTTTGTCTGAAACTAGCTTAGCTTTAGATTTACCAAAACCCATGGCTTTTCCTCCACCTTGCATTTGACGCATGAAAAACACCCACCCACCTATCAAAAGAATCATTGGAAACCACGAAACAAATATGTTAAACAACAAGTTCATTTTTGTATCAGGTGGCACTATTTCAATATGAACCGAATTGCTATTTAGGCGATTTATTAGATCTGGATAGTCAGCAGCATAAGTCGAAAAAGAAGATCCATCGCTTAGAGTTCCCTCAATCATTCTACCCTGAATTTTAACAGCACTAATTGCTTTTTCATCCATTTTGGTTAAAAAATCTGAAAAAGCGATATTACTTCTTCCTCCAATAAAACCATCATTTTGAAATGCATGAAAAACAAGTATCATTAAAACAAAAACCGACACCCAAATTAGAACATTCTTACTTTGATTATTCATCTACTACTCACCTAACAGAAATGTGTAAAACGCGACATAAAATTGGGAGAGAAAGAAACACTAAGCCTTCTTCTCAAACCTTGGTCATTATAATACGATATATGGGGTATGGCTATAACTTTTTCAAGTATCTTGACTACTGGTAGGGTGAATAAAATAGCTATATGATTGTTAAAACTTGTGTCTTTTAGTATTTTAAAATCTAAATCTTGCCTTATTTTACTATAATCCTTGATCGTTAGGTTACTGATCAAATAGCCTGAATTATTAGACTTCTTGTATAATTCTACTTCTGCTGGTAATTTGGACGTCGGTGCAGTACTCGAATCCTCACATGCATTTGAGTATGATGTGGTTCTGCGTTCCGGATATCCTACAAATTCCTGAGCTAGAGCGAATTCTACAAGAGGTCTATTGATATAGAAATGAAATCTACCATCCCATGCATCTACATTATTAAGTCTAATATCTATAGGTAAATTCCTACCAAATTCTCGGTAAATTATTAGATTATTACTAATTTTTTTAATCACGCAACCATGGAGTGTCTTAATAAAGTCTATTTTTTGTTGTAATAGTTCTGTTATCATGCTTATTGAGCCTGATCTACTGGTGCGGTTCTTACCGCTAATAATGATAAGTACAAAACTGATTACCTGTAGTGTTATTGCACTAGAAAATTCTGCAAATTTTAATAAATTTACAGTAGCAAAACCAAAATCATAAATTTTTACTGATTCTGCGATGCAAGCAATCAATTCCGGTTGCCATTTCTCTTCTACTACTTGGTTAATTCTAGATTGTTGAGAAGTTATTTGATTCTTTATATATTCTCCTTCTAGGGATAGCTTTTTTCTAATGATATTTCGTTGATATTTGTCAGATTTATTAGATTCATCTTCAAACCATTTTACATTATTGGTAACTAAATATGCAATTAACTGTTGTTTTGGAATGTTAAACAATGGTCTCACTATTTTAACATTATTATACCAATTAATATTGCTGCTACTAAGTCCAAATATACTACTTTTTTTTTCTGATCTTAGACAATAATTCTCTATATAATCATCCAAGTGATGTGCTGTTAAAATTGTCAATATATCTAATTTGCTACATAAATCAGTCATTAATTTATAACGACCTTCTCTAGCCCTTGCTTGTAAATTAGAAAAATTATTTTGGTGATTGAAATGAAGCTGGTGATATCTATGTCCCAATTTATGGCTTAAGTCTCGTACATACTCATGCTCCAACTTAGCCTGCTCTCGTAAATGATGATTAACTAACATCACTACTAGCTTAATACTATTAGTGCTAGCCCATTTATGTGTTAACATTAAAAGGGCTATGGAATCAGAACCACCTGAAATAGCCAATGCGATAGACCTCAGGTGAGGTCTATCAACTAGCTTTTCAATATTCTGCTGAAATTGTTCATAAAGCATTATTTAGGCAAATCTTTTTTGTCAGATTTTTTCTCAATAGAGCTAGTATCCTCTTAGTTTTTAGCTGAATTTTTGCTTAAGGATAGTATTCTTTTTTTATAGTCTCGTTCTTTGGCAAGATAGTTTTGAGCTTCTTGTGAGATTTTTTTATATAATTCACGTTTTTGACCATTAATTTTAGCCACTTCTATTCTATATTTTGTTATTTCTTCTCTTAGTTCTGCTGAAATTCCCGCAGCATAAGACTTGAAATCACTCTCAATTTTTTGTAATTCATCATTAGTGCCACTACTACTAATATTAGTTTTATTGGCATTTGATTTTGCAGCTGTTGTACTTGCTAAGCTATTTGAACTTAGTAATAGTAATCCTATTATAGGAGTAATTAATCTATTTTTTTTTATCATCATATACTCCTAAAATGTTTTTATATATTTTTTGCTAAACGTGAAATCTAGCAAAATTTAATATACACTATAATAATCCTATTTAGTCAATCATAAAGATACTGAAATAATCTTTTTAACACCAAATAATATAGTAATTTTTAATATGCTATTATATTTAGAATATTAGCTATTAAATATAATAATTTTACTTGATATTAATTGATACTTTATCTAAAGTAGTTGAACGCAACAAATTTGTTAATGTACAAGGAGGAAAAAATATGGGACGTAACAAACATAATCAGGGAAACTGGGCTAATCATTACCGGGAACATAATTTTTTAAAACAAGATAAACCTCTTTCTAAAGAAGTAGAGCCTCTTAAGTTATATACAGCTAAAGATATTCTGTTATTGACAACTCTTTCTATGATTCGTCCTAACTCGATAGATGATAAAGATAATCTGTCAGCACATTATATTGCAAAACGTACAATAAGTGAGGGTTACACAAATGCTGGTTATACCAATTGCAATAATTAACACGGTGTATTTATCCAATCTCTATACATAATTGATTTTACTAAATCTACATTATGAGCAAGTTGATTCCAAGCGTAACAAGCCATAGTAACGATATCTTCATATACACCATAACATTGGTTAGACAAGAAATGATTTTTAATCCATTCCCAAACTTGTTCCATTGCATTAAGTTCCGGTGCATAGGGCGGAAGCGGTATCAAAGTGATATTGCTTGGCACAGTTAGTTTTTTGGCTGTGTGCCAACCTGCATTATCCGTTAGTAAAGCTATATGTCGGTTGCCTTGAATACTGCGAGAAAGCTCTTCTAAGAATTTATTCATTGCCTGTGTGTTTGCATATGGTAAAATTAATGCACAAGCTTCTCCTGTCTCATGGCAAGCAGCTCCGTAAATATATGTTGAAATAAATTGCTGTTGCCGAACTTTACGGGGTCTAGTGCCACGCTTAGCCCATATACGAGTTAAGCTACCTTGTTGCCCAACTCTAGTTTCATCCTGAGACCATATATCAACTTTACATCTATCGATATTTTTTGCTAATAATTTTGTTAACATGTCTGGAAAGTTTTTTTATATCTATTTTGAGTCTCTTGATTTGATTTTGGATGCATTGAACGAGAAGTAATCCAGCTAAAACCAAGGCGGTGCATAGTATTGTAGACTGTTTTTAAAGCACATTTAGCACCATATTCCTCAAGTAACATGATATGTAGCTCTTTTCCAGTTATATACCCACCAGTTTTACTTTTACTGAGCGTATTGATTTTATCAAAAAGAGCAGATTCTTGTATAGTGTTAATCTTCCTAGGGGCACCGCTTCTTTGTGATTCAAATAATTCTTCAAAACCATGATTCCTAAATCTTCTGAGCCATGATTGCATGGTTTTCCAGTGTGACTTCACTATTTCAGATATGGCTTTAAAAGATTTGCCTAATTGAAGGTGATACATCGCCAATAAACGTATACGATTTCGACCATGCGGCTCATGTTTCATCATTTTTATAAAATCATGACCATGAAAACCTTGTGGTAATATTAACCTAGCCATTTGAGTACCTTTTATCAGTTAAAAACCCATCTTAGACCACTGCGTTAGTTATTGCAATTGGTATTATACATTAGAAAATACTACTACTACTCCTAAACATACTACTCCTGAAAAATCAACTTCTCACAATCAGGATAGTGAAACAATAATGTTAAGCATAGGTGGTGCAGCTAATGGTTGTGTTATTATTGTCGGGATTGCTGCATGCAAAGCATATAAAAGTTTTGGCAGTAAGAACGAAAATATTGATTGCTCAGTAGATACTAACTTGTTAATAATAACAATACCACTAGAAGAGATTCAAGATATATCTTTAGTAGGTAATACAACAACGCAGGTAGAACAGTAATAAAAATAAAGACCTCTTGCAGAATTCGCTTCTGCTGGTAATTTGTGCGTCGGTACGGTAGTCGAATCCTCACGTACGTTTGAAGTACGTTACGGTTCTGCGTTCCGGTCCTCCTACAAATTCCCTAGCAGAAGCGAATTCTGCAAGAGATCTAATATTAGTATCAATTCTTCGCTGCTTTCCAAAAATTATTTTTTGAAAGTAGCATGGATGAGCCGTAGTCACGTATAGCTAACTCTAGAAGGTTTTAGGCAAAAACGATCATTCCTAGCTAAAAGCGGGAATCCAAAAAATAACCTGCAAAGACTATTAGATATTATGGATTCCCGCTTTTAGTATAAGAATGATATCAGGAGCGGTTAAACTTATGTTTATATCAACTATTGACTATAATTTTTAATTACCCTGCTCAAATTCGTGCTTATTCTTCTTGACACTAAAGACAATAAGCTTTAATATGTAGCCCTAGCCAATAAATAAGTAGGTTAGACCTTATATGGCAGTCATTTCTAGAATTTTTTCGTATCTCTCTATAACTCGCAACACATCCCCCACCTCAAAACTAACAAATAGATTGTCAGAATATGTCTTTCCTATCGAAAGGCGTGAATTATCTAAGTTTCTAAGTGT
This sequence comes from Candidatus Tisiphia endosymbiont of Neophilaenus lineatus, assembly GCF_964264975.1. Taxonomy (NCBI): domain Bacteria; kingdom Pseudomonadati; phylum Pseudomonadota; class Alphaproteobacteria; order Rickettsiales; family Rickettsiaceae; genus Candidatus Tisiphia; species Candidatus Tisiphia endosymbiont of Neophilaenus lineatus. The sequence goes on along the minus strand of NZ_OZ183649.1, from coordinate 1,247,797 downwards.
AACATTGTTGATGTTCTGTATTTTATTTATACAAAATATTATCAGAGCCTTAAAAGATAGTCTTATTAATACTATGATTGGTACTGAAACTGTATCATTTCTTAAATTTTGGGGGGTTCTACCTTCGGCATTCCTGCTGTCAATAATCTATGTGAAATTAGTAAATAACATAAAAGGGGAGTATATATTTTACCTTATATTGTCAGTTTTTCTACTATTTTTTGCCTTATTTGCCTTTTATATTTTTCCTAATCATCTAGCATTACATTTGAGTAATGAGCATGCCGGCATTTTAATAAAGTCTTATCCCAATTTGAAATGGTTTATATTACTTTTATCTAATTGGAGTTTCTCCCTGTTTTATATTATAGCGGAATTATGGCCGAGCGTGATATTTGCGTTACTTTTTTGGCAATTTGTTAATAATATAACCTCGGTGGAACAATCGAAAAGATTCTATCCTTTATTTGGACTTTTTGCTCAAACAGGACTTTATATATCAGGAAAGTTTCTAGAAAATTTAGCTTATTTAAATCAATCTTTAATTAAAAGGTTTGACCTACAACATACAGAGACTGAACTTTCAGTACAAATTATATTAGGCTGTGTATTGGTATTAGGTGTAGTAGCATTAGCAACTTTTTGGGTACTAAACCATAAAATATTAGATAAAGTTCAGGTAGAAAAACTACAATTTTCTGTCAAGAGACAATCCATGACTATTATAGAAAGTTTTAAAATGATTATTTCTTCAAGATATATTAGATTAATTGCTACACTACTTGTTTGTTATGGTATAGCTATAAATTTAGTCGAAGGACCTTGGAAAGCGTCAGCTTCAAAGATTTATAAAACACCGACGGAATTTGCTGCTTTTGTTGGCAGTTATCTAAGTATTACTGGCATATTTACCATTTTATTTGTTATTCTCGGCTCTAATATTGTAAGAAGGTTGGGCTGGTTTACAGCAGCAAGTATAACGCCAATAATGGTCTTTATAACTGGCATGCTATTTTTCTCAGTATCTAACTTTGATGGGTTTTCTGCCATAATCGTGGTTAGCTTTATGCTAACCGATCCTTCTTTGATTGCTATTACCATGGGGCTAGTCAACAATGTTCTAAGTAAATCAAGTAAATATACTTTATTTGATTCTACAAAAGAAATGTCATATGTTCCTCTAGATACCGAACTTAAGACAAAAGGTAAAGCAGCTGCCGACGTAATTGGTACTAAGCTTGGAAAGTCAGCAAGTGCCCTTCTCCAGTCTTTAATATTTATTATTTTGCCTTGTGCAACTTATCAATCTATTTCTATATACTTAATGATAATATTTGGTATAATTTGTATTATATGGATGTGGGTGATTAGAGAATTGAATAAAGAGTACAATAATATAACATTATACATGAATTTGGGATAAGAATTTATCAATTCTTATCCCAAATTCGGTGAAATTATCGAAACAATCAGATTTGAAACGGCTCTACATCTGATTTTAAAATCATGTTTTTAGCTTCAGAAAGGTTTAAAATGCATTCGCAAAACCTTTTTAAGAATGCATTTTTCCTTCTATTAAAGCCAATTCGGAATAAGAATTAACTAATTCTTACCCCGAATAGGGTATTATGAATCTTAAACATTATTCCTTAAATCTAAGATAACAACTAATAGCTACAATTTAGCATATTAATTTTTAACTCCTGCTCTAAAATAACAACTAGATCATCAGAGGATTTTGATTTCCATTTACCAGCAACATAATAAAAATGGTAAGGACCACTAATCGGTGAAGATAACCAAATTTCTTTAGCAGCTGAGTGTTTGTTAATAACAAATACTCCTTGGTTAGTAGTTAGGGTTAGAATATCACCTTGAAAATCAATATCGATAAGACAATTCTTATCTTCTGCCTCAATCGTATCGGCAATTAAAGATATTGTTTTTTCAGCCAATTTGGCAAATTCAGTATTGTCCATACTTAATGCTCCTTTAAACTTTTGCGATACATCTCAACATACTTATTGTGATCGTTAAGGTTATTAGAAAAATTATGCCCTCCCATAATGTTAACGACAAAATATAATGAATCAATTTTAGCAGGATTTACTACAGCTTCTAAAGATTTTACTCCAGGACAAGAAATAGCTCCAGGTGGTAAATTAAAGACATAATATGTATTATAGGATGATTGGATAGCTAAGTCTTTTTTAGTTAATCGCCTTGCTAGTTTATCTTTCCCAAGTGTTATAGCATAAATCGTCGTTGGATCTGCTTGCAATTTCATATGTTTGGTAAGGCGATTTAGAAATACAGCAGCAATCAAAGGTTTTTCTGCGTCTAAGCTAGCTTCCTTCTCCACAATGGACGCTAAAATTAAGACGTCAAGACGGGTTTTTAATGGGGAATTGGGTGATAATTTTTCCATGACTTTGTCAAGATGCAGGGACATTAATTTTCGCATTTTATCAATGATCTGCTCTTTTTGATCACCATATGAAAAAAAATAAGTAGATGGCATTAAAAATCCTTCAGGAATTGTTCCTAGAATCTCACCAATTAAGCGTTCTTCATTATTAATCTTTTGTATTATTTCATATACAAGCATACCCTCAGGTATAATCATTTTATGAATAATCGATTTGCCACTGGACAATATTTTTAAAGTTTGCATTGGAGAAATATTTTGAGTAAAAGTATATTCCCCACTTTTGATAGGATGTTTTAATGAATATATTTTTGTAAGAAATGCAAATAAATAAGGATATTTTATGATTTTGTTATCATTTAATATCGTAGTAATTTGATCAATCGACAACTTAGGCTTAATTATTAGAGTTTTACTTTCTGCAAGTAAACCAGGTGCAAATAAGTAAAATATACAAAAATTGATTCCGCTGATCAGCAAAATCAATGTAATAGTTACAAAAACAAATTTTATTTTTAGTATTTTCTTAAACAAGCTATACCTAATTAGAATTAGATGATTTCAGAAGATTATAACATAACCTCAACCATCGATGTAATAAATTAATAATAGGCGGATCAGTAATATAGCTAGTGATAACATTTAAATAATATGTTATCATGCAGATAATTAACATTCATAAAAATTATTAATACTAATTGCAATAATGAACACGGTGTTAAAAAATGGGTTTTTAACTGATAAATAGGTACTCAAATAGCTAGGTTAATATTACCGCAAGGTTTTGAAGGTCATGATTTTATAAAAATGATGAAACATGAGCCGCATGGTCGAAATCGTATACGTTTATTGGCGATGTATCACCTTCAATTAGGCAAATCTTTTAAAGCCATATCTGAAATAGTGAAGTCACACTGGAAAACTGTGCAATCATCGCTCAGAAGATTTAGGAATCATGGTTTTGAAGGATTATTTGAATCACAAAGAAGCGGTGCCCCTAGGAAGATTAACACTATACAAGAATCTGCTATTTTTGATAAAATCAATACGCTCAGTGAAAGTAAAACTGGTGGGTATATAACTGGAAAAGAGCTACATATCATGTTACTTGAGGAATATGGTGCTAAATGTGCTTTAAAAACAGTCTACAATACTATGCACCGCCTTGGTTTTAGCTGGATTACTTCTCGTTCAATGCATCCAAAATCAAATCAAGAGACTCAAAATAGATATAAAAAAACTTTCCAGACATGTTAACAAAATTATTAGCAAAAAATATCGATAGATGTAAAGTTGATATATGGTCTCAGGATGAAACTAGAGTTGGGCAACAAGGTAGCTTAACTCGTATATGGGCTAAGCGTGGCACTAGACCCCGTAAAGTTCGGCAACAGCAATTTATTTCAACATATATTTACGGAGCTGCTTGCCATGAGACAGGAGAAGCTTGTGCATTAATTTTACCATATGCAAACACACAGGCAATGAATAAATTCTTAGAAGAGCTTTCTCGCAGTATTCAAGGCAACCGACATATAGCTTTACTAACGGATAATGCAGGTTGGCACACAGCCAAAAAACTAACTGTGCCAAGCAATATCACTTTGATACCGCTTCCGCCCTATGCACCGGAACTTAATGCAATGGAACAAGTTTGGGAATGGATTAAAAATCATTTCTTGTCTAACCAATGTTATGGTGTATATGAAGATATCGTTACTATGGCTTGTTACGCTTGGAATCAACTTGCTCATAATGTAGATTTAGTAAAATCAATTATGTATAGAGATTGGATAAATACACCGTGTTCATTATTGCAATTGGTATTACAGGGTATAATTATATAGCTTCTGAAAAGTTAATGATTACCCCAATAATTGGGTTCAGATATTCGCAATTTAAGGATGCTGGCTATACGGAAACTGTACAAAATTCCAAAACCTAGTTGTTCAGAAAAGGTCGTACAATAAATTTGAAGGTATTTTGGGGTTAAGAACTGCGGCAACCCTGAAGGCTAACAAAGTACTGTTAATACCAGAATTGCATGGTTACGTTAATCATGACTTCAAAGGAAAAGCACCAATTATTGATGCAAGGTTAGATGGGATAAATGAACCATTATCGACTAAATCAGTTAAACCTGTTGAGACCTTCTTCACTGTTGGTACTGGTTTCACTGCGAAATATAATATGATGGAATGTGGTATTATCTATAATGTTAACATTGCCAGCAAATATATTGGTCACCAAGGTAGTTTGAAGGTTAAAGTGAATTTTTAAGTAGCTTATCCTCAATTTAATGAGTACAAAATGGGGATATAAGAGTATTTATGTCATGGCAATTGTCATAACATAAACACTCTTAGCCCCGGAATCCTTTAAGATTTTAGCACATTTGTTAATGGTAGTGCCAGTGGTTAATACCTCATCTACTAATAATATTTTTTGGTCTATAATTTGATATTTTTTATTGAATATAAGGCTATGTGATAAGTTTTTTCTCGTTCTTTTTTAGATAAAAAAGTTTGGGATTTGGTCCATCTTGACTTAATAATTAATACGTCAGGACTTACCGGTTTTTTTTAGTAGTCTGCTGATTTCTTGAGCCATAATCAAAGCAGGATTATACATTCTAAACAATCTTTTGAATCTATTTATTGGAACTGGAATAATCAGGTCAATATCTTGAAATTCGCTGTGATATTGTATATAAAGTAATTTGCTGAAAGTTTTGGAAAGAATGGTTTTGTCTTGATATTTAAAAGCATGAATTATTTTCTTGCTATGCTCGTTAAATTTAATTAAACTACGGGATATGTTATAATGTGGTTTATATTGCAAGCATTTTGCACAACACATATCATCTAAAATTGATATATCTAATCTACAACCACAAATATTGCAGTAAGGTTTTGTAATAAAGTCAAATTTCTTCCAACAATTTAGACAAAATCCCCCTTTAGTGGCAGTCATTTCAGCACAAGACAAACATCTTGCTGGCAAGATATAATCTACTAGGTAATTATAAAATCTACTAATTTTGTACATTACTATAAAAGCGAACCTTTAGGCAATATCTCTAGTTAAGTTTACCGGTCTACGAACACATGGGTTACCACTACTCGAAGAATCTGTTGATTCAACAGACACACAAGGGCTTTTAATCTCGTAAGGAGGACCAGGAGTGCATGATAATAATTGCAAGAGTATAACAAAAAACAGAGAAAATCTTAATAATTTTGTCATAATTGTCGTTTGGAATTAATTTTATTGTCTTAGATTCTATAGAAGGTTAACCTAGTTCGCAATAAATCTCAAGTACATTTGATAAAAAATAAGTTTTAGATACAAAATACATAATAGCTTGTGGCATTTTTCCTGACAAGCATATATACTCTCTTCAAATGTTTGCAAGTAATAACCTAAGGAAACGATGATAAGTACATCCTGCAAAGAAAGACCTCCTTATGCTAGAAAGTATAATAGCTGGCGTATTAGAATTTTATATTCAATAATTATTGGTTATTCAACATTCATATTTTGTCGTCAGAATTTTAATATTGCAATGCCTGCTTTAATGGATCATTTTGAGGTAACAAAAACTCAACTTGGCTGGATTTTAACAGTCTCTTCTATAGTTTATGGTGTAGGAAAGTTGTGTAATGGATTCTTTAGCGATAGATCAAATGCTCGTATATTTATGGTGGTTGGTCTTGTCCTTGTAGGCATCATAACATTGTTATCGGGTTTTGCTTCTAGTATAACCTTACTGGGTCTTTTATGGATTCTGAATAATTGGTTTCAATCCATGGGGTGGCCGCCTGCAACACGTATGTTGACTTATTGGTACGCTTCTAAGGAATTAGGAATGAAATGGTCTTTAGGGGCTACTTCTAATCAAATTGGCGGAGCAACTACTATGATAGTGTGTGGCTATTTAATAGACGTTTATGGTTGGAAAGCAGCATTTATAATTCCTGGAATAGTGGCATTATTAATATCGTTATTTTTATTTAATAGATTACGTAATTCTCCCAATGAGGTTAATTTGCCCATAGTAGAAGAGTATAAAGAATGTGATATATCTCTTGGAAACAATGGTGATAATTTATTAACGCGTCAACTAATAAAAATTGTATTTTGTAATAAGTTGGTGTGGTATGTGTGTTTTGCTAATATGTTTGTTTATATTGTACGGTCAGGTGTAATTTTTTGGGCACCCGTATTTTTATGTGAACTAAAAAACGTTACTATTGCTCAAGCTGGTCTACAAGTTGCTTCTTATGATATTTTAGGTTTCATTGGTGGTGTTGTTGCTGGATGGATGTCAGACAAGCTATTTCAAGGACGACGTGGTCCAGTTGGTTCAGTATTTATGTTTGTTTTGGCTTTTACTCTTATTTTATTTTGGCAAATACCAAACGAGTATGAAATATTTAGCATGATTATTCTTGCTTTGGCTGGTTTTTTTGTATCTGGACCGCAGGTCTTAATAGGTGTTGCTACAGCAGATTTTACTAATAAACAAGCAGTGGGTACAGCTAATGGTCTTTCAGGCTTATTTGGTTATCTTGGTGCTGCATTGGCTGGGGTATGTGTTGGTTGGATTTCTGATAATTTAGGTTGGAATGGTGTTTTTTTATTTTTTATCTTGTCTGCTTTCTTGGGGGCAATACTTTTTTCCTTAACTTGGAATTATAGTTCTAGAAAAATTGCATAAAGTACCACTTTAACCATGCTATCAGAATTTGCTTGCCAAAAATATATAAATTTATATACATATTAACAATAAATTAATAAAGGTTTACTGTGACTCAAGAATATACATTTTCAATGATTAAGCCAGATGCTACGAAAAGAAATCTAATTGGTAAAATTATTTCTTACTTAGAAAATACTGGACTAAAAATAGTAGCTCAAAGAATGACTATTTTAACTAGAGATCAAGCAGAAAATTTCTATGCAGAACATAGGTCAAAGGCATTTTTTAATAGTTTAGTGGAATATATCATTTCTGGTCCAGTCGTCTTGCAGGTGCTTAAAGGGGAAAACGCTGTTTTAAAAAATCGTAGAATAATGGGAGCTACTAATCCAAATGATGCTGAACTAGGCACAATTCGAAAAGATTTTGCAGAGAATATTGAGGCTAATAGTATCCATGGTTCTGATAGTTTAGAAAGTGCAGAAAGAGAAGTGAAATTATTTTTTACTGAAAAAGAAATTGTAGAATAATTATAGTCTATATGAGATATAGTGTTGTAGTTATTGGTGGTGGTCATGCTGGTTGCGAGGCAGCTTCGGCTTCTGCACGTTTAGGTGTAGATACTCTTTTAATTACTCTCAAATTAGATAATCTTGGTGAAATGTCTTGCAATCCTGCAATAGGTGGGGTAGCAAAAGGCACTTTAGTAAAAGAAATAGATGCACTTGACGGACTCATGGGTAAAATTATAGACCAAGCCGGTATCCATTATAAAATGCTCAATGAAAGTAAAGGACCAGCAGTTTGGGGACCAAGAGCTCAAGCTGATAGAAAACTTTATAAAAAAGCTATGCATAATGTCTTGATAAATCACCCAAATTTGACAATTTTATGTGCGTCTGTAGAAAATATTGAAGTCCACGACTCTAGAGTAAAGGCATTAACCTTAGATAATGGTACGTGTATTGAGTGTCAAAAAGTTGTGTTAACTACAGGTACATTTTTATCCGGGCTCATTCACATAGGAACTAAAAAAATCCCATCTGGTAGAATAGGTGAAAAGCCGTCATACGGTTTATCTAACACTTTAAAATCTTTTGGTTTTTCTCTTGGCAGGTTAAAAACTGGTACCCCTCCAAGAATAGATGGAAGAACAATTGATTATAACGAAGTAGAAGTGCAGGCTGGAGATACCGTGCCACGTCCTTTCTCCGAACTTACAAATTCTGTTAAGATAAAGCAAATAAATTGTTTCGTTACTAGAACAACTGAACAAACCCACGAAATTATTAGGAATAATTTAGATAAATCAGCTATGTATTCTGGACAAATCAAGGGTATAGGACCAAGATATTGTCCATCCATTGAGGATAAGGTTACTAGATTCTCTAAAGCAAGTCATCAAATATTTTTAGAACCTGAAGGCTTGGACGACCATACTATATACCCAAATGGTATATCTACATCGTTGCCTGAAGATATACAATTAGCATTGCTAAAAACAATTCCTGGTCTTAAAAATGCCACTATGTTAAAACCAGGATATGCAATAGAATATGATTATGTCGATCCAAGAGAATTAAAAGTAACGTTAGAAACAAAAAAAATTAAAGGTTTGTATTTTGCCGGTCAAATTAATGGCACCACTGGCTATGAAGAAGCTGCGGGGCAAGGAATTATGGCTGGCATTAATGCAGCCTTATCGATAAAAAATCAATCAGATTTTATTTTGACCAGAGCAGATGCTTATATTGGTGTTATGATTGATGATTTAATTACCCTTGGTACAGTGGAGCCTTATAGAATGTTCACTTCCAGATCTGAATATAGACTTTCTGTTAGGCCTGATAATGCAGATTTAAGGCTAACTCAAATGGCCATAGATATTGGTGTTATATCCAATTTACGCAAAGAGATTTTTAGTAAGAAATGTGACGATATTCATAAGGTAGAAAATATTGTAAAAACTATTTCTTTAACAACCACTAAGTTAGCTAACTTGGGTGTGTCTATTGCACAAGATGGTTCATATAAAACAGCCTTTGATTTACTAGGACTACCAAATTTTGGTGTTGATAAAACAATAGAGATATTCCCAGAACTTATTTCATTAAATAAAAAAATCCTTCATTATCTTTGTATTGAATCAAGATATTCTTCTTATTTGATTAGACAAAATGCAGATATTCAATTATTTAAAGAAGAAGAGTTGGAATTATTAGATGAGAATATTGATTACTTTAAAATACCAAGCTTGTCTACAGAAGTAAGAGAAAAGCTCCATTATCATAAACCGGCGACTATTGGTGCAGCTAGAAGAATATCTGGAGTTACTTCAGCTGCTTTAATAGCAATTATAATTTATATAAAAACAAGATATAAACATTAATGTATGACTGTCGTAATGTTCCACGTGAAATATTAGATGCCCTTAAGAAGTATCAATCATTGACATTAAAATGGAATAAAACTATTAATCTCGTTTCTTGTAATACCGAGCGTGAGTTTTGGGTAAGACATATTTTAGATTCTTTACAGCTAATGAAGTATATAAATAACCAAAATATTCATTTAATAGATGTTGGTTCGGGTGGTGGATTTCCAGGGATAGTTTTGTCTATTGCTGGAATAAAAAATGTTACTTTAGTAGAATCTGATGTAAGAAAATCTATTTTTTTATTGCAAGCTTCTAAAATTTCTACTAATAAAGTCAATGTGGTTAATCAACGAATAGAAAATGTTAAATTAGATTGTGATATATTAACTTCTAGAGCCTGTGCTCAGTTAGAGAAAATATTTGTTTATACCCAACATATTAATGTAAGAAATAAGTATTTATTATTTAAAGGTGAGCAATATCAAAAAGAAATTGAAATTGCTAAAAAGAGATGGTCTTTTTGTCATTCTATGTATGATAGTGAGACTTCTGATAATAGTAAGATTCTAGAAATTAGTAACATATATGACAAAAATAGTTGCGATAGTTAATCAAAAAGGTGGAGTTGCTAAAACTACAACTACTGTAAATTTATCGACAGCTTTATCTGTAATGGATAAAAAAATCTTGGTTATAGATTTAGATCCTCAAGGAAATAGTAGTACTGGTTTTGGTATAAACCAACAAGATAGAAAAGTTACTATTTATCAGGTATTAATTGGTTTAAGAACGATTGAAGAAGCCATAATACAAACGAATATTCCAAATTTACAATTAATTACAGCTAACACTAATTTATCCGGTGCTGAATCGGATTTATTAAGTATAAAAAAGCGTGAATATTTATTATCGGATTTGTTAAATAAGTTGGTCAGTAAATATGATTATATTATTATAGATTGTCCTCCTGCTCTTAACCTACTAACAGTTAATGCGTTAGTAGCTTGTGATTATGTATTAATCCCTATGCAGTGTGATTTTTATTCATTAGAAGGATTAAGTCATTTACTAAAAACAATTGAAATTATAGAAAAGAATTTAAATCCAAAAATAAAAATTGCCGGTATTTTATTTACTATGTATGATAAGCGTAATCGATTAACTGAGCAAGTAGAGGATGATGTTAGAAAATGCTTAGGAAGATTGGTATTTAAGACAGTTATTCCACGGAATGTAAAACTATCTGAGGCACCATCTTACGGCCAGCCAGCAATTATTTATGATCATAAATGTACTGGCTCTATTGCTTATATAGAACTTACAAAAGAGATTTTAGGTAGAAATATATGAAAAACAAAGGTTTAGGCAAAGGGTTATCGGCTTTGCTTGGAGAAGAGGTTTTTACTGTAGAAAAAGATGAGTTAGTAAAAATTATAGATATTGATAAAATTGAAGCTAGGAATAATCAACCAAGGAAAAAATTTGAATATGATAAAATAAAAGAATTAGCTGACTCCATAAGTAATAATGGTTTATTGCAACCGATCATTGTTAATTCAACCAGTGATGGAAAATATAAAATTATAGCTGGTGAGAGACGTTGGCGTGCTTGTAAAATAGCTAAGCTTAGCGATATTCCTGCTATTGTAAAAGATATAGGGGATAAAGAAATTATAGAGATAGCACTAATTGAAAATATTCAAAGAGAGGAATTATCTGTTATAGAAGAATCAGAAGGATTTGAGCGGTTAATAAAAGAGTTTGGTTATACACAAGAGAAATTAGCAGAAAAACTTAGCAAGAGTCGTAGTCATGTAGCTAATTTATTAAGACTAAATCAATTACCACAATCTATCAAAGATAAAATAAATGAAGGGCTTTTAACTATGGGACATGCAAGATGCCTAATTAATCATCAGCAGGCCGAGGTAATAGCTAACCATATTATTGGAAATGATTTAAGCGTTCGACAAACTGAAGATATAGTAAAAAATTGGTCTAAAAATGAATATACAAAAATCCCAGAACATGATAGACATGTAGGGAAAAGATTTCTAAAAGAAAATAGTAAAGAGAATGATCTACAATTATTAGCTAAATCATTGTCAGAAAGATTTAATATAAAAGTAACTATTGAAGACTACCCAATTGGTGGAAAATTAATATTTCACTATAGTAATTTAGAAGAACTTGACTCAATTTTGTCTAGGTTAAATTAAATGCAAATTTTTTTAGATAGTGCCGATATTAAAGAAATTGATGAAATTAATCAATTAGGTATAATTGATGGTATAACTACTAATCCTTCCTTAATGTCTAAGACAAAAGATGATTTTGTCTCAACTATTACAGAAATATGTAAGATAATAACTTCCGATGTTAGTGTTGAAGTGGTTGCAAATGATGTTGATACTATGATTAGTCAAGGAAATAAAATTTTAGAAATATCCAGCAATATTGTTATTAAATTACCTATGACATGGAATGGTATTAAGGCGTGCCAATATTTTTCAAATAAAGAAAAAAAAGTGAACATGACCTTATGCTTTTCTGTGAATCAGGCTCTTATCGCTGCAAAAGCCGGAGCATATTATATATCGCCTTTTATCGGTAGACTTGATGATATAGGTCTAAATGGTATTAGTTTAATAAGTGATATAAGACAAGTATATGATAATTATCAGTATCAAACAAAAATCCTTGCTGCATCTATAAGAAACCCTAACCATGTTTATCAAGCTAGTATGTATGGGGCTGATGTTGCTACAATGTCTAGTAAAATTATCAAGCAATTATTAGATCATCCACTAACAGACTTCGGTTTAGAGATTTTTAATAAAGATTGGGATAAATCTGGATTAAAAATTTGATTATTAAAAATGCTAATTGTATATCTTCAGGCAACGATAAAGAATTAGATACTGCTTATTTCAGGTAACAACAGGTGAAAGAGGAATCAGAAAATAGGTGGTATGTTTAATAACATTCTTGTAATGTCGAAAGATATTTGGCATATGAAATTTTGGTAAATTCTTATGCAAATTGAATCAGTAAACAATTTAAGAATATCGTTTAATGAAGCCTTATCAAGGATAGGAAAAAATGTGCTAAAAAATGATGATATAATAATTGAAAATGACGATAAAGCAAAACCATTTGTAAAATGGGTAGGTGGAAAAAGAAGTTTAATAAAAGAATTATCCTCAAGAACACCGCAAACTTATAAAAGCTATTATGAACCATTTATAGGAGGAGGAGCACTGTTGTTTGCTCTTGCCCCATCTGGTGCGACTATATCAGACGTAAACCTAGATTTAGTTATTACATATGCCGTGATTAAAAATAAACCTCAAGAATTGATAAAGCTATTGGCAAAACATAAAGTCAATCATTGTGAAGAATATTACTATAAAATCCGGAAACAATTTATTAATGATAATGACATAGAAGTTGCTGGACGTTTTATATATCTTAATAAAACCTGTTATAATGGTTTGTATAGAGTTAATAACAAAGGTGAGTTTAATGTGCCTATGGGGAAATACAAAAACCCAGCAATAGTTGATGAGACAAATATACTAGCTTGTAGTAAATTATTACAAAATGTTGATATAAAATATCAAGATTTCAGTAAGATTTCTCCAAATACAGGTGATTTTGTTTATATTGATCCTCCTTATCATCCTATAAATAATACATCGTTTACTAAATATACAAAACTTGATTTTACAGAAACAGATCAGATAAAACTTTATCAAAAATGTAAAGAATTACACGATAAAGGTATATATTTTATGCTTTCAAATTCTAATATTCAGTTTATACAGCATCTGTATAAAGATTTTTATATAGAGATTATCGAAGCACCACGTGCTATCAATTATAAAGCTAATGAAAGAAAAAATACAGAAGAAGTTTTGATTAGAAATTATGAATAAAATACAAGGTGGATCAATTGCAAATAAAACAGGGAATGAACTTGAGATATTTATAAATAATCGTCTTGTTAGGGAAGGTTACGTTTTTGTTCCCAAGACTAGATTTATTGCTTCACAAGTATTAGCACAACAATCTATACTAGACAATTTAATTTAGGAGAAACTATCTATAATACCGCTTGGCAATGCGATTTTATTCTATATCATCCTATAAAACATTCTAATTGTCTTGTTATTGAATCTAAGTGGCAACAATCAGGCGGTTCTGCAGATGAAAAATACCCTTATACAATATTAAATGTTAGAAAACAAAGTCTTTATAATGTTATTATCATTATAGATGGAGATGGTTACAAAAAAGGTGCTTTACAATGGTTAAAAGATCAAGTTTATGGAAACTTAAAAGATGTTTTTAGTATGTCTGAATTTACAACTTGGGCAAATAAACAAAATATTTAGGTTGTGTATGTATATAGCTTCCTTAAAGAGTTAAGGTTAATTTGTTCTATTAACTATTTAAAAACTACAAATAAATTACAAAAATAAAGGATTAAGGATTATGTCTTATCAATATGTTTATGTTATGAATGGTCTAAGTAAGACCATCAACGGTAAACAAATTTTAAAGGAAACGTATTTGTCTTTCTTACCAGGGGCAAAAATCGGTATTATTGGTCCAAATGGTGCTGGTAAATCTACTCTTTTAAAAATTATGGCAGGTATTGACAAAGAATATGACGGTGAGGCGTTTGTAGCTAGTGGGGTTAGAGTTGGCTATTTAGCTCAGGAACCGCATCTTGATCCTACTCAAAATGTTTTTGATAATATTATGGAAAGTTTAAGTGATAAGAAAGCTTTAATCGATGAATTTAATGAAATAAGCTATAAATTTGCTGAGGAAATGTCAGATGATGCAATGAACGAACTTCTAGCAAAACAGGCTGATCTACAGGAGAAAATAGATAGTTGTGATGCTTGGAGTTTAGAGAGGGAAATAGAGATTGCTATGTTTGCATTAAGGTGTCCAAATAAAGATGCCGATGTTACAAAAATCTCAGGTGGGGAAAAAAGACGAGTTGGGTTATGTAAACTTTTACTAGAAAAGCCTGATATGTTATTACTCGATGAACCAACAAACCATTTAGATGCTGAATCGGTATCTTGGCTAGAAAATTATTTAAAAAATTATAAAGGTACTGTAGTAGTTATTACCCATGATCGATATTTTCTTGATAATGTAACGGATTGGATATTAGAGGTGGATCGTGGTAGATGTGTTCCATGGCATTCTAATTACACTGCTTGGCTTGAGCAAAAGCAAGCAAAATTAGAGCTTGAAGATAAAGAAGAAGATGATAGAAGTAAACAATTAAAAAGAGAACTTGAATGGATACGTCAATCACCAAAAGCTAGGCAATCAAAAAGTAAGGCTAGAATTACTGCTTATCAGGATTTGTTGACCAAACAAAAAGAACAAAGATCCGGCACTGCACCAATTATTATACCTAATGGTCCACGCCTAGGCGATTTAGTTATAGAGGCAGAGCATATAGCGAAGAGATACGGTGATAAGGTATTGTTATCAGACTTTAGCTTTAAGGTTGTTCCAGGAGCTATTGTTGGTATTATAGGTCCAAATGGAGCAGGTAAATCTACTTTATTTAACATTATCACTGGCAAGACTGATCCAAATCACGGCTCTATTAAATTAGGACAGACTGTTAAACTTGGTTACGTTGATCAATCAAGAGATGATTTAGATGATAACAAGACTGTGTGGGATGAGATTTCCTCAGGTCTTGAAGAGTTGCAACTTGGTTCTAGAACAATGAAAAGTCGAGCTTATTGTGCAGCCTTTAATTTTAGGGGTGGCGACCAACAAAAGAAAGTAGGACAACTTTCTGGGGGTGAACGCAACAGGGTACATATAGCCAAATTACTAAAAGAGGGAGCTAACGTTATATTACTTGATGAACCATCTAATGATCTTGATGTTGACACATTACGAGCCTTAGAAGATGCTATTTTAGATTTTGCTGGATGTGTATTAGTAATAAGCCATGATCGTTGGTTTTTAGACAGAATAGCAACACATATTATTGCTTTTGATAAAGATGGAAATGCTATGTGGTTTGAAGGAAATTACCAAGATTATCATGATTATATGATTAATTCAACAGGTGAAAATATTATTAATCCTAAATATCGTCATAAAAAGTTAGTATAAACCTCAATTTTGGATTAATTTCATTAATCCGAAATTGGAATGAGAAAGTAAACAATCAGGCTGAAAGCGGTTTGACACCTGATTGTTAAATATTTCATTTGCTAATAATCTTATTTTTATACCAATAAAAATAAGATTATTAGCGATAATAAATTAAAATGCATTCGTACCAGCCGCTTCAAGAATGCATTTTTCTGATATTAGAGGTATATTATGTCTCTAGGAGAAATATTAATGGTTATGTTAGTAGCACTGATAGTAATGAAGCCAGAAGATATTCCAATCATTATAAAAAAAATCCAAGAATTTAAATTATACTGCTCAGCTATCAAAAATCAAGTATTGGTCTATATTACGAAAGACCTAAAAATTGATAATGATATTCTAGAGAGTAATGCTGAGCAGTTGAATTTTTATTTAGAAAGAATCATTAATATCCAAGGCTATTATGATGGTAATTATTCTCTAGATGAGCTTAAAGCAAAGTATGATGAGCTTATAAAAATAAAAAGTACAAAGTATGTACAAGATTGTAAGAAATAATGAATTTATTGAATATATAAAAGATATATTAGCCCCTTTTGGTCAAATAACTACTCGTGCGATGTTTGGTGGTTATGGCATATATAAAGATAGAGTGATAATAGGGATTATTGCAGAAAGTGAGCTATATTTTAAAGCAGATAGCTTCACTGCTAAATATTTTAAATCTTTTGGCTCACAGCCATTTACCTATAATAGTAAAAATAAGCTAGTAACTATATCATATTGGAAAGTATTACCTGAGATTTTAGAGCAACAGGAAGAACTTGGAAAATCGGTCTCTATGGCATTTAATGTATCTATTAATTCCAAGAAAATACCTCATGCTTTAAATCATTGAGGTAGAATTGTGAATTATGAAGGACACCAAAAATCTGATATTGTATTTACTAGTAATTTAGCTGAGTCTACGGTAGAAAGTTTAATTAATCGTTGTGCAAAGGTCACCAACATATGCGTTGTTCTAGAGATGGTCTTAATCCGTTGTTGTAGATCAAGACTGTTTTACATAGTAAGGGAGAATGGTATAACAAGTGACCCCAATTCGGGATAAGAATTGACAAATTCTTATCCCAAATTCGTGTAAGCGGCAAACTGCTGTATTAAATGCAGCGTAAATATGTTGAAATCACTAAATATATTATGGTTTCACAAGTTCTTTACTGTCTGCAGTAGTGTCTTTTAAAGGCAAATCAAACTCTATGGCGAAAGCAGATTTTTCATCATTAGTGAAACAGCCTTCTGAGACTAATGTACGCTTCCAAATTTCAAGAAACATTTCAGGTGAGCAAGCTTCTTTAAGATCTTGTAAATAAGTACGCTTTTCAAGAAAATTCAAAACCGGGAAGAAGCTCGAGCTATCTAATAATACTAATTGCAATAATGAACACGGTGTTAAAAAATGGGTTTTTAACTGATAAATAGGTACTCAAATAGCTAGGTTAATATTACCGCAAGGTTTTGGAAGGTCATGATTTTATAAAAATGATGAAACATGAGCCGCATGGTCGAAATCGTATACGTTTATTGGCGATGTATCACCTTCAATTAGGCAAATCTTTTAAAGCCATATCTGAAATAGTGAAGTCACACTGGAAAACTGTGCAATCATCGCTCAGAAGATTTAGGAATCATGGTTTTGAAGGATTATTTGAATCACAAAGAAGCGGTGCCCCTAGGAAGATTAACAGTATACAAGAGTCTGCTATTTTTGATAAAATCAATACGCTCAGTGAAAGTAAAACTGGTGGGTATATAACTGGAAAAGAGCTACATATCATGTTACTTGAGGCATATGGTGCTAAATGTGCTTTAAAAACAGTCTACAATACTATGCACCGCCTTGGTTTTAGCTGGATTACTTCTCATTCAATGCATCCAAAATCAAATCAAGAGACTCAAAATAGATATAAAAAAACTTTCCAGACATGTTAACAAAATTATTAGCAAAAAATATCGATAGATGTAAAGTTGATATATGGTCTCAGGATGAAACTAGAGTTGGGCAACAAGGTAGCTTAACTCGTATATGGGCTAAGCGTGGCACTAGACCCCGTAAAGTTCGGCAACAGCAATTTATTTCAACATATATTTACGGAGCTGCTTGCCATGAGACAGGAGAAGCTTGTGCATTAATTTTACCATATGCAAACACACAGGCAATGAATAAATTCTTAGAAGAGCTTTCTCGCAGTATTCAAGGCAACCGACATATAGCTTTACTAACAGATAATGCAGGTTGGCACACAGCCAAAAAACTAACTGTGCCAAGCAATATCACTTTGATACCGCTTCCGCCCTATGCACCGGAACTTAATGCAATGGAACAAGTTTGGGAATGGATTAAAAATCATTTCTTGTCTAACCAATGTTATGGTGTATATGAAGATATCGTTACTATGGCTTGTTACGCTTGGAATCAACTTGCTCATAATGTAGATTTAGTAAAATCAATTATGTATAGAGATTAGATAAATACACCGTGTTAATTATTGCAATTGGTATCATTTTTTCTTCATTCTTATTGTGTATACCATTTCTTTCCTTAAAAAATGATGAAATTACTTCCCATGCTTGTTCTTCTATGTAATACTTCATATTGGTAGTTCCTTTTTTTGATAACTAGAAACTACCATTTCTTCTTACTATGGCAACTTTTTATTCCTCTTGCCTAACTATAATTTTTGTCAACAGAACCTAGGAGTGTTTAAGTCGAGGAGCGGAGCGTACATTAGTACGTGAGCACCGAAGAACTTGAACAACGACAACGCATTTCTTGATTTTCATCGAGTATACCCATTTTTATAAATCCTCTAAGCTCCATTTAGCTCTAGGACAGAAATCGAGTCGGTCAGTAAGATTGTTTTGTAGACGTTCTAGCCCAGCATAAGCGATCATAGCAGCATTATCAGTGCATAAATGTGCTGGGGGTAGTAAAAGTGCATATCCTTGAGTTGCAGCTTGATACTTAAGTATAGACCTCAAATAATCATTAGCAGCAACCCCACCGGCAAGCACGCAAGTTTTTTGTGGCAATAGCGACTTACCTATAAATTCTTCATACATTCTAAAGCTATTAAGCATTTTTACTGACAAGATTTCTCCAACCACATATTGAAAGCTGGCTGCTATATCATTAATTTCTTGATCAGCTATAGGTTCTAATTTGGATATTAATATGCGTACTGCAGTCTTTAAACCTGAAAACGACATATTACAGCCAGTTTGATGGATAATGGGCTTTGGTAAAATATATTTAGACGGATCGCCAAATTTTGCTCTTCTCTCAATTTCTACGCCTCCAGGGAAAGGCAAACCCAACATTTTAGCTACTTTATCAAAACACTCTCCAACCGAATCATCTATAGTTTGTCCTAAAATTTTATATTTGCCAAGGGAGGAAGCGGCAACAAATTGACCATGTCCGCCGGAAACTAATAGAAGTAAGTAAGGATATTCAGCCTTATTGGTTAATCTAGCAGTAAGTAAATGTCCTTCTAAGTGGTTAACTGCAATAAAAGGCTTCTTTAAGACACTAGCAATGGACCTAGCAAACATTGAGCCAACTATTACTCCTCCTATCAAGCCAGGACCGGAAGTGGCTGCGATTCCATCTATATCAGATAACTCAAGATGGCTTTCATCTAAAACATATCTAACTGCTTTTTCTAAATTCTGCAAATGTGCTCTAGCGGCAATTTCCGGTACTACCCCTTGAAAAAGCTTGTGTTCTTGATGTTGGGAAATAACAACATTTGACAAAATTTCTTTATCTGAGGTGACTATTGCCACGCCAGTATCATCACAACTTGATTCAATACCCAATATTTTAATTATTGTAATCTCTCCTTTAGACTTACCTAGCATAAGTCAAAATAGTTGAGAGATTTTTAGAAGAAACGAAGCCAAGTACCGCAGCGTACATAAACGTACGTGAAGAGCGAAGGCGAGTTTCGACGACAAAATCACCAACTATTTTGACTTATGCAGAAAGTATTTTAATAAATCATTCACTAAGTTAGGATTGGCCTTGCCTTCAGTTTTTTTCATTACTTGTCCTACAAAAAAGCCAAATAACTTATCCTTACCGCTTTTATAAGCAGCAACAGAATCAGGATTTTCCGACAATATTTCGTCAATTATAGCAGATAGTATAGCACTATCTGACATTTGCACTAAGCCCTTTTCTTTAATAATTTTTTCCGGTTGCTCGCCAGTTTCAAACATAGTTTCAAAAACTACTTTGGCAATTTTCCCTGAAATCACCCCATCTTCTATTAACTTCACCATTTGGGCAAGCATTTTTGGGGTAATCTTACACTCATTTAAGCTAATGACATTTTTATTAAGTTGACCAAACAACTCACTAATAATCCAATTAGCAAGTATCTTAGGATTGCATAAGGTCACTGCTGCTTCGAAATAATATGCTACCTGTTCATCAGCAGCAAGAACCTCAGCGTCATATGTGTTTAAACTATATTCTGCAATATATCTTTTAATTTTTGCATCCGGAAGTTCCGGTAGCTCCCGAGCTAATTGCTCTATCAGCTCCTCAGATAAAACTATTGGTAATAGATCTGGATCAGGAAAATATCTATAGTCATGAGATTCTTCTTTTAAACGCATTGTCCTAGTTTCACCAATATCAGCATCAAATAATCTAGTCTCCTGTATTATTATCTGACCATTTTCGATTAAATTCACTTGCCTATTTGCTTCAAACTCTATTGCCCGCATAATATTACGAATCGAATTTATGTTTTTGATCTCACACCTTGTTCCGAGTGGATTCCCAGGAAGCCTAACTGAAATATTAGCATCGCAACGTAATGATCCTTTTTCCATATCACCATCACAACTTCCTATATATCTTAACAAAGCCCTGAGTTTACGAACAAATTCAGCTGTTTCCTCCGGTGAGCTAAGGTCTGGTTCAGTAACAATTTCCATTAATCCTACACCAGCCCGGTTTAAATCAATGAAACTATAATACGGAGATTGATCATGGATAGATTTGCCCGCATCCTGTTCTAAATGCAAACGATTAATTCTAATTTTCTTGGTTATTCCCTGCTGAGTTACTATGTCTAAATAACCATCTTGGACAATTGGATGATAGAATTGCGAGATTTGATATCCTTGCGGTAAGTCGGGGTAAAAGTAATTTTTACGATCAAATCTTGAATTAAGATTGATTTTTGCCTTCAGTCCGAGACCGGTCTTAATTGCTTGATGGACACAATATTCATTTAATACTGGTAACATTCCAGGCATTGCTGCATCAATTAAAGATACTTGTGAATTAGGAGGAGCAGCAAATTCGGCGGAACTAGCAGAGAAAAGCTTGGATTCTGAAGAAATTTGGGCATGTACCTCTACGCCTATAACATATTCCCATTTACCTGTATTACCAACAATATAAGCCATTTAAAATCTCTTTAGTTTACTATTAGAATGTGAAAAATTTTTAAGATTAAATCTTTATCATATTTTCGATAAAAATTGTAGTTTTTTATAAATCTTTATTTTTTACATCTTTTTTCGTGAGGTGATCCTTATATTACTTGCAAATTTTTTATATTAATGTAGATTCTTTCAATATTGGTGTATAAGCGTTTGAATAACTATAATTTTATGTCAAGCGTGGTTCTGAAATTGTCCACTACGGCAAGCCATTTTAGAAATTAAAAATTATAATTTAGTTAAGTTGTAATGAGCAAAGAAGAGCTAATTAATTTTGAAGGCGTTGTCCTTGAGCTTTTGCCTAACGCAACTTTTAGAGTGAAGTTGGAAAATGGTCATGTTATTATCGCCCATACTTCTGGTAGGATGCGTAAGAATCGTATTAGGATACTTGTCGGAGATAAAATCACAGTGGAAATGACGCCTTATGATCTAACAAAAGGTCGTGTTATCCACCGTCATTAGAGTCTTTCATATTTTATGTCAAATATAGAATCCACTTTTTTAAAACAACAGAATATACCTATAGTTCTAGCCTCACAATCACCTGCAAGGCTTGAATTACTAAAAAGAATAAAGGTATTTCCTACACAAATTATTCCTGCTAATATAAATGAAACAGAGTACTTGCGAGAGTTACCAAACCAATTGGTAACAAGATTAGCACAGGAAAAAGCCGAGGTTGTTGCCAAAAAAATAAGTGGTGAAGCCATAATTATAGCAGCTGATACTGTTGTGGTTCACGGTAGAAAAATACTACCCAAGGCTTTAACAAGTGAAGATGTTAGATATTGCCTTAATATTTTATCTGGAAGGCGTCATAGGGTTTATACAGGTATCTGTATAATAAAAAAGACTCTTGAACAAGTTCTGCTGCGACAAAAATTAGTGCAAACCATAGTCAAGTTTAAAAGATTGAGCCAGCAAGAGATAGAATTTTACTGTAGCCTAGATGAAGGAATCAACAAAGCAGGCGGCTGCGGAATTCATGGATATGCCGAAGCCTTTGTTCCTAGCATATATGGATCTTACTCAAATATTATGGGATTACCACTACTGGAAACCATGCATATGCTTACTTCTTTAGGCTTTAAAAATATACCTCTTAAATAACCTGCATTCGATATAATATACTCAAATGATTTGAAGAAACTGAGGAAAAGCTGAGTTTAAACTTTATCAAGCCAATCAGAAAAACAACTAGCTTTGTCAAAAATTGGAAAATTAAAATATTGTTAAAACCTAAATTAAGTACTATAATAGGTATATAATTAAATATTAATCATGGTATAACAATGAATCATATTTATACTAATCTTACTGCCAGTATATCAGAATTTAAGAAAAGTCCTACAGCATTGCTTGCTAAGTCTAGTGGTGAGCCCTATTGCTTTATTGAATCATAATAAACCAACGGCTTATTTAGTTCCAGCTGAACTATACGAACAAATGGTTGAAATATTAGATGATAGAGATTTACTTAAACTTGCTGAAGAAAGACTAAAAGAAAAGAAAGAAGCTAATAGCAGTTGATCTAAATGATTGATAAACTTTCATGTACACAAGTACAAAGTCTCAAAAACACTTAAAAGCCTCTATATATTATGCATTGCCGCCTTTATGTAATTCTTCATCATCGAAATCTATTGTTGCTTTAGCAGCATGCATTATAATGTTAAAATATGAGAAACAGAATTTTAATAAATAATGCTCAGTTATTATGTCAGTTGCTAAAAAATTATCAAATTTATCTTTTTTAGTATTGGTAGTATGCAATATATTTTCTTGAATATAAAGCCTATTAATCAGCTGAGCTTCTAATACCAATTGCAATAATTAACGCAGTGGTCTAAGATGGGTTTTTAACTGATAAAAGGTACTCAAATGGCTAGGTTAATATTACCACAAGGTTTTCATGGTCATGATTTTATAAAAATGATGAAACATGAGCCGCATGGTCGAAATCGTATACGTTTATTGGCGATGTATCACCTTCAATTAGGCAAATCTTTTAAAGCCATATCTGAAATAGTGAAGTCACACTGGAAAACCGTGCAATCATCGCTCAGAAGATTTAGGAATCATGGTTTTGAAGGATTATTTGAATCATAAAGAAGCGGTGCCCCTAGGAAGATTAACACTATACAAGAATCTGCTCTTTTTGATAAAATCAATACGCTCAGTAAAAGTAAAACTGGTGGGTATATAACTGGAAAAGAGCTACATATCATGTTACTTGAGGAATATGGTGCTAAATGTGCTTTAAAAACAGTCTACAATACTATGCACCGCCTTGGTTTTAGCTGGATTACTTCTCGTTCAATGCATCCAAAGTCAAATCAAGAGACTCAAAATAGATATAAAAAAACTTTCCAGACATGTTAACAAAATTATTAGCAAAAAATATCGATAGATGTAAAGTTGATATATGGTCTCAGGATGAAACTAGAGTTGGGCAACAAGGTAGCTTAACTCGTATATGGGCTAAGCGTGGCACTAGACCCCGTAAAGTTCGGCAACAGCAATTTATTTCAACATATATTTACGGAGCTGCTTGCCATGAGACAGGAGAAGCTTGTGCATTAATTTTACCATATGCAAACACACAGGCAATGAATAAATTCTTAGAAGAGCTTTCTCGCAGTATTCAAGGCAACCGACATATAGCTTTACTAACGGATAATGCAGGTTGGCACACAGCCAAAAAACTAACTGTGCCAAGCAATATCACTTTGATACCGCTTCCACCCTATGCACCGGAACTTAATGCAATGGAACAAGTTTGGGAATGGATTAAAAATCATTTCTTGTCTAACCAATGTTATGGTGTATATGAAGATATCGTTACTATGGCTTGTTACGCTTGGAATCAACTTGCTCATAATGTAGATTTAGTAAAATCAATTATGTATAGAGATTGGATAAATACACCGTGTTCATTATTGCAATTGGTATAATAAAGTAGTAATTACCACCCAAGTTACGAAATAACAAATATTCTGTCATCGATGATTAGATTGATAGGGCTATTATAATTATTTTGTTTGCTTACTGTATAAATTAATTCGCGAAGTATACTGTCATCGTATTTATTAGGTGTGTCGATAATTTTTATTATTGTAAAATTATTTTCTTTACAAAAATTGATCAAAGATTGCCTTATGAGTTCAAAACGGGCATGTGATGAATATAATAAGATAATGGCTTGTTGGTTGTTCATATGCGCCCCCCTTCTCTAATGTTTTAATAATTAAGAGTTTTGATCGCCAAAGATAAAATGATAAAAGAAAATTTTATAAGTTATATATATCTTGGCGATCGGGGAGTTCGAAAAACCTTTAAGAGACAGTTACGATAGCCTTTAGGCTTGAAGTTTACACCCCCCCCAAGCCTTGAACATAGCTAGCATCTCCCCGACCATGGCAAATCGAAGAGCATCATTTTATCGGTTGATGCTTACCGCTCTTAAATGGAGGTTTCAACACCCCAAAATAACTTTACAATTACTTCATTTTTAATTTTAAATTATTACTTAGCTAAAATTAACAATAAGTTTTTTTAATTATATCTTACGGTGATTTCTGAACCAACATCATTTACTGCAGGTGAAACTGTCAAGTGGCAACGATATTTAAACTCAATAATCAAGTTTTTCCTTAACCGTCATTGCGAGAAACCGCTGCAAGCGGCGACGTGGCAATCCAAGATACGCGAAGCATTACTCTAAAAAAAAAGCTTCGCTGTTTATCTAGATCGCCACGGCATCTAAAGACCCTTGCTATGACGATTATAGAAAAATGTACTATGGTATATAGTATTCATCCTTATATACTCCCCACAATACTATTTTAGGTAGCCATCCAGTATAATTCTTGCAGCACACCTGACAATAATCTTGTTTGCATTTATTAAGTAGGCAACGGACATAATTACTTACTCTTGCAACAATTTTATGTTGATCATTAGCTACTTGAGTCAGAGCTACTAATTCAGGACTTACCACAATCACTGATCTTTTACCCGACAATACACTTGAATGTACCCAGCCTCCTTCTCCTTTTATATCACGAATTTGCCTCCATTGTTCATATTCTGCAATAATTTCTACTGGTTCACCTTTTTTAACAAATACCCATTCTATAGGTGTTTTTATCGAAGGACCAACTCTAGCATTTACCTCATTAGCCTTTATTGAGGCAAATCTAGGTATCGGCAATTTCTGATTATCAGCTATCGTTAGTAAAGGTGTAATGGTCAAGATTATAATCAAAATATATGACTGTTGCTTTAGTAACTTGATTGCCATGGTTATTCTTAATCATTCTCTTCTAATTCACGCAAAGCATCATCTCGTTTAGCTATTACATAATTACCTGATCTAAATTGCCCTTTGATACGATTTATTTCATATTCACTAAGACCAATAAATTTTAAAATTGTTCCACCAAGCTGTAACCCCGTCTCATAATTCTCTGGTATGATTGTTGTTGCTCCAGCATCATAAAATTCTCTAGCCTTCTCTAGATTCTTTAATCTTACAATAACTTCAAGATCTGGAAAATGACTTGAAATTGTTCGAAGAGATTTTTTGATAGTAACACTATTATTCATTGTAAGTACTAGAGTTAAAATCCTTTCTGCTCCCACAGCTTTTAGCGTATCAATCTGTGATACATCTCCTTTAAAAACTGGAAAGCCATTAGCTGTTTCTGCTTTTACAATCTCGTCATTAACATCTAGTGCTATATAATTGATTCCTTCAGCTTCCAATACTAATGCTACCATTCTACCAACACTACCAAAACCGGCAATTATTATATGGTTTGTTAAATCTCTTGCTCCAAGTTCTATAATTTGTATTGGAGTCTTGCCAAGTTGTTTATCAAGTCTTTCAGCAAGTTTTCTTCCTAAAATTGCCAGTAATGGAGTTAGTGCCATAGTACATGTCACCACTAATAACAGAACATTAGCCGTACTCTCTCTAATAACCTGAGTTTCTTTACCAAGACCGAATAAGATAAAAGCAAATTCTCCACCTTGTGATAATAATAAACCTGCATGCAAGGCTACTCCTTTATTAAAACCAAATAAAATGCAAGAGGCGGCAATAATTAGTGTTTTTACTACAATCAAGGCAATAGAACAAGTTAGTATAGTTGATATTTGAGCGTATATTTCTTGAGCGTCAATATTCATTCCAACGCTCATAAAAAATAGCCCTAGCAATAAGCTTTTGAAAGGGTATATACTTTCTTCAGCTTGCAACCGAAATTCTGTCTCTGCAACCAAAACACCTGCAACAAAAGCTCCTAAAGCAAGCGATAAACCAAAATATTCCGTGGCCCAAGCTGCAGAGAGAACTACCAATAGAGTCATGGAAATTGGTAGTTCGTTTATATCGCCATTGTCCGATGAAATTAACCCAAATAAAGGTCTTAGTAATACTCTACCTGCAACAAATATTGCAAGTAGTGCTATGATAGCCTTAAGCAAAGCTGTTCCTAGAGCTATCGCTAACGAATCTTTACTATTGCTAGCAAATAGTGGTACCATAACTAGCAATGGCACAACTGCTAAATCTTGTAACAACAAGATAGCTAGGGATATACGACCTAGTTGAGTTGATTGGCTACGGCTTTCCTCAATAACTTGCATAACAAGGGCAGTTGAGGATAAAGCAAGACCACCTCCAATAATAATTGCAGCACTACTATTACCGCTGATTAGTACAACAGCGGCAGCAATCACTATAGCTGTAGTTAACACTTGTAGTGAGCCAAGACCAAATACATACCGCCTCATTACCTTTAATCTTTCAAAAGATAATTCTAAACCTATAGCAAAAAGTAAAAAAACTACTCCTAATTCTCCTAGTAATTTTGTTTGATCATATGTTACAATCTTGAATCCATGGTCTCCAATTACTGCTCCTGCAATTAAATAACCCAAAACTGGGCTTAGATTAAGGCGTTTAAGTATTGCTACAACAAATACAGCTGTTCCTATTAAAATTATAATATTGATAAGAATATGCTCTTCCATTTACACCTTTTCCCTAGAAGTATTAATACATTATTTTTTAAATACACTAAGTAGTTTTCAGTAAAAAATCTAATATTTTTAATTTATTTTTTGCTCCACATCTCTTCCAACTTAAAATACTCTCTAGTTTCTGGATAGAAAATATTAACTAATACATTTCCAGCATCTATTAATACCCATTCAGATGTTCCAAGTCCTTCAATATTAGTATCGATATTAACTTGATGTTTTAACTCTAAAGCTAAATATTCAGCAATTGCTCCAACATTTTTAGTTGAACGCCCGCTTGCAAAAATAATATATTCAGCTAATGTAGTTTTTTGTCTTATATCTATTACTACTATATCTTCTGCTTTTTTTTCTTCTAAACATTTAACCATAAACTCTTTCAATAGTTCAGTAT
Organism: Candidatus Tisiphia endosymbiont of Neophilaenus lineatus; assembly: GCF_964264975.1. Lineage (NCBI taxonomy): Bacteria > Pseudomonadati > Pseudomonadota > Alphaproteobacteria > Rickettsiales > Rickettsiaceae > Candidatus Tisiphia > Candidatus Tisiphia endosymbiont of Neophilaenus lineatus. The sequence goes on along the minus strand of NZ_OZ183649.1, from coordinate 1,220,172 downwards.
TTTCTATCATAATTATCTCCAATTGCTAAAGTAACCTGAGTTTACTATACTATTTCACTCTCTTATTTGCCAACACCCAACTACTATCCAAATAATCATTACCATACTTATGCAAATATTCCTGATATTTACCTTTAAAATCAGTAATAGTTCGGTGGGATAGAGCAATAACCCTTGCGGCTATGTTGCTAGCAAAATCTCGATCATGAGTTACTAATATTAGAGTTCCTTGGTAGTTAATTAGAGCTTTTTTTAACATATCCTTAGATTCAATATCTAAGTGATTAGTTGGCTCATCTAATACCAATATATTACTTTCTTCCAATATAATTTTTGCTAGTAATAAACGTGCTCCTTCTCCTCCACTCAAATTTAGAATATTCTTGCTTACTTCATCTTGACGGAATAATAATTGACCTAATACACTACGTAGCACGTTATCACTTTCAGTAGATATTTGGTTGGATAACCAATCAATAACACTCATACTTTCATTTAGTAATTCATGATGATCCTGAGCAAAATAGGAAATTTGAGTTTCATATCCCCATTCATAACTTCCTAAATCAGCAGAAATTTTATTAATAAGAATCTTAAGCAAAGTAGATTTACCAATACCATTTGGACCAATAATAACAATTTTTTCTCCACGTGAGACAGTAAAATTCACATTATTTAATATTTTTTTATCCTCGTAGCTTTTAGAAATACCCTGAACTTTTAATGCTAATTTTCCAGATGGTCTTTTTTGCTTAAAATTAAAATATGGACTAACACGCGAACTTCTTTGGATGTCAGGTAATTCCATTTTTTCTATTTGTTTTTCTCGGGATGCAGCCTGTCTAGCTCTAGTGGCCAACGCTCTAAACTGGTCAACGAAACTCTGCATAACAGCAATTTTTTTCTCTAAATGAGAGAATTCTTTAAGCTTTTGTTCGGTAACCAACTGTTTATCACGAACAAAAATATCATAATTACCAGTATAAATCTTGATAGTACCATAATCTATATCAAGAATATGTGTAGAAATATTATTAAGAAAAACAAGATCGTGTGAAATAAATACCAAAGCACCTTTGAATTTCTGTTTTAGATAATTTTCTAGCCAATAAATTGAGACTATATCAAGATGATTTGTCGGCTCATCAAGTAACAATATATCAGGATTATTGAATAAACTTTGTGCCAGTAACACCCTAAGTTTATAGCCGCCGGATAGAACGGATAAAGGCTGATGATGATATTTTTCTTGTATTCCTAAACCAAGCAATAACTCAACTGCAAAAATTTCTGATATATATCCATCATTGTCAGCTATAATTTGTTCCAACTCACCTAATCGATACCCGATTTCCTCATCACATTGATCAATTGCTAATAATTTTTCTTTTTCTTGCAGTGCTTGCCATAATTCACTTCTACCGGCAATAACGGTATTAATAATTGAAGTATTTTCATAAAGAAATTGATCCTGCTTTAAACATCCTATACGTGCATTTTTGACACAGGTAAATTCTCCGATACTAGCCTCTTCCTCTTGAAACAAAATCTTAAAGAACGTAGATTTACCAGCACCATTTGCTCCAACAAGCCCATACCTATTACCTTTCTTAATATGCAAGCTCACATCAGTAAATAATATTTTTGCACCATAGCTCATGGCCAAATTAGTTGTAATAATCATAAGGTATTATCAGGTAATATTGTACCATTTTTTAACTGCAGCTTAACTTGTTTAAGTGATCTTGGGCTTGCATCAATTACTTCAAGTTCAACCTGCTGCTCAATATCAATTTTAGTACCAACCAAAGGGACATTACCTACTTTTGCTAAGACTAAACCACCAATTGTATCAAATTCATCATTCTGAAGTTTTAGTTTCACACCTAGAGCTGATTCGAGATCCTCAACTTTCACTCGAGCATTTGATAAAATAGTATTATTATTGATAATTCTGAAACTATCATTATCCGATTTCTTATCATGCTCATCATCTATTCTGCCAACTATCTCCTCCATAATATCTTCCATGGTTACAATACCGTCAGTTCCACCATATTCATCCACAACTATCGAGATCTGTACACAATCTCTTCGCATTTTTGCTAGTAAATCTATCAATTTCATTGAAGGAGCAGAAATGATAGGTTTACGAATTATTTTTTTTAGCTGCAACTCTTGATTTGTAATAAGTTGCTTAGTAATAAGTATCTTGAATAAATCTTTTATATGAATAAAGCCTACTATATTATCCAAAGTTTCATCATAAACTAATGTTCTAGTATTAGGTATTTTGCTATTAAGCATTTGGCTTAACTCATCTATACTGGCAGTTAATTTTACTGCCTTAATATCAGATCTAGGAATCATTACATCTTCTACAGTTTTATGACCAAATTTCAGAAGATTCATAAAAATCTTTTTTTCTTCTAACGTCATTTTTTTACTGTTAGATTTTAGCTTTTTAATTGCATCATAAAAATTATCCTCTAGCTTCTCTTTAGAAAACAGACGAGAGAAAAAAGATTTAAGAGTAACAATTTTTAAAGAATTTTTCAGCATATCCCTTTTAAAATGAATAGATGCAAGGTTTTCTTTTTTCAAGGAAGTGAACAAAAGCTAATATGGGGAAGCAATAGCAAAACTCTTTAATATCTCTACTTCTAAATTTTCCATAATATCTGCTTCCTCGTTATCTTGGTGATCAAAGCCTAGTAAATGCAAAATACTATGTACCAAAAGATGGATAAAATGATCTCCAAAGGCTTTATTTTGACTTATAGCTTCACTTTGAATTATTTCATAGCCAAAAGCTATGTCCCCCAAATACATATAATGTACATTAGGAGTAAATTCAAGTAAATGCCGAAAGTCTAATTCTATATCAGGAAATGATAGTACATTTGTAGCTTTTGCTTTGCCACGAAATTGGCTATTCAAATTTAACATTTCATTATTATTAGTCAGTAATATTGCTAACTCAAACTCTGCAACTCCCTTAAAATTCTTATATTTACTCAGTATAGCACCAATAACCTTCTTCACTAATAGTTTATTGATAAATTTTTGATTTTTCCAATCTTGACAAGCTCGAATAATCTCTACATTGATTTTCATGATATAGTTTCTTAGCTGAAAATGCTCAATAATATTATATAACAATATCCTGCAGATAATACTAAAAATTTTTCTTAGTGATAGCATTAGTTTGTGGTATCTTATTATAATTTATAATAATTATTCTATAATTAAAAGCTACTTAAAGTAATGAAAATATATTTATGATAAAAATAGGCAATATTCAACTACCTCATTCGGTGATATTAGCTCCAATGTCTGGGGTTACTGATCTACCATTTAGAAAATTAGTACGAAAATTTGGTGCAGGTTTGGTAGTCTCTGAAATGGTAGCAAGTAGGGCAATGATTATTGAAACAAGGCAATCTTTGCAAAGATGTGCAATCATTCAAGACGACGCTACTGGTTCATGTGTACAGATTGCTGGATGTGAACCTGATATAATAGCAGAATCAGCTAAAATAATTGAGGATATTGGGGCCAAGATTATTGATTTAAACTTTGGTTGCCCAGCTAAAAAAGTAGTAAATGGCTATTCTGGTTCAGCTTTAATGCGAAATGAGAAATTAGCGGCAAAAATTTTAGAGACTACGGTCAAAGCGGTAAAAATCCCAGTAACTTTAAAAATGCGGACTGGTTGGGATGATCAAACTAAGAATGCTCCAAATTTAGCAAAAATAGCCTATGATGTTGGAGTGCAAATGATCACCATCCATGGTAGAACAAGATGTCAGTTTTATTCTGGTCAAGCAGATTGGGAGTTTATAAGGCAAGTTAAGGATTCGGTAAAGATTCCAGTTATCGCTAATGGAGATATTACCTCCTTATCTAAAGCTAAGGAATGCTTACAAAAATCAGGGGCTGATGGCATAATGGTTGGTCGGGGAGTATATGGTAGACCATGGTTTATTTCTCAAATAGCCCATTATCTTGAAACAGGAGAAGAGTTTGCATCGCCTTCCATGGCAGAACAGTTAGAAGTGATAATAAGTCATTATGATGCCATGCTAGAATATTATGGAAACGATACCGGCGTTCAACTAGCCCGAAAACATATAGGTTGGTATAGTAGTGGTTTAGCAAACTCAGCTGAATTTAGAGGAGGGGTTAATATGATGACTGATCCAATTCAGGTTAAAGAAAAGATCATGGAATTTTATGGAAAATTCTTTTAATATAGTGACCATAGCAATTATCTTTTTAAAAAAATTAAATATTTTTTATTTATATAAAATACAGATAAAAAATATTTAATTTTTTTAAAAAGATAATTGCTATGCATCGTGACCCACGCGAATGACCCCAAAACTTTAATATCTGATAGGACGAACTGTAGGACGGCTATTGTGCCTAATAGAAGGAGGAGATGTAGTAGGACGAGATGGATAGGTATTTATTGATTCTCTAATGGTATTAGCTTTTTGCTTGGCTTTCTCAAGGTCTATTGTTTTTGCATGAGCTTGGCATAATGTTGTTCCTATGTTTTTAGATTCTTCAGTGGTAAGAATTGCCTCACCTTTTGCCATTTTAATTAAATTATCCACAACGAAAGCTCCACAATCTTTATCATTTTGTTGTTGCTCAGTCTGTAAATCTACTATTTTAGCATCAGGACAAACTTCTTTAACTATATTTACTAAATCCACTCTTGTATCTATATTTGTTCCCTTAGGATCATTATAGGTAAACACTATAGCCCCCTCCTTGTCTTTAGTGATTGCTAAACTAACCCAATGTTCGTGTCCAGTATTAAGGGGTATAATAACCGCTTCCTTGTTATTTTCTATTAAATCACTATACACAGCTCGATCAAGAGTGTACTTTAATAAACTTTCTTCTCCTATAGAAGCATGAGTAATAATAGAAACTTTTGTTTGATTTACAGATGCTTTTAATACATTGCCAATATCATCTTCGTCATATAAATAATCTAGTGCAGTTAATTTGCTACCTTCAGGCAATGAATGTTCTACCTTATTTTGTCTAGTTGATACTTCCCTTTCATCTGCCATTTGCTGAAGAGTACTGGTAATTCTTTTAGTATTTTCTTGTTTATACTCATTTAAATTTTCCTGCATATCCTTAATAGTTAAGCTATTGATTCCAAGAACAGTTTCCCTTTGCTTAACTTCAGCAATAATGTCAGCCCTTTTCCCATGACCTTGAGCTAATGGGATACAACCATTAGTCAAATTTTCAACCGAGACTCCTTGGATTACAGCATATTTAGCTTGTTTGGCAATATTCTGAAGCTTCAATGGATCAGATAGGTCAAAATATATATCAACAGGGTTTCTTTCCGTCATATTAATATCTTTCTTAAATTGTTCAGATAATTGTGACACGTAATGCTCTAGTTTTTTAGCACCACCAATTTTATCTTTTAAGATTTCTTCAACTTCTAGCTTAATACCTAATTGTTGATTTTGGTCGTTGATGCCAAATTTGGTCGTAATAATATTAGCCACATCCTCTACAGATGAAGGATTGCTGGCTACTATAACTCTAGTATTTCTGCCTAGTTCTTTTGTAGCAAGTATAACTTCAGTCAATCTTTCTTTATTAGGCAATTTCCCTGACACTAATATGTTAGGAGGTCTTTTTAGAATTTCCGACTCTACTAAATTTGTAACTGGGATATATGGAATGTAAGAAGTTCTTTTTTGTTCTACATGCCTATGAGTTATCGCATTATTTCGGTCGTTATCATTTGTAAAAAACACGTGATTGGCTTGTGTAAGAAGAGGTGACCAGTAGTTATAATATGGCAAAGTTTGATTATATGCATTATAATTACTAAAGGTAAAACAAGTTTGAATACCTGATTTTTTTAATGCTGCTAAATCATTTATATCAACTATAGGTTTTTCCATGTTTGAATTATATTGAATATTAAGTATAGGCGTTTCTCCTTGTTTAACTTCGTGCAATATTTCAATTATTATATTATCTTTATTTAGTTTGCCATTTTGAATGTTATATTTAAGCTCCCTAGTTGGTATGTTTAAGTAAGAATTAGCCACTATAATATTGCGCTGAGTCTCTTGACCTACATGACCATTAATATTAAATAACCTTACCTTATTTTCTTTTTTACCTGTTTTTGCCATATATACTCCAAAGCCCTCAATATCTAATTGACTATCATCTTAAACGAAAAAACAAATCTATACAAATCAATTATACTAATTGCAATAATTAACACCGTGTTAATTATTGCAATTAGTATAAATTCTTAGAAGAGCTTTCTCGCAGTATTCAAGGCAACCGACATATAGCTTTACTAACGGATAATGCAGGTTGGCACACAGCCAAAAAACTAACTGTGCCAAGCAATATCACTTTGATACCGCTTCCGCCCTATGCACCGGAACTTAATGCAATGGAACAAGTTTGGGAATGGATTAAAAATCATTTCTTGTCTAACCAATGTTATGGTGTATATGAAGATATCGTTACTATGGCTTGTTACGCTTGGAATCAACTTGCTCATAATGTAGATTTAGTAAAATCAATTATGTATAGAGATTGGATAAATACACCGTGTTAATTATTGCAATTGGTATTATATCTCTAAACCAGTATTGATGCATTTTACAGCCTCATTGTATTTTTTAAGTTAAATTTTACAGATATAGTTGCATAATAATCTCACCCCCTTTAATAATATAGTATATTTAAGCATGCACTAATATATTATTTAATTGGTAGAGGAATGGTTAGATGGTAATAGTAATGCCTATGGAAATAATTAGGTAAAAATAATGCATTGGCATGATGTTGACGAAATTGCTATAAGTTTAGAAAAAAATTATTCCGATGAGGATATATCTGAATTAACACTAAAAGATCTTGAGGACTTAATAAAATCATTAAGTGATTTTGATGACCACGAAATTGAAACAAATAAAGAAGTGTTAAAAGAAATTCTCGAAGCTTGGAAAGAGATTAAAGATAGTAATCTTGAAGATTAATATATACTCTTCTGCTTTGAAGGAGAGCTATAGAATCTAAATAATTTACAGAAATAACTTGATTTTTTTGGGGAGATAGGGCATTATCTGCGTTAAATTGAAAGAAAGGGCGGTTAGCTCAGTTGGTAGAGCATCCCGTTTACACCGGGACGGTCGGGAGTTCAAGTCTCTCATCGCCCACCATATATCTCTCGGATTTCAGGATTTTTATCATTGCAATAAAAAGTTTGTATTCCCGTCGCATGCCGTTTTTTCACTAAAGTTGCTGGAATACGACCACCAAAAAACTCTCTCTTTAACTAGTTTTTTGAGGGAGAAATTATTACAAAAGTGTTAAAATGCACACCTAGTCTGCTTACCCCTTGTTTGTTACCCCCATCATGTTAGATATTTATTATATAGTTTTTATTTTTAACGTTTTTGATATATACCTAGTAATATTGGTTCTTAGAAGATAATAATTTTATGATAAGAAAAGTAATTATATTTACTGTTATTGCTATTGCGTTGTTAGTATGTACTATATTAGTTGAGGTAAACTTTGTTGATTATACTTCTGCCAGTAATAGTCTTGTTAATGAATTAAAAATTTCTCCTCAGAATCTAAAAAAAATTAAAATAATTAAATTTCCCATACCTTATTTGATTATTGATCACATAAAAGAGGAAGGGAAATTAGAATTAGAAAATATAGAAATTCGCTTTGTCCCATGGTCATTATTAATTTTCAGACCAAGAATTAGTGCTGTAACCATATATAGTGCCACAATATATTCAGATGAACAAGATTTTGACATTATAAACCATGATAGGCTAGTTAGTTCATGTATAACAAATGATATAATGGATATAAATTTTAATGTTAAAAATCTGAGTATTCTAAATAAAAATAACCAACCTATTCTTACTTTAAATAATTGCTCTTTATTTAAAAATAACTCTATTGCTAATAGCACTTCATTCAAAGGGGATGGAGGATATGTAGGAAAATTATCTGGGTTTTTTGAGAAAAAGGCCAACCAAATAAATTTCGATCTTACTATCTCTAATAATGATTATAATTTTCATTTGCTAGAAACCTATATAGACTCCAAACTAATAAATGGCAAAGCAGAATATTTAATACAAAATTTAGCTGATATATTACATATTCTAGTGCCAGATTTAGATTCTTTATTTAGAAGATTTAATCAGAATGAAAAGGTAAATATAAAATTTGATATCTTACCTACTGGGCAACTGCTCAAGCTAGAAAATGTAACCATAGACTCTAATTCGCTTGTAGGTAATGGAGGGGTATATTTGAGCAGAAGTGACAATGTTACTAGTATAATAAAATTATATTTCTCTAAAATAGACGTAAAATCACTTATTACTTCATCAAACAATATTAACCAATTTAGTGATTCAGTTTTTGGATTCAGACTTATCTTTGATAATAAATCAATCATAACGAATGTTTTAGTTGACCAAATAATATTAGGTAACGATGAGATATTAAATAATACTAAACTTTCATTTAATTTAGATAAAGGGGTATTAGTGGTCAATGATTTTTCTGGTACAATAAAATCCGGAGGAAATTTTCAATTGATAGGTAATGTAACCCAAAACTCAGTACGAAGTATATTTGATGGCACAATTTACTTGCAATATAATGACCTTAATGCTGTATTGAATACTTTAGGTTACAAACAAGCAGCTAGTAAAAAACCTACAGCTTTTATTTTATCTTCAGATTTAAAACTAACTTTAATAGATGTCTATTTACAAAACCTTATGTTAAAAACTGACAACACTAAAGTTACAGGTAATATTACTGCTAGATTTATTGGTTCTATGCCGCATTTTATAGCGACCATTGACTTTTCTTCGATTGATTTAAATAGAGACGATTACCCGATAATCTCACCAATGATCAAATTTGCTAAAAGTTTGTCAGAGAATATGAAAGATGAATCATACTTAGCTAAATATATTCCGATTAGGACAGCTGATTATTTAGGTAATTTTGATATTACTATAAATGATCTGCTGATAGGAAATAATTCATTTGGCAAAGCATATATCTTAGCAAATGTCTCACCAGGTAATATTGGAATTAGTAATCTTGATATAAGAGGCAATAGTGATTACATCAATCTTAGTGCTAGTTTGTTAGCAAGTAACATTAAACCGCAACTAACAATTATAATAAATGATGGTTCTCTTAATGTTAACTTTTTAACCCTTAAATCTTTACTTAATCTGCGAAATAACTTATTGAATGAATTTGACGTAGAAAAAATAGAGTTAAAATTAAATTGTGCATTATCAAAAATAATTCAGAATGATCTAGTATTACACAATGTTAAACTTGCTTTAGCAAATAATAATGCTTTATTTAAGATTGATAACCTTGAAGCAAATCTACTTTCTGGTAAATTAAAAGCAGAAGGTAATATTTTATTAAATCCATATACTCTGAACTTTGTTTATGCACTTAATTCTATTGATTTAGCTCAATTATCTAATGTTTTGCCAAGAGGATTACTAGACAATTATGGTGGAATGAGCATAAATGGAACATTTGATACTCATGGCAATAGTTTAAAAGAATTATTGTATGAGCTTAACACTCAATCAGAATTTGTAGTAAAAAATGCCAAGATTAGTAACTTCTCTGTTGATTCATTGATAGAAAAAATTAATAATAAAGACTATAGTCTAAAGTATTTAAAAGATGATTTAGCAAAATCTATGTATCAAGGGCAAACTGCATTGAATAATTTGCATGGTAATCTTCAGTTAAAAAATGGAATAGTTACAATGAAAGACTTAGTATTTAATACAAAATATGCTAGCGGAGCTGCATCATTAGCTGTAAATATATATAATTTGGATATGGTATTATCTTCAATATTATCTTTTTATATAGCAGACTTAAATCCTAATCTAAATAATTCTAGTAATCAAAATACACCTATAAATCTTACAATAAAAACCTCAGGCACTATATTAGATACCATAAAAACGTCAGACGAGACTGAACTAAGAAAGGCTTTAGAGAACAGAAGGAAATCTACAAATTAAAGAAGAATAAATGTTATTATTAAGAATTTTAAAAGATTATAGACTATTCGAAATATTGGTTCTTGGGGCAATTAGTGGCATGCCACTAGCTATATTATTCACTAGCTTAGTTGCTTGGCTTAAAGATTCTAATATTGATATTGCAATTATTACCACTTTTGCCGTTGCAAGACTATCCTATTCGCTAAAAGTTTTTTGGTCTCCTTTGGTAGATTATTTTAATATACCATTATTAAAGAAATTTGGTCATAGAAAAAGTTGGCTGATACTTTGTACTATACTAATGTCTTTATTACTATTCACTATGAGTACAATTTTACCTAATGAATCATTAACTTTACTATATTTTCTTACTATTTGCCTTGGTTTCTTGTCAGCAACATTTGATATTAGTGTTGATGCACTTAGGATAGATAAATTTGATCAGGAAACCCAAGCTATAGCAAGTGCTACGGCAGTATTAGGCTATAGACTTGGCATGCTGATTACTGGAGCTGGGGCTTTATATTTTGCTGAAACCACAAGTGATTGGTCAGCTACATTTGTGGCTATGAGTATAATTTTTATTGTAGCAACAATTTTTATAATTACTGTCAATGAACCTACATTATTACGAGAAAATGTTGATATTTTATCTTTATTATCACTAACAAAAATAGTAATTAACCCTTTTAAGGACTTCTTTGTTAGGAAATATGCCGTTACTATTTTACTAGCAGTAATATTCTTTAAATTAGGTGATGCTATGCTTGCTGTAGTATCTATGCCATTTTATATGGAACTTGGTTATACAAAGGGACAGATAGCACTGATTACTAAATTTTATGGTGTACTAGCTACAGTTGCTGGGTCTTTTGCTGGCGGAATAGTGGTATACCGACTTGGAAATTTTAAAGGACTGATTATAACGGGAATTATACAGAGTATCACGCATTTCGCATTTATTTGGTTAAATCATCAACCAGTAAGTTCTGAATCTCTGTTTATTGCCATTACTATAGAAAATTTTGCTTCTGCTATGGGTATGACTGCACTTGTTGGATATATTAGCATATTGTGTAATAAACAATATTCTGCATCGCAATATGCTTTACTCAGCAGTAGTAGTACTTTATTTAATAACACAGTCACCATTTATGGTGGTAGCCTAGTAAAAATGTTGGGTTGGGATAATTTTTTCATCTTAACAATAATTCTAGCCTTGCCAGGACTTATAATATTGTTCTATCTTAATAAAAAGATTTCTAAAACGTAAAATTATGTTAATACGATTATTGCTATTTTTTACTTGCGTAATAACATTCAGTACAAACCTAAATCCTGTTTATGCTGCAAAAAAGCTTGTGTCTTCGCCAACTCAGACAAGTCTTGTCGTAGATTATAATACTGGTAGGATACTGCACGATAAAAATTCTACTACTAGAATATATCCTGCTTCATTGACAAAATTAATGACCTTGTATTTGTTATTTGAAGCGTTAGAATCTGGCAGGTTATCAATGAATCAAAGATTATATGTTTCAAAAAACGCAGAGAAAATGTTGCCCTGCAAATTAGGGCTTAAAGAAAAAGAAACTATTACTGTAAAAGAAGCTATTTTCGGGCTAATTATTAGATCAGCAAACGATGTAGCTATGGTAGTAGCTGAAAATATTAAAGGTACTGAAGAAAATTTTGCTCGTTTGATGAATATTCGTGCTAAACAGCTTGGTATGAAAGATACTTATTTTAAAAATGCTTCAGGATGGCATCATCCTTATCAGAAAACTACGACCCGAGATCTTGCTAAACTAGCTATAGGTATTAAGCGAGATTTCCCTAAATATTATGCTTTCTTCTCTAGAAACAACTTTGTTTTTAGAGGCAATATTGTACGAGGACATAATAAAGTAAATGAAACTTATGAAGGAGTTGAAGGGTTGAAAACTGGATATACCACTCCAGCCGGCTATAACTTGATTACTGCAGCAACTAGACAAAATAAATCTTTGGTTGCTATTGTTACTGGTGGTAAATCTGCTGAGTCTAGAAATATGCAAATGGTAAAACTATTAGATACCCATTTTGACCAGCCTAGAAATAATAGGACTATGGTTGATAAATTGATAATCAAGACAACAGTACCATCAAGAACATATAGTAAGAAAACAAAATCAACTAAAGTTGCTACAAATCTTAAAGTAAAAAACAGAAAAAAACTATAGCAATATTATGAAAAATGTTGCTGTAATTATTTCAGGTTGTGGATATTTAGATGGGGCTGAAATCTTTGAAACAGTTTTTACACTATTGGAACTTGATAAGCATAATGTAAATGTAAAAATTTTTGCTCCTAATAAAAATCAACATCATGTGATCAACCATCTAATACTAATTGCAATAATGAACACGGTGTTAAAAAATGGGTTTTTAACTGATAAATAGGTACTCAAATAGCTAGGTTAATATTACCGCAAGGTTTTGAAGGTCATGATTTTATAAAAATGATGAAACATGAGCCGCATGGTCGAAATCGTATACGTTTATTGGCGATGTATCACCTTCAATTAGGCAAATCTTTTAAAGCCATATCTGAAATAGTGAAGTCACACTGGAAAACTGTGCAATCATCGCTCAGAAGATTTAGGAATCATGGTTTTGAAGGATTATTTGAATCACAAAGAAGCGGTGCCCCTAGGAAGATTAACAGTATACAAGAGTCTGCTATTTTTGATAAAATCAATACGCTCAGTGAAAGTAAAACTGGTGGGTATATAACTGGAAAGGAGCTACATATCATGTTAGTTGAGGAATATGGTGCTAAATGTGCTTTAAAAACAGTCTACAATACTATACACCGCCTTGGTTTGAGCTGGATTACTTCTCGTTCAATGCATCCAAAATCAAATCAAGAGACTCAAAATAGATATAAAAAAACTTTCCAGACATGTTAACAAAATTATTAGCAAAAAATATCGATAGATGTAAAGTTGATATATGGTCTCAGGATGAAACTAGAGTTGGGCAACAAGGTAGCTTAACTCGTATATGGGCTAAGCGTGGCACTAGACCCCGTAAAGTTCGGCAACAGCAATTTATTTCAACATATATTTACGGAGCTGCTTGCCATGAGACAGGAGAAGCTTGTGCATTAATTTTACCATATGCAAACACACAGGCAATGAATAAATTCTTAGAAGAGCTTTCTCGCAGTATTCAAGGCAACCGACATATAGCTTTACTAACGGATAATGCAGGTTGGCACACAGCCAAAAAACTAACTGTGCCAAGCAATATCACTTTGATACCGCTTCCGCCCTATGCACCGGAACTTAATGCAATGGAACAAGTTTGGGAATGGATCAAAAATCATTTCTTGTCTAACCAATGTTATGGTGTATATGAAGATATCGTTACTATGGCTTGTTACGCTTGGAATCAACTTGCTCATAATGTAGATTTAGTAAAATCAATTATGTATAGAGATTGGATAAATACACCGTGTTAATTATTGCAATTGGTATAACTCAAGAAAAAATGTTAGAGGAGCGTAATATATTAGTTGAATCAGCACGCATTGCTCGTGGTAAAATTCAACCATTAAATCAAATACGTGCTGAAGACTTTGATGCTTTAATATTACCGGGTGGGTTTGGTGCTGCACTAAATTTGTCTGATATAGGACTTAAAAATGAAAATGCTACAGTACCAAAAGACTTACAGGAAATAATAGTAGGCTTCTATAATTTATCAAAACCAATTGGAGCTATATGTATTGCTCCTGCTTTACTTGCTATAGTCTTAAGAAATCATACAAAAATTAAGGTTACCCTTGGAGAATCAAATGATCTGATACATAAGCTAGGAGCAACAGGAGAAACTTGTAATGCTCAAGATATAGTCGTGGACGAAGATAATAGATTGGTTACTACTTCTGCTTTTATGTTAAATTCTCCTTTAGCACAAATACATAAAGGTATTAAGGGTTTAGTAATTAAAGTGCTGCAAATGTGTACTAATATCTGAACGATAATAGATTAAAATATATTCGTAGAAGCACTTCAAGAATGCATTTTTCTAAAGAACTTAAATTATTCTAGCCAGTTTTGGATTAAAATTAAAAATTTTAATCCAAAACTAAGGTTAAATAAGGAAGATATAGGTCAATATGAATAGATTAATACAAGCAGATGGGGTATCTCAAACTTGTCTAACTAGAGAACAAAAAGAGGCTGTCGGATTACTTTCAATCGGTACATTTCTAGAGTATTTTGATCTGATGCTCTATATACATATGGCTGTAATTCTTAATGAGCTTTTTTTCCCGAAATATGATCCCCATGCAGCACAATTACTTTCAGCCTTTACTTTTTGTACCACATATTTATTAAGACCTATTGGGGCGTTAATTTTTGGATGGATTGGTTATACTATAGGATGTAAAGTAACTGTTATTATTACCACTTTTATGATGGCATTTTCTTGTATTATTATTGCTAGTTTGCCAGCTTATGCTGAAATAGGTATTACTGCTGCTGTGGTTGTATCAATATGTCGTATTATGCAAGGTATGAGTTCCATGGGAGAAAGGATAGGGGCAAAATTATATTTGACTGAAACTATAAAACGTCCTCAACAATATATGTCTGTAGCATTAATAAGTTTTTTTGCTGTATTAGGGGCAACCTTTGCTTTGGGCGTTGCATTTATTTCTACCTCTTACAACTTCAATTGGCGTTATGCTTTTTGGTTTGGTGCATTGGTTGCGTTAGTCGGTTCATTAGCTAGAACAACTCTACGAGAAACACCAGAATTTGCTGACGCAAAACGACGAATGAAAAGAATTTTTGCAGATATTAATGAGAATTCTAGTATATTGGAAAAGAATCCTATTTGGACAGAAAAAGTTAATAAAACAACAACTTTATCTTTGTTTTTAATATTTTGTTCTTGGCCAGTATGTTTTTATTTAACATTTATTCATTGCGGAGAGATTCTTAGAAATAATTTTGGTTATACGGCTGAACAAGTTATCTATCAAAATTTCTTTGTTGCAATAGTAAAAATGTTAGGGAATTTATCATTGATATATTTAGGTTATTACGTGTACCCCCTAATGATTTTAAAAATTAGAATGGTAATTTTTTGGGTTCTTATTCTAGTTTGCCTATACTTATTGATTCATGCTAGAACACCTTTTGATATTTTTCTGTTCCAAGCATTTATTATATTGATTATACCTGGTTTAACACCAGCCCATTCAATTTTATTTACATATTTCCCTGTTTTTAAACGCTTCACATATGTTAGTTTTTTATATGCTATATCTAATACTATTATGTATATTATCACATCTTTTGGGTTTATTTATTTAACAAAATATTTAGGTAATTATGGATTGCTGATTATTATAATTCCAGTCATGATAGGATATAGCTTTGGCATATTTCATTTTGAAAAATTAGAGAAAGCAGCTGGAAACTATCCAAAAAAGAAAAAATGGTTTCTCTTAATGAATTAGGTTGTGTCTATTAAAAAAGATTTAATTTTTGTTGGTGTAGTATCATCAGCACACGGAATGCAGGGTAATGTTTACGTCAAATCTTTTACTATGCCAAATACTAATATCATTAAAATGAATTTGGTGGATGAATTAGGAAAAAAAATTATCCTTAAACTCATTAGTCAAAATTCTAAAGGTGATATAATATGTAGGTTTAACAAAATTAATAATAGGACATTAGCTGAAGAGTTGAAGGGATGTAAGCTTTTTTGTCATAGGCGTGATTTCCCTTCATTAAGTGAAGATGAATTTTATATTGAAGACTTAAGAGGCTTACTGGTACTAGATACCAATTTGGTGGCTATAGGAAAGATTCAAAATGTTTTTAATTTTAAAGCAGGTGATATCATTGAAATCGAGTTTGTCAGCAATAAAAAAGTAGAACTATTTCCTTTTAACAAGCAATTTTTCCCAGTAGTGACGAAAGAGCATGCTATTTTAGCAAAGATTTGACTATAGCAATTAGTCCTCGTTACGTCGGTCTGATCTCTTTCGGTCATTAGGGTTTAATACTGCCTTACGAAGCCGGATTGATTTAGGAGTAACTTCTACTCTTTCATCATTTTGGATATAGCTGATAGATTGTTCTAATGTCATAATGACTGGTGGGATAAGACGCATAGCTTCATCTTTGCCAGAAGCTCTGACATTTGATAATTGTTTGGCTTTCAGAGGATTTACCTCTAGGTCATTATCCCGATTATGTTCGCCTATAATCATTCCCTGGTATACTAGTTCATTAGGGTTTATAAACATTTTTCCACGCTCTTCAAGATTCCATAGAGCATAAGCAACAGATTCACCATCCCCATTAGAAATTAATACTCCATTACGTCTTCCTTCAATAACCCCTTTATATGGACCATAACTATGAAAAACACGGTTCATAACACCTGTACCTCGAGTTTCGGTTAGAAACTGACCGTGGTAACCAATAAGACCGCGTGATGGACCTAAGAATGTGACTCTAGTTTTACCGCCACCAGATGGACGCATATCAGTCATTTCTGCTTTACGTATTGCCAAGGATTTAACAACAACTCCAACAAAATCATCATCAATATCAACTTGGATTTCTTCAATTGGTTCTAATCTTTTTCCCTGTTCATCCTCTTTGAATAATACACGTGGTCTGCTGATTGATAGTTCAAAACCTTCACGTCGCATAGTTTCAATTAATATTCCTAATTGTAACTCACCACGACCTGCAACTTGAAAAGCATCTTTTTCTTCAGTTTGACTGACATGTATTGCCACATTACTTTCGATCTCTCTCATCAATCTATCACCTAAAACTCGTGATGTAAGCTTTGATCCTTCCCGTCCAGCAAGAGGAGAATCATTTACTCCAAAGGTCATAGATAATGTTGGGGGATCTATAGGTAAGGAAGGGAGTGCTAGCATTATTTCAGGGTCACAGATAGTATCAGCTACCGTAGCTTTTTGGATTCCAGCAATAGCAATGATATCCCCTGCATATGCTACATCGACAGCTACACGTTCCAATCCTCGGAATGATAGTATTTTACTTATTCTAGCATTTTCAATTACCATATTATCGCGATTAAGTACTTTAACATTTTGGTTGATCTTAACCGTACCGCTCTGCACTAGACCGGTAAATACACGACCAAAATATGAGTTATATTCTCTAGTAGTAACAAGCATAGAAAAGGGAAGACTGCTATCAGAAACAGGAGCAGGTACATGAGATACTATCAAATCAAAAAGAGGAGAAAGGTCTTTTTGCTCATCTTCTAGATGACGCGATGCCCAACCACTACGTCCCGAAGCGTAGATAATTGGGAAGTCTAGTTGTTCATTAGTTGCTTCTAATGCCATAAATAATTCAAATACTTCATCAACTACTTCACTTACTCTTCTATCAGGACGGTCGATTTTATTGATAACAACAATTGGTTTCAAACCAAGTTTTAGAGCTTTTGACAACACAAATTTTGTCTGAGGCATTGTACCTTCAGAAGAATCAACTAGTAATACAACTCCATCTACCATAGTAAGAATGCGTTCTACCTCACCACCAAAATCAGCGTGACCAGGAGTATCAACTATATTGATACAGATATTTTTCCACATAAGGGAGGTACATTTAGCTAAAATAGTTATACCACGTTCGCGTTCAAGGTCATTTGAATCCATAGCACGTTCTGCTACCGCTTGGTTTTCTCGGAAAGTCCCACTTTGTTTAAGCATATTATCAACTAGAGTAGTTTTACCATGATCAACGTGGGCGATAATGGCAATATTGCGAATAGCAAGCATCAAAAACCTTTAATATATTTTTAGATGTGCATTATAGAGCAAAATATATCAAATTGGAATAGAGTTCTTGTGTTATAGTGAATTCAGTTGAATTAGCAACAACGTTGCTCCTCGCTTGCTAGGTTCTGTTGACAAAAATTATAGTTAGGCAAGAGGAATAAAAAGTTGCCATAGTAAGAAGAAATGGTAGTTTCTAGTTATCAAAAAAAGGAACTACCAATGTGAAGTATTACATAGAAGAACAAGCATGGGAAGTAATTTCATCATTTTTTAATGAAAGAAATGGTATACACAACAAGAATGAAGAAAAAATGAGACATTTTATTGAAGCAATATGGTTTATTGTTAGAACAGGTTGCCAATGGCGTCTTCTAGCTGATGATTATGGTTGTTGGTACAGTATTTATACCAATTGCAATAATTAACGCAGTGGTCTAAGATGGGTTTTTAACTGATAAAAGGTACTCAAATGGCTAGGTTAATATTACCACAAGGTTTTCATGGTCATGATTTTATAAAAATGATGAAACATGAGCCGCATGGTCGAAATCGTATACGTTTATTGGCGATGTATCACCTTCAATTAGGCAAATCTTTTAAAGCCATATCTGAAATAGTGAAGTCACACTGGAAAACCGTGCAATCATCGCTCAGAAGATTGAGGAATCATGGTTTTGAAGGATTATTTGAATCACAAAGAAGCGGTGCCCCTAGGAAGATTAACACTATACAAGAATCTGCTCTTTTTGATAAAATCAATACGCTCAGTAAAAGTAAAACTGGTGGGTATATAACTGGAAAAGAGCTACATATCATGTTACTTGAGGAATATGGTGCTAAATGTGCTTTAAAAACAGTCTACAATACTATGCACCGCCTTGGTTTTAGCTGGATTACTTCTCGTTCAATGCATCCAAAGTCAAATCAAGAGACTCAAAATACATATAATACCAATTGCAATAATGAACACGGTATATTTATCCAATCTCTATACATAATTGATTTTACTAAATCTACATTATGAGCAAGTTGATTCCAAGCGTAACAAGCCATAGTAACGATATCTTCATATACACCATAACATTGGTTAGACAAGAAATGATTTTTAATCCATTCCCAAACTTGTTCCATTGCATTAAGTTCCGGTGCATAGGGCGGAAGCGGTATCAAAGTGATATTGCTTGGCACAGTTAGTTTTTTGGCTGTGTGCCAACCTGCATTATCCGTTAGTAAAGCTATATGTCGGTTGCCTTGAATACTGCGAGAAAGCTCTTCTAAGAATTTATTCATTGCCTGTGTGTTTGCATATGGTAAAATTAATGCACAAGCTTCTCCTGTCTCATGGCAAGCAGCTCCGTAAATATATGTTGAAATAAATTGCTGTTGCCGAACTTTACGGGGTCTAGTGCCACGCTTAGCCCATATACGAGTTAAGCTACCTTGTTGCCCAACTCTAGTTTCATCCTGAGACCATATATCAACTTTACATCTATCGATATTTTTTGCTAATAATTTTGTTAACATGTCTGGAAAGTTTTTTTATATCTATTTTGAGTCTCTTGATTTGATTTTGGATGCATTGAACGAGAAGTAATCCAGCTAAAACCAAGGCGGTGCATAGTATTGTAGACTGTTTTTAAAGCACATTTAGCACCATATTCCTCAAGTAACATGATATGTAGCTCTTTTCCAGTTATATACCCACCAGTTTTACTTTTACTGAGCGTATTGATTTTATCAAAAAGAGCAGATTCTTGTATAGTGTTAATCTTCCTAGGGGCACCGCTTCTTTGTGATTCAAATAATTCTTCAAAACCATGATTCCTAAATCTTCTGAGCCATGATTGCATGGTTTTCCAGTGTGACTTCACTATTTCAGATATGGCTTTAAAAGATTTGCCTAATTGAAGGTGATACATCGCCAATAAACGTATACGATTTCGACCATGCGGCTCATGTTTCATCATTTTTATAAAATCATGACCATGAAAACCTTGTGGTAATATTAACCTAGCCATTTGAGTACCTTTTATCAGTTAAAAAGGCACCGTCAAGTTAAGAGAAATGTAAATTAAGTATTGAGCAAATGTAGGGAATAATTTATGGATTATCAGTGACAATTGTTACCTAAATTTCAGTGCTATGTGTATTATTCAATCCCCAAAGAGACATCGTTTTCCAGTAATCATTATTAGCTATGCAGTATGGTTATATCATCGATTCAATAATAGTTACAGAGATGTACAAGAACAGATGGCCTATCGAGGTATTATTTTAAGTCATGAGACAGTAAGATTTTGGTGCAATAAATTTGCGGTTTATTTTCAAGATGTTATCAGAAAGCGAGAGAGGAAACCAACTGATAAATGGCATTTAGATGAGATGAATATTAAGATTAAAGGCGAGGTATTTATATTATGGAGAGCTGTTGACTCTGAGGGGCATGAATTAGAAGTATTACTGCAGAAGCGTCGTAACAAAAAATCAGCTATTCGTTTTTTATCAAAATTATTGGGTCATTATCCAGCTCCAAGAGTAATTGTTACTGATAAGCTCAGAAGTTACATTAAGCCGATTAAGCTTATGTGCCCTAAAACTGAGCATCGCACTCATAAAAGACTAAATAATCGTGTTGAGAATGCTCATCAACCAACTAGGCGCAACGAGAAGATATTAATTAAATTTAAGCATCCTAATTCAGCCCACTGTAAATTATCACTGATGGGAAAAGTCAGAAATATATTTGCCGTAAATGTTGGAAGATATAGTAAAACAGCAATTGAGCAAAGAATTGCATTTGCATCAGCTAAATCCATTTTGGACGAAGCCACTCAAAGACTTCTTGCTGCCTGAAATCTAAAAATATAGCTCTTTTTGATACTATTTTACTTAACTTGACGGTGCCTCTACTTCTGTTGGTGATTTGTACGTGATACCGGTACTCTGCTCCTCACGTATATTCAAGTATGCTACGGTTCAAGGTGAAGTGTCTCCTTCAAACCCTTGCACATAAGTGAGTTTCGAAAGAAGTCTATTGCTTGCCGCAAACCGTCTTAAGTAAGTTAAGCCAAGCAATCCAGTCACGTTTACCTAAATCTTCTTCAAATGATAATAAATCTTGCACCGATTTTCTACAAGTTTCTTGAGATGGTATGATTAACTCCTGATTTGTGGAACATGCTAAACATTGGGTTTTACATGCTTGCTCTAAATGATAAGTATAAAACATAGCTTCATGTATTGTCCTACCACATACTAATATTCCGTGATTACGTAGAAACATAACATAATTTTGCCCGAGATCATCAAGCATTTTATTACTGTGATTAGACGTAAGTATAAGAGAGTTATATTCATGATAAGATAGTCTTTCATAAAAATGCAGTGCCCACTGACTTATTGGCATTAATCCTACTCGCATAGATGATACAGCAACAGTTGCAGGAGTATGCAAATGAAAGATAGATGAAATATCCTCTCTTGCTTTATAGATATTACCGTGAGTAACATAACCGGTTTCATTGTAACTATATTCGCTACCCTCTAAAACTGTTCCATCCAAACTAACTTGCAGTAAATTATCGCTAGTTACTTCCTCAAACCTTAAGCCAAAAGGATAAATATAGTAAAAATCAGCTCCTTTAGGCCTTGCCGATAGATGAGTATATGTATGATCGTCTAAGCCCAAAATTGCAAGAATTTGGTAGGCAGAAATTAAATTAGATTTGATTTCTGAAGTCATTATTATATCATTTTAGTTAATTACTATTTTGAAATATTTTTAATTTGAATTCAGGTAGCACTGCAAACAAATGATCAAAAATATCTGATTGAATATCTTCATATATACCCTTCCTTATTTCATGAGTAAAGACATATAACTCTATTGGTAAACCATGAGGAGTTGCAGGCAGCTGACGTACTAGAAATGTAAAATCTTGTTGACATATCATCGGGTGATTTCTCAAATATTCTTTTACATACAGTCTAAATATTTTGATATTTGTTACATAGTCACCTAGCTGTTCCAAACTCACTTGATCCATTGCTTCTTTTGTTAAATATGGTGATTTTGTCAATTCTTGTATAAAAGATACAGTTGAGACCAATGCAATAGTATTTATGTCAATACAGATTGGTCCCTGAATTTTTTTTGCCATTGAGTCAGTTATACCACGCGAGTTTACTACATTAGTTGTTAAAAGACTAGAAGTGGGTATTGTCGAAATAGTTTGATCACTATTCCTAATTTTAACGGATGTAATAGTAATTTTCTCTACAGTACCTTCAACATTATACTGGCTAATATTAACAAAATCGCCAATTCGTATTATATCCTGCGAAATTAGCTGTAAGCTTGATAGTAAAGCCACAACAGTGTCCTTAAACAGAAAGGTTAACAACGCTGCTGCTGCTCCTAAGCTAGTAAAAAATGTGCTAAGGGAAACATTTAGAATATTGGAAATAATTATAATGGTAGCAATAGAAATAATAAATATTTTCAATATTTGAGTGTATAAACTTAAATAGGATTGGATAGAAATTGTTAGTCTATTTCGATAAATATCTGCAAAAGTATCGATAAGAGATAAGATTAGCATTGTAACGAAACCACCTGTATAGAGGATTATCGCGATATTCTTGATGCCAATTATCCAAGGTAAAGTAGGAAATGACTGTAAGATATTGCCCCAAAATATAATGTATAAAGCTAGTAATGTATGTAATAAATAGGTGTATATAGAATATTTTTTAAATATTATTTCATAATCATGATGCCATTGATCAATATATTTTTTGATCATTGAAAAGATTATTGTTTTAATAAAAATAATCAATGGAATGATCGAAGCTATCATAGTTATTAACATTAAAATCTCTTTATCATATTTACGATCAAGATCCAATAAATATTGTACTGTCATATAAGCCAACCTTTTTGTTAAAGATAGATAACATTAATTAGGTATAAAAATAATTATTTTTATACCTGATTCTTGTAGTATACAATAATTATAATGTACACTAAGCATTATAATGAATATTTTATAAAAAAGATTATATTTGACTAAATATAATATCTATTTAAGTGGTAGTTAATAGACTTACTGCATAAGTCAATCTAGTTGGTGATTTTGTCGTCGAAACTCGCCTCCGCTCCTCACGTACGTCTTTGTACGCTGCGGTGCTCGGCTTCGTTTCTCCTAAAAATCCCTCAATTATCTTTGATTTATGCAGCAAGTCTAATACCAATTGCAATAATTAACACGGTGTATTTATCCAATCTCTATACATAATTGATTTTACTAAATCTACATTATGAGCAAGTTGATTCCAAGCGTAACAAGCCATAGTAACGATATCTTCATATACACCATAACATTGGTTAGACAAGAAATGATTTTTAATCCATTCCCAAACTTGTTCCATTGCATTAAGTTCCGGTGCATAGGGCGGAAGCGGTATCAAAGTGATATTGCTTGGCACAGTTAGTTTTTTGGCTGTGTGCCAACCTGCATTATCCGTTAGTAAAGCTATATGTCGGTTGCCTTGAATACTGCGAGAAAGCTCTTCTAAGAATTTATTCATTGCCTGTGTGTTTGCATATGGTAAAATTAATGCACAAGCTTCTCCTGTCTCATGGCAAGCAGCTCCGTAAATATATGTTGAAATAAATTGCTGTTGCCGAACTTTACGGGGTCTAGTGCCACGCTTAGCACATATACGAGTTAAGCTACCTTGTTGCCCAACTCTAGTTTCATCCTGAGACCATATATCAACTTTACATCTATCGATATTTTTTGCTAATAATTTTGTTAACATGTCTGGAAAGTTTTTTTATATCTATTTTGAGTCTCTTGATTTGATTTTGGATGCATTGAACGAGAAGTAATCCAGCTCAAACCAAGGCGGTGCATAGTATTGTAGACTGTTTTTAAAGCACATTTAGCACCATATTCCTCAACTAACATGATATGTAGCTCCTTTCCAGTTATATACCCACCAGTTTTACTTTCACTGAGCGTATTGATTTTATCAAAAATAGCAGACTCTTGTATACTGTTAATCTTCCTAGGGGCACCGCTTCTTTGTGATTCAAATAATCCTTCAAAACCATGATGCCTAAATCTTCTGAGCGATGATTGCACAGTTTTCCAGTGTGACTTCACTATTTCAGATATGGCTTTAAAAGATTTGCCTAATTGAAGGTGATACATCGCCAATAAACGTATACGATTTCGACCATGCGGCTCATGTGTCATCATTTTTATAAAATCATGACCTTCAAAACCTTGCGGTAATATTAACCTAGCTATTTGAGTACCTATTTATCAGTTAAAAACCCATTTTATAACACCGTGTTAATTATTGCAATTAGTATAATGTTTCTTCTCCGATTGCTTGCAATCGATAAAGCTTGCGTATATAATGACCGTATGACCTTTCCAAATATCAATCCTGTTATTTTCTCTATTGGACCATTTAGCGTTTATTGGTACTCCATGGCTTATGTTTTTGGCGTAATATTTGGGTGGTTCTATGCTTATAGCATTATAAAAAGATTTGAAGTTAGTGTTACCACGGAAGACTTCGAAAATTTTATTACTTGGGTTGTTTTAGGCATTGTAATAGGTGCTAGATTAGGTCAGGTGGCACTATATGATCCGATTAAATATTTTTCTAATCCTATTAGCATTTTAAAGACCTATGAGGGTGGTATGTCCTTTCATGGCGGCATTATTGGTATAGCTGTATCTTGCTATTTTTTCTGCCACAAATATAAAATTAAATTCTTTTGCCTAGGTGATATATTAGCTACAGTTGGTCCTATCGGTTTATTTTTAGGTAGAATAGCTAATTTTATTAATGGCGAATTATATGGCAGAGTGACTACAATGCCTTGGGGAATGATCTTTCCAAATAGTGACTTACAAATAAGACATCCTAGCCAACTCTATGAGGCATTTTTTGAAGGAATTATATTATTTTTAATTCTAGCTTATGCTACTTTTAGATATAAAAGCATAAAAATCTATGGTTTGAATTCTGCTATATTTCTAATATTCTATTCGGTGTTTCGAATTATTATAGAAATGTTTCGTGAACCAGAAGATTGTTATACAAGTCTTATTTTTAATAATGTAACTGTAGGGCAAATTTTATCATTACCGATGCTAATAGTAGGAATCTATTTAATAATACGAATTAAATGCCAATCGACTCCAAAATAAGAAAACTTATTGAGCAGAATGGTAGTATTAAGCTTGATGAAATGATGCTTCAAGTAACGTCCGTATCCCCTTCTTCCTATTATCAAAAACAAAACAAATTAGGTTGTTTAGGAGATTTTACCACAGCTCCGGAAATCTCCCAACTTTTTGGTGAAATGATAGCTTTATGGGCTATTGACCAATGGTATAAAATGGATTGTCCTCAAAAAACTAATTTAGTTGAGCTAGGTCCTGGGCAGGGAGTATTAATGCGGGATTTGCTCAATGTTGCTAAATTAGTTCCAGAATTTTACCAATCTCTCTCAATAGAATTAATTGATATTAATCCCCATTTCATCAAGAAACAACAAACAAACCTAAAGATGGCGGGTTTACCTATCAAACACCATACAGCAGTACAATATATCTCTAAAATTCCTTCTATTATAATAGCTAACGAATTTTTTGACGCTATGCCAATCAAGCAATATATTAACGCTAAAGAACTTTGGTATGAATCAACACTTATTATTGACCCAGCTGATGGTAAAATTAAATTCAATAAAATAGAAGTTAGTAAGGAATTGCAATGTTATCTGCTGCAAGAACACTCAAACGCACGTGATGGGGCAGTGATAGAAGAATCACCTAAATCATTAGAAATTATAAAATTTATCAGCCATCATATCATGAAATTTGGTGGGGCAAGCTTGGTTATAGATTATGGTTATGATATAGATCCAATAAAAAGGACGCGTAACCAATATAATCCTACCTTACAAGCAATAAAAAATCATAAATATTATCCTCTGCTTGAAACTTTAGGGGAAGCAGATTTATCAGCTCATGTTGACTTTTATGCCTTAAAAACAGTAAGCATCAATATAGGAGTAAATGTTTATGGTTCAATAACACAGCGTGACTTTTTGATTAATAATGGTATATTATTACGAAGTAAACTATTGCAAAATAAATTACCTATTATAGAAGCAAATATAATAGCAAAACAAGTTGATAGGCTAATCGCTCCCAATAAAATGGGACTATTGTTTAAAGTATTATGCCTTGTACAGAAGTAAGGTATAATTCCTATAATAACCTCAAGTATTGAAGAAAAAGTATAATTTTTATTATTTAATACCATTTTGCTATTAGTGCTAGCATATATTTAGGATATTATACTAAACACAGAATAAATATAAGAAACAGTTTTGTATGATAGATGATGCTAAAATAGAAAATATAGACTTTGGTAATGCATTATCAGAGCGTTACCTCTCTTATGCCTTATCAACAATTATGTCAAGATCCTTGCCAGACGTTCGTGATGGGTTAAAACCAGTGCATCGCAGATTATTGTATGGCATGCTCCAACTAAAGTTAGAACCGACCTCTGCCCATAAGAAATGTGCAAGAGTTGTCGGTGATGTAATGGGTAAATATCACCCACATAGTGACGTTGCACTGTATGATACATTAGTACGTCTTGCACAAAATTTTTCTCTTAGATATCCACTAATTGATGGACAAGGAAATTTTGGTTCTATTGATGGCGATAACGCAGCAGCTATGCGTTATACAGAATCAAGAATGACAGAAATTTGTACCTTATTAATGTCAGATATAGATCAAGATACTGTCGATTTTCGTGCTACCTATGATGATTCCGATACCGAACCAGTCATTATGCCTGCTATGTTTCCTAATTTACTGGCTAATGGTTCAGAAGGTATAGCAGTTGGAATGGCAACCAGTATACCACCACATAATTTACATGAATTATGTGATGCACTAATATATTTAATTGACCATCCTCAATCAAATGTTAACGATATTTTGCAATTTGTCAAAGGTCCTGACTTTCCAACCGGTGGAATAATTATTGATAGAATAGATTCAATCCGCCTAGCCTATAGCGTAGGGCGTGGTAGCTTTAGAGTAAGAGCAAGATGGGCAAAGGAAGACCTAAGTTATGGTTTATATCAGATAGTAATTACTGAAATACCTTATCAAGTACAAAAATCTAAACTTATCGAACAAATAGCTGTACTGTTAAAAGACAAAAAAATTCCTTTAATAGGTAATATCAGGGATGAATCGACAGAAGATATAAGGTTAATTATTGAACCCAGAGATCGTAATTGTGATCCTAATGTTATTATGGAGTCATTGTTCAAATTAACAGTTCTAGAAAATAGAATTCAACTTAATATGAATGTTATAGGTTCAAATAATATTCCTAAAGTAGCTAATATACTGGAAATATTGCAGGAGTTTTTATTACACCGACAAAATATTATTACTCGCAGATCTAAATTTCTTATTGGCAAAATTGAACATAGGTTGGAAGTTCTCCAAGGTCTAAGAATAGCTTACTTAAATTTGGATGAAATAATTAAAATTATTCGTGAAGAAGATGAACCTAAACAAGTAATGATAGCTAAGTTTGCTTTAACTGATGTGCAAGTTGAAGCAATTCTTAATACAAGATTGCGATCTTTAAGAAAATTGGAAGAACAAGAAATGATTAACGAGCATAATCTACTCGAAAAAGAACATGCGAATTTACAGAAAATTCTACAAGATCCGAGTGAATTAAAAAAGATAGTTAAGAAAGAAGTTAAAATGGTGCAAACAAAGTTTGGTTTTAGCACTCAATTGGGGTTACGCCGAACTAGTTTTGAAGAAGCTAGTATTGTTGCTCAGATTGTTGATATTTCAGCTTTTATAACCAAAGAACCTATCACCATAATTTGTTCCAAAATGGGGTGGATTCGCTCTTTAAAAGGTCATAATAACGATTTATCAACTGTTAAATATAAGGAAGGAGACGCAGAAAGTTTTATTCTAGAAGGCTATACTACTGACAAAATTCTTATATTAAGTGCAGCGGGGCGTTTTTTCACTATCCTAGCCGATAATATATTTAAAGGCAAAGGCAATGGAGAATCTATAAAATTGATGATAGATATAGGTAATGAAGAAATAGTAAGCATGTTGGTCTATAAGACTACCCAAAAACTTTTATTGGCAAGTAGTATTGGCAAAGGCTTTATCATTGATTCAGATGAGGTAGTAGCACAAACTAAACTCGGTAAGCAAATTATGCAAATTCCTGCAAATCATGCCTGTATTGCTTGTGTGTCGGTAGAAGGTGATTGTATAGCTTGTATAGGTGAGAACCGGAAATTACTAGTATTTAAACTAGACGAAATACCAATAATGAAACGAGGACAAGGGGTAATTCTACAAAAGTTCAAAAATGCTAAACTTATGGATGTCAAGATATTTGATAGTAGTTTAGGACTAAGCTGGAAAGTAGGAGAAAAGATTAGGGTAGAGAAAGATCTTTTACCATTTCTTGGACGACGAGGTTCGGTTGGTAAAATCCCTCCTAGTGGATTCCCTAGAAATAATAAATTTTCTTAAGATGAAAATATATGAATAATTCCTCTAATTATATTAATAATTCTTTTGCCAAGATAGGCATGAATACTATTAAAAAAAGGTATAATAATAGTTCAGTTATGGACTATGTTCTACTGATGAAACCAAGAGTTATGGCACTTGTTGTATTTACCAGCTTTTCTGGTCTATGGCTTGCTCCATACCCCATCCATCCATTTATAGCTTGCATCGCTATGCTTTGTATTACACTTGGAGCTGGTAGTAGTGCCGCTATTAACATGTGGTATGATAGGGATATTGATGCGATAATGAAACGTACACAAAATAGACCTCTAGTTATTGGGGTTATAGAACCACAGGACGCTTTAGCTTTTGGCGTGGTTGTAGGGTTCTTCTCAGTTTTTTTGATGGGACTTTGTGTTAATCTACTATCTGCTTTATTGTTACTAATAACCATATTGTATTATGTCTTCATTTATACCATGTGGCTAAAACGTTCAACAATGCAAAATATAGTTATTGGAGGGGTTGCAGGTGCATTGCCTCCTATGATTGGCTGGGCAACAGTAACTAATGAGATTTCACTTTTCTCCTTTTCTTTATTTATGATTATTCTAACCTGGACACCTCCACACTCGTGGGCATTAGCAATCTTTCGCTCAGAAGACTACAAAGATTGTGGTGTCCCGATGATGCCAGTGGTAAAGGGAGAATATTATACTAAAAAGCAAATTCTTACCTATAGTATCATTATGGTTATTACTACATTTACGCCCTTTTTTTTAGGAATAAGTAATCTTGTATATTTAGTAACTGCAGTTATACTGGGGCTAATTTTTTTATACTATGCTGCCTCTCTGTTTAGTGATAAAGATCATAAACAAGCTAAAAAACTATTTGCCTATTCGATATTTTATCTTTTTAGTATTTTTTTAACATTGGACTTCTCTCGAAACTAGCCGCTTGTGGATAGCAACAGAACAATTGAAAAGCCGGGCTGTTTAAAACAGCCCAATTTTAAAATTACCCTGAGCAACTATCCCTCCTACCTCAAAAGGACACCGTCAAGTTAAGAGAAATGTAAATTAAGTATTGAGCAAATGTGTAGGGAATAATTTATAGATTATCAGTGACAATTGTTACCTAAATTTCAGTGCTATGTGTATTATTCAATCCCCAAAGAGACATCGTTTTCCAGTAAGCATTATTAGCCATGCAGTATGGTTATATCATCGATTCAATAATAGTTACAGAGATGTACAAGAACAGATGGCCTATCGAGGTATTATTTTAAGTCATGAGACAGTAAGATTTTGGTGCAATAAATTTGCGGTTTATTTTCAAGATGTTATCAGAAAGCGAGAGAGGAAACCAACTGATAAATGGCATTTAGATGAGATGAATATTAAGATTAAAGGCGAGGTATTTATATTATGGAGAGCTGTTGACTCTGAGGGGCATGATACCAATTGCAATAATTAACACGGTGTATTTATCCAATCTCTATACATAATTGATTTTACTAAATCTACATTATGAGCGGCACCGTCAAGTTAAGTAAAATAGTATCAAAAAGAGCTATATTTTTAGATTTCAGGCAGCAAGAAGTCTTTGAGTGGCTTCGTCCCAAATGGATTTAGCTGATGCAAATGCAATTCTTTGCTCAATTGCTGTTTTACTATATCTTCCAACATTTACGGCAAATATATTTCTGACTTTTCCCATCAGTGATAATTTACAGTGGGCTGAATTAGGATGCTTAAATTTAATTAATATCTTCTCGTTGCGCCTAGTTGGTTGATGAGCATTCTCAACACGATTATTTAGTCTTTTATGAGTGCGATGCTCAGTTTTAGGGCACATAAGCTTAATCGGCTTAATGTAACTTCTGAGCTTATCAGTAACAATTACTCTTGGAGCTGGATAATGACCCAATAATTTTGATAAAAAACGAATAGCTGATTTTTTGTTACGACGCTTCTGCAGTAATACTTCTAATTCATGCCCCTCAGAGTCAACAGCTCTCCATAATATCAATACCTCGACTTGAATCTTAATATTCATCTCATCTAAATGCCATTTATCAGTTGGTTTCCTCTCTCGCTTTCTGATAACATCTTGAAAATAAACCGCAAATTTATTGCACCAAAATCTTACTGTCTCATGACTTAAAATAATACCTCGATAGGCCATCTGTTCTTGTACATCTCTGTAACTATTATTGAATCGATGATATAACCATACTGCATGGCTAATAATGATTACTGGAAAACGATGTCTCTTTGGGGATTGAATAATACACATAGCACTGAAATTTAGGTAACAATTGTCACTGATAATCCATAAATTATTCCCTACATTTGCTCAATACTTAATTTACATTTCTCTTAACTTGACGGTGCCCAGATGGCCTATCGAGGTATTATTTTAAGTCATGAGACAGTAAGATTTTGGTGCAATAAATTTGCGGTTTATTTTCAAGATGTTATCAGAAAGCGAGAGAGGAAACCAACTGATAAATGGCATTTAGATGAGATGAATATTAAGATTAAAGGCGAGGTATTTATATTATGGAGAGCTGTTGACTCTGAGGGGCATGAATTAGAAGTATTACTGCAGAAGCGTCGTAACAAAAAATCAGCTATTCGTTTTTTATCAAAATTATTGGGTCATTATCCAGCTCCAAGAGTAATTGTTACTGATAAGCTCAGAAGTTACATTAAGCCGATTAAGCTTATGTGCCCTAAAACTGAGCATCGCACTCATAAAAGACTAAATAATCGTGTTGAGAATGCTCATCAACCAACTAGGCGCAACGAGAAGATATTAATTAAATTTAAGCATCCTAATTCAGCCCACTGTAAATTATCACTGATGGGAAAAGTTAGAAATATATTTGCCGTAAATGTTGGAAGATATAGTAAAACAGCAATTGAGCAAAGAATTGCATTTGCATCAGCTAAATCCATTTGGGACGAAGCCACTCAAAGACTTCTTGCTGCCTGAAATCTAAAAATATAGCTCTTTTTGATACTATTTTACTTAACTTGACGGTGCCATTGTAATACAATAACATCACCTTATACGATATATACAATTCGACTTTCAAGCTGTTGGATTATCTAAGCTAAAAACCTTTTTATTATCATCATAGGAGAAGATTTCTGCATATCTTCCTAAACCTATTATAGACTTTAAAGTTATAGTGGCATCTTCACTAGATAATGTATCCTCAAGCTGTGTCTTAAAACGCGAAAGAGGTGCTTTATGATCTAAACGTTGAGGTAAAATTTCACAGATGTAGGATGCAAGAGGAATATTGTCAAGTAAATGCTGAGCAAGCATTTTTTTTCTATCTTCTAAACTACTTGTGAAAAAAAGCTTGCCATGTTTACTTAATTTTATACTCTCAGAAGTAACATTAGCAAAATTTAATATTTGCAAAGCTCCAACAATATGTAAAATTTCCCCCATATTGTTAATATGAAAAATCTTAGATAATTCTGATAAATTTGCGGAACCTTTGTATGGAGATGCAGAAAGTGCCTCA
Source organism: Candidatus Tisiphia endosymbiont of Neophilaenus lineatus (assembly GCF_964264975.1). NCBI lineage: Bacteria > Pseudomonadati > Pseudomonadota > Alphaproteobacteria > Rickettsiales > Rickettsiaceae > Candidatus Tisiphia > Candidatus Tisiphia endosymbiont of Neophilaenus lineatus. The sequence continues at coordinate 1,188,054 of NZ_OZ183649.1, read as the reverse complement.
ATGCTACCAATCAGTTCATTGACCGACAAATGAATTTTTTGATCGATGTTGCCAACAATAGCTTTCTGTTTATTACTAACAGGCAAAGGTGGTTTTTCATAGGCTGATACCATGAGAGCATAAATTTTATCTACCATAGTACGAAATTCCATACTTTGAACATCACGTAAACGAGGGAGGGTAATTGCTAATTCTGATACAATACGCCCAGGATTAGATGAAAGTATTAACACTTTGTCAGCCATAGTTACTGCTTCTTCAATCGAATGAGTTACCAATACCACCGACTGCATTTGAGTTTTTCCACTACTCCACAGATCAAGAAAATCATTCTTTAAGGTATTAGCAGTTAGAACATCAAGAGCGGAAAAAGCTTCATCCATAAGTAAAATTTCTGGTCTGAGAACTAATGCTCTAGCAAAACCTACTCGTTGCTTCATGCCACCTGATAATTCTTTTGGATATGCTGACTCAAAACCATCAAGTCCTATCATATCTATGGCCTCTAATGCACGTTTGCGACATTCATACTCAGAAATATTGAAACTTTTTAAACCTAGCTCAACATTCTCAAAAACAGTCAACCATGGAAAAAGTGCAAATGTTTGGAAAATCATACTAATATCACAACGATCACGAAAAGCAGGTTTTTTATTTAGTATTACTTTACCTTTAACTGGTTTTGTAAAACCTGCAATAATTCTTAGTAATGTTGATTTTCCAGATCCAGATTTTCCCAGTATCGCAACTATCTCATTAGGTTTTAGTTTTAGAGTAACATTATCTAGTATCTTTTGCGTACTATGATCATCTTTTGTAAAACTTTGTGTAATTGATATTAATTCAAGTAAATTATTATTCATAGGTCTTACTCTTTTTATAAAATGGTCAACTTGAATGATAAAAAAAGTTAAAATGCACTCTCGTCAGCCGCTTCAAGAATGCATTTTTCTGAATATTCTAGTCAGTTTTGGATTAAAATTTTTAATTTTAATCCAAAACTGAAGTTAACTAATGATAATAAAGTAAATATTCTTTGCTAAATCCATTACAATTGTGCTACATTCCGTAGTGCATTTCTCAATTACTATAAAATCATAGTTTTGAGATAACCTAACGTAAGAAAATTATTGATGGAATTAATTTCTTTGATTATTAATTATTTTCTAATAACCTAAAATATAGTATAATTTACAAGAAAATTAAGTAAAAATGTTTAACATTGCATCAAAAGATAAACAACTAGATAGAACTACAGTATATAGGGCACCGTCAAGTTAAGAGAAATGTAAATTAAGTATTGAGCAAATGTAGGGAATAATTTATAGATTATCAGTGACAATTGTTACCTAAATTTCAGTGCTATGTGTATTATTCAATCCCCAAAGAGACATCGTTTTCCAGTAAGCATTATTAGCCATGCAGTATGGTTGGCACCGTCAAGTTAAGTAAAATAGTATCAAAAAGAGCTATATTTTTAGATTTCAGGCAGCAAGAAGTCTTTGAGTGGCTTCGTCTCAAATGGATTTAGCTGATGCAAATGCAATTCTTTGCTCAATTGCTGTTTTACTATATCTTCCAACATTTACGGCAAATATATTTCTGACTTTTCCCATCAGTGATAATTTACAGTGGGCTGAATTAGGATGCTTAAATTTAATTAATATCTTCTCGTTGCGCCTAGTTGGTTGATGAGCATTCTCAACACGATTATTTAGTCTTTTATGAGTGCGATGCTCAGTTTTAGGGCACATAAGCTTAATCGGCTTAATGTAACTTCTGAGCTTATCAGTAACAATTACTCTTGGAGCTGGATAATGACCCAATAATTTTGATAAAAAACGAATAGCTGATTTTTTGTTACGACGCTTCTGCAGTAATACTTCTAATTCATGCCAATTGCAATAATTAACACGGTGTTAAAAAATGGGTTTTTAACTGATAAATAGGTACTCAAATAGCTAGGTTAATATTACCGCAAGGTTTTGAAGGTCATGATTTTATAAAAATGATGACACATGAGCCGCATGGTCGAAATCGTATACGTTTATTGGCGATGTATCACCTTCAATTAGGCAAATCTTTTAAAGCCATATCTGAAATAGTGAAGTCACACTGGAAAACTGTGCAATCATCGCTCAGAAGATTTAGGAATCATGGTTTTGAAGGATTATTTGAATCACAAAGAAGCGGTGCCCCTAGGAAGATTAACACTATACAAGAATCTGCTCTTTTTGATAAAATCAATACGCTCAGTAAAAGTAAAACTGGTGGGTATATAACTGGAAAAGAGCTACATATCATGTTAGTTGAGGAATATGGTGCTAAATGTGCTTTAAAAACAGTCTACAATACTATGCACCGCCTTGGTTTTAGCTGGATTACTTCTCGTTCAATGCATCCAAAATCAAATCAAGAGACTCAAAATAGATATAAAAAAACTTTCCAGACATGTTAACAAAATTATTAGCAAAAATATCGATAGATGTAAAGTTGATATATGGTCTCAGGATGAAACTAGAGTTGGGCAACAAGGTAGCTTAACTCGTATATGGGCACCGTCAAGTTAAGAGAAATGTAAATTAAGTATTGAGCAAATGTAGGGAATAATTTATGGATTATCAGTGACAATTGTTACCTAAATTTCAGTGCTATGTGTATTATTCAATCCCCAAAGAGACATCGTTTTCCAGTAAGCATTATTAGCCATGCAGTATGGTTATATCATCGATTCAATAATAGTTACAGAGATGTACAAGAACAGATGGCCTATCGAGGTATTATTTTAAGTCATGAGACAGTAAGATTTTGGTGCAATAAATTTGCGGTTTATTTTCAAGATGTTATCAGAAAGCGAGAGAGGAAACCAACTGATAAATGGCATTTAGATGAGATGAATATTAAGATTAAAGGCGAAGTATTTATATTATGGAGAGCTGTTGACTCTGAGGGGCATGAATTAGAAGTATTACTGCAGAAGCGTCGTAACAAAAAATCAGCTATTCGTTTTTTATCAAAATGATTGGGTCATTATCCAGCTCCAAGAGTAATTGTTACTGATAAGCTCAGAAGTTACATTAAGCCGATTAAGCTTATGTGCCCTAAAACTGAGCATCGCACTCATAAAAGACTAAATAATCGTGTTGAGAATGCTCATCAACCAACTAGGCGCAACGAGAAGATATTAATTAAATTTAAGCATCCTAATTCAGCCCACTGTAAATTATCACTGATGGGAAAAGTCAGAAATATATTTGCCGTAAATGTTGGAAGATATAGTAAAACAGCAATTGAGCAAAGAATTGCATTTGCATCAGCTAAATCCATTTTGGACGAAGCCACTCAAAGACTTCTTGCTGCCTGAAATCTAAAAATATAGCTCTTTTTGATACTATTTTACTTAACTTGACGGTGCCTATCCACATCCTATTTTAAAATTTCTAATATTTTTTAGAGATTGACAAATTATTGTAACTCTACTACAGTTAAGCTATAATTTTTGGTAGTAAGGAAAACTCTTAGCATATAAAGAGTTATGAGCTATAAATTAGTTTATAAGAAAAAAGCAGAAAAGTAGGGCGAAACGAGCCTTTACATTGACATCGTAAAGGTCGGTGGTTCGAACCCACTATCGCCCACCAAACTTTTATTATATATTAATATCAATTTGTATTTAGGTTGTTTTTGGCGACAGGACCTAAATACAAATTGATGTTAAATATTGTTAAAAAAAGATCTAGGTGGTATTAGTGGGCAGGTATTTTTGTGTTATACTGTTGTTAGTTGCTAACTTCAATAGTTATGCCATAGAAACTATAGTTATAGAGCGAGGACATGTTGATCCAATACCGATAGCCATTAATAAATTTGATGCAGATGATAGTGCGAATAGTGTAATTGGTGCTGATATAATTAGTGTAATATCTAATGATCTAAAGATTTCCGGCATGTTCCACCCAATTTCTACTGCTTCTTTTATAGAACAAATTGTGGGGATAAAACATAAGCCTCTTTTTGCTGCTTGGCGACACATTAATGCTAATCTTCTGATTAATGGTGAAGTTGTAAAGCTCTCTTCTGGTAAGCTAAAGGTTAGTTTTATATTATGGGATGCAAGCTTAGAAAAAGATCTTATAGGTGAGGTTTTTGAAATAGCAACACATTTATGGCGTAGAGTAGCACATAAAATAGCTGATAAAATTTATGAGAAAATTACTGGAGATTTAGGTTATTTTGATACAAAAATAGTATATGTGTCAGAGAGTGGACCTTATCTAAAACGAGTAAAGAAAATAGCTATGATGGATCATGATGGTGCTAATCATAAATATCTGTCAGATGGTAAAAATTTGGTTCTTACTCCAAGATTTTCACCACAAGCAGATAAAATCATGTATTTATCCTATGTTCACAAGCAGAAACCACATGTTTATGTTCGTGATCTTAAAACAGGTAAGGAAAGATTGGTTGGTAATTTTCCTGGTATGTCCTTTGCTCCAAGATTCTCACCCCAAGGAAACAAAGCTATAATGTCGATAGCAAGAAAGGGAGCTACGCATATTTTTGAAATTGATCTGAATAATATGGCGACTAAGCAGTTGACCCATGGTGTTGGTATTAATACCTCTCCTAGCTATTCACCTGATGGCAGTAAAATAGTTTTTAATTCTGATCGAAGTGGAACAAGACAATTATATATTATGAATTCTGATGGTTCAAATATTGAACGTATAAGTTTTGGTGGAGGAGTTTATGCTGCACCAAGTTGGTCGCCTAGAGGAGATTACATAGCGTTTACAAAAATATCTCAAGGTGAAGGTTTTACAATTGGGGTCATGAAAGCCTTTGCCTATGGTGAGAATACTGAAAGAATTATAACTAGTGGATATCTAGTGGAAAGTCCATGCTGGTCACCCAATGGTAGGATAATTATGTTTGCTAAAGGCTGGCCTCCTAGAAACAAAACAGCAGGTAAAAATCGTATATATTCCATTGATTTGACTGGTTATAATGAAAGAGAGATTCTCACACCTCAAGATGCTTCTGATCCTGAGTGGTCAAGAAGGCACCGTCAAGTTAAGTAAAATAGTATCAAAAAGAGCTATATTTTTAGATTTCAGGCAGCAAGAAGTCTTTGAGTGGCTTCGTCCCAAATGGATTTAGCTGATGCAAATGCAATTCTTTGCTCAATTGCTGTTTTACTATATCTTCCAACATTTACGGCAAATATATTTCTGACTTTTCCCATCAGTGATAATTTACAGTGGGCTGAATTAGGATGCTTAAATTTAATTAATATCTTCTCGTTGCGCCTAGTTGGTTGATGAGCATTCTCAACACGATTATTTAGTCTTTTATGAGTGCGATGCTCAGTTTTAGGGCACATAAGCTTAATCGGCTTAATGTAACTTCTGAGCTTATCAGTAACAATTACTCTTGGAGCTGGATAATGACCCAATAATTTTGATAAAAAACGAATAGCTGATTTTTTGTTACGACGCTTCTGCAGTAATACTTCTAATTCATGCCCCTCAGAGTCAACAGCTCTCCATAATATAAATACCTCGCCTTTAATCTTAATATTCATCTCATCTAAATGCCATTTATCAGTTGGTTTCCTCTCTCGCTTTCTGATAACATCTTGAAAATAAACCGCAAATTTATTGCACCAAAATCTTACTGTCTCATGACTTAAAATAATACCTCGATAGGCCATCTGTTCTTGTACATCTCTGTAACTATTATTGAATCGATGATATAACCATACTGCATGGCTAATAATGATTACTGGAAAACGATGTCTCTTTGGGGATTGAATAATACACATAGCACTGAAATTTAGGTAACAATTGTCACTGATAATCCATAAATTATTCCCTACATTTGCTCAATACTTAATTTACATTTCTCTTAACTTGACGGTGCCCAAATGAAGCATGATAAAGCATAAATCAAAAATCCTGTAAGTACGCAAGGCTTACGCCCATAACAATCAGATAAATTACCCCATATTAAAACACCAATAGCAAAACCGAACAAATAAATAGTAAGTGTGTATTCAGCTAAATTAGCACTAATTGCTAAATCCTTGGCTAAATCAGGAAGTGAGGGAGTATAAATAGTCTCACTTAATACCGGTATGGTAACCATTAATATAATAATATATAGTGGTACGACTATGATATTCTCAATTTTATCTAGTTTCATTAATAACCTCCATTGGTTGCAGATATTGTCCTTTATACACTCTAGCATGCTCACCATTCATTTCCAAATCCAATTTTCCAAATCATTTAAGTATATCCTGTCTATTCCAGTGATCTGACTTTTTTAAAAAATTCCTTCATTAAATTCTCAGAAATTTCTGCTGAAAAACCACTATATATTTCAGGATGGTAAAAACAAGATTTACTGTTAAAGAAACGCCCACCATTCTCAACTCCTCCCTGTTTTGGGTCGTTTGCTGCATAAAATAATCTACCTATCCTAGCAAAAGATATTGCAGCAGCACACATTGTACATGGTTCTAAAGTAACATACATATCACAGTCTGATAGATTCTTACTAGATAGAATTTGACAAGATTGATTTATCGCGACAATTTCAGCATGGAGTAGCGGATTCTTTGTTTGTTCAACAATATTATGAGCCTTTGAAATAACTTTGTTACTTATTCTATTAACTATAATAGCACCTACCGGAATTTCATTTTCATTAAAAGCAAATTGTGCTTGTTTTAAAGCCTCCTCCATGAAGAAATTGTTAAATTTGGTTGATGTTTTCACGGTAATTCACTTTTTCCTCATAACCATATGGATCTAGGTGAATAATTATTTCTGCACCTGGAAACTCTAATAACAATGCAATATAAATTTTATCACTAATATAATGAGAACTATACAATGACATATCTCCGTCCATTTCTATGTGACATTGTATAAACGGCTTACTTGCAGCATATCTAGTCTTCATTTCGTGTATACCTTTTACTTCTTTAAATCTAGTAATTATTGAGAGAATTTTTTTTCTATCTTCTTCAGGCATTTCTTCATCAATAAGATTTTTAAAAGCTTTTCTGAATAAAGCATAAGAGGCATATATTATATATATTGCAATACCAATGCCAAATAATGAATCTATGAACCAAAAACGAGTACTTAATTTTATAGAAACAATTACACCAACATTTGTTAGTAAATCTGTAAAATAATGTAATTTATCTACTTTGATTATTTCAGAACTAGTTTTTTTTATCACATAAGTTTGATAAGCCACCAAAATAACAGTTAGGATAATGCACAAATATAGTATATTAATGCCAGATTCTATATTGCTTGGAACTGATCCATCAACAAGAGACCTTAAAGAAGAAAAACCCATAAATAAACCCGAAACAACAAAGAATACTGCTTGTGAAAAAATTGCTAAATCTTGGATTTTTTCATGACCAAATCTATGGTGATAATCAGGTGGCTGCAGTGCAAAACGAATAGCAATCAAATTAAAAAGAGAGGATGAAATATCAAGCATAGTATCAATTAAAGACGCTAGAATAGACTGAGAATCAGTTACCAGCCACGCATAAGATTTAATAAATAAAATGAATACAGCTATACTAAAAGACAAATAAGATGAGGACTTGATTAAAATTTGATGTTCTGAATTAGTCATATAAAATTTTCGATTTTATAGTATAAAAGTATTAGTGTTAGTATATATTAGTGTATAGTATATACTAACACTAGGGTGTGTCAAAAACGTAACTCTTAAACATATGGTTTTTATGAATTTAACATGCAAAATTATAGCAATTATTTTAGCAGCAACAATGTTACACGGCTGTACCGGTATGAATAAACAAGGTGGTGGAACATTAATTGGTGGTGTAGCTGGTGGACTTTTAGGATCGCAATTTGGTAAAGGCACAGGGCGACTTGCAGCAACTGGTATAGGGGCTTTAGCTGGAGCATTTATCGGTGGTCAAATTGGTCAGACTATGGATGAACATGACAGGAAATTGCTAGAGCTAAGTTCGCAGAAAGCATTAGAGGCTGCTCCTAGTGGTCAGAGTGTAGAGTGGCGTAACCCAGATAGTGGTAATTACGGGTATGTAACACCAAGCAAAGCTTTCAAAGACGATAGTGGTCAGTATTGCCGTGAGTATACTCAGGTAGCTGTTGTGGGTGGTAAGCAAGAAAAAGTTTATGGGAAAGCTTGTCGTAGACCAGACGGTCAATGGGAAATTGTGCGATAAGTTTTATCAAAACTTATCATCGGTTGACCTTTATATCCCGTTTAGAGTATGACATCAGGTTAGCACTAGCCTGATGTTTCTATTGTAAGCCCTACCAACTTTTAAATTACCCTTAAGTAAATGGGATAACGTAACAAAATTAGAGAGTGAGAATGAAGCAATATAGTGATTTTTCGAAGATTATTCATCGTGAAGGCTACATATTTATCGTAAGCTTTGCAGTTGTAGCTTTTTTACTTTCTACTGTTCATAATAGTTTTGGATATGTAGGATTAGTTATAACGATTTGGTGTATATATTTTTTTAGGAATCCGAATCGATTTACCCCTATTAGTGACGATCTAGTAGTCAGTCCAGCAGACGGAACAGTGCAAAAAATAACTGAGGCAGTTCCTCCTCTAGAACTTGGTCTTGGTAATCAAGAAATGATTAGAGTTAGTATTTTTTTGAATATTTTTAATGTTCATGTAAATCGTATTCCAGCTAATGGAAAGATTTTATCCCTACATTATAATCCAGGAAAATTTTTCAATGCCTCTCTTGATAAGGCAAGTATATATAACGAACGTCAGTCTGTTTTAATGGAAACAAATAGTGGTCATAAAATTGCTTTTGTTCAAATAGCAGGATTAATAGCAAGAAGAATATTATGTGATTTAGAAGAAGATACTGAGGTTAGAGTTGGTGATAGGTATGGTATCATCCGATTTGGTAGTAGAGCTGACGTCTATTTGCCACTTAAAACTGCACTTTGTGTTACTGAGGGTCAGACTTCAGTTGGTGGAGAAACTATTATTGCTGATTTTAGGATCAAGAAAACATCTGAACTTAAGTTTGAAAAAAGGTAATATTCTTACTGCTTTAATATAAGTATATAGGTATAAATTGCTTAAAATACACAAAGTTAAAATAACAAAACCAATTCCGTTTATAAAATTGCTTCCTAATTTTATCACTTTATTGGGTCTTGTGGTTGGTATTAGTGCCATTAAATTTGGGTTGGATGGTCTATGGGAAAGGGCTGTATATTGCACCTTAGTTGCTGCTATAATAGATGGAATTGATGGTAGGATAGCAAGAATGCTAAATGCTACTAGTCCGTTTGGTGCTGAACTGGATTCATTATGTGATTTTGCTAATTTTGGAATAGTTCCGGCTGGTCTTATATATTTATGGTCTTTTCAGCAATATGAATATAAAGTATTTTCATGGGGTTCTATATTATTGTTTATCGTATGCATGGCATTAAGGCTTGCAAGGTTTAATACTGCTATTCTTCATAAGGTACATAATAAGAAACTAGAATATTTTTCTACTGGTGTACCTGCACCTTGCGGTGCTTTACTTGCTCTAGTACCCATGATTATAGATTTTGAAGTGAGTGGTATTTTAGGTATTAATGTTCGTATCCATACCGTTATGATAGGTTTGTATATTGTGCTAATCGCTTTTTTACTTGCTAGTAGGTTGCCAACATTTTCAACAAAAAATATTAATATAAAACACGAATATTTATCATTAGCGATGATGGTATTCGCTGTTATCATTATAAGTCTTATTATATATCCATGGTATTTGTTACCATCCATTGCCTTTATATATATGTTATCTATACCAGTGTGCTATTTTATTAGTAGGAAATTCTATTAGATTTGTTGCCTAATAACTAGGGACAAGTAAGTTAGTCAAGGAGAAGGACTTACTTTTTACAGTCTATGACTATAACTTTTAATCATTTTTTTTGCCAACTCTTCAGGTTAATTGAGTATATACAGTTATACAGAGAATGAATTACCACACCCACACTTATTTTTTGCAAGGGGGTTTCTAATTTCAAAATAGGAACTACCTAATTCTTCGATAAAATCTATTATACAATCAACCATAAGCTGCTGAGATATTTCATCGATAACTACTTTAATATTATCTTTTTCTATAATACAGTCATCTTTTGTTATGTCATTGCTTGAAACTAGAGCGTAATTATAAACAAATCCAGAACAGCCTCCACCATCAACAACTACTCTAAGAACCAAACTTGGATTACTTTCTAATTTTATTAGCTCATCTACTCTTTTAAAAGCATTATCAGTAACTTTTATTGACATGTTCTTATATTTAAAGACCATTAGAATAATCCTAAAAACCTAATTTTGCAAGAGTTTCATTTAAAAACCTTGAAAAGCTTGCTAGGTAATTCTATACTGGCTTTGTTATAAGGAAAAATGCACTCTTGAAGCGGTTGACGCGGGTGCATTTTAACTTTTTTCATCATTCGATGTAACTTGTTACATCGAATTTAGATTAAATAGGAGTTAATATATGCTTGCTTCATATGCAGTAGATCCAGCCAAGAGTAGGGGGAGATTGTTTAATGAATATCCTACATCTTATAGAAATGAATTTGAACGAGATCGGGATCGTATAATTCATTCAAAGGCTTTCAGACGTTTACAATATAAAACCCAGGTTTTTATTAATCATGAAGGGGATCATTATCGAAATCGCCTTACTCATTCGATTGAAGTTTCTACGGTTGCACGTTCTATTGCTAAAACCCTTAATTTATCAAGTGATTTAGCTGAAACTGTAGCTCTTGCTCATGATCTTGGGCATACTCCTTTTGGTCATGCAGGGGAGATCGCACTAAATAAATGTATGGAAGATTATGGTGGATTTTCCCATAATGCTCATTCATTCAAGATTCTTACTAAAGTAGAGAAAAGATATGCGGCTTATAATGGATTAAATTTGACATGGGAAGTGCTAGAAGGAATTGTTAAACATAATGGTCCTTTAATAAATAACATACCTAAATATATAATAGAGTATGATTTACAACATGATCTTGACTTAGCTCACTATTCCTCAGCTGAAGCTCAAATTGCTTCATTAGCTGATGATATTAGTTATATTTCTCATGATTTGGAAGATAGTGTTGGTGCTAAGATTATTGATTTTAATCATCTAGCAGAAATTAAATTTATTGATCAATATGCTTTTGAAATTAAGTCCAAGTTTAAGGATATAACAACTTCTCGTCTTATTTATGAAATCGTACGTAAATTGATGAGTGATTTCATTACCGATCTATTGCTACAAACAAATGATAACTTACAAAAACAGAAAATAACTACAACAGCTGATATACGACATCTTGATTATCAGATTGTTGATTTTACTGACGAGACAAAAGAACATATAACGGCAATTAGACAATTCTTGTATAATAAAGTATATAAACATAATAAACTGACTTCTATAACTTTAAAGTGTCAAAATATTATACAAGGGTTATTTAGGGTATATATGGATAATATTGATTTATTACCATTTAGTTGGAAGGAATTAATTGTACCAGGGGATGTAAAATCCAAAGCTGATATAGTAGCAGATTATATAGCTGGCATGACTGACCGCTTCGCTATTCAAGAATATCAAGATCTTTATTCCTTCAATTTTAATAATATTTGATTTATGAATATATTTAATAAATTACGTGAAGATATCATTAGTGCAGCTAGACAAATATGCGATAATGAAGATGTGTTAAAATTGGCGGCTATAGAAATTCCTAAAGATAATCTCAATGGTGATCTTTCAAGTAATATAGCTATGATTATCGCTGCAAAACAAAATATTAAACCTAAGGAACTAGCTATTAGATTTAAAGAACTATTAACGCCTCTTCCATATATCGCGTCTATAGAAGTTGCTGGTCCAGGATTTATTAACTTTACTATCAAAGCTGATATGTGGCATAACTCTATCAATGATATATTGCTGGATAAGGAGGATTTTTTTAAGATTAATTTTGGTAATAATCAAAAGGTTAATATTGAATATGTATCTGCAAATCCAACTGGTCCTATGCATATTGGTCATGCTAGAGGTGCTGTTTATGGTGATGCTTTAGCCAAAGTGTTAGATAGTACTGGCTATATTGTTACCAAAGAATATTACCTTAATGATGCCGGATCTCAAGTGGATGACTTAGCTAGTTCAGTTATTTTACGTTATAAACAAGCATTAACAAAAGAAGAGATCGTAATACCAGAAGGGCTTTATCCTGGAGAATATTTGGTAGATATTGGACAAAAGTTGGTGGAAAAATTTGGTGATAAATTATTAACAATGACTGATAGGCAACGTCATGAACTCGTTAAGGATTTTGCAGTAGAAGAAATGTTAGCTATAATTAAGCAGGATTTAAAGGAGCTAGATATTGAACACGAGGTATTCTTCTCGGAAAAGTCACTGCATGATAGTGGTAAGATTGATGAAGTTGTACAAATGCTTACTAAAATGGGACTAATATATGAGGGGCAGTTGTCCCCTCCTAAAGGTAAAATAGATGAATCTTGGGATTCAAGAACTCAGAAATTGTTTAAATCTACGGCTTTTGGTGATAATCAAGATAGACCAATAGAAAAATCTGACGGTAGTTGGTCATATTTTGCCTCTGATTTAGTTTATGCTAAGGATAAAATAGATCGTGGTTTTGATCATCTAGTTTATATTCTAGGTGCAGATCATTGTGGCTACGTAAAAAGAATTGAGGCAATAGTTAAAGCTTTTGGTGGAGAAAAAGTTAAAGTTGATGTTAAGATTTGCCAGTTAGTAAATTTTGTTGAAAACGGTATCGCTATAAAAATGTCAAAACGTAGCGGTAATTTTACTAGTGTACGAGATGTAACAAATGAGGTAGGTAAAGATATAATAAGATTTATAATGCTAACCCGTAAGAATGATATTGCTCTTGACTTCGACCTAGTAAAAGTAAAAGAACAATCAAAAGACAATCCTGTATTTTATGTACAATATGCTCATGTTAGGACAATATCTATACTGGAAAAATCTAAAGAATCCATGCCAAAAGCATATGGTAAATTCTTAGAGAATGAGTATGACTTGTCGTTGCTTTCTAGCGAAGAGGAAATAGAAATAATTAAACTTCTTGCTTCATGGTCAAAAGTTTTAGAGATTTCGGCAAAATATTTTGAACCCCACAGAGTAGCTTTTTATCTGATTAATTTAGCTTCAAAATTCCATGCTTTATGGAATTTTGGCAAGGAAAATAATGATTATCGGTTTCTAATTGAAGATAATATAGAGTTAACCACCGCTCGCCTTGCTTTAGCAAAATCTATTCAAAAGATTATAAAAGTTGGTTTTGATGTTATAGGGGTAACACCTATGAATAAAATGTAATGAAGTATTGTAATTTGTAAGTTGATGACTAACCGCACTTTACTCTTATTAATTATTCTCTCAATAATTAGTGGTATTACATATTTAGTTTATACTAATTACAGCCGAAATAGTGGTCAAGTAGTAATAATTTACCCTGATCCATCACCTACAAAAATTAAACCACAAGATAGTGGTGGGATAGTAATACCAAATGCAAATAATATAATTTATGAGAGTTTACAACAAAAAAAGACCAACAAACCTGTAATATTACAACCTGAACCGGAAAAGCCATTAAATATTGCTAAACAAAAACTAGCAGAAAGTGATGAAGAACTTGACTCGATAGACACGATTTTATTTAGTATAGTAGAAACTGATCAAGCTAAGTATGAAAAACACAAACTAAGTAAAGATGAAGAAGGAACAGAAACAATTTTACCTAATATAGTAAGAAATGACTTGGTGCAAAAAGAGAATTTAATAGAGCAAAAATTTGTTCCAATAGTTCAACCATCTAATAATAAAGCTGGTTTAAATGTCATAAAAGTTACTGAATCACATCGCAAAATTGATGAAACACAGTTAAATAAGTCGAATCAAGGTGGTTATAAAATTCAACTAGCCTCAGTAAAATCTGAATTAGAAGCTAATCAAGAAGGAGAAAGAATCAAAAAAAAATATGCAAAAATTCTTAATAATACGGTAGTAAATATTAAGAAGATACAATCTAGTACAGGAAGTTTTTTCTATTTAGTATTAGTAGGTAACTACCAAAGTATAAGCCAAGCTAAAGCGATTTGTAAGAAACTATCTGACAATCAGCAAGGTTGTATAATTACTAACCGTTGATGTATTAAAGAAAATTGTAGAAATATAAGTAGTTCAGTTGCTATAACTATAAGATAAGTTAGTGTTCTATTTATTAATTTTTAGGGTAATGAATGTTTAGTAAATATATAGTTAATATTGTTCTTTTTATTATAATGCTAATTTTATCTAGCTGCTCTGTCTACAAAGCTGCTTCTAATGAAGGTATTTCAGTATCAGATATAACTAAATGCCAAACGAAAGGTTGTTTTCTATCTCATGGTATGGAAATTGTTGATCGTCATCAAGAAGAAAATGGAAAATATATGGAAACATATGGAGTATAGGGCTATGGCAAGAAAATCTGGTTTGAATTATTTAAGAGCTGTTGGGCATGGAGTACTTGATGTTATGACTCTTGGAGTATGGGAAGTGGCAGGTACTCCAGTTGAAGGGGCTATATCTAATAACCGAGGTTATATTACAGCTAGGGTTACTTATCCGTATAAAGAAGTAGATCAGTTTGAAAAGATCGAAATTTATGACGCTAATGGTAAGAAGGTTAAGTAAAGTTGGAGTCTAAGTAATCAAGCTGATCAATATCATATCAAAAAAATATTATATTTATGAACATTAAAATTAAAAAATTAGAACATGCTGTAGATCTGTTGCCCAGTTATGCTACTGAGCATAGTGCTGGTATGGATCTAGTAGCAGCAAATATTGAACCAATCACTATAAAACCACAAGAAGTAAAGTTAGTACCCACGGGAATTTGTATAGCATTACCTAGTCATTTAGAAGCTCAAATCAGACCAAGATCAGGTTTGGCACTAAAACATGGTGTTACCGTGCTGAATTCACCTGGTACAATTGATGCTGATTATCGTGGTGAGATAAAGGTAATTTTAATTAATCATCATCCTAAAGAAGATTTTGTAATTGAGCGTGGCATGAAAATTGCTCAAATGGTTATTGCTAGATATGAGCAGATATTATGGGATGAGGTTAATTCGTTAGATGAAACCTCTAGAGGTTCTGGTGGATTCGGTTCGACTGGGAAATTCTAAATTAATCTGAATTCGATATAAGAATTAATAATTCTTATATCGAATTCAGATTAAATAGATAATTTTTTACTTTAATTCTAAGAATTTGGCAAATCAAAGCAATATCCTATAGCACGGATTGTTTTTATAAATACCTCAGATTTTTTATTTGTTAGAGATGTTCTTATTCTATTTATATGTACATCAATAGTACGTAGATCAATAGCTGTATCTCTGCCCCACACTTTGTCTACAATATCTTGACGGGAAAATATTACTTTAGGTGCTTTGATAAAAAGTTGTAAAATCTTAAATTCTGTTGGTCCTAAACGAATTATCCTGCCGTTATTAGTTACTTTATAGGTAGTAAGATCCATACTTACTTCCTTATATTTTATAACTTTATCTTGTAGAATTAAATTAGATCGTCGGAGTAATGATCTTATTGAAATCATTAGCTGATCTGAAGTGAATGGTTTAGTAAGAGAAACAATAAAGTTATTATCTTCCAAAGTATAATTAGATGGTGATTCTCCGGAATGTAGCAACAAAATTATTGGTACTTTCTCTAAACCATTAATTTCTCTTAGTTTAGTTGCTATTTCTGTAGCAACTTTATCTTGTACCATCGAATCAACAATAATTATGTCAGGGTGATTTGCAATAGAGGAAACTATAGCTTTTTCTATTGTGTTAGCCTTAACAAGATTAAACCATGCTCTCTCTATGACATTAGATAAAGAAACGTTAATGCTTTTAGTTGATTCTATAATAAGAACTCTAGGTGGTAATTTATCAAACATTTTAAATACTAATTAAATGAAGACTTTAGGCATGACTAAATTCTTCTCTGTATACCCAAATGATTGAGGGATTGGAGCATAAAACAAGGTATAAGCATGCTAGACATACATGTAAGTAATGTGAAGTACGCAAATCCTCAAAGTTTTTGCTGAGTCAATTTTTTAAATTAAAAAGAGCATAGTTCAGTTATGCAAGAGTCTAATGTTAAATATATTGTGAATTTATTATAATGATATTAATTTGACTTTTTAAAGTGCAATATTATCGAATTAATTAATAAATTTCTACTATATTTATTAATATAAGTCTACTAATTTAATTATTTATTTACAATCCATATAAAACGGTTATATTTTTGCAATCAAAAGGTATTAGTGATTTATTAATTATGCTCTATAATAAAGATAACACTTGAATTAAATATTTTTTATTGTTATAAATGGCTTTATTTTATAGCTGGAGATTCTTATATATGGCTTTTTACGAATCAGTTTTTATCATACGCCAAGATATTTCGTTTGCTGATGTAGATAAAATTACCGATGACTTTACTAAAATTGTTAAAGATAGTAACGGTGAAGTTATTAAAACTGAATATTGGGGTTTAAGAAGTTTAGCCTATAAGATTGGTAATAATAAAAAAGGACATTATGTTTTTATGGGGCTTAAAACTGACTTTTCGGTAATAAATGAACTGGAAAGGAAAATGAAGCTAAGTGAAAATATTATTAGGTTTGTTAATATCAATGTTGATTCAATAAGTGCTGAACCTTCGCCGATTCTAAGAAGTAAAGGTTCAGATCATGAAGAAACAGTTGATGTAACAATTAATAAAGACTAAATAGTAATAAAATTGGAAAAGATTAAAATGTTTGAGAATGATGCTGTTGACTCTCAGTCAATGACTAGAATGGTTGATAGAAGTAATAAAAGAGTGTTTTTTAGAAAACGTAAGGGATGTCCTCTTTCTATTCCAAATGCTCCAGTAATTGATTACAAGAACCCTGATTTGTTAATAAAATTTGTATCAGAAGGTGGTAGAATGTTGCCTAGTAGGATTACCAATGTATGTGCCAAAAAGCAAAGAAAACTGAAGAATGCTATAAAAATTGCTAGAATCCTAGCGTTGTTGCCTTTTGTATTTCAAATTTGAGCAGAGGAATAAGATGGAAGTTATTTTGGTTAAACCTGTAAGAAGACTTGGAAAGATTGCAGAGATTCTTAAGGTAAAAAAGGGGTTTGCTCGTAATTATCTTATCCCCAAAAAATTAGCAATTAGGGCAACAGAACCTAATAAACAGTTCATAGAAGCCCAAAAACATGATCTTGAAATGAAAGAGCTAAAAATAAGATCTGAGGCAGAAGCTATTAATAATGTTATAAGTGGTAAGGAATTAATATTTATTAAGCAGTCTGCTGATGATGGTCGGTTGTTTGGTTCAGTGAATAATAAAGAAATTGCTGAAAGTTTGTCTAAGGCTTCTTTGCACTTAATATCACATTTAAGTATAATTCTTGAGAACCCGATAAAATCAACAGGTGTATTCGTGGTAGAGGTTAGGTTACACGCTGAGCTTAGTACAAATATAACGGTAATTGTTGCAAGGTCAGAATCTGAAGCACAAGATTACTCAAGGAACAATAAGCAAGATACTATTGACCTCCTTGAAAGTTCTGATCAACAAGAAACCTCTACTCCTAACGATGTGGAGCAGTTATAACATTTATCCATAGTTAAGTCGATTAGCGAGGAGTCACTTTAGTGGCGACGAAACAACCCATAAAAATGATTATATTGGATGGCACCGTCAAGTTAAGAGAAATGTAAATTAAGTATTGAGCAAATGTAGGGAATAATTTATAGATTATCAGTGACAATTGTTACCTAAATTTCAGTGCTATGTGTATTATTCAATCCCCAAAGAGACATCGTTTTCCAGTAAGCATTATTAGCCATGCAGTATGGTTATATCATCGATTCAATAATAGTTACAGAGATGTACAAGAACAAATGGCCTATCGAGGTATTATTTTAAGTCATGAGACAGTAAGATTTTGGTGCAATAAATTTGCGGTTTATTTTCAAGATGTTATCAGAAAGCGAGAGAGGAAACCAACTGATAAATGGCATTTAGATGAGATGAATATTAAGATTAAAGGCGAGGTATTTATATTATGGAGAGCTGTTGACTCTGAGGGGCATGAATTAGAAGTATTACTGCAGAAGCGTCGTAACAAAAAATCAGCTATTCGTTTTTTATCAAAATTATTGGGTCATGATCCAGCTCCAAGAGTAATTGTTACTGATAAGCTCAGAAGTTACATTAAGCCGATTAAGCTTATGTGCCCTAAAACTGAGCATCGCACTCATAAAAGACTAAATAATCGTGTTGAGAATGCTCATCAACCAACTAGGCGCAACGAGAAGATATTAATTAAATTTAAGCATCCTAATTCAGCCCACTGTAAATTATCACTGATGGGAAAAGTCAGAAATATATTTGCCGTAAATGTTGGAAGATATAGTAAAACAGCAATTGAGCAAAGAATTGCATTTGCATCAGCTAAATCCATTTGGGACGAAGCCACTCAAAGACTTCTTGCTGCCTGAAATCTAAAAATATAGCTCTTTTTGATACTATTTTACTTAACTTGACGGTGCCGTCTACAATACTATGCACCGCCTTGGTTTTAGCTGGATTACTTCTCGTTCAATGCATCCAAAGTCAAATCAAGAGACTCAAAATAGATATAAAAAAACTTTCCAGACATGTTAACAAAATTATTAGCAAAAAATATCGATAGATGTAAAGTTGATATATGGTCTCAGGATGAAACTAGAGTTGGGCAACAAGGTAGCTTAACTCGTATATGGGCTAAGCGTGGCACTAGACCCCGTAAAGTTCGGCAACAGCAATTTATTTCAACATATATTTACGGAGCTGCTTGCCATGAGACAGGAGAAGCTTGTGCATTAATTTTACTATATGCAAACACACAGGCAATGAATAAATTCTTAGAAGAGCTTTCTCGCAGTATTCAAGGCAACCGACATATAGCTTTACTAACGGATAATGCAGGTTGGCACACAGCCAAAAAACTAACTGTGCCAAGCAATATCACTTTGATACCGCTTCCGCCCTATGCACCGGAACTTAATGCAATGGAACAAGTTTGGGAATGGATTAAAAATCATTTCTTGTCTAACCAATGTTATGGTGTATATGAAGATATCGTTACTATGGCTTGTTACGCTTGGAATCAACTTGCTCATAATGTAGATTTAGTAAAATCAATTATGTATAGAGATTATCTATGGATAAATACACCGTGTTCATTATTGCAATTGGTATAATCTAATCAATGTTGTTAAAAACTCGTTGCTTTTATAAAAAAAATAGCTATAGTTCCACTTGTTGCTGCTTAATAGTGAAAGTGGTATAGTATATAGTTTTCCCTATAGCTTTAAGGGTGATAGATAAATATCAAAAGGAAAAATTTGGAGTATTGAATGCCAACAAACAATCAGTTAGTACGTTTTGGAAGACAGTCGAAGATTCGTAGGACAAAATCCCCAGCTTTGGAATCTAATCCATTTTTGAAAGGTGTTTGTGTAATAGTGAAAACTGTTACTCCTAAGAAACCTAATTCTGCTCTTCGTAAAATGGCACGTGTTCGCTTAAGTAATGGGCAGTACGTGAATGCTTACATACCTGGTGAAGGGCATAATTTACAAGAACACTCTACGGTGTTGGTAAGAGGCGGAAGGGTTCCTGATCTTCCAGGTGTTAAGTACCATATAGTACGTGGTGCTTATGATACTCAGGGTGTAAAAAATCGTAAGCAAGGACGCTCACGTTATGGTACATCAGCGAAGCAAGCTGTAAAAAAATAATTTGAAATAGAGAGATAAGATGTCACGTCGTCATGCCGCAGAGAAAAGGGTTATCTTGCCTGATATGAAATATAATAGTCCTCTGCTTGCTAGGTTTATTAATAATATCATGAAGGAAGGGAAAAAAGCTCTAGCCGAAAAGATAGTATATTCTGCTTTTAGTAAAATAGAAAAAAAACATAGGGTAGATCCTTATGAAACTTTCAATAATGCTATGAATAATGTAAAGCCATATCTTGAGGTTACCTCAGTGCGTGTGGGAGGTGCAAATTATCAGGTCCCTTCCCCTGTTGATGAAAGAAGAGGGTATGCACTTGCGTCACGTTGGATTATCAATGCAGCAAATAAGCGTTCTGAAAAAATGATGATTGATCAGTTGGCGGAGGAATTATTTGAAGCATCAAATAATAGAGGGGTTGCTATTAAAAAAAGAGAGGACACTCATAAAATGGCTGAAGCTAACAAAGCTTTCGCTCATTTTAGTCCCAAAAAATCGCAACCAAGGTAATTAAATCATATGGCGATTACAGAATTTTCTCTTGCTAATACTCGTAATATAGGTATTTGTGCTCATATTGACGCTGGTAAAACTACTACAACCGAGCGTATTCTCTTTTATACAGGAAAATCACATAAAATTGGTGAAGTTCATGAAGGTGGTGCCACTATGGATTGGATGGCACAAGAGCAGGAACGTGGTATCACCATTACTTCTGCTGCTACTACCTGTTACTGGAAAAATATAAGGATTAACATTATTGATACTCCAGGTCACGTAGATTTTACTATAGAAGTAGAAAGGTCTTTACGTGTTTTAGATGGAGCGGTGGCGGTATTTGATGGTGTGGCCGGTGTTGAACCTCAGTCAGAAATAGTTTGGAGACAAGCTGATAAATATAAAGTACCTAGAATGTGCTTTGTCAATAAAATGGACAGAATGGGTGCTAATTTCTACAAATGTGTAGAAATGATTAAAGAGCGTCTTGGTGCAAAACCTCTAGTAATTCAGTTGCCAGTTGGTATTGAAGAGAATTTCAAAGGAGTTATTGATTTAATCAAGATGCAGGCAATAATTTGGAAGGATGAATCTCTTGGAGCTGAATATTCGTACCAAGAAATCCCTGCTGATATGTTAGAAAAGGCTGAAGAATATCGTGCTTTGCTAATTGAAATGGTTGCTGAGGCTGATGATCATTTGATGGAGAAATATTTATCAGGTGAAGAATTTACTGAGGAAGAAATTCAAGTAGTAATAAGGAAAGGAACGATTGACCGAGTCTTTTTTCCTGTGTTATGTGGTAGTGCCTTTAAAAATAAAGGTGTACAACCTTTGCTAGATGCGGTTGTTGACTACTTACCTTCACCAATCGATATTGGAATAGTCAAGGGAATAGATATTAATTTTGGAGAAGAACAAGATTTTAAAATATCAGCATCTGAACCTTTCTCTGCTTTAGCTTTTAAGGTAATGACCGATCCATTTGTGGGATCTCTTACATTTATCAGGATTTACTCTGGTAAGATTAGTTCAGGTGCTACTGTCATTAATACGGTAAAAGACCAAAAAGAACGAGTAGGTAGGATGCTTCTGATGCATGCTAATGAAAGAGAAGATATTAAAGAAGCTTTTGCAGGAGATATTGTTGCCCTAGCTGGTCTTAAAAATACCACTACTGGTGATACTTTGTGTGATCCGGATAAGCAGGTTATTTTGGAGAGAATGGAATTTCCTGAACCGGTTATTGAATTAGCTGTAGAGCTAAAATCAACTGCTGATCAAGAAAAAATGGGAATGGCATTGTCTAGGTTAGCTGCTGAAGATCCATCTTTTAGAGTATCAACTGATCAGGAAAGCGGTCAAACTGTTATTAAAGGTATGGGTGAACTGCATCTAGAGATTATGGTTGATCGTATGAAACGTGAGTTTAAAGTTGAGGCTAACATTGGAGCACCACAAGTAGCTTATCGAGAAACAATTACCAAGCCTTGTGAAATTGATTATACTCATAAAAAGCAATCTGGTGGAGCTGGGCAATTTGCACGGGTTAAAATAATATTTGAACCTCAAGAAGCTGGAACAGGATTTGCTTTTGAAAGCAAAATTGTTGGAGGATCTATACCCAAAGAATTTATTCCTGGTGTTGAAAAGGGTCTAAATAATATAAAAGATACAGGTGTAGTTGCCGGCTATCCAATGATTGATTTTAAAGCAACCTTGATAGATGGAGCGTTTCACGATGTAGATTCAAGTGTACTTGCATTTGAGATTGCTGCAAAAGCTGCTTTTAGAGAAGGTATGCCAAAAGGTAATCCAAAATTACTTGAACCAATTATGAAAGTTGAAGTAATTACTCCTAATGAGTATATGGGGGATATTATTGGTGATCTAAACAGTCGTAGAGGGCAAATGCAAAGTATGGCTCCAAGAGGTAATGCACAAGTTATAACTGCAAATGTGCCATTGGCCGAGATGTTTGGGTATGTTAGTACTTTGAGATCTTTGTCACAAGGTAGATCTCAATATAGTATGGTTTTTTCTCATTATGAGCAAGTACCATTACAGGTGGCCGAAACTATTAAAGCTAAGAAATAAAAAAAATTATTAAGATAGCTATTAGTGTATTACATAATAATATGCTATAATGTTATTTTTTGTGAATAATAAGGAGATGAGGAAAAATGGACTTTGCAGGTGAGGAAGGATACTATATAGATGACCAGTGGTCATGAGATAAGCCGAAAATCAGTTATCAATTAGTGTATCATGTATAATATGATATTATATATGACATCAAAAATGAGAAGTGACTTTTAAATTGCCTTGGCTAATGGCATCATTCGAATAAGTAAGAATTTTATTGAAATTAAAACACTTGACTTTTTGATAAAAATATGATAGGAGTGTAGCTCAATTGGTAGAGCGTCGGTCTCCAAAACCGAAGGTTGCGGGTTCGATTCCTGTCGCTCCTGCCAACTATAATGAGTTCGTATAATATGTTAAAGGAAAATAGAGTCTACAAATTTTACGAGCAAGTAAAGCAAGAAGTTTATAAAATTGTTTGGCTTGGTAAGAAAGAGTTGATAACTTCAACTCTTATAGTAGTGGTGGCTGTATTTATTTTTAGTATAATTTGTTTGGTGTTAGACTACGGTATACATAGCATAATGCAAGTTTTACTTAATATTGGGAAGTAAAGAATAGGTTTAGGGCAAAATTGTGGTGCAGTGGTACGTTATTCATACATTATCAGGCTCAGAAAAGCGTGTAAAGCAAATGATTCTCGATCAAATTGCTAAACAGGGTATGTCGGAGTTTTTTGAGGATATCGTTGTTCCGGTTATTGAAGTACCTGAAGTTAAACGTGGTAAGAATGTTAAGACAGAAAAGAAATTTATGCCTGGTTATATTCTGATTAAAATGAATATGACAGATGATTCTTGGCATTTGGTAAAAAGTGTAACTAAGGTTACAGGTTTTTTAGGTGGTAAAAGTACACCACAAGCCCTTAGCGAAAAAGAAATACAAAATATTTTTAGTAAACTGGAAGCTGAAACCAAAGATGCTAGGGTTTCGAAATTATATGAAATTGGTGAGGCAGTAATTGTTACTGACGGTCCGTTTGAGACTTTTACAGGGGTTATAGAAGAAATTGATTATGACAAAAATAGATTGCGTGTGTCTATATCTATTTTTGGTAAAGCAACTCCTATAGAACTAAATTTTACGCAGGTTAAGAAAAATAATTAGGGTTTGTTTAGGGTAGGGTGTGTACTCAAATGATCCTACGAATTGGATTTGAAAATGAATGGTGAGCAGGTGTAGCGTACATCTAGTATAGTTACGCATGCGAATCCATGATTTTTTCAAAAAACAATTTGTAGGAGCAGAAGAGTATGCAGTTTATTGTCTCTAGCATCCTAGCTAAAGGTGCATGAGTGTCAACTTAAGCAAACTCTATGTCATCCCAGCGTAAGCTGGTATCTAAAAAGAGCCTTATAGGTTGTTTAGACTTTTTTAGACCTCTGCCTACGCGGGGTGACATTAGCACTAATAAGGATGATACTAAGCCTAGTATTAATTTGTTATCGAACTGAGGTTAAGCTGAATTCGATATAATATTACCGTGTGATGTAATCCTAACGTAAGCTGGGGTCTAATAGTCTTTTAGGCTGCTTTTTTAGATTCTTGCCTACGTGGGAATGCTTTGCTAGCGTGGATCAAAAACGGTAACGTTAGTATGGTACTTACAAGGTCAAAAACGATATCATTCCTAGCTAAAAGCGGGAATCCAAAAAATAGCCTGCAAAGGCTATTAGATATTATGGATTCCTTACCGAAGCGGGAATGACATACTAGTGATTCATGCGGGCAATGCTTTTAGCTAGGAACGAGAGTGTATTGACAAGGCTCACGTGAATAAAGCTATTAATTAAATAAGTAAGGATAAGATTATAATGGCAAAAAAAATAACCTCTTATATTAAGTTAACTGTGCCAGCAGGTAAGGCTAATCCATCCCCACCTATTGGTCCTGCACTTGGTCAGAAGAAACTTAATATTATGGAGTTTTGTAAGGCGTTTAACGCTGCGACGATAGCTATTGAACCAGGGACTCCTATCCCAGTCGTGATTACTGCTTATGAAGATAATAGTTTTACTTTTGTCACTAAGACTTCTCCAGCATCGTATTACTTAAAACAATTTGCTA
Organism: Candidatus Tisiphia endosymbiont of Neophilaenus lineatus; assembly: GCF_964264975.1. Lineage (NCBI taxonomy): Bacteria > Pseudomonadati > Pseudomonadota > Alphaproteobacteria > Rickettsiales > Rickettsiaceae > Candidatus Tisiphia > Candidatus Tisiphia endosymbiont of Neophilaenus lineatus. The sequence continues at coordinate 1,163,341 of NZ_OZ183649.1, read as the reverse complement.
AAATTCCTAAAGGTTCCAGTGCTACTAAAAAAGAAGCATTTGTTGGTAAGGTTACCATGTCAGAGTGCATTGAAATTGCAAAAATTAAAATGGTAGATCTTAATACTGATAATTTAATAGCTGCCGCTAAAATTATTCGTGGTACTGCTGAATCTATTGGTCTTGAAGTGGTAGGAGATTAATGTATGTTAGTTGATAAAAAATTAGTTGGTGGCAAAAAGATTAGAGAAGCAAGAAAAAAAGTAGCTCTAGTTGGCAACCGCACTTTAGCAGAAGGAATAGAGCTACTCAAAGCTGTGTCTTATACTAAATTTGACTCTACTTTGGAAATGGTGATGAAATTAGGGGTAGATCCTAAGCACTCGGGTCAAATGGTGCGTGGTGTTGTGGCACTACCCGCTGGTACCGGTAAAGTTAGTAGAGTTGCAGTGATTTGTAAGGATGAGCAGATAGAAGGAGCTAAAGCGGCTGGAGCAGATATTGCTGGTTCTACAGAAATTATCGATGATATTAAAGCAGGAAAAATTAATTTTGACGTTTGTATTACAACACCAAATATGATGCCAGCAATAGGTGCAGTGGCAAGAATTTTGGGACCAAAGGGCTTAATGCCAAATCCAAAACTGGGGACTGTAACTACCGATATCGTAACGGCAATTAAAAATGCCAAAAGTGGTCAAGTAGAGTATAGGGTTGAAAAGGCAGGTATTATTCATGCTGGAATTGGTAAATTATCATTTTCCAAACAAGATTTGCTATATAATGCATCAACTTTAATATCTGCTGTAGTTCAAGCAAAGCCTTCTGGTGCTAAAGGAAATTATTTAAAAGCAATATATCTATCTTCTACTATGAGTCCATCAGTAAAAATAGATTTAGCAAGTATATCGTAAAATACGACAAGGAGAGTTAAGGTGTTAAGATCAGAGAAACATGAATTTGTCGTAGAACTTGAAGAGGTGTATAAACGGTCAAATTCCGTGATAATTACTCATTATCATGGGCTTACTGTTAGTCAAGTAACTCTACTACGTAGGTCTCTTAAAGCAAAAAATGCGGGGTTCAAAGTAGTTAAAAATACTTTGTCAAAAATAGCAGCAAATAAGGCTGGTATTGGTGATATTGTACATTTGCTTGTTGGTCCGACAGCCTTTGCATATTCTGAAGACCCTGTTGAAGCTGCGAAAGTTGTTGTAGAATTTGCTAAAACTAATGAATGTTTGAAAATAGTTGGTGGTTTAGTAAATAATCAAGTATTAGATGCGAATTTTGTACAGCAACTTGCAAAATTGCCTTCATTAAATGAGCTTAGAGGCAAAATTATTGGTATGGTACAAGCTCCTGCAACTAAAATTGCTGGTGTGGTGCAAGCTCCTGCAGCCAAGCTTGCTAGAGTTTTGCAAGCTTATGCAAATAAAGAATAATTTAATAAAAAAATTTTAAAAGGAAGAAAATTATGACAGACCTAGTAAAAATCGTAGATCAATTGTCAACACTTACAGTAATGCAAGCAGCAGAGCTTGCAAAAATGCTAGAAGAAAAATGGGGTGTAACAGCTGCAGCTCCTGTAGCACAGGTGGCGGGTCATGTAGAATCAGAAGCAGTAGCTGAAAAGACAGCGTTTGAAGTTGTTTTAGTCAGTAGTGGTGATAAAAAAATAGAAGTAATTAAGATAACTAGAGAACTTACTGGTCTTGGCTTAAAAGAGGCTAAAGAGTTAGTAGATGCTGTCCCAAAAACTATTAAATCCGGTGTAAATAAAGAAGATGCTGAAAGTTTTAAAGTAAAATTAGAAGCAGCTGGAGCAAAAATTGAATTAAAGTAATTGAGTATACCATCGGGCAGGAAAACCTAAAGTTTATTTTGGGGGTGTATTAAAAACTTGTTTGTGTAAGTTCATATTAATTAGGCTCTGTGAAGGTTGTTAGGATAACTTTCTAAGTTAATTATAGAGTATAGTGATTAAAGAATAGGAACAAAGGGGTAAAAGATTAAGCGTACATTTGTAAGTATGAGAATCCCCATTTATGGGTATTAACTTAAGCACAGGGTTGTTATTGTTGAGCAGTATTTTAACAAAAAAGATGTCATTCCCGTGTAGGCAGGAATGACATTAACCGTCACAGGGACGATATACTCGAATGATTTGGAGAATTGGATTTGAAAATGAGGGGTGAGTCAATGGAGCGTACATAAGGTACGTGAGTACACGAGTCCCTGATATTTTAAAAAATAATTTTTCAAAGCAGAAGAGTATACTTAGGCTGCTTAAGTTATACCCATGTAGTAGTTTTGTGATAGCCTTTCTTTATAAAGCAAAACAATAATAAATATATGTATACTCGAATGTGACTCCGAAGTATTTTTTGAAAATATCAGGGACTCGTGTACTCACGTACCTTATGTACGCTCCATTGACTCGCCCCTCATTTTCAACTCCAATTTGGAGTCACATTCGAGTATACTGCAAGATTTAGAATATACATAGATTGGTAGAAACATTTTGGGACTAAATCTAGGTTTGTATTGTTAATAATGGAAATGAACTTGTTGTGTGATATTCTATTTGGTTTACGAGTTATGTTGCTAAATATGTTATCATACCCGTATAAACTATTACATTTTGTACAAAAACTTATAAAACTTTTAAGACAAAGTTCTTTTGCTTTAATAGGTCTTTGTATTTATTTATCCAAAATTCTGAATCAGATGAAGATAAGAAACAGATTTATACATTTTAGTATATTTTTCTACTTTAAAGAATTGGTGTGGCAAAATTTCGGGTATTTGTGTATTTATGTACTAGATGTACGCCTAGTTCGCTTAGCCCTTGTTTATTGTCCCCATTCTTCAAATCATTTAAGTACACTCCTATTATATTTGAATAATTTAACGAATTGGTTTCGCAAAATTACAGAGTATTCGCATGTTTTTATTCCTAATGTACATATGCTATGCTCCCCTCTTGTTTTATGCTTTAATTCTTTAAATCATTCAAGTAATTTTTTTAAATCGAGCTTTTTTAGATTTTGATCTTTATTTGGAGTTTATATAGAATACTAAAAAAGCAATTTAAGTTATACTCTTCTGCTTTGAAGAATTGTTTTCGCAAATACTTGCGGGGATTTCGCGTACGAACAAAGGTTTACTACGTTGCGTTTGCTCACCCTTTGTTTGTTGTCCCCATTCTTCAGATCATTCAAGTATAACAATTTAGTTTATGTTAAGGTAAAGACATTGGTAATTAAAGTTTAATTTTGAACTAAATAATCTGAATTTGATGTAACAAGTTAGTAGCAAATTTAATGTTATCTTTATTAGGGTTGATGCTATCCGAGCTATGATACACGGATAAGCAAACTCTATATTATCTCAGCGTAGGTAGTGGAATCTAAAAAAGTAGCCTTCTAGACCTTGCTACTTTCGTAGGGGGACATTGAAGGGAATGACATTGAGACTATTGTAATATGTGAGATTCCAAGTTTGAAGTAGATTTTTACTTGGTTTCAAAATAAAAAATTATTAAAAGCATTAATCGGGAGATTATATGACAACGCAATCCTTATCAATTGGCAAACGCGTAAGAAAAAATTTTGGTCACATAAATTTGGTAGCGTCTATACCAAATTTGATAGAGGTTCAGAAAAATTCTTATGAAAAAGGTTTTTTACAATTAGGAATTAAAGATTCTGAGCGAGAAAACAGAGGATTACAATCAGTATTAAGTTCAATTTTTCCGATTCACGACCCCTCTAATATTGCATATTTAGAATTTGCTAAATATGAATTTGATAATCCTAAATATGATGTTGAGGAATGTACTCAAAGAGGTCTTAGTTATGCTGCTCCTCTTAAAGTTACATTGCGATTAAGTATTTGGGATATTGATGAAGATACTGGAGCAAGAGAAATTAAAGGTATTAAAGAACAAGAAGTTTATATGGGGGATATTCCCCTAATGACAAAGAATGGTACTTTTATTATTAATGGTACAGAAAGAGTGGTGGTATCACAGATGCATAGGTCACCTGGCGTATTTTTCTATCATGATGATGGGAAAATTCATTCTTCAGGGAAGTTTCTATATTCTGCTAGAGTTATACCTTATAGAGGATCATGGCTAGATTTTGAATTTGATGCTAAAGATATTGTTTACTTTAGAATAGATAGGAAAAGAAAGCTTTATGCTACTACTCTTCTTAGAGCCATTGGAATGTCTACCAATGAAATTATAAAATTCTATTATGATACGGTAACATGTTTTACCAAAAATGCAAGCTGGGCAACAAAGTTTATACCTGAGTCTATAACTGCTCATAGGCTAGTTAATGACTTAGTGGATGCGGATACTGGCAATGTCATACTTGCATCTGGTCAGAAGATTACACCTCGTTTGGCTAAAAAATTTGCTAAAGATGGAGTGCAAAATATTTTGGTAGAACGTGAATATTTAGTAGGCAAATATTTAGCACAAGATCTTGTTAATCCGGATAATGGTGAGGTACTAGCCGAAATTGGTGAAATGATCACAATGGATATGCTGGACTCTATTATGACTCTTGAAATTCCGTCTGTCGATGTACTTGCTATAAATCCACAATCAAGTCCTTACATAAGGAACACCTTATTTGCTGATAAAAATCAAAATTATGAATCAGCATTGATAGACATATTTAGGGTATTAAGACCAGGAGAACCAGCTAATATTGAAGCTGCTAAAAAATTATTTAACAACTTGTTCTTTGACCATGAAAGATATGATCTTTCAGAAGTTGGTCGTATTAAAATGAATGCAAGATTGGAACTTAATATACCAGAATCTACAGCTATTTTAACTATTGAAGATATTAAAAATATTCTTAAAGTTTTAGTAGAGCTAAAAGATGGTAAAGGTTCGATAGATGATATTGATCACCTTGGTAACAGAAGAGTTAGGTCAGTTGGTGAACTAATTGAGAATCAGTTCAGAATTGGTCTTGTTCGTATAGAGAAATCAGTACTTGAAAGAATGTCGGTGGTTGATCTTGATGCCGTTATGCCTCATGATTTAGTAAATTCAAAAGTTTTGGTTTCTGTAGTAAAAGAATTTTTTAGTACTTCACAACTTTCTCAATTTATGGATCAAACTAATCCATTATCAGAAATAACTCATAAAAGAAGATTATCAGCTTTAGGACCTGGTGGACTTAGCAGGGAGAGAGCAGGGTTTGAAGTGAGGGACGTCCACCCTACTCATTACGGGAGGATTTGTCCAATTGAAACACCAGAAGGACAGAACATAGGTTTGATTAATTCCATGGCTACTTATGCTAGAGTTAATAAGCATGGCTTCATTGAAACACCTTATCGAAAAGTCGTAGATGGTCATGTAACTGACGAAGTTGTTTATTTGTCAGCTATTGAAGAAGGAAAATATACAATTGCTCAAGCTAATGCAGTTGTCGATCAAAAAGGTTTGTTACAAGAAGAATTAATTAACTGTCGAACTGAGGGTGGTAATTTTGTTATGGTTACTCCTCTAGAAGTGGATTACATTGACGTTACCCCGATGCAGGTTGTTTCCGTTGCTGCATCACTTATTCCATTTTTAGAAAATGACGATGCTAATAGAGCCTTGATGGGGTCAAACATGCAACGTCAGGCTGTCCCGCTTATTAGAAGTGATGCCCCTTTAGTTGGTACTGGTATTGAAGGAATTGTTGCACAAGATTCTGGGGTTTCAGTTGTAGCCTTGCATGATGGAATAGTAGAGCAAGTTGATTCAACTAGAATAGTGGTAAGGACTAAGGAGCAGAAAACAGATGGATCACCTAGTGTGGACATTTATAATTTATTAAAATTTCAAAGATCTAACCATAATACTTGTATTAATCAAAAGCCGTTGATTAACGTTGGTGATTATGTAAAAAAAGGTGAAGTAATTGCTGATGGACCAAGTACAGATAATGGTGAAATAGCTCTTGGTAGAAATGTGCTAGTAGCTTTTTTACCATGGAATGGTTATAATTTTGAAGATTCGATTTTAATATCAGAACGTATTGTAAAAGATGATATTTATACCTCAATTCATATTGAAGAATTTGAAATAATTGCTAGAGATACAAGACTTGGTCCCGAAGAAATTACTCGCGATATTCCAAATGTTAGTGATGAAAGTTTACGCCATCTTGACGAAGTTGGTATAGTATATGTTGGTGCAGAAATAAAACCAGGTGATATCTTAGTGGGTAAGGTTACCCCTAAAAGTGAGTCACCTATGACTCCAGAAGAGAAATTACTCAGAGCTATTTTTGGAGAAAAAGCTTCAGATGTTCGGGATTCATCTTTACGTGTTCCTACTGGGATCACTGGTACAGTGGTAGAAGTACGAGTGTTTTCTCGTAGGGGAATAGAAAAGGATGAGCGTGCTATAGCTATTGAAAAGCAACAAATTGAAAAATTATCAAAAGATAGGGATGATGAACTGCGAATCATAGAGCATTTTGTTTTTATGCGTTTAGAGAAGATTTTAACAGGACAAATAATTGTTAGCGGTCCTAAATCCGTAAAATCCGGTCAATTGATTAGTGATCAAACCCTTAAGTCATTATCAAAAGGACAATTTTGGCAACTGATTGTTGAAGATGCTAATGTAATGAATGAAATTGAACAAATTAAACGTCATTATGATGAAAAGCAAGACAAGCTTAATAAGTGTTTTACTAGCAAAGTAGAGAAATTACAAAGTGGTGATGACTTACCACAAGGTGCTCTTAAAGTTGTAAAAGTATTCATTGCTACTAAACATAAGTTACAACCTGGAGATAAAATGGCCGGAAGACACGGGAATAAGGGTGTTATCTCTCGTATTATGCCAGAAGAAGATATGCCATTTTTAGAAGATGGTACAGTAGTTGATATCGTTCTTAACCCACTTGGCTTACCTTCACGTATGAATATTGGGCAGATTTTAGAGACTCATCTTGGTTGGGCGGCAGTAAATCTTGGTAAAAAAATATCTTCTATGTTGGATCAAGTTCATAACAAAAAAATTGATGTAGAAGAGCTTAAATCTTTTATTTCCGAGGTATATGGGCATAACTCAACGACAAAAAATATAAAGAAAATGTCCAATCAAGAGATTATTGAGTTTTGTAATAATATCGATAAGGGTGTATATTTTTCAACCCCAGTTTTTGACGGTGCAAAGGTTGAGAATGTAAAAGAAATGCTAGTCCTTGCAGATCAAGACCCATCAGGTCAAATTAGGTTGATTGATGGTAGAACAGGAGAGTATTTTGATCGTGCCGTTACAGTTGGCTATAAATATTTCCTAAAATTACATCATTTGGCCGATGATAAAATCCATGCTCGTTCTATCGGTCCTTATAGTTTGGTAACTCAGCAACCATTAGGTGGTAAGTCGCATTTTGGAGGTCAAAGATTCGGTGAGATGGAGTGTTGGGCACTGCAGGCTTATGGTGCTGCTTATACGTTACAAGAAATGTTAACTGTAAAATCGGACGATGTGGTTGGTAGAATTAAAATTTATGAATCTATTGTCCGAGGTAATAACAATTTTGAATCGGGTATTCCTGAGTCGTTTAACGTGATGATCAAAGAATTCAGGTCCTTGTGCTTAAATGTAAAGCTTGAGGATACTACCACAGATTAAAGATATTTTTTGCAATTGCTACAGAAGGTCCAAGAGGCTTTTTACTAAACTATATCTGAAAAATTTTTTAAGGAAGAATCTTTATGACAACAGGGATGACAAATTTTTACGGACAATTAAGCAGTACTCAGCAATTTGATCAAATAAGAATTAATATTGCTAGTCCTGATCAAGTGCGTTCATGGTCTTTTGGTGAGGTAATGAAACCTGAGACAATAAATTACCGTACTTTCAAGCCAGAGAAAGAAGGATTATTTTGTGCTAGAATTTTTGGCCCCGTGAAGGACTATGAGTGTCTTTGTGGTAAATATAAACGTATGAAATATCGTGGTATCACTTGTGAGAAGTGTGGTGTTGAAGTTACTACATCTAGAGTCCGAAGAGAAAGAATGGGGCATATTGAGCTAGCAGCACCAGTTGCCCATATATGGTTCTTGAAATCTTTACCATCAAGGATTAGTACATTGCTAAATATGACTATGAAGGATCTAGAAAAAGTTCTATATTTTGAAAGTTATGTTGTTGTGGATCCTGGGTTATCTGCTCTGCAAAAGGGTGACCTTTTATCAGAAGACAGTTTACAAAAGGCACAAGATGAGTACGGAGAAGATAGTTTTACTGCTTCTATTGGGGCTGAAGTGATTCAGCAGATGCTTACAGAACTTGATTTACCTGAATTAAAGAAGAGTTTGCAAGAAGATTTATTAAATACATCTTCAGAAGTTAAAAAGAAGAAGATTGTTAAAAGACTTAAGTTAGTTGAAGATTTTCTTGAATCTGAGAATAAGCCAGAATGGATGATTATGACTGTTCTGCCAGTTATCCCACCTGAAATTAGACCATTAGTTATGCTTGATGGAGGAAGGTTTGCAACTTCTGATCTTAACGAACTTTATAGAAGGGTTATTAATCGAAATAATAGATTAAAGAGACTACTTGAACTCAAAGCACCGGATATTATCATCAGAAATGAAAAAAGGATGTTACAAGAATCGGTCGATGCATTATTTGATAATGGTCGTCGTGGTAAAGTAGTGAAAAATACTAATAAACGTCCATTTAAGTCACTTAGTGATATGTTAAAAGGTAAACAAGGTCGTTTTCGTCAGAATTTGCTTGGTAAACGAGTGGATTATTCTGGTCGTTCTGTTATCGTTGTGGGACCAGAGCTTAAGTTACACCAATGTGGTTTACCAAAGACGATGGCGTTGGAATTATTCAAGCCATTTATTTATTCAAAGCTTGAATTATATGGAATTGCTACCACTATAAAAGCCGCTAAGAAAATGGTTGAAGCTGAGAAATCAGAAGTATGGGATGTTTTAGAAGAAGTTATACGTGAACATCCAGTGTTGTTGAATAGAGCACCAACTTTGCATCGTTTAGGTATCGAAGCTTTTGAACCTTTACTGATAGAAGGGAAAGCTATCCAGCTACATCCTTTAGTCTGTGCTGCGTTCAATGCTGATTTTGATGGTGATCAGATGGCAGTGCATATCCCTCTTTCAATTGAAGCTCAGCTTGAGGCAAGAGTACTTATGATGTCAACAAACAACATATTGAGTCCGGCAAATGGTCGTCCGATTATCGTCCCTGATAAGGACATAGTACTAGGTCTTTATTATTTAACAATGGTTTTTGATAATGAACCTGGTGAAGGGATGAGTTTTGCTAGTATGTCGGAGATTGAACATGCTTTGTATAATAAGGTAATAACTATTCACTCAAAGATAAAATTTCGTTGCGATATGCTTAATATTGAAGGGGAGGTTGTATCAACTATAGTGGATACTAGCTTTGGTAGGTTAATTATAGGAGAATTATTACCACGTAATCATAATGTTGGATTTAAGTTTGTAAATAAATCCATGACTAAAAAGGATATATCTGCGGTTATTGATTTGGTATATCGCCACTGTGGACAAAAGGCTACAGTGATCTTTGCTGATCAACTAATGAAACTTGGATTTAAATATGCTTGTTCCTCAGGCATTTCTTTTGGTATGGACGACATGGTTGTACCAAAATCAAAAGATAGCCATATTAATTCAACATTGACTGAGGTAAAAGAATTTGAACAACAATATTCTGATGGTCTAATTACTTACGGTGAAAAATACAATAAAGTGATTGATGCTTGGTCTAAATGTACGGATAAAGTAGCAAATGACATGATGAAAGAAATTGCTATGACACCTGTTAATAATAAGCCTAATCATCAGAAAGTAAATTCGATATATATGATGGCTACTTCGGGAGCAAGGGGATCAGCAGCACAGATTAAGCAATTAGCTGGTATGCGTGGTTTAATGGCTAAACCATCAGGTGAGATTATTGAAACCCCGATTATTTCTAATTTCCGAGAAGGTCTTACTGTCCTTGAATATTTTAATTCTACACATGGTGCACGTAAAGGTCTTGCAGATACAGCGTTGAAAACAGCTAATTCTGGGTATTTAACCCGTAGATTAGTTGATGTTGCTCAAGATTGTATAATTACTGATGAAGATTGTCAAACTACAAAAGGCATAGAAGTCAGAAGTATTATCGATGGTGGTGAAGTTATTGTATCGCTCGCAGAGCAAATTTTAGGCAGAACAGTTGCGATTAACGTATATCACCCAGTTACTAATGCATTATTACTATCAGCCGGTGAATTAATTAATGAAGCAAAATTAGAAGAAATCGAATCTTCTGGTTTGGATGTGGTAATGGTAAGATCTGTTCTAACATGTGAGGTTATTGATGGAATATGTGTAAGATGTTATGGTAGAGATCTAGCCACTGGTTCTTTAGTATCAGTTGGAGAAGCAATAGGAGTGATTGCTGCCCAGTCAATTGGTGAGCCAGGTACTCAGCTGACCATGAGAACTTTCCATATTGGAGGAGCTGCAACGAAAGGTGTTGAAATATCTTCAATAGAAGCCTCTCATGATGCAAAAGTGAAGATTTTAGGTCGTAATGTGGTTGTTGATTCTGAGGGACGTAAGATCGTAATGGGTCGTTCATGTGAGTTATTATTATTGGATGCTAATAATAATGAGAAAGCAAGGCATAAAGTAGCGTATGGTTCAAGATTAATAGCCGATGATTCAGATAAGGTAAAAAAAGGACAAAAATTAGTAGAGAGGGATCCGTACACTATTCCGATTATTACCGAGAAATCTGGAAAGGTTGTATTCAAGGATATGGTAGAAGGAGTGTCAATTCGTGATATCACTGATGAAGCAACTGGTATTTCTAGCAAAGTTATAATTGAATCAAAACAATATTCACGCGGAGCAGAGTTACGTCCTCGTATTCAATTAGTTGATGAGAATGGAGAAACTATTATGCTATCCAATGGTTTGGAGGCTAGATATTACATGCCAGTGAATGCTATTTTAAATGTTGAAGATGGTGCTAAGGTGTCAGTAGGTGATATTTTATCACGTATTCCAAGGGAGTCAACCAAAACAAAAGATATTACTGGTGGTCTTCCACGAGTAGCTGAACTTGTTGAGGCTAGACGTCCAAAAGATCATGCTGTTATTGCAGAAGTAGATGGTAGAGTTGAATTTGGCAAAGACTATAAGTCAAAAAGGCGTATTGTTATTCAGCCAAGTGATAACACTACAGCAATTGAGTATATGGTACCAAAGGGCAAACATATTGTTGTTAATGAAGGTGATTTTGTAAAAAAAGGCGATATGTTAATTGATGGCAATCCAGTTCTACAGGATATTTTAAAGGTAATGGGAGTGGAAGCTCTTACAAGCTACATGGTGGGAGAAATCCAAGCGGTTTACCGTTTACAGGGCGTAAAAATTGACGATAAGCACATTGAGGTAATAATTCGTCAAATGTTACAAAAAGTAGAAGTAACCCATTCTGGGGATACGACATTAATGGTTGATGAGAAGATAGATTATCGTGAATTTGCCGAAATTAATAAAAAAGCTATAGATAATGGTTTAAGACCGGCTGAAGCCCAACCAATCCTACAAGGTATTACTAAGGCATCGCTGCAAACTAGATCATTTATTTCTGCTGCTTCTTTCCAAGAAACAACAAGAGTTCTAACGGAGTCTGCTATAGCTGGGAAAATTGATAAATTGCGTGGGTTGAAAGAAAATGTCATAGTTGGTAGATTAGTGCCAGCAGGAACAGGCTTTTACATGAATAGGATGCGTAAACTTGCAGCTAAATTGGACCAGGAAGAGGTCGATTATCAGAAAACTTTAGGATAGATTCTCTTTAATAGGGAGTGTACTCTTCTGCTGGGAAGAATTGTTTTTTGAAAATATCAAGGATTCGCGTGTTCATGTACCTTATGTATACTGCTATGATTTCAAGGGTTGGGTAGACGAAGGTCAACTTCAAGAAGAGCTAGGAGTGTCAGGAGTCGAGCAGCGGAGCGTACATTAGTACGTGAGCAGCACATATCTTTGATAACGACGACGCTAATTCTTGAAGTTCACCGAGTATACGCCTAGCATGCCCACTTCTCATTTTCAAATCCAATTTTCCAAATCATTTGAGGATGTTGCTATGATTTACGCGAATTTGGGATAAGAATTGACAAATTCTTATCCCAAATTCGGTGAAATTATAGATTGCCTACGGTCTCCTCGCTAATAGAGGCACCGTCAAGTTAAGTAAAATAGTATCAAAAAGAGCTATATTTTTAGATTTCAGGCAGCAAGAAGTCTTTGAGTGGCTTCGTCCAAAATGGATTTAGCTGATGCAAATGCAATTCTTTGCTCAATTGCTGTTTTACTATATCTTCCAACATTTACGGCAAATATATTTCTGACTTTTCCCATCAGTGATAATTTACAGTGGGCTGAATTAGGATGCTTAAATTTAATTAATATCTTCTCGTTGCGCCTAGTTGGTTGATGAGCATTCTCAACACGATTATTTAGTCTTTTATGAGTGCGATGCTCAGTTTTAGGGCACATAAGCTTAATCGGCTTAATGTAACTTCTGAGCTTATCAGTAACAATTACTCTTGGAGCTGGATAATGACCCAATAATTTTGATAAAAAACGAATAGCTGATTTTTTGTTACGACGCTTCTGCAGTAATACTTCTAATTCATGCCCCTCAGAGTCAACAGCTCTCCATAATATAAATACCTCGACTTGAATCTTAATATTCATCTCATCTAAATGCCATTTATCAGTTGGTTTCCTCTCTCGCTTTCTGATAACATCTTGAAAATAAACCGCAAATTTATTGCACCAAAATCTTACTGTCTCATGACTTAAAATAATACCTCGATAGGCCATTTGTTCTTGTACATCTCTGTAACTATTATTGAATCGATGATATAACCATACTGCATGGCTAATAATGCTTACTGGAAAACGATGTCTCTTTGGGGATTGAATAATACACATAGCACTGAAATTTAGGTAACAATTGTCACTGATAATCTATAAATTATTCCCTACATTTGCTCAATACTTAATTTACATTTCTCTTAACTTGACGGTGCCTTTCCGGGTGATTCTCTGATAAATGCTTAACTTGTTCCTCATATTCCTCAATTTTCTTTATTTCATTAGAGTGATGTTCTCGTTCTATTTTAGCAAGCTTTTTAGTTAGCCACATGTGTTTACTACGAGCGTTTTCTTCTTTTATTTGTTCAGGTATTTTACTAAATTTCTGCTTTTCTTCCTCAGTAAGTTTCCGACCTGCTTTTGTAGCTTCAAAGATTTCGTGTAAACTTTCATTATCTTTCCTTTGTCTATTAAGAGAATCATCATAAAAAGAATCAAAAGCTTTATAAATGCCTTGAACTTTATGCTCTCTATCAATTTTTTCTTGTTCTTTTGCTAATCTTATGCCCTCATTGAAATCCACAACTTGGATTTGCTCAGTTGTTTCATAATCAAGAGTTTTACTTACTGCAGTTGCTATTAATTCCAGTATTCCAATATCTATCCCTAGCTGACTAGCCATTAAAGCTAAACTACCAGCATCAGCTATAATCAAAGCTAATTGCGTCCTTGAAGTAGCATTACGTACCCTCCCCTCAAGTTTTTCATACTCTTTTTTAATGAAATTCCTCTTAGAAGCATCATTATCTAAATCATTGGTCATTTTATATTTCATTTATATTTCGCCATATTAGGGTTTGGTTAACTATTTTATTATATAAAACTAATACTAAATTATTAGTCAAGCATTCTTAAATTGTAATTATTATTAATTTCTAATATTTTTTTATCTATAAAAACAATATCCAATAATTCACTAGCATGGGATATACTGCTCGTAAATGAAGAGTTGGTAGACGAAGGTCAACTTCAAGAAGAGCTAGGAGTGTCAAAGTCGAGCAGCGGAGCGTACATTATAGTACGTGAGCAGCGGAGATCTTTAGACACGACAACGCCAATTCTTGAAGTTCACCGAGTATATATGGATGATGGTCAATAACTCTCTGATCTCCGTTGATATTTTAGCAACATCTCCATTATTTATAAGCACTATGAATAGCAGCAACACCTAAAGTAAGATTCTTATAACTAACATCAGTAAAGCCGACATCTTTTAGCATAATTGCAAAACTCTCCTGCTCTGGGAATACATTAATACTTTCCACCAAATATTGATAAGCTGATTCGTTGTTTGCTATAATTTTACCAATCTTAGGAATAATATTAAACGAATAAAACTGGTATAATTGCTTCAAACAATCGTATTCCACTTTAGAAAATTCTAAACATAAAAATTTCCCCCCAGGTTTTAGTACTCGATATGCTTCTTTTAGGGCATTGTCAATTTTTGCCACATTCCTAATACCAAATGCTATAGTATAATAATCGAAACTATTATCAGGAAAAGGTAAGTTTTCTGCATCAGCAACGATATACTCTAATCCCTGTAATATATTACTATCAATAGCTTTGTGACGTGCTACCTCCAGCATATCATGATTTATATCACACATTGTCAACTGCACTAATATATTTTTTGCCGATGCTCGCTTTATTATTCTAAAAGCTATATCACCTGTGCCACTTGCCACATCCAATATATTTGATTTTAAATTGGGAATTTGCCTAACAAATTCATCTTTCCACAAATGATGTACTCCCAAACTCATTAAGTCATTCATTACATCATATTTATTAGCAACACTAGAAAAGATATCTTTAACTAAATCTCTTTTCTGATCAAAGCTCACTTTTGAGAAGCCAAAATTTACTTGCTCAGATTGGTTATCATTATTTTTCATATTACTACTTAGTGCTAAGTTGTTTATATGTTATATTATGATATATAATGAATTATTAATAGTGTTAAAATGTAAAAATGCCAGAACTTCCTGAGGTTGAAACATTAAAACGTTGTCTAGAACAGCGAATAGTAGGGGCTACCATCAATAAACTCGATAAGAGACGAGATGATATACGCTATAAACTAAGTGATCAGTTAGAGTCAAATGTAGAGTCAGCAAGAATTGTAGCTTTAAGACGTAGGGCAAAATATTTGCTAATAGATTTGGATAATTATTATTCCATTATTGTACATCTTGGCATGACTGGTAGGCTGACCCTACAACCTAGTGATTATAGGCTACAAAGGCATGATCACGTAGTTATATCTTTGACAACTTGCGAGAAATTAGTTTTTAATGATCCACGACGTTTTGGGATGATTTATAGTATGCTAACAAACCTTGCCCTAGAAAAATTTTTACTAAATTTAGGTGTAGAACCTTTGTCAAATGATATGTCTGATGAGTATCTAAAAACAAAATTATTGAATCGCTCTGTTCCGATAAAAAATTTATTAATGGATAATCGGATTATTGTCGGTGTTGGTAATATATATGCTTCTGAAAGCCTTTTTATTGCTAAAATACACCCAAGCAGATTGGGTAGTAGTTTATCAAACAAGGAAATAAGTAATTTGGTATTAGCCATTAAAAATGTTTTAACAAAGGCAATATCAGCAGGAGGTACTACTCTCAAAGATTTTGTTAGCGGTGATAGTAAACCTGGTTACTTCCAACAAGAAGTACAGGTTTATGCACGAGAAAATCAAAAATGTCTAAACTGCGAGGGAATAATAAGGAAAATAAAACAATCCGGCAGAACTAGTTTCTATTGTTCTATTTGCCAAGAATGAGAGGTATAGTCAATTCAGGAGAATTGGATAGCAGGAACGATGGAACGAAGCCTCTAGATAATAGGCGAGCGATCGAAGACGACGTCACCAAACTCTTATCAATTGACTATAATCTAAAAAATCCTGTTTTATTTGCCCGTGAAATTATATAGAATAAACTATAAACTATGGTGTTTATTACCGTAATTATTGGGGTAATTGGTATGTCAAGATATAATGACACTACTAAGCCAAGTAAGTCTACAATTAAAGCTACGATAACTGAATTGATAATCATTTGTACTGGATTACTAGAAATCATCCTAGCAGTCATGGCTGGAATGAGCAAAATACTAGTAACGAGTAATGCCCCAACAATCTTAATAGTCAAGAATACTGATAAAGATAACAGTAACAAAAATGCCAATTCAATCGTTCTTACTTTCACCCCCTTAATTTGTGCAATATCTCTATTAATGACAATTAGAATAATCTGGCTATAGAAATACCAAACGAAAGACATAACGAATATAAGTATAATTGATAAGGTTAATATATCATTTAAATAGGCAGATAAAATATCGCCAAATAATAGGTTAGTGATCTTAATCTGTAGTGGGTACATATAACCTACTACTAAGGCTAAAGATAACATAAAACTTGATATTAACATTACCACGCTACTACCACCTGACCTATGTTTTAACGTAAACACCAAGATAGCAAATATAACGGCAACAACTAGTCCTGAATAAACAACAGGCAAATGGACAAGGATACTAATACTTCCAGCAAGTAAACTTGCGTGCGAAAGACCATCACCAAAATAAATATATTTTTTCCATAAGCTTATACAACCAAGAGGAGCAAAAATTAGACTGATTAGAATTATAGTTAATATTATTATAGTCATTTTATACCAATTGCAATAATGAACACGGTGTATTTATCCAATCGGCACCGTCAAGTTAAGTAAAATAGTATCAAAAAGAGCTATATTTTTAGATTTCAGGCAGCAAGAAGTCTTTGAGTGGCTTCGTCCCAAATGGATTTAGCTGATGCAAATGCAATTCTTTGCTCAATTGCTGTTTTACTATATCTTCCAACATTTACGGCAAATATATTTCTGACTTTTCCCATCAGTGATAATTTACAGTGGGCTGAATTAGGATGCTTAAATTTAATTAATATCTTCTCGTTGCGCCTAGTTGGTTGATGAGCATTCTCAACACGATTATTTAGTCTTTTATGAGTGCGATGCTCAGTTTTAGGGCACATAAGCTTAATCGGCTTAATGTAACTTCTGAGCTTATCAGTAACAATTACTCTTGGAGCTGGATAATGACCCAATAATTTTGATAAAAAACGAATAGCTGATTTTTTGTTACGACGCTTCTGCAGTAATACTTCTAATTCATGCCCCTCAGAGTCAACAGCTCTCCATAATATCAATACCTCGACTTGAATCTTAATATTCATCTCATCTAAATGCCATTTATCAGTTGGTTTCCTCTCTCGCTTTCTGATAACATCTTGAAAATAAACCGCAAATTTATTGCACCAAAATCTTACTGTCTCATGACTTAAAATAATACCTCGATAGGCCATCTGTTCTTGTACATCTCTGTAACTATTATTGAATCGATGATATAACCATACTGCATGGCTAATAATGATTACTGGAAAACGATGTCTCTTTGGGGATTGAATAATACACATAGCACTGAAATTTAGGTAACAATTGTCACTGATAATCTATAAATTATTCCCTACATTTGCTCAATACTTAATTTACATTTCTCTTAACTTGACGGTGCCGCAAGCATGTGCTCTCACAATATTGTAAATAATTTGTTCGGCTGTATAGTGAAATGAATATTTCAAAATATTAGCACAATGTATATAAGTAAAATAAAAAATTACTGGTCATATACAATCTACTAACAGTAAACTTATCGTTGTTTTTCAATTAGTTTTTTCTTGAATATTGAGAGTATCTTGCATTACATGTTCAACGTCAATGTTAGATCCTATACTTTTTAACTGTTGAAAAGTTTTGTTTAATCGACGTTTAGCGTCGGCAAATTCAGGTGTTTCTCGCAACGTTGTCGTAGCAATCATACCAACTAATGCCACACCTGCACCAAACCAAAAAGCCAGTCGCCAATTAAGAGCATAAGAAATAACAAGAGAGGCTACACCTAGAGCAGCAAACCCTCCAAAGGCAGCACAAAAAACTATCATAGCTACAGAAACATATCGTCCTGGTGGTTGTAGATATTCTATTAGATATAATTGAGCTCCTGTGATTTCCCCCATAGAAGTCATACCTTGTACAATACGACATATTGTTACCAGCCAAGCTGCAGTAATCCCTATTTGAGCAAAAGTTGGCAAATTAGCCATGACAAAACAAGATATTGCCATTAAAAAAGTTGTAATGACTACAGATGCTTTTCTTCCTACATTATCACCTATCCAACCAAATATTAATGCACCAAATGGTCTAAGCAAGTAAGTAGAACAAAAAGCAGCGGCTGAAAGAAGAGTAGCCGTATGCGGGTCAGTTTTTGGAAAAAACAACTCATTAAGCAATACCGCCATATGCACATAAAGCATTAAGTCAAAATATTCAAGAAATGTCCCTATTGAGAGTAATCCAACAACCTCTTCTTGTTCTCTAGTCAAACTAGTCTGTTTTTGCATAACCTTATTATCTGCTTGGATAATTTTGTTCATATAATTGTTTAAGCCTCACTGCTATGTTAGCTATAATAATTACTTGCTTCAATAATTATTATATGCATCACAATTAGAAATCAGTATTATGAATAATAAAGCAGAAAAATATATTAATCAAATGGTTTAACAATAACCATGACAACAGCCACTATCATCAACAGTGCTGGTACTTCATTAATGATACGATAAAATCTTTCAGAATGATTATTTTTGCCTTCAACAAAATTCTTCCTCCATCTAGCTAATAAACCATGAAAAATAGTGATACCTAGAACTGCTGTCATTTTTACGTAAAACCATGTTCCCAAAGCTACTAATCCGTATATATAACTGTTAATTATACCTAAGGTATAAGTGCTGATCATAGCCGGATTCATAATGATTCTGAGTAACCTACTTTCCATTAACTGAAACATCTTGTCAGTTTCACTACCTACTACAACTTTAGTGTGGTAGACATATAATTTTGGTAGGTATAGTAAACCTATCATCCAAGAAATTGCTGATACAAGATGGAATGCTTTAAACCATAAATAATAACTAGCCATTAATTTTATCCTATTACTTAGTTTTTTAAATTACAAGGACACATAGTAAAATTATAAGGACATATTCTTTTATTAATTGAACTACATATCAAATTTTTTGTATCGAAACTATAATTAACTAAATTTGATACCATTTTAGTTATACTATTGATGAACAATTTATTTGTTCCAAGAGCAGGAGTCCTAATATATTCTATCTTGTACTTACCAGCAATCTTTCTATATTCAATGTCTAATTCTACCAGTGTTTCAACATGTTCTGATACAAATGCTATTGGGACTATTATAAGAGATTTATCTTCTTTTCCTGCTATCTCAATTTCATCCTCCGTATTAGGTTTAAGCCATTCCACTGGACCAACACGACTTTGATAAGTTATTTTATAATCTAAATTATCTATGCTAAGCTTAGATACCAAATTTTCTACGGTCTTTTCAATCTGCCACTGATATGGATCTCCTGCTTTTATTATTTTTATAGGCAGACCATGAGCTGAAAATAATATACGAAATTTTTTTTTGTTTTTCAATTTTTTAAATGATTGCTTTATTAATGATAAATGAGCTTCAATAAATTCGTCATCGATAGGGTAGCAACAAATAGTTTTAATATATCGGGAATATTCTCTTTTATTTTTATAAAGAGAAGACATAAAATCTTTAATCGAAGATCCAGTAGTGGTGCTAGAAAAATGTGGGTATAATGGTAACAATATTATTTCTGAAGGGTTATACTCATTTATTTTTCTTACTGCTTCTTCGGAATCAGGATAAGAATAACGCATTGCTATAAAAATCTTAAAATCCTCATTTAGAGTTTGTTTTAACTTCTCTGTAATAGCATCTTTTTGAGATTCTGTTTCTTGTAAAATAGGCGAATTATTACCTACTAGAGAATATATTTTCTGAGATTTTTTATTTCTAGTAATTGATATTATCTTAGCAAGAATAAACCTTAGGGGATTTGGCAAGTTAATAATTGCCTTATCATAAAATAAGTTAAATAGAAATCGTTTGACTGAGTTTAAGCTATTTGGTCCACCAAGGTTAAAAAGTACGATGGCTATTTTTTTTTGAGATATTTTAGTATTTAAATTCTCTAACATAACTAACTAAAAACTCAACATTTTCAACTGGTGTATTTGGCAAAACACCATGTCCAAGATTAAATATGAAATTTCTTTCTTTAAAATTTGCAATTATTTTACTTACCTTTTCTGCGATAATTTCTTTATTAGTAAGCAATATAAATGGGTCTAAATTACCTTGTACAACAATTTTCTCACTCCATAATTTCATGGCACTAGCTGGTACAAACTGATCTGCTCCAATAGCATCCACTCCAGTATTAACAATATATTTTTCATATAAAAGCCCAGAACCTCTTGGAAAACCTATAATTGGTAAATGTGGAAACTGTTGTTTTAAAGCTAATACTATTTTTTTTGTTGGTTGCACTACAAACTGATCATATTCTGCTTCTTCTAATATCCCTGCCCATGAATCGAATAATTGTACTAAGTCTGCCCCAGCTTTTACTTGTTCCTTTAAATGAATAATAGTTTTTTCAGTAATAAAGCCTAGAAGTTCTTGTGCTAAGTTATTATTTTCATAAATAAATTTTTTACTTGTTTCAAAACTTTGTTTGCCTCTTCCTTCAAGCATATAAGTCATTACCGTCCATGGACTACCGGCAAAACCTATCAATGCAGTATCAACTGGTAATTTTGCTTTAGTTTTATTGATTATTTCATAAATTACATTTAGTTTTCCATTTGAATTTCTTTCAAGATATTCAAAATCTTCTTTTGATTGAAATTTACGTAATATTGGTCCTATATTTTCTTCAAATTTTACATCCCAGCCAAGTGCATCAGGTAAAACCAAAATGTCAGAAAAAATTATAGCAGCATCAAATCCATACCTTCTTATTGGTTGCAAAGTCACCTCTACAGCCTTATCAACATTATAACATAAATCTAAGAAACCACTAACAGTTTTTCTTATTTTTTGATATTCAGACAAATATCTACCAGCTTGACGCATTAACCAAATAGGTACAAGATCATTTTTTTTCTTAAAAGTTTGTAAAAGCTGATTCATGAAATAATCCATAATAATATATATTTATATATAATATTTTTTAGTTGATATAGACATTGTTAATATGTAGATTAATTATATATACACATAGTTATACACATTTTTTTATTGCTAAATTACTAAGTGAAGTTTATTGATTATAATTATTACTCACATTATTCATAGGATTATTTTTTTAGTGGATAATTCATAGTGGTTTATGTGTGTAGAATGAGAAAACGTGAAAGATATTAGATATCTAGCATTTTACACACAAACTTATCCACAAAATTATTCTTTAAATTATAGAGGTTATTAACCTCTATATACGGGATATATATGGGTAGTTATTGGTTACTTTTAATATAGAGATTAAAATATGAATAAAAATTATCCACAAAGACTAATAAACTATGAATAAGCTGATTATTCACTTAGTTTCAGACTCTTCAGTGCAAACAGTTAAACATGCAGCTAATACTGCTTTGTCACAATTTAGCAAAATTGAGTCAAAATTGTATCATTGGCCAATGTTAAGAAATGCAGAATCATTAAATGAGGTTTTGAAAAAAATCAAGATGAAACCAAGCATTGTATTATACACTATTTTAGATCACGAACTAAGAAGAAATTTAACTAAATTTTGTTATGATTTAAAAATTCCTTGTATCTCTGTTGTAGGTAGAATTGTAAAAGAAATTTCAGTTTTTTTAGGTGTAGAAACAGAAGAAAGTTTAGTTTATGATTATAAATTTGATGAAGGTTATTTTGATAAGATTCATGCTATTGATTATACTCTTAGACATGATGATGGTCAGATGACTAGTGAATTAGATGAAGCTGATATTATTCTGATTGGTCCTTCTAGGACATCAAAAACTCCAACTTCCGTATATCTAGCATATAATGGATTTAAAACAGCAAATGTACCTTATATTCATGGTTATCCGTTTTTAGACTCGTTACGCAGCATTACAAAACAGCTTGTAATTGGTTTGATTATTAACCCAACTCGGCTAATTGAAATAAGAGAAACTAGAATGCATTTGTTACAGATGAGCGATAATACTAATTATACAGATTTTAAAACAGTCCAAGAAGAATGTATGCAAGTAAAACAAATTTGCGAGCAACAAGGGTGGCCAATAATTGATGTTTCAAGAAGATCTGTAGAAGAAACTGCAGCTGTAGCTATGAAACTTTATTATGATCGTAAGAAATATGTTCTTAACAATTTAAATACTAACATTTTTAAGTAAACTTAAAGCAGTCATTTACAATAAGAATTTTACTTAGTATGGTTATAATTGTTAAAACACAGGACTGTCATCCCCGCGTAGGTAGAGGAATCTAGAAAAATAGCAGGCTGTTGAGTATTATGCATCATAGTTAAAAAAAACAGCTTTCGTTGTTTACCTAGATCGCCAAGGCATCTAAAGACCCTTGCTATGACGATTATAGAAAAATGTAGGGTACTATGATTATACTTACGCGGGGATGTTTTTATTCGATATTTAATAATTCAAAAAATAAGAGATTATGGCAAGTAATATAACAGATGATTCTTTTAATAAGGAAGTTTTAGAGTCCACCACACCTGTATTAGTTGATTTTTGGGCTGAATGGTGCGGACCATGTAAAATGTTAACACCTATTATTGAAGAATTAAGTAAGGAATTAGTGGGCAAAATAAAAATCGTTAAAATGGACATAGATCAAAATCCCAATATACCTTCAAGTTTAGGTATTCGTAGTATACCTACAATGATTTTGTTTAAAGATGGGAAACAATTAGCTACTAAGACTGGAGTATTCCCCAAAAATGTTATTGAAGAATGGATTAACTCTTCAGTAAAAATATAACTCATGTTTTTAACATATGACGTCTAAACTAGTATCTATAGAGATATCTGATGGTTGTGTAGAAGGAATCAATAACCAACAAAGGGTAGAAAGTTTAAGACACTTTTTTATTAAAGGAGGTAAACTTTTTCCTTCGTCAATTCCTATCTTAAATAATATAAATCTTTCCTGTCAAAGAGGCGAAAAAATTGCCTTTATTGGTAGCAATGGTTCAGGTAAGAGTTCTTTGCTTAAAGTAATTGCTGGAATTTATCCATTAAAGTTTGGAAAAATTAAAGTTCATGGTAACTTTGCCGCCATTATTGAGATGGGAGTAGGTTTTGAATTAGAGCAAACTGGCAGAGAAAATATCAAAATGCTTATGATTTATAATAATATGTTAGGTAAGTACAATAAAGAACTGGAACAAGAAATTATAGATTTTTCTGAGCTAGGGAATAAAATAGATTTACCGGTAAAAAATTATAGCTCTGGTATGTTATCAAGATTGGCTTTTTCTGTATCGGCTTTTCAAGATTCAGATATTCTTTTACTAGATGAAGTTTTTGCTGCTGGTGATAGTCATTTTATTGAGAAGTCGACCAATTTTATGAAAAACAAGTTACAAAATATACCTATTTTAATATTAGTAAGTCATCAAGAAAATATTATTAAGGAGAATTGTAATAGATGTGTATTATTAAAAGAAGGTAGTATTATTGCAGACGGTAATCCAGATGAAATACTAAAAATTTATAATAGTGGGAATTATTAATGATAAAGTATTTTTTTTCCAAGAAATACTGGTTGTCAGTGGTATTATTAACCCAAGCTTCTATATCTCATCAAAATAAAGATTCTTTTTTAGGTTCGTTATGGGGTTTAGTTCAGCCTTTTGTGCATATAATGATCATTTCATATTTTTTTGGATTTTTACTTAAGCTACCAAGAGAAGCAATGATTATGAATCTAGTCGGTGGTTTACCGTTATGGACATTTATTGTTAGCAGCTTAAATATATCATCAAATTCATTAATTAATCGCAGTGGTATTATAAAAAAGGTAGTAATTTCTAGAACTATCTTTCCTATATCGGATAGTTTAACACAAGTTTATACCCTAATTTATTCCTTTGTAGCTATGTATATAGCTTTTATCATTTTATATCCTGAAAGATTTAGTGTATATATACTTTTTGTACCAATACTTGTGTTACCGCTGATTATTTCTGTGATTAGTAGTTCTATCGCATTTGCATTTTTAACTCCTTATATACGTGATGTTCCACAGGTATTAAATTTGATTTTGAATGTTGCATATTGGACTATACCAATAGTGTACCCATATTCTATGGTACCAGAATCAAAGAGAATATTTTTTGAAATTAACCCCATTTTTCTTGTCATAAGACCAGTTCAATTCTTAGTAATAGAAGGAGTGTTGCCAGATGTATTTATGATTATAAAATCCTTTATTGTAGCCATTATTGTTTCATTTTTCAGTTATCTTGGCTACA
This sequence comes from Candidatus Tisiphia endosymbiont of Neophilaenus lineatus, assembly GCF_964264975.1. NCBI lineage: Bacteria > Pseudomonadati > Pseudomonadota > Alphaproteobacteria > Rickettsiales > Rickettsiaceae > Candidatus Tisiphia > Candidatus Tisiphia endosymbiont of Neophilaenus lineatus. The sequence continues at coordinate 1,138,854 of NZ_OZ183649.1, read as the reverse complement.
GATTTTTTTCTAAAAATGTCATATATTATATATAGCTAATCTAAAGAAGGTTTTAGCTATATGACACTTGCTTTTGGTTTAGATTTTATAGATCTAAATAGATTAGAAGGCTTAAAAAAATTAGATGAAATTTTTCTAAGTTTTCTGCGTAGCCATAGTTATTCTCTTTATGAAATTATTTTATCATTAAGGGCTAATCCTGATCAAGTTGATCAAAAATATTACTCGGATTTTTTATTAGAAATTTCGCCTGTTTTTGATGATTTTCTAGCTAAGTTATTTGGTATTGAACAAGAAATAGCCAATCTGAGATTTAGTCATAAAGAATTTGATGTAATTTATGAATGTAAGAGAAAGTTCATCCAGCGTGTTGCGGTAAGAAAATATCCTCCTGAAAAACTAAAAGAGATTGATTTTGATAGTGTATCAATTTTTTTAGAAAAACTTTTAGGAGAGGAGTTTACCCAAGACAAGTTTGCTCGTCAAGTAATAAAATGGCAATTAGATGATGAAAAATATGCTTTTGAGTTAGATATAGCAGCAAAATATGCAGCCTTTATGGTTTATAATAGACCTCTTGCAGGAGTAGAGTTTCAAAGGAGATTTAATGAATCTGAAAGTATATTATTTTCTTTACCAAATAAAACAGATAAAGATAATTTAATAGATCTTAATAAGGTAGCTAAATATAAAAAACATGTAAGAGTAGGGTTTGATTGTTTAAATCCTATATCTAATCTAGATACAGTCTTAAATGCTACTCACTATTGTATCTACTGTCATAAACAGGGAAAAGACTCGTGTTCTAAAGGGTTATACTCGAATGATTCTGCGAATATACTACCGACTACGCCATCAAAGTCGGGCTGTCCGCTGAAGCAGAAAATCTCTGAGATGAATTATGTAAAGTCCAAGGGATTTAATTTAGCTGCTCTTGCTATTATTGTCATTGATAATCCAATGGTGGCTGCTACCGGTCATAGGATTTGTAATGATTGTTCTAATGCTTGCATTTATCAAAAGCAAGAACCTGTAGATATTCCTCTTGTTGAATCTAATATTTTGGAAACTACTTTGCTTCTACCTTACGGGGTGGAAATATATTTATTACTTACCAATTGGAATCCACTTAACATTTTTTCTCTGATGCCAAAGCCTTCAACTAATTACAAAGTTTTAGTAGTGGGTCAAGGACCAGCTGGGTTTAGTTTAAGCTATTATTTATTACGAGACGGACATACTGTAGTAGCTATAGATGGCTTAAAAATCATCCCATTACCTTTTGATATTAACAAGCCTATTAAATACTGGTCTGATTATAAAAAAAACTTATCAGAAAAAATACCTGAAGGTTTTGGAGGAGTAGCCGAGTATGGTATTACTGCAAGGTGGGATAAAAATAATTTAACTATATTACGTCTGATACTAGAGAAAAACAGTCATTTTAAGCTTTTTGGTGGTGTAAGTTTAGATAGTAATCTAACTATAGAGCAGGTATTTCATTTAGGATTTGACCATGTTGCTTTGTGTGTTGGAGCTGGTAAGCCCAAAATTGCTCAAATGAAAAATTTTCTTGCAAAAGGTGTGAAAACAGCCTCCGACTTTCTAATGACATTACAATCAGGAGGAGCTTTTTTAGAACAATCTAACACTAATTTGCTTATTAGGATGCCTATTATTATCATTGGCGGAGGACTGACCTCTATTGATGCAGCAACTGAAAGTTTAAATTATTATAAGTTACAAGTAGAAAAATTTCTAAAAAAGTATGAATTGTCAGTTGAGGAGAATGGGAAAAATCATACAGAACAAAATTGGACAGATGAGGACAAATTAATAGCCGAAGAATTTATCTCGCATGCAAAATTATTTAGGCAAGTACAAGATACAGAAGCTGTAAAAAAAATCCTCGATGAACTAGGTGGAGTAACAATTTGTTATAGAGGAAAATTAAAGGATTCTCCTGCCTACAAGTTAAATCCTGAGGAAGTTATGTATGCTATGGCTGCAGGTGTAAATTTTGCTGAAGATATGATACCTTTAGGCATTGATGTTGATCAGTATACTTACGCTGAATCAATAGAATTTGATAATTTAGGTATAAAGAAAAAATTTAAGGTAAGGACTGTACTTATGGCAATAGGTACGCATAAAGATAATAGTTATTTGGAAAATCATTCGAGTATAACAGACTTCCTGCATAAGTCAAAAATAGTTGAGGAATTTTTAGGAGAAACGAAGCCGAGTACCGCAGCGTACACAGGCGTACGTGAGGAGTACAGGCGAGTTTCGGCAACAAAATTACCAACTAGATTGACTTATGCAGGAAGTATAACATATTTTGGTGATTGTAATCCTCAATACTCTGGAAGTGTGGTTAAAGCCTTAGCAAGTAGTAAAGAGGGGTACAAGTTTATTGGAAAAAAACTTATCAAAAATAAACCAAGTTTTTTTGGTAATAATCTAGATTTCTTCGTTAAACTAGATTATTTACTAGCTAGCCGTATCAAACGGATTAATACTCTATCTTATAAGATAGTAGAGCTGGTAATACATTCTCCTATCGCTGCTCAAAATTTTCAACCGGGGCAATTTTTCCGTTTACAAAATTATTCTAGTGATATTTCAAAAATTATCGAACCATTGGCTGTCACTGGAGCTTATGTTGATTCAGAAAAAGGGTTAATTCATTTGATAGTTTGGCAAAATGGTAAATCAAGTAAATTATGTAGATATTTATCGCAAAATGAATTAGTAGTACTAATGGGACCTAGTGGTAAGCCAACTGAGATATTAAAGGATAGTAATGTAGTGCTTGTTGGTGGAGGAGTTGGAAATGCAGTTTTATGCTCAATAGCTAAGGCTCTTAAAAATAATAATTGTAAAATTATATATTTTGCTGGTTATAAAAATTTACAAGATAGGTTCTATCAAGAAAGAATAGAAGAAGCAGCCGATATAGTAGTTTGGTGTTGTGAAGAAGGTATTTTATCAAAAAATAGGGCGGAAGATATTAGTGTTAAGGATGATTTGGTGTATGCTATAATGGGGCATTGTTACCTTTGGAAAAATTTGAGCATAGATAGGATAATAGCTGCAGGTAGTACAGCAATGATGGAAGCTATCAAAGATATAAAAGATAATTTTTTTGGTAACAAAACTCAATTAATAGTAAGTCTTAATTCTCCTATGCAGTGTATGATGAAAGGTATTTGCGGACAATGTATTCAGGGAGTCACAGACGAAAGGAAATATATTTTTACTTGTGCTTGCCAAGATCAAGATGCAAAAATAGTTGACTTCACAGGGTGTAAAAGTCGTTTAGAACAAAATTCTCTCCAAGAAAAAAATTAAAATGACAAAAATATATAGATATATAGACTTACCAATTGCTCTAATATACTCAAATGATTTGAATATATTATTGGTATCATACTAATTGCAATAATGAACACGGTGTTAAAAAATGGGTTTTTAACTGATAAATAGGTACTCAAATAGCTAGGTTAATATTACCGCAAGGTTTTGAAGGTCATGATTTTATAAAAATGATGAAACATGAGCCGCATGGTCGAAATCGTATACGTTTATTGGCGATGTATCACCTTCAATTAGGCAAATCTTTTAAAGCCATATCTGAAATAGTGAAGTCACACTGGAAAACTGTGCAATCATCGCTCAGAAGATTTAGGAATCATGGTTTTGAAGGATTATTTGAATCACAAAGAAGCGGTGCCCCTAGGAAGATTAACAGTATACAAGAGTCTGCTATTTTTGATAAAATCAATACGCTCAGTGAAAGTAAAACTGGTGGGTATATAACTGGAAAGGAGCTACATATCATGTTAGTTGAGGAATATGGTGCTAAATGTGCTTTAAAAACAGTCTACAATACTATGCACCGCCTTGGTTTTAGCTGGATTACTTCTCGTTCAATGCATCCAAAATCAAATCAAGAGACTCAAAATAGATATAAAAAAACTTTCCAGACATGTTAACAAAATTATTAGCAAAAAATATCGATAGATGTAAAGTTGATATATGGTCTCAGGATGAAACTAGAGTTGGGCAACAAGGTAGCTTAACTCGTATATGGGCTAAGCGTGGCACTAGACCCCGTAAAGTTCGGCAACAGCAATTTATTTCAACATATATTTACGGAGCTGCTTGCCATGAGACAGGAGAAGCTTGTGCATTAATTTTACCATATGCAAACACACAGGCAATGAATAAATTCTTAGAAGAGCTTTCTCGCAGTATTCAAGGCAACCGACATATAGCTTTACTAACGGATAATGCAGGTTGGCACACAGCCAAAAAACTAACTGTGCCAAGCAATATCACTTTGATACCGCTTCCGCCCTATGCACCGGAACTTAATGCAATGGAACAAGTTTGGGAATGGATTAAAAATCATTTCTTGTCTAACCAATGTTATGGTGTATATGAAGATATCGTTACTATGGCTTGTTACGCTTGGAATCAACTTGCTCATAATGTAGATTTAGTAAAATCAATTATGTATAGAGATTGGATAAATACACCGTGTTAATTATTGCAATTGGTATTATCCGTTAGTAAAGCTATATGTCGGTTGCCTTGAATACTGCGAGAAAGCTCTTCTAAGAATTTATTCATTGCCTGTGTGTTTGCATATGGTAAAATTAATGCACAAGCTTCTCCTGTCTCATGGCAAGCAGCTCCGTAAATATATGTTGAAATAAATTGCTGTTGCCTGTTGCCCAACTCTAGTTTCATCCTGAGACCATATATCAACTTTACATCTATCGATATTTTTTGCTAATAATTTTGTTAACATGTCTGGAAAGTTTTTTTATATCTATTTTGAGTCTCTTGATTTGACTTTGGATGCATTGAACGAGAAGTAATCCAGCTAAAACCAAGGCGGTGCATAGTATTGTAGACTGTTTTTAAAGCACATTTAGCACCATATTCCTCAAGTAACATGATATGTAGCTCTTTTCCAGTTATATACCCACCAGTTTTACTTTTACTGAGCGTATTGATTTTATCAAAAAGAGCAGATTCTTGTATAGTGTTAATCTTCCTAGGGGCACCGCTTCTTTGTGATTCAAATAATCCTTCAAAACCATGATTCCTAAATCTTCTGAGCGATGATTGCACAGTTTTCCAGTGTGACTTCACTATTTCAGATATGGCTTTAAAAGATTTGCCTAATTGAAGGTGATACATCGCCAATAAACATATACGATTTCGACCATGCGTCTCATGTTTCATCATTTTTATAAAATCATGACCTTCAAAACCTTGCGGTAATATTAACCTAGCTATTTGAGTACCTATTTATCAGTTAAAAACCCATTTTATAACACCGTGTTCATTATTGCAATTAGTATCAATTATAGTACCATGTCATAGGTTTATAGGTACTGATGGTAGACTAACTGGTTATGCTGGAGGACTTGAACTCAAGAAAAAACTTTTAGAATTAGAAGAAAGCTATAAGGATATGATTATACTTTGACCTTTATCGATAAAAATGATAAAATAGATCTAGAAAGGTGTTAATAACCAGCTTGAACAAATATACAAAAGAATTATTTTAGATAAGTGATAATAATATGAAAATTTCAGCAAATGCTATTAGAGCTGGTAACATTATAGTGTATAATAATGATTTATGGGTTGTGAGCAAAACACCTGAACATACCAAACCTGGTAAAGGTGGGGCTTATGTGCAAGTAGAGATGAAAAATTTAAAAACTGGTACAAAATTTAATGAGCGTTTTAATTCATCCGATTATGTCGAAAAAGCACAGCTTGAGAATAAGGATTTACAATTCCTATATTTTGAAGGTGATGACCTCGTGTTAATGGATAATGAGACATTTGAGCAAATTTTAATTAATAAGGCAATTCTTAGCGAAAGATTGCCATTTCTTGAGGATAATATGGTACTCAAGGTACAGTTTTATGAAGAAAAAGCTTTAAATGCTGAATTACCGCAAACCGTTATTGCTGAAATTATGCAAACTGATCCTGTAATTAAAGGCTCTACGGTAACATCTTCTTATAAACCAGCGATTTTAACCAATGGAGTAAAGGTAATGGTACCGCCTTATTTAGTTACTGGGGAGAAAATAGTTATAAAAATTGAAGATATAAGCTTTGTTGAGAGAGCAAAGTAATATATACTCAGATAGAACTTTAAGAGTTAAGGTCATTGTCTCTGAAGATTAAAGTTGCCTAGTTACTCATGTACGCACAGCTAGCTCGACTTTGCTATTGCCTCTTGAAGTTATACTATCGTCTATCATCAACTTTTGAAGTCATATATAGCTTATGCAGCCTATAACTAACTTACTTATTACTGCATCATGTAAAGCTGTTAAGTTTTTGAAGAGAGATTTTTTAGAGCTGGAAATGCTTCAAAGATCTAATAAGGGAAACTATGATTTCTGCAATAAATCTTATATTAAAACACAAGATTTATTACGTAATGAGTTGCAAAAATATACAAGTTCTTTATTTTTTCCAGAGGATAAGTTTGAATTAGATAACGCTTCTGAGATGGTTTTATTAATAAATCCGCTTGATAGTTTGAGTAATTTAGAAAAAAGTATACCATTTTTTGCTGTATCTATAACGTGTTTAAAAAAGATTAATAAAATTTTAACCACGGTTTGTACTGTGATAAACTTTCCAGCTCTTGATGAGATTTATTATGTTGAGAAGGGAAAAGGGGTATGGGTAGGAAAAAATACCACTAATAATAGTGGTAGATTAAGGGTTTCTGCTTGTTCTAGTTTTGATAATTTTCTAATTTCTACTGACGATTTTAACATAAACCCAGTTTTTTTGAAAAATGCTAGGGTTTTTGGTTCTCATTGTTATGGAATTCTATTACTTGCAGCTGGTAAGATTGATGCTGTTTATTTTTCATCATTAAATTACACTTTAAAAGCTAGTTTTGATTTAATTGTCCGAGAATCAGGTGGAGCAATAATAAATAATGACAAAACGTTTGTTGCTACTAATTATGAACTTTCCGAGAAATTTAAACATCTATTATTTGAAAAAACGTCAATGAGTAGTTAATTTTTGTTGCCAAAATTTTTTACTTTTATTTTTTTGTTGTATCATATACAATTTTGTTAGGGATAAGTTTTTTAGCATAGTACCCTACATTTTTTATATAACCACTATTAAAATGGTTGCTGATCGTCTATTAGCGAGGAGACGCTGAAAGCGGCGACGTGGCAATCTAGGATCGCGAAGCGTTACTCTAAAAAAACAGCTCCGCTGTTTACTTTGGATCGCCACGGCATCTAAAGAGCCTTGCTATGACGATTATAGAAAAATGTAGGGGTACTATGGTTTTTTAGGATTAAATCTTGAAATCCCTAATATTATTCTAATAATTTAATGTTATGTTATGAAAAAGTTTAGTGTTAATTGTGATTTTGGTGGACAAATGGCACCGTTTACTATATATGTAGGGCAACCTGAGCCGGGGCATCATCCCTTGCATTTTCAGGATGACTGGTTATCAAAGCAACGTGGTGGGAAAATACCAGCTGAGGTCATGGATGCGATAACTAAACTGCAAGAACTGGCTAATAAGAATAATGTTCTGCTGGAAGAATTGTGTGTGTATGCTCTTGGTTCTGCACAAGAAGAGGATGATAAATCTGAAAAAAGTGAAGAATCGGAAAGTGATAATGACGACCAAGATAGTAATAATGATGTTAACGGTGAGACTGCTAGTTAACCTGAGTTCGATGTGTATTGCTATGATTTCAAGAGTTGGGTAGACGATAGTATAATTTCAAGAAGAGCTAGGCAGCAGCAAAGTCGAGCTGCTAGGTGTACATGAGTAACGGAGCAGCCATATACATTTTTTATGTCACTACTGTTAAGAGTCCTTACGAGCGTCATTGCGAGGGGGTGCTGAAAGCGGCGACGCGGTAATCCAGGATTATGCAAAGCGTATTAGAAGAAACAGCTTCGCTGTTTATTTGGATCGCCACGGCATCCAAAGATGCTTCGCGATGACGATTATAGAGAAATGTAGAGTACTATGGCTTACATCAAACTGAGGTTAGCTATTTATCATAATTGGCACACAATAATAATTTTGATCAGGTGGTTGTGTCTATATCAGAGGATATTACATTAATAAAATTCAGTAATGTATCTAAACAATTTGGCAAAAAGTTACCCCTTAATAATATTAATTTTACCGTTAAAAAAGGTGAGGTTACGACTTTAATTGGTCCAAATGGTGCTGGAAAAACAACAATAGCTAGATTAATCTTGGGATTAGACAGTGCCTCATCTGGTAATATAACAATTCACCCCCATCTAAAAATTGGCTATGTACCGCAGAGACTAGATTTTGCTTCAGACTTACCAATTACAGCTGAAAATTTTTTATATTTATTAGCCTCAAATGCTACTCGCAATGATTGGCAAGAATGGAATAATTTTATTGATTTTGATAATTATAAACATCATGATATTTCAGAACTTTCTGGTGGTCAATTTCAGAAGCTAATTCTAACTGCTACCTTACTCAACAATCCTGATCTAATTATTTTAGATGAACCAACTCAATCATTAGATGTTACTAGTCAGCAAGAATTTTATCGGATTATTAATCAAATAAAAAAACGTCTAAATATTACAATTTTTATGATATCACATGACTTATTTACTGTGATGAAAAACTCTGACCAAGTTATATGTTTGAATGGACATATATGTTGTAGTGGTAAGCCTAACGATTTAGCACAGAACCAAGACTTCCTAAACACCTTGTCATCAATTGGTTTTTATGTCCATCATCATGACCATAAACATTAGATATTTTTGGCAAACTCACTTGGGCATTGCCCGCAATGAAGGATTGGTAGGAATATACCTCATGACATATTATACCCACCATTAATTGGACAACGTTTCCCCAGTAATAAAACCAGCTTGCTCATCTGCTAGATACTCTACGGCTCTAGCAATTTCTTCTGGTCTACCCAACCTTTTCATTGGCACAGCTGTTATTATTTGCTCTAGTACACTAGCTGGTATCTTTTCAACCATTGATGTTTTAATATATCCAGGAGCTATACAATTTACCGTTATATTTTTAGAAGCTGATTCCCTAGTTAACGCCTTAGTAAATCCTATAATTCCAGCTTTAGCAGCAGAATAATTAGTTTGCCCTATTTGTCCTGCCTGAGCATTAATTGAACTAATATTAATAATTCGTCCGTAATTTTGATTTCGCATTTGGTTAATTACTACACGGCACATATTAAAGCATGAGCTAAGATTAACGTTAATCACTTCTTGCCACTCTTCTTCAGTCATTTTATGTATATCGCATCCCTAGGTTCTTATATCTTAGTATTATATCCTTCACTTACGTTACAACCCACTACATCCCTCCTCTCAGCTTCACATAATTCGTTACCTCCATATATGTGAAATTTGGTTCTACGCTGTTGGCTAAACTTTACATAGGTTGGATTTTCACCAACTGTAATTTACCCGCTTTGCCTAGCGCCATCATTTCTTTGCCCAGCAGTTAGTATAAACTTTAATGGATTACCAAGGGCATCAACAAGGACATGAATTTTAGTACTAAAACCACCTCGACTTCTACCTAAAGCCTCTTCTTCTTGATTACCTTTGATATATCCAGATGAGCAAGCATGTGCTCTCACAATAGTTGCATCAATCATAATTGATTCCATATCTGCATCTACTTTAACATAATCCATTAAATCCTCCCATATACCTTTGTCAACCATCTCTTAAATCTGCGATAAATACTGTACCAACAACCATAATCATCAGCTAGAAAACGCCATTGGCAACCTGTTCTAACAATAAACCATATTGCTTCAATAAAATGTCTCATTTTTTCTTCATTCTTGTTGTGTATACCATTTCTTTCATTAAAAAATGATAAAATTACTTCCCATGCTTGTTCTTCTATGTAATACTTCATATTGGTAGTTCCTTTTTTTGATAACTAGAAACTACCATTTCTTCTTACTATGGCAACTTTTTATTCCTCCCTAACTATAATTTTTGTCAACAGAACCTAGAATAGACTTCTATTTTCATCGAGTATTATCCTGAAATCTTGGAAATATAGCTTTTGGCTGGCTAATGTTACTACCTGGAATTAAAATAAACTCCTTTGTTAAATGTTTAAACATTCTCTGACTTTTTGGTACACCAAGCTGATCAAGCATTTTATTAGCCGAATCAGGAATAAATGGCTGTAACATTACAGCAATATATCTTAGTGTCTCAAGTAGCGTATATAACACCTCATTCATCCTTATAGGAACAGTTTTTTTTAACTTCCAAGGGGCTTCTCGATCTATATAAATATTGGCTTCTTCGGTTAAAGTAATAATATTTTCTAACACAGAATTAATAGCAAAAGTCTTAGTGAACAGTGAATTTTCTGATATAATTTGGTGGGATAGCTTCATTAAAAATGACTCATAAATGCTATCGATAGATTCCTTGCCAATTGACGGAATTTTTGTCTCGTTGTTATTATAAACAAAGGCTAGAGTTCTTTGCAATAAATTACCAATTTTATTAGATAACTCACTATTCACTCTATTGATTAAGCTACTACGAGAATAATTACCATCTGAGCCAAATATTACCTCTCTCATCAAATAATACCTAACTGGATCTAAACCAAACTCTTTTATTAATTGCAATGGATCAATTACATTCCCTATAGATTTAGAGATTTTTTGTCCTTCATTAGTCCACCACCCATGTGCCATAACACATTTTGGTAGCGGCAAGCCAGCTGCCATCAAAAATGCTGGCCAGTATACGGCATGAAAGCGTAATATATCTTTACCGACTATATGAACATCAGCCGGCCAAAATTTGTTATACTTGCTTGTATCATTTGGATATCCTAAAGCCGAAATATAGTTTGTTAGTGCATCAAGCCATACATATATTACGTACTTTTCATCATTTGGTACTTTAATTCCCCACTTAAAACTAGAACGTGATATGGATAAATCATGCAATCCGGATTTGACAAAACTAATAACTTCATTACGTCTAGTACTTGGTCTGATAAAATCAGGGTTGTCATCGTAAAAATCTAATAATTTATCTTGCCATTTTGATAGGGCAAAAAAGTAACTTGGTTCTTCAAGCCATTCAACAGGAGCTTTAGTCGGAGCTAGTCCATCTTCTGTTAATTCTGATTCATCATAAAAAGCCTCATCACGCGTCGAGTACCAGCCTTTATAGCTATCAAGGTAAATATTGCCACTATCCAGCAATTTTTGCCATAGACTACTTACTGCTTGTTTATGCCTAGCTTCTGTAGTTCTAATAAAATCATCATTAGAAATGTTCATTGAGTGCATTAATGTACGAAAAGTTTCAGATACTGTATTGGTAAATATTTGTGGTTCAACATTTTTGACAATAGCAGATTTTTCTACCTTTTGACCATGTTCATCAGTACCGGTCAGAAACATTACCTCTTTACCTGATAAACGCATAAATCTTGCTATTACGTCAGACACAACGCTTGTATAAGCATGCCCTATGTGAGGTATATCATTAACATAATAAATAGGGGTGGTAATATAATATGTATTTTTCATAATGAATTTATAATGGATAAACCTATATTTGTTATAGTTATTCTTGCTAAATATGTATACTATAAAAATAGTTAATTTGAGCCGCTTGTTGCCGATGAAAGCAAGCCAGTGTCATTTCGGAATCAAGCAGTCACAAGTATACATTAGAATAAGAATGTAAATCTTTTGACCTAAGGGTGAATAAGATGGAGTTTAGAAAAATATGTTTTGTAACGTGCCACATTTCTTGTAAGAAGAGGAATATTTAATACAGACGCATGTGCTCCGATAAAGAAATCTAGTAATACGGAGTTTTTCTTGCCACTATTTGCTTTTTTATATTGTATAAAAACTTTTCCTGCTCAAAATAGGGCTTCTTTAGGGATAGGAAGAACTTTAAAATTATCGCCGATTATTTCTTCAAGTTCTTCAATTCTTTCAAATCCTATTGAAACTTCTGTATATATATAATCATTAATTGCTAATTCATGAAATTGCGATAATTTTAACAATTGGTTAGAAGACCAATTATACCAACTAGCATCACAGGTGATAATATCCAATAATATATTACTGTCAACTAATACCAATCGCAATAATTAACACGGTGTATTTATCCAATCTCTATACATAATTGATTTTACTAATCTACATTATGAGCAAGTTGATTCCAAGCGTAACAAGCCATAGTAACGATATCTTCATATACACCATAACATTGGTTAGACAAGAAATGATTTTTAATCCATTCCCAAACTTGTTCCATTGCATTAAGTTATAGTGTTAATCTTCCTAGGGGCACCGCTTCTTTGTGATTCAAATAATCCTTCAAAACCATGATTCCTAAATCTTCTGAGCCATGATTGCACGGTTTTCCAGTGTGACTTCACTATTTCAGATATGGCTTTAAAAGATTTGCCTAATTGAAGGTGATACATCGCCAATAAACGTATACGATTTCGACCATGCGGCTCATGTTTCATCATTTTTATAAAATCATGACCATGAAAACCTTGTGGTAATATTAACCTAGCCATTTGAGTACCTTTTATCAGTTAAAAACCCATTTTATAACACGGTGTTAATTATTGCAATTAGTATAAGTCCCTTAGCGTTCCAATGCTAATACTGATACTCTTACCTCTTCCATTTCTATATAATCTATTGCTTTAAATATCTTTATTATTCTAACCATTCCATCCTTATTTCCTTAACTTGACCCGTATGGTTTAGAGGACAGACTCCATTAACAACCTTGTAAGCCTAGAGATATAAGGTACATAGAGCATTCTAGTTTATCGGCGGGGATTTGTGCTTTGAACCCCTAATTGGCAACTGGGGTTAAGTAACAAAATTAACATCACAGCAAAAATTATTTTTGCTATGAATCTTGAATTTTGTAAAATACTACTACATATAATAATTATGGGTAGCGTGGAAATCACTACCTAAATTATACTAAAGTGGTTTAAAGAAAATGAGGGTTTGTTATGCGGCATAATATTAAATTTTATCTACTGACTGTAGCTACTGTTGTTCTATTATTTATGAATCCTACTTTTGCTAGTAAAGAAAATACAGCACAACCTAGCAACGGCTACATAATACATTTACGTAACCCATTTGATATAATTGATAAACACTTTCTTTTCTTTGATGATTATTGGAACAACATTGTTAATGATAGATTATATTTTCGTTACTCTGATCCCATAAAAACTAATTATCTTACCCAAGATAAGAAATATATCATTACTATGGAAGTACCTGGTTATGATAAAAGTCAGATTAAAGTAAAAGTAAATGCTAACAAACTCTACATCACTGGTCATACTGATAATCAGAAAGATGCTAGTGAAGTAAATAGCTCAAAAAAGAACTTTGGTTACACTATATCTTTACCAGATGATGTTGATCAAAAGACTATTACTTCTGATTTAAAGAATGGCATGTTAACTATTACTTTACCACGTATTGAGGTAAAAGAACAAAATGCTAAAGAAATACCTATAAATTAATAATACTAAAGACTTAATTGATTTACTGTTTAACAATAATAAAAGAGGTGTCATATGGCTTTTAATTTACCACGTATTCAAAACAAATCTAAAGTGCAAAATAATTCTAGTAGCAGGAGTTATCTAGATGATATATTTAATAATTTCTTCAATGAAATTGCTACTTTTTCTTATCCATTATCATCCGATGATAGAACTTTATCACCTAGAACTGATATTTTTGAAAATGATTCTGATTATTGTTTAGAACTGGAATTACCTGGAGTCTTACAAGAGTACCTTGATCTAAAGATAGATAATAATATTATAACAATTCAGGCTAAGAAGGAAGATGTGTCTGAGACTAAGGATAAAAACTACCATATGCAAGAGAGATATCATGGCTCTTTTTGTCGTTCTATTTCTTTACCGTCTAATATTGATGCAGAACATATAAAAGCAGAATTGAAGAATGGTATTTTAAATATCAAAATACCTAAAAAAGAACAGAGTAAAGCAAAAAAAATTCAAGTAACTTAACCTAAGCCTATGTAATACCAATTGCAATAATTAACGCAGTGGTCTAAGATGGGTTTTTAACTGATAAAAGGTACTCAAATGGCTAGGTTAATATTACCACAAGGTTTTCATGGTCATGATTTTATAAAAATGATGAAACATGAGCCGCATGGTCGAAATCGTATACGTTTATTGGCGATGTATCACCTTCAATTAGGCAAATCTTTTAAAGCCATATCTGAAATAGTGAAGTCACACTGGAAAACTGTGCAATCATCACTCAGAAGATTTAGGCATCATGGTTTTGAAGGATTATTTGAATCACAAAGAAGCGGTGCCCCTAGGAAGATTAACACTATACAAGAATCTGCTCTTTTTGATAAAATCAATACGCTCAGTAAAAGTAAAACTGGTGGGTATATAACTGGAAAAGAGCTACATATCATGTTACTTGAGGAATATGGTGCTAAATGTGCTTTAAAAACAGTCTACAATACTATGCACCGCCTTGGTTTTAGCTGGATTACTTCTCGTTCAATGCATCCAAAGTCAAATCAAGAGACTCAAAATAGATATAAAAAAACTTTCCAGACATGTTAACAAAATTATTAGCAAAAAATATCGATAGATGTAAAGTTGATATATGGTCTCAGGATGAAACTAGAGTTGGGCAACAAGGTAGCTTAACTCGTATATGGGCTAAGCGTGGCACTAGACCCCGTAAAGTTCGGCAACAGCAATTTATTTCAACATATATTTACGGAGCTGCTTGCCATGAGACAGGAGAAGCTTGTGCATTAATTTTACCATATGCAAACACACAGGCAATGAATAAATTCTTAGAAGAGCTTTCTCGCAGTATTCAAGGCAACCGACATATAGCTTTACTAACGGATAATGCAGGTTGGCACACAGCCAAAAAACTAACTGTGCCAAGCAATATCACTTTGATACCGCTTCCGCCCTATGCACCGGAACTTAATGCAATGGAACAAGTTTGGGAATGGATTAAAAATCATTTCTTGTCTAACCAATGTTATGGTGTATATGAAGATATCGTTACTATGGCTTGTTACGCTTGGAATCAACTTGCTCATAATGTAGATTTAGTAAAATCAATTATGTATAGAGATTGGATAAATACACCGTGTTAATTATTACAATTGGTATTAAATCTGCGATAAATACTGTACCAACAACCATAATCATCAGCTAGAAAACGCCATTGGCAACCTGTTCTAACAATAAACCATATTGCTTTAATAAAATGTCTCATTTTTTCTTCATTCTTGTTGTGTATACCATTTCTTTCATTAAAAAATGATAAAATTACTTCCCATGCTTGTTCTTCTATGTAATACTTCATATTGGTAGTTCCTTTTTTTGATAACTAGAAACTACCATTTCTTCTTACTATGGCAACTTTTTATTCCTCTTGCCTAACTATAATTTTTGTCAACAGAACCTAGTTACAATTAAATCTGATCCTCAAACTTTTACGATTAATATGCAAAATATTCCAACTGATATTGAACAGCTTTCTGAATTAGAGGCAAAAGATTTACTAAAACAATTGGCAAGTGAGATAGAAAAATATAATAAAGCATATCACCAAGAAGATACTCCTCTGATTTCTGATGCTGAATATGATCAATTATTTAATTTAAATCTTGAACTTGAAAAAAAATTTCCTCATCTTGTGCTGGCAAATAGTCCAACTAAACAAATCGGTAGTCTAGCTGCAGAGAAATTTTCTAAAGTAAAACATATAAATCCAATGTTTTCTCTTAGTAATGCATTTGATAATGAGGATGTATCAGAATTTATAAATAGAATAAAGAATTTCTTACGTCTTGATAGTTTTCAACCTATCTTTTGCGAACCTAAAATAGATGGTTTATCTTTTTCTGCTACCTATAACAATGGCATACTCACCGCTGCTGCGACAAGAGGTGATGGTTTTATTGGAGAAGATATAACTGAAAATATTAAGACTATCAAGCATTTCCCTCATTCGATAGTCTTGGATACAGCAATTTTGGAAGTAAGAGGTGAGGTTTATATCAATAAACAAGATTTTCTATTATTAAATCAAGCACAAGAATTATCAAAAAAAGATAAATTTGCAAACCCGCGTAACGCGGCTGCTGGGTCGTTAAGGCAGTTAGATCCAAACGTTACAGCAAGTAGACCTCTAAGGTATTTTGTTTATGCTGTGGGAAGTAGTAGTAACAAAATAGCTGATTCTCAGGATGCTTTATTAGATACGTTAAAAGAGCTAGGGTTTATCGTTAATAATATAGGAAAATTAGCATATTCTGAAAATGATATGAAATATTTCTATGAATATTTGAATTTGTCTAGAGAAGAGCTGCCTTATGAAATTGATGGTATTGTCTATAAGCTAAATGATTTTGCTTTGCAGCAAAGGATGGGTTTTATCGCAAGAAGCCCAAGATTTGCTATTGCTCATAAATTTCCTGCGATAATTGGTCAAACTAAACTAATTAATATTACTCTACAAGTAGGTAGAACTGGCGTATTAACTCCGGTTGCTGATTTAGAGCCGCTTTCTATTGGTGGAGTTAGGGTATCAAGAGCTACATTACATAATTATCAGGAAATCATAAGAAAAGATATACGGATCAATGATTATGTATTTTTGCAGAGGGCAGGGGACGTCATACCGCAAATTACTGCGGTAGATTTTACTAGACGCTCTAGTGCATCACAAAAAATCGATATACCAAAACTTTGTCCGTCTTGTGATTCTAATTTACATTATAATCAAGAGACAATAATAATTCGTTGTGATAATGGGTTGAATTGTCCTGCCCAAAATTATGAACGAATTTGTCATTTTACCTCTAAAAATGCTTTAGATATAGATGGTTTGGGGAAAAAACAAATAGAATTTTTGCTGGAAAAATCTTTAATAGAAAATCCAGTGGATATTTTTTATTTACAAAATAATAATGAAAAAAGCTTAGTCAAGCTTGAAAATATGGTAGGATGGGGGCGAACTTCTGTAGAAAACCTATTTGCAAACATTGAAAAATCCAAAATCGTCCCCCTAAATAAATTCATTTATTCCCTAGGAATCAGACATATTGGCGAACAAAATGCCAAATTACTTGCTCGAGAATTTCAGAATTATGGTAATTTTATAGAAGCTATGGAATCTTTATTAAATGGTGAACAGCCTATGTACCAAAGGTTAAATGATCTAGAAGGAATAGGAGATAAAATTTTGGTGGATATTATCGACTTCTTTGATATTAAAGAAAATCTACAAATTATTCACCAGCTAAGTAAAATTTTAGAAATTCAAGACTATAGTGATCAAACCACCAAAACCGCATTAACTGGTAAAGTTGTAGTATTTACCGGTTCTTTACTTACTCTTTCAAGAGCAGAAGCAAAATCTCAGGCAGAGAAATTAGGAGCTAAAGTAAGTAGTAGTGTTTCGTCTGCTACTGCTTTAGTGGTGGCGGGTAGCGATGCCGGTAGTAAACTCAGAAAAGCTAAGGAGCTTGGAATTGAAATTATTGATGAAGATGAGTGGCTGGAGTTAGTATACTGCTCGTAAATGAAGAATTGGTAGACGAAGGTCAACTTCAAGAAGAGCTAGGAGTGTCAAAGTCGAGCAGCGGAGCGTACATTAGTACGTGAGCAGCGGAGATCTTTAGACACGACAACGCCAATTCTTGAAGTTCACCGAGTATATATACTAATTCTCCCACATCAATTCAATAAAGTACCTAGGGGAATTTGTACCCCACGTATAAATTCTTCAACGTTTAAAGCTTTTCTTCCTTCTTGCTGTAATTTTCTGATGATCAAAGTACCCTTACCACAAGCTATTTCTAAGATATTATTATTAACCACAGTACCAGGCTGTGATTTAACATCCAAATCATTATAATACGCTTCTAGGATCTTTATAACTTTACCTCCATATTCAAAATATATTCCAGGCCATGGATTCATACCTCGAATTCTACAATCTATTTTGTAAGCAGTCTCATACCAATTTATCTTCCCTTCTTCTTTCTTGAGTTTATGAGCATAAATTACTCCATCTTTATCTTGGACAATCCTTGGTAGGTTATCAATATTATCTAAAGTTTTAACCAATAAATCAGCCCCTATTTCTGCACATTGGTCATGCAAAACTGGTAAAGTTATTCTAGGAGAGATTGAAAACGAATGCTGCAATATAATATCACCAGTATCCCACCCCTCATCCATCTGCATTATGCATACGGAAGTTTCAGAGTCTCCCTCTATAATAGTATGCTGCAATGGAGCAGCTCCCCTATGACGTGGTAAACTTGAGGGATGGATATTAAGACATCCATATTTCTTGGCTTGTAGGATAACTTGTGGTATCAAGAATCCATAAGCAACTACTACTATTATATCCGCATTAATTGAATTAATTAAATTGGTTATTTCTTCGGTTTTCAAGGTTTTAGGGGTATAAGTTGGAATATCATATTTTGATGCCAAACTATGGATAGGTGATGCTACCTCATTTAGCCCCCTTCCTTTAGATTTTGGAGATTGAGTGAATACAGCAATCACTTGGTGATCTTTACTGTTAATTAAACTCTTAAGAGTAGGTACAGCAAATTCAGGCGTACCCATGAAAATTACTTGCACAAAATATTATTTTTCAGTTTTTTTAATTTACGTAATGCTATGTCCTTTTTTATATCACTTAAATAATCAATTAGTAGCCTACCATCTAAATGATCCATTTCATGCTGAATAACCCTAGCAAGCCAACCATCAGCTTTTAATTCTTGCTGGTTATTATGATAATCTAAGAATCTTATAGTTATAGACTCAGACCTTGCTACTTCAACCCGTTGTTCCGGTAGAGATAAACACCCTTCTATTGCCACCACTAATTCTTTAGATTTGTCTATTATCTTCGGGTCAGCGATAAATAATGGATAAAACCCAGCGGGTCTTTCTGTATCATCATTATTCTGCAAATCAACTACCAATATACGCTGAGCTATTCCAATCTGAATGGCAGCTAACCCCACACCATGATCATGATACATAGTTTCAACCATGTCATCCATCAACTTTCTTATATTATCATCAATTATGCTTACTGGCAAAGATTTTTGTTTTAATTTTGAATCTGGAGCAGTCACAATAGGCAACACAGGCATAGTACTTTAAAACCATAAATTATTTATACTTTTCTGCTTTGAAATTCGTAGGATTATTCGAGTATGCAAAAACATTTACATTGTACCACAAAATAACCAATGAGTCTAGTGTGAGCTATTTGCTAGCGAACGAAAAAAAGATGTGGTCAATAGTAAGCTACGCAGGGCTGACATTATACCAATTGCAATAATTAACACGGTGTATTTATCCAATCTCTATACATAATTGATTTTACTAAATCTACATTATGAGCAAGTTGATTCCAAGCGTAACAAGCCATAGTAACGATATCTTCATATACACCATAACATTGGTTAGACAAGAAATGATTTTTAATCCATTCCCAAACTTGTTCCATTGCATTAAGTTCCGGTGCATAGGGCGGAAGCGGTATCAAAGTGATATTGCTTGGCACAGTTAGTGTTTTGGCTGTGTGCCAACCTGCATTATCAGTTAGTAAAGCTATATGTCGGTTGCCTTGAATACTGCGAGAAAGCTCTTCTAAGAATTTATTCATTGCCTGTGTGTTTGCATATGGTAAAATTAATGCACAAGCTTCTCCTGTCTCATGGCAAGCAGCTCCGTAAATATATGTTGAAATAAATTGCTGTTGCCGAACTTTACGGGGTCTAGTGCCACGCTTAGCCCATATACGAGTTAAGCTACCTTGTTGCCCAACTCTAGTTTCATCCTGAGACCATATATCAACTTTACATCTATCGATATTTTTTGCTAATAATTTTGTTAACATGTCTGGAAAGTTTTTTTATATCTATTTTGAGTCTCTTGATTTGACTTTGGATGCATTGAACGAGAAGTAATTCAGCTAAAACCAAGGCGGTGCATAGTATTGTAGACTGTTTTTAAAGCACATTTAGCACCATATTCCTCAAGTAACATGATATGTAGCTCTTTTCCAGTTATATACCCACCAGTTTTACTTTTACTGAGCGTATTGATTTTATCAAAAATAGCAGATTCTTGTATAGTGTTAATCTTCCTAGGGGCACCGCTTCTTTGTGATTCAAATAATCCTTCAAAACCATGATTCCTAAATCTTCTGAGCGATGATTGCACAGTTTTCCAGTGTGACTTCACTATTTCAGATATTGCTTTAAAAGATTTGCCTAATTGAAGGTGATACATCGCCAATAAACGTATATGGTTTCGACCATGCGGCTCATGTTTCATCATTTTTATAAAATCATGACCATGAAAACCTTGTGGTAATATTAACCTAGCCATTTGAGTACCTTTTATCAGTTAAAAACCCATCTTAGACCACTGCGTTAATTATTGCAATTGGTATTATATCCTTCACTTACGTTACAACCCACTACATCCCTCCTCTCAGCTTCACATAATTCGTTACCTCCATATATGTGAAATTTGGTTCTACGCTGTTGGCTAAACTTTACGTAGGTTGGATTTTCACCAACTGTAATTTACCCGCTTTGCCTAGCGCCATAATTTCTTTGCCCAGCAGTTAGTATAAACTTTAATGGATTACCAAGGACATCAACAAGGGTATGAATTTTAGTACTAACACCACCTCTGCTTCTACCTAAAGCCGCTTCTTCTTGATTACCTTTGATATATCCAGATGAGCAAGCATGTGCTCTCACAATAGTTGCATCAATCATAATTGATTCCATATCTGCATCTACTTTAACATAATCCATTAAATCCTCCCATATACCTTTGTCAACCCATCTCTTAAATCTGTGATAAATACTGTACCAACAACCATAATCATCAGCTAGAAGACGCCATTGGCAACCTGTTCTAACAATAAACCATATTGCTTCAATAAAATATCTCATTTTTTCTTCATTCTTGTTGTGTATACCATTTCTTTCCTTAAAAAATGATAAAATTACTTCCCATGCTTGTTCTTCTATGTAATACATCATATTGGTAGTTCCTTTTTTTGATAACTAGAAACTACCATTTCTTCTTACTATGGCAATTTTTTATTCCTCTTGCCTAACTATCATTTTTGTCAACAGAACCTAGGTGGCTCAGTGATATTGCCAAACAGGCTAAAGTGTAAATTGTAATCAGGTTTTGATCCCCTATTGTAATAGGGTTAAAAATATATTTTTTTGTAGGTCAAATTTCAGGAAATTTGTCTGAGAAGTTACATATGAAATTTTTAGTAAAGTAAAAAATCCTGAAATCCTGATAAGAACTGGCGGAGAGGAGGGGATTTGAACCCCTGACACGTTACCGTGAACACGCTTTCCAGGCGAGCGCCTTAAACCACTCGGCCACCTCTCCATCTATGGGAATTCAGAATAACAAGTTACATCGAATTCAGTATTATATATAGAAACAATAAGGTTTGAAGTGGCTGCCCACCTGATTGTTAAAATATAATACTCCATTCAATATGTGATTTTAATAATTAAAAGCACATATTGAATGATGAAAAAAGTTAAAATGCACCCGCAGAAGCGCTTCAAGAGTGCATTTTTCCTTATAACAAAGCAAGTATCGATATAAGAATTAATAATTCTTATATCGAACTAAGGTTACGTAAGCAATAGGTTTGGTATACTATTCGTCTTTAAAGTGTTAGCATTGTCTTACTATCGGGACTTTGCGTACTCACATATTAAATATACGATTAGTTAACTTGCCTCTCGTACTCCTAGCCAATTCTTTAAAGCAGAAGTGTATCTACAGTGTGCTACTTCAGAAAATTATTAGCATAATACTCACAATATTCTTTAACTGGGCAAGCAGGGCAATTTGGTACTCGTGCTTTGCAAATATACCTACCAAGCAATATCAACCAGTGATGAGCATGTTGTAAGCATTTTTTATCGATAACTTTAACTAATTCAAGTTCTACTTTTTTAGGAGTATTACTATTTGCCAGTCCTAATCTTTTAGAAACTCTAAATACATGCGTATCAACTGCGATAGTTGACTTACCAAAGAGGCAATTCAATACTACATTAGCAGTTTTTCTTCCGACACCTGGCAATTTAATTAAGTCATCAAAATTGTTAGGTACTTTGCTGTCATACTTATCTATCAAAATTCGACAAAGTGCAACAATATTTTTTGCTTTGGTTATAAATAAACCTATTGATCTTATATAGGTTCTTACCCCTTCTTCCCCGAGCTCTAATATTTTTTCTGGTGTATTATACTTCACAAACAATAATCTAGTTGCTTTATTAACTGAAACATCAGTTGCTTGTGCAGATAATATCACCGCTACTAATAGAGTAAAATTATTAACATATTCTAGTTCCGTTCGGGGAGTAGGATTATTTTGGCTTAAAATTTCAAAAATTTTATCAACTATTTGAGCTTGCATAATATAACATTTAAGAGTAAAAGAAGTTATAATTTTTATCAGGTTTAGGAATGTTAGAGAATAGAAATTTTGATTTTATAAAAAATGAAATTGCTAATCATGATATTGTATTATTTATGAAAGGCACTGCCAATTTTCCTCAATGTGGTTTTTCTGCTACCGTTGTTTCTATCTTAAAAAAACTTGGCGTAGAATTTCGTGATATTAATGTTTTAACCAATCCTAGCTTACGTGAAGATATCAAATCTTTCAGTGATTGGCCTACCATACCACAGCTTTATATAAAAGGGGAATTGATAGGTGGCTGCGATATAGTACGTGAGATGTATGAAAACGGTGACCTTGTTTCATTATTAAAAAATAAACATATAATATCTAAGTAACCTCAATTAGATATAAGAATATTTATCTTATATCTAATTGCCTTATAAATGAGTATACTCTTCTGCTTTGAGTATATATCTAGTTATGGAACTGCCTTATCGTTTCAAGCAGTTCTTCGTTTTTATAAGGTTTATGGATTAGGTATGTTGCTTGTTCTTGTAAGAGCTTTTGCATTTCCTGATGATTGCTAGACAAACCAGTTTGAAAAATTATAGGAATATGTGCAAGGTTCTCATCACTTCTTATTTGTTTATGTACTTCACAACCTGTCATATCAGGAAGAGAAATATCAAGCAATATTAACTCTATTGTATTAGCATGTGTTTTAGATAAATTAACTGCTTCTTGTCCGGAATAAGCACTGATAATTTTATATTTTTGTTCATAATGTAGCACTAAGTTTATTACGTCATGGCAAATTGGTTCATCATCAACAAAAAGTATAGTAAATACTTTTGCAATATTATCCTTTGTAAGCATTTTATGTCTCTTTTTTATCGTATACAGGAATCATAAATTCTAATTTTGTTCCTCTTTTACGGTTATTCTCGGCATAAATATAACCATTATGAGCCAGTACAATTTCTCGGCAAATAGATAAACCAACACCTGTACCAAGAAAATTATTATTAGTTCGTGAACTACGAGTAAATACTTCAAAAATAGTCTCAAGTTCTGAGTCTGGAATTCCTATACCTGTATCGATTAGGCTAAAGCACCAATGAGGAATATTTTCATGATTTTTTAAGTCAATTACCGCTATAATTAATCCTTCCTTAGTATATTTGAGTGCATTATTAAATAAATTATTTAATAATTGGTTAATCCTAATTTTATCTCCATTAATCATTGCTTTTGTAATACTATGATCAATAAGAATAATATTAATTCGATCGTTAATTATGTTTAATTCTGTAAGTTGCTGCACGGTTTCTTTTATAGAAGATAATAGATCCATAGCAACAAAATTAAACTGCATCTTCCCGGTACTAAACTTAGATAGGTCTAGTAGGTCATTAATTAATTTTATAAGACGTTGATTATTTTTAGCTATTATACTGACATACTTTACGTGTTCTTGCTCATCCATTTTATCCCAATTTTCATATAAAAACTGAGCGATACTACTTCCCCCATGTATCGAAGTCCTAATTTCGTGAGTAACGTGATTCAAAATATTATCTTGCTCTGATATCTTTTGTTCTAATTCTAATATTTTAGTTTTTGAATTATTTCTTAAATTAAACCACGAAAACATCTTGTACCTGCAAATATAAAGAACTACAGGAATCAAAAATATGACTAAAATAGTCCAAAAAAGTTGGTACATATGCTTACTTTAGTTAAAATAATTATATGCAAGGTAAAATATAAAATAAACTAATGAAAATATCTAAAAATTTCAAATTAACATTTCATATAAATAATTCTAATTTAGTAATCTTTGATAATTTTTTAACAAAATTTAATATAATTAATTAACTGTTGGTTAGATATTATATTAAATTTTTCAACACAATAAATAATTTTTAATAAATTACTCAAAAGGCTGTCTTAAGGTTATTGCAGCTGATAAAGTTCCTTCATCTAAATAGTCTAGTTCTCCCCCTATTGGAATACCGCTAGCTAATCTTGATATTTTGATAGTATAATCTTTGAAATATTCAGTAATGAAATAAGCTGTAGTTTGACCTTCTAAGGTAGAATTAGTTGCAATAATTATTTCATTAATATTATTCTCTTGGCATCTAGCTAGTAATTCTGGTAGTCTTAGTGCTTTAGAATTATGGCTATTGGAAGTTGACAAATTATGTCCTAGTACATGATAATATCCATTAAAAATGCCACTACGTTCTATTGCCCACAATTCTGTCACTGTTTCAACAACTGCTATAATAGATTTGTTGCGATCATCAGATGAACATACTCTACAAATATGGTGAGAATCTATGTTGCCACAAATATCGCACTTGACAACATTATTATCTACGTAAGAAAGAGCTGAAATTAAACCTTTTAACCTAACGTCTTTTTCTTGTAAAAGATGCAGGACTATACGCCTTGCTGATCTTTGACCAAGACTAGGTAGTTTAGAAAAAATATATATCAACTGATCTATTTCATTTAGTTTATTCATTTTAGCATACCTTTACTACTTATAATAACCTCAAATATCGATGTAACAAGTTAATATTAGGCTCAGTATCATCCTCATTAGGGATGAGATATAATCTCTGCTAGCTACTATGTCATCAACTATGATTTTTAAGAAATTAAAAAAAGGTTTAAAATAAAAAAATCATAGTTGATGACATCATTTTTACTACTAATAATCTACTGATATACTCAAATGATTTGAAGAATTGGATTTGAAAATGAATGGTGAGCATGCTAGGCGTACATACAATATAGTTACGCATGCGAATCAATGATATTTTCAAAAAACAATTCTTCAAAGCAGAAGAGTATAATACTACAACTTGTAAAATTAATACTATTGTGTTTTAACTTTTAATAACCACTGTTCCAGCAATTTTATCATGCAAAGCTTGGCGTTGTTTAGAAAAGAGTATAAACCAAATACCAACTAGCACTAATACATATCCACAAAATCTTTTAATTAATTGCCATTTACTAGGTTTTCCAAGAGTTATTGCGTCTACTATTTTCATATGCATAACCATTTTTCCTGGAGTAGCACCCAAATAAATCCAAAAACCAATAAAATATGTTGCAGCTAGGGCAAAATTAATTATAAACATTAAAATAAATAATGTAAGAACATTACTAGCAGTTACATTTTGCACTAACTCCGGTTTCGTGCTACCCATTATTAGTATGTCCGCTATACTAGCTTTAAAAAAAAATAAAGACAGTCTAGATAACATAAAGTGGGTGATCGGAGTTGTAAAAATTGATAACAAAAACGAATCTAGGCAAGAAGCAAAGAGCCTAGGAATTAGTTTAGGGTATATAATTTGTTTATTCATTTTTTTCTATATATATCACGGAAGTTCGATGTAACAAGCTACATCGAACTTCCGGTTATGTTATGGGAGTATTTGAATTGATTATAAGTCTCTTTCAAAAGAAGTCTAATGTAATATGAAATCCAAACTATTACCAAGCATAATATTTAACAACTCACTTGAACGAGGAACTACATCAAGATACGTAGCGATATCGATATGTTGCTTAGGTGGCAATTTAATATTTTTTTGATTCATTATATAGGATTTTACTGTTACATATTTTTTATTGAGCAATCTAACCCGAATAAGTGGTATTGTTACATCATGGTCAGAAGTATTACTTATCCTGTAGGAAACTTTAATTTGTCCCATTTCTTTATTTTGTTCAACATGTATATTTCTTATAGTTAATATATTATTATTCTCTTTATACAGAGCTGGTATATTAAACTTCTCGTGAAATAACATTAATAATAAGAAGACAATTAAACTAAGCCACAATAATATAGATAAAATATGCGATTGCTCAGGAATTTTAGTTGGTAATAAAGCCGGTAAGTTAGTACCTTTAGTTAAATATATTTTATTATTTTCATTAGTGCTAGCGTTTTTTGTGGTATTATCTGATATAATGGGAGGTTCTTGCTGATCAAGCTCTGCCTTTTGATACCATATATGGTTGCATTTTGAACATTTGACCTTCCTACCAGTCATACCTATTTGTTCTTTTGAAACTATAAAGGTAGTGTTACAATTTGGGCAAGCAATACTCATTTACGTGATCTAATTTGTATACTCAAATTTGAGTATATAGGTTGACTTAAAAATAAAGTAAATTATGATTTTTTTAATAGTTTAGCAAGGACGTTATGCAAAAACATATCAATACTATAGAAGAATTGTGGCAAATACGCGATAAATTAACTAAGGATTCAGAAAAAACTAACTACGCCAAACAAATATTGAATAATATTATTGATGGTTTAAATCAAGGATTAATTAGGGTTTGTGAAAAAGAAGGGGCTGATTGGCGAGTTAATCTTTGGGTAAAAAAAGCAATTTTATTACATTTTATTGTAACTGATTCGCAAATCCATTCTGGTGATTGTATGAAATGGTATGATAAAATTGCTCCTAAATTTGCTACAAATCATAATGAAGAATTATTTAGAATCCATGGCTGTCGTATCGTTCCCGGAGCATTTATAAGAACGGGGGCATATTTAGCTAAAAACGTTATTGTTATGCCTTCTTTTATTAATATAGGTGCATATATAGGAGAAGGAACAATGATTGATACTTGGGCCACCGTAGGATCATGTGCACAAATAGGAAGGAATTGTCATATTTCTGGCGGGACAGGTATTGGTGGGGTACTAGAGCCAATACAAGATACCCCGGTAATAATAGAAGATAATTGTTTTATAGGTGCAAGATCAGAAATAGCAGAAGGGGTTTTAGTAGAAGAAGGAAGTGTAATTAGTATGGGAGTATTTATTGGTGCATCTACCAAGATAGTAGATAGGGAAAGTGGAAAAATAATTTATGGTAGAGTTCCGGCCTACTCAGTTGTAGTACCAGGCAGCTTACCTGCTGATTCAGGAAAACCAAGTTTATATTGTGCAGTAATCGTTAAACAGGTGGATAAAGGAACTAGAAGTAAAGTATCCATAAATGATCTATTACGGTGAAAATTTCCTATAACTAACCGCAAATATATGTCCATTCATGGCATTTCTGTGTTATTATATAGCTAACCTGAGCCATAGTAATGGTGATAACTTCGAGTCATCCCAGCGTATATACAATAAATATGAATACAATCAACAAAGTAAATCATTTAGCCATAATCATGGACGGTAATGCAAGGTGGGCTTTAGAAAAAGGCTTACCAAAATCTGAGGGACATAGAGCAGGTGCTAATAGAGTAAAGAAATTATTACCAGATTTTATAGAACTTAATATACCTTACGTGACACTTTATACTTTCTCATCAGAAAATTGGAGTAGGTCAAAGACTGAAGTGACATTTTTACTAAAATTATTACGTTATTATCTAAAAAATGAGACTACACTACTACACGAAAACGGAGTCAAAATAAAAGTTATCGGTAGATTGGATATGTTAGATAATATGTTACAAAAACAAATCCATGATGCTATAGAATTAACAAAACATAATAATAACATAACTCTTTGTATTGCTTTTAGTTACGGCGGGCGAGCAGAGATTGTTGACGCATGCCAGAAAATCATCAATTCTAGTAAAACACAAATTAGCGAGAATGAGTTTGGTAATTATCTATATGATCCAAGAATGCCTGATGTAGATTTGTTAATTCGTACTGGTGGTCTATGTAGAATCAGTAATTTTCTACTATGGCAAGCTGCCTATGCTGAACTATATTTTTTACCTAAATACTGGCCTGACTTTAACAAACAAGATATACTAGAAGCCTTAAACGATTATTCAAAAAGAAAAAGGAATTTTGGTGCTAGATAAGAGGTCTAATATAGTAAGAATATTATCAGCCCTAGTAATAGGACCAGTATTTATTATAGCGATAATGTTCATTAAGTCATTATTTTATATAATTATGTTATTAATTGCCATAATTATGTCATATGAATGGTATCAAATGACAAAATCGTCCTTTTCCCATATATTACTGGGCTTTGTTATCATTCCCATTCCCACTATATCTTTAATAATAATTGCTACTGAAGATAAAAATCGATGGCTATTATTACTATATTTCATTATAATATGGTCAGTTGATATATTTGCTATGATTGGTGGGAAGAATATAGGCGGACCTAAGCTGACCCCCAAGATTAGTCCTAACAAAACTTGGAGTGGATTAATCATAGGGGTATTAGCTAGTGGGCTTACAGCATTTTTATTAAGTTTAGTACCTAGCTTTGACTTACCAACTGACTATTTATTAAACAAACGGCACTTAATGATAGCAGCTATTTGTTTAGCACTAATAGCACAAATGAGCGATTTATTTATTTCATATTTTAAGCGTAAATTTGCTATAAAAGATACTGGTACTATAATACCAGGTCATGGCGGTGTTCTAGACCGATTTGATAGCATAATTCTTACCGCCCCAATATTATTTTTATTATTAAAATATTATGAATTATCAATATTTTATTGATTCAGTTAAAAATGCCAAAAAGATAATATTTAATGTTTTGCTATCTTTATTATTAGCTTATTTTATCTTCCATTCTATTTGTGGTAATAGAGGGATTATTGCTTATTTTACATTAAATCAACGACTCGAAAAAACCTATAGTGCACTAGAAAATTTAAGGGCAGAACGCATTGAACTTGAACATAAAGTAAAACTACTTAGACCAGAATCTCTAGATAGAGATATGCTTGACCAAGAAGCAAGAAGAGTTCTAGGGGTAGCGTCTCCAAAAGAACAGGTTTTTACCATAAAATAACTTAGGAGGTTATTATCAGTATTATAGTTTTTCAGAATGATCTCCCGGAAGATTTTAATATTGCAGGAGACCTAGCAATCGATACAGAAACGATGGGATTACACTTACATAGGGATAGGTTATGTCTTTTGCAACTGAGTAATGGAGATGGAAAGGCTTACTTAGTAAACTTTATTGACAAGAATTACGCAGCACCTAATTTAAAAAAACTATTGCTTGATAAGAATCGATGCAAAATATTTCACTATGCTAGATTTGATTTAGCAGCAATAAGAAAATATCTTGGAATAGATTTGGAGAACATATTTTGTACAAAGATATCTTCTAAACTAGTTAGAACCTATACTGATGCTCATGGTTTAAAAGACTTATGCCGTGAATTACTTTCAGTCCAAATTTCTAAACAACAACAATCTTCCTACTGGGGAAGGTTGGATCTTACAGCTGAACAAAAAGAATATGCTGCCAAAGACGTCCTTTACCTACATCAACTTCGTGCTACCTTGCAAGATATGTTACTGGTCGAAAATAGGTTAGATATTGCAAAACAGATTTTTCAGTTTTTACCTATTAGAGCCAACCTAGACCTAGTAGGATGGAACGATATTGATATTTTTATGCACTAAACTCTAGATGCTGTAAATAAAATATAGTTATTATTGACCTGAGTTCGATGTAACAAATTAATATACTCTTCTGCTCCTACGAATTGTTTTTTGAAAATATCATGGACTCGCATGCGTAACTATACTATATGTACGCTACGCCTGCTCACCATTCATTTTCAAATCCAATTTTTCAAATTATTTGAGTATATTACATCGAATTCAGGTTAATTAAAAAATATATGTTAACAATTAACAAGTTTTTTTTCTCGCTGATTAAATCACGTATTAATGTTAGTGATAATATAATTATTGGACTTAAAAGATTGGGAATAATCAATTTAAGAGATTTGTTATTTTACCGCCCTACTTCTTATCAAGTTAAAATAATTTCACCAAGTTTATCTTCACTAAAAAATGGTCAGTTAATTCAAACTGAAATAACAATTGAAGAAGTGCTTGTGCCTAAGAACAAAAAACAGCCTTTGAAAATCTTAGGATACAATGATACTGGCTCAATTCTGCTGATATTTTTTAATAGACCCTCTTATTTTATCCTAAGTAAACTTACAGTAGGCAGTAAACATACAATTAATGGTAAGGTACAAGTTTTTTCTAGCTTACCTCAAATAGTCCATCCAATATTTATTTTGGATCAAAAACTTACCAGCCCCCTAGAACCAATATATCCTTTGACCTATGGGATAATTAATAAGCAACTTTATTCCTATATAATAAAGGGGCTTGATTTGTTTGAGAAAGAGTGGTGCTGTATTCCTGAGAGCTTTCAAGAAGTGAAGGACTATACTAAATCATTATTAGAAGATTTAAAAACTTTACATTTATATCAGGTTAAAACTAAGCAATTAGAAGAATTACATACTCAAGCTTTAAGACAATTGGCAGAAAAAGAACTTTTTGCTAATCAAATTTCATTACAATATCTCCGCCAGCAAACAAAATTAAAACAAGGTAATTCATTTACGGGGTCTAGTCAGCTACAACAATCAATACTTAAGACATTAGGCTTTGAACTAACATCCGACCAAAAAAAAGTAATAGAAGCAATTGAAAAACATCAATTATCTCCTACAGAAATGATGTGTTTACTCCAAGGCGATGTTGGCTCTGGTAAAACATTAGTAGCTTTATTGACAATGGTCACTGTAGCATACCATAAATTTCAAGCTGCACTAATGGCCCCTACCGATTTATTAGCAAACCAACATTACCAATTCTTCGTTAAAGCCTTAAGTGAAACCGGAATAAGGCTTGGTTTACTTACTGGAAAAATATCTACCAAAGAACGAAACACAGTTCTATCAAGCCTAGAAAATGGAGATATTGATATATTAATTGGCACTCATGCATTATTTCAAGAAAAAGTAAACTTTAAAAAGTTAGGTTATATCGTCATTGATGAACAGCATAAATTTGGTGTACAACAACGGTTAGATTTAATTAATAAAGCCTCTCATCCCGATGTTTTGGTGATGACTGCAACCCCTATTCCTAGAAGTCTTACTTTGACCATGTTTGGAGATATGGATATTGCTAAATTAACAAGCAAACCAAAAAATCGACTACCAATTATTACTAGCATATTGCCAAAGACCAAGCTAAATAATGTAATCTCAGTTTTAGATAAAAAGCTAAAATTTGGAGAGAAAATTTACTGGATATGTCCCCTTATTGATCAAAATGATGAAGAGTTAACAACACAGTCAAAAAATACAGGATTAACCGACATCAACACTAGACTAGTTACCATTGAGAATGCCTACCCTAACATTACAGGTACTATACATGGCAAAATGAAAAATGAGCAAAAAGATATGATTATGCACCAATTTAAGAATGGTAATATTAAAATCTTGGTTGCTACAACTGTAATTGAAGTGGGTATCGATGTACCAGAAGCAACCTTAATAGTAATAGAAAATGCTGAACAGTTTGGTTTAGCTCAGTTACATCAGATAAGAGGTAGAGTTGGACGTAGAACTTTACAATCTCATTGTATTCTTCTATATGATCCTCAAAAATTAACTATGGTTGCAAAATCTAGATTTGAAGTGATGAGAAATAGCAATGATGGTTTTTATATAGCAGAGCAAGATCTACTCTTAAGAGGTAGCGGAGAAATATTAGGAACAAAGCAAAGTGGTGAAATAAGATTCTTTTTTGCTGATCTAGCTAGAGATTTAGACCTTTTAACTAAAGCCAATAAATTAGCAGAAGAAGGTTCAAAAGATCTTTCTAAATTCTCTTTACTTCAAATAAAATTATTTGCTAGAGTAGAGTTGAATGAATTGAACTAACAGTTCAATCGTTATTCATTCAGATTATATTTAGCAGAATATTCCCACATAGGATTCCAATAGGATTCCAATAATATTTTACCAGCTTCTATACTATCTACAATAATGCCAAATTATTGTAATGATGTTGGGTAAAAATTATGACTACCAAAATAAAAAACTTTGTCATCTACTATCCAAAACTTATTATGGCTTCTTGCATTGGTATTGATAATATGATTATAACTTATATAAGCAAGATGGAGATGCTGTTTTAATTCTTGTGCGGCTATTTTATACTAATTGCAATAATGAACACGGTGTTATAAAATGGGTTTTTAACTGATAAATAGGTACTCAAATAGCTAGGTTAATATTACCGCAAGGTTTTGAAGGTCATGATTTTATAAAAATGATGAAACATGAGCCGCATGGTCGAAATCGTATACGTTTATTGGCGATGTATCACCTTCAATTAGGCAAATCTTTTAAAGCCATATCTGAAATAGTGAAGTCACACTGGAAAACTGTGCAATCATCGCTCAGAAGATTTAGGAATCATGGTTTTGAAGGATTATTTGAATCACAAAGAAGCGGTGCCCCTAGGAAGATTAACAGTATACAAGAGTCTGCTATTTTTGATAAAATCAATACGCTCAGTGAAAGTAAAACTGGTGGGTATATAACTGGAAAAGAGCTACATATCATGTTACTTGAGGAATATGGTGCTAAATGTGCTTTAAAAACAGTCTACAATACTATGCACCGCCTTGGTTTTAGCTGGATTACTTCTCGTTCAATGCATCCAAAGTCAAATCAAGAGACTCAAAATAGATATAAGAAAACTTTCCAGACATGTTAACAAAATTATTAGCAAAAAATATCGATAGATGTAAAGTTGATATATGGTCTCAGGATGAAACTAGAGTTGGGCAACAAGGTATCTTAACTCGTATATGGGCTAAGCGTGGCACTAGACCCCGTAAAGTTCGGCAACAGCAATTTATTTCAACATATATTTACGGAGCTGCTTGCCATGAGACAGGAGAAGCTTGTGCATTAATTTTACCATATGCAAACACACAGGCAATGAATAAATTCTTAGAAGAGCTTTCTCGCAGTATTCAAGGCAACCGACATATAGCTTTACTAACGGATAATGCAGGTTGGCACACAGCCAAAAAACTAACTGTGCCAAGCAATATCACTTTGATACCGCTTCCGCCCTATGCACCGGAACTTAATGCAATGGAACAAGTTTGGGAATGGATTAAAAATCATTTCTTGTCTAACCAATGTTATGGTGTATATGAAGATATCGTTACTATGGCTTGTTACGCTTGGAATCAACTTGCTCATAATGTAGATTTAGTAAAATCAATTATGTATAGAGATTATCTATGGATAAATACACCGTGTTAATTATTGCAATTGGTATAATGCGGTTGGTCATGAACTTGGTTCAAGAAAGAAGCCAATTAAGGACAATGATTTGCCAGCTGCACTTGATGCTTTCAACAATAAAAAAACTGTTTTAGAAATTGAATCTGCTATAATAGCATCAACTGAAATCGCCAAGAATGGTTATAGTTTGTGGATTTATGATTATTTTGATATTTTTGCTAATTTAAAAGGTGATATTATAAAACTTGGTAATTATATTGAGGAGATAACAGAAAAAACAGAGCCCTCTTTACAGCCAATTACAGATTTTAGAATTTTAGGTGTAAGTAATAGTATTGGTGTTTTTGACAATGAAATGTTAAAAGGTCAGGACATAAACCAAAAATACAAGCAGGTTCAAGCTGGAGATTTGGTATATAATCCGCATAGGATTAATGTGGGTTCTTTAGGTTTAGTCTTTGAGGATTTAAGTGGTGGTTATGTAAGTGGTATTTATACCGTCTTTAGAGTTTTAAAAAAATTCCAAGATATTCTACCATCCGAATATTTATTACATATTTTAAAGTCAAAATATTATTTAGCCATTATTGGCAAATACGATACAAAATATGGAGCTGTTAGAGCGAATTTAACTTATGAACAGCTTTGTAATATACACATACCATTACTTAAAAAAAATGAAATGAAAGAATTTTTAGAAAAAATAAGTAAACTAAATAATATCACGGAAGAATTTCAGAAAATTAAAAATAATCTTAAAGAGTCTATACATAAAATTTTACCTTAATTTTTACAACCTTATTAACCTAAAAGTTTCAGCATTATAAATGCTAACACAAAAATTTGTCCTGCAATAAGCCAATTGTTATGACTTAGAAAAAAGTTGATTATCGAGTAACAAATTACATACTATACTACAACTAAATATGTCTCTGGAGAAAGCATGCCATCAAATCAATTATATTTATTTCGAGATATGCGTTTTTTGCCTATCTTCATAGTACAATTTTGTGGTTGTATGAATGATAGTATACTAAAAAATGCTCTAATTATATTAATTACTTATAAACTATCTAGTCAATTGGTAGAATCAACCCAATTGCTTGTACTTGCTGCTAATACTATTTTTGTATTGCCTTTTGTTATATTTGCAAGTATTGCAGGTCAAGTGGCTGATAGATATGAGCGAGCAACTTTAGTTAAAATCATTAAATTATTTGAACTCGCCATAGTATTTTTTGCTACTTATGGATTTTTCAATAATAATTTAGTAATACTTTTTTTGTCTATATTTCTTATGGGTATACATTCGACATTTTTTGGACCAATCAAATACAGTGTTCTGCCAGATCATTTATACAAAAATGAACTATTGGGAGCTAATGGATTTGTTGAGGCAGGAACATTTATCTCTATTTTAGTTGGTACTATTATTGGAGGATACTACACTATAAGTGGCAATTTAATCATCACTATTCTGATAATAATTGCTATGGTTGGTGTTGTTGCTAGTTATTTTATGCCAAGATCGAATAATTCTAACTGTGAAATTAAAATCAATTTAAATTTATTTCGTGGAAGTATAGAAATGATTAAATATGCTAAAGCTAAAAAGCAAGTATATCTAGCAATTCTTGGTATATCTTGGTTTTGGTTTATCAGTGCAGCAATACTTGCCCAAATTCCATCTCTTGCTAAAGATACTTTTGGAGCGGATGAAAATGTTGCTAATTTGTTCCTTGCAACATTTTCAATTGGAGTAGGGGTTGGTTCTTTTTGGTGTAGTAAGATTTTTGGAAATGAAATTACCACGAAATATGTTTTTGTCTCGGCACTTGGTATCAGTATATTTGGTATTGATTTATTTTTTGCCAGTCGCATTAGTGCAGTTCATTATGAACCGGAACAGTTAAAGAGTATATTTGTCTTTTTATCTAAAAAGCATAATTGGCGGATCATTATCGATTTATTTTTTATAGCTGCTATTGCGGGGCTATATATTGTTCCACTTTTTGCAGTATTACAATATTTGAGTTCTTCAGCTCATCGTAGTAGAATAATTGCTATAAATAATTTTGTTAATGCTATATTTATGGCTGGCTCCACTGCAATATTGTCGTTGTTGTTCTATTGGGAATATTCGATACCATCCGTTATATTATTTATTAGTCTGCTCAACATAGTGGTAGCTTATTATATTTATCAATTAATTCCCGAAGTAAAAATAGTACCTTTTGCTGTTAACCGAGCTATTTTAAAATTTCTTTTTGATTGCATGTACAGAGTGGAAGTAAAAGGTATTGAAAATTTTTATAAAGCTGGTAAAAGATCAGTAGTTATCGCCAATCATATTTCATATCTTGATCCTGCATTACTGGCAACTTATCTACCTGAAGAAATGACTTTTGCCATTAATACAACTATGGCTAAAGTGTGGTGGATAAAACCATTCTTAACGATGGCAAAAACTTTACCAATTGATCCTTCTAATTCAATGGCTATAAAGAGCTTGATTAGGGAAGTACAAAAAGATAAAAAAGTTGTTATATTCCCTGAAGGAAGAATAAGTATTACTGGTTCCTTAATGAAGATATATGAAGGACCTGGCATGATTGCTGAGAAATCTGATGCGACAATTCTACCTATAAGAATAGATGGTACACAATTTACTCATTTTTCTAAACTTAAGAATATATTAAAAACACGGATATTTCCTAAGGTTACTATTACTATTTTGCCACCAGTAAAATTTCCTTCTAAGCCGAATATAGATAATAGGGAAAAGCGTAAATATATAGGTCAGGCTCTTTATGATATCATGGCTGATATGATGTTTGAAAGCTCTGATTATCAAAATACTATATTTCAGTCTCTAATTGAGACAGCAAAAGCTTACGGTTTTAACAAAAAAATAATACAAGATATTGATGATAAATCTGTTACCTATCGCCAATTAATATTGGGATCTTTTACTTTAGCAAATTTAATAAAACAGGATACGGAAGTAGCTGACTATGTAGGTCTTATGCTACCTAATATGGTTGAAACTATGGTTACTTTTTATGC
This sequence comes from Candidatus Tisiphia endosymbiont of Neophilaenus lineatus, assembly GCF_964264975.1. Lineage (NCBI taxonomy): Bacteria > Pseudomonadati > Pseudomonadota > Alphaproteobacteria > Rickettsiales > Rickettsiaceae > Candidatus Tisiphia > Candidatus Tisiphia endosymbiont of Neophilaenus lineatus. The sequence goes on along the minus strand of NZ_OZ183649.1, from coordinate 1,102,000 downwards.
TATGCAAGCCTGCTGCCGTCGACCAGTTATGATTGACTATATGAGTGAGGTGAGCAATATAGTGGCTTCATGTAAAACAACGTCAGTTAAAATAGTATATACTTCAAAACAGTTTGTTGAAAAAGCTGGATTACAGGAAGTGGTAGCAAAAATCTTAGCAGCCAATATAAAAATTATTTACCTTGAAGATTTAACACAAAGAATTGATTTATATTTAAAAATTAAGGCTATTATTGCCAGCTTCTTCCCACAAAGTTATTACAACAATATATGTATCAGTTATGATGATAATGATCCATCAGTTGTAGTATTTACTTCTGGTATTTCAGCAACAGCTAAAGCTGTAGTATTATCACATAGGAACTTGCAGGCTAATCGATGCCAACTTCTAGCTAAGGTACATTTTAGTCCTGATGATTTTGCATTTATGGCTTTACCGCTTTTTCACTGTTTTGGTTTATCTGGAACAATAATGATGACACTCAATGCTATACCAGTGTTTCTTTACCCGTCTTCTCTGCATTATAGGAGTATTCCTGAGGTAATATACGATATCGGAGCAACAATTATGTTTGGTACGGATATATTTTTGCATGGTTATGCTGTCTATGCTCATCCTTACGATTTTTATTCTATAAGATACGTATTTGCCAGTAGTGAGAAACTGAGAAAAGACACAAGGGAATTATGGCTTGATAAGTTTGGTATAAGAATTTTTGAAGGATATGGTACGTCAGAAACATCTCCCATAATATCTTGTAATACCCCAATGCATTATCGTGCTGGAAGTGTAGGGCGTTTGATGCCTAAAATAGAATATTATATTAGACCAATTCACAATAGACCTCTTGCAGAATTTGTTTCTGCTGAGGAATTTAAAGAAACCACGGAGCTTCGAACCGTAGCGTACTCAAATGTAGGTGAAGAGCAGAGTACCGGTAGTACGAATAAATTACCAGCAGAAATAGAATTATGCGAGAGGTCTATTGGAATAGAGGGGGTAGGACAACTATTCATCAAAGGACCAAATATTATGCTTGGCTATATGCACTCTAATAATCCCGGAATTATCCACCCTACATCATCAGAAGAATTGGGTTTGGGATGGTATGATACTGGAGATATAGTAAAAATTGATGAAGATGGATATCTTACCTTATTAGGTCGTATTCAGCAATTTGTTACAATAGAAGAAGTAATTACGCTGATATTAATAGAGGATTTAGCTAATATGATCGATGTTGATAGTAAGCATGTTGCTATTTGCCCTGATAATGATAATAAAGACAAACAAATTTTTCTATTGACCACAAGTCAGACCATAAATAGTGAAAAATTCATAGAAATAATGCATAAAAATTCAATAGACTCAAACCAAAAGAATATACCAGTTATTATCCCTGTTAAAGAAATACCAATTCTACCAATAGGTAAAGTAAATTATCGGCAAATAACTAAAATGCTTGAAAATTATAGAAAAGTAACTAAAATGCTGAAATAAGGTACATGAGTGTAATATATGGACGCCAATATACTATATAACTTGGACTAATAAACTATTTATAACAAACTAATCTATTTAATAGAAAAATATTATGCATAATGTTGTTGGTAAAGTATTATTAATTATTGTTGTTGTTCTTTTAGCATTATTTGCTTATAAAACTATGAAGACTCCTAGTGCTGCTACTACGGTTTCGATTAACACTCTCGAACAGCAAGTGTTAGACAGAAAAGAAGAAGTGGAAAAAACTGAACAAATTATAAAAGAATATTTATTAAATAATCCCGAAATAATCATTCAGGCAATAGAAGGTCTTCAGCAGCGTAAAATGCAAGAAATGGAAATAAAAACTGGCGAATATATAAAAGATAATAAATCTGAAATAGAAGATGCTCTTACATCTCCTGCACTTGGTAACCCGAATGGAGATGTAGTCATCGCTACTTTTTATGATTATAATTGTAGTTATTGTAGAAAAGGTCATAACTTTATTAACCAGTTAATCAAATTAGATACGGGGGTTAAAGTCGTTTTAAAACCGTTCCCGATTCTTGGTGATGCATCTAATTATGCTGCAACTATTGCTTTAGCTGTTTATAAAACCACTCCGAGTAAGTTTCAAGATATTCATAATGGTTTAATGGACTTAAAATCTATTACCAAAGAATCTGTAGAAAAATTGTTACTAGTAAATGATCTAAATCATGAAGTAATTGCGGAAGAAATCAATAAAGATGAAATAAAAAATCTCATCGACAAAAATGTTAAGTTAGCAAAGGGTTTAAAAATACAGGGAGTACCTGCTTATATTATTAATGGTAAATTAATAGCAGGAATGGTAGATCTAGACCAATTGCAGACGATAGTTGCTGATATACGAAGTCAAAATAAGTAGTTTTGCTGTTATCCGAGCTACGGTGCATGGAGACTTTGCCTAAAAATACCAATGTAAGTAATGGGTACTACAAGACCAAAAACGATATCGACAACGCAATTCTTCAAAGTAGCACCACTACGCATTATGTAAAAACAAACTCTTAGAAGCAGTTTGTTAGGAGCTAACACTTGATAAGTGCTATCAAGTTCATAATGGAAGAAGCAAAAATGCTCGAAAATCAATATGTTAGTTAGTTGTTTCCTAGAAGAGTATACACCTAATAACTCAAAATCAACATATCTCGATCTATTCTGAAACCTTTAAAACGCTCTAATAACGACATGCCTAGTAACGATACGTCAAGACCGCCAGTACCTATGTGAGCTTCAACATTTCTAAAAAAAACTCCTCTACCAATCTCAACACTATTTAATCTCACGGGAGCAGCCCTACACGTACCATTAGCTGTAGAGTAAGTTTTAGTGTAATTTAGTTTTGATAAGTCAAATCCTAGCATTTTAGCATCACTAATAGTAAGAGCAACATCACTTGCTCCGGTATCAATCATAAATTTAATTTTTATTCTGTTTGCCACGGCGTTAACATAGAAATGCCCATCGTTACTACGACTAATTACTAATTCTCCTTGTTTATTAACCCAATTATATGATGGTATTAGTACGGATATGACTCTTTGAGCGGCGTAATTTAACTCAAACTTGAAAGCATAACTAGTAATTATAATTAAGAAAATTCCGCCCCAAGTTAATAATTGAATAGAGACTATTTTTATCCCCTTCTGACTAAGGGAATTATAAACGATACTGATAATAATCAAAATCATTATGAAGCAAGATATACTATTCTGATTACTCCAAGAGAATTCAGGAAATTGGGCATCTACCAATTTACGTATCAAGAAGGTAATAACAGTACTAATACATAGAAGCATTGCTAATTTTACAAGACTTTTATTACTCACATTAAATCACCTATATTCTCTAAAAATAATCTTGCTCTATGAGATTTGGATTTTTCAAAAAACTCTACTGCCGGCTGATCAACTAAAACTTGTCCGTGATTCATAAAAATGATCCTATCCGCTATCGCTTTGGCAAATTTAATATGGTGAGTAACAACAATCATCGTCATTTGACTTTTTAATAAAGAGATAATTTCAATAATATCTTTAATATTTTCAGGATCTAAAGCTGAAGTAGGCTCGTCAAATAACATTATTTCTGGATTCATCATCAAGGCTCGGCAAATCGCTACTCTTTGTTTCTGTCCCCCAGATAAATTGACAGGAAAGGCGGTAATTCTTTGTCTTAAACCAAATTGTTTTAATAATTTCTCTGCCTTAGCAATGGCAGCCATTTGCTTCATTCCTAAAATATTAACAGGAGCATATATTAAATTATCTTGGACATTTAAGTGCGGAAAAAGATTAAACGCTTGAAAAACCATGCCAATTTTAAGACACAGTTTCCTTTTATTTTTTTGCGTCAATTTTTTGTCATCGATTAACACATGCCCACTGGTGGGAACTTCTAAAGCATTGATAATTCGCAATAAAGTAGATTTACCACTACCAGAAGATCCTATAATCGCTATAGTTTCTTTTTTCTTGAACTCAAGACTAATATCTTTAACAGCATAGGTTTTGCCATAATTTCTTGAAACCTTATCGAGTATTATCATATACTCCTAATAATTTGAAAAGTTGATAGACCTAAGTGAATTCGGGATGAGAATTAACTAATTTTTATCCCGAATTGGGTTAACTCAGGTTTGTTAAACTATAAATTTGTAACCATCATATAGAGGTTTTATATTACTTGGCAATATTTTTGATATCTCATGGTAATCAATAAAATGATTCATATTCGTTAATAATATTTGTTGAGGTTTATATTCATCGTTCCACTGTAAAATTTTATCTAATCCTACATGGCAATCATTAGATTCATACGCCATACAGTCTAATATCCAAACATTGATATTTTTCAAGAATGGTTTAGATTCTGCCGGAAAAGCTAGCACATCACTAGAATATACAAAATCATCCATTCTAATACCTAAACTATCTATAGGACCATGATGTTGTCTGAAGAATTGTACATCTATGGTATTAATTTTAAATTTTGCAAAAAAATCTACCGGTCTTGCAATCAGTTTATCTGGAGCAAATAAATGTTGGTGACGATTCTCAATTTTCAATGCTGTGCTACTGTCAGAAAAAATTTCTAGTGGTTTTTTTTGGAAAAATGGAAATACACGTAACTCATCAATACCGTTAACATGATCTGCATGATAATGGGTTAATATAGCACCATCCAATTTTTTAATCTTTTCTCGCATTAATTGATTCTTGATATCAAAACCAAAATCAACAAGAATTTGACTATTACCATCATCGATGTATATTGATGATCTAGTTCTTTTATTGTAACTTGAAGTAGAAGTGCATATATTGCAATCACAATTAATTATCGGCATACCAAGTGATGAGCCACATCCTAGCACTGTTATTTGTAGCATATACTTAAACCAAACAAAATTGAAATTGAAAATGTTTGAACTTTTATATAATTTCCATGGTCTTAATCAAGAGATATTCTTGTGGATCAATAGAATTACTAACCATTTTAGCATAATAGCTTATATTCTACAAATTATCTCTTATTGTTTTAATATTACCAACTTTGCTATCGTTTATTTTATATATTGTGGATATTTCTATATCCAGTTAAAAAAGATTCAAGATTTTAATCAGCGTCAGATCAAATTTTGGTCTATATATAATAAAATGGTAATGATTGGTATAATTTATGCTATATTCGGTTGTACTTATGCTCTATTTAAGTTTTCAGTTAATATACCTAGACCATTTTGCTCATTACCTCTTAATAGTTTTGTAACAATTGCTAATGTTGAAGTTGAAAGATGTTTATCCAGTTTTCCAAGCAGTCACTCCGGATTAGCATTAATGGTATCTTACTGTATTTGGTCATATATAACAATGTGGCAAAAAATTATAGCCTTTTTGATTGTTTTATTAGTGGCAGTCTCACGTATTACTATTGCTATGCATTACCCAGCTGATATTATTTATAGTTTCCTTATCACCATAATGATTATAGTGGTTAGTAAAATGATTTTTAAAATTTTTACCAGCAATTTAATAAAATGGTTTGGTGAAAGGATTCTTTCTCTATTATATCATTATTTTCTAGACCACTAATATAATTAGTGATTTTTATTTTGAATAAATTTCACTTATGTTTTATAGTAGTAAGATACTAAAAAACTCTTATATAGCTTCAAATTTATGCAAAATATGGAAATTATTGAGACTATCTCTACATCCGTATCATGTTTTGGCAAAGAACCACCTTTTGATCATCCAAGAATTTATTTGAAGATTGATTCAACCAAAGGCTCTATTGTGTGTCCTTATTGTAGTAAAACATTTGTGTTAGTAAGTAATGAAGATAAAACTCCTGTCAGATAGTACTATAAACCGCATCGCTGCTGGGGAAGTAATTGAACGACCAGCTTCGGTAGTAAAAGAATTAGTTGAGAATGCTATTGATGCAGCTAGCACTAAGATAGATATAAGCTTACAGCAAGCAGGGAAAAATCTTATTATTATTTCTGATGACGGAATAGGCATGTCTGAAGAAGAACTAGAAATTGCTGTAGAACGTCATACTACTTCTAAACTTGATGAGTCAGATTTACAAAATATTCACACTTTTGGCTTTCGTGGAGAGGCATTACCTTCAATAGGTTCTGTAAGTAAGATGTTGATTACTTCAAAGGCACGTGGGGCTGATAGGGCTTATCATATACAATCTAGCGGTGGGTATAATAAAAAGATTAAACCTACCATTCATAACGAGGGTACTAAGATTGAAATACGTGATTTATTCTTTGCCACCCCTGCAAGACTCAAGTTCTTAAGATCTGATAAAACTGAATTGGCAGCTTCGGTTGATGTAAGCAAGAAAATTGCATTAGCTCATCCTAAAATCAGTATTAATTTATCTCATGATGGCAAAAATATCATAAAAGTAAAAGGTCAAGATGGAAATTTTGATGATCTGTTAAAGCAAAGAATAATTGATATATTGGGTTATGATTTTATTGAAAATTCTGTCCATATTAATCTACAAAGACCGGAAATATCAGTATATGGCTTTACCAGCATTCCTACCTTTAATAGAGCTTCTGCTGAGGATCAGTTTTTATTTGTTAATAATAGACCCGTTAAGGATAAATTACTACAAATCGCTCTAAGACTAGCTTATCAGGATTATTTAGCTCGGGATAGACATCCAGTTTCAGTTTTGTTTCTACAGATAGATCCCCACATGGTTGACGTTAATGTACATCCTGCCAAAACAGAAGTAAGGTTTCATGATCCGGGTACTATACGGGGATTACTAATAAGCTCTATCAAAGATGCCCTTGCCACTAGAAGTCATATGGTGTCAACGAATGTTGCCACAACTGCCTTAGGTCTTTTTCGAAATACTACTACTAACTTTGTTAAAACAAATAAGGCATTTCAAAAGAACCATACCTCTTCTAACAAAGTATATCCAAATGGTTTAAGTATATCTGATAATATCAGTACTTATAAGGCTCAAAATTTAACCATCCCTAGGCACAATTATAGTTCTAATGTTCAGCAACAATTAATAAAGACAGACCCACATGCTAAAGTAGAAGTGCTAGAGGATGATATCCTAGATCTAGATTGTAATAATAAACCTCTTGCAAAATTCACTTCTACTAGGGAATCTGCAGGAGGATTGAAACCTCATCCTTCAAGCAGTATGGCAAATTCCGTTATGGATTCGAGTCTAGCACCATTGCCTAAATTACCAGCAGAAGTAGAGTTATGCAAAAAACCTAATGTTGCACTAGGAGCAGCGAGAGCCCAACTGCACGGCACTTATATAATATCACAAACAGCAGATAGTATTATTATTGTAGATCAACATGCAGCACATGAGCGTTTAGGATATGAGAAAATTAAGCAAATGATAAGTAACAATGGCTTAATTAAGCAACGATTACTCATGCCTGAGATATTAGAATTACCGGATGTCAAAAGAGCTGATTTATTGTATAATAAAAAGGATGATCTTTCTAAATTAGGTTTAAGCCTAGAAAAATTTGGCGAGCGATCTATCATTGTATCAGAGAGTCCAAGCTTACTTGGAAATACCGATATAAACCGACTTATCCAAGACTTGGCAGATAATTTATCTGATCTTGGTGAAAATATTTCCTTGATTCAATTGATTGAACATGTTACAGAAACCTATGCATGTCATTATGCTATCAGAGCAGGTCGTAAATTATCTTCTGAAGAAATGAATGAATTATTAAGACAAATGGAAAAAACCCCATTTTCTGGTCAGTGTAATCATGGTAGACCAACTTACATCGAACTCAAACTCAAAGATATTGAGCGATTATTTGGACGTAGGTAACCTGAGGTTAGGTAGGTTTTAAACTGTATAAAAAAATAATGTAATGTCTAACTATAATAATATATTCGATCACCATATAACTAGAATTAAACAAGAAGGAAGATATCGTGAATTTGTTCCTGTTCAAAGACAGGCAAATAACTTTCCATCTGCTTGGTATGGTAATAAAGAAATTGTAATGTGGTGTATTAATGATTATCTTGGTATGAGTAAGCATCCAGATGTTACCAAAGCTGCTCTAGAGGCTACAACCAAATATGGAATTGGTTCTGGTGGTACAAGAAATATAGGTGGCAATAATAGCAGCATAATAGAATTAGAGAAGGAACTAGCAATCCTACATAATAAAGAATTAGCTCTAGTTTTCACTTCGGGTTATGTTGCCAATGATACTAGCCTTGCAACACTGGCAAAAATAATGCCTAATATAGTTTTTTTCTCAGATGAATTAAATCACGCTTCTATTATTTCCGGTATCTGTAACTCAAAAGCTGAAAAACATATTTATCGACATATTGATATTCAACATCTTGAAGAATTACTCAAAGGAGTGGATATTAATAGACCAAAGATTATTGTTTTTGAGTCAGCTTATTCTATGGATGGATTATTTTCTCCCATAGAAAAAATAGTGAACTTAGCTAAAAAATATAATGCTTTAACCTTTATTGATGAAGTACATACAGTGGGTCTATACGGCAAGCATGGTGCTGGCATTGCCGATCTTCAGGGTTGTGCTGATAAAATTGATATGATCCAAGGAACGCTTGGTAAGGCTTATGGCACTATTGGTGGTTATGTTGCAGCCAATCGTCAAATTATCGATTCTATAAGGCTTACTGCACCAGGTTTTATATTCACCACCTCTCTACCCCCAGTTATTGCTTCAGCAGCAACTGCCAGTATTCGTCATTTAAAAAATTCTAATATAGAGAGGGAAACTTACCAAAAGGTAATAGCCAAGGTAAAAGAATCTTTTGATAAAGCTAAAGTGAATTATTTAAAAAATGATAGTCATATTATACCAATAATTATTGGTGATCCAATTAAAGCCAAACAAGCTTCTAAAATGTTGTTGGATAAATATAATATTTATGTTCAGCATATTAACTTCCCAACAGTACCACGTGGCACAGAACGTTTAAGAATCATCCCAACACCTAACCATACCGACCAAATGATTCATGACCTCACTACAGCCCTTGTTGAAATTTTTAGTACTCTCGATATATCACCATCAATCAATTCTTACTCTATAATAAAATTACCTTTACACCCTGCAGCGTAGTATAATTGTAATCAATAGTTAATGTACATAATAGCATTAACTACCAAAGATGCCATTCCTACTTGCCACTATGTCATCAACCATGATTTTAATAGCAGGTGTAGCAATAATAATTCTTCTTACTAGGTTCTGTTGACAAAAATTATAGTTAGGCAAGAGGAATAAAAAGTTGCCATAGTAAGAAGAAATGGTAGTTTCTAGTTATCAAAAAAAGGAACTACCAATATGAAGTATTACATAGAAGAACAAGCATGGGAAGTAATTTCATCATTTTTTAATGAAAGAAATGGTATACACAACAAGAATGAAGAAAAAATGAGACATTTTATACTAATTGCAATAATGAACACGGTGTTATAAAATGGGTTTTTAACTGATAAGTAGGTACTCAAATAGCTAGGTTAATATTACCGCAAGGTTTTGAAGGTCATGATTTTATAAAAATGATGAAACATGAGCCGCATGGTCGAAATCGTATACGTTTATTGGCGATGTATCACCTTCAATTAGGCAAATCTTTTAAAGCCATATCTGAAATAGTGAAGTCACACTGGAAAACTGTGCAATCATCGCTCAGAAGATTTAGGCATCATGGTTTTGAAGGATTATTTGAATCACAAAGAAGCGGTGCCCCTAGGAAGATTAACAGTATACAAGAGTCTGCTATTTTTGATAAAATCAATACGCTCAGTGAAAGTAAAACTGGTGGGTATATAACTGGAAAGGAGCTACATATCATGTTAGTTGAGGAATATGGTGCTAAATGTGCTTTAAAAACAGTCTACAATACTATGCACCGCCTTGGTTTGAGCTGGATTACTTCTCGTTCAATGCATCCAAAATCAAATCAAGAGACTCAAAATAGATATAAAAAAACTTTCCAGACATGTTAACAAAATTATTAGCAAAAAATATCGATAGATGTAAAGTTGATATATGGTCTCAGGATGAAACTAGAGTTGGGCAACAAGGTAGCTTAACTCGTATATGGGCTAAGCGTGGCACTAGACCCCGTAAAGTTCGGCAACAGCAATTTATTTCAACATATATTTACGGAGCTGCTTGCCATGAGACAGGAGAAGCTTGTGCATTAATTTTACCATATGCAAACACACAGGCAATGAATAAATTCTTAGAAGAGCTTTCTCGCAGTATTCAAGGCAACCGACATATAGCTTTACTAACGGATAATGCAGGTTGGCACACAGCCAAAAAACTAACTGTGCCAAGCAATATCACTTTGATACCGCTTCCGCCCTATGCACCGGAACTTAATGCAATGGAACAAGTTTGGGAATGGATCAAAAATCATTTCTTGTCTAACCAATGTTATGGTGTATATGAAGATATCGTTACTATGGCTTGTTACGCTTGGAATCAACTTGCTCATAATGTAGATTTAGTAAAATCAATTATGTATAGAGATTGGATAAATACACCGTGTTAATTATTGCAATTGGTATTATCCGTTAGTAAAGCTATATGTCGGTTGTCTTGAATACTGCGAGAAAGCTCTTCTAAGAATTTATTCATTGCCTGTGTGTTTGCATATGGTAAAATTAATGCACAAGCTTCTCCTGTCTCATGGCAAGCAGCTCCGTAAATATATGTTGAAATAAATTGCTGTTGCCGAACTTTACGGGGTCTAGTGCCACGCTTAGCCCATATACGAGTTAAGCTACCTTGTTGCCCAACTCTAGTTTCATCCTGAGACCATATATCAACTTTACATCTATCGATATTTTTTGCTAATAATTTTGTTAACATGTCTGGAAAGTTTTTTTATATCTATTTTGAGTCTCTTGATTTGATTTTGGATGCATTGAACGAGAAGTAATCCAGCTAAAACCAAGGCGGTGCATAGTATTGTAGACTGTTTTTAAAGCACATTTAGCACCATATTCCTCAAGTAACATGATATGTAGCTCTTTTCCAGTTATATACCCACCCGTTTTACTTTTACTGAGCGTATTGATTTTATCAAAAAGAGCAGATTCTTGTATAGTGTTAATCTTCCTAGGGGCACCGCTTCTTTGTGATTCAAATAATCCTTCAAAACCATGATTCCTAAATCTTCTGAGCGATGATTGCACGGTTTTCCAGTGTGACTTCACTATTTCAGATATGGCTTTAAAAGATTTGCCTAATTGAAGGTGATACATCGCCAATAAACGTATACGATTTCGACCATGCGGCTCATGTTTCATCATTTTTATAAAATCATGACCTTCAAAACCTTGCGGTAATATTAACCTAGCTATTTGAGTACCTATTTATCAGTTAAAAACCCATTTTATAACACCGTGTTAATTATTGCAATTAGTATAATAGTCAACTTCATGCTCTCGAGTTCTTACAAGAGGGGTGTTATCATAGTACCCTACATTTTTCTATAATCGTCATAGCAAGGCTCTTTAGATGCCGTGGCGATCCAAGTAAACAGCGAGGCTGTTTTTTTAGAGTAACGCTTCGCGTATCCTGGATTGCCGCGTCGCTGCTTTTTCGTGACTCCTCGCTAATAGACGATCAGTAGCCATTTTAATAGTGGTTATATAAAAAATGTAGGGTACTATGATATATCAGTTTAAACATTCTGACTTTATAATATGCGCTGCTACGCTTGAAGGAGAGCTAGGACTTTTAAAACCTAATTCTATTAAAATCTTCCTGCTTTCTTTCACTTGCTGTGCTGCTTTTTTCCTGTCAACTAATAGTGATGTAAGCTTATCTGCTATATTTGATTTAGTACAGTTAAACTGGATAAATTCTGGTAATATCTCTTTATTAGCAATAATATTAATCAAAGAAATATAAGGTATTCTTATTAGTAACTTTATTAATAAAAAGCTTAAGATATTTAATTTATAAGCAACAATCATTGGAGTATTACAAGCGGCAATTTCTAAGGTATTAGTGCCAGATTTTGCTAGAGCAAGGGTAGCTACAGCAAAAATCTTAAGTCTATCACTTGAGAAATGGTAGTTAAATGCTGCATCTGATAAAAATGGTTCAATTAAAGATTTATGACTAGACTCAGCCGTGACAAATATCACTTCAAGATTAGTGAATTTTTTTGCTAGTAGATTGATCGCCGCCGTGAATACCGGGGCATGTCTTGTTATTTCACCTTTGCGGCTACCACAAGTGACACATAACACTTCTGAATGAACAGGTATTTGTAATTCTCGCTTTAATAGCTCTTTATCTTTATCATCATAAAAATACTGCTCTAATATTGGATGACCAATATACCGACAATCTAGACCTACCTTCTGAAAGTACGGTGGCTCGAATGGCAGTAAAGCCAACAAATGATCATAAATTTTAGCGTATTTCATAGCCCGAGAAGGTTTGTATGCCCAAACGGATGGTGCTACAATGTGAATAATCTTTAAATTGGGTCTAGCTGCTCGAATCTTCTTTGCTACTCTATAAGTAAAGCCTGGCGAGTCTATGGTAATTAACAAATCTGGGGCATGCTGAATTATATCAGCAATAGTACGCTTGATTAGCTTAGTAATCTTAAAAATATGTGGTATAATTTCGACGAAACCCATAAGATTTATTTGACTAATCGGGAAAAGGCTATGCTCTAACCCCGCTTCTTCCATCTTGCTTCCCCCTACACCAACGAACTCTAATTGTATCTCCTCCAACTTATAGAGATCTTTTAGGCTTTGTATCAAATGACTCCCTATAAAATCTCCTGAAATTTCACCAGCAATTAGATAAATTTTAGCCATTTAACCTCTGCTGACTACATAGGCTTAAATTTTTGTCAATCACAGCAGAATGAATGCCAACACAATCAAGGATCGAATGAAATACATAGTCATGACTAATTTCAGAGCCTAAATGATTGGCTATAGAACTTACCAAATCAGGATGTCTTTTTTTAAATTCATCCGATATCCAAACTAGAAAAGGCACCGTGGTTTGTTCTGGGATCATAGGTCCACCGTGACCGTAATAACCATGTTCTCCCAAAGATTCTGCATGATCAGAAACATATATTAGGATAGCGTTACTATTTTTTAATAGATCTATTACATTATACAAAAAAAAATCTGTATATAAAATGGTGTTATCATAATCATTAATCAACTCTTCAATATCACAACTGCTCTGATCTACCTTAGTAATGGAATTACACTTAGGAGTAAATTTTTGAAATTCTTTAGGATATCTAGCAGAATATTTCCAATGACTACCAGCTGTGTGGATAACTAAAACATTTTTAGTAGTAGAATTTACAATATTATTTTCAATATGAGGTAACATTTTTCCATCGTGATCAAGCCTCCTTAATAAAATAGAACCACCAGGTATCATAGTAAACCTAACTTCATCATAAATTGTAATTGGGTTTTTACTTCTTAAGTATCCTACTATATTCTGAGTGCCAATCCAATTAGTGTTAAAACCAAGCATGGTAAAAATTGACAAAAAACTCGTTTCTTCTGTACTTTTGTCTAAGCTACTCGCAGGATGGCGAGATAGAAGAGATGGAACAGAAAGATGTGTGTGATTGGAAGCAGACTGTGCTTTAAATGAAAAAAGATTTTCAACAGAACTTAAATATGGCGTAGTGTCCCTGTGATAACCATTAATACCAAAATGATCAAATCGTGCTGATTCTCCTATTACAAGTACCACTGTAATATTTTGATCCGATTGATCAATGAAAGAAAACTTCTTACTTACATCATCACGCATTGCACTTCTTTTGTTATTTAAAGATAAATATGTGTTATGTAAATATTGGATAGGAAAATAACCCCTTAGCAAATTAAACTGCGGCATAATAATATTATTAATGGTAATTAAAAGACAAATTGCCGCTAGTAATTTTGTAACAAATAGTTTACTATCTAAAATAGAGAAATGCTTCATCGTATAAATACAAGTAGCTATGCTAAAAATTAGCCAAACAATTAGCCTAATACTAACTATCTCATATACTTCATTGAAGTCAGTAGAGAAAAAGCTACCCATCATCTCTTTTGTAGGAGAAATTTTGAAAAGATATAGATAATAGCTGGCAATTGCTCCCGTTACAAATAACAAGATTGCTCCTATTATAAAAACAAGTCGATGGATAGTTAAACCAAAAAAAATGATAAAGCAAGTAAAGCAAATATAAATAGAGTCCTTACTCAACTCCAATATTGCTTTAAAAAAAGTGAATTTGTAGTAGCTGAATTTATAAACAATAACTGCTGAATTAAAAAGTAGACAATAAATAAAAGAGAACACCAAAGATAGTTTGATTAGTTTACTATCTAAATGTTTTTGGATTAGTTTTAACATATAAATAACGTACTTTTGTATGATTGTAACTTAACCTCGATATAAGAATTTTTAATCTATTACCGCTAATAATTTTATTTTTATAATTATAAAAATAAAATTATTAGCAAATTAATATTTAACAATCAGGTAGGCAACCGCTTCAAACCTGATTATTTCTATATATATCACTGAAGTTCGACTAATAAATTACATCGAACTTCAGGTTAACTTAGGTATCATGATAACATCAACACTGCAAGAGTTTTTTCAACTTTTACAAGTTAACAGACCAATTATATCTGTTGATTATGGGATACGAAAAACAGGCATCGCTGTTTCAAATCAAGAACATACCATCGCTATGCCTATAAAAACTATATATGAGATAACAGAAGAAAATAAGATCAAATCAATATTAAGCTTGCTCACAACCTATTCTAGCTGTGGTGTTGTCGTAGGGCTACCGATTAGTATGAATGGTCAGGATAGTGATCAAACTGCGATTGTATTAAAATTTAGCAAAAAGCTTAGCTTAGCCATAAATCTTCCTATATATCTACAAGATGAAAGACTTACTTCTCTTGCTGCCAATAGTTTATTAAAATCGTTAGGAATCAAAAGACTAGAACGTAACCAAAAAGATGATTCAATCGCAGCAAGTATGATTTTAGAAACGACTTTAGATTCTATTAAGAAACTTCACAGAAACTAAGTGTATCCTAGTGTAATAACAATACATAGACGTCATATACTGTTCGTAAATGAAGAGTTGATAGACGATAGAATCAAAATCATGATAGTAGCAGGAATTACCAAATCGAGGTGCTAGGCATACATATTAGTACGTGAGTATCGCTAGAAGCTTGGATAATGACAACGCAATTCTTGATTTTCATCGAGTATATATGGGACACTGCAAGAACAAACTCAGATAGACTAAAACTCGTACCATAATTGGTTGCGGGGGTTGGATTTGAACCAACGACCTTCAGGTTATGAGCCTGACGAGCTACCAAACTGCTCCACCCCACGATAATGGAAGTACCTGTGAATTGATTCTTCTTGGTAATTTTATTGTCAAAACTTGCTTCCGTTCCTTACGTATATTTGCGTACTGCTTGCGGTATACTCTTCTACATTTTTCCTAAAAATTATTCAATTCGTAGACACTCCTATAATACACGCACACACTTACCATGACGTCACCCTAAATTTATTTCAGAACCTAAACTACTTAATTTTAACAAATCCTCCACCCCGCTTAGGATGACATCCACCTTGAGTAAAAGCCTAGCTATACTTTTTTACCAAAACTAAGCCCAGCAAACTTCTTATTAAAGTCACTGATATTTTTATTAGATTGGTTAACAACATTTCCAGATTCTTTAGTCCATGCTGGATGTTTCCTATAATCAACATCCATCAAAATTTCTTCTGCATGACCACCGGAGTTTGTTTCAAAAACATCCTTACTAATAATAATTTTGAATTTTTTATATTTTGGGTGTATTCCAGTTTTCATAATGAAGCACCAACTTTTTTCTCAGCTATCTTTCTTTTAATTACCTTTGCTTTATCTGAGAGTACATCACATGATATTTTAAGCATATATGCATCAAAACCACCTACTTTTTCAACAGAACGCATACATTTGGCATTTACCGAAAGCTTATATTCTTGCTTCGTCAGATCACTTGCAAACCTCACCACCCTTAGGTTAGGTTCAAATCGTCTTCTAGTTTTTCTTTGTGAGTGCGATACTTTATTACCATATAAAACACCTACTCCACTAAGCTCACATCTACGAGACATCGTGATCTCCCTTCCCATAATTTATAACACAGGATTATACTATATAATAAGGTCTTATGTCAATATGTATATTAATATTATGTAAACTTTAATGTAAAAATCGTCAACACCTTTGAAGTAGCGAGAACATATCACGCATTGAATAAAGACCGGCTGGTTTATCAAATAACCAAATGGCAGCCTGAATTGCCCCATCAGCAAAGGATTCTTTACTTAACGCTTGATGTTTTATACTAAGAACTTGGTTATTACCTAAAAATAACACTTCATGTTCCCCATGTACCTGCCCTCCCCTAATAGAACTAATACCAATTTCATCAGGCTGTCTTTGACCTTTCTGACTACGATCAAATACTGCATATTCATCAAAATCTAAATTTCTAGCCTTAGCTACAGCCTTACCCAACATTATAGCTGTACCAGAAGGTGCGTCTTTCTTCATACGATGGTGACAATCTAGAATCTCTATGTCGTAAGTATTATCTAGAATTTTTGCTGCCTTTTCTGCCAGTACTGTAAGTAAGTTCGCACCTAAACTCATATTAGCTGAATATAATATAGCCAAGCTTTTGGAAGCTGCGTTTAAGTGATCAAGCTGATATTGAGTTAGACCAGTAGTGCCAATCACTAATTTATTGTTGTATCTAATAGCATAATCAAGTAATTTTTCTAATATTTCACTGCTAGAAAAGTCGATAATTACATCAGAATTCTGACAAAAGTCAGCAAGATCATCTATGATATTTTTTCTAGTAAATGTTGTAGAAAGTGTACAAGCATTAAATCCATTCATTCTTTGAATTATCATCTGCCCCATTTTACCAGTTGCACCACAAACACCTATACAAACAGTCATTTTAATCCTCTATATTGTCTTAAACAATGTACTAGTGGGTTTAAGTTACTGTTCACTATAGTATTTATCACTTCACCAACCAATATAACATGATCTCCTACTTCATATTGACTAAATTTGTTGCATTCAATATAGCAAACTGCTCCCTCAATCAAAGGACAATTAGTAGTACACCCTAAATTATACGAAATACCTGCAAATTTATCAGTGTTAAACTTAGAAAAATGCCTAGAAATATCTTCTTGATTCTCAGCTAGAATACTAACAGCAAAATATTTACTACTAGTAAAAGCACTCATACTAAAAGCCTGTTTATCAAGACAAAACGATACCAAAGGTGGTAACAAGGAAACTGAGGTAAAGGAATCTGCAGTAAAACCAAATAGCTTATTATTGTATAAAGTAGTGATAATAGTAACACCTGTAGGCAAAGTGCTAAGAGCTTGTTTAAATCGTTCGGAATTCACTGTTGAAGCCATTTTTTAGTAATACGGCTAATTGTTCCATCTTCTGTCAATTCAGCAATAGCTTTATTAACACTATCAATAAGTTTAGAATTTTCTGGCATAGCAATAGCTAGTTCAGATGAAAACTCTGTTAAACCGAAGCTAGCAAGATCAGGATTATTCTCAATAAATTTCTTAGATTGGGATGCCTCTAGTACCACCGCATCTATAACTTTTGACTTTAACTCTTCGACTAGCATTAAATTATTTGATAAATAATTTATTCTAATATTAAACTGCTTAGCTAAATCCTGCACTATTACCGCCCATGTTGTACCAAGTTGTACACCCACAGCTTTATTATCCAAATCTCCAGTATTCTTTAAATTATCTGCTGATCTATACAATATTGACACATTTGTTGATATATAAGGAACTGAAAAGCTAATATGTTTTTTACGCTCTTCAGTTACCGATAACCCAGCTATCACTATATCAACATTTTCAGTAGTCAAAGATGCAAGTAGACCATTAAAATCAAAATTCTTAATTATAACTTTTTTCCCTATTTGTTCTCCTATAGCATTAATAATGTCAATATCAAATCCTACTATTTGACCATTTTGGATAAATTCATAAGGGGGGTTATCTGCAGAAGTTGCAACTATTAAATTTTGTTCTTTAGATTGATTATCACAACCAATCATTAAAAAGGAACAACATATAACAAGGAAGAATAGCTTTATTAGTTTCATAAAAATCAAATAACTGTTTTAATTAATCTGAGTTACCCGAATTTGGGATAAGAATTAGTCAATTCTTATCCCAAATTCGGGTGAGTTCGATGTAATAATTATCCTTCTATACTGGGTATAATGCCTACGCGGGAATGACATCGAGGGAATTATACCAATTGCAATAATTAACACGGTGTATTTATCCAATCTCTATACATAATTGATTTTACTAAATCTACATTATGAGCAAGTTGATTCCAAGCGTAACAAGCCATAGTAACGATATCTTCATATACACCATAACATTGGTTAGACAAGAAATGATTTTTAATCCATTCCCAAACTTGTTCCATTGCATTAAGTTCCGGTGCATAGGGCGGAAGCGGTATCAAAGTGATATTGCTTGGCACAGTTAGTTTTTTGGCTGTGTGCCAACCTGCATTATCCGTTAGTAAAGCTATATGTCGGTTGCCTTGAATACTGCGAGAAAGCTCTTCTAAGAATTTATTCATTGCCTGTGTGTTTGCATATGGTAAAATTAATGCACAAGCTTCTCCTGTCTCATGGCAAGCAGCTCCGTAAATATATGTTGAAATAAATTGCTGTTGCCGAACTTTACGGGGTCTAGTGCCACGCTTAGCCCATATACGAGTTAAGCTACCTTGTTGCCCAACTCTAGTTTCATCCTGAGACCATATATCAACTTTACATCTATCGATATTTTTTGCTAATAATTTTGTTAACATGTCTGGAAAGTTTTTTTATATCTATTTTGAGTCTCTTGATTTGATTTTGGATGCATTGAACGAGAAGTAATCCAGCTAAAACCAAGGCGGTGCATAGTATTGTAGACTGTTTTTAAAGCACATTTAGCACCATATTCCTCAAGTAACATGATATGTAGCTCCTTTCCAGTTATATACCCACCAGTTTTACTTTCACTGAGCGTATTGATTTTATCAAAAATAGCAGACTCTTGTATACTGTTAATCTTCCTAGGGGCACCGCTTCTTTGTGATTCAAATAATCCTTCAAAACCATGATTCCTAAATCTTCTGAGCGATGATTGCACAGTTTTCCAGTGTGACTTCACTATTTCAGATATGGCTTTAAAAGATTTGCCTAATTGAAGGTGATACATCGCCAATAAACGTATACGATTTCGACCATGCGGCTCATGTTTCATCATTTTTATAAAATCATGACCATGAAAACCTTGTGGTAATATTAACCTAGCCATTTGAGTACCTTTTATCAGTTAAAAACCCATCTTAGACCACTGCGTTAATTATTGCAATTGGTATTAGTAAAATCAATTATGTATAGAGATTGGATAAATACACCGTGTTAATTATTGCAATTGGTATTAGAATCGAACTCATGTTAATTGATTATCGCACTTCTTATAAGTATATACAATAGACTTTTTTAAAATCTGCCCTTTACATCCTATTATAATTGTTGTAGTATAAGATTGCTGCTTTTGTAGCTATAGTAATAAACGTGATTTAGAATAGAGGTTGCGGACTCGGGGGCGGTACCCGACGCTTCCACCAAATTAAGTTGTAATAGAAGGATACTACAGGTTTTATACATAAGCTTTCATGGGGGCGAAATAGGATCGACGTGCTTAATAAAAAAATTATCTTTACTCGGTATAATTCCGCCGGACCTTGTGTCGTTGGGTTAAAAAAAAGAAACGCAAATGATAATGAACGTTTCGTAGGAACTGCAGCACTAGCTGCCTAGTCCTACGCGGTTGGGGGCTTAACCGGGCAACAGAAAAAGCCCCGCTAGAATTTTACTTGCATAACTAGAGATATACAAAACCTCATGTGAATAAGGCTTGAATAAGACTATTTAAATTTTGTTCAGCCTATAGCTAACCTGAAAAGGTTTTAGTTATAATGTGACCTAGCTATAAGCTAGGTCATTCCCGTTTTTAGCTAGGAATGACATCAAGGTTGTTACTATGGATCAAACATTTTCGGATTAGCTATATCTAGTTTTGTGTTATTTTCTTTGTTTAGTTTATGACTATGAAGACCCCATATCAACAATTTCTTAATGAATGTATGTTGGAATTTGTAAAAAAGATTCTGTCAAAAATTCGTACCGATAAGTTGCAGCTGAATCAACTCTTGTATATTTCTTACAAAACTGATAATCCTGCCGTAGTTTTATCTTCTAGGATAAAAGAACGTTATCCCAAAGAAATAACTATAGTAATACAATATCAATTTGAAGATTTAACTGTAGGACTCAATGGCTTTTCTGTAACAATTAGTTTTGATGGTATCAAAGAAACTATCTATGTACCATTTGATTCGCTTATCAGCTTTGTTGATCCTAATAATGGTTACAGCCTAAAGTTTAAGCTAGAAACAATCAAATCTAATGAATTGCCTAACGAGAAGAAAAGAGAAACAATTAAGGTGTCTAGCGATTCTAAAAGTAAATCTAATTCAGCAGATAATATAATAGTTTTGGACAAATTTCGGAAACCCAGTAAACCCGTATAACGCGAATTTGAGATAAGAATTTGTCAATTCTTATCCCAAATCGGTGAAATTATAGAAACAATCAGATTTAAGACGGCTCTGCATCTGATTGTTAAGTTTATAAGATAGCTTTTTGCATAATATCATTAAGTCTTTTTGCAAATCCACCAGTATCATTGACTGGCTCACCTTCTAAAATACAGGCTTGGTCATACATTAATCTAACCAATTCTTCATTAGCAGAATCTTTATTATTTGAGATTATATCAGCATTAATTTTCTCAATAATTTTATGCTTAGGGTTTAGTTCAAGTATTTTAGCAGATGCTTCCATTAATTGTTTTTGTTCAATTAAGAATCTTTCCATACGAATATCCATAGCTCCGTCTCCAACGGCGAGGCAAGCTGGGCTTGAAGTAAGTTTTTTAGAAATCCTTATATCTTTTACTAAATTACCTAATATTTCTTTAAAATACTCTGTTAATTTGGCATATTCATCATTGTCTTCTTTGATATCCTCAGTTTTTTGCTCAGATTTCTCTAAATCAATATCACTTCTAGTAACTGATTTGATTGCATAACCTTTATAGCTACTA
The DNA here is from genome assembly GCF_964264975.1 of Candidatus Tisiphia endosymbiont of Neophilaenus lineatus. Lineage (NCBI taxonomy): Bacteria > Pseudomonadati > Pseudomonadota > Alphaproteobacteria > Rickettsiales > Rickettsiaceae > Candidatus Tisiphia > Candidatus Tisiphia endosymbiont of Neophilaenus lineatus. The sequence goes on along the minus strand of NZ_OZ183649.1, from coordinate 1,080,584 downwards.
TTAACATTAACCCAAAAATCATCAACTGTATCAGTAAACAGCAGTACATCGATATTTTTACTTAAAAATCCTTCTATTTGGGGGCTAGAGAGTAATTTTGCTGGATCATCACCGCTAAGATAATATATAGTGTCTTGCCCTTCTTTAAAGTTACTAATATAGTCATCAAGGCTAATCATTTTACTTAAAAGGCTACTACTAAATATACATGTTTCAAGTAATTTGTCATGATCACTAGTTGCTTCACACAGCCCTTCTTTTAAAGCAGCTCCAAAATTGGACCAAAATTTGCTGTATTCCTCTATAGACTCGTCTTTTTTCTTTTTAAGTTCACTCAAGACTCTTTTAGTTATAGCTGCTTTAATCTTTTCTAAAGTACTATTATGCTGCAAAGATTCACGACTAATATTTAGAGGTAAATCTTCTGAGTCTACTACCCCTCTTAGGAATCTTAGGTAAGAAGGTATTAAGTCTACATTCTCATCAGAAATGAAAACTCTCTTGATGTATAATTTTACTCTTCTCTTACGATCGGGGTGGAATAAATCAAAAGTCTTAGTTGACGGAATAAATAACAAATTAGTAAATTCAACAGTACCTTCATTTTTATTATGAATAGTTAACCAAGGATCGTCCATCGAATAAGATACAGCTTTATAAAATTCTTTATATTGCTCAAAAGTCAAATCAGACTTAGGTCTTGTCCACAATGCTGAAGCTGAATTAAGTTGTATTTCATTAGCAGTTGACTCATCAATAAAATATATAGGTATGGCTATATGATCAGAATAACTTTTAACTATATGCTTCAATCTAAAATGATCAATATAACTATCTTCATCTTGTTTGACGTGAATAACCACCTCAGTTCCCCTTGTAAAATCATGGTCTAGATCATCCACAGTATATTCTCCAAGACCATCTGACTGCCAAACATAAGCTTTTGTTTCTCCTGCTTTTCTTGAGGTAACGGTGATTCTATCAGCAATCATAAAAGCTGAATAAAACCCAACCCCGAACTGTCCTATTAACATACTGTCTTTTTTAGCATCTCCAGACAGATTGTTTAAGAAATTCCCTGTACCAGACCTTGCAATAGTTCCTAGATTATCGATCAAATCTTCTCGATTCATACCAATACCATTATCTCTAATAATAATCTGCCTTTTATCTTTATCAATTTTTACAGTAATTTTAAAGTGAGGATCATCTGCAATAAGTTTTGCATCGCTTTGGGCTAAGTATCTTAATTTATCACAAGCATCCGAAGCGTTAGATATTAACTCACGCATAAAAATCTCTTTATTAGTATAAAGAGAATGGATCATTAAATTTAAAATCTTACCAACTTCAGCGTCAAACTTCTTTTTTTCTTGAGTCATATAAGTCCTATAAAATACTATACTTCGATCTTATGTATATAATGCTTTAAATGTAAATTTAAATAGTCTAATTCAATATTTTTTATTGCTAAGAGTTTTAAAATATTAGTGTGACCTAATATTATCTCAAAATTATTTTTACAAATTGTCCATTCTTTGGATAGAAAATTGACAATAGCATCGTTAGCCTTACCATCCTTTGGAACTGCTTTTATAGATAATTTTAGATGATATTGAGTATTAATTATGACAAACTCGCCTATCTTATACCAATTGCAATAATTAACACGGTGTATTTATCCAATCTCTATACATAATTGATTTTACTAAATCTACATTATGAGCAAGTTGATTCCAAGCGTAACAAGCCATAGTAACGATATCTTCATATACACCATAACATTGGTTAGACAAGAAATGATTTTTAATCCATTCCCAAACTTGTTCCATTGCATTAAGTTCCGGTGCATAGGGTGGAAGCGGTATCAAAGTGATATTGCTTGGCACAGTTAGTGTTTTGGCTGTGTGCCAACCTGCATTATCAGTTAGTAAAGCTATATGTCGGTTGCCTTGAATACTGCGAGAAAGCTCTTCTAAGAATTTATTCATTGCCTGTGTGTTTGCATATGGTAAAATTAATGCACAAGCTTCTCCTGTCTCATGGCAAGCAGCTCCGTAAATATATGTTGAAATAAATTGCTGTTGCCGAACTTTACGGGGTCTAGTGCCACGCTTAGCCCATATACGAGTTAAGCTACCTTGTTGCCCAACTCTAGTTTCATCCTGAGACCATATATCAACTTTACATCTATCGATATTTTTTGCTAATAATTTTGTTAACATGTCTGGAAAGTTTTTTTATATCTATTTTGAGTCTCTTGATTTGACTTTGGATGCATTGAACGAGAAGTAATCCAGCTAAAACCAAGGCGGTGCATAGTATTGTAGACTGTTTTTAAAGCACATTTAGCACCATATTCCTCAAGTAACATGATATGTAGCTCTTTTCCAGTTATATACCCACCAGTTTTACTTTTACTGAGCGTATTGATTTTATCAAAAAGAGCAGATTCTTGTATAGTGTTAATCTTCCTAGGGGCACCGCTTCTTTGTGATTCAAATAATCCTTCAAAACCATGATTCCTAAATCTTCTGAGCGATGATTGCACAGTTTTCCAGTGTGACTTCACTATTTCAGATATTGCTTTAAAAGATTTGCCTAATTGAAGGTGATACATCGCCAATAAACGTATATGGTTTCGACCATGCGGCTCATGTTTCATCATTTTTATAAAATCATGACCTTCAAAACCTTGCGGTAATATTAACCTAGCTATTTGAGTACCTATTTATCAGTTAAAAACCCATTTTATAACACCGTGTTCATTATTGCAATTAGTATTATATACGCTACTTGAGACACTAAGATATATTGCTGTAATGTTACAGCCATTTATTCCTGATTCGGCTAATAAAATGCTTGATCAGCTTGGTGTACCAAAAAGTCAGAGAATGTTTAAACATTTAACAAAGGAGTTTATTTTAATTCCAGGTAGTAACATTAGCCAGCCAAAAGCTATATTTCCAAGATTTCAGGATAATACTCGATGAAAATAGAAGTCTATTCTAGTTATTTCTTGTAGCATATATTGTAGTTCTTAAACTATGTATGTTCTTAAAACCTAGATAAACGGAAATACGCTCAATAATTATCTGTTGGTGAAATGATATTTCTAAGGCGATGCTCGAATTTTCCACTTGTACATGTAAAATATTTATTCTCTGTCCTTTCTCTTTAGGGCTAGATATTTTTAAGGGGCTAGTTTTGCTACTAAATTTTGGTCCAACAATCTTACTCCAATTAATCATAATTTCTGCAAGCAATGGGTGCTGTTTACCAAAGATTCGTCTAATAATTATGTTGATGTCATGGCTAAGCGGTTTCATGGGCAAAATTAATTATTGTAACCATTACTACTAATATAGCAAAGATAATTGATAATAAAGGAAAGTACAGAGAAATGATTGATAATACCATAAGTAATATATTGCATATTATAATTCTACTCACTACTTCCTTATGACTTTTACCATTTCTGACTGCTTTTTGAAAAAAATGCTTTAAGTGAGGTTGCCAAATTTTCTCCTTATTCACTAGTCTAATCAGTATGGTTAATCCTCCATCTGCTAGGTAATATAAACTAGCAATAGATGAGGCAACAAACAAATGAACACTAGATGCTGAAATAAGTAGCAAACATAAACCTAATAAAAATCCTAAGCTTATACTACCTACGTCCCCTAGAAAGATTTTAGCAGGATGCCAGTTAAATATCAAAAAACCTATGGAACATGCTAAGATAATGATGTTAAGCACAATTATAAAATTTATATTTATTATTATATCAGATTTTAGATAACAAAGTATTAATATAGTGATCGATAAATGAATAGATTCAGCACCACTAATACCATCTATTCCATCAAGAAAATTATAAATATTTAAAAAGATAATCAATCCTATTATAGATAGCATAAAATCAATATATAAAGGTAATTCGTGATGAAATAATACTACTGGAAATAAAAATAGGAAAATGGCTATTGTAGAACAAATTATGTGAAAAATTAGTCTTACAAATATCGGAATGGAAATAAGATCATCTAAAAATGAAATGCTGGAAATGATCAGCAGTAAAGGTACAATTTTAATTGAGTTTATCAGAGTTTTTGTTGAAAAATATTCATAGGCGATAAGAGCAATTATTACCACTATAACTATCGCAAGTCCACCTCCTCTTGGTGTGATTCTACTATGTACTCTACGTAGATTTGGTATATCCACCACTCCAAAAGATGGAAGACTAGAAATCAATAGCCAAGTAAGAAAGCTTGTTGCTATAAAAGATAATAAAAACAAAAAACTATAATTAATAAAGTTACTCATAACAGCATATTAGATTTAAAACTGAAATATTCATTGGCTGTAATAATTACGTGGTCATGAACCGATATGTTCATATTAGCACAAGTTTCTACTATTTTGTGTGTTAGTTCAATATCAGTATTTGAAGGCTTACTAACACCACTTGGATGATGATGTACCAATATAATTGCACCAGCTTCATTAAATAAAGCTCTTTTAATTATTTCTCTTGGATATATTGTTGCCTGATCTATAGTGCCTTGACTTAAAATTTCATCAGCAATTAGGACATTCTTTTTATTTAAAAATAAGATACGAAATTGTTCTGTTTTCATGCTACCCATCGTTGCTTTTAGATAGTCTATTAGAACGTTCCAAGAACTAATTACATTTTGATTTATTACTTTTTGTTTTAGCATTCTGTTAGTTAGTTTACGTATAATACCAATTGCAATAATGAACACGGTGTATTTATCCAATCTCTATACATAATTGATTTTACTAAATCTACATTATGAGCAAGTTGATTCCAAGCGTAACAAGCCATAGTAACGATATCTTCATATACACCATAACATTGGTTAGACAAGAAATGATTTTTAATCCATTCCCAAACTTGTTCCATTGCATTAAGTTCCGGTGCATAGGGCGGAAGCGGTATCAAAGTGATATTGCTTGGCACAGTTAGTTTTTTGGCTGTGTGCCAACCTGCATTATCCGTTAGTAAAGCTATATGTCGGTTGCCTTGAATACTGCGAGAAAGCTCTTCTAAGAATTTATTCATTGCCTGTGTGTTTGCATATGGTAAAATTAATGCACAAGCTTCTCCTGTCTCATGGCAAGCAGCTCCGTAAATATATGTTGAAATAAATTGCTGTTGCCGAACTTTACGGGGTCTAGTGCCACGCTTAGCACATATACGAGTTAAGCTACCTTGTTGCCCAACTCTAGTTTCATCCTGAGACCATATATCAACTTTACATCTATCGATATTTTTTGCTAATAATTTTGTTAACATGTCTGGAAAGTTTTTTTATATCTATTTTGAGTCTCTTGATTTGATTTTGGATGCATTGAACGAGAAGTAATCCAGCTAAAACCAAGGCGGTGCATAGTATTGTAGACTGTTTTTAAAGCACATTTAGCACCATATTCCTCAACTAACATGATATGTAGCTCCTTTCCAGTTATATACCCACCAGTTTTACTTTCACTGAGCGTATTGATTTTATCAAAAATAGCAGACTCTTGTATACTGTTAATCTTCCTAGGGGCACCGCTTCTTTGTGATTCAAATAATCCTTCAAAACCATGATTCCTAAATCTTCTGAGCCATGATTGCACGGTTTTCCAGTGTGACTTCACTATTTCAGATATGGCTTTAAAAGATTTGCCTAATTGAAGGTGATACATCGCCAATAAACGTATACGATTTCGACCATGCGGCTCATGTTTCATCATTTTTATAAAATCATGACCTTCAAAACCTTGCGGTAATATTAACCTAGCTATTTGAGTACCTATTTATCAGTTAAAAACCCATTTTATAACACCGTGTTCATTATTGCAATTAGTATTAGAGTCTGATGGCTCTTGAGCAAGTGCTATCACGCTACTAGCAAGTTTTTCACATTTTTTAGAGATTCTATCATTTACAACTTGATCTTTACCATTTGACTCTGTCAGTTTTATTAAAGTTGTAAATAATTGGGTATGTAAAGATTGTTTAATTTCTTCTTGGTTTGTTGCCATAAAAATCTAACTCTTTATAATTAATTGTTAATTGCAGTTAATCTAAAAAAACCTTTTGTAGCGGTTTGTTTGCTAAATTTTCTTCAGTAAAAAAATCCTTCTTTAAATGCGTAACCTGATTATTCAATAACCTTAATTGTAAGTAATCATTAATTGCTTGGGTAAATTCACCAAGCTTGTTTCGAAAAAAATGATCAGCTCCTTGGATAATCTTATAATCGACAGTTATATGTTTTTGCTTAGATAATTTATCTACTAATTCAAGCACTGATTCTTCGGGTACAATACTATCATTGTCACCTTGTATTACAAAGCCAGAAATAGGGCATTGAGACAAGAACGAAAAATCATATTTATTCACTGGCGGAGATATCGCAATAAAATTATTAATCTCTGGTCTTCTCATGATCAGTTGCATGGCTATCCATGCTCCAAAAGAAAACCCCGCTATCAAATTTAGACTGCTAGTAGTATTGTTCAGTTGCAGCCAATCAAGTGCTGTTGCAGCATCAGTCATTTCGCCAATACCGTTATCAAACTCTCCCTGGGAACGTCCAACGCCCCTAAAATTAATTCTTAGTACTGTGAACCCATTAGCTACTAATGATTTATATATATTGTAAATCACTTTGTTATTCATAGTACCACCGTAAAGCGGATGTGGATGTAATAATAAAGCAAGGGGGGCTTTAGGATTACTAGATTTAGTATAAAGCCCTTCGATCCGACCGGCAGGACCATTAAAAAAAACGTTAGCCATAATTATAACATATAATATATCAATTTATATCGATCACTAAGACCAAAAAATAAAATTATAACATGCCATTTTATAGATTTCAAGATAACTATATGTTAGTAATGTTATAAGACTGGCTTTTAAACTTCCACTAGATATTAATTAGTGTTTCTGCTAGGATTCTTATTATTCAAATTTGTATGTTTAAATGACTATGAAGAATATATTAATTATTAAACTATTAATTTTATTATTTACGATTAAACCCGCTTTGGCACAGCCATTGTCAATTGATAGCATCTCCAAGTTACAACAATATTACCTATAATAAACCTTCAACCAATTATTTAATACCAAATAATTGGTTACTGCAAACACCAAATATTTGGGGTGCTACTTTAGAAGAATATGGAGAAGGGCTTACGCCAGTTGCAGATAACGTGATAGATGCACAATTTTTTGTCCCAACATGCCGTACTCAATCAGATTGTCGCGGAATCAGTACTTGTAAAACTGCTGATTTTACTTTGGATAATAGAACATTATGTTTAACAAATGCATATTGGTATTATACCTAAAAAATATATGCTATACTTAATGCTACAATTGTAGTGCTAACGTCAAAACGATGGAGCTACGGCGGGGATCTAAAAAAATCTCCTGGGGAAGAGGAGGTGTTTATATATTTAACCCCTGCGGGGTGACATAGTAGTGATTGGTAAGGGGTAAGAGACTATTATTTTGCACTCATTTTGCTTTGAAAAAGTTAATCATTTTTTTCATATTTAGGCATTTTAGCATTTAAGCGATATTGATTAATTCCATCAATGTGAGATATAACTTCTTTCTTAATAAGTTCTTTTCTTTCTTCTATTTTCTTTAGTACTGCTTTACTATACTCTAAAGATTGATTATCCCCATTAGCTTCAGCTTTCTCACGCATAATTTCATAATGTTCTTGTCTGCATGCATATTTATCGTTATCTATTAGTGTCTGCTCAATTCTATAAGCACTGTCAATCATATTACGAGTTTGAGTATCCGTTGCTTTTTCTCGCATGAATCGCTCGCCCATCAACACGGGATTCTCCCCCTTATCACCTTCACCTTTAGCTAAAGCATCATATATCTCAAAGGCAAGTTTTTTGTTAGATAGTTCTGCATAATATGCAATATCTGCTGTTCTACCCTGTAATTCAAGCTTGGTTAGATATTCAGGAGATGAAATATCTTCCTGAACAGCAATGGTTTCTTTATTGATTTTAGTTAGAAGTTCTTGATGTTCCAAAGATATTTGCTGATCCTTAAGTGATTCACTATGGGTTCTAAGTCTTGGATCATTATAATTAAAATCTTCCCACTCTGCTCCAGTTAAGTTACCCTCAAAAGCATCCCGTAAATCTTTACCAACAATAGCAGTAAGTGCTGCTCGTTTTAATCCTTCATAACCAGCATATATTCTCTCTCCTATATTTTTACGCTTCTTATCACGTAGCTCTCTCTTTTCATCAACACGCCGATTCATCTCTTGCCAACTTTTGAGAGGTGCTATATTTTTACCAAATAACCCTATTCCCCTTGCTGACATTGCTTGATGTGTATCCACATAAGCTTGCTGGAAATCTTGGGTAAACTTTGCATCACTCGCTAATTCTCGTAAAGTTTTACCATCTTTATTTTTCATTAAATCATTAAGTTCTTTCTTTTGCTCTTCGCTAAGAGAATCATATTTTTTACCTTCTCCAAATTTAAGAGCTGCTAAATGATCCCGAAGTTCTGCATAACTACTGCCAGTAAATTCTTTAACTTGTCCATCAGGTTTAATAGTTTCCATAACCTCGCTAATAGCCCTTTGATAATCACTTCCAGCTTTAACATTAACGTCTTTATAATCTATACCATAAGTTCTTTTTACTTCACTTAAAACACTAGATTTTACTGCTTTTGGGTCAAGTGCCTCTTGGGCTACACCTCCCATCATCCAATCTTCATACTGATCAGCAAAAAACATACTTGCCTTTTCAGTTACTTGATCTACCCTTTGCTTGACAGCACCGAAAGCATAATTTGCAGGTCTCTCTATTTGCTGTTGAATAGGGGCAAAAGCAGCTTGTCCAATTGCTTGTAAATTTGTTAGATTACCTGAGGTGCTAGATAAGAATTTAGCACTTGAAACAGCTATATCATTAAATTTACTTAGTAAATAAACACATACAAAAATTAACAATAATCCATCCAGCTGAACAAAGTGACCACTGAAAAAATTATCAATTCTTCTTACATCTTGGACTAAATCTAAAAATGGTAATTCAACATATCTTTCTTCGGTACATTGATAAGCTAAACATAGGTTGCCATCAGGCGAGCCATCATCGATGCGATGATCAACAGGCACTAATATATTAGCCTTTGTTTTAGAAAATTTGCCAGCTTTCATTGGAGATGGAAACCACCAATAAAATATTGAGTCTCCAAGACTAGTGTCTAGATCTTCATTCATACTACCAAATATGTCATTTATCGGACCTAAATTTGGGAAGTCATACTTACATACTCCAAAACCAAGTGAAGAATATATTTCTGTTCTGATAATCATTGAAATAAAAGCAATACCAGTAAATAATATAATTGGTTGTAGTGCATAGGAAATCAGCTGTCTTAACCAGTTTTCAAACAATGAACGCGTGATACCAAATAACATAAAGCAAATGAATATTGGAGCCATTATGATAATCATCCCAACGGTTATCAGTGCCGTAAGATATATAATAGTAGCCTTAAATACCATCATGAAGATAAAATAAAGGGCTATCAAGAATAAAATTATATATATAAATCCTAACGGATCGACAAATAGTAATGAAAATAATTTTGCCATAGTTTGCGGGGCTATCATTAAACCTATAATACTCCAAGACCCAGGTCCGGTAGCCGCTGTTTCTTTAATTATTCGTAATATTTCCTCTACCCCTTCCATAAAAAACACGAATAAGTAATCATGAAAAAATTGCCAGCTACTAGTTGAACTAAGTAACGTAGATACTATACTAACTTTTACTATTCTAATTATTAATTCAGTATGTGTGAGATTAACATTGCCAATCAGGAAAGAAAACCCTGTAAACATAATATACAAAGTTAATAGAGCCGAAACAGATACACGATACCCTGGTGTTTTAATAATACCCTCGTAAATTGACCTAACTAGCCCATGATTCTTACCATCACCAAATAACTCAGCTTTTATTAAATTCGTTAAAAATTCAATAGGGTCAGGTCTAGTGTCAGTGACCCCAGATTTAATAACTACACGATACTGACCATTATTATCATCATAAAATTTATCTAAAATCTTAAAATATAATGGGCATTGAACGTATTTAACTTTATCCTCACCTTCATATTGATAACTTATTCCTCCAGCTTTTACTAATTCCCCTCTTTTATTAAGATCATAAAGTTCATAACCAACAATAGGTTCACCAAGGTGGGCGGTAATGCCATAGGGTGTACGCTGTGTATCCAAAGAGAGATTAGGATTTTTATCATGCTCAGCAATTAACATGTATAGCCCTACACCATTTTTAAATAAACACGGTGCATTACTAATTTTGGCATCCTTACTACTAGTACACATCCTGCCATCTATAAATTGGCATATTTGTAGTCTCTTACAAAATTCAGATAAAGTATTGGTATTCTTTTCTTGACCATACCACGCACTCCAAGCTGATAATTCTGTAGAGTTGTTTTTATCTCCTTTAGAATAATCCCAAGTTTTTACCAATATAGTAAGTGGTTGACCATTTACATTATATCCAGTATTGATCCAAGGAGCTGTTTGATTATCTTGTTGTTGTCCGCTTAACTCTTCTTTTTTATATCTTGAAGAAATTACAAATTTTATAAAGCCAAAATCATCTGCATCAATGCACCTATCGCCAGTACATCCTGAAAGGCACAACATAGAAATTAATAAAATAGCAAAAATATTCTTCATTTATCAAAACCTAGGCTTAAATAGTAATTATTCCTTTTTATTAGATCCACCATCTGCTTCACCACCAGTGTCTAAATCATTTCTTGAGGCAAATATTTTGCCAGTATATTCTTTCTTGCCGTCAAGATCACTTTTCCTAGCTTTATAATTTTGATCTATCACCTTATCTTTAAATATTCTAGCTGGAGCACAAGCTATATCCTTGACTGGTCTTGCCACAGATTCCATATCCTGCATAATAGATTTTGTAGAATTATCAGGTCTTTGGAAATCACCCTCTTGTCTTGCAGGTGTTACGTTGGTCAATTGAGCAACTACTATAGTCACATAATCGACGAGTCCATAACACATTAGGCAATAAGCATAGAATAACAAGCTACTGGTAAATATTACCAAGAATGTCCTGGTAGAATTGAATAAATCCTGTGCATTATTAATTTCCGTAACATCCGGTGTAAAGAAAGGTATCCCAGGTAAAAATGGTAATTTAAACGAAAAATTAATCGGCATGTTCATATGCGTTAAATCTAATCCTATCTCTATTGGGATGAACGTACTATCCCAACATGCTCTTACCACAATTTTTAAAAGTTGTTCAGACATCACCTGATCTATTAATAGAAAAAATATTAATAATATGGTTGGTTGCATCATGTAACTAAATAAAGTAGATAACCAGTTATCGAAAATGCTTTTTGTCTTCTCAAATAGTACCAAAATTATGAATAGTGGTGCTAAAGATATCATAACCGCAAGACTAATATATGCTATAACGTAACCTATGATAACTTCCAAAATAGCTCTAAAATAAAGCGTCAGAGAATAAATAGTTATGATAGCAACAAAAGTAAGACCATTATGGATTTGGAGTAATTGTATAAATAAAAGCCCCCAAAATCTGCCATTGGTATATTTATCAAATATTGGATCAATAAAACCAAAAATGTTAACTGTAGAACTAGTAAGCCCTACTACATTGGTCATTAGATAGTCAGTACCCTTAATAAAGGCATTAAATAAGTAATTATTGAAAAAGTTCCAACTATCATCTCCTATTAGTATTACTATCAAAGTTATTTTTATAATTCTTGTTAATAAGTCTTTGGCAGTTATTTGAATAGCCCCCGCTAAAAAGGTTAAAGCATATATTATTACGTAAAGAATCAATGCAGCTTTTATGATTCGGTGTAATGTTACATTTTTAGTTAGTTTAGTATAAAAATTCATAGTAAATTTATGAAACTCATCGGTAATAGGTTTAACTGCCCCGTTATATACAATATCTGAAAACCAAGTACTCCCCGTATAATTAGCATAATTTACCTTAATTAACCCCATTACCTCTTTATTAGGATTCTTTACTCTAACCCATAAATAGCCATCTTTGTCAGCATCAGTTGCAAAATCTTGGTTGATTTGTGTACCCACTAGCGATGCAAGTGGTGTCCCACCATCTTTCATTATTACATATTCAACTTCTATGTCTTTTTGTTGTGCATCACTAATACTCTTATCACCATTACCTATTTCCACCATCATAATGTAGCGTCCAAAATGTAAAAAACTACTACTTAAGTCTACAGCTGGGCTACTAATATAAGAACTAAGTTTATTAATATCTGAAAAAGCTCCAATCCAATCACTCATTAAAGGTTTGTCTAGGGAGGTAAACATGCCTTGGATTGGCCAATCAGTTAAAAAATCTAAATCTCCAGCAATATCAGATTTATAATATAAGAAACTCTTTTTTAGAAATTTAGAATATACAAAACTTTCCGCTTCTCTCTTTATAATCTGGTTATTTACTAGTATCCTCATCCCTCTCCCTTGATCATAGAAGCACACTGGAGAGTTATCTTTATCATTAGAAAAATCAGGACAAATTTTAATAATCTGTTGTATAGAACCTTGGGTTAACGGTTTACCAACTAATACTAACTTATCTAAAGCCTTATATTTGGTACTTGCTCCAGTACCCTGACACACTTTATCCCTTGAGGGGTCAATAGAATAACACAATTTTTCTGCAGTTGAATATAGTATTTTATTATCAAGGTTGCTATTTGTATAAAGTGACGGAATTCCTAACATGTTATTGTCAAGCTCTGACTTTAAAAAATCTTCGTCAGTAGCTACACTAAAAAAATCTCCTGCTCCTGCAAGAGTTATATTTATTACATCACCTTTTTCTACCCGAATTTTCTGACGATTTTCAACAAAATTAAAATAGTCTACATAATTCTGCATTTTGCTAAATGCTAGACTTATATAATCTTTAGTTGGATCAGTTGCCTTAAATTTAGGAAAATTAGTAGCTTCATACTTTTTAGTTAAATGATTAAAAGTTTTAATAAATATTTGTGGTCTATTGAACCTTGGATCTATACGGTACATCACTCGGTATTTTCTTGGACTACCTACAGCTCCACTAGTACTCCAGTCAAACTTAATGGCTTTATCTTTTTTGACATAGTTACCAGTAGAATTCCATTCATTTGGTTTTGTAAGGTCTAAAGAAATGCTACCTTCTTGAAAACTATTGAATTTTGGTACTTCTAGACATGCTGAAAATAGAGCTGCAAGTCCACTTAAACTCGAACTCATCCAATCAAATTTAGCATCTTTCTCACTATCATCAGCTTTGACAGGATTACAGGCTAATAGAACTACTAAGGCAATAAACAGTTGCCCTTTAAATAGAAAATCTATCAACAACATTAGATACCTGAAATTTTTCATCCTATTCACTTCATTTTCAGTTATTACTTTGGATTCACATTAGAATCACTTTCATTACCACTACCACTCTCAACACCACTTCTTGGATTCTGATCCTTATTATTACCATCACTATCCTTGGTATCACCTTTTGACCTAGCTTTATTCCCTTTATCAATTGCTTTATTCCTATCTTTTAATCTACCGGCAGCTTCTTTCTTAATTGTATCTCTAGATGCCTGATCTAAAGCAACCTTTTTTAAAGCTCCTTGTTCCATTGCCGATGACATCGCATGTCCCATGGATGTTGCAGAAGGTCCAGCGGTACTAGTCAACTTTGCCACCATTTTTCCAGAAAATTCAACATAACCATACATTCCATAAGCAATCATAATTAATGCAATATAATGTTGCATATTCAAACCCATCATGCCAGAACGAGAATCCATTCCCCAAGGTACAAACCAATTGATACAAAAAATCTCTAAATTAGAGAAAATCGCAGGAAGACCTGGGATAGCAGGAAATGGAACTTTTATAGGTAAAGCACATTTCCAACACACACTATAACCAGTTGCAAAATCCAAATAAATTGTAAATAACTGAGTAAGTATAATAATTCCTGCCATTAAAATTACTGGCTCTATCATATATCTAAAAGTAAACCTCACCCAATTATCAAATAAATATCTAGTGAAATCAAATAGCATAAACGTAAGAAACAATGGAGCTACACCAATTAATATAGCGATTGCCATAAATGCCATAATATAAACTGCCACGGCTCGAAGAGCGGTGATGATTACTATCATTGTAGCAATAAATACTATAACAAAATAAATCAATCCACTAAGACCCATAGAGATTAAAGAAAGCACTTGACCAGCAAAAGTTTTACTGAACAATATTTTACTCATTAATGCATCTAGGAACATGAAAGGATTTGTTATCTTATTCGTCGATGAAAACATGCTATAACCACTCATATTGGAGAGAATTCCATCTGAAAAATTAGTTACAAAATCAAATATATAATTATTGAAAAATTCAAAAGTACTTGCATTCATTAACCCACTAACTATAGCGATTTTTACTATCCTAATTACCAAATCCTGTTGGTTGATTTTGACCATACCTAATAAAAACATTGCTCCGTATGACATAACGTAAAGAATTAATACGGCTTTTATATAGTTAAAAAAGTTAGTGCAAGTAGTAACTCCCCCACCATAGCAAGTCATATTCTTAAAAATCGTCACAGCTGCATTCTTGATTTTGCCTTTTAATAACTCAAATAAAGGGGTTAAAATATTTAAAGTAAAACTACCAACTTTTTCTGAGGTAAAGAATTGTACTTGGTATCTACCATAACTTTCTTTATAATCCTCTTGTTTATTGTAAATTCTCATCCATAGATATCCATTGGCATTCGCAGTAATTTTTGCATTGCCGTCTGCATCATCCACTTTAATATTACTAGTGCTATAAATTGTACCAGTTTTATTAGGATTTTCACTATATGGCATTATTAAATACTGCACTTTACCGCGATTATACGTAACATCATTAAAACTATTACCATTACTTCTCCGACATTTGGTCTGTTTAATATTTAATACATAACCACCTGTATTTTTACTATAGTCGTCATATTCTGACCATAAACGATATTGTAAATAGCTCTTTGCCTTACCAGCTAGAGTCCCGTTATAAATGATTTGATATTTAATATTAGCAGCTCTACTATTATTTATTGGATCATAATCTTTGTTTCCAGCAATTATTTTAGCAAATTCATAGCCTGTCCCTAAAGATTTTGCATTAGTTGGAGTCTCACTGTTATCCATTCTATATAACAGACCTGTTGGACCATCGGCAGAGTACCAAAAATATCTTTTATTTTGGTATTCTCCTTCTATGTAAGCTTTATCTTTAATGCTATGATCAACATCAGGACATCTACGAGATGAAGCACTAGAATTGTTAGAACATTCAGGGTAGAAATTAGTAAATAGCTTATTAGTATCGTCACTCCAAGGAGACGTAAAAAAACCATCTTCCTTATAAGGCTCTGGTGCTACCCCCATCACATTAGCCCAAAAAGGTCCCTGATCACATGTTGTTTTCCAGTAACTTCCTACATGCAATAGATCTATGTTACAAACAGTCGAGGGCAATTTCCAGTCATATGGCTTACTCCAACACACCTCATGTGGATTAATATTAACACAATCATTCGGATTGTTACAATTTGCCGGCCACTTACAACCACTAACATACTGCCCGGAATATATCGAGTATCTACCACATAATGGACTATATGTGCTTTTGCCTTCTGAACAATCTGCTGTCTCTATAAAATTTTTAAATTCACCATCTTGCTTAACAAGCTTAAAGATATTTTTTACACTAGCCATATTATTTGGCAAATCCGGCAATTTCTTGTGATCCGGTGAAACTGATATTATGACCTTATCGTTAATAAACAATTCAGCTATATTTCGCCATTCATCAGTTTTAGCATCAAAAATTAAGGATAGCGGTTCTACATTAGTTTCTTCAACCCTAGGAATGGCAACTTTGTTACCATTGTCATCCAAATCTGAAAGCTGTTGAATATTATTCTTTGGTACATAAGCCCTGCAAAGGCTTATATTACCGTCTATTTTAAACTTAATCTCCTGTTCATTTGTAACAGCTAGGTTAGTATTTAACCATTCTCCATAATGTTTAGGATCATACTCAGTTGCAATTGAACCATCTGGTTTTGTTGTGGTAGTAACAGTATAGTTTGCTGTTGCGTTAAGCATGATTGTATTAGTAATACGATCAGTAGTACTACCTCCTTTTGCGTCTTCATCATATCTAAGGAGACAACCGTTGGTAATTTTTACTGACCCTATCATCCCAAGTAATACCATAACAACGCTAACCACTAAAGCCGCTATGCCTAATACCATTATGAGTTTTGATAAATTTCCTTTCATACAATAATATCCAAGTTAACCACCACCACCACTCATACCACCACCTCCTCCAGAACCCATACCACCGTCGCTACCGCCACCACTAGAACCTGCCATACCTTCAGCTTTGCCACTACTATCACCACCACCTGAATCTTTTGCTTCTTCTCCTCCTTTTCTTGGTTTTTCTAAAGGATTTTTCTGCGGTGGTTTTCCACCGGAGCTTTGTGCAGCATCGGCAATAAATTCTGCCCCCTTCTTAACCATATCAACTATCTTAGTAGGACTAGCTGTTACAGAATCCATGATAGGACCACCAGTAAGCTCGGCAGCAAACTGACTAATTGATTTTGAAAAATAATAAAAAATAATTGAAAAAATTAATACATAAAGTAAGTCTACTAACAGTGATACGACATCTACAACAATTGATTTAATTGGAAAAAGACTTAAAAGATGCTTCTCCCAACCTTCCCCTGAATAATATCGCAATAATTTATATCCAGCACTATTTTTACAATCATCAGTATTAGCATTTGGTAATCTAAGCTCAAAAGTACTAAACTGAACATCACTGCTATACGTATAGTCATGCCTCATAAACTCACAATTCTTGTATATTGCCGAATCATACATAGTAAGTAACAAGGCAATAAAACCAGCCACCACTGCGGGTTGCACTGCACAAGATATACAAATTTTTAGCCATGCATCAAAATATGCTTTGGTTCTAGTAAATAAAACCATAGGAATAAATATAGGAGAAATATAGGTCATGACATATATGGTAACTAGACATACTAAGTAGTGTGTTATAAAATATAAAATTATTGAAACAAATATTACAGAAAATATTATTCCAGATGCTACTATTATTATTTGTCCAGATAATAATAGACCAAACATTACAGTAAGAAATCTGAATCCTCCCACTTTCCTCAATGCATCCGGAGCTTCATTTCCAGGTTTTTTAAAGTTTACAGGATTATTTTTATTTTTGCCCGGCACACTTCTACTAGGAATACCGTTTAAAACGGATTCTGTGTTATAATATAGTCCCATACCCAAATAATAACCTATCCTGCAATCAACAGCATCCCAAAGTGCATAAAACTTATACCCATCTTTATACTTACTAGTATCGTACTCACATAATCCTCGAGAGCCACCAGCATTAAAAACTATTTGGGCAAATTGTGGAGTAAGCTCCGTGAGTAATGGTAAACCATACTGAAGCATACCATTTTCGGTAGTTTCCTTTCCAGCTTTAAAATATACTGGTCCAAGACCTGTAGCAAAATAAGTGACAACTATTAGCTTCATAACAAAAGATGCTATTTTATCTAAATTACCATATTCTTTGCTTAAAATCATATTAACAGCAAAAAACATAACATATAATATTAACGCCGCCCTAATAGATATTTTCAAAGATTCTTGGAAGGTTGAGAAAGGATTAAGGGCAGTCAAACTAATCTGATCATTTTTTGGATCACAGCTACTATAACGAAAAAAAACTTTATCTAGAGTTTCCTTTACACAATCTACAGCTAAGCCAGAAAAATTAAGTAATGACTGACTCCTTGTAGTACCCATATAACAAGTTTTACCTATATTCCGGCATTGTTCGTTTGGTGGTGCTATCGGAGCTGGTGTGGTAGTATTTTTACAAGCTAGTGGAAGTTGTCCTTTTGAGGTAGCCATAACTAGGCACAATCTTTTATCGACAATTTTTACTGTTAAAATAATATCTTTTAATAAAGTATTTCCACCTAAATCAGGATTATTATCAGTGCTTAACTCACTAAGACGCTTAGAATCATTTAAATTAAGAGTAATAACTTTACACTCTATAGGACTACCATCTTTATTTCTTAAACAGAATTTAAATTGTGGGTCAGTTGCATCACACCCATTAGGAGTACCGGTCATATCAATACTATATAGAAGATGCCCGTAAGCTGTGTTTTGTCTTAAATAATTATCTACTGCAAATGAAACTGATGGACACGGATCTCCAAAACCAGCAAAAACTTTGCTTGAGAAAAGTACCAAACAACATTGTATAAAAACTTTTATGACTTTACCAAATGTACAAGTTTTAAGTAGGTATAACAGCCCTAAGGTATCATTTCTGTTGCCCTTAATGTCATCCCTGCGAAGGCAGGAATCTAAAAAAGTAAAATAACTAAAGCTGTTATTAGATACCTGCTTACGCAGCGACGACGACATCACCCCTAACAAGCATGATATCACCCTTGACATCGTCATTCCCGTGTAGGCAAGAATCCAATAAATAGCCTGAAAGGCTGTTAAATAGTATAGATTTTTGCCCACATAACATCGAGAACTATTATACCTACTTAAATTTGTACAGTTGGTGACTTTATGAATTTTCATCAGAGCTATCTTTTTTTACATTAGTTCTAGCAGTTGTAGTTTTCTTAGCTGGTCTAGTTTTAAGATAGCTTTCCTTCCTAACTTTTTCCTCACGATTTTTTATTTCTTGTTTAATGTCACCAGCCTTTCCAGCTTGCACCGTAGAATCCTCAAGTCCTCCCAAAGTTTTAGAGAGTAACTCATGGGTCTTTTGCTCTTTTAGTAATTCCTTAGCAGGACTTGATTTCTCTAATGTCCTTCCTAATTCTTGTGTATTTGTTGTAGCTATCTGTGGTGATCTATTAACAAAATCCTCTATTTCTACTATTTTATTAGTTGGAGGTAGCATAGGTTCGTCAATAGTCTGCAAATTAGCCCTTGATTCCCTTGAAGAACCTCCTGCATTTGAAGAACTCGATTCAGATACACCAGCTGCAATAGATTCTGCTATATGACGGGTTGGAGAGATAGGAAGTCCACCACCACCTAGAGACTTACCACCACCTCCTCCTGTTGTTGATACAGTATCTCTAGATGAACCACTGGTGTCTAAGCTATCTTCTGCTGATTCACCACCAGTAGCTTTAGTATCTTCGGCTGATCCACCTCCACCACCCATATCCTTAGTAGCACCTCCAGCACCTCTAGCTGCTTTATCAGCCGCCTGCATTTTACCAGCAGCTCCAAGAGCAGCCATACCAGCTTTGTATATTGCTTGTGGATGTATGGCAACACCACTAAGAGGGACACCTTCAGTCATATCAGCTGCAAACTCTGCTAATTGGCTACTAAAGTGATACATTAAATACAAAGTAAAGCAGGCAGTAATTAAAGCTAGAGCGATATCCTTAATTTTTTCAAACACTAATTTGGGTGATACAAAGAACATACCGGGTCCCATAATAATGCCCTGCAAAAATTGGTATTTAGATAAATGATCGCTTGTACTACCACTACCTGGTTTTTCTTTCACTATTTCATTTAGGTTATCTTTGGCAAAATCAAAAACTGTTGCTAGTGGATTATTAAGCATATAACCTAGGCTATTTTTACAGCTTTTGGCATCATCTATACCTTTACTTTCATCTTTCGCATATTCATTCCAATTATTATTAACAAAAAATATTTTTACATGCCTTTTTCCATCTCCCCCACTTTCTATACTATTTTGTATAGTTTTACTTGTATATTTACAGTGACCATAAAAACCGAAATCATAAACTGAAAACATCATAATCAGAAAGGTTACCACTACCATAGGTTGTAGCAAAAATGATATTAATAACTTTACCCATGATTCAAAGTAACCACGAGTATATTCAAATAAAAACATTGGCACAAAAAGAGGAGCTAAAACACCTAATATTACTATAGATATCATGCACATCACTGTAGCATTCACCATAAAAGCTCCAACAGAAATCACTAATAAAGGATAGGACAGTGCCAAGGATACTAGAGTCATGTTACCTGAAATAATAGCAGGAATCAGTAAATATACATAAGGTGGGGCTGAAAAACTAAAAAAGTCAAAACTCTTGAAATCATGATTTTTATATTGATTTTCTACCAGTAAAGTTGAGAGAATATCTAATCCCAAATAATGACTTATTCGACAATCTAATGCATCCCACAAGGGCATATAAGAAAGATTTTTATCGACGTAATCTTTGGGATCAAATTTACACAAATTTGATGGAGAAGAATTCATAACCCAACCACCAAGCGTATCTATTCCTCCTAATAATAAAGGAAAAGCCCATTGCACCATACCATCTAGTCGATTATAGTCAGAACCACTACCAGGGGTAATGTTTATACCTACAGAGAAATAGGTCACAAATAACATTTTTAATATAAAATTAATTATTTCATTTTTGGGTGGAATTTCACTAGAAAGTATGATTTTAAAACCAAAGAAAATTACATATATAGTTAATAAAGCAGTAACAGTCCTGTGCATATTACGTTGGAATTGAAATAATACACTACTCTCCCTTGTACTGGAATTAATCACTTTATTAACATCATCGAATGTACAAACCTCTTTACTGATCAGTAATCTTGCTGTCATTTCCTTAATACATTCGATTAATGGTGAAGAAATGACTATAGCTGTCTTAGAGTTATTATAAGCCCTTTGGTAACAACTAGAAGATGACAAGCCGCAATCAACTATTGCCATTGGGTCAGTAGCGGTATTAGGACCTTTCTTAGTGCCACCATCAAGACTCATAAAAGTCGCATAGATCGATTCAGGGTAAGGTTCTCTAATATACTTACAGCCAACTGGTACCCAATTTGCTAATATAGTAGGAGCAGCCACACACATGGTATCTTTTATTTTTACTACTTTAAAAATAACTGGTATAGGTACGTCCAACATTACACTAGAATAACCATCTTTTGTGTCCTTATAAATAGTATGAAATGCTGCTTTATTGCTCTTCCATGCTTCCATAATCTCTTCCCACGGATCAGAACCGGTTAGTACGGCTTTAGCGATGGCAAGAGCAGAAATGGCTACTGCCTGCACTCTAACAGCTGCTAGCTTAACATTATTACAAAATGCAAAGGTTAATTTAGGGTCATTTGGATCAATTTTATTATTTCTTGCACATTGTCCTCCAGGGTAATCTCCATCAAATAATTCA
The DNA here is from genome assembly GCF_964264975.1 of Candidatus Tisiphia endosymbiont of Neophilaenus lineatus. Classification (NCBI taxonomy): domain Bacteria; kingdom Pseudomonadati; phylum Pseudomonadota; class Alphaproteobacteria; order Rickettsiales; family Rickettsiaceae; genus Candidatus Tisiphia; species Candidatus Tisiphia endosymbiont of Neophilaenus lineatus. The sequence continues at coordinate 1,059,068 of NZ_OZ183649.1, read as the reverse complement.
TGGTCATTTATTTTAAGACGTAGCATGGTATTTGCATATAATCCTGGCGAAATTATATTAGCAACAGCAAAGGTAAAAAATGATGCCGGTATACAAGTGTGAGAAAATTCTGTACGTAATAAATCACCAATACCTTGAGTTTCACAGGTCAAACCTGAAAGAATATCAATTATAGTATCTAAAGTATCTTTTTGTTTTGGTTCTTCTGCATAACTATTATGGATAATAGTAAAATTTAGTAGACTGCATAGCACTACTATTTTAGCAAATATTTTTGTCCCACTAAGTAAATTTTTTATAAAATTATAATGCATAAATTAACTAAAGTGATTTTACTTCCTCATAAAATACCGGTAACCATTTCTCAGGATCATTACCATATTTCTCTCTAATCCGATCTAACAATAACACTGTTTCAACCCGACCAGAAAGAACATTGATAATATCAGTCATACCATCTAAACTTATTTTTGCAACAACTGCATCTACCCCCTGTTTTATTAAGAAATAACGCGATGTTGGATCTGTAGTTTTTATCAAAATATATTCACGTTGACTAAGCATAAAAGCACTACGATAAATATCAGTTGCCTTAAGGTTTGGTAAGAATATTTGTGTTGCAGTTTGTTGGATCAAGGTATCACTAATCCTGCTTTTAGCTGCATCTTCAACACTTTGGGTAGCAAAAATTACAAAAGTATTTAACTTACGCAAAACCTTTAGCCAGTCCTTAATTTTGGGAGCAAATACTGGATTATCAATCAAAGCCCACGCCTCATCAAGAACTATCATAGTTCTTTGACCATCTAAAGAAATACTAATCCTATGGAAAATATATAGTAGCACAGGAGCAAGACTAACTGGATCTTTTAACAGTTCGGTCATATCAAAGCCAAATACTCGAGCTTGCTGCAAATTAATATTATCTGCCTCATTATCAAATATTCTAGCATGAGAGCCTTTACCAACCCACATAGCAATCCTGCCTGCTAAGCTATTAGGACCATCTATGCCTAAAAATGCTACAACATTTTTTAATCTTCTATCTTTTTTCTCTAACTTAAAATTACCACTTACTGCTTGTGATAAAATCTTATTATCTTCTGATGATAACGACTCTCCATTAGAAGTCACCAATACTTTAAGCCATTCTAATATAAATGTTCTATTCTCCCCAGTATCATCAAGTTGCAAAGGATTAAAGTTACATTCTCCTCCTGGATCAATTGTGGTATAAATCCCATTAAGTGATCTAATAAATATTTCAGCACCGTGGTTTTTATCAAAGAAAAACATTCTAGGTTTAAATTTTTGTGCTTGTGCACATAAAAAATTCATTAATACTGTTTTACCAGCACCAGTTGGACCAATGATCAGAGTATGCCCAACATCTCTAACATGAAAACTGAAATAAAAAGGTGTTCCCGAGGTAGTATCGAGTACAGTTACATATTCTCCCCAGTGATTATTAAAAACCTTACCTAATGGATAATTGTGCATAGATGCAAAACTAGCCATGTTTAAAGTATTTATAGTCGCACCCCTTACTATATAATCCATATTTCCAGGAAGCTGCCCCCAATAACTTGGTTCCATATTAATTCTTTCTCTAACAGGTTGAATTCCAGAATTGGAGAGTTCAACAGAAGCCATAGATAGGGTATCCTCAAGGGATTTTAAATTACTATCAGAGCATAGAAGCGAAAAATGATGCTCTCCAAAACCAATATCACCACTGGTAGCCATATCAAGTGCTCGAGAGATTTCAGCAATTTGTGATACAGCTTTATCCCCTGCTTGAATCATTCTATTTTGTTGTAGTTGCATTTTGCTAATCGCCACTGTCCTATTAGCAAAAACAAAACTTTGGGTCATTACAAACTCAAAAGGCATTTGTAAAAATCCGTCAAAAATTCCAGCTGACGTAGATGGTCCATACTCTAAAATACTTAATATACCGGCGTATCTTCTACCCTTTGGACCACGTGCTTCTATAGCTCTAGAACCAAAAAACAATCTATGAGTGGGGAGATATTGGTCTATTGAATTTCTTGGAACGGCCATTTGCATTGAAGATCCACAATTCACCAAAGTACCCAAGAATTCCATAATATCACAACAATAGCCACTATTTGACTTGCGTACGCCAAGTAACCTCGCCGAATAACTATGGAATGTATTAACTACTCTTGAGGACATTTCTCGCAAACTATCCTGCATATCTCGCATGTCATTTTCCCAAGCTGATTTATCAGACTTTTGCATCAGCTTTTTAATGAAATATTCGATTATAGCAAGCCCAGCTTTATCTGGTCTATAAAGAATACTAACATATAATTCATTAAAAAACGACCTAGAACCTGCATGTTTCTTACGCCATTCATTTGATAAATAAGTTGTGAAATCATTAGGTACTTTTATGGTAGGGTCAGAGGTATATTCAAGCCCATCAAAAATCACTGGTTTGCGTCTCCTGATCGTGTGGAAATACATCACAATATTACCTGATGACATATTTTTAAGTAACGAATTCCTGATATTTTTTTTAATATCTAAATCTTCATCATCGGCTGTTTCAAAGGAGAAACCACCTACTTTTACTACTTGTAATAATTCATTATTTTTAGTTAAAATAGTATTACTATCCCAATGGCATTTATAAGGAATAAAATGAGAAGTAGGTTTTTCTTTCCTAGATCTCGACTCTTTGGCTGTTTTTGTTACAGATAATTTTATCATTTTGTCATTTTATACTTTGCTCATAAAATCTAGATACCATATGAATTCGCTCCATAGAATGATTTATTAGGACACTGACTACATTTAGAAGATTTATTTAAAAGCAATTCTATAAATCTTGGTTCTTTAAAACATATTACATACCCTATCATATGAATCACAAAAGCAACAAGCAAATTCATAACACTATTACTTTGAATAAATAATGACATAGATATAATCATATTAAGTGCTGCAAATTTTATACTCACACCAAATATCATTGCAGGTCTTGTTAAACCGACAAATAACGGGTCTGATACTAAACTGCCTGACATAAATTACCTCTCTTTTGCTTTTTTACCAAAAATTAAATCTATAACTCACTACGCGAATTCGGGATAAGAATTAACTAATTCTTATCCCAAATTGGGGGTCACTCATATTCTTTACTTATAAACATACTTAACAATATCGAATCAGGGAAAGCTGAATTGAGAAAATGTACATAATTGCTACTGTTTTGAGTAGCACTTAAAGCTGCTTCAAGCAAGCTAACTTTTTCAGGATCAACAGTATTATTCAACATCTCTTTCAATACATTAATATCCCTTACTCGTATGTACTTCTCTCCGGCACACTCTATCCCATCACATAATAATACTAAATGATCTGCATCTAATGAGGAAGCAATTATCGACGTCGTCAGATTTACATCCAGTAGATGAGTATTGCCTTTTTCATCACTAGCTACTGGTGTTATAACAGGAATAATGTTGCTATCTTCAAAATTTATTAAAATCTCAGGGTTTATTATAACTGGTTCACTGACAAACCCAATATCTATTACAGCTTGATTACTGTCTCTCCTATGTGATAATTTTGATTTTTTAGCTTGAATAAGATTAGCATCTTTGCAGGAAATACCAATAGCATAACAACCTAAACTACAGAGCTTTGAAACTATACGCTTATTAATATAGCCAGACAGAACCATTTCCATAATCTGCGAGCTTTTATAATCGGCTACCTTAATATTATTGATAAATTTTTCATCACAGCCAAACAATTTTAGCGTATCATTTACCAAATTAGTATGATCATGAACTATAAAGATTTTAATGCCACAACTGTCAAGTAACTGTATTACCTCTGCAAAATTCGTTAACAATTTGTCATCATCAATAATTAATGACGGTAGCTTAAATACCATGACTTGGTCTCTAACTTCACTACTACGTCTTATTATGTCTTTAATTAGGCTAGTATCTTTGACACGGGCAAAACCTTTCCCCTCTTTTTCTTTATAATTTAATGCATTCTGCCAAATTAAACTGCAATTCTTTTGCACCTTCTTTACTCCTGCTACTTGTATAAATTACATTACAGGAGTAGCCTAAAGTTGCAAGAAAATTCTGTGTTAACGTCGTTAGGTTTTCTCTATGTGTTACCTTATCCGACTTTGTAAAAACAATTTGAAAATTTTTATTACAAGAAAGTAATAATTTAGCAATCTCTACGTCATTTTGCTTTATTCCTCTTCTAGCATCAATCAATAAATTTACTAATTTGAGGTTTAAACTCGTTCTGAGATAACAGGCTATTAAGGTTTCCCACTGCTGCCTTATGTATATTGGTACTTCTGCAAAGCCATATCCAGGAAGATCAACTAAAATAAGTTTATCGGCAAGGGAGAAAAAATTTATTTGCCTAGTACGACCAGGGGTATTAGACACCCTAGCAAGACTTGAATTATTACATATACTATTAATCAAACTTGACTTGCCAACATTTGATTTGCCAACAAATGCAATTTCTGGCAAAAATATGCTAGGAAACTGATTTATTTTTGCCACACCAGCGATGAATTTTACTTCTTGACGGAAAAGTTTTGTAATCTTATCAAGCGACATTATTGTCTAATTTATTGATGTAATATTGTTGAATTATCGATAAAATATTATTCCAAGACCAGTAAATCAGCAATCCTGCTGGAAAACTACTAAACATTACTAAGAAAACCAGCGGCATAAATTTCATTACTTGAGCTTGAACTGGATCAGCTGGCTCTGGACTCATCCTTTGCTGTAGAAACATAGTCAGAGCCATAAAAATGGGCCATACACCAATCATCAGGAAGCTTGGACACGTAAATGGCAGTAATCCAAACAAGTTGAAAATTGTTATGGGATCTGGAGCAGATAAATCTTTTATCCAACCAAAAAATGGTGATTGACGCATCTCAATAGTTACATTTAACACTTTATAAATTGAGAAAAATACTGGGATTTGTACAATAAGGGGGAGACAACCAGCTATGGGATTAACCTTTTCTCTTTTGTACAATGCCATAACTTCTTGGTTAAGCCTCATTTTATCATCAGCATATAAAGCCCTAATTCTCTCGACTTCAGGCTGAAGATTTTTTGTCTTTTTCATCGAACGATATGATTTATTAGCTAGAGTAAACATTAGCAGTTTTATGATAACAGTTACAATCAAGATACTAATACCGAAGTTACCAACATAGTGATAGAAAAAGTTCATAGCATTAAAAACTGGCTTAGTGATTATATAAAACCAACCAAAGTCAATTGCCCTGTCAAATAGCATAATATTATATTGCTTTTCGTATTTATCTAATAAATCAACTTTCTTTGCTCCGGCAAATAATCTTTGTGATATAGTAAATTTGTTTCCTACTTCTATAGTTTGAGTTGGTGAAATGAAGTCAACCTGATATTTTTCAATACCGTTTTTTATTACACAATTGAAATTAGAACTATACTTACTAATTTTATCCGGAATTAAGGAAGCTAGCCAATATTTATCTGTTATACCAATCCAATCAACAACGCCTTGCGGAAATTTTTTAGTCTTTTTATCTTTTAAGTCATCAAAGGAATGTTCTTTAAGCCTACCATCAATAGCACCAATTGGTCCTTGATGCAGGATATTAGCCACTTTCTCTTTGCCAGTATATTTACGGTTAATTAGTCCATAATACTGAACTGATATTGGCTGCTTACTATCATTTACCGTAGTTTGATCTATGGTGAACAAGTAATTACTATCCATGCTGATAGTAACCAAGAATTTAACCCCATCTTTGTTAGTCCATGATAAATTTACAGCTTTTTCAGGAGTTAACTCATCATTATCAGTCTGCCAAAGAGTTTCGCTATCAGGAAGGATAGTACTGTTATCTTTATTAAACCAACCTATTTCTGCAAAATAGGCTTCTTCTGACTGAGAATGAGCAAATAATACAACAGGCTTACTATCTGGTGATAAATCCTGCTTATATTTCAACAAGATTAAATCATCAAATCGAAGACCTTTTAAAGAAATTGATCCGGAAAGTAATTCTGAGTTTATCTGAATTCTCTTGGTAGCAACAAAGGATTCAGCTTCTTTAGAGGCTTCTACTTGAACATTCTTTTTCTTTAACTCTTGAACTTGCTTATTATATATTTTATTTTGCTGTTCTAATTTTTGTAATCTTGGTTTATCGTAAAAATATTGCCATCCAAAAATAATACCAAGGGACAAGACAATGGCAGCTACCAAGTTAACTATGTTATGATTCATCACGGTCTAAAAATAATTTAAGTTTACTAGAATATATACTACTCGTAAATGAAGAGTTGATAGACGAAGATCAAAATCATGAAGTGCTAGGAGTCGAAGGGTCGAGGAGCGGAGCGTACATTTAGTACGTGAGCACCGAAGAACCCTGAAGACGACAACGCAATTCTTGATTTTCATCGAGTATATCAGAATATTTGATTCCACTAAGTATTTTATATATAATTAATTTAGGTACATACAATAAAAATAGCTCCCTCATCTTAGGATCTTCATTAGACTTCCCTATGAGTTCTATAAGATTTAAGCAAAATAATCAAGAAATTTGATTGATACTCAAAGGGTCATTTGAGTATACGTCTTGATTTGCAATCAAACTCTGATATTATGCGAGGTAAAATTTTAATCGTAACACGCGAATCCGGCATAAGAATTGACAAATTCTTATGCCGGATGGGGGTATAACATAATATTTACAGCCAATTGCTAATTGTCTAGCAATTGCTAATTGGGATAATTGTAAACTGATGAACGAAATCTTCTCTAGTACATTACCTGTTTTGTTGATTCCCTTGTTTGGTAGTATTATCAAAAGGAAATGGTTGACTTCTGAAGAATTTTGGCGAGGATTAGAGAAATTATCATATTTTTTTCTTTTCCCTATTATGCTTTTTAATAATATATCTGCAGCCGATTTAAATGCATCGTCTATAATAACACTGGTATTTGCATTAATCATCTCCAGCTCTATTATTTCTTTGGCTTTAATTATCTATCAGAAGAAAACCAATTTTGACAAGGTTCAGTTTACTTCAACTTTTCAAGGTGCAATACGTTTTAATAGTTATATATTTTTTGGTGTTAGTAGTCCTCTCTTGGGTCAGGAGGGACTTGCTATAGTATCTGTGATTTCATCCTATATGATCATTTTTACTAATATCATATCAGTAATGATTTTTGCACGTTATATCCCTGATAGTTCAGTAGCTAAGTCGCCTAAAGCTAGCTTTATATTGATACTTAAATTGATAGTACAAAATCCCTTGATTATAGCTAGTATAATTGGATTTCTTTTTAATTATTCTGGTTTAGAATTACATCTTGGTATAAAAAAAACCTTATCTAGCCTGTCCAACTCTGCTTTAGCTATAGGCATGCTAAATGTTGGGGCAAGTCTCAAATTTTTTATGCGTGGTGCTATTTTACAAAATGTATTGCTTACTAGTTTTGTTAAGTTAGTGGCTTTTCCTGTTGTCACAATAATTGTGTTGTCACTAATGTCAATAACTGGTACTGCTAAATCAGTTGGTGTCCTGTATAGCTGTCTGCCGTGTGCTAGCACGGCTTATGTTTTATCACGCCAGCTTGGTGGTGATCCGGAATCTATGGCATCAATCATTACGTTCACAACACTTTTTTCAATAGTATCATTGTCAGTTCTTATGTGGATGATATAACTAATAAACTCAATTTCGGATTAATTTCATTAATCCGAAATTGGAATGAGAATGTAAATAATCAGGCTTAAAGCGGTTTGACGCCTGATTGTTAAATATTTCATTTGCTAATAATCTTATTTTTATACCAATAAAAATAAGATTATTAGCGATAATAGATTAAAATGCATTCGTAGAACCGTTTCAAGAATGCATTTTTCTGATATTTTAACCAGTTTTGGATTAAAATTTTTAATTTTAATCCAAAACTGAGGTTAATAAACACTTGAAGTAATTAAGAAGGAATAACATCATGGGTGAAATGAATAAAATAAATTATCTCAAAGCCTTAGAATATCATCAAAAAGGTAAGCCAGGCAAAATTGCTATTGTGACAACTAAGCCTTTGGATACTGCACATGACTTGGCTTTGGCTTATTCGCCAGGGGTAGCAGCTCCGTGTCTTGAAATTGCGAAAAATATAGATGATATTTATAAATATACTGCTAGAGGTAACTTAGTTGCTGTAATAACTAACGGTACGGCAGTTCTTGGCCTTGGTAGTATAGGTGCAGCTGCGTCGAAACCCGTAATGGAAGGAAAAGCCGTTTTATTCAAGAACTTTGCGGATATCAATTCTATTGATCTTGAAATAGATACGACTGACCCTGATGAGTTTGTTAATGCAGTAAAATATCTTAATTACAGTTTTGGAGGCATTAATTTAGAAGATATTAAATCTCCTGAATGTTTTATAATTGAAGAAAAATTAAAAAGCTGTATGCAGATACCTGTTTTTCATGATGATCAGCATGGCACGGCTATTATTGTTGCTGCAGGTTTAATTAATGCAGCTTATCTTACCAATCGTTCATTTGATAGTCTAAAAATTGTCGTAAGTGGTGCAGGGGCAGCGGCAATTGCTTGCATTGAATTACTAATTGCTCTTAGTGTAGACAAAAAAAATGTTATACTATGTGATAAAATGGGGGTAGTTTACCAAGGTCGGCAAAAAGGCATGAACAAATGGAAAGAATTATATGCAGTCGAGACCTATCTTAGAACTCTGAGTGATGCTATGAAGTCAGCCGATGTATTCCTTGGTTTATCTGTTAAAGGAACAGTATCTAAAGAAATGGTAGCTAGCATGGCTGCAAATCCTATCATTTTTGCCATGGCTAATCCAGACCCAGAGATTACTCCGGAGGATATACAGCTAGTTAGAAGCGATGCAATCATTGCTACTGGACGCTCTGATTATAATAATCAGATTAATAATGTTATGGGATTTCCATATATTTTCCGTGGAGCTTTAGATGTTAGAGCTACTAGTATTAATCAGGAAATGAAAATAGCGGCAGCAACTTCTTTAGCTGAATTAGCAAGACAAGCTGTTCCGAATGAAGTTTATAAAGCATATCCTGGTAAAAAAATGTTTTTTGGTCCAGATTACATAATTCCTGTACCATTTGATCCAAGATTAATTACCACTGTTCCGGTAGCGGTAGCTAAAGCTGCTATAGATAGTGGGGTTGCTAAAATTACCGAATTTGATGTTAAGAATTATGCAAAGGAGCTGGAAAGTAGGTTAAATCCTACCTCTCATTACATGAATCTATTATTTGAGAGAATTCAACAATCAACACCTCAAAGAATAGTTTTTGCTGAAGGTGAGGAGGAAGAGGTAATTATAGCTGCTATGAGTATGCGGGATGCTTCGTATGCTCATCCTATCCTAGTTGGTAGATCTGATAAAATATCTGCTGTTTTAAATAGAATAGGTATGAATTATGATTTAGATGGTATTACCATAATGAATGCTGCTATTAACCAAAATCTTGATAAATATATAGATACTCTTTATAGCCGGTTACAGCGTAAAGGTTACTTATACCGTGACTGTGCTAGACTAGTTAAAAGTGATAAAAATATATTCTCAGCTATCATGGTAGCTTGTGGCGATGCTGATTGTATGGTTACTGGTGTAACAAAGAGCTATTATAGTAGCTTAGAGGATATTATGAAGGTAATGGAAGCCAAAGAAAATAACAGAATTTTAGGTTATTCCATTCTGATTGCCAAGGAGCATAATATAATTATTGCTGATAATAGTGTGGCTGAACTGCCAAATGAGCAAGATCTTGTGGAAATAACCTTGCAGACTGCTAATATAGCAAAAAATATGGGAATGACACCAAAGGTTGCACTACTTTCCTTCTCAACTTTTGGTAATCCAATGAGAGAAAAGGCAAATAGAGTACGGGAAACTGTTAGAATTTTAGATAGTATGAGTCTAGATTTTGAATATGATGGCGAAATGTCAGCTAATGTTGCTCTGAACCCTAATCGTAATTCATATAAGTTTTGTAGGCTATCAGGTCCTGCTAATGTATTAATTATGCCCGGTCTACATTCGGCTGCAATATCAACACAATTGTTACAAGAATTAGCTGGAGGTGTTTTTATAGGACCAATAATTAATGGTTTTGAATATCCGGTACAAATAGTACAAATGGGAGCGTCAGCAAGTGAGATAACAAAAATTGCCACATTTGCCTGTATAGATGCAATAAATCTCTTGAACGAAAGATAATTAATTTTCGGATTTTATATTATTTATGAATAGGTTATAATAACTCTTTCGAGGAATTTTAATGATATATACGTTAATTGCTTTAAGCTTGACTACATTGGTCTTAGTGATAGGGATTGTCTCTATGGCTATTGGTGGGAAATTTGATAAAAAATTTAGCTCAAAATTAATGTCACTACGGGTTATATTTCAGGCAGTTGCTGTATGTTTGCTTGCTTTTCTCTATCTTTCAAAATAGTGCAAAAGGCTCTATAGTAGTGGCTTTCACCTTTTGCACAAATTTTACCCAAAAACTTGTAAGTTAATACCATAATATGTCTGATCTATTTAGTTCTAATGATAAAAAGCCTAAAATTAATAATTCATATACTGCAAAAGATATTGAAGTATTAGAAGGGCTTGAACCTATACGCAAGCGTCCTGGTATGTATATTGGCGGAACAGACGAAAATGCTATGCATCATCTTGTTTCGGAAGTACTGGATAATGCTATGGATGAAGCTGTTGCTGGTTTTGCTAACATTATAACCATAAAAATGCATGTGAATAACAGTATCACTATTTCTGATAATGGTAGAGGAATTCCTGTCGATAATCACCCCAAATTTCCTGAAAAATCTGCTTTGGAGGTGATTCTAACTCAGCTCCACTCGGGAGGTAAATTTGCGAATAATGTATACCAAACAGCAGGTGGATTACACGGAGTTGGTATTTCTGTTGTTAATGCTTTATCTGACTATTTAGAAGTTCAAGTGTACAAGCAGGGTAAATTATTTAAGCAATCTTATTCTAAAGGGCATAAATTGAATGATTTAGAAAGCGAAGATGTTGCAAAAAAATTAAAGGGAACATCTATACACTTTCATCCTGACCTAGAAATTTTTGGTGAAACATCGTGTTTTTCTCCTAAAAAAATATACGAATTAGCTAAATCAAAAGCCTATTTGTACAGGGGAGTAATGATAGAGTGGCAATGTGAGATTGAGACTAAAAGTGATGTACCGACAACAGCCTTGATCCATTTTCCAGATGGTTTGAAGGATTATTTAATATCAAAAATAAATCATGACGATTTAGTTAGTGGAGAGATTTTTTGTGGTAATATTGATTGGGATCAAGATCACGTAAAAGTGGAATGGGCAATTGCTTGGAATAAAAATGAATACCAACCCTTCATACAATCATATTGTAACACTATTCCCACCCCCCTTGGTGGAACTCATGAACAAGGTTTGCGTAATGCATTACTTCGCAGCTTAAAAATATACGGCGAGATGATAGGTAATAAAAAAACAACTCTACTTACTATTGAAGATATTCTTGAAACTTCTTCTATTGTTCTCTCTATATTTATCCAAGATCCAATATTTCAAGGACAAACAAAAGAAAAATTGGTTTCACTAGGGGTTAATAAAATAGTAGAACACATTATTAAGGACCATTTCGATCATTGGTTAAGCAGTAATAAAGTAGCCGCAAACCAATTAGTTGAGCATATAGTCAATATTGCTGAATTCCGAATAAATAAGCGTAATGAAAAAAATACCTTACGTAAAACTGCTACACAGAAATTGCGACTACCAGGTAAATTAGCCGATTGTACAAGAACGTCTCCTCATGGGACGGAGCTCTTTTTGGTTGAGGGAGATTCAGCTGGAGGATCAGCTAAGCAGGCAAGGGATCGAGAAACACAAGCTATTTTGCCTCTTCGGGGCAAAATCCTAAATGTTGCCAATGCGACTCTAGAAAAGATTACTAATAATCAAGAAATTCAAGATCTAGAAGTGGCACTAGCATGCGGTAGCCTTAAAAATTACCGAGAAGAAAATTTACGTTATGAAAAAATAATAATTATGACAGATGCTGATGTTGACGGATCTCACATCGCCTCACTGTTAATGACGTTTTTTTACCTTCGTATGCCAAAGCTAGTATCATCGGGTCATTTATATATTGCAAAACCACCACTTTATCGACTAACACAGTCTAATAAAACTTACTATGCAATAAATGATCAACAAAAGACTGATTTAACTGCTAGATTATTAAAAAATAGTAAAGCTAAAATAGACATTGGTAGATTTAAGGGACTGGGGGAAATGATGCCAGCTCAGTTAAAAGAAACAACAATGAATCCAAAAAATAGGTCACTTTTAAAAGTTACTATAGATGATTTTGATAATATTGCTAAGATGGTAGACAATCTTATGGGCAAGAAACCAGAAAAACGTTTCCAGTTTATTTATGATCAGGCTTTAATTAAAATGGATACTATTATAAACAATCTAGATATTTAAAATTGCGTCATCTACCAACTACTTATAAATTACAGGAGTACTATGTTCTTACGTTTAATTACAATATTATTATCAAGTTCTATCATTTTTTCTAATATAACATTTGCTGAAGAAGTAAAGAAGAAAGAATTACCAAATTCAGCTTATTTAAAACAATTCCAAGATATCTTTGAACGTGTTAATAGAGACTATGTCCAAGATCCTGAAAAACAAAAAATGACTGATGCAGCTATAGAAGGCATGTTAACTTCGCTAGATCCTCATTCTAACTACATTACTGATGAGGATCTAGAATATTTTCTTGACCACACTAAAGGAGAATTTGGAGGTATTGGTGTTGAAGTGCAGTATGACAATGGTGCTATCAAAGTCATTTCCCCTATTGATGATTTACCAGCTTATAAGGCAGGTATAAAAGCTGGAGACTATATTGTGGGGGTTAATGATGAGTTGGTATCAAATTTGGGATTTAATAAAGCGGTCAGAGAGATGCGTGGAGAACCAGGGGCAAAGGTAAAATTATTGGTAATCACGGAAGGTGAAAGCAAGCCAAAGGAACTTGAACTTAATAGAGAAATAGTTACAATTACACCAGTAAAAGCCCATTTAGAGAGAAAGAATATCGCTTACGTAAGGATAGGGAGTTTTAATGAACATACTATTGCAGAATTAAAAAAATCTATAAAAACTTTAAAAAATGAAAGTAAAAATGGTCTAAAAGGTATTATCTTAGACCTACGTAATAATGGTGGTGGTTTGTTAGATCAGGCTGTTGCGGTTAGCGAATATTTTATTGATTCTGGGGTAATCGTTACTACCAAAGGCAGAAGCAAAAATAGTAACTCGGTATTGACTAGCAATAAATTTGCAGAAAAAGCACCATCTGTCCCGATTGTTGCTCTTATTAATGTTGGATCTGCTTCAGCTGCAGAAATCGTAGCTGGTGCATTGCAAGATCATAAAAAAGCAGTAATACTTGGAACAAAATCTTTTGGTAAAGGATCCGTACAAAGCTTTGCTACAATTAGTCCTAGAGCTGCTATAAAGCTTACAACAGCTAAATATTACACTCCTAGTGGTCGTTCAATTCAAGCAGAGGGTATTGAACCTGACATAGTGGTTGAGATGGCAGAAGTTAAGTATCCCGAAACAAAATCAATAGATAAGAGATTTTCTGAATCTTCTCTAAAGAATTATCTAAAAAACGATAATAATAAAAATGATGATAAAAAAGTAGATACTACAGATAAAAATAAAGAACTTATTAAGAAAACAGATGATACTACAAAAAATACCAAACCAAAAAATACTCTAGAACAATTATCTGATCTTTATAAAAAAGATTATCAATTTGCTAGAGCTTATGATTTAATTATGGGATTAATCTTGACTAATAAAAGTAGCAATGAATTGAAAAAATAAAGGGTATACTCGGTGAACTTCAAGAATTGGCGTCGTCGTGTCTAAAGATCGAAGTTGCTCACTAATGTACGCCTAGCAGCTCGGCTACTACTGCTAGCTCTTCTTGAAGTTATACTATCGTCTACCAACTCTTCATTTACGAGTAGTATACAATGGGTAGGGTAATTGGGCATAACTGTTGAAAGTTAAAAAATCGTCTATTAGCGAAGCGTTGTTGTAAGGCTTAAACCGTCTATTAGCGAGCGAACGTACGTGAGAGCGTGGCAATCCATGAAACTTGTCATATAGATTGCTTCGTCGACCTTATGGTCTCCTCGCAATGACATGCTAGATTCTTAAGTTGACGCCTATGAGAATTCGTGTGATTAGGAATGATAAGGTTACAAAGGAAATATCAGCTATTAGTTATGACTTTAATATTGTCCTGTGTCTATATGTGTAAGTAATATATGTGCAAACCTAATGATTCAAAATAAATATATTGTTAGAGTGTCATCCATTGGCTTATTTATAAACATTATTGTAAATATGATTTACTATCGTTACTTCATTATTGAAGAAATGATTTTAAAGCAAGTCGGAGAAACAAATATTAAAATAGCTGATATTTATACAAAAAATGTTTGGGATAGGAATAGAACTGCTGTAGATAAGATACATGAATTTGGTTATATAAATTTATTACAAGATACAGATTTTATTAGGTTTGCAACTACTTCAGTTGATATTTTTGTTAATCTTAATGCCTATATTTCTTTATATGATCTACAAGGTAATAAAATTATAACTAGTTCGCCAATTCAAGTAACAAGTCACATGAATTTTCCTGAAGATACTCTGTATCAAAAAATTCTTACCAAAATTGATAGATATTTTTTAAAAGAATTGAGTATAGAACAAGCCTTTAACAAAGCTTTTAAAGGGATAACAACTCATCTATTAATTCCTAGAGCCATGTTACATATATCAGGGGAGGTAAAGAAAGCATCTTGTATAACAAGTTATATCCCAATAATAAACCGTGATCCATTGAACTATCCTGTTGATGGTGTATTAGAGATACATACCAATATTACTAGTTTATGGGCAAGTATTATAGAGCTTGAAAGAAAAGTATTATTAACTTTTGTGATCATTTTGGTAATATTTTTAGTTATAGTTATGAGCAACACAAATTATGCACAAAAAATTATAGACCGGCAATTTGAGGCTAATAAAGCATTAGAGGAAGCAGTAACTAAGGTTAGAAATGAAAGTTCTGCTCATACTAAATTTTTTGCCAATGTTAGTCATGAGCTGCGTACCCCTCTAAATGCTATTATAGGTTTTTCAGAAATTATGATGTCTACACCTTACAATAAGGAACATGATGTTTATGTAAAAGATATTCATAACGCAGGCAAGCATTTACTAGGTATAATAACCGATATATTAGACTTGTCAAAAGCATCTGTTGACAAGCTATTAGTTGATTTTATAGAGTTAGACCTAAATAAATTAATTACTTCTACTATAAGGATAATGAAACCAAGAGCTGACCAAGCGAATGTAGCATTAATTGAAAAACTACCAAAAGATCATATTATTATAAAAGCAGATCCCAAAAGGCTTAAACAAGTATTTTTTAACCTTTTATCTAATTCTATAAAATTCACCAACGCATTAGGTTCTATAACAATTCATGCTGAAAAAAATGAATCTCAAGGACTAGTTTATGTACAAGTTATAGATACTGGTATAGGAATTGATGAGAAAGATATTCCAAAAGTACTCTCAACATTTGGTCAAATTGATAGTGCCGTTGGCAGAAAATATCAAGGGACTGGTCTTGGTTTACCACTCACTCGAAAGTTGGTTGAACTAATGAGAGGTAAATTTGATCTACAAAGTAAAATAGGTATAGGTACAACTGTAACACTAACTTTTGCTTATGATAGTAGTATAGAACAATAACTACCCTAATGTTGGGAATGCAGGTGTATGATTATTTGACTATATTTAATGGAGAACTGGTAGTTTTTATGGTGATAGCATGTAATTTATTATTATTCAGTATTTCTGCTAAAGCTTTTTTTACCATCTTGTGCTGATTAATTAGACTAATTCCAAGAAAAGCATCATCTTGTATTTCTAAGGAATAATGATCCTGATCTTCAGCTAAATCAACAATTTTTATTTTGGCATTTGGAAAACTATAACGTATAATTTCTTCAAGTTCTTTAATAGATATTGCCATTGTTCTTTAGAGTTTTTTATGTAACATACAACAAAAGCTTAAAGTCTGCAATCAGAGAAATTTAAAAGTCGGTCGACTGGCAAAGTAATGCATTTTTTACTTTCTAATAACAGTCAACTAAGTTGTCAACATGCTCGTATAGTGTATCCTGTCCCTCAAGTTTAGTCACTTCTTGAACACAAGAAATATTATACTTATAATCATGAGAGGTACTAATTATTAATGACTTAATATTTTCTAATAGCTCTGAACGACTCTCTGTATCTAACCCTACAATCCATTGAACGGTTTTCTGTACTTCTTCAGGTAGTGATGCAATTTTAGTAAGATCTAACTCTTCAGGAGATACATTATTAACATATTCTAAATATTCTAATACTAATTGCAATAATGAACACGGTGTTAAAAAATGGGTTTTTAACTGATAAATAGGTACTCAAATAGCTAGGTTAATATTACCGCAAGGTTTTGAAGGTCATGATTTTATAAAAATGATGAAACATGAGCCGTATGGTCGAAATCGTATACGTTTATTGGCGATGTATCACCTTCAATTAGGCAAATCTTTTAAAGCCATATCTGAAATAGTGAAGTCACACTGGAAAACTGTGCAATCATCGCTCAGAAGATTTAGGAATCATGGTTTTGAAGGATTATTTGAATCACAAAGAAGCGGTGCCCCTAGGAAGATTAACAGTATACAAGAGTCTGCTATTTTTGATAAAATCAATACGCTCAGTGAAAGTAAAACTGGTGGGTATATAACTGGAAAGGAGCTACATATCATGTTAGTTGAGGAATATGGTGCTAAATGTGCTTTAAAAACAGTCTACAATACTATGCACCGCCTTGGTTTTAGCTGGATTACTTCTCGTTCAATGCATCCAAAATCAAATCAAGAGACTCAAAATAGATATAAGAAAACTTTCCAGACATGTTAACAAAATTATTAGCAAAAAATATCGATAGATGTAAAGTTGATATATGGTCTCAGGATGAAACTAGAGTTGGGCAACAAGGTAGCTTAATTCGTATATGGGCTAAGCGTGGTACTAGACCCCGTAAAGTTCGGCAACAGCAATTTATTTCAACATATATTTACGGAGCTGCTTGCCATGAGACAGGAGAAGCTTGTGCATTAATTTTACCATATGCAAACACACAGGCAATGAATAAATTCTTAGAAGAGCTTTCTCGCAGTATTCAAGGCAACCGACATATAGCTTTACTAACGGATAATGCAGGTTGGCACACAGCCAAAAAACTAACTGTGCCAAGCAATATCACTTTGATACCGCTTCCGCCCTATGCACCGGAACTTAATGCAATGGAACAAGTTTGGGAATGGATTAAAAATCATTTCTTGTCTAACCAATGTTATGGTGTATATGAAGATATCGTTACTATGGCTTGTTACGCTTGGAATCAACTTGCTCATAATGTAGATTTAGTAAAATCAATTATGTATAGAGATTGGATAAATACACCGTGTTAATTATTACAATTGGTATTATATCTATTTTGAGTCTCTTGATTTGATTTTGGATGCATTGAACGAGAAGTAATCCAGCTAAAACCAAGGCGGTGCATAGTATTGTAGACTGTTTTTAAAGCACATTTAGCACCATATTCCTCAACTAACATGATATGTAGCTCCTTTCCAGTTATATACCCACCAGTTTTACTTTCACTGAGCGTATTGATTTTATCAAAAATAGCAGACTCTTGTATACTGTTAATCTTCCTAGGGGCACCGCTTCTTTGTGATTCAAATAATCCTTCAAAACCATGATTCCTAAATCTTCTGAGCGATGATTGCACAGTTTTCCAGTGTGACTTCACTATTTCAGATATGGCTTTAAAAGATTTGCCTAATTGAAGGTGATACATCGCCAATAAACGTATACGATTTCGACCATGCGGCTCATGTTTCATCATTTTTATAAAATCATGACCTTCAAAACCTTGCGGTAATATTAACCTAGCTATTTGAGTACCTATTTATCAGTTAAAAACCCATTTTATAACACCGTGTTCATTATTGCAATTAGTATTAAAACAATGGAAATCAGTTGTGTTTATTGTGAATTTTATTATAATGAACTATTTAAAGCCTTTATTTTAACTCAAGGTTATCTTAAGGCACGAATATTACTGACTTTAAATTAACCTATACTGCTCGTAAATGAAGAGTTGGTAGACGATAGTATAACTTCAAGAAGAGCTAGGTTCTGTTGACAAAAATTATAGTTAGGCAAGAGGAATAAAAAGTTGCCATAGTAAGAAGAAATGGTAGTTTCTAGTTATCAAAAAAAGGAACTACCAATATGAAGTATTACATAGAAGAACAAGCATGGGAAATAATTTCATCTATTGCTCTACCGGAGTCACAGACCATGACACGCTACAAGATGGAATTTACCTGAACCTAGGAGATCCATTGTATTCTTACGCAAGTGAGTACTTTAAAACAAGCTGTTAAGAGCAAGAATTAAAGTATGATACAATGGAAGTCGGACTGACTCATAGTATTCTGAGCATGGGAAAGCCATGTACATGGGGAAGGGGTCAGCAATATAGCGTTAGTGTAAGTACGCTTAATTCACTAATACACGGAGGTTAGAGAGTAGAATGGAAAGTAAACTTAAACTTATATCTGCTAAAGCTAAGGAAGATAAGAAGCTAAAATTTACAGCACTTGTGCATCATATAAATAAGGAGAATCTTATTAAATGTTACAAAGAGCTGAAAAGGAACAGAGCTTATGGCATAGATGAAGTAACGGTTGAAGAATATGGCAAGAATCTAGAGGAGCATGTAGAAAAGCTTGTGCAGAGACTAAAAGATAGAAGCTACAGGGCTAGTGCAGTTAGAATGGTATATATACCTAAAACTAACAGCAAAGAAAAGCGAGGGCTTGGTATTTCAACAGTTGAAGATAAAATAGTGCAATTAGCAGTAAAGAAATTGTTAGAAGCAATATATGAGCAAGATTTTCTAAAATGCTCTTACGGATTTCGACCTAACTTAAGCTGTCATTCAGCAATAAAAGCCTTAAATGAAGTGGTAATGAAAAAGCCAATTAATTATGTTGTAGAAGTAGATATTAGGAAATTTTTCGATAACATAAATCATTATTGGTTGCAAAGGTGTTTAGAAGAAAGAATATTAGACAAGAATTTTATGTGGCTAATAAGAAGACTTTTAAAAGCTGGAGCAACTAAGGATGGTGTTGTTAGTAGCAGTGATCAAGGTATACTGCAAGGCTCAGTAGCAAGTCCAATACTTGCAAATATTTACTTACATTATGTCTTAGATCTATGGTTTGAGAAAGTCTTTAAGTCAAAAGCTAAAGGCTATGTTGAGTTAATAAGATACTGTGATGATTATGTGGTGTGTTGTGAAAGTGCTAAAGATGCAGAAGAATTTTTAAACTTACTACAAGATAGGCTAAAAGGTTTTGGATTAAGCATATCAGAAGAGAAAACAAGGAAGGTTAAGTTTGGTAGACGACCTTGGCAACTAGCAAGTAAAAGGAAAGAGAAAGTGGAGACATTTAACTTTCTTGGTTTTACTCACTATTGTGGAAAAAGTAGGCAAGGATACTTTGTAATGGGTCATAAGACAATGAAGAGTAGCTTTGCAAGAAAACTAAAAGAAACTCAAGAATGGTTAAAGTCAATAAGATCGCAAATAGCTTTGAAAGAATGGTGGCCAACACTAAAATCAAAACTAACAGGACATTATAATTATGTTGGTATTAGCGGTAATTTTCAATCGATCTCTAAGTTTTACTATAGAACTGTACAAATGGTACATAAGTGGATAAACCGAAGAGGTAGTAGAAAAGTAAGCTATAAATGGTTTAAAAACTATTTGCAGTGGAATCCGCTACCAATGCCAAAAATAAAGTTTTCTTTATATGGTACTACTTCAAAGCAGAATAGCTATATTGAAGAGCCGTGTGTGGGAAAACCACAAGCACGGTTCTGTGAGGGCTATCATAGCAATGAAACTTTATTAATTAAAGGATGGTAAGAGCTATGATTTCTACTCGGCTATAACTCAAGCGGGAAATCTTACTCAAGATGTTCAGAATACGACTGTGATAGCCGATAAAGGATACGATAGTAGTGCATTTGTAGAAAGTTTAGAAAATAAGGGGTGTGAGATTGTTATACCACCAAAATCTAACCGTAAAGTACAACGTGAATATGATAAACATACTTATAAGGAACGATATTTAATTGAGTGCTGATTTGGTAAAATCAAACATTTTAGGCGTATATTTTCTAGATTTGATAAGGCTCCAGCCACTTTCTTAGCTTTTTTAAATTTTGTTGGAACTTTAATATGGTTACGTTATAATTTTTGTCAACAGAACCTAGGCAGTAGCAAAGTCGAGCAGCGGAGCGTACATGAGTAACGGAGCAGCGGAGATCTTTGGTCGCGGGAACGCCAATTCTTGAAGTTCTACCTGAGTATACTCCAATTCGGGATAAGAATTAACTAATTCTTATCCCAAATTCGTGTGACTACGTGGGAATGACATCCTAGGTCATTAAACCGATGTCTTACATCGATATTTGAGGTTAAATTAGTAGATTTAAGGATGGTTATGTATAAAATTAACTTTATTATTATAATCTTATCTTTCATGCTTACAGGTTGTCTGCCAGCTGTTTTTACTGCAGCAACTACCTCTACTCTTGCAGTTGCAAAAGATCAATCAATTGCGGAGACAATTGATGACGTAAAAATAGCTACAAAAATTAAAGCTTCTTTTATAAAAAATAATTTCAGGGAATTATATACTAAGATTAAGGTTGAGGTAAATCAGGGTAGGGTACTACTGACTGGAATCATAGACAAAAAAGAAGATGCATTAAAAGCTGTAGAAATTGTGTGGGGTGAAAAAGGAGTTTGTGAAGTTATTAATGAACTAATAATAGATAAAAAAAGTGATCATTTTGACTTAGTGCAATATACTAAAGATGCTATGATTACTAGTCAGATCAAGGCTAGAACTTTTGTTAACCGAGATATAAAATGGGTAAATTATACCATTGTTACAGTGAATGATATAGTATATATATTTGGTATAGCAAGGTCTGAGGAAGAATTAGAAAAAGTTACTTCTATTGCTTCCCAGATTAATGGTGTGGCAAGGGTTGTCTGTCATGTTAAAATAAAAGAAACTGAAGAAAATGATAATAAATAATCTCAATTCGATATAACTTGTCATATCAAATTCAGGTTAAATATGATATAAATGAAAGTGAAACTTAGATATATTCTTTTGTTGTTAGTTTATTGTATAGGGCTTAGCTCTTGTTCTACTAAGCCTAGTCTATATAGTAAATTATCGCAGGAAGATCCTAAAAATGTTTATTATAAGGGGCATTATAAGATAGGTAAAAAATATACTATCAAAGGTAAGACTTATAAACCTAAGGAAGATATTAATTGCAACCAAGTAGGTATAGCATCTTGGTATGGTTCTAAACATAAATTTCATGGAAAAAAAACAGCAAATGGTGATACATATAATAAACATATGCTAAGTGCAGCCCATCCTAGTTTGCCATTACCTAGTTTGGTTAAAGTGACTAACTTAAGTAATAATAAATCTCTTATTCTTATGGTTAATGATCGCGGTCCTTTTAAAAAGAACCGTATTATAGATGTTTCGGAAAAATCTGCTAAAATTTTAGGATTTGAAAAACAAGGTACAGCAAAGGTTAGAGTACAATATATGCATAAGGAGACTAAAGAATTTTTGAATAATATTGCTTTAAAGCCTAAGGAAAATTGTATTGCAAAAAAGAAAGTAGCCAATCCTAAATGTAGCGTTAATTGTCATATTAAATTAGTAAATCTAAAACATAAATTGGTAGTTAACCCTTGATGATTTTTGTATTATAGTGTATGCCCAAATTGGAAAACCAATTCTTCAAGCTTTTATAGGAGTATACATGATTGTTTTTGGGAAATATAAATTAAATAGTCCTCAGTATCTTGAGTCTTATAGGAAGATGTTGTTGCTTAGAAGATTCGAAGAAAAATGTGGGCAGTTTTATGGTATGGGTCTAATAGGTGGATTTTGTCACTTATATATTGGACAAGAAGCGATAATTACTGGTGTGGATTTAGTAAAACAGCTTGGTGATAGTACTATTACCAGTTACAGGGATCATGCTCATATTATTTCAGCAGGGACTGAAGCAAAATACGTATTAGCAGAACTGATGGGTAAAGAGACTGGTTGCTCGAAAGGTAAGGGTGGTTCAATGCATCTGTTTGACGTAGAAAACAAATTTTACGGTGGACATGGTATTGTAGGCGCTCAAGTACCTATAGGTACAGGTCTAGCTTTTGCTGAGAAATATCGAAATACTAATAATATATGTTTTACTTTCTTGGGAGATGGGGGAGTTAATCAAGGTCAAGTATATGAAGCTTTTAATTTAGCGGCGTTATGGCACTTACCTGTAGTTTATATTATTGAAAATAATCAATATTCAATGGGTACTTCAGTAGCTCGTTCTACCTTTATGACTGACCTTTACAAGAAAGGGGAGTCATGTGGTATTACGGGATTTAGACTAAATGGTATGTCGTTAGAGTCAGTTTATGATTATGTTCGGCAGGCTGCGGAGTTTGTTAGAAATGATGGTGGACCAATAATATTAGAAATGGATGCTTATCGTTACAGAGGACATTCAATGTCTGATCCAGGTAAATACCGTAGTAAGGAAGAAGTGGAAAACTATAAGGAACAAGACCCATTATCACAAGTGAAAAATATAATTTTGGCTAATAAATATGCTAGCGAAGAGCAGTTAAAAGAAATTGAGAAAGAGGTTAAAGAGGTCATTGCAGAAGCAGTTGAGTTCTCAGAAAGATCGGCATTACCGGATGAAGAAGAGCTATATACGAATATTTACGTTGAATGAGTAGAAACATGTTACAAACGACAGTACGGGAAGCCTTACGTGCAGCAATGCAAGAAGAAATGTTAAGAGATGATAGTATCTTTATTATGGGAGAAGAAGTTGCTCAGTACCAAGGAGCGTATAAGATAACCCAAGGGTTATTAGAGCAGTTTGGTTCAAAAAGGGTAATTGATACGCCAATAACAGAACATGGTTTTACTGGTGTGGCTATTGGAGCGGCATTTGCGGGGCTTCGTCCCATTGTTGAATTCATGACATTTAATTTTGCTATGCAAGCAATGGATCAAATAGTTAACTCTGCAGCTAAAACTCATTATATGTCTGGTGGAACTATTAAATGTCCAATAGTATTTCGTGGACCAAATGGGGCAGCAAGTCGAGTTGCTGCCCAACATAGTCACAATTATACAGCTTGTTATAGTCATATTCCGGGGCTTAAGGTAGTAGCTCCCTATAGTGCAGAAGATCACAAAGGGCTTCTAATGACTGCTATTCGTGACGATAACCCGGTTGTTTTTCTAGAAAATGAAATTCTCTATGGCCATAGTTTTGAAGTCCCAGAAATAATAGAACCAATTCCATTTGGTCAGGCTAAGAAACTTATTGAAGGTGATGATGTCACAATAGTAACATTTTCTTTGCAAGTTAAGTTGGCTTTAGATGCAGCAAATAGCTTGTATGATAGTGGTATTAACTGTGAGGTAATTGACCTAAGAACTATCAAGCCCTTAGATATAGAAACTATATTAGAGTCGGTTAAAAAAACTAATCGGTTGGTTGTTATAGAGGAAGGCTGGTTTTTTGCAGGTGTTGGTGCAACTATAGCTGGTATGGTAATGAACCAAGCATTTGATTATCTAGATGCTCCTATAGAGATTATCTCGGGTAAGGATGTTCCTCTACCATATGCTATTAATCTAGAGAAATTAGCACTGCCAACTATAGAAGATGTTATTAGTGCTGTGAAGAAAGTGTGTTATACTAGCTAGACTTCAAGAATTAAGGTCGTCAGTTTAACCACTACCGATATCGTTCCCGCGTGGATCACTAGTATGTTATTCCCTCGTAGGCGGAAATCCATAATATCTAATAGCCTTTGCAGGCTATTTTTTGGATTCCCGCTTTTAGCTAGGAATGGCATCTTTCTGCCATTTAATAGTTTGGTGATGTATTTAGTAATATACTAATAATTTGGTCGATAAGATCAGAGTTAGCATTAATGTAGTCTTCAGTTAACTTTAATAACGCAAGCAGATTGGCTTTAGAAGCATTATCCATAGCACTTGTCTTTTTATCAAGCTCAAATTGTAGGCGGCAGGAATTACCATAAATTTCCCCTAATTCAGCATTATACAAACCTTGAGCTTGTATCATTCCGCTAATCAAATTAGCTTTTAGTATCCAACCAATAACCCCTGATTTACATAAATCTTTCGACTCTATGCCTAGGTTCTGTTGACAAAAATTATAACGTAACCATATTAAAGTTCCAACAAAATTTAGAAAAGCTAAGAAAGTGGCTGGAGCCTTATCAAATCTAGAAAATATACGCCTAAAATGTTTGATTTTACCAAATAAGCACTCAATTAAATATCGTTCCTTATCAGTATGTTTATCATATTCACGTTGTACTTTACGGTTAGATTTTGGTGGTATAACAATCTCATACCAATTGCAATAATGAACACGGTGTATTTATCCAATCTCTATACATAATTGATTTTACTAAATCTACATTATGAGCAAGTTGATTCCAAGCGTAACAAGCCATAGTAACGATATCTTCATATACACCATAACATTGGTTAGACAAGAAATGATTTTTAATCCATTCCCAAACTTGTTCCATTGCATTAAGTTCCGGTGCATAGGGCGGAAGCGGTATCAAAGTGATATTGCTTGGCACAGTTAGTTTTTTGGCTGTGTGCCAACCTGCATTATCCGTTAGTAAAGCTATATGTCGGTTGCCTTGAATACTGCGAGAAAGCTCTTCTAAGAATTTATTCATTGCCTGTGTGTTTGCATATGGTAAAATTAATGCACAAGCTTCTCCTGTCTCATGGCAAGCAGCTCCGTAAATATATGTTGAAATAAATTGCTGTTGCCGAACTTTACGGGGTCTAGTGCCACGCTTAGCACATATACGAGTTAAGCTACCTTGTTGCCCAACTCTAGTTTCATCCTGAGACCATATATCAACTTTACATCTATCGATATTTTTTGCTAATAATTTTGTTAACATGTCTGGAAAGTTTTTTTATATCTATTTTGAGTCTCTTGATTTGATTTTGGATGCATTGAACGAGAAGTAATCCAGCTCAAACCAAGGCGGTGCATAGTATTGTAGACTGTTTTTAAAGCACATTTAGCACCATATTCCTCAACTAACATGATATGTAGCTCCTTTCCAGTTATATACCCACCAGTTTTACTTTCACTGAGCGTATTGATTTTATCAAAAATAGCAGACTCTTGTATACTGTTAATCTTCCTAGGGGCACCGCTTCTTTGTGATTCAAATAATCCTTCAAAACCATGATTCCTAAATCTTCTGAGCGATGATTGCACAGTTTTCCAGTGTGACTTCACTATTTCAGATATGGCTTTAAAAGATTTGCCTAATTGAAGGTGATACATCGCCAATAAACGTATACGATTGTTAATTATTGCAATTGGTATTATACTATCAAAGGTTGTAAAGTAGCAAGATTATCAAAATTAACGTCTATTCAGCAACATTTATTCAATTTATTTGATCTAACAATGCCCCAAATGACAAAATCTGCAAAATGATAAAATGTAGTCAGTAAAGAAAATTTAATTTTCTATCCCATACACCGCATACTACGTTTTATGGCACAATTTTGATCCTATCCATCTCGAAGATAAGTCACGTAGGAATAATGGTTTGACTACGTTTCGTTCGCTCGTCACCCGTACGCCTAACTAATCAACTCTTAAAATTCATCAAGTATATATATTGGGAAATATTTATTTTGCTAGGCTTGGTGAATATAAAAAAATACTTAAAGAAAGAGCTGTTTTTAAAAGCTTCATAAACAATCAGTTAAAGGTAGTGACAGCGAAAGTCAAACTTAGGCAAATATTACAAAAGTAATATTTGCTATGTTAAGTCTTTAAAGGAGGTAATCCAGCCGCAGGTTCCCCTACGGCTACCTTGTTACGACTTCACCCCAGTCGCTAATTTTACCGTGGTTGGCTGCCTCTTACGTTAGCTCACCACCTTCAGGTAAAACCAACTCCCATGGCGTGACGGGCAGTGTGTACAAGGCCCGAGAACGTATTCACCGCGGCATGCTGATCCGCGATTACTAGCGATTCCAACTTCATGCTCTCGAGTTGCAGAGAGCAATCCGAACTGAGATATCTTTTAGGGATTTGCTCCACGTCACCGTCTTGCTTCCCTCTGTGGATACCATTGTAGCACGCGTGTAGCCCAACCCATAAGGGCCATGATGACTTGACATCGTCCCCACCTTCCTCCGGCTTATCACCGGCAGTTTCCTTATAGTTCCCGGCATTACCCGCTGGCAAATAAGAATGAGGGTTGCGCTCGTTGCGGGACTTAACCCAACATCTCACGACACGAGCTGACGACAGCCATGCAACACCTGTGTGTGGTCCAGCCGAACTGAAGGGAGGCATCTCTGCTTCCCGCGACCACCATGTCAAGGGTTGGTAAGGTTTTTCGCGTAACATCGAATTAAACCGCATGCTCCACCGCTTGTGCGAGCCCCCGTCAATTCCTTTGAGTTTTAATCTTGCGACCGTACTCCCCAGGCGGAGTGCTTAATGCGTTAGCTACGAAACCGAAAGAAATTCTCCCGATATCTAGCACTCATCGTTTACGGCGTGGACTACCAGGGTATCTAATCCTGTTTGCTCCCCACGCTTTCGTGCATCAGCGTCAGTTGTAGCCTAGATGACCGCCTTCGCCACCGGTGTTCCTCCTAATATCTAAGAATTTCACCTCTACACTAGGAATTCCATCATCCCCTACTACACTCTAGATTAGTAGTTTTGAAAGCAGTTCCGAGGTTAAGCCTCGGGCTTTCACTTCCAACTTACTAAACCGCCTACGCACTCTTTACGCCCAGTAATTCCGAACAACGCTAGCCCCCTCCGTCTTACCGCGGCTGCTGGCACGGAGTTAGCCGGGGCTTTCTTGGTCAGGTATCGTCATTATCTTCCCTGCTGAAAAGGGCTTTACAACCCTAAGGCCTTCGTCACCCACTCGGTATTGCTGGATCAGGCTTTCGCCCATTGTCCAATATTCCCCACTGCTGCCTCCCGTAGGAGTCTGGGCCGTGTCTCAGTCCCAGTGTGGCTGATCATCCTCTCAGACCAGCTACAGATCGTTGGCTTGGTAGGCCATTACCCTACCAACTACCTAATCTGACGCGGGCTCATCCATCAGCGATAAATCTTTCCTCCGAAGAGAATATACGGTATTAGCATTTATTTCTAAGTGTTATTCCGTACTGATGGGCAGATTCCCACGTGTTACTCACCCGTTTGCTACTAACTAATTCAGAGCAAGCCCTAAATTAATCCGTTCAACTTGCATGTGTTAAGCATACCGAAAGCGTTCGTTCTGAGCCAGGATCAAACTCTCAAGTTTGATTCTGTCTACTTTTTCTTCAAAAAATTGACAGGTTTAATTTATCACTTTTAGTGATAAGTACATTTTGCTGTCACTACCTATATCTGATTATTTACTTTTAAAAACAGCTACGAACAATTAATGTTCGTCTTTTCGTAGGAGTAATTATATGCAAAATCTACCATCCTGTCAACTGGTATTTTGAACTTTTTTTATAATTATATTAGAGCCACTTTTAATCCTCAACCTAATTTGCTGCTATCCTGATGGCCGAATTTAGCCTCCAATAATAACAGAACGACCAAACGAGTTCCCATATGACCTCAATTATCATCTCTTTAAAAATAAATACTTCTCTAGGTAATAATAATACCAAGAAGATAATTAATGCAGGTGTTAAATAAACTAACGTTCGTATCATTACTGGAAATCCAATACAAATACATCTTTCTATAAACTCTTTGTTATCACCAGCTTTATTAGTATTATAATACTAATTGCAATAATGAACACGGTGTTAAAAAATGGGTTTTTAACTGATAAATAGGTACTCAAATAGCTAGGTTAATATTACCGCAAGGTTTTGAAGGTCATGATTTTATAAAAATGATGAAACATGAGCCGCATGGTCGAAATCGTATACGTTTATTGGCGATGTATCACCTTCAATTAGGCAAATCTTTTAAAGCCATATCTGAAATAGTGAAGTCACACTGGAAAACTGTGCAATCATCGCTCAGAAGATTTAGGAATCATGGTTTTGAAGGATTATTTGAATCACAAAGAAGCGGTGCCCCTAGGAAGATTAACAGTATACAAGAGTCTGCTATTTTTGATAAAATCAATACGCTCAGTGAAAGTAAAACTGGTGGGTATATAACTGGAAAAGAGCTACATATCATGTTACTTGAGGAATATGGTGCTAAATGTGCTTTAAAAACAGTCTACAATACTATGCACCGCCTTGGTTTTAGCTGGATTACTTCTCGTTCAATGCATCCAAAGTCAAATCAAGAGACTCAAAATAGATATAAGAAAACTTTCCAGACATGTTAACAAAATTATTAGCAAAAAATATCGATAGATGTAAAGTTGATATATGGTCTCAGGATGAAACTAGAGTTGGGCAACAAGGTATCTTAACTCGTATATGGGCTAAGCGTGGCACTAGACCCCGTAAAGTTCGGCAACAGCAATTTATTTCAACATATATTTACGGAGCTGCTTGCCATGAGACAGGAGAAGCTTGTGCATTAATTTTACCATATGCAAACACACAGGCAATGAATAAATTCTTAGAAGAGCTTTCTCGCAGTATTCAAGGCAACCGACATATAGCTTTACTAACGGATAATGCAGGTTGGCACACAGCCAAAAAACTAACTGTGCCAAGCAATATCACTTTGATACCGCTTCCGCCCTATGCACCGGAACTTAATGCAATGGAACAAGTTTGGGAATGGATTAAAAATCATTTCTTGTCTAACCAATGTTATGGTGTATATGAAGATATCGTTACTATGGCTTGTTACGCTTGGAATCAACTTGCTCATAATGTAGATTTAGTAAAATCAATTATGTATAGAGATTGGATAAATACACCGTGTTCATTATTGCAATTGGTATTATATACATCCACTTGTACATTTAATGGTAATTTAAATATTACTATCCCAATTATCAACCTTATCATAAAATACCAAAACCGTTCTTTAGAACTAACAGCATTATTTTAAAATCGCAATACTAGGTTCTGTTGACAAAAATTATAACGTAACCATATTAAAGTTCCAACAAAATTTAGAAAAGCTAAGAAAGTGGCTGGAGCCTTATCAAATCTAGAAAATATACGCCTAAAATGTTTGATTTTACCAAATAAGCACTCAATTAAATATCGTTCCTTATCAGTATGTTTATCATATTCACGTTGTACTTTACGGTTAGATTTTGGTGGTATAACAATCTCACACCCCTTAGTTTCTAAACTTTCTACAAATGCACTACTATCGTATCCTTTATCGGCTATCACAGTCGTATTCTGAACATCTTGAGTAAGATTTCCCGCTTGAGTTATATCATTTCTTTGCCCAGCAGTTAGTATAAACTTTAATGGATTACCAAGGGCATCAACAAGGGCATGAATTTTAGTACTAAAACCACCTCTGCTTCTACCTAAAGCCTCTTCTTCTTGATTACCTTTGATATATCCAGATGAGCAAGCATGTGCTCTCACAATAGTTGAATCAATCATAATTGATTCCATATCTGCATCTACTTTAACATAATCCATTAAATCATCCCATATACCTTTGTCAACCCATCTCTTAAATCTGCGATAAATACTGTACCAACAACCATAATCATCAGCTAGAAAACGCCATTGGCAACCTGTTCTAACAATAAACCATATTGCTTCAATAAAATGTCTCATTTTTTCTTCATTCTTGTTGTGTATACCATTTCTTTCCTTAAAAAATGATAAAATTACTTCCCATGCTTGTTCTTCTATGTAATACTTCATATTGGTAGTTCCTTTTTTTAATAACTAGAAACTACCATTTCTTCTTACTATGGCAACTTTTTATTCCTCTTGCCTAACTATAATTTTTGTCAACAGAACCTAGTTCTCTGTCATCAAAAAAATTCATTTCAATCCCCCTAGAGTATTTATTTGGCAAAATAGTAAGATATTTTTCATTTTATCTACGACCCATGGCATACTCTACTAACAAATTCTTAATAGGCTGTATATTATCAATAGCTTTAAGCCCCAAACGTCTTAGATACCACAAGGGTTTTGAATGGTTTGAGAAAATACTATTTAAGCTTTCAGTAATCATATACATATGAAAATTATCATTTTGTCTTAATTTTTGATATCGTTCTAGCATTCCTGTACTTATACCACTACTAGCCACTAATTGAGTTAAAGTTTCAATATCCTTTATTCCTTGATTCAAAGCCTGACCAGCTAGAGGATGAATTGTATGGGCACTATCTGCCACAACTGCTATTTTATTATAAAAATATTTACTAGCTATACGAGCCTTTAAAGGAAAAGAGCTAATAGTACTATCTAAAGCAATAGACCCTAAAGAATTCCCACAATTTTTACTTACTAAATACTCAAATTCTTCCTTTGGTAAGCTCATCAATAATGCAGCCTGCTCTTGCCCAGTAGTCCATATTATAGATGAGGCCTTTTGGTCTCTGAGAGGTAAAATGGCAAAAGGACCAGATGGCATAAAATGTTCAATAGCACAATTTTCATGATCTTTCTCATGCTTAATATCAAACGTTAAGGCGATTTGGTTATAGGTTTTCTCTATTTTATTAAAAAAATAATATTGACGAACTTTAGAATTACGTCCATCACAAACAATCAATAAGTCACTATTCATAGTCTTATTGTCATCTAGATATATGGTTGAATGATTAGGTTTACTATCAACTTTTTTATAATCACACTGATCAATTACCTTAATCAAAGGGTTTTTTCTAACATTTGCTAGTAATATTTTTTTAAATTCACTATTTTTTACTATATAACCTAATGCATCATTTCCCTTAATATTTGACATACATAGCATCTCTGGTGCTTTATTATCAACAACATAGACGTCCAACATTTTGCTAGCTATCTTCTCAATCTCAAACCATACATTAAGGCCTCTTAGAAACTGCATAGAAGCAGGGGTTAAGGCGGTCGTTCTTATATCAGTACAAAAATTATCAGAATTTATCGATTGATACTCAAGGATGGTAGTCTTAATATCCTCTTTCGCAAACGATAATGCCGTAAGCATACCACTGAAACCACAACCCAATATTATTATTTGTTTTTCCATCACATCACATTATTAGATTGATTGATAAAATACTGTAAATATGCTCCACTTGCTATAAAACTTAAGAGAAAATAAATTATAGCAAT
Source organism: Candidatus Tisiphia endosymbiont of Neophilaenus lineatus (assembly GCF_964264975.1). Lineage (NCBI taxonomy): Bacteria > Pseudomonadati > Pseudomonadota > Alphaproteobacteria > Rickettsiales > Rickettsiaceae > Candidatus Tisiphia > Candidatus Tisiphia endosymbiont of Neophilaenus lineatus. The sequence continues at coordinate 1,027,264 of NZ_OZ183649.1, read as the reverse complement.
GTCTAGATAACAATTATTCATTTTAAATGAACCAAGAAAACAAATGAATAAGGTTATTATACTAGTTAAACTATTTAGCACTAAGAGTTTGACAAAAATATTTACATTTTTAAGTAATAAATAGATCATTAAACCAATAAACAAAATATTGATAACTAAATAAAAATTTATCATGATACAAAATTAATTTAAACTGATTAGTTGATTATTTATCCATTCTAACATAAAATCCCGGTATCGTTAAGAGTTTGACTATTTTTTTTTATAAAAATTTTATTTTATGCACAACACTGATATTATAATAATTGGTGCAGGTCCAGTTGGTCTATTTGCTATTTTCCAAGCTGGGATGCTTGGTATGCGTTGCCATGTTGTTGACTCGCAGGAGATAATAGGAGGGCAATGTAGCCAACTTTACCCAGAGAAACCTATATATGACATACCAGCATATCCTAAAATTATGGCAGAAGAGTTGATAGCACAATTGGCACTGCAAGCACAACCGTTTAATCCGGTTTATCATCTAAATCAGCAAGTAGTGCAGTTGGAAAAAGAAGAGGGGCAATTCCAAATTACCACTTCTAAAGACACCATAATTACTGCTAAAGTTATTATTATAGCTGCTGGATGCGGTTCTTTTGGACCTAATAGACCTCCATTACCTAATATAGAAGCATTTGAGGGAAAATCAGTATTTTATTTTATCAATAACCGCAATAGTTTTGCCAACAAAGAAATTGTAATAGCTGGTGGAGGCGATTCGGCTGTAGACTGGGCAATATCACTATCTGAAATTGCTAAAAAAATATATTTAGTGCATAGGCGTGAGAGATTTCGGGCAGCGAATGAAAGTATAAGGCAACTCAAAGAACTAGCAAATAGTGGCAAAATTGAGTTGGTAATTAATTATCAACTAGAGCATTTAGTAGGAAAAGATGGTATCCTAGAAGCAATCGGAGTAAAGGATTTTGAAGGGGGGAATATTCGCACCTTACCAGCAAATATATTATTGCCATTTTTTGGACTTAGCCAAGAACTTGGTCCGATAAAAAATTGGGGATTAAATCTCAAAACTAATCATATAATTGTAGAACCTTCATATTTTGAAACAAATATTTCATGCATTTATGCAATTGGCGATATTGCTAGTTATCCGGCAAAATTAAAATTAATTCTTACTGGTTTTGCCGAAGCAGCTAGCAGCCTACATCACGCCTATGGCAGGGTATTTGAGGGTAAGGCCTTACACTTCGAATATTCAACTACCAAAGGAGTACATAAATAGTGAATGAACGTAGTAATATAATCAATGGTAAATATGTTGCAGAACAAATATTATCTAAGTTAAGGGCAGAGATTAATTTAATCAAGGAGCAACATAAGTTAGTACCAACTCTTGCTATTATACTAGTGGGTGATAACCCAGCTAGTAGTATATATGTAAGAAATAAGATCAAAGCAGCAGGAGCAATTGGTATGAACGCTTTGCAAATAAATTTGCCCAGTGAAATTGATATTGACCATATGCTGCATGAAATCAGCATGCTCAACAATGATTCAAATATTTCTGGAATTATCGTACAACTTCCTCTACCTGAACATATCAATAAAAATTTAATCGTATCTGGCATCGATCCTAGCAAAGATGTCGATGGTTTCCATCCTATAAATGTTGGTTATCTACATAGTAACTCAGGCAATGGCTTTATACCTTGCACGGCTCTTGGTTGCATTGAATTACTTAAACACATTGAGAAAAATTTAGCTGGACAAAATGCTGTAGTTATAGGGCGTTCTAATATTGTAGGTAAACCATTATCAGCTTTATTACTTAGAGAAGATTGTACTGTGACGATATGCCATTCAAGAACTCAAAATTTAAGTTCTATAACTTCCCGTGCTGACATAGTAATATCAGCTACCGGATCCCCTTTGACATTAACAGAAGAATATTTTAACCCTCAATCTATAGTGATTGACGTTGGTATTAGTAAACTTCCTAATAGCAACAAGATGGTAGGAGACGTTGATTTTACCAATGTTGTTGATAAAGTGAGATATATATCCCCAGTTCCAGGTGGTGTCGGACCAATGACTGTCGCTTATTTGCTAAAGAATACACTTAAAGCAGCAAAACAAAATATAACACATATTAGGTATAAAAGATGAGCTGGCTTTGTAAAGGTATTATTGCCATTTATTGGTTTCTAACCATAGCCTATGCTGAAGTAGAGTTCTTGCATAACTCTACTTCTACTGGTAATTTGGGCGTCGGGACTAGACTCGAATCCTCACGTACACTAGAGTACGCTACGGTTCTGCGTTCCGATCCTCCTACAAATTCCCTAGTAGAAGCGAATTCTGCTAGAGCTCTAATATTAGAGAATAGACCTTTTGATAACAAAGCTATTGATCAACTTAAAATATATTTACGTGAAATAAAATCCATGGCTGTGGACTTTAGCCAAGAGGATTCAGCAGGGAATAAAGCTGAAGGTAAGTTATTAATAAATAAGCCTTCTAAGTTTCGATGTAATTATTACCCACCATTCCCTTTGGTAGTTATTGGTAATACTAATTATGTTTCCGTGTATGATTATGATATGAAACATGTAAGTCGTATTAAGGCAGAGGAGAATGTATTTAATTTTTTATTAGAAGATAGTATAGATTTTGATAAATATTTCAAAATTGAGTCAGTAATAGATCAAGATAATATGTTTAAAATTACTATTTATCATACTTTATCAGAGCGGCGTAGTCAGATTACCTTTGATAAAAAAACTAAACAAATAAAAAAGCTAGAAATACTTGAAGATGAAAATGTTATTACGATGATATTTAATCATATTGCAAAAGTACAAAAATTTGATGATGATTTATTTAAGCTTAAGAATCCAGACATATTCGGAACACCAAGTAGACTGACAAAAAACGATATAGAAAAAAAATATAATTTAGCCACTTAAATAACTTGCCTCTAGATGATAAAAGAACTATTTTATCATGTGCTAGTAGTGGGCATTGGTGCTGTTCAGGTGGTCAGGTTCGAAAGGAAGCAGCCAAAATAGTCTCTAGTGGGTCATTACTAGCATACTCTTCTGTTTTCAAGAATTGGATTTGAAATCATTTGAGTAGATCATATTTTTGTGAATATACCATAGTGACAAAAACAACTGACCAATATATTAATTTTGCTAGAAAATATCGCCCTACTAATTTCTCTGAGCTATACGGACAAGAAGTTTTAACAAAAATTTTAAGCTATACTATTCTAAAAAATCGTATATCTCAAGGTTATCTTCTTACTGGTATTAGGGGTGTTGGCAAAACTACTTCAGCACGTATTATCGCTAAAACTATTAATTGTACCAATCTGATAGTTGAAGGTGATAGTATTAAACCTTGTGAGAGTTGTCAGAATTGTAGCAGTTGTAATAAAAATAACCATCCCGATATAATTGAAATTGATGCTGCTAGCAAGACAAGTGTTGATGATATCCGTAAAATAATAGAAAGTAGTGAATATAAGCCGCTAATCGCTAGGTACAGTATCTTCATAATTGATGAAGTTCATATGCTATCTAAAGGTGCATTCAATGCTCTACTTAAAATCCTTGAAGAACCACCAGCACATGTAATATTTATATTTGCTACTACTGAACCACAAAAAATTCCATTAACCGTAATTTCTAGATGTCAGCGATATGATTTAAGGAGGCTAACATTTGATGAGATTTTTCAATTGCTTCAGTCCATTGCTAAAAAAGAACAGTTAAACGTTGAGATAGAGGCTCTTAGAATAATTGCATCTAGATCTGATGGTTCAGCTAGAGATGCAGTTTCAGTACTAGACCAAGCAACAAGCTTGGCAGCAGGAGATTTGATCACTCCTGAAATAGTTTATCAAATACTTGGTTTGGTGGATACAGCTAGTATAGTTAAGTTTTTTGAATATATTATTCAAAAAGATGCTGCTAAATCTATTGATTTAGTAAATAATCTCTATATGTCTTCAGCAAATTTAGAAACTTTTGTAGCATTAGTTGCTGATTTTACTGCCTATCTTAGTAAAATAAAGATATTACCTAATTATCAAAATCCTATATATGTATCTTTTAATGATAATGTTACAAATATTCTAACAAAAATTACTCTTTCTCAATTATCTATTATTTGGCAAATATATAGTAAAGGAATTATAGAGATGAAAACTTCATATAATCAATTGATAGAAGCTGAAATGCTGGTGATAAAATCTATTTACTCCCAGATGTTACCATCGCTAGAAGAATTAGTGGAATATAATGATGGGGAGCAACTAGAACAACCGGTATTACAACAATCAACTAAGAACTATCAAATTACCAGTTTTCTTGAGTTTTTACATTTGCATAATGAGATGGAAGTTTATTACAGATTACTAAACCAAGTGGAGTTAAAATCTTTTGTTCTTCAAACTATAGAAATTGCTGGAAGCGATCTCAACACAAAAATAAAAGAACAAATTGCTAATTTATTATTTGCTTGGTCAGGAAAAACTTGGAATGTTATCATTACAAAACAGTTAAAAATAATTACTCTTAAAGAACAATTGCTAAATAAAGTAAAATCAAGTCAAGATTGGAAAATTTTAACACAACACTTTCCAAATGTTACAATCTCAGATATTTTGTTAGAAAATTAAAAGGTACATAGTATGACAAATTTTAATCAATTTTTAAAACAAGCTCAGTCAATGCAGAAAAAAATGCAAACAATGCAGGAAAAAATGGCAAATGCTGAATATTTTGGAAAAGCAGGTGGTGGGTTAGTAAATATTACCATTAGTGGTCGTGGAGAGATTCGAAAGGTCTCTATTGATTCCTCTTTGCTGAAAGAAACAGAGAAGGAATTATTGGAAGATTTAATTGTTGCTGCTTTCAACGATGCTAAAAGCAAGGTCGATGAAGATTCACAAAACTCTATGTCTGATGCTTTAGGTAATATTGGTTTGCCACCTGGACTAAAGATGCCATTTTAAATCCTCCCAACTTCCGCATAGAGAATTTGTTACATGGAACATGAGTAGGTCATTCCCGCATAGGCGGGAATCTATAATATCTCATAGCCTTTGCAGGCATGTCTATAGCAACTACCGATCGCGGCTTTTAAATTGCCCTGAGAGACTTACTCTTTAACAGTTTTTTCTTGCTTAGATAAAAGCTGTACTTGCTCAATACTCTTGTCTAATTCTACTTGACTACAAATTCCAAGTAAAACTGGATCACGTGGGCGAATGTTTTTCATGTTCCAGTGACTACGATCACGGATAGCTTCTATGGTTGACTTAGTAGTACCAACGAGTTTTATAATTTGATTATCTAAAATTTCTGGACAATTTTTAAGTAACCAATATATCGCGTCTGGTTTATCCTGACGTCTAGCAATAGGAGTATATCTAGATTGTTGTTTTTTCTTTGTACTTACCAAATCATAGGCACTACTCACAAAAAGTCTTAAACTACTACTTGGATCTTTCGTGCAACGCATTATTTCTTCTTGAGTTAATTGTCCTCCAGCAATAGGATCTAACCCCATAATACCTTGAGACACTTCACCATCAGCAATACCTTTAATTTCAAGCTCATGAACCCCACAAAAATCAGCTATCTGCTTAAACGTTAAAGCAGTATTATCAATCAACCAAATAGCAGTTGCTTTAGGCAGTATAGGTAATTTTTGTTGTGAACTCATAGTAAAAAACTAATAATATAATATTGATATGTCTAGAAAAGATATAGTCTCTTCTAACTAATAAGTCAACAATAGACATCTTAGACTATTTCAATTTCTCGTTTAATTAGGTCAGGCAAGCCTAAAACCTAAAACCAATACCTACTGCAATCATTAACGTATTAAACCTTACTTTAGATGATATAGGTTGTTTTACTAAACTATTTTTATCATCAACTTTGGTCTTAAGAAAATACTGCCTTACATCTAAGTTAATCAATGTATCATCCTTAGCATATAAGTCAACCCCGATCTGTAATACAGCACCGTGACCATTTTTGACGGTATATCCTTTAGATTTACTGAACATATAAGCTCCATGATAACCAACGCCAACATAAGGTCTAATAGCACCAAAGGGAGCTATATGATATTGTCCCGTAACAGTCAGGGGTATCATATAAAGCTCTTTTCTCTTACCAACATCTGCTGGATTACCACCATAATTATAAGCCACATTCTTTAAACTATTATTTTTAGGACGTAATACATTAAAACCTAAAGATAACTCTGCAGCAACATTACTAGCAAAGAATATTGATGTAGAAGCATCAAAACCGTAACCATTTTCAACAAAATTACCAATCGATACTGGGCTTGCGGAGGTAGCCTTAGGAAAGCCTTGTTGCTTTGCACTAGATTTTATCCCCCCCCCTCTTATTTTAAACACAAGATTACCTGCATTTTCATAATAATCGGCATCATAGTCATTATTAGTTAAATCAGAATTAGCAAAGCTAGAGATACTTACACAACTTACTAATAGCAATATTCCAAATTTTTTTGTGACTTTTATCATAACTATAAACCTTTTCTTGCTTTAAATATATTGCTGTATTATATATATTCTTTCTTATTTGGAAATCAAATTGATAATAAGATTTTTAAATTTGTTTAACATTAGTGACACTATAACACTAAATATAGAAAACACTAATACAAAAAATATAAAAAAATAACGAATTAAGGTCTATACAATGAATAATAAATTAAACACTTATTTTGTTGGTATTGGTTGGTTTATATTAAGCTTGATAAGTAGTGCAACTAATGACATAACAGCAAAATATCTTGGACTTAGGCTACATAGTTTTGAGGTGACTTGTTTTCGCTTTTTCTTTAGTGCTTTAATTCTTGTCCCTTTTATTTTATATTATGGGAAACAGACTCTTAAAACTAATCGTCCTTTTATACATATTGCAAGAGGGGTTTTATTGTTTTTTGCTATGACGTGTTGGATTTATGGTCTCAGTATTGCCCCCGTGACTACTGCTACAGTTATTAGTCTTGCTACACCTTTATTTACTCTAGTTCTAGCAGTTTTTTTCTTAAATGAGAATATTATTTGGCAAAGATGGGCAGCAACTTTATTTGGTTTTATTGGCATTGTTATTACCTTGAAACCTCATGCTAGCGATTTTAATCCACAGATATTAATTTTTGTATTAGCTGCTATAATTTTTGCAATGTTAGATATTATCAATAAGAAATTTGTAGTAAAAGAATCAATGATTAGTATGCTATTTTATTCTGCTTTAGTAACATCTTTAGTATCAATACCACCATCAATAATGTATTGGCAAACACCTACCAGTTCAGAATTTATTTTGCTATTTACCTTAGGAGCTGGGGGTAGTTTAATCTTATTTTTCTTATTAAAGGCTTTCTCTCTAGTTGATGCCACAGCCACAGTCCCTTATAGATATTTAGAGTTAATAATTTCAGCATCAGCTGGATATCTTGTGTTTAATGAAATCCCTGAAAACAGTACTTTATACGGAGCATTGATAATAATACCTGCAACATTGTTTATAATATATTCTGAGAAAGGAAATATAACACAAAATGATAAAGCTACTGCATGAAGAAGCACTCGCAATACCTCTATTCGATATAAGAATTGTTAATTCTTATATCGAATAGGCTTGTTATAAGGAAAAATGCATTCTTGAAGCGGCTGGCACGAATGCATTCTGATCTATCTATTAGCAAATGAAATATTTAACAATCAGGCGTCAAACTGCTTTAAGCTTGATTGTTTACATTTTCTGTACAAACATATTAGTGGAATAAATTTTTGATATATACTGCAAAAAATTGAAGAATTTAGAAGAGAAAATTCTATAACGATGTCATCCGAGCTACAGCACATAAGTATCAACTTAAGCAACCTCGATGTTATCCCAGCGTAAGCTGGTATCTAAAAAAAGTAGTTCGAAGTATTGTTGAGCATTTTTAGACCCCTGCTTTCGTAGGGGTGACATAGTGGCTAGTAGAAATGACATCGTTTGTAGGGAATAACATCTCTCATTCCAATTTTGGATTAATGAAATTAATCCGAAATTGAGGTTAATAAGCATTCTAACCCTTGACACAAATGAAATAATAAAAAATATGAATAAACGTAAGTTGTTTTTTGCAAGCGGTGTAGCAAATGCATTTGAGTGGTATGATTACGCACTATTTGGTTACTTTGCTCCTATAATAGGAGCAAAGTTCTTTCCTGGATCAAGTCCTAGCTCGTCTTTATTGCATGCTTTTTTGGTATTTGCTATCGGTTATTTAATGAGACCAATAGGTGGGGTATTTTTTGGGATACTGGGAGATCGTTTTGGTAGAAAAACTGCTTTAAGTACATCTATATTTTGTATGTCTCTGCCAACGGCACTAATTGGCATATTACCAACTTATGACAATATAGGTGTTACCGCAACTATATTAATGATTCTACTTCGGATGCTGCAAGGTTTATCAATGGGCGGAGTACTTACTGGCTCAATTGCATTTGCTATTGAACATACAGGTAAGGTACATCGTGGCTTTACTGGCAGTATACCAATGTCCAGTATTTGTATTGGTCTATTATTTGGATCACTCATTTCACAGCTTATACAAAGCCTTTTATCAGGACAACAATTTAATGATTGGGGGTGGAGAATACCATTTTTATTAGGAATTTTTATTTTATTTGCTGGACTTTATATAAAAAAATATACCAGTGAAACCCCTAGTTTTCAAAGTATAAAAGAAAATGGTGGGATTTTAAAATCTCCTCTGAAAAAAGTTATCTCTGTATATTGGATTGATATGTTAATATCAATCTTCATCAATTCTACAGGTTCAGTAATATTCTATCTACAAGCTACTTATCTAATGTCATTTTTGAGGATAAATCGTGGTTTTACCGATGACCAAGTTAGCAATTTAGCTAATTATTGTTATATAATCATGGCTATTGTTACTTTATGTTCTGGCTATTTATCTGATGTAATTGGTCGAAAGAAAATTTTTGTGATTAATTTACTGGTAATTATTTTAGTTATTCCTTTTTTGATGAATGTAATTGAAACTGGAGAATTTTATTTTATAATTATATCTCAAATCGTATTATCAATTTTAGCTGCTTGTTATATTGGTCCTGAACCTGCACTGCAAGCTGAATTCTATCCAACCAATATCAGAAATACTGCTTTATCATTGTCTTATAATACAGCAACCAGTATTTTTGGTGGTACAACACCTTTAATACTAGAATATCTTGTACAAAAAACTGGTACTATTACTTCATCTATTTATTATGTAATTGCTTGTGCTATTTCAAGCCTAATAGCTCTTTGTTTTTATAAGGATCGTTCAAGAGGGTAACAACTAATCTAAAAATTTTTCTAGTATTTATAGCAAAATTATCTATACACTACTTAGTGGCTTGATAAAAATAATATATACTAGCCATATTACAATTTTTGATAAACAATAAACTTTAATTTTATGACAGAAGTGATAGCTAAAGAACAATTAGAACAATATATAAATCAAATAGAAGGGCTTGAACAAGAAAAAGCTGAATTATCTGAAGCAATAAAAGATATATTTGATGCAGCCAGCTCTAGTGGCTTTGATACCAAGGCCATGAAGTCGGTGTTAAAACTAAAAAAACTTGATAGAAATAAGCTAGCTGAACAAGATGCGATCTTAGAATTGTATAGACAAGCTCTCGGTATATAAATTAAAGAATTCAATAATGCAATTATATCCATTAAGGCTTTTACCTGATCAAATCAACTTTGATTTTATCAGATTTAAAAAAGTAAGTTATACGATATCCATTATTTTATCTCTTGTAAGTATTATTTGGATAGGGATTTACAAATTTAATTTTGGTATTGATTTTGCTGGTGGGATTGTTATAGAAGTGCGGCTTGATCAAGACCCTGATTTAACCAAAATGCGTGAAGTGCTTAATAACCTTAAGATTGGTGAAGTAGTATTGCAAAATTTTGGTAATCAGCATGATTTGTCAATACGAGTTGGCAGCAATAGTGAAGATACTTTAATGCAAAATATTGAGCTTATCAAATCAACTTTAAAAAACCAATTGCCTTATAAATTTGAGTATCGTAAAGTAGATTTTGTCGGTCCACAAGTTGGTACTCAATTGATAAAATCAGGAATAACAGCACTAATTCTTTCGTTTCTTGCCATAATGGTTTACATTTGGGTTAGATTTGAGTGGTATTTTGGGCTTGGTATACTTGTAGCTTTGTTACATGATACCATATTAAGCTTAGGTTTTATGAGTGTAATGAGGCTAGACTTCAATTTAAGCTCCATAGCTGCTATTCTTACCATAATAGGTTATTCTGTGAATGATTCAGTAGTTATCTATGATAGAATCAGAGAAAATTTACGCAAATCACATAAGAAAGTAATGCCACAAATTATTAATCTGAGTATTAATGAAACTCTGTCTAGGACTATTCTAACAGTTGTTACAACCTTACTCGCAAACCTAGCTTTGGTAATATTTGGTGGGGAAGCTATTTATAGTTTTAGTGTATTAGTGTTTTTTGGTATAATAGTTGGTACATATTCATCTATTTTTATATCTGCTCCTATATTGACCTACTTCAAAAACTTGAAGAATTGATAAATCAATTTTCAAGTTTTTGGATAAAAGTTGAGTGGCAGAATTGAAGTAGAGGCCTTCAATCCTGCTACAAAATAATAATAAATATTAAAAAAAATTAGTTTAAAAAATGTTTATTAAAAATTTTGATAGTAAAGGTTTTCTATATCAATGTACTGATTTAGAAAAACTAACAGAGCTAATGAAAAACAGTAAAATATCTGCTTATATTGGTTTTGATTGTACAGCACAATCTTTACATGTAGGTAGTCTGATGCAAATTATGATACTGCGTTTATTGCAACAATATGGTCATAAACCAATAGTACTCCTAGGAGGAGCAACTAGTAAAATTGGTGATCCTACTGGTAAAGATGAGGCAAGGAAATCTTTAACAAAAGAAGAAATTGCCCAAAATGCTGAAGGTATAAAAAAATCATTATCAAAATTTATTAAATTTGGTACTGGGGAAAATGATGCAATATTAGTTGATAATTCAAATTGGCTAGAATCGTTAAATTACTTAGAATTTCTTCGCAATTTTGGTAGTTTTTTTTCTGTGAATCGTATGTTATCTATGGACTCTGTAAAATTACGTTTAGAGAGAGAGCAACATATGAGTTTCTTGGAATTTAATTATATGTTACTACAAGTCTACGACTTTTATCATTTAAATAAACTATATGGTTGTTCTTTACAAATAGGTGGTAGTGACCAGTGGGGTAATATAGTAATGGGTGTTGATTTTACAAGGAAACTAACAGGTAATGAAGTATTTGGTATGACTACGCCCTTATTAACAACTGCCTCTGGCAACAAAATGGGCAAGTCTGTTGGTGGAGCTGTGTGGCTAAATGAGGATATGTTAAGCCCGTACGATTATTATCAATATTGGCGGAATTGTGAAGATCAAGATGTGGTCAAGTTCGCAAAATTATATAGTGAGTTAGGAGAAGATGCCATGCAAGAGTTTATCTTACTTAGTGCATCTGATATTAATAGTGCCAAAAAGCAATTAGCCTTTAATTTAACTAAACTTTGTCATGGTAAAGAGGCAGCTATGACAGCTTTAGAAACAGCTACCAAGCTTTTTGAACAAGGAGAAATTGATTGCAATTTACCAACTATTTATCTAGAACAGGGGAGGTTAGCTCTAGGTATTTCAGCATATGAATTACTTTATGAAGCAGGTCTTGCTAAATCAAAATCCGAAGGACGTCGGTTGATTAGAGGGGCTGGAGCAAAAATCAATAATCAACTAATCCAAGATGAAAATATGGTTGTTGATTTAACTTTTATGCAGGACAACCAGGTTATTAAGATATCCGCAGGTAAGAAAAAACATGTATTGATCAGGTTGACATAATAGTGAACGAAAAAATATATCTCTTTGGCAAACTCGTTTATGTGCGAGGATTTAAAGCAGCCACGAAACCTTGACCCGCAGCGGACAATGATGTACGTAAGGAGCAGAGTACCAAAGAGAGAGATAATAGACCTTATATCTTAAAAATGTGTTATAAGTAATTAAAGAGGGTGACTTGAATAGACCTTGACTAAAATAGTCGCTAAGAGAATAAGTACCCTCTTTTTGGTAGTTTACCTTGAACAAATTGCAGAAGGTGGTCTTAAAAAGAGCAGCCTTGCACAATAAGAAGAAGGAGATTATATCATGAATAAAATAATAGGTCTAGACGTAAGTAAAAACTGGCTTGATATATGTGTATATAATACAAGAGATAAACCTAAATATCATCGTTTTAATGTAGGTACCGAGATGTTCAAGAACAGATGGCATATCGAGGTGTTATGTTGAGTCATGAGACTGTAAGATTTTGGTGCAATAAATTTGCAGTTTATTTTCAAGATGTCATCAGGAAGAGAGAGCGGAAGCCAACTGATAAATGGCATTTAGATGAAATGCACATTAAGATTAAAGGCGAAGTATTTATATTATGGAGAGCTGTTGACTCTGAGGGATATGAATTAGAAGTATTGCTGCAGAAGCGTCGTGATAAGAAATCAGCTATTAGGTTTCTATCAAGATTACTGGGTAATTATCCAGCTCCAAGAGTAATTGTTACTGATAAGCTCAGGAGTTACATTAAACCTGTTAAGCTTATGTGTCCTAAGACTAAACATCGAACTAATAAGAAATTAAATAATCGTGTTGAGAATGCACATCAGCCAACTCGACGAAAAGAGAAGATATTGATAAAATTTAAGCATCCTAATTCAGCACAATGTACATTATCACTGATGGGAAAAGTCAGAAATATATTTGCCGTAAATGTTGGAAGATATACTAAAACAGCACCTGAACAAAGAATTAACTTTGCATCCGCTAAATCCATTTGGGATGAAGCTACTCAAAGACTTCTTGCTGACTGAAATCTAAAAATATAGCTCATTTTGACACTATGTTACTTAACTTGACGGTATCCCATATGCTTGTGATAGTGGTAATAAGCAAGGACGAAGATTTATTCGAGGAGGCAGGAAAATACCTAGAGATGCTTTATACATGGCAGTATTAGCTGGTAAGAATGGTTTCCAATATTTAAAAATTTTATATGATAGGCTTGTTAATAATTTAAAACCTAAGAAAGTTGCGATAGTTGCTTGTATGCGTAAGTTACTTGAAGTGTACCATAAACTTATTCAACAAAAACACGTTTTTGTTATTAAATAATATTTATCTATTTTTATAAAATTTAGATAAAAGATAATTGCTCTTTCGAAACTCGCTTATGCTGAGGGATTTGAAGGAGACGCTTCACCTCAAACCGCAGCGTACTCTAATTCCGTTACGGATTCGAGTACCGCATCATTGTCCAAATCACCAGCAGAAGTATAGTTTCGAAAGAGGTCTATTATTACAAACAAAAAGATTGCCCTAGATATACTTCCTTTACTTGATAGCTTGTGGCTATTTCTTGTGGAGTTCCTTCTAATAGGACTTTTCCTTCGTAAATAACATAGGCTCTGTCAACTATATTAAGAGTATCTCTAACATTGTGATCGGTAATTAGGATGCCGATATTGCGGTTACGTAAGTGAACAATTAAATTTTTAAGATCCTCAATTGCTAACGGATCAATGCCTGCAAGTGGTTCGTCAAGCATAATAAATTTGGGATCTAGTGCTATTGTTCTTGCGATTTCTAGCCTACGTCTTTCTCCGCCGGATAATCCTATTGCTGGCATGTCTTTTAGATGAAGAATAGAAAATTCTTTAAGCAAATCTAATGTTTTTTGTTCGATAATTTCTTGGTCATTTTCTAAAATCTCTAGCATTAATCTAATATTATCTCCTACAGATAGCCCACGAAAAATTGATGGTTCTTGAGGAAGATAGCTAAAGCCAAACCTAGCTCTTAAATAAATTGGTAAATGAGTAATATCATGATCATTATAAAATAATGCTCCACTATCTGGTTTGGTAAGTCCTATAATAATACTAAAACAGGTAGTTTTACCTGCACCGTTTGGACCAAAAAGACCAACTATTTCTCCTGTTTTTAATTGAAGAGATACGTCGTTTAGGATCACTCTCTTATTATAAGATTTTGAAATACTACTTACTTGTAATTTCTCTATTATTAAATGCGGCATACTTTCAAAATTTCTTACATAACTAATTTTTTGATTTGCTATAATCTATATTATTGAGTTCCGTATAATATACTAGTTTGTCAGTTTTTATAATACCATCCTTATTCTGTACTATTACATCACCAAGCAGTACTAGTTCTTTTCTTTCTACAAAATATTTTGCAGAAGTAGCAGTTAGTAACTCTTGACCATTACTCCTCTTAGCAATCAATCTTGACGGTATGGAGATGTAATCAATAGTTTTTTTATTATCAACTGTTTTATAAAAAATTTCTAAATTAGTTGTTTTTACCATCATATCATCAAACCACAAAATCACCTCTCCTGTAAAACAAGCTTGATTCTTAGTTTGATCAATTACTAAATTGTCAGAATGAATATATAATCTATCCATACTCGAATGCTTTGAGTACGGATATTTCCCATAAGCTACGGATAAACTCATGATTAGAAAGAACAATACACAGCAAATTATGCTAAAAATCCGATACATCAATAACCGTCGATACATTACCTTTGAAATTTATAATATCATTATCATGTGTAGCACTAAAATTATTAGAAGTGATTTTACAATTTTTATAAGATAATACCACCCCTGTGTTACTATATGTTTCTTTATTTAGTAGATTCAGTTGGGCTTCTTGTGCTTTTAATGTGCTTTCTCCTAAAAAAAACTGTACATCATTTTCTAATTTTAATATGTGACTACTCTCATTCAATATACCATTTTTTGCACTGATCACTAAGTCTTTGTTGTCATTTATTTTATATGTAGCATGAATTTCTTCTAGTTTATATTGCTTACCTAAAGTCCTAACTGCTTGCACAGTCTGAATCTGGTAAGGATTTAAGTTTTTATTGAACCCCTTAAAAATTGAATTTGAAATTTTTATTTCATGATCTTTATCATTTGGATTAAAAGCACTATTGCTACTATTATCCTCCGTTGATTTTGAATTATTACTGATAGGATTTAAATTTATATAAATTAAACATAAGGTTAATATTATTCCTAAACAAGATAAGATCTTTGATAGACTAATTGAACGTCTATAAGATGAAATGATAGCACTACTACCTTTATCTATGAAGGGAATCTTAACCATAATATTGCCAACATTATACGCGAATTTTGGATAAGAATTAATTAATTCTTATCTAGAATTGGGGTAACATTATCATGGACATTCATCAACTAATTCCTGCCCTAAGTAAGTCATGGATATGAACAATACCAATCACCATATTATTTTCAGTTACTGGTATGCTAGTAATCGATTTACTATTCATTATACCTAAAGCCTCTCCCGCTAATTTTAAAGGAGAAATTTGTTTTGGATTAGAAGTCATTACATCGCATGCATACTTCATATCTATTTTATCATTAATATGTCTACGCAAATCTCCATCTGTTATAATACCAACCAAACTCAAATCTTTATCTACCACTATAGCACATCCAAGACTCTTTTGATTCATAACCAATATAGTATCGGTAAATGAGGTATCAACATATACTAAAGGCAATTGATCCTTCACCCGCATTAAGCTCTCTACTTTTATAAGATTCGCTCCAATCTTCCCCCCAGGATGATACAGCCGAAAATCATCTTCAGAAAAGCCTCGTGCTTCATGTACAGAAGTGGTAAGTGCATCTCCAAGAGATAACATCATTACTGAAGAAGTTGTTGGAGCGGCAATATAAGATGCTTCATTGATTCTTGGTATTAATAATAGGAAATCACTATTGATTGCTATAGTAGAGTTGGCATTCATAGTCATGGCAATTATTTTTATAGAAAATCTCTTACAATACTTCATTATATCAAATAGTTCTCTAGTCTCTCCTGAATTAGACAACATGAATACTACATCATTGTCAGTTACCATACCAAGATCACCATGGCTAGCCTCAGCTGGGTGCAGATAAAAAGCAGCCGTACCGGTAGAAGCAAAACTTGCTGCTATTTTATGAGCTATATAACCACTCTTTCCTATACCGGTTAAAATAACCCTACCTTTATAATTAATTATATAATCTACTATATTGTTAAAATTACTAGGAATATTATTAGATAATTCAACTAATGCAGCAGATTCTTGTAATATAACCCTTTTGGCAACATCACAATGGTATGGTATTTTCATATAGTGTCCAAATTGTTCAATGATGTTATTCCACAACTGTTGAAAGTTAAAAAATCATCTATTAGCGAAGTGCTGTTGTAAGTCTTAAACCGTCTATTAGCGAGGAGTCGCGAAAAAGCGATGACGCGGCAATCCAAGTACGCGAAGCGTTACTCTAAAAAAACAGCCTCGCTGTTTACCTAGATCGCTACGGCATCTAAAGAGCCTTACTATGACGATTATAGAAAAATGTAGGGTACTATGATATTACACATCAAACCTAACGGCAAGTGATACATTATGACCTTTATATGCTAATGACTTAATATGATTTTTTATTTCTTTTGTGCTACCAAAATCTTTCCAACTGTAAGCTGCTTCAACTTTTACTCCTGGAGCTAACTTTGTAGCAACTCCAAGAGTAAGCTGGTAGACTAGGTTATTTTTTTTACCACTAGAAACTGATACACCATTATTCTTAGTAATTTGGTTTTTTAGTTGACCAACTCCAGCACCAGCACCGACAAAAAATTCACAAATACTTATATCAACAATATCCACATAACCATTAAGCATTAAAGTAGCAATTTGAGGCTTAGTTTTTGAGTCTGTACCGGCAAAAGAATGCTTAGATTGATGATTAGCAATCCAAGCAAGTATGAGATCAGCTCTAACATTATCTAGAATATAATAACCCAAACCTCCGCCAAGAAACATAGCGGTATTTTGCTTTAGTTTTTTATCATTTAACTTAATATTAGCCATTTTATTCGCCCCAACCTCTGCTTTTAAATAAAATTGATTTTCAATAGCCAAAGAGGAAAAAGAGACTAAAAGTGAAATAGCTATAATCGTTACTAAGAGTAAATTTTTCATAATTCTATTTTTTTAATTTACATTTTACTATAAATTAAACTAATACGCTAGCTTATTTTCAAGATAACCCTACAAATAACAAAAGAAGAGGGTTAGTAAAAGCCCTCTTCTTTTGTAGCACAAAAATAATAAATCTATTAATTTTTATTAAATATCAAATCTTAAGCCAGCCATTAAATTATGACCTCTGTAAGCGGTTTTAGATATTTTGTCAGTATCCTTCTTATCTTTATTTTTAGAATTTGTTTCTCCATAATCTCTCCAGCTATAGGCAAGATCAACATTCACACCATCAGCCACATTAGCAGAAGCACCAACAGTCAACTGATAAGCAAAATTATTAGCGGGTTTCCTAGTGTCAGAATATCTTTCAGTACTTTGAACCTTTCCCTCAAAGGTTGTAGTATCATGCACAGTTAGTTTTTCTTTTATTTGAGCCATACCAACACCTGCTCCAGCAAAGAATTTAGCAAAACCTGCATCATACAAATCTACATAACCACTGAGCAACAATGACACCACTTGTCCTTTAGCTGTTATTTTGCTAACTTCTTGACGCTTTGAACCCAAATCTTTAGTAGTATTATTAGTAAATTCTGGATTGACTAGGAAATCAAGTGTCAATTCTGCTCTAACATTATCCATGGCATAATAACCAGCACCAAGACCCAAAATCGCATTAGTTTTAGATTTAAATTGCAAGCTCTCTTTTTTATCTTCAAATTCCATTTTCATATTATTCAACTTAGTCGCACCACCTTCAGCTTTAAGATAAAACCCTCCTGTTTCAGCAAAAGATGTAACAGAAGTTAAAAGAGCCGTACTTGTAGCAGCGATTAAAAACAACTTTTTCATAATATTTCTCCTTAAATTATATAGACAAGAATTCCCTTATTAGATTCTCAAATAATGCCCGTGAAACACAAATCTCTCCAAATTCCACTTAGGCTACCTAGCTCGGTATATATAGCATACTATTTTCTTTAGGACAAACTAAAAAACTATTATGAGCATTCATCAATAGTGTTATAGAGATACTTTGTGGCAATAAAAACACAATAGACTGAATCTGTAGCTAACCCGAAAATGTTTGAGCCATCGTAATGGTGATAGAATTTATGCCATTGCCCTGATATTACGCGAATTCATGATAAGAATTGACAAATTCTTATCCCTAATTGGGATATATTCAGGCATAACTGAAAGCATCTAGCAAATTCTCTACGCTATCTGTGCTTGCAAGCTTGTTGTTTTTATATTCTCCACATTTAAGACATTTATGAGTTAGAATTATGCCCTTTTTACTATCGAGTTTATAGGAAACTGGCTGCATTAGTCCGTTACATCTAGAGGCTCTATCCCCAGGGTTAATATCCACATGTTTGCTGTAGAAACATGCTGAACAATGGTTAGTATAGCCATTTCCTTGTACCGATTCACTACATATATCACAAATAAAATCTTCTTTATTTCTATAAAACTTTTTTGTAACCATTTTTTAACTTTTTTTTGGCAATACATGCTATTTTTTTAGCCCCCTATCTACGCAAGGAACACCCTAGGCTATTAAACCGATGTCTTCACACCCCAATTTGGCATAAGAATTGACAAATTCTTATCCCGAATTCGCGTACATCGATATTTGAGGTTAACTAATGATAGCAACAACGGGTATATGATCAGAAGGCTTAATTTTAGTTCGTAGATTATAATGCATGTAGCAATCATTTAGATAATCTGCAACATTGCTTGATGCAAGTATCATATCAATACGCATACCTTTATTTTGTTCAAAGCAACCTGCTCTATAATCCCACCAAGAAAATTCTTGCTTAGTAGGATTTGATAATCTATATAAATCCTCAAAACTAGAATTTAAAATAATTCTCAATCGTTGTTTTTCTTCATTAGTAAAACAAGTAGTATTTTGTAACTCTTTTGCTGAGTATACGTCAATATCAAAAGGAGCAATATTAAAATCTCCTCCAACTATCACCTTAGTATCAAGAGTTCTTTTGGATTCGAAGTAATTAATTAAATTATCATAAAATTCTAATTTCATTTTAAATTTATCACTACCTACCAATGAACCGTTAGGTGCATATAATGAAGTGATACTACAAAAACCTATAGGAGTTTGTAGAGATATTTCTATAATCCGTGCTTGATTAGTACAATTAATACCTGGAAAGTCTTTTACCACTTCATCAGCTGGAAACTTTGATAAGATAGCTACACCATTATAGGATTTCTGACCATACACATAGAAATTATATGCTAGATCTGATAGTTCATCAAAAGGAAACTTATCAGTCTCACACTTGATTTCTTGTAACAAAACAATGTCTGGAGCTACTTCTGTTAAAAAGTCCCGTAAATGTTGTAGTCTTATTCTTATAGAATTAATATTCCAAGTAGCTATTTTCATTTCTAATTCCTAGTGTACGTTTATATGCGAATTTGGGATAAGAATTTGTCAATTCTTATCCCGAATTCGCGTATTTTACATCGGCTTAAAAACCATTAAAAAGAAAATAATAACTAGGCTGATAAATGCTGGTCAGCCAAGATAAAACCATAAATTAAATAATTTATAATACTGTGCTGGTAATTGCTCATTATTTTTTAATGTTCTGACTGCAATATTCCGTAATTGTATTTGAATCCATACTACTGGTAGCCAACATGCTCCTGTAATAGCATATCCTAAATAACTTAGAACAAGCCATAAATCAAAGAAATCATATCCAACTATATTGATTAATATTATGCCGCTAATTATACTAATTGCAATAATTAACACGGTGTTAATTATTGCAATTAGTATAAATTCTTAGAAGAGCTTTCTCGCAGTATTCAAGGCAACCGACATATAGCTTTACTAACGGATAATGCAGGTTGGCACACAGCCAAAAAACTAACTGTGCCAAGCAATATCACTTTGATACCGCTTCCGCCCTATGCACCGGAACTTAATGCAATGGAACAAGTTTGGGAATGGATTAAAAATCATTTCTTGTCTAACCAATGTTATGGTGTATATGAAGATATCGTTACTATGGCTTGTTACGCTTGGAATCAACTTGCTCATAATGTAGATTTAGTAAAATCAATTATGTATAGAGATTGGATAAATACACCGTGTTAATTATTGTAATTGGTATAAGAAAAATAACAACATATTGACCATCCACATAGTGTAAAAAATTAGCAAGAGCAGTTCGTATGTTAACTCTTTCTTGTACAAGAGTATTAGTTTTTAAAGAACCATCTAATTTATTTTTTTCTAAAATATATTTTATTTGACGTTTGGCATCCGCAAATTCTGGGGTTTCTCGAAGAGCTGTTCTTGCAAGAACGCCAATCATTGCTATACCAGCACCGATCCAAAATGCCACACGCCAATTAAAACCTTGTGAAGTAACCAATGACGCAATAGCTAAAGCAAAAGTTCCTCCTGCAGCAGATAAACACCCAATTAAGGTTACAGCTGGATATTGTATCGGTGGTTTGGTTATCTCAGTAACATAAAATACTAGCTCCTACTTTCTCTCCCATTAAGCTAATACCCTGCAATATTTCTTCATAAGTTGGTATACTAGCCATAATTACACAAGAGAGTGACATTAACACGGTGGTGATGATAACCGTAGATTTTCGCCCTATATGATCGCCCCAGCCAACCAAAAATAAAAGCACCAGGAGGTCTAAATAGATAGGTAGAACAAAAAGCAGCAGCAGATACAAAAGCTGCCGTATCAGGATCAGTTTTAGGAAAAAACAGCTCATTCAACAATACAGCCATATGAACATATAACATCAAGTCAAAATATTCTAGGAATGTCCCGATCGACAGCAACCCAACAGCTTGTTTTTATTCTCTAGTGAGACTGGTTTGGGGATAGATAACCCTGCCATCTTTTCGTACAAATTTGCTCATATTAGTGTTTAAACCTTTACTTTATATTATCAATATTTACCTATATATTATCCAGCCTTTATTACCAAATCAGTTTTTGGTTGAAAATAATTTTCTCTCTTCTTCTCCAACTTTTCAAAATGCAATAGCCCGTATGCGAACCCTATAATTGTAGGGATCATAATAACCCATAATCCCCAATAGCCAAAATGGTTAACAAGATAAGTAAAGCCAAAAGCAGTAATAACATACATCAAAACTCGAGATATAGCGCATATCATACTAGCATAGGTAAAACGTTTAAATACCGGAAAGTTTTTGTAAAAAATTGGCATAGCAGGACCTAAACAGTCCTCAAATAAAATTATAATAAATTGAATCAAAAATAACTCGTAAGAAGAATGAAGATTATTCAGCCAATACGGACAAAATACTATAAAAACAGAACATATTATGAGTATAATTCTCACGGTTAATAACGGATACACTTTTAAACTTAAACGAGATAATATTAATACTATCAAAAACTCTATTATACAGATAATAAAATTATGATGAATAACCTCGGATATTGTATAACCAAAGCTAGCTTGTAAAATATTACCACAATATACATAGACAAAATAAAAACATACCGGGGGAACACATTGTAATAAGAAGAAAGATAGTACTGTTTTTTTATTAACCTTTTCTGTCCAAATAGGATTTTTTTCTAAAGTACTGGTATCTGTATTAGTTTTTGCAAAAACTTTTTTTAGTTGACGTTTAGCATCAACAAATTCTGGTGTTTCTCGTAGCTTCGTTCTTGCACCAGAACCAATCAGTGCAATTACTGCACCTAGCCAAAATGCTATACGCCAATTAAAACCATAAGAAGTAACAAGTGAGGCAACTCCTAAAGCCCCTATCTCTCCTAAAGAAGAGAAAGCCCACATCAATCCCACACCTACATATTGCACTGGTGGGTTAATCGTTTCAGTTATATAAAGCTGTGCTCCTGTTATTTCTCCCATAGAAGATATGCCTTGCACGATACGGCAGATGGTCAATATCCAAGCTGCCACACTGCCTATCTGAGCATAGGTAGGGAGATTAGCTATAACAAGACAGGATGCAGACATCATAAAAGTTGTGATAATAACAGTAAATTTACGTCCTATATTATCGCCTAACCAACCAAATATTAACGCACCAACTGGCCGAAAAACAAATGTAGTGCAAAAGGCAAAAGACATCATTAAAGAGGTGGAGTGAGAATCAGTAGGTTCAAAAAATAACTCATTAAGAAACGCCGTCATATGCACATATAACATCAAGTTAAAATATTCTAGGAATGTCCCGATCGACAGCAACCCAACAGCTTGTTTTTGTTCTCTAGTGAGACTGGTTTGGGAATGGATAATCCTGCCATCTTCTCGTACAAATTTGCTCATATTAGTGTTTAAACCCTTAAGTTATATTGTCTAGAGTTGTATATAATTGTGTTAAAAACCCCCCTATACCAATTGGCATGGGGGTAATTTATGGTCTTTAATGCAACATAACTTACATAGGAGGATGACCACCTGCTAGATGACTACCTGCTAGTCCTACATCATCCTCCGGCTCCGAGCCAAACGATGTATTAGGAGCTTCATACGAATCATTAAGATGGGAAGAAGATGGTCCCTGATATGAGTGAGATTGTGGACAATGAGATTCTAATTGTTTATCAGCCCAAACTACAGCAGACACAGAAATTTCTGCATCCTTATTAGGATATCTTGTACTGATTTCCTTGATAGCCTCAACCCATTGCTTTGCCTCTGAAAAAACATCGGTATAGACTCGTGTAGCATCCTTCTTAAATATGTTTAAACAAGTAGGGTCACCTAACTTAGCCCCTACAGCAACTAACAATTTATCCTTATATTCACTCTTTTCTACTCCTAGACCTTCCCGATAAAGATAAGCAATAGCAGCAGCAGCTTCTGCCTTATCAAATAATAAAGCCTCGTGTAGATTTCTATTTATTATTTGGTAAAATCCTACAGCTTTTGGTAACCCACACTCCTTTTGTATAGTTTCCGCCCTACCCATTTGGGTTAAAGCATCATCATACAAATTATTTGCTGTTTTCAATAACGTCTTTTCTGAGTCTATATAACGATGAGTACCATCAAATTTTTTTGCCATATATTACCTATTTTTTTTATTTATTACTAAAGTATATACAATTAGTTGCATATTAGGACTTATCTAGTCTGACCTTTAGGGTCTTTCTTTAGATTATTGGTATTATTTATACAAGTAGAATTAGTAACTTTTTTTGGTGGTTTAGCAAGAGCTCTTTTTAGAGAGAGGAGTTTTTTATTTGCTATATTCACAATATCTTTAGCTTCTTTCTGCAATTTATCTTGTTCTAGATTTTGAGGAATATTTACATCATTAGGAGAAATTCGTGCAGCAAGAGCTTGCTCATGTTTAACATTTTTAGGTAGTTTATCTTCTTGCAGAAGACTACCACCATTTAAAAATGCATCACGCTGTCCAATATCTGCGACCGGCTCATCATTTTTAATAGCATTCTCTTGGTTTTTTATCAAACTATCAAATTTAGTCAACATTTGATATTTTTCAGTATCTGTATGTTTATACTTATCAGCTAATTCTTTATAAGATTTCTGACCCCTTGCATCTTCCAAATCCTGAATTTGCTTATCAGCTTCAACCACCGCTGCTTTAGCTTCTGCTATAGCAGGCTTAAGTTCTTCCCTTCTTTCGTCCTTATGTTTTATTCTTTGCTTTGCTGTTTCAAGCAAAACTGACGATTGTAGTGCTTTCAGTTTTTGCTGTTCTTTTTTAACAGCCTCTTTTAATTCTTCTTTCTGTGCTTTTAATTTTGCATCATAAGCACATAATCCATCGTAATGTTTATGTGCTGTTTTCTGATGTCTATATAATTCTCTATCTCTCTCTATTTGTTCTTCATTTTTGATGAGAAGTCTTAATTTACTTTCATCAATATCTTTACCTTTCAGATTTTCATCACTAAGATAATCAAACAACTCATTGTGTTTTATAGTTTCTTCCTTAGTTTCCTCTATACGCTTAGCTATATCTACTTTAAATTTTTCACGTTGTTTTTTTACACTAGAGCCTTCTTGATGAAACTGTGCTAATAACCGCTCAGCTTCTAGCCTTTCAGCTTCCCTCTCTAGAAACTCTATTTGTTCTTGCATCTTAGTTGCGGCTTCCGCTTCTTGCCTATAAGTAATATTTTGTTCAGCACGCTGCTCTTCTTTGGCAACAGCAGCTTGTAAAGCTTCCAAACTTTTTAGTATTTTTTCTGGAAGATTACTAGCTAACAAACTACTTATAGCACTATTGAGTCTCGCTAGCTCAGCTGGGTTAGTAGTATGCAGCTGAGATTTGATATCATTAATAACATTCTCAAACTGAGTAAAATAAGCAGAGTCTTCTTTGCCCATATCCCCATCATCAGAATCATCAGCCATGTTATTTTTCATTTGTATTAATAAGTTTATTTATATTATCATAATTTCATTATGAAGCAATTCTAAAATATTAGTCAACTTATTTTTAATGAAAATTAATTATTTTTTATAATATAAACAATATCTAATATTCTACTTACATAACTATATTATACTAATTGCAATAATGAACACGGTGTTATAAAATGGGTTTTTAACTGATAAATAGGTACTCAAATAGCTAGGTTAATATTACCGCAAGGTTTTGAAGGTCATGATTTTATAAAAATGATGAAACATGAGCCGCATGGTCGAAATCGTATACGTTTATTGGCGATGTATCACCTTCAATTAGGCAAATCTTTTAAAGCCATATCTGAAATAGTGAAGTCACACTGGAAAACTGTGCAATCATCGCTCAGAAGATTTAGGAATCATGGTTTTGAAGGATTATTTGAATCACAAAGAAGCGGTGCCCCTAGGAAGATTAACAGTATACAAGAGTCTGCTATTTTTGATAAAATCAATACGCTCAGTGAAAGTAAAACTGGTGGGTATATAACTGGAAAGGAGCTACATATCATGTTAGTTGAGGAATATGGTGCTAAATGTGCTTTAAAAACAGTCTACAATACTATGCACCGCCTTGGTTTTAGCTGGATTACTTCTCGTTCAATGCATCCAAAATCAAATCAAGAGACTCAAAATAGATATAAAAAAACTTTCCAGACATGTTAACAAAATTATTAGCAAAAAATATCGATAGATGTAAAGTTGATATATGGTCTCAGGATGAAACTAGAGTTGGGCAACAAGGTAGCTTAACTCGTATATGGGCTAAGCGTGGCACTAGACCCCGTAAAGTTCGGCAACAGCAATTTATTTCAACATATATTTACGGAGCTGCTTGCCATGAGACAGGAGAAGCTTGTGCATTAATTTTACCATATGCAAACACACAGGCAATGAATAAATTCTTAGAAGAGCTTTCTCGCAGTATTCAAGGCAACCGACATATAGCTTTACTAACGGATAATGCAGGTTGGCACACAGCCAAAAAACTAACTGTGCCAAGCAATATCACTTTGATACCGCTTCCGCCCTATGCACCGGAACTTAATGCAATGGAACAAGTTTGGGAATGGATTAAAAATCATTTCTTGTCTAACCAATGTTATGGTGTATATGAAGATATCGTTACTATGGCTTGTTACGCTTGGAATCAACTTGCTCATAATGTAGATGTATAGAGATTGGATAAATACACCGTGTTAATTATTGCAATTGGTATTAGTTCTGATATTTAACATTCTTTGATCTTAAGCCTATATTTTTACCACTCTCTCTTTTCCCCCTTCTAATTTGTTTATAGAATTGTGATATTGTTACAACCAAGATTTATTATTTTAATTTTCTATATTATTTTTTCTTGCTATCGTTCAACCAAATCATACTATATATTTAGTATTAATAATAAATATATTAAGGTGAATACAATGATAGGATATCAGCAGGAACAAAGAAGCCTAACTAAAGAGCAAAAATCAGCTGTTGGGTTATTATCGATTGGGACTTTTTTAGAATATTTTGATATGATGCTTTATGTCCACATGGCGGTATTGTTAAATGAGTTGTTTTTTCCAAAATCTGACCCTCATACTACCGCTCTTTATTCAGCTACAGCTTTTTGTGCTACCTTTGTTTTTAGACCTATTGGTGCAGTAATATTTGGATGGTTAGGTGATAATATAGGGCGTAAGACTACCGTTATCATCACGACTTTTATCATGGCTGTATCATGTATTACCATGGCTAATCTACCTACTTATGCCCAAATAGGTATTACAGCCTCTTGGTTGATCACCATATGTCGTATACTACAAGGAATGTCCTCTATGGGAGAGGCAGTAGGAGCAAAACTTTATTTAACTGAATCTATAAATCCACCAATCCAATATCCAGCTGTTTCATCAGTTGCAATTTTTGCTACTTTAGGAGGAGTCACTGCTTTAGGGATAGCATCGTTAGTAACCTCCTATGGATTTAATTGGCGTATAGCATTTTGGATAGGAGCTGGCGTAGCACTGGTTGGTACAGCAGCTCGAAGGAGTCTTAGAGAAACACCGGTATTTGCTGATGCCAAACATCAACTAAAAGAAACTTTTGAGAAGGCTTCAAGTGTTGGTAGAATAGATCTCAAAAAACTGGAATACAACCCTATATGGAAGGAAAAAGCTAATAAAGTAACAATAATAGCATTGTTTTTAATAGAATGTATGTGTCCCGTATGTTTTTATTTTCCTTATATTTATTGCGGAAATATGTTAAAAACTTCTTTTGGCTACACTGCTGAACAAGTCATTCATCAAAATTTTATTGTCTCAATGTTTTCTTTCTTAGCCACTTTAGTATTAGCATATTTAAGTTATATAATATATCCATTAAAAATTGTAAAAACCTTATTATTGATATTTTGTCTATTTGCTTTAGCTTGCCCTTATTTATTTAATAATATTAATAGCTCATTTGACGTATTTTTAATGCAATTATTCATTGTGTTATTTGTGCCTATCGGTCCTGGTCTAGGAGAGCCAATCTATTATAAACATTTTCCTGTATTTAAACGGTTTAGCTGTGCTAGTCTTACCTTTGCCATATCGCGTGCCTTGATGTATGTAGTTACCTCTTTTGCAACTGTTTACTTAACTGAATATTGGCATCATTGGGGAATAATGATTATATTGCTTCCAGTTTGCATAGGTTTTGCATTCGGACTATTTCATTTTGAAAAGTTGGAGAAAGAGGCTGGGAATTATCTACAAAAGCCTTATGTAGAGGTATAGATAAATGTTGACAACATAATGTAATAATTCGTTTTGTTACTGTTGGTATTTTTAAATACATAGATAAAGTTAAAAAATGTATTACAGTTTCTTCTACTATCTTTTTAGCTTTTTCTAGTGATTTCGCTCCTAGAGTTTCTAAATTATGAATCCGATCAAAAAGTTTAATCAGTGCTACATCATGTTTTTTTTGCTGAATTAATAAATCTAGTGTTTCCGCTGAGCTAATCTTGCCATGAGGCTTGACCCTGGTCAGGTCTTCTACTTGACTAGCCACTTGACTGCCAAAGATGTAAGCAATCATCTTTTCGGTCAGTTGTGTATCCTCAATGGTGTCGTGTAGCAATGCAGTCACAATCATGTCTGTTCTAAACAATCGTGGAATTTCTAAGGCTGTGTACTGGGCAAGCATATAAGCCACTTCAATCGGATGGGAATAATACGGCTCGCCGGACTGCCTCATTTGGCTGCCATGATATTTTTTAGCATAGTAGATGCCTTTTTTGACTTCATACATGTTTATTGGTTGCTTTACTTTTTCATTTAGCAAAATTAACTCCTTAAGCAACCTCTCAGCATATACACAATACTGGTATTTTGAATTATCCCAATAGTTATTAACATCTTCCATAAGAAACCATGATATTTTAATCATAAAGTTATAATAAACTAAAATTTTGACTATTTAAAGCATTTATTGCTTTTTATTTTTAAAAGGATGCAATATTTTCTAATCTTGTTGTATAAATTACAGTTTATACTAATCGCAATAATTAACACGGTGTATTTATCCAATCTCTATACATAATTGATTTTACTAAATCTACATTATGAGCAAGTTGATTCCAAGCGTAACAAGCCATAGTAACGATATCTTCATATACACCATAACATTGGTTAGACAAGAAATGATTTTTAATCCATTCCCAAACTTGTTCCATTGCATTAAGTTCCGGTGCATAGGGCGGAAGCGGTATCAAAGTGATATTGCTTGGCACAGTTAGTTTTTTGGCTGTGTGCCAACCTGCATTATCCGTTAGTAAAGCTATATGTCGGTTGCCTTGAATACTGCGAGAAAGCTCTTCTAAGAATTTATTCATTGCCTGTGTGTTTGCATATGGTAAAATTAATGCACAAGCTTCTCCTGTCTCATGGCAAGCAGCTCCGTAAATATATGTTGAAATAAATTGCTGTTGCCGAACTTTACGGGGTCTAGTGCCACGCTTAGCCCATATACGAGTTAAGCTACCTTGTTGCCCAACTCTAGTTTCATCCTGAGACCATATATCAACTTTACATCTATCGATATTTTGTGCTAATAATTTTGTTAACATGTCTGGAAAGTTTTTTTATATCTATTTTGAGTCTCTTGATTTGACTTTGGATGCATTGAACGAGAAGTAATCCAGCTAAAACCAAGGCGGTGCATAGTATTGTAGACTGTTTTTAAAGCACATTTAGCACCATATTCCTCAAGTAACATGATATGTAGCTCTTTTCCAGTTATATACCCACCAGTTTTACTTTTACTGAGCGTATTGATTTTATCAAAAAGAGCAGATTCTTGTATAGTGTTAATCTTCCTAGGGGCACCGCTTCTTTGTGATTCAAATAATCCTTCAAAACCATGATTCCTAAATCTTCTGAGCGATGATTGCACAGTTTTCCAGTGTGACTTCACTATTTCAGATATGGCTTTAAAAGATTTGCCTAATTGAAGGTGATACATCGCCAATAAACGTATATGGTTTCGACCATGCGGCTCATGTTTCATCATTTTTATAAAATCATGACCATGAAAACCTTGTGGTAATATTAACCTAGCTATTTGAGTACCTATTTATCAGTTAAAAACCCATTTTATAACACCGTGTTCATTATTGCAATTAGTATAATAACTCGTATATGGGCTAAGCGTGGCACTAGACCCCGTAAAGTTCGGCAACAGCAATTTATTTCAACATATATTTACGGAGCTGCTTGCCATGAGACAGGAGAAGCTTGTGCATTAATTTTACCATATGCAAACACACAGGCAATGAATAAATTCTTAGAAGAGCTTTCTCGCAGTATTCAAGGCAACCGACATATAGCTTTACTAACGGATAATGCAGGTTGGCACACAGCCAAAAAACTAACTGTGCCAAGCAATATCACTTTGATACCGCTTCCGCCCTATGCACCGGAACTTAATGCAATGGAACAAGTTTAGGAATGGATTAAAAATCATTTCTTGTCTAACCAATGTTATGGTGTATATGAAGATATCGTTACTATGGCTTGTTACGCTTGGAATCAACTTGCTCATAATGTAGATTTAGTAAAATCAATTATGTATAGAGATTGGATAAATACACCGATTTGTTAATTATTGCAATTGGTATAAATAGACAATTACTCCCTTTATGTTCACTTATCACCCTCCTCTAATTCCTTATGATATAATTTATAATATTCAGCTTTATTGTTCATAAGTTGTGAGTGAGTTCCTTGTTCAAATATCATACCAGATTTCATAACAACTATATGATCAACATCCTTAATGCTCGATAAACGATGGGTTATAATTAAGGTAGTCTTACCTTTGTGAAGATTTACTAAAGAATTTAAAATTAATCGCTCAGAATTTTGATCTAACGAACTTGTTGCCTCATCCCAAACTAAAATTGCTGCCGGCTTCAAAAATGCTCTAGCTATCGCTAAACGTTGACGCTGCCCACCTGAAAGTGTTGTACCTTGATTGCCAATCATCGTATCATAGCCAAATGGAAGGTGCGAAATAAATTCATCAGCATCAGCATATTTTGCCGCGGTAATAATTTCACTGTGAGTAGCATTTGGATTACCATAAGCAATATTTTCTGCAACACTAGTGTCAAATAATGTAGTATCTTGCGTTACTAAAGAGATTTGCCGTCTTAAAGAGTCAATTTTTATGTCTTTAATATCGTAATCATCAATTACAATTTGTCCACTAGTTGGATTATAAAATCTTACTAATAAATTAGATAATGAAGTTTTGCCGCTACCAGAACGCCCAACAAAAGCTGTAGTTTTCCCTGGCATTATTTTTAGATTAACGAGCTTTAAAGCTACTTTATCATTAAATTTTAGCTCGACATTGTGAAAAATTATTTGCGGATTAACTAATTGAACATTTTGAGCATTTACACTATCTTTAATAATAGGCTCAGTATCTAGAACGTTAAAAACTCTTTTTGTTGCAGCAATACCCTCTTGTAAATTTACATTTAAAGAAACCAAGCTTTTAAAAGGTCTATAAGCTGCAAGAAAGGCAGTAATAAAAGCAAAAAATGCTCCTGGTGTAGTTTCTCCTTTTATGACTAACAATCCACCGTACCAAATAAGCCCTCCAACTGTAATACCACTTAACACTTCCATGATTGGTGAGACCAATGCATCCAATTTTGCAGTTTTCTTAAAAAAATGTAAAATATTACTAGAGAACAATAAAGCTCGATTGCTTTCAATTTTCTCTCCTAAGAAAGACTTAACAATTTTAATTGACTGAAAAGTTTCATCTAACCTAGAAGTATAATTAGCTAATTCCTCTTGAGCTTGTCCTGATATTCTACGAATTTTTCTCCCTAATTTCTGTATTGGATAAATTGCTAGGGGAAATGCTAGAAATACTATACAAGATAACCTAGGTTCTAACTTAAACATCACTATGATAAGGCCTACTACTGTCAAAAAATATTTCGCACATCCTACTAGTAAATTTGACACAGCACCACGCATCATGGCAATATCGTTAGTAAAGCGTGATATTAAACGCCCTGATGATTGAGATTGAATAAAGAGAGTATCGGCAAATAATAGATGTTCATACATTTTAATTTGTAAATCAGTTAGAATTCTCTGACCGATAAATTTAACTAAATAACTTGAATAATATTCAGCTATCCCTTTAATAGTAAATGTGATCACTACCATTAACGGCAAAAATAATAACATTTGACGATTGCCGATTAAAAATATTTGATCAATAGTTGGTCGCACTAAATCAACGATACAAGCGGTACACACAGCCGTAATTACCATACAAAATACTGCCATGCCGATCTGTTTTAGATAAGGTCTTACATGATCAACTATTAACCTTCTTAAAGTATTATAGGCACTATAGTCATAATTTATTAGGTTATGTTTTTTTTGCAAAATTCTCTCCTTAGATCTAGGTTCTGTTGACAAAAATTATAACGTAACCATATTAAAGTTCCAACAAAATTTAAAAAAGCTAAGAAAGTGGCTGGAGCCTTATCAAATCTAGAAAATATACGCCTAAAATGTTTGATTTTACCAAATAAGCACTCAATTAAATATCGTTCCTTATAAGTATGTTTATCATATTCACGTTGTACTTTACGGTTAGATTTTGGTGGTATAACAATCTCACACCCCTTATTTTCTAAACTTTCTACAAATGCACTACTATCGTATCCTTTATCGGCTATCACAGTCGTATTCTGAACATCTTGAGTAAGATTTCCCGCTTGAGTTATAGCCGAGTAGAAATCATAGCTCTTACCATCCTTTAATTAATAAAGTTTCATTGCTATGATAGCCCTCACAGAACCGTGCTTGTGGTTTTCCCACACACGGCTCTTCAATATAGCTATTCTGCTTTGAAGTAGTACCATATAAAGAAAACTTTATTTTTGGCATTGGTAGCGGATTCCACTGCAAATAGTTTTTAAACCATTTATAGCTTACTTTTCTACTACCTCTTCGGTTTATCCACTTATGTACCATTTGTACAGTTCTATAGTAAAACTTAGAGATCGATTGAAAATTACCGCTAATACCAACATAATTATAATGTCCTGTTAGTTTTGATTTTAGTGTTGGCCACCATTCTTTCAAAGCTATTTGCGATCTTATTGACTTTAACCATTCTTGAGTTTCTTTTAGTTTTCTTGCAAAGCTACTCTTCATTGTCTTATGACCCATTACAAAGTATCCTTGCCTACTTTTTCCACAATAGTGAGTAAAACCAAGAAAGTTAAATGTCTCCACTTTCTCTTTCCTTTTACTTGCTAGTTGCCAAGGTCGTCTACCAAACTTAACCTTCCTTGTTTTCTCTTCTGATATGCTTAATCCAAAACCTTTTAGCCTATCTTGTAGTAAGTTTAAAAATTCTTCTGCATCTTTAGCACTTTCACAACACACCACATAATCATCACAGTATCTTATTAACTCAACATAGCCTTTAGCTTTTGACTTAAAGACTTTCTCAAACCATAGATCTAAGACATAATGTAAGTAAATATTTGCAAGTATTGGACTTGCTACTGAGCCTTGCAGTATACCTTGATCACTGCTACTAACAACACCATCCTTAGTTGCTCCAGCTTTTAAAAGTCTTCTTATTAGCCACATAAAATTCTTGTCTAATATTCTTTCTTCTAAACACCTTTGCAACCAATAATGATTTATGTTATCGAAAAATTTCCTAATATCTACTTCTACAACATAATTAATTGGCTTTTTCATTACCACTTCATTTAAGGCTTTTATTGCTGAATGACAGCTTAAGTTAGGTCGAAATCCGTAAGAGCATTTTAGAAAATCTTGCTCATATATTGCTTCTAACAATTTCTTTACTGCTAATTGCACTATTTTATCTTCAACTGTTGAAATACCAAGCCCTCGCTTTTCTTTGCTGTTAGTTTTAGGTATATATACCATTCTAACTGCACTAGCCCTGTAGCTTCTATCTTTTAGTCTCTGCACAAGCTTTTCTACATGCTCCTCTAGATTCTTGCCATATTCTTCAACCGTTACTTCATCTATGCCATAAGCTCTGTTCCTTTTCAGCTCTTTGTAACATTTAATAAGATTCTCCTTATTTATATGATGCACAAGTGCTGTAAATTTTAGCTTCTTATCTTCCTTAGCTTTAGCAGATATAAGTTTAAGTTTACTTTCCATTCTACTCTCTAACCTCCGTGTATTAGTGAATTAAGCGTACTTACACTAACGCTATATTGCTGACCCCTTCCCCATGTACATGGCTTTCCCATGCTCAGAATACTATGAGTCAGTCCGACTTCCATTGTATCATACTTTAATTCTTGCTCTTAACAGCTTGTTTTAAAGTACTCACTTGCGTAAGAATACAATGGATCTCCTAGGTTCAGGTAAATTCCATCTTGTAGCGTGTCATGGTCTGTGACTCCGGTAGAGCAATAGTTGCTCGCCTTATCGCAACTACACATCCTGTTTTCCATGAAATGAAGCATGTCAACCTCTATGATATCGCATATTTCGGAGCTTATATCCTTCACTTACGTTACAACCCACTACATCCCTCCTCTCAGCTTCACATAATTCGTTACCTCCATATATGTGAAATTTGGTTCTACGCTGTTGGCTAAACTTTACGTAGGTTGGATTTTCACCAACTGTAATTTACCCGCTTTGCCTAACGCCATCATTTCTTTGCCCAGCAGTTAGTATAAACTTTAATGGATTACCAAGGACATCAACAAGGGTATGAATTTTAGTACTAACACCACCTCTGCTTCTACCTAAAGCCGCTTCTTCTTGATTACCTTTGATATATCCAGATGAGCAAGCATGTGCTCTCACAATAGTTGCATCAATCATAATTGATTCCATATCTGCATCTACTTTAACATAATCCATTAAATCCTCCCATATACCTTTGTCAACCCATCTCTTAAATCTGCGATAAATACTGTACCAACAACCATAATCATCCGCTAGAAGACGCCATTGGCAACCTGTTCTAACAATAAACCATATTGCTTCAATAAAATATCTCATTTTTTCTTCATTCTTGTTGTGTATACCATTTCTTTCCTTAAAAAATGATAAAATTACTTCCCATGCTTGTTCTTCTATGTAATACTTCATATTGGTAGTTCCTTTTTTTGATAACTAGAAACTACCATTTCTTCTTACTATGGCAACTTTTTATTCCTCTTGCCTAACTATAATTTTTGTCAACAGAACCTAGTAGTTTGTTATAACGTTTGTACTATACAGAAAAATTACTGTACTGAACAATATTAGTAATAATAGCATAAAAAATCCTAGCACTAAGTATATTGCATTAAAATATTGCCATAATAACATACAAAAAAATGGTGTTGTTGATGAAAGTATCATACCGCCAAGTGAATGGGATAGACTACACATTCTTGCCCTAATATTAGTTATAAACATAGATTGGACAATAATTTGTAATGGCACTACGTAAAATGGGGCAAGTCCGATAAGCATTACTGGGAAATAAATTACCGAGATTTCTTTATATAGTAAAAATTGTACAATAATTATCACTAACAAACTTAATGATAATGCGATGATAATTTGTTTTTTAGGGTAAAATCTATCAGCTAAAAAACCAGACAATACTGACATAATAGCGTAAATGCTTATTAAAGCTATATTGATAATTTGAGCTTGATTGCTATCCATAATTAATGCACTTTTTACAGCAAATACTCCCCAAAAATAAATTAGAAAATGGTAAATACCTCCTATGCAACCACTTATTAATATTGCTATAATAAATTTTTTAAATGAATCTTTGATAATCTTTGTTAAATAAAAAAAGTTATAATCTGGAGATTTATGATCCTTTTTAGAATTTAAGAACTCCTCACTTTCATGAAAATAGTGCCTTAGAAATATTATAAATAAGCCAAAAATTCCACCAATAATAAAATTTGCCCGCCATAAATAAGCTGCTGAGTCAAATTCTGTAGAAAAATGATAAATTGTTGCAGCAAGCAATGCTCCAACCTGACTACAAAATGACACGATACCACTAGCACAATTTTTGCTAGTCTTACCTACTTTTTCTACAACGTAAATTTTTATAGCATCACTTTCTCCTGCTAAGCTCATTAAAAATGTCATACGACAAAATATTAAGATTATTGTAGCCACTATGCTAATTCTATCAAAATTAGGGGTTAATCCTATAAGAATTGTAGAGATAGTAGCCAAAAATACTGAGATTTTAACTGATACAACTCTACCATATTTATCACTGATAAAACCAAAAATGATCGAGCCTATGGGACGAGCTATTACAGCTATGCTGAATATAGCAAAAAATAATAATATCTGCCTATCATTTGATCCTAGAGGTAAAAAATTCTTGGATAGAACTGCTGCCGAGAGACCAAAAAGAGCATAATCATAATAACGCACAATTGTTGTAAAAAAAGCAATTAGGAATGCCGGTCTTGTCATACATCTATATCTATTATGTTTTTCATGGTATACTCCTCATTGCCCATATAGTAGCTAAAGTAATCATTGCAATATAAATTCCTATAGATATAGAAGAACCAGTAAAATGCCAGAGAGCTATACATATTGAGGGAGTAAATCTTCCAAATATTGAAGTACCTATAGCATCACCAATACTAACCAGCATATATTTATCTGAACCATGGAATAGACTATTAAGCCAATAATTTAGTGGGCATAAGAAAGTTACCCCTAATGTAATAATCCACAAACGGACAAAATTAATATACCATAAGGAAGCGTCAGACATATATAACCATAATGGTACTATGCTAATAAATAAAATGCTAGTACTGATGATCATTACATTTGTAGGACGATATTTCTTAACCAAAGACCCTATTATTGGAATCATTGCTGCATCCATAATTAATAAGATTGTATTAAACGTCATCATCCTCTCCAAAGATATAGAGGTAATAAGAGGTATAAAACTATTCATCACGACAAAAGGTATCACATATGTCATATAGGAAAAGCCACTAACTATAGACACACGCAGAATATTGCACTTATTATTCAATATCACATTTGATATATAGCTAACAAAGTCATTGCAAGCAATAGTAAGCCCATGAAGCAATCCATTCCTCATTTTTCTGGATTTTTTCATTGCTACTAAAGTAGCTTCTTGCAATGACGTTTGTGAATTTGACATAATGTTAGTCAAGTTAGCTATATAAGATTCTTGTTCTATTGCTCTTTGAGATATATTGGAATAACGTCTAAGATAAACCCCTACAATCCCTGTACTCCCTCCTAATATGAAACATAAACGCCAATATTCATGATGATTAGAACTAATTAGAATTGTACTTACAAAAGAGGCAATAATAAGTCCAAACATTGTTGATAACTCGTATAGATAGGATGCTTTCACTCCTTGAGTTTGCGTCTTATTTTCTACAATATACAATTTGGCAATACAATGTTCTCCTTCACCAAAAATTGCTAACATCATTCGAATAATGAGCAGCATCAATGGTGAGAACCAGCCAATCATTTGATAAGTTGGTATAACTCCTATTAACATAGTAGTAACAGCAACGCCTATTAATGAATAGGATAGAGCCAAAACTGCTCCTCGTTTTCTTACAATTATACTAAAAATTATTGCCCCAATTGGTCTAGTAATTATTGAAGTTGCTAGTACGCTATAAGTTAAGATCAAAGCAACTATAGGATCGTCTTTGGGGAAAAAGATTATTGATAAAATTGGAGCAAGAAAACTATAAATAGCCGTATCAAAATGATCTAGACTATTACCTATTAAAATTGATAAATCTTTCTTTTTCATGAGGAATCCTTAAAATTCTTATCAAAAAATTATCTATTAATCCTATAGTTAAACCCATAGGATTAGGTGATAAAGAACATAACGATTGTAAATTGTCATTCCCGTATAGGTGGGAATCTAAATACCTGATTTCGCAGGTATGGCACAAAGTTTGTATTAGCTAATTCATAGATTGCACTATAACTCTTTACATAGGCTCTTACACCTGATAAACACACTTATATAGATTAAGAATTAATTAGGCTACATTTAAATTGTAGAAATTATGCAAAAATTATTTGACTATTTAAAAATTACCTCTCAGCTGAACTCTCAAAGTTTGTGTTTTGACTCTAGATTAGCTAAAGCTGGTGACATATTCTTCGCCATTAAAGGAGCAAGTTCGGATGGTAATCAGTTTATTGATGATGTAATAAACAAAGGAGTAAAATTCATTATTACCGATGATGCTGAAAGTTTAAAAAACCCTAACATTATCGCTAATGGTGTACATATAACGCTTATGAGTGGTGCACGGGTGGCACTAAGCCAAGCTGCTAATATTCTCTACCCTTTATTACCACAATATATGGTAGCTGCTACTGGTACTAACGGTAAAACCTCGGTAGTATCATATTGTAGGCAACTATACACATTACTAGGAGTACCCAGCTGTTCTATCGGGACCATTGGCGTAGAATGTTCGGGTGGTTTGGATTTAACAAGCATCCAAGAAATTTTAGACGAATCCCCGGCTCTTACTACTCCTGATCCTGTAACTTTGAGGCATATTCTACATAAGCTAGCTGAGAATGGCACAAAATATCTAGCTTTTGAGGCTTCTAGCCATGGTCTAGAACAACAAAGATTACTTGGTATAAAAGTAGATGCTGCCTGCTTTACTAGTTTTAGTCAAGATCATCTTGACTATCATAAGAATATGGCTAATTATCTTTTAGCCAAGCTAAAATTATTTACAGATAATTTATCGCAGACAGGAGTTGCTGTATTAAACTCGGAAATAGAACAATTAGATTATATCAAAAGTTATTTACAGGAACGTAATATAAAATTTTTAACCGTTGGTAAGAATGGTGATCTAAAAATTATCGACAGGACAATTTGTACTTATAACGGGCAGAAATATAATTTTACTACCGATATAGTTGCTAGTTTTCAAGCAACCAACTTGCTGATTGCCGTTATGATGGTGCATTTGACTGGCTTTCCTTTTGAACAAGTCATATCGAAATTACCACAAATTAAAGCAGTTAAAGGGCGTTTAGAGAGAGTAGCTAATAGCAATATTTTTATTGACTATGCTCACACTCCAGATGCCTTAGAAAAAAGCTTGCTAGAACTAAAAAAAATAAAATCAAATAAGGGGTTATTGAAAGTAATTTTTGGTTGTGGCGGGAATAGAGATAGTGGTAAAAGAGCATTAATGGGGGAAATTGCGGCGAAAATTGCTGATGAGGTTATTATCACTGACGATAATCCGAGGAATGAAGACCCAAAATCAATACGGCAGCAAATTATACAAGGTATTATAGCTATCACTAATAGTTTTATAGAAATACAAAATAGAAAAATTGCAATTATTGAAACAATAAATAATCTACAAGAAGATGATATTTTGCTGATTGCCGGCAAAGGTCACGAAAATTATCAAATAATCGGTAATAAAAAACTACCATTTAGCGACTTCGATATAGCCAAGGAAGCTCTACAAAGCAGAAAAAGATTTTGAATTAAAAAATATCAACTAATAATAAAATGATATGCTAATTTTTAGAATATTCTTAGTCTCCTTCTATATAATTCTACCATCCTTATTAACTATGCATTCTGTATATGCCACTCCATTTAACCATCCAGAAACATGGAAAAAAGTTGATATCTCAAAATTACTTAAAACATCTACAATACACCATATAGAACCTATGAGAAAGTTTCTCACAGAGAAATGTAAAAAAGCGGAATTCAATGGAGAAGTTTTTTTAGTTACTTTATACCAATTATAATAATTAACATGGTGTATTTATCCAGTCTCTATACATAATTGATTTGACTAAATCTACATTCTGAATAAGTTGATTCCAAGCGTAACAAGCTATAGTGACGATTCTTCATATACACCATGTTAATTATTATAATTGGTATTAGATGATCAGGTAAAAGCTGTCTTTAAAAAATTACCTGCAGATGATTTAGGAGATGCACAAGCTGAAGTAGCAGCGTATCAAGCTTCTCTAATTCTAGGTTTCCCTCATATTCCTCCAACAGTAATGCGTAAAATTAATGGAATGACAGGATCATTGCAACTCTACATTGATACTAAGATTGATCCTTTAGTACCTGAAGAGCATGAAAAAGCTCTTCAAGAGGTTTCCATAGAAGATCAAATGAACCTACGAACTTTTTACTTTATTTTTGGGCATTGGGACTCTGGATCACATAATTTATTAATATTTAAAGATATTAATAATACCAATTGCAATAATTAACGCAGTGGTCTAAGATGGGTTTTTAACTGATAAAAGGTACTCAAATGGCTAGGTTAATATTACCACAAGGTTTTCATGGTCATGATTTTATAAAAATGATGAAACATGAGCCGCATGGTCGAAATCGTATACGTTTATTGGCGATGTATCACCTTCAATTAGGCAAATCTTTTAAAGCCATATCTGAAATAGTGAAGTCACACTGGAAAACCGTGCAATCATGGCTCAGAAGATTTAGGAATCATGGTTTTGAAGGATTATTTGAATCACAAAGAAGCGGTGCCCCTAGGAAGATTAACACTATACAAGAATCTGCTCTTTTTGATAAAATCAATACGCTCAGTAAAAGTAAAACTGGTGGGTATATAACTGGAAAAGAGCTACATATCATGTTACTTGAGGAATATGGTGCTAAATGTGCTTTAAAAACAGTCTACAATACTATGCACCGCCTTGGTTTTAGCTGGATTACTTCTCGTTCAATGCATCCAAAATCAAATCAAGAGACTCAAAATAGATATAAAAAAACTTTCCAGACATGTTAACAAAATTATTACCAAAAAATATCGATAGATGTAAAGTTGATATATGGTCTCAGGATGAAACTAGAGTTGGGCAACAAGGTAGCTTAACTCGTATATGGGCTAAGCGTGGCACTAGACCCCGTAAAGTTCGGCAACAGCAATTTATTTCAACATATATTTACGGAGCTGCTTGCCATGAGACAGGAGAAGCTTGTGCATTAATTTTACCATATGCAAACACACAGGCAATGAATAAATTCTTAGAAGAGCTTTCTCGCAGTATTCAAGGCAACCGACATATAGCTTTACTAATGGATAATGCAGGTTGGCACACAGCCAAAAAACTAACTGTGCCAAGCAATATCACTTTGATACCGCTTCCGCCCTATGCACCGGAACTTAATGCAATGGAACAAGTTTGGGAATGGATTAAAAATCATTTCTTGTCTAACCAATGTTATGGTGTATATGAAGATATCGTTACTATGGCTTGTTACGCTTGGAATCAACTTGCTCATAATGTAGATTTAGTAAAATCAATTATGTATAGAGATTGGATA
Organism: Candidatus Tisiphia endosymbiont of Neophilaenus lineatus; assembly: GCF_964264975.1. NCBI lineage: Bacteria > Pseudomonadati > Pseudomonadota > Alphaproteobacteria > Rickettsiales > Rickettsiaceae > Candidatus Tisiphia > Candidatus Tisiphia endosymbiont of Neophilaenus lineatus. The sequence continues at coordinate 986,545 of NZ_OZ183649.1, read as the reverse complement.
AATACACCGTGTTAATTATTACAATTGGTATAAAACATATTTTATTGCCATAGATAATTCAGGCATTCGCAATCGCCAACATGTTAAATTTGGTGAACTTCCTTTTGTTAGAGTACTGTATAGTGATAAATTAAATACCAATGATTATGACAAACCATTTCCTGTTGATAAAGCAGAGGTTATTGATCTCCCTAATGAAGAAAAGCTAAAACAAAGATTTAAAAAACAAATACCTCCTACCTTTTACAAAAATTTTCAGTCTTATAACCACCCTTTGCAGTTTGTTATTTATCAAAATAGCCTATGGATTTAGTATCATGCATTTGATAACAGTTTTATAATATTTTATCCAACACAATGTTATGACGACACTATAAAAGCTATAAAAAAATTAGACTTATCTATTCTTAGAAAGATTTTTATAGCAGCAAAAGGTTCTGATTTTTTAAATAATTCTTACCTTAATGCTATATTAGAACGCCGTGATCAAGTTTTAAGGCATTGCCTTAAAATTAAATAAAAGAAATTTCATACTATAATTTTATTAATTCTGCTTTTTTTGTTAAAGATTCTATGCCATTTAAGTCAGTTGCAGTCACCCATAGCTGTAATCCTAATTCTAGGAAGAAATCAATTAAGTACTGTCTCCTTTTGTTATCAAGATGTACAAAAACCTCATCTAACAGTAAAATAGGCATAGCAATGTTTTCTTTAATAGAATAATTAACTTGGGCAAGTATTATGGCAATGAGCATAGCCTTCTGTTCACCGGTGGAACAGTGTTTAACTAAGGCATTTTTTTCTTTATGAATAACTACAAAATCACTTTTATGTACTCCAAAATTAGTTCTATTAGATATCTTATCACGAACACGAGACACCACTAACTCATTTTTTATAAAATCAATATCTATTTCAGAATTTTTTAATATTATATCTTCTATAACCCCATTAATTGATAAAATAGCTTTAGGAAAATCATTATCCAAATCTGAGATAGCTTTTTGCATATGTTCTAAAATTTTTAGCCTATTCATAGCGATCTCAATTGATAATTCCGCCATTTTTTCTTCAACCACTCTTAGCCAATTTGTATCCACTTGGTCTTGTGCTAGTATTTTGCTACGTTCATACATATAATATTCATATTGACTAACTATTCCTGCATGCGATGGATTAAAGTTATAAACAATCCTGTCAAAGAATTTACGCCTATCGCTAATACTGGAAGAAAAAATACCTTCCATTTGGGGTGTAAGCCAAATCATAGCAGAGAACTTACTTAGTTCATTATTTTGTATTTTAACACCGTTAAATTCCGTAAAACGTCTATTAGATTCACGCTTTAAATTAGTTGAAATTTCAACTAAGCCAAGTTTACTGTGTAATAATGCATAAGCTAAACAATGATCTTCTCCCCTTTGACAAATATCATCTAATTTAGCTGTTCTCAAACCTTTACCAGGTGAAAATAGTGATATTGATTCTAAAATGTTAGTTTTTCCACTACCATTCCCCCCTATTAGTATAACAGGATTATTACCAGCACTAATATCTAAATTCTGAAAATTACGATAATTTAATAATTTTAATTTTTGTAGATAAATATTATGCATAACTTCTTTGAAATAGTGAGAAAAAAACCTAATCAATTAAAATCAAAAGCTCTTTTGAATCTAAACATATACTGCTATACTCAAATGATTTGAAGAATTGGATTTGAAAATGAATGGTGAGCATGCTAGGTGTACATATAGTATAATTACGCATGCGAATCCATGATATTTTCAAAAAACAATTCTTAAAAGCAGAAGAGTATATAATTTCAAGAGTGGGTAGACGATAATAACTTCAAGAAGAGCTAGCTGTGCTGTGATATTTAGGGTACGATGACCTTAATTCTTGAAGTTCTATACCTTTCGCCTTTTAAGTGTTGGCGTTGTGGCACGATGGGACTTCGCGTAGGAACAACGGTTTGACTACGCCTAGCCAACTCTTGAAATTCATCGGGTATACCTGAGTATATACTCAAATCTAATTCAAACAACTAAAATATATCCATGACTTTATCCATGTCTTTAGAAGAATTTCGCCATAAATATAATTATGATCAATCAACAAAGATGATGCAACAATATTTAGACATCAAATTTGCCAATCTTGATTGTCTTCTATTGTTTAGAATGGGTGATTTTTATGAAATGTTTTTTGATGATGCAGTTCTTGCCAGCCAAGTTTTAGGTATTGCTCTTACCAAAAGAGGGTCTAATGGAGACTCTGAGATTGCTATGTGCGGAGTACCCCATCATGCTCTTGAGACATATTTAAATAAATTAATTGCAGAAAATTACAAAGTTGCTATTTGTGATCAACTAGAAACACCGGAAGAGGCAAAGAAACGTGGTGGCTATAAAGCTGTAGTAAATAGGGATGTAACGCGTATCATCACTCCAGGTACTGTTACTGAGGAATCTTTAATTGATGTTTGTGAACCTAATTATTTGGCAAGTTTAGTTTTACTAAAAAACGGAGCATCAATTTGTTACGTTGACATCTCTACTTCAGAAATTTCAGTTATAGAGATTCCGCAGAATGAGATTATCAACGAACTATCACGTCTTAAGCCTAAAGAGATTTTACTTAGCGAAAATTTGCAAGGAGGACAATTAGCTAATAGTATTCAGCAGCAATTACATTTCCGTGTCTCGTATCAAGTTGATAGTTTTTTTGCTCCTAAAAAATGCCATAAAATCATTTTAGATTTTTATAAAATCAATGATCTAAAAGCCATAGGGGAAATATCTGAATGTCAAACAAGTAGTATTGGTAGTATCTTAGAATATTTATCACTAACGCAAAAGCAAAATATACCTTCGCTACCTTTGCCTCGGTTGGTCAATTACCATAATTTTATGATTATTGATTCGGCGACTCGGCGGAATTTGGAAATTACTAATAATTTATTAGGAAAAACCAAGGGTAGTTTACTGGCCACTATTGATCACACAGTTACTAAGGCTGGTAGTCGTTTATTATATCACTTTTTATCAACACCACTAATAGATATTGATGAAATAAATTCTCGACAAAATATAACAGAATTTTTTTATACAAATATTGAACTAGTAGGAAATATTAAAAAGTTACTCAAGAAAACTGGGGATTTAGAACGTTGCTTGGCTAGAATTACCATGAATCGTGGCTGCGGGCGAGATCTGCTAAATATGAAATATACGTTAAATGCTGCACTGGAAATAAAAGGAGAGTTTATTTCCCATTATGGGCTAAATTTGCTAGATTATATAGAGAAGTTAATTAAACCTCTATCTGGAGGTGAACAGTTATATTCATTAATAGATCAAGCAATTAGAGAGGATGCACCTAATACTATCAATGAAGGTGGGATAATAAATCATCATTATCATCCTAAAATACAAGAATTATATGACTTAATTAACAATGGCAAAGCCCATGTAGAAAAATTAAAGAATGTATATCGTCTTGATACTGGCATTGACACCCTAAAAATATCTCAGAATAATGTACTTGGGTTATTTATTGAAGTTACCCTAAGACATAGTGATAAAATGTACGCATCAAAATTTATTCACCGGCACACAACTTCTAATGCTAGTCGCTATACTACTATTGAATTACAAAAGTTAGAAAGTGATATGGTCAACGCTAGGAGTTTAGCGATTAATCTTGAACTAGAATTATATAAAAAAATATGCCAGCAAGTTATTGATAAAGCTATATTCTTACGATTACTTAGCTATTCCTTGAGTCAGCTTGATGTATTTTGTAATTTTGCTTATATTGCTGATGAATATAATTATGTCAAGCCTAGATTAAGCAATGATTTGAGTTTTGAGATTATTGAAGGGCGGCATCCAGTCGTTGAGCAAAGTTTATCAAATGATAAAAAAAGCTTTATTCACAATAACTGTACTTTATCGGAAGCTAATAGAATTTGGTTAATTACTGGACCTAATATGTCAGGTAAAAGTACTTTTTTACGGCAAAATGCCCTAATAGCCATATTAGCTCAAATTGGTAGTTTTGTGCCGGCTAAAAGTGCCAAAATAGGTATTGTAGACAAGATATTTAGTAGGATAGGTGCAGGGGATGATTTACAAGCAGGTCAATCAACTTTTATGGTGGAAATGCTTGAAACATCAGCTATTTTAGCACAATCTACTAAAAATTCTTTAGTCATATTAGATGAGGTTGGTCGTGGAACTTCTACCTATGATGGTGTATCAATTGCTTTCGCGGTGCTGGAATATATTCATGATAATCTCAAATGTCGATGTTTGTTTGCATCGCATTATCACGAATTAACCAGCATGAGTAATTTTTTGCCAGCCTTGCAAAATTATACGGTGGCTATTGAGGAATTAGGGAAAGAAATATTATTTTTGCATAATATTATAGCAGGGATGGCTGATAAATCTTATGGAATTCATGTAGCCTACTTAGCGGGCCTACCAAAATCTGTTATAATTAGGGCGAATGACATTTTAACAAAATTAGAAAAAACCGCAACGTACAAAAGCAAAAATATATTAAACACTGAATCAAACAATTTAAGTTTATTTGACTTACCAGTAGAGAGTAAAAAAGCAATAAAATTTAATAAGTTAGAAGAAGAACTTATTAAAATCGATCCTGATCAGCTCTCCCCTAAACAAGCCTTAGAGTTGGTTTATAAATTAAAGAAACTAATTTTTTAAAATAGGGTTGCCTTACATGATAGTACCACTAGAACCCAAACGTTCAGTAAATGGAAAAATTTGGCAACAGCGATCAGTAAACGAGGATGATGTTTCAGAACTTTGTCGTTCTGTAGGAATCAGTGATTTTCTAGCACGGGTTCTATTTCCTCGCTTAGAGAACTTATCACAAGCTATAGATTTTTTATCACCTAAGCTCAAGAATTTACTGCCAGATCCTTTTCATTTACTTGATATGCAAAAAGCAGTAGATAGGACTATAGAAGCTATTATAAATAAACAGAAAATCTGTATATTTGCTGATTATGACGTTGACGGAGCTACTTCTTCATCACTACTTAAGAATATATTTAGAGATTTGGGGCAAGAAGCTGATATTTATGTTCCAAACAGAATTGCTGAAGGGTATGGACCGACCCCAGCTGCTATGCAGAAAATTAAGGATAATGCTACTGAGCTACTTATTACTGTTGATTGTGGAGCAATGGCACATGAGGCTCTAAAATATGCATCATCAGTAGGACTTGAGGTAATAGTGATTGATCATCATATTAGTAGCGATATATTACCTGAAGCTGTTGCAGTTGTTAATCCGAATCGTATTGATGAGACCAGTAGATATAAGTACCTAGCAGCTGTAGGAGTATCATTTTTATTTGCTACCGCCTTATTATCCGAGTTAAAAAAACAAAATTTCTTTACCGATATAGCTTCGTGTTCGATACAAAATAGTGTATATTCAAAATGTCATACTCTACCAAATTTAATGCAATATTTAGACTTAGTCGCACTTGGAACAGTATGCGATGTAATGAAGCTTATTCACTTAAATCGTGCTTTTGTTGCTCAAGGATTAAAAATCCTTGGTCAAAGAAAAAATTTAGGTATGAAGACTTTATGTGATGTTGCTGGTTTAAATGAAAAACCAAACTGTTATCATTTGGGATTTGTGTTGGGGCCTAGGATCAATGCCGGTGGAAGAGTTGGTAAATCATCCTTGGGTGCTAGTCTTTTATCTACCGAATGTGCAATAGAAGCAAATCTACTTGCACAGGAGTTGGAGAAACATAATAATGAGCGAAAAGTAATAGAGCTGATAATGATAGAGGAAGCTACTCAAATAGCTTTAACCCAAGAAAATGATAGTTCATTATTTATAGTTGGTAAAGGGTGGCATCCAGGTGTTATCGGCATTGTCGCTGGCAGATTAAAAGAAAAATTTAATAAACCAGTTGCAGTTATAGCTTTAAATGATGGAATAGGTAAGGCTTCTTGCCGTTCTATCAAAAATGTTGATTTTGGTAGTAAAATTATCAATGCCAAGGCTAAAGATTTAATCATAGCTGGCGGGGGACATGCAATGGCAGCTGGATTTACAGTATTGGAAGAGAAATTACAAGAGTTACAAGAATTCTTAAATCACGCCTTTAAGATTGATATTAGTAATCAAAATGGTATTGCCTATGAAGAATATGATGCGGAACTTACTACAAGTAGTGTAAATTTACCGCTAATGGATCAGCTAAGTAAACTCGAACCATTTGGCCAAGGAAATCATGAGCCAATATTTAAATTCTCTAATCTTTTTGTCTTGAAAGCCGACATAGTGGGAGGAAAACATATAAGATGTTTGCTTGCTCCTTCTAAGGAATCTTTTGGTTCTAAACCGCTGCATGCTATTGCGTTTAATAGTATATCTAGTCCTATAGAAAATATTTTACTTAATATTAAGTCATATAATATTTCTGTAATTGGTTCATTAAAAATGAATAGTTGGAAAGAGTCTAATACTATTCAATTACAAATAAAGGACTTGATAATATGATATTTATTAGCTATAGAAAATTAAGAGGATGGATATACTCTTCTGCTTTAAAAAAATGTCATCCCTGCTTTGGTGCAGGATATCATAGTACATTTTTTATATAACCACTATTAAAATGGCTGCTGATCGTCATTGCGAGGAGTCGCGAAAAAGCGGTGAAGCGGCAATCTTTATGCAGTATTACACCTCACTTCACTAGATCGCCACGGCATCTAACGCACAACTGTTGAAAGTTTACAAATACCTATACCATTTCTATTCCATACACCGCATACTAACCTCGTTTTATGGCACAATTTTGATCCTATCCATCTCGAAGATAAGTCGCGTTAGCCGCTTTAAGAATGCATTTTTTCTTATATTAATACCAATTGCAATAATGAACACGGTGTATTTATCCAATCTCTATACATAATTGATTTTACTAAATCTACATTATGAGCAAGTTGATTCCAAGCGTAACAAGCCATAGTAACGATATCTTCATATACACCATAACATTGGTTAGACAAGAAATGATTTTTAATCCATTCCCAAACTTGTTCCATTGCATTAAGTTCCGGTGCATAGGGTGGAAGCGGTATCAAAGTGATATTGCTTGGCACAGTTAGTTTTTTGGCTGTGTGCCAACCTGCATTATCCGTTAGTAAAGCTATATGTCGGTTGCCTTGAATACTGCGAGAAAGCTCTTCTAAGAATTTATTCATTGCCTGTGTGTTTGCATATGGTAAAATTAATGCACAAGCTTCTCCTGTCTCATGGCAAGCAGCTCCGTAAATATATGTTGAAATAAATTGCTGTTGCCGAACTTTACGGGGTCTAGTGCCACGCTTAGCCCATATACGAGTTAAGCTACCTTGTTGCCCAACTCTAGTTTCATCCTGAGACCATATATCAACTTTACATCTATCGATATTTTTTGGTAATAATGTTGTTAACATGTCTGGAAAGTTTTCTTATATCTATTTTGAGTCTCTTGATTTGATTTTGGATGCATTGAACGAGAAGTAATCCAGCTAAAACCAAGGCGGTGCATAGTATTGTAGACTGTTTTTAAAGCACATTTAGCACCATATTCCTCAACTAACATGATATGTAGCTCCTTTCCAGTTATATACCCACCAGTTTTACTTTCACTGAGCGTATTGATTTTATCAAAAATAGCAGACTCTTGTATACTGTTAATCTTCCTAGGGGCACCGCTTCTTTGTGATTCAAATAATCCTTCAAAACCATGATGCCTAAATCTTCTGAGCGATGATTGCACAGTTTTCCAGTGTGACTTCACTATTTCAGATATGGCTTTAAAAGATTTGCCTAATTGAAGGTGATACATCGCCAATAAACGTATACGATTTCGACCATGCGGCTCATGTTTCATCATTTTTATAAAATCATGACCTTCAAAACCTTGCGGTAATATTAACCTAGCTATTTGAGTACCTATTTATCAGTTAAAAACCCATTTTATAACACCGTGTTAATTATTGCAATTAGTATAAAACCGTTTCTTCTTCTAACTTTCAACAGTTGATGACATCGGAGCTATTAAACCAATGTCTTACATCAATAGTTGAGGTTAACTATACTGAAAAACTTAAAGTATTTGCAAAAATATCATAAGTTACAAAAAAGTTACTATTATTAGAGTTATTAATATAATTTTCGTGATGTTATTTGATATTACTTGATTACTGGCTATAAACCTGTCTTAATCTACTGAAAGACATCTTGTATCGCTAAATTATGAAAGAGGAAGTTTTGGAAAAAAATTAAGTAAGGAGTATAAGTGGAACAAGATATGTATAATTCCTTACTTAATTTTGACAATAAGATTACCTTACAAGAATGAAGTTATGCAAGAGCCTATTTCTACATACTAAAAGTTGTAATACTGGAGTACCAGTAGTACAAATGCTGTCATTCCCGCCGTAACTCGGATGACAGCTCTATGTGTAGTCCAACTTCAGTTGGACAGCAGGTTTAGATAATATAAAATCTAACTGCTAATAATTAAATAATAAAACAATAACTATACCAGGAGGATATTATGTTTAGAAATATTAAGAAATCTAGTCTAAATAAGAGTGCTAGTCAAAATAAGAGTGCTAGTCAAAATAAGAGTGCTAGTCTAGATAGGAGTACTGTTAATGATACTGGTACTGATCAGGTTTTAGCAGCACTCAAATCTAAATATTTCCAAGACATGCTTGAAGCTTTAAATCAACAATATGGTGATATACAAAAGATCAGAACGCCTCTCGAATTCAGTTATACTGAGGCTCAGGATAAATATAAAATTTTACATGACGAGATCAAAAAAGATCGTATCCTTAAACCTAAGGAAACAAAGCAATTATTATTTAAGACATACGAGTATCAAGCTATTAGTGCTTTCCGAGCAAGTGATTTTAAAGAACATATTACACATTTATTACATGCATATAAAAATTATGGTCCTAATATAGATGAATCTATAATAGGACTAGAAAGATGGGTAAAGATATATACAAATTTTGATCAAGATGTACAAACAAAAGTACCAAGCATTTCTGAAAAATACAATAGTTTATTAGAACAGGTTGCAACAAAAGTTCAGTTACTAATTAAGCTTGGAAAATATGACCAAGCTCGTGCACAAATGAAGTATTTGAATGAAAATAGCGATAATTTCCAAATATTTGATCTATACTTTAGTACAATAAAAGATCCAAAGGAAGCTTTGAAGTATTTTGAAGACAAATCAAATAATAATCTTACACAACGTCAAGATATTCATGATATCCTTATAAAATGGCAAAATCACCTTAGTAACCAAGTTGATGATCAAGAAGTTACTGCCAAAAAGTACAACCCAAATCCAACAGTTGCTACGGCACCTGCAGCTTCAGTTGTAAGCTCTGAGATAAAGAAAGCTGGAAAAGACGTTGAAAAACTTCAAGAAAAGCTTGAAAAAGCTTCCAATAAGTTAGAGACGGCTATAACTCGTGCTGAACATCAGGAACAGATAGAGAAACTTGAAGCTAAACACAAAACTGAATTAAAAGCTGAATTAGAGGAAGCTAACGCTGTATACAATACTAAATTAGAGACAATTAAAGCTAAAGCTTCATCTACAAAAGATACTAAAGTGGATGAAGCCGGTGACTTTTCTCCTACTTCATCTCTACTACCATCGTATAGCAGTGTCAGTTATCCATTTGTGGAAGTTGCTGAAAAGACTCCTACAGCTACTGTAGTTAAGCCTCTTGACGAGAAGGTTTTAAATGAGTTAATTCAGTTAGCTAACTCGATTACGTCACTTAATCATTATGCGGAACAGTATAAGATTTATAAAGATAAGGCTAAAAGTCTTTTGAGTGAAGCTGTTAAAGAGAATCCTGATGTATATAAAACTATAGATGATCCTAAAATTTTGGTGCTTCTTGCTGACGTTCTTTTGTCTTCAAATAAAATGGAGAAAGCAAGAATAGTTTGTAAAAAGGCTCTTGATGTTGATCCAAATATATGGCAAGCTACTGTGGAAGAGATAGTTTTGCTAAATTTAGCTGGAGTTCTTTTACCTTCAGATCAACCAAAGGCTGAACAAATTTATAGTAAAGTTATGAATTTTTGTTTTGTTTGTGAATATGAAGAAAATAAGTATAGAGTTGATACTAATAGGAAGATGAAAATAGCTAAGATTGTTGCTCAAGATGGATATACAGATGGAGAGAGGGATTGCTTAGCTGAGTTCTGTATATCTTCCCTTAAAGTACATCATAAAGTACAAGCTCTAGATTGTTACCCACATACAGACGCTACTGCTACTAAAAGACAAAAGATTGTTGAGCAATTGCAACAGTCGATTGAGCAAATATCGGAGTCAAACCCTACTGGGTTTGAGGCCAAAGTCTATGCACTCTATTCAATGCTTTATCCTTTTTTCAAAGAATCTTCAGAATTCTGTCAGGATATGCAAACAGAATACAGAACTCATTGCTTGAATCATCAACTCTATATTTATCCCCCTAATGAAGGAGATACTGCCGATATCCTTGGTAGCTGTGCTAGTAACGACTCTTAAGGCTACTCATAATAATATAGTGAAAAAGTCCCATAATTTATTCCTCCTACTTCAAAGCCATTAACAGCTTTTGAGGTAGGAGGGATAGTTGCTCAGGGTAATTTTAAAATTGGGCTGTTTTAAACAGCCCGGCTTTTCAATTGTTCTGTTGCTATCCACAAGCGGCTAGTTTCGAGAGAAGTCCAATGTTAAAAAAATACTAAAAAGATAAAATATCGAATAGGCAAATAGTTTTTTAGCTTGTTTATGATCTTTATCACTAAACAGAGAGGCAGCATAGTATAAAAAAATTAGCCCCAGTATAACTGCAGTTACTAAATATACAAGATTACTTATTCCTAAAAAAAAGGGCGTAAATGTAGTAATAACCATAATGATACTATAGGTAAGAATTTGCTTTTTAGTATAATATTCTCCCTTTACCACTGGCATCATCGGGACACCACAATCTTTGTAGTCTTCTGAGCGAAAGATTGCTAATGCCCACGAGTGTGGAGGTGTCCAGGTTAGAATAATCATAAATAAAGAAAAGGAGAAAAGTGAAATCTCATTAGTTACTGTTGCCCAGCCAATCATAGGAGGCAATGCACCTGCAACCCCTCCAATAATACCAATTGCAATAATTAACACGGTGTTATAAAATGGGTTTTTAACTGATAAATAGGTACTCAAATAGCTAGGTTAATATTACCGCAAGGTTTTGAAGGTCATGATTTTATAAAAATGATGAAACATGAGCCGCATGGTCGAAATCGTATACGTTTATTGGCGATGTATCACCTTCAATTAGGCAAATCTTTTAAAGCCATATCTGAAATAGTGAAGTCACACTGGAAAACTGTGCAATCATGGCTCAGAAGATTTAGGAATCATGGTTTTGAAGGATTATTTGAATCACAAAGAAGCGGTGCCCCTAGGAAGATTAACAGTATACAAGAGTCTGCTATTTTTGATAAAATCAATACGCTCAGTGAAAGTAAAACTGGTGGGTATATAACTGGAAAAGAGCTACATATCATGTTACTTGAGGAATATGGTGCTAAATGTGCTTTAAAAACAGTCTACAATACTATGCACCGCCTTGGTTTTAGCTGGATTACTTCTCGTTCAATGCATCCAAAGTCAAATCAAGAGACTCAAAATAGATATAAAAAAACTTTCCAGACATGTTATACCAATTGTAATAATTAACACGGTGTATTTATCCAATCTCTATTATGAGCAAGTTGATTCCAAGCGTAACAAGCCATAGTAACGATATCTTCATATACACCATAACATTGGTTAGACAAGAAATGATTTTTAATCCATTCCCAAACTTGTTCCATTGCATTAAGTTCCGGTGCATAGGGCGGAAGCGGTATCAAAGTGATATTGCTTGGCACAGTTAGTTTTTTGGCTGTGTGCCAACCTGCATTATCCATTAGTAAAGCTATATGTCGGTTGCCTTGAATACTGCGAGAAAGCTCTTCTAAGAATTTATTCATTGCCTGTGTGTTTGCATATGGTAAAATTAATGCACAAGCTTCTCCTGTCTCATGGCAAGCAGCTCCGTAAATATATGTTGAAATAAATTGCTGTTGCCGAACTTTACGGGGTCTAGTGCCACGCTTAGCCCATATACGAGTTAAGATACCTTGTTGCCCAACTCTAGTTTCATCCTGAGACCATATATCAACTTTACATCTATCGATATTTTTTGGTAATAATTTTGTTAACATGTCTGGAAAGTTTTTTTATATCTATTTTGAGTCTCTTGATTTGATTTTGGATGCATTGAACGAGAAGTAATCCAGCTAAAACCAAGGCGGTGCATAGTATTGTAGACTGTTTTTAAAGCACATTTAGCACCATATTCCTCAACTAACATGATATGTAGCTCCTTTCCAGTTATATACCCACCAGTTTTACTTTCACTGAGCGTATTGATTTTATCAAAAATAGCAGACTCTTGTATACTGTTAATCTTCCTAGGGGCACCGCTTCTTTGTGATTCAAATAATCCTTCAAAACCATGATTCCTAAATCTTCTGAGCGATGATTGCACGGTTTTCCAGTGTGACTTCACTATTTCAGATATGGCTTTAAAAGATTTGCCTAATTGAAGGTGATACATCGCCAATAAACGTATACGATTTCGACCATGCGGCTCATGTTTCATCATTTTTATAAAATCATGACCATGAAAACCTTGTGGTAATATTAACCTAGCCATTTGAGTACCTTTTATCAGTTAAAAACCCATCTTAGACCACTGCGTTAATTATTGCAATTGGTATTAACAAAATTATTAGCAAAAAATATCGATAGATGTAAAGTTGATATATGGTCTCAGGATGAAACTAGAGTTGGGCAACAAGGTAGCTTAACTCGTATATGGGCTAAGCGTGGCACTAGACCCCGTAAAGTTCGGCAACAGCAATTTATTTCAACATATATTTACGGAGCTGCTTGCCATGAGACAGGAGAAGCTTGTGCATTAATTTTACCATATGCAAACACACAGGCAATGAATAAATTCTTAGAAGAGCTTTCTCGCAGTATTCAAGGCAACCGACATATAGCTTTACTAACGGATAATGCAGGTTGGCACACAGCCAAAAAACTAACTGTGCCAAGCAATATCACTTTGATACCGCTTCCGCCCTATGCACCGGAACTTAATGCAATGGAACAAGTTTGGGAATGGATTAAAAATCATTTCGTGTCTAACCAATGTTATGGTGTATATGAAGATATCGTTACTATGGCTTGTTACGCTTGGAATCAACTTGCTCATAATGTAGATTTAGTAAAATCAATTATGTATAGAGATTGGATAAATACACCGTGTTAATTATTGCAATTGGTATAACTTTCTATCAATTGACAAGCTTATTTTTATTTGTTAGCATCAAAGACTCCATAACATTATTTTAAAAACAAATTCACGACAACTTAACTAGAATATCAAATATGCAATTTCAAGATACTAACGATTTACATAAAATAGCCGATATTATTAGTACTAAGCTAAGTGAACATGATATAGCAGCAACAACATATTATAGATTAAAAGACCCTTGTTCTGCCTTAAATAAGATGATACTAAAGACTAACGAATTAACGGATCTAGTTGCTTTTAGATTTATAGTTGATAAGCTAGAATATTGTTCTAAAGTGTTAGATATTATCTGTGGCATCTATTCTGTTAAAACAACAGAGAAAAAGAATTATATTGATTATCCTAAAGATAATGGTTATCGTGCCTTGCATATTGTTACGAGTGTCGGCAACCCTAGACGTGATGTGGAAATGCAGGTACGAACCAATGAGATGCATGATATAGCAGAATTTGGTACAGCAAATCACAATGAATATAAAAATATACAGGCAGCAAAGATAAGAGAGTTACTACCTAGTGGCATGTTGAATGTGGCTGCTATTAATACTGGGCTAAATAAAGCGTACGACATCTTTACCAATTTTAATTGGACTATACCAGAACTTATTGATTATGAGCAAACAATTATAAACCTTTATCGTATTTATCAAGACAACTTGCGTAAAGTATGAAGTGCATAGTGTTATTGAGTAGCTAAAATATGTGGTTAACGCGAATTTGGGATAAGAGTTTGTCAATTCTTATCCCAAATTGGGGTATATAGCTAAAATATTTTCGGGTTAGCTATAGTTTCAAACCATGTTTGGCTAGTAAAGATGAAAGCTCTAGTTTTAGACTATTTAGTTTTTCCAAACTATCTGATTCATATTTAGCAATAATTTTAGCTTCAGTATTTGAAGCTCTTAGTAACCACCATGCATACCATTGAGATTTATTGGGCATATTATGTGAGTCAACCCTTATACCATCAATATCATTAAAAGTGATATTTCTACTGTTTAAATCCTCTTTTATTTGCTGAATAATATCAAATTTAAGGTTATCTGATACAGAAATCTTAATTTCAGGGGTACTATAACATTTAGGTAACTCATCTATCATATCGTCCAAAGTTTTTTTTGACCTTGATAGTAAATCAACAAACCGTAGGGCAGCATAAATTGCATCATCATATCCATAATATTTATCAGCAAAAAATATATGCCCACTAGTTTCACCACCAAGTAACGCCTTAGTTTTGTGCATCTTATCTTTGATAAAGGAATGACCTGTTTTCCACATTATCACATTTCCGCCATAGGACTTAATTTGATTAAATATGCTGCTACTTGATTTGATATCCATTATAATAGTTGCATTTGGATTTTGCTCAATTACATCTTTTGCCAATATAGCAAGGATTTGGTCACCTAAAATTATTCGTCCTTTCTTACTTACAATGCCTATACGATCTCCATCCCCATCGAATGCAATACCAATATCGCAATCCTGAGTCTTAACTATCTCTATTAGTTGTTCTAGATTCTTGGGAATAGTTGGATCTGGGTGGTGATTAGGAAAATTGCCATCAATTTGCGAATTTATAACGACATTTTTGTTAGGTAATATTAATGCTAATAAGTCAATAATATTTCCAGCCGCACCATTGGCAGGATCCCATGCGACTTTTATTTGAGGATATATAGTTATTCCTTGCAAAATCCTATCTAGATATTTATCGGTAACATTTAAATTGCGTATATTACTTAGTGCTAGAAAATTTTTTGGTATAATAAGATTGGTGGACCAATCTTGACTTAGAATATTATTCAGTAAATCTTGTATTTGTTGGTCGAAAAAAGACTTTCCTTGTGATAACAACTTAAAGCCATTATCATCTTTGTGGTTATGGGATCCTGTTATCATTATGCTAGCTTGTGGCTTAAATATTTTATCAGCAAAATATAAAACAGGGGAGGGTACAATACCTATTGAGGTAACCTTCCCCTTAGCTGAAATAATACCATTAACCAAAGCATGATAAAGGGCAGGGGAGCTTAACCTACCATCACGTCCTATAAATATTTCATTCCCTTGCTTTGATATATGCATTTTGGTAAAATAAAAGCCAATTTTATAAGCAATAGTTGGATTAATATCTATTAGACTGCTGCCACGAATGTCGTACAATCTAAAAATTGTTCTATTTATTTCCATTGTCATTATAATTGAGTATACTTACAAAACTTGAAATATCGATTATATTATAAATGAAAATTTTAGCATTTGATACGGCAAATAATAGTGCATCTGTTGCAATCTCTGAAGATCAGGTTATTCTAGCCTATATTGAGGAATTAAGGTCTTCTATGCAAGCTGAAACTATCGTGCCAATGATTGAAGAAGCATTGAAAATAGCAAAGCTTTCTTATCCTGACCTAGATTATTTAACCGTTACAAACGGTCCAGGCAGTTTTACAGGCATTAGAATAGGCTTATCAGTGACAAAAGGCATTTTGCTAAGTACAGATATAATAGGTGCTACTATATCTAATTTTGAGTTTTCCTGGTGGATGGCTAGCAGGCAAGTAAAAAATTATAATAAAATTTTTATTTTTCTCAATGCATATAGAGGACTATTATATAGCCAAGTTTTTGATCAAGATGAACAAGTTTCTATTCCGTCACTGATAAATTATGACCAAGCTGTGGAATTATTAAATACAGAAAATGCTGCTATTAATGTCTGTGCAGGTAGTGGGGTAGAGATGATATACGACAAGATTAGGGATATAAAAAATTTAACAATCTTACCTCGTTTTACTAGAGTTAAGGCACTGCATATATGCAAATATATAGCCGATAAAATAAGGAAGCACAATTTCTCTAACTCCATAGAACCGTTATATATTAGACCAGCTGATGCGAAGATTAGACTTCTTACATAATTCTACTGCTGCAAGAAGTCTATTAAAAATTTTCCTAACCTCTTCCTTTACCTTCTGTTTTTTCATTATGTGGAGGTGGTGACGTTGGTGCGTTAGATGACATATGTGATTTTGCTTTTTGTCCGACAAATTTTGCCTCATTCTTCAATTGTTCAGCCAATGGTAGTTTGCTCTTGTCATCAGAATATCCATGCCATTTGTCTTTTAAATATTCACAAATTCTTTTAATAAAATTCTTCCTTGGCATTGTCGTATTCGATGATGCAGCTTGATCATTTACTAATTGCTTAGTAAATTTCTTTACTGTATATTTACTTGGATTATCGATAAACTTATTTAACTGTTCCGCAGCTTTTTTAGCAATGTCATTAATAGATTGTGAGCTTAATTTCCCTGTTTTTTTATCTTTTTGAGTTGCGATTGCTTGATCAATTTGCTCTATCAATACGTCAGCTAAAGCCTCTGTAGCACCATTTGCTTTTTTAAATGTACTTATTGTTTCCGGCTTCACTCTTTTATCTGATATGATTTCCGAAACTCTTTTTTTCATATCTGTTTTATATTGCTCTTCATTAAGAGGAGCAGTTAATAATTCTTTCGATAAAGCCTTATTACTATCAATAATTGCTTGAGGGGATTTTTGCTCACAATTTGTTTGGATTGTTTGTATATCGCTAATAAATCGATCAGCAATCTGACCAGTGCCAGCTACATCAATTACTACCTGCGTTTTTGGTTCAAGATCTCCTACTGCTCCCAACGAAGCGGTAATATTTACAGCCATATAATCTTGGCTATTAAATTCCGTACCCATCATCTTTCTAAGGTCACTATTTGGCAAGAAAGCACCCATACTATAATCAAACATGAAATTCTGTCCGCCAATATATGATACATTACGATCTTTATCTATAGTGATCTTGGACATACTACCATCTCTTAGCCATTCATTCATAGGATCGCATCCATAGTTATTAAATGCTTTAAATCTTAGTGGAGTCAATCCACCTATACCGCCAGCTATACCCCCTTGGTGATTTGCATATAAAATATATTTTGTTTGTTCTTGTGATAAATGATAATCTTTTGTTAATATATCATGCATATCTTGATAAGTTACCTCATAGTCCTGATCTTTACCTAACTTACACTTAGCTAGTAAGTCTACTAGCTGTCCATCTTGGGTTTCAAGATAAAAGACACCACGCTCTATATCCTTGCTAACCTGCTTTTCACGAGATTGAGGATTTTTTTGACAAGCTTTATCATATTTAGGATCAAAGGACTCTGCTACATATTGTAAGTCTTTATCTATATTTTGTGCAGCATCACATCAGATGTAAAACTATATGATTCCATAATATAATATCTCCTTAGTTAACTTGCATTCAATAAACTAGATTAATAAACTAGTTCTCAATAAGCTTTTTCCACATTGACTATGATAATGGGTGATTTATTTATCTCATGTTTCAATGTCTTACGAATAGCCGACCTTACAGCATTCTCAATCTGTTCATTGAGAATGCTACCTTTTGATTTCCTCTGAATTTCTATCGTTTCAACAATATCATCTTTAATCATATTAATTAGCTGTGCATCATCGTCAGGGTCAAGAAGACCCGGCATAGATAAAATAGGTCTGCAACTAAGGCTACCATTTTTATTTATTACCAAACTTGCCACTACTATACCAGAATCACGCATACGTCTACGAGTTCTAAAAATCGATGAGTCTGCTGGTAAAAGATAATTGCCATCAACAGCCAAATAACCCGTTGTTACCTTGAATAAAATACGAGGATTATGAGGATCAAGTAATACTAAGCTACCATTTTCGACTTCAACAGCATGTTTTATAACATTTTTACGAGCTAATTTCGCGTGTTCATGTATATGTACCGGCTCACCATGCACTGGTACACAAATCTGAGGTCTAATTAGAGAGTACATGTGTTTGAGTTCGTCAATTGATGGATGCCCAGAAACATGTACAAAATGATCTCGTTCAGTTACCACTTCAATTCCTGACCTCACAAAAATATTAAACATACGGAAAATTTTCTTTTCATTGCCAGGAATAATTTTTGAAGAAAATATAATTGTATCTTTAGGAGCTAACTTTATACTATGGTGACTATTATTTGCCATTTTTGCAGTAGCTGCTAGAGGCTCACCTTGGCAACCAGTAGCAATAACTAAAAGTTCTTGCCTTTTAAATCTTGCTATATCTCGTTCATCGATCAAAGGGGCAATATCTTTCATATAACCACTTTCCTGTGCTGCAAGCAAAATTCTATGCAAACTTCTTCCCGATAGGACAACTTTTCTTTTTGCCATCTGACCTGCGTGAATTAGAGTCTCAAGACGAGCCAAATTTGAGGCAAAAGTTGTTACCACAACCATCTGAGAGCAACCTGCTATAATATCTACTAAACTTTTACGCACTTCTCCTTCTGAACCAGAAGTTCCTTCATTAAATACATTAGTTGAGTCACAGACTAAAGCTAGAACCCCTTCATCCCCATAAGATTTTAGTAGAGCTTCATCAGCTTTCTTACCAAGTACCGGATCATTATCAAATTTCCAGTCTCCTGTATGGAGAATATTGCCAGCTTCTGTACGTATCATAATCGCCTGCATTTCTGGAGCTGAGTGGGTTAGCGGTATCATCTCTAGTTGGAATGGATCAAGATTTATTTTTGCCGAAGGCTTTACTTCATGAATTTTTATAGTTTTAGCAAAATCATATTCTGCTAATCTAAGTTTTAGAAAATTTGCTGTAAAGGTAGTAGCATATATTGGACATTCTAGGCTACTCCACAAATATTGGATTGCTCCCAAATGGTCTTCATGTGCGTGAGTTAGAACTAAAGCTACTATATCTTTTTTATAGCGTTCAATAAAGCTAATATCAGCAATTATCATGTCAACACCTGGTAAATAATCATCGGCAAAACCGCTACCGCAGTCAACCATCAACCATTTTCCTTGATAATGATATAGATTGACATTTATGCCTATTTCATTTGCACCACCAAGTGGTAAAAATAGTAAATCATTTTTATGGTTTTTAATGTTGAATGACATATTAACTTCTATATGATGTAGGATTTAAGTATACTTTTATAACTTATTTTTGGCTTTTAGTCTATGATTAATACTAATTTAGTTTATACTAGTATATTCACCTTTGGTATAGTTTTATTATTAACTATACTACTTCCTAATTTGGATATAGATTCCTCAAAATTATTCTACGACAGCAATAATGGATTTATCTATCGTAACAATAATATTGTACAATTATTATTTGAAGTTATTCCAATATTAACTACTATACTGACTATAGTAATATTATTATACCTACTTTACTTAATTGTTAAGTACAAAACTTTTAATAGGCTTATTATTTCAGGGGGTTTTTATATAATTTTATCTACAGCAATAGGTCCTGGACTACTAGTAAATTATATATTTAAAGAAAATTTTGGTAGGGCTCGTCCGCTGCAGATTAAAGAGTTTAATGGTACAAAAAATTTTACTAGAGCCTTCTCAATCTCTAATGAATGTTTACATAATTGCTCATTTTCATCAGGCCATGCAGCTATGGCGTATAGCTTAACTAGTTTTGCTTATGTTGCTCCTTTGATATTTTTCTCAAGAATTTATAGTATCACATTGATTTTTGGTACATTAGTTGGACTAAGTCGTATATTAATGGGAGGACATTTTTTAAGTGATGTACTGGCTTCATGTGTTGTTACACTAATAATTAATCATCTATTATATTTATGTTGGCAAAAACTAAAATTAATTTAAATAAAATTGCGATTGTTTATAATAGTTCGACAAAATCATTAGGAATAGTTAGACAGCTTGAACTAGTTTATAACTTTTGTAAGGTAGAAGAAGCAGAAATAATTGTTGTAGTTGGAGGGGACGGAGAATTACTACATGCGATACACCGTTATATGCATCTTGATGTTTCTTTTTATGGAATTAATTCTGGTAACATTGGGTTTTTAATGAATCCAGTTATTGTTGAAAAGTTAATGGATAATTTACAAGAATCTATAATTTCTCATTTATACCCATTAAAAATGCAAGCAGAAAGCATAGACAATAAAACCTATACTGCCCTAGCTATTAATGAAGTATCAATATTTCGTAAAACCAACCAAGCTGCTAAATTCAAGATCGAAATTGATCAAGTTGAGCGTATGAGTGAATTAGTAGCCGATGGGGCAATGGTTGCAACCCCAGCTGGCAGTAGTGCATACAACTTATCTGCTGGAGGTCCTATTTTGCCACTTGAGTCAAACGTATTATGCCTCACACCAATTTGTCCTTTCCGTCCAAGACGCTGGCATGCTGCGTTACTACCATTTTCTACTACTATAAAGTTTGAAATCTTAGAAAGTAATAAAAGACCAGTAAATGCAGCTGCAGATTTTCAAGAGTTTAATAATATAAAGTCAGTATTAATTAAATCTGTAAAACACAAGAAGATAAAGTTACTATTTGATAAAAAAAATAGCCTTGAAAATCGAATTATTAAAGAGCAATTTAATGAGTAATTCACCTTACGTATAACATAAAAGTCATAGGGAGAATAGCCTATGAGCTATTAGCGAGGAGTTACTTTGGTGACATCCCTCCCTAATGGCGATGATTACTTGAGCCTACTATATAATTTATTACATTAAACTGAGGTTAAAAAAATGATTTTTATCAAAACTAAAGATTATTTCTCCCATTTTTCTTAAAGCTTTGTTATAATCACTCTAGGTGCTGTGAACCTAGTATCATAGTATCTTACATTTTTCTATAATCGTCATAGCAAGGCTCTTTAGATGCCGTGGCGATCTAGGTAAACAGCGAAGCTGTTTTTTTAGAGTAACGCTTCGCGTATCCTAGATTGCCGCGTTGCTGCTTTTGCGTGACTCCTCGCTAATAGACGCTCGGGAGGACTCTTAACAGTAGTGACATAAAAAATGTAGGATTGCTATGACCTAGTATACTTAAACTTGCATACTTGCTAATCTTATAATTTAATATGAGAATAAATGAATAAAGAATTTGTAAGACATTTCCTAATAGGCTTTTTTAGTGTATTTAAAATATCTCAAACGACAGTAAGAAAAAAGCCAGAGACAGATTTACTTGAATACTTTATTAGAGTAGAAAAAGATATTAATTCAACATTTCAAGAAATAAGAAAAGAATATGAAAGATAGTAAAAGTTTTTTTGCTAATAACAATAGGTTGAACAAAGGATATTTAAAAGTTAGTAATCCTCAGGAGTCAGATAATAGCTTCTATAGTAAGAAGTTTGCACATATTTTGCCACCTGTAGATTTAATCGCAGAATATGAAAATATTTATCCAGGAACATTGACAAAGCTAATTGCCATGGCAGAAAAAGAGCAAGTACATAGACATCAGATGGATATTAAAAGTATTGAGGTTTATGAAAGCGTAACAAAAAAAGGTAGAATAAGTAGCATTATATTCATGATAATGGTCTGTATTACTACTATAGTTTTGGCTGTATTGGGACATTTTATAATTGCCAGTATTTTCACGGTTTCAGTATTGTTAGCCATAGGAACTGGAGTATTCTTGTCTTCTGCTAAATTTACTAAGCGGAAAGACTATACTAGGTTCTGTTGACAAAAATTATAGTTAGGCAAGAGGAATAAAAAGTTGCCATAGTAAGAAGAAATGGTAGTTTCTAGTTATCAAAAAAAGGAACTACCAATATGAAGTATTACATAGAAGAACAAGCATGGGAAGTAATTTTATTATTTTTTAAGGAAAGAAATGGTATACACAACAAGAATGAAGAAAAAATGAGATATTTTATTGAAGCAATATGGTTTATTGTTAGAACAGGTTGCCAATGGCGTCTTCTAGCGGATGATTATGGTTGTTGGTACAGTATTTATCGCAGATTTAAGAGATGGGTTGACAAAGGTATATGGGATGATTTAATGGATTATGTTAAAGTAGATGCAGATATGGAATCAATTATGATTGATGCAACTATTGTGAGAGCACATGCTTGCTCATCTGGATATATCAAAGGTAATCAAGAAGAAGCGGCTTTAGGTAGAAGCAGAGGTGGTGTTAGTACTAAAATTCATACCCTTGTTGATGTCCTTGGTAATCCATTAAAGTTTATACTAACTGCTGGGCAAAGAAATGATGGCGCTAGGCAAAGCGGGTAAATTACAGTTGGTGAAAATCCAACCTACGTAAAGTTTAGCCAACAGCGTAGAACCAAATTTCACATATATGGAGGTAACGAATTATGTGAAGCTGAGAGGAGGGATGTAGTGGGTTGTAACGTAAGTGAAGGATATAAGCTCCGAAATATGCGATATCATAGAGGTTGACATGCTTCATTTCATGGAAAACAGGATGTGTAGTTGCGATAAGGCGAGCAACTATTGCTCTACCGGAGTCACAGACCATGACACGCTACAAGATGGAATTTACCTGAACCTAGGAGATCCATTGTATTCTTACGCAAGTGAGTACTTTAAAACAAGCTGTTAAGAGCAAGAATTAAAGTATGATACAATGGAAGTCGGACTGACTCATAGTATTCTGAGCATGGGAAAGCCATGTACATGGGGAAGGGGTCAGCAATATAGCGTTAGTGTAAGTACGCTTAATTCACTAATACACGGAGGTTAGAGAGTAGAATGGAAAGTAAACTTAAACTTATATCTGCTAAAGCTAAGGAAGATAAGAAGCTAAAATTTACAGCACTTGTGCATCATATAAATAAGGAGAATCTTATTAAATGTTACAAAGAGCTGAAAAGGAACAGAGCTTATGGCATAGATGAAGTAACGGTTGAAGAATATGGCAAGAATCTAGAGGAGCATGTAGAAAAGCTTGTGCAGAGACTAAAAGATAGAAGCTACAGGGCTAGTGCAGTTAGAATGGTATATATACCTAAAACTAACAGCAAAGAAAAGCGAGGGCTTGGTATTTCAACAGTTGAAGATAAAATAGTGCAATTAGCAGTAAAGAAATTGTTAGAAGCAATATATGAGCAAGATTTTCTAAAATGCTCTTACGGATTTCGACCTAACTTAAGCTGTCATTCAGCAATAAAAGCCTTAAATGAAGTGGTAATGAAAAAGCCAATTAATTATGTTGTAGAAGTAGATATTAGGAAATTTTTCGATAACATAAATCATTATTGGTTGCAAAGGTGTTTAGAAGAAAGAATATTAGACAAGAATTTTATGTGGCTAATAAGAAGACTTTTAAAAGCTGGAGCAACTAAGGATGGTGTTGTTAGTAGCAGTGATCAAGGTATACTGCAAGGCTCAGTAGCAAGTCCAATACTTGCAAATATTTACTTACATTATGTCTTAGATCTATGGTTTGAGAAAGTCTTTAAGTCAAAAGCTAAAGGCTATGTTGAGTTAATAAGATACTGTGATGATTATGTGGTGTGTTGTGAAAGTGCTAAAGATGCAGAAGAATTTTTAAACTTACTACAAGATAGGCTAAAAGGTTTTGGATTAAGCATATCAGAAGAGAAAACAAGGAAGGTTAAGTTTGGTAGACGACCTTGGCAACTAGCAAGTAAAAGGAAAGAGAAAGTGGAGACATTTAACTTTCTTGGTTTTACTCACTATTGTGGAAAAAGTAGGCAAGGATACTTTGTAATGGGTCATAAGACAATGAAGAGTAGCTTTGCAAGAAAACTAAAAGAAACTCAAGAATGGTTAAAGTCAATAAGATCGCAAATAGCTTTGAAAGAATGGTGGCCAACACTAAAATCAAAACTAACAGGACATTATAATTATGTTGGTATTAGCGGTAATTTTCAATCGATCTCTAAGTTTTACTATAGAACTGTACAAATGGTACATAAGTGGATAAACCGAAGAGGTAGTAGAAAAGTAAGCTATAAATGGTTTAAAAACTATTTGCAGTGGAATCCGCTACCAATGCCAAAAATAAAGTTTTCTTTATATGGTACTACTTCAAAGCAGAATAGCTATATTGAAGAGCCGTGTGTGGGAAAACCACAAGCACGGTTCTGTGAGGGCTATCATAGCAATGAAACTTTATTAATTAAAGGATGGTAAGAGCTATGATTTCTACTCGGCTATAACTCAAGCGGGAAATCTTACTCAAGATGTTCAGAATACGACTGTGATAGCCGATAAAGGATACGATAGTAGTGCATTTGTAGAAAGTTTAGAAAATAAGGGGTGTGAGATTGTTATACCACCAAAATCTAACCGTAAAGTACAACGTGAATATGATAAACATACTTATAAGGAACGATATTTAATTGAGTGCTGATTTGGTAAAATCAAACATTTTAGGCGTATATTTTCTAGATTTGATAAGGCTCCAGCCACTTTCTTAGCTTTTTTAAATTTTGTTGGAACTTTAATATGGTTACGTTATAATTTTTGTCAACAGAACCTAGAAGATGAAATTATATAAGAATCTTATAATAATTGAGTAAAGATTATGAGTAAATTACAAAAAGAAATGCAAGAAAGGCAGCAAAGTCCTTTAAAATATGTGGTTTATAGTGGTGGTGGAGCTAAGGGGGGTGGATATTCTGGTGTTTTAGAGGGTTTGAATGAATCTGAAGTAATTGATGAGGTAGAAGGAGTTGCAGGATCATCGGCAGGGGCAATAGCTGCTGCAGTGACAGCATTTGGTATACCACCTAAAGAATATGAAGCTATTTCAAAAAATACAAACTTCAAAGATTTACTTGGGACTCAAGGATTTTCAATTGGTCCGGTGCCGCTTAGCAAAGATGGCACTCCATTATACGAGCTTGTAGATAAGACTATAAGAAAAGTTGCTTATAATTTTTTAAAGGGCAAAAATTTTGTGGAACTTGCTACAGCGAGACATGAAAGGATTTCAGAAGAACTGAGAGAGTTAGACAAAAAAAGGCAAGATCTTTTAAATACGATTGAAACATTAAAACAACAAGATGACAATAATAGTCAACAGATTGCTGATATAAATGAAAATATTCAAGGTTTAGATTTTCAGGAACAAAATTTTAAAAAACAATCCAAGAAAATTCAAGCTATAATAGAATCTAACGGCAAAGAATTCATTGAATTAACAGACAAATGTCAAAAGGGTGGTGAACTCCTTTTTAAGGATTTAGCTCTTTTACGACTTCTTGATCCAGTGCAATTTAAAGACTTATTAATTACTGCAGTAAGGCGAGATGATAGTACTTTGCAAATTTTTAGTGCTGAAAATACTCCTGATGTTCCAATTGCTAGAGCTTGCCATGCTTCCGCTTCTCTTCCTTTAGTTTTTCAACCTGTAAAAATTGATGGTGTCGAGTATGTCGATGGGGGGTATAGAGACAATACTCCTATGGACTATTTCCCTGAAAATAACAGTAAAGTCGATGTTACGGAAGAGTTGGATGGTTTTGAGAATGTTACCCTAGCAAAAAAGCGAGGTAGGGTTTTAGCTCTTGCCTTCGGTAGTGGTATGGATGATTCAGCAAATATTGCTATATATAGTGCTAAGAATTTTGAAGGTCCAAATGCCCTAGTGAAATTTTTAATTGATGTAGTATATAAAATGCTAGCTAAAGTTGGTGGAAATCTTATATACACAAAAACTAATGAAAAGACTTTTGATAATTTACGTGAGAATGCATTAAATGCGGTTGCATTAAATACTCAAGATATATCTACTCTTAGCTTTGATGATGCTAAAAAATATGCACCTTACTTACATCTTAAAGCTCTTTTTCAGACTTTGAGGTATTTAAATAATTTTGAACTTGGTAAAAAGGTAGATAAAGCGTTTGAACAACAAGAATTTCTCCTAAGTGTTTATGAAGTTTATGATAATGAAAATTTGAATAAAACTTTTTTTAATAAGCTATTAGGTTATATAGTTCCCTCAGAGGAAATTAAGAAAGAGAACTCTTGGCAAGATCGTGATGTTATGCGAAATCATCAAGAAAAAGCTGACAAGTTGTTATCTTTTTGTACGAAAGAACGCTGGGAGGGGAAAGATAACAAGGATGTATTAGGAGAGTATGTACTAGTTGCAGCAACTGCACGCAATAATGAACTTAGAAATGATACCAAGTCTATAGAATCACTGATTAAGACCTTAAATAATCCAACAACACCGAATAAAATTAGAAATGATTTTGTAGAATTATTAGCTATTGATAAAAAACAAGATCAGAGATTTGATACAAGTAAAAGTCCAGCAAAGAATATTACTGAATTTAAGTTTACAAAAGGAGATTTTGATAATTTTCTAGGTAAAAATAAAAGAAAGGCATTTCAAATTAGTAGTGGAGGAAAGGGAGTAGGGCAGCAGGTTAGAGTGAGATGATACCAAATCCAAAAATTAGTTTATATAAAAATTAACCATCTTCTCGGATATTAATTGGCAATCATATTTTTCTAAAATATCTTGTCGAATTTTTTTACCTAAGTGTTTTCT
Organism: Candidatus Tisiphia endosymbiont of Neophilaenus lineatus; assembly: GCF_964264975.1. Taxonomy (NCBI): domain Bacteria; kingdom Pseudomonadati; phylum Pseudomonadota; class Alphaproteobacteria; order Rickettsiales; family Rickettsiaceae; genus Candidatus Tisiphia; species Candidatus Tisiphia endosymbiont of Neophilaenus lineatus. Next base: position 959,613 of record NZ_OZ183649.1, on the reverse strand, counting down.
AAGTATAGGCATAGTGATTAATAGCTCCATAGCTCTTGCTAAATCTTCTGTATTTTGCGGTTTAACTAATAATCCGTTTATTTGGTCTTGTATTAATTCTCTACCACCTGGGGCATCAGTAGTAATAATGGCTCTACCATATGCTCCAGCCTCTAAAAGACTACGACTTAGCCCTTCACGGTAGGAAGGTAATACTGCAATATGTGCTTTTTTCCATATTTCTTCTATATTTTTCTGATAACCAAGATATTTGATATATCCTAGATTTTGATAGTCTTCTAATATTGATTGTGCTATTGATTGCTTATTATCTTTATCAGGTTCACCAACTAACCAAAACTCAGCATTTATACCTTTTTGTTTTAATATTTTTGCAGCATATATAAATTCATATATACCTTTATCAATAATCATTCTAGCTACCAATGCCACCACTATTTTACTACCTAGTGGTTCTAGAAGAAAAGGAAACTTTTCAGTTTCTATACCAACGCTGCATTGTTTAACAATTAAATTTTTGGGTGCTATAGCTAATTTTACCAGTAAAGTTAAATCATCATCGTTTTGTACAACAAATAACATACTTTTATAATATCCTATTATGGATATTATTCTAACGATAATGCTTCTAACTAATATTAGCAAAAGATTACTACTTATAAAAATTAAACCCATACCAACAAAAGTGTTAATAACTCGTGGTAAGCTCTTCTTTTTTGAGCATATATTGCACAAGAAAGCACTTATGCTTCCATAAAAAATTGGTTTTATAGTAAAATTATGCAATATATTTGGTTTCTCTTTATTTAATATGCTAATTAACTTGATTAATAATAGTAAATCAGTAACAGGGTTGATACTTCCACGCTTTATTGAAATTGGGATTACTTGTAGACCATGCTGTTCTATCTTATCTTTGAACTCACTAATATTTGTTAACACTTTAACTTCATAGCCTTGCATTTTGGCAGTTAAAGCAATTGGTAGAAGATGGGCATAAAAGTGCCAATCTGTGTTTGTAAAAATGATAATTTTTTTCATTTGCTTTTCTTAATAATAATTCTATAAATATACCTATAGAGCAAATACCCACTTAATTATATCATAAAAATTAATTGCACTAATAACATATGTCAAATTATTTAGTTACTGGAGGGGCTGGTTTCATCGGCTCACATCTTGTTGACTTACTAGTAAAAGAAGGCAAGCAGGTTGTAATATTAGATGATCTTTCAACAGGCGATCTCAAGAATTCGTTAAAAAAAAATGTTAAATTTATTCAAGGGAATATCTTAGATCAAAATATTTTAGAAAAACTATTTAGAAATATTGATGGTTGCTTCCATCTTGCAGCGATAGCAAATGTACAGGAATCAATTGATAATTGGTATCACAATCATCAAGTGAATTTAACAGGAACTATTAATATATTTCTTCAGGCAAGTAAACAGAATATACCCGTTGTATATGCATCATCTGCTGCCGTTTATGGCACAGTAAGTGACTTTCCTTTACAAGAGAATGGTAAGGTAAACCCGTTTTCTCCTTATGCAGTGGATAAATTAACCTGTGAGCTGCAAGCTAAGGTTTTTGGTGAGATTAAATCTCTTAAAACCTGTGGTTTACGCCTTTTTAATGTTTATGGTAAAGGGCAACTTAGAGGTTCTGATTACTCTGGGGTAATATCAATATTTAAACAGAAAGTAGAAGAGGGTAAGGAGCTGGTTGTTTTTGGTGATGGTAATCAAAGTCGTGATTTTATACATGTTTCAGATGTTACCAATATGTGTGTTAGAGCCTTGTCTATTGCGAGTACCTCAGCCCCTATATTAAATGTTTGTACGGGACGTACCTACTCTATAAATGAACTTATTCAACTAATTAATAAGATTGCTATTGTCAAAGGAATAAAATATCTACCAACTCAGACCGGGAGTATAAATATTTCTGTTGGCAGCACAGAATTGGCTCAGCAACTTTTAAATTATATGCCAGTATATGAGTTAGAAGCTGTATTATTAGAGCTATTTAGTGTAAATTTATGAATTCAAAAGAAACCCTGATTTTAGTATCTGATATTAGGGGATGGGCTTTTGATAACGTCGCTCAATATGTTCAATCTTTGCTAAGCAACCAATATGATTGTCATATTATTTACAGCTGTGATTACAAAACATATAAGGATTTTTTAATCAAATTAAACCAATATACTTCTATTAAATTAATACATTTTTTCTATCGTGGCTATCTGACAGCATTACTAAGAAGCATAGCAGATAATTCTAGTAATAGTAAGGCTACAGGAGAAATATTAGTAAATACTACCATTACCACTAGCATACCTGATCATCTATTTATTGAAAGTGAAAGTGAAATATTAAAAAATTTACCAACTTTCCAATTTATTGATAACTACTACACTACTTCTAAAAGATTATATGATATTTATGCAAATATCATAGATTATCCAAAGCCTTGGCAAGTAATTTATGATAATGTACTAATTCATGATGCGGAATCAAGTCATGATGAAGATCATGCAAGTTTAGTTGTAACATGGATTGGTAATAGTTCTTGGAGAAGTTGGTATAGTAGTACTCCTGATTATAAAGGTCTAAAAACAGTAATTATACCGGCACTAGAACAGATTGATAAAGATGGAATTCATATCAAAAGATGTATAGTGGATAAAAATGAGCGAATACGTTCTAAACAAGAAATTTGGGAGATTTTAAAAAAAACAGACATTTTGCTAATAGCATCTGTGCAAGAAGGAACGCCGCTACCCATTATTGAAGCTATGGCATTTGGTTGTGCAATTATTACTACGGATGTAGGTATTGCTAGGGAGGTGTTACCTGAGGTGCAACATGAATTTATAATTAACCGGAATCATACAGGATTTATAAATGCAATAAAAAAATTAAATGTTGAAAGGGAACTATTAGCAAAGATTAAACAACAAAACTGTCTTTCTTATCAAGAAATCTTTGCAAATAAAACTCAAATGCAAAACTTATGGTATTCATTTATAGAAGATTCAGTAAATAATCATACTAAAAAACAGATATTACAAACAAAACACCAAATTTTAAGAAATATAGAGCTTGTTAATAATAAAGATTCTTCCTCTGTAACGTATAGACTACTCTCAAGACTCCTTTCCTTACCCTTTCTTAAGAAAATAGCACGATTTCTTCTAAAATATTCTTGGGTTAAGTTGCCTGTTAGACGAATAATTACTATGTTCTATTCTTTTTTTTCAAAAAATGACTATGATAATTTTAAAAATTTTATAATCAAATATCAAGGACAAAAACAAGATCAATGTCATTCCAGCAACGGCGGAAATCTAGACCCGCTGCCTCTAGGGCAAAAAGATATGGATGATATTTATGTAATTTATCCTAGCATTTTTCCTGGAGTTGCTAATTCTACTAAAGGATTATTTAATAAAACCATTCCTTTTCCTATGGGAAAACTCAACGTTTTGATAAGTTATATTAACTCGTATTTACCTGACAAAATTATTACTCAAATAGCAAAATTACTTATAAAAACAGGTATTAAAAACTTAATTATATCTGGAGGGCTTGATGTTCATATTCAATTAGTAGAGAAGCTACATGAAGTGAAAGGGGATAATTGTTTAAATATCTACTATTTATGGCATGGTTCTCCTGCCCAATGGGTAGGTATTGGTCATTGCCAAACTTTTGATAGATGGTTGAATTTATATAAGCAGCATAAAATTAAATCCATTATCACTCTGAAAAATGGTCTAGAACAATTTCTTATAGCCAATGGTGTACAATCTTATCTATTACAAAACTTCATACCATTGCTGCTAGAAAAAAAGATAATTTCCCGAGAAACTGGTAAATTTACAATTGGTATATGGAGTACATCAAACATATGGATCAAGAATCTCTACCCTCAATTTGCGGCGATAAGTATGTTCAAAGATCGAGTTTGTTGTTATACTAATTTCTCTTTTGATAACAATAAATATGCTTCTTGGATGATGGAAGATGTAGAACTTAAAGTTTTTCCTGAGAATTTACCACATAAAGAATTAATAAAATTGATGGCAAATACTAATTTAACTTTATACATTACTAATTCGGAATGTTCCCCTATGATAGTTTTAGAAAGCCTAGGTTTAGGAGTACCTTGTTTAGTCGGTCCTACAGCGGATGTTTATGATGATGAATTTTTACGTGATATGTTAACGGTTAACCGTGTTGACTGTCCGTTAACTATATTTAATGCCATAGAAAAGGTTCGACAAAATATTGATATAATCTGTTCTAAGCTACCTGACTTCATTAAAAAATATAATGAAAAAGTGCTTGTTTTAAAAAACTCTTTGCTGACAGTTATAAAAGATAATCATATGAATTAACTATGCTTAACTTCAACCACATTGGTTCATTTAATAATGAAGCTAGTAGTACTATTGATTTTATGCTATATTAGCTTTAATATTAATAACTCTTCTGCTCCTACGAATTGTTTTTTGAAAATATCATAGCCTAGCATGCTCACCATTCATTTTCAAATCCAATTCGTAGGATCATTTGAGTATAACTGAGTACTACTAATAACATAAATAATTATTATGAGTAACGATAAACCGTTAATTTCCTTTGACTATGCTATTAAGTACCTTCTGAAAGATAAAGGCGATTCTGCTATAGTAGAAGGTTTTATCTCAGCTCTTCTTAAGACCAAGGGTTATAAGGACGTTAAAATAGTAGCCTTACTTGAGACCGAGAGTAACAAAGAAGATAGTAAAAGCAAAAGAAGTCTAGCTGATGTAATTGTAGAAGACGAAGATCACCATAAATACATTATTGAAATCGAGCGTAATGTTAAGGATTCTTTTATTCATAAGGCCTGCTTTAACACCTCAAGACTCATCGTTGATAACCTTGCTCAAAGAGAAGATTATACCCAAATAATAAAGATATTTCATATATCCCTACTCTATTTTCCTATAGGAAATGGTAATGGAGCTATTTACCATGGTAAAACTATTATTCATGAGATAGAAACTAATGAAAGATTAAATGTGCATATTAAGAACATGGAGACTTCTGAGGTTTTTGATGCTACTAACATCCTACCAGAATATTTTTATATATCAGTACCTTTATTTAATGATCGTTTAGAGAAAGAGATTGATGACTGGCTACATGTCATGAAATATGATGAAGTCCCACCAAACTATCATTCGCCTTATATGAGGCAAATAGCAGACAAGCTGAGCATTCTCAAAATGACCAAAGAAGAGAGGGCAAACTACTCCTATTACCAAAAAAAGCTTTATAACGATAGAGATGAATTGCAAGCTGCTGAAGCTAGAGGAGAAGCTAGAGGGAGAAGCTAGAGAGAAAATTGTTATAGCTAAAAACTTACTTAAAGCTGGATTATCAATTGACGTCATTGCTGAGTCTACTGGTTTGAGTATAGAAGACATCCAAAAATTAACTCTTGTAGCTAATGAATCTTAAGTGTAGCTTATGGAAATTTTTGAAAATTGAGAATTAGCATAATAAGTTTTTGATGTTTCTGATACTAATTGCAATAATGAACACGGTGTTATAAAATGGGTTTTTAACTGATAAATAGGTACTCAAATAGCTAGGTTAATATTACCGCAAGGTTTTGAAGGTCATGATTTTATAAAAATGATGAAACATGAGCCGCATGGTCGAAATCGTATACGTTTATTGGCGATGTATCACCTTCAATTAGGCAAATCTTTTAAAGCCATATCTGAAATAGTGAAGTCACACTGGAAAACTGTGCAATCATGGCTCAGAAGATTTAGGAATCATGGTTTTGAAGGATTATTTGAATCACAAAGAAGCGGTGCCCCTAGGAAGATTAACAGTATACAAGAGTCTGCTATTTTTGATAAAATCAATACGCTCAGTGAAAGTAAAACTGGTGGGTATATAACTGGAAAGGAGCTACATATCATGTTAGTTGAGGAATATGGTGCTAAATGTGCTTTAAAAACAGTCTACAATACTATGCACCGCCTTGGTTTTAGCTGGATTACTTCTCGTTCAATGCATCCAAAATCAAATCAAGAGACTCAAAATAGATATAAGAAAACTTTCCAGACATGTTAACAAAATTATTAGCAAAAAATATCGATAGATGTAAAGTTGATATATGGTCTCAGGATGAAACTAGAGTTGGGCAACAAGGTAGCTTAACTCGTATATGGGCTAAGCGTGGCACTAGACCCCGTAAAGTTCGGCAACAGCAATTTATTTCAACATATATTTACGGAGCTGCTTGCCATGAGACAGGAGAAGCTTGTGCATTAATTTTACCATATGCAAACACACAGGCAATGAATAAATTCTTAGAAGAGCTTTCTCGCAGTATTCAAGGCAACCGACATATAGCTTTACTAACGGATAATGCAGGTTGGCACACAGCCAAAAAACTAACTGTGCCAAGCAATATCACTTTGATACCGCTTCCGCCCTATGCACCGGAACTTAATGCAATGGAACAAGTTTGGGAATGGATTAAAAATCATTTCTTGTCTAACCAATGTTATGGTGTATATGAAGATATCGTTACTATGGCTTGTTACGCTTGGAATCAACTTGCTCATAATGTAGATTTAGTAAAATCAATTATGTATAGAGATTGGATAAATACACCGTGTTAATTATTGCAATTGGTATGACATCATTATAAACAAAATATCAAACTATCTGACTATAACTCCACTAATCTACAATTGTAGTACTAGATCATGACACAACAAAGTTTCCTAAACTCATTAAATCCTCAACAACTGCTAGCAGTGTCCCATGTACATGGTCCTATTCTTGTGCTTGCTGGAGCAGGGACTGGTAAAACTAAAGTGTTAACGACTAGAATAGCCAACATAATCCAGCAAGGGTTAACTCTACCTCAAAATATTCTAGCAGTTACTTTTACTAATAAAGCTGCTAGAGAAATGCAAGATCGAATCAACAAAATGATTGATTGTTATGGGCTAAATATAGGTACATTTCATTCTATAGCAGCAAGAATTTTGCGTCAGCAAGCAGAACATTTGAATTTTAGCTTGAATAGTAGGTTTACTATTATTAGCCCTGATGATCAACTTAAATTGGTTAAAGATATAGTTAAGCAGAAAAATATAGATACCAAAAAATATGTTCCCAAACTTTTATATATTATTATTTCGTGTTGGAAAGATCAGGGATTATTGCCATATAAACTTTCTGAATCTGATATTAAGCTACCTATTCATAAAGTGGCTCAAGTTGTCTATGACGAATATCAGCAAAATTTACTAGCATCTAATGTAGTAGATTTCGGGGATTTACTACTTTACAATAATGAATTGTTTATAAAAAACCCTATAATATTAAAGTATTATCAGGAACAATGTAAATATATTCTGATTGATGAGTATCAAGACACTAATGCTGTTCAGTATCTTTGGGCGAGGATGCTGGCAAGTAGCTCAAAAAATATTTGCTGTGTTGGTGATGATGATCAATCTATATATAGTTGGCGGGGTGCAGAAGTCGGGAATATATTACGTTTTGAAAAGGATTTTCCAAATGCTACAATAATAAAATTAGAACAAAATTATAGATCTAGTTCAAAAATTTTATTAGCTGCATCAAGTGTAATTAACCATAATAAGAATCGTCACGGTAAAACATTATGGACTGATAAAAATGATGGAGAAAAAATTAAAATTATATCTTGTTGGAATGATAAAGAAGAAGCAAGATTCGTTGTATCTGAAATTAGCAAGTTAGTTACAGAGGGAAAGTATAATGCAGGATTAGTTGCGATATTAGTTAGAGCAGGTTTCCAAACTAGAGCATTTGAAGAAGTGTTTATTAGTAATGCATTACCATACAAAATTATAGGTGGTCTTAAGTTTTATGAACGAATGGAGATACGTGACTTACTTGCCTATATACGTATCACTTTAAATCATAGTGACAATCTTGCTCTTGAACGCATAATAAATGTTCCAAGGAGAGCAATTGGTAATACCACATTAAAACAAATAAAAGATTATGCGGTTGAACATAATATACCTATTATTGCTGCCATTCGTCAGATGTTACAAGCAGAAATTTTTAAAAATAAAGTCAAAGATAGTCTAAACAAATTTATTAGTAATATCGATAATTGGAGTTTACGATATAGAAATGACCCAGCTATTAATGTCACTAAGTCTTTACTAGAAGAGTCAGGTTATCTTGAGATGCTACAAGAAGAAAAAACAGATGAAGCAACTGGCAGAATTGAAAATATTAATGAAATGCTTAGAGCAATCGCGGAATTCGATAATATTCAAGACTTTATAGAACATTCTAGTTTGGTAATGGAAAATGAGGAATTAGAATCAAATTTTGGTGGTTCTGTTAGCATTATGACTCTTCATGCTGCTAAAGGTCTTGAATTTGATCTAGTTTTTCTACCAGGTTGGGAAGAGGGGGTGTTTCCACATCAGCGATCACTCAGAGAGGGGGAAAAAGGTCTAGAAGAAGAGAGGAGAATCGCCTATGTGGGTATTACTAGAGCTAAGAAAGACCTGTATATTACTTATGCAGAAAGTCGTTTTATGTTTTATGAAATAATAAGATCCTCTCCTTCTAGGTTTCTTGGAGAAATACCAGGTAATGTTTGTATTAGAACTTCTTCAACCAAACAACTTAATTATTTAGGTACAAAACACAAAGTTTCTTTTTAATCTTTATAAAATTATTTCATAAATGGTATTAGTGTATTCAAATTTCATGATATATTGTTCTACAAGTTTTAAGAGAAATTTAGCTTGCAAGGATGAAGAAGCTTATTGCTTAATGGAGATATTTTTATATAATCCTTTCATTTTAAGAGATATAGAATGCATAAATACAGGACGCATAATTGTAATGAATTGCGATTAAAGGATACTGGGCAAAGGGTAAAATTATCCGGCTGGGTACATAGAAGAAGGGATCACGGTAATTTAGTCTTTATTGATCTTAGGGATCATTTTGGTATAAGCCAGTTGGTATTTACTGATCAAAATCCAAGTTTAATGGATGATGCTAGTCGGTTAAGGTATGAATCAGTTATAACTGTTGTAGGTAAAGTGATAGCAAGGAGTGATGAAACAATAAACGACTCGTTAATGACTGGTAAAATTGAAATATTGGTAAGTGAGTTTATAATTGAGTCTAATGCAGAAGCTTTACCATTAATAGTTAATTCTGAACAAATTTCTTCCGAAGAAACTAGGTTACAATACCGTTTCCTAGATCTTAGGCGTGAAAAATTACATAATAACATTATGTTAAGATCGCAAGTTATTGCTCACGTACGGCATCTGATGACACAAAAAGGGTTTACGGAGTTTCAAACACCGATTCTAACGGCTAGTTCACCAGAAGGAGCTAGGGACTTCTTAGTTCCAAGCAGATTACATCCTGGTAAATTTTATGCATTACCACAAGCACCGCAGCAATTTAAACAATTGCTGATGGTGTCAGGATTTGATCGTTATTTTCAAATAGCCCCTTGTTTTAGAGATGAAGATGCTAGGGCTGATAGGTCACCAGGTGAGTTTTATCAGTTGGATGTAGAGATGTCTTTTGTTACGCAGGAAGAGGTATTTAATACCATTGAGCCGGTAATGTATGAGATATTCAGCAAATTTTCTGATAAAGAAGTATCAAATACACCTTTTGTACAAATTCCATATGAACAAGCAATGCTAAAATATGGTTCTGATAAGCCAGATCTTAGAAACCCTCTGATCATTGCAGATGTTACAGAATTATTGAGAAATTCTAACTTTGCTATTTTTAAAGAAAATATAAAAAATGGCTCTGTTGTTAGAGCTGTGCCAGCTCCTAAAGCTTCTGCTTTACCTAGAAGCTTCTTTGATAAAATGGCAGAATTTGCAACTTCTGAGGGAGCAAGCGGGCTTGGTTATATCCAGTTTCTAGAAAATGGACAAGCTAAAGGACCTATTGTTAAATTTCTAACAGATGAGCAATTATTGAATTTAAAGTCTTTAGCGAATCTACAAAATGGTGATGCTGTCTTCTTCTCTAGTGATAAAGCTGATAAAGCATCTAAACTTGCTGGCAAGCTACGAACTAAATTAGGTGAAGAATTAGACCTACTTAAAAAAGATTGTTTTGAGTTTTGTTGGATAACAGATTTCCCATTTTATGAATTAAATGAGCAAACCAAGAAAATAGATTTTAGCCATAATCCATTTTCTATGCCACAAGGTGGCATGGAAGTGCTAGAATCAGCCAAAACAGTAGATGATTTACTAGCCATCAAAGCATATCAATATGATATTGTTTGTAATGGTATTGAGTTATCTAGTGGAGCAATTAGAAATCATAAACCGGAAATAATGTATAAAGCTTTTGAGATTGCTGGATACCCCCCGGAAGTTGTTGATAAAAAGTTTGGTGGTATGATCAGGGCTTTTAAATTTGGAGCCCCTCCACATGGCGGGATAGCCCCAGGAATAGATAGGATGGTTATGTTATTAACTGATTCAACTAATGTTAGAGAGGTAATAGCTTTCCCACTAAATCAGCAAGCGGAAGATTTATTGATGAATGCTCCTGATTATATTGATGAGAAAGCTTTAAAAGAGCTTAATATTAACTTAGCACCTTCAGTTAGAAATAAATTGTTAATTGAAGGCTCTTAAACACAAGTACTAAATTATGAGCAGTATATAGTGAAAAAAAAAACAAGAAATAAAATTATTGGAGCATTTCTAGGTACAATAGTTGAATATTATGATTATGGTTTGTATGGTTTCTCTGCTGGTATTATGGCAGCAAAATTCTTTCCAAATACTGATTATCTAACTAATCTAATAAATGTTTTTGCTATTTATGCGATAGCATATTTATCAAAACCTATGGGATCACTGATTTTTGGCCGTATCGGAGACTTGTATGGGCGTAAAACTGCATTAAGTATAACCATCATAGGTATTGGAATACCTACGATGGTTATAGGCTTCCTGCCAGAATACTCATCTATTGGTGTGTGGGGTGCAATAATTTTGGCTTTGTGTCGCTTTATGCAAGGTTTTTTTATAGGTGGAGAATATGATGGAGCGGCTATTTATGTTATCGAACATTTAGGAGAAAAATACCGATATACAGCTTCAGCAATAACTCGTTGTACTGGGGTTATAGGTTTATTACTAGGGAATGGGGCAACCAATTTTTTTAATGCCCATATTTTTCCAGATTGGAGTTGGCGTATTCCTTTTTTCTTTAGTTTACCTTTAGCTTTAATCGTTTTATATTTTCGCCGAACATTTGATGAAACACCGGAATTTAAAAAGAATCAAGACAGTAAAACGAAGACGCAAAGCTTAGCTATTTTAATTAAGAAGCAGTGGCGAGTTATTTTGATGGCAGTGTTTCTTGCTGGTGGATTTGGTGCGACTTATCAAATATCCGTTATGTTTATGAAACAATATTTACCTATGATCCTACCGCAAACTAGTTTCATTATTAGTACATTTTCAGTTTTAATAACCATATGTTTTGCCATTCCTATGCCTATTGCTGGCTTGTTAGCAGATCGGCTTAGTCAAATGTTAGTATTTAAGTTTAGCTTATTTGGTACTATTGTATCTAGTCTATTATTTATTATATCCGTTAACTATCAGATGGTTAATTTAGCTTTGGGGTCTTGTTTAATGCTAGCATGTTTTGTTGCTCCTTTCAATGCTCTTTCGCATGGTATAATGACAAAAGCTTTTGCTGTCAATGATCGTTATCGTGCAGTAAGTCTTGGTCATAATATTGGGTCAATGTTGATGTCTGGTAGCGCTAATTCTGTTTGTTTAATATTAATGAGATACCTAAATTTTCAATTATTGCCAATCATATATCTTATGTTCTTTGCAATATTAGCATATTTTATGGCAAAATGTTTTGAGAAAGATTATAAAAACAAAATTAAGTTGCAAATTGATATCAATTGATAAAATTATACTACTATAGTTGTAGTACTAGCGTCAAAACAATATCATCCCACAACTGTTGAAAGTTAGTAAATACAGCTTCTTTATACGTCTATTAGCGAGGAAAGGCGATGGAATCGCCAACGCGGCAATTTTATTGTGAAGTAGGGACAAGTATTACTTCAAAAGATTGCTACGACGCCGATTTTCGCGACTCCTCGCTAATAGACGTATCTTTTAATAATTCTAAAAAACTTGATTATCGAGTCTTATACCAATTGCAATAATGAACACGGTGTATTTATCCAATCTCTATACATAATTGATTTTACTAAATCTACATTATGAGCAAGTTGATTCCAAGCGTAACAAGCCATAGTAACGATATCTTCATATACACCATAACATTGGTTAGACAAGAAATGATTTTTAATCCATTCCCAAACTTGTTCCATTGCATTAAGTTCCGGTGCATAGGGCGGAAGCGGTATCAAAGTGATATTGCTTGGCACAGTTAGTTTTTTGGCTGTGTGCCAACCTGCATTATCCGTTAGTAAAGCTATATGTCGGTTGCCTTGAATACTGCGAGAAAGCTCTTCTAAGAATTTATTCATTGCCTGTGTGTTTGCATATGGTAAAATTAATGCACAAGCTTCTCCTGTCTCATGGCAAGCAGCTCCGTAAATATATGTTGAAATAAATTGCTGTTGCCGAACTTTACGGGGTCTAGTGCCACGCTTAGCCCATATACGAGTTAAGCTACCTTGTTGCCCAACTCTAGTTTCATCCTGAGACCATATATCAACTTTACATCTATCGATATTTTTTGCTAATAATTTTGTTAACATGTCTGGAAAGTTTTTTTATATCTATTTTGAGTCTCTTGATTTGACTTTGGATGCATTGAACGAGAAGTAATCCAGCTAAAACCAAGGCGGTGCATAGTATTGTAGACTGTTTTTAAAGCACATTTAGCACCATATTCCTCAAGTAACATGATATGTAGCTCTTTTCCAGTTATATACCCACCAGTTTTACTTTTACTGAGCGTATTGATTTTATCAAAAAGAGCAGATTCTTGTATAGTGTTAATCTTCCTAGGGGCACCGCTTCTTTGTGATTCAAATAATCCTTCAAAACCATGATTCCTAAATCTTCTGAGCGATGATTGCACGGTTTTCCAGTGTGACTTCACTATTTCAGATATGGCTTTAAAAGATTTGCCTAATTGAAGGTGATACATCGCCAATAAACGTATACGATTTCGACCATGCGGCTCATGTTTCATCATTTTTATAAAATCATGACCTTCAAAACCTTGCGGTAATATTAACCTAGCTATTTGAGTACCTATTTATCAGTTAAAAACCCATTTTATAACACCGTGTTCATTATTGCAATTAGTATTACATCGACACTTAAGATTAAACTAGTTTCTGTTGAATCAAATTTATAGAGTCCTTAATACCAAAAAGCTTAATAAAAGACCCAAGCCTTGGTCCTTCAGTTTGCCCAAGTAATATTTGATATAATTCTTTAAAATAATCTCGTAAATTACTATAACCATGATTATTACCTATATCATAAATCCTCTCTTGAATTTGTTCGGAAGTAATATCTACTGGTAAAGCAGATAACATAGTGCTGATTTCTTGTAAGATAATTCTCTGCTGAGCATCAGGGGTTAAATAACGCTTATTCGCTTTAATAAAGTCATTATAATAATCAATGGCAAAATTTGTTAAATGATCAAGATACGGAGCATTTTGCTTCGTCGCCTCTGGAGCATATTTACTGATGAACCCCCAAAGTACCGATTTATCTTCGGGATTACAAACCGATGCTAGGTTAAGCAATAAGCTAAAACTAATGCCAAAAGTTTCGATATTAGGCACATTCCCGTGATGAATATGATGTACTGGATTCGCAAAACGCTTTACTTGATCTAGTTCTAAATGATACCTTTTATTAAAGGTAATATATTCATCAACATTTTTAGGTATCACATCAAAATGTAAACGTTTGGCTCTTGTTGGATTTTGGTACATAAATAACGACATACTTTCCATCGGTGCATATTGCAGCCATTGATCAACAGTAATGCCATTTCCTGTAGATTTAGAGATTTTCTCTCCGCTTTCATTAAGAAATAATTCATAAAAAAATTGTACTGGTGGAATCCCCTCTAAAATTCGACAAATCTCAGAATATAACCTAGCATTAGGCATATGCTCCTTACCATACATTTCATAATCCACTTGCAGGGCAGCCCACCGCATACCCAAATCAGGTTTCCATTGCAGCTTACAATGTCCCTTTGTCACAGGAACTTCCACAAACTTCCCTTCATTGTCTTTATAGGTAATAGTAGCGGCTAAGCGATCGATCTTTGCAATAGGTACTTGTAGTACCATACCGGTTTTTGGACAAATTGGCATAAAAGGTGAATAAGTTGCCTGTCGTTCTTCTCGAAAAGTTGGTAACATTAGAGCCATTATTTCATCATATTTGTCTATGACTTTAAGCATCATCTGATCAAATAAACTGGATTTATAACATTCTGTACTACTAAAAAATTCATATTTGAAGCCAAATCTATCTAAAAATGAGCGAAGCTTAGCGTTCATATAATGTCCATAACTTTCACATTCGCCAAAAGGATCGGGAATAGATGTTAAAGGCTTGCCAATATGTGATGCCACCATATCAAGGTTTGGGATATTATTTGGGACTTTACGCAAACCATCCATATCATCAGAAAAACAGATAATCTTAGTTGGGATATTGGATAGTTGTTTAAATGCTTCTTGCACCATTATAGATCTAGCAACTTCTGCAAATGTACCTATATGTGGTATCCCTGACGGTCCATAACCAGTTTCAAATAATACATAACCTTTAGCTGGAATTTTGCTACCCAGTTGATCTAATATTTTTTTTGCTTCTAAAAAAGGCCAAGCATGTGATTTAACAGCATCTTCTAAAATTTCTAATTCTGACATCTATAATATCCATTTCCATATAGTTTGATTTCGCATATTGAATATACTCGGTGAACTTCAAGAATTGGCGTCGTCGTGTCTAAAGATCTCCGCTGCTCACGTACTAATGTACGCTCCGCTGCTCGACTTTAACACTCCTAGCTCTTCTTGAAGTTGACCTTCGTCTACCAACTCTTCATTTACGAGCAGTAATATACGTGGTTTCTGTAAATTTATCTCTTGAGTTTTTTCTAATATTCTTAGACAATAGCACTTAAAAATTAGTATTTACTTATGACTATTCTTTCTATTGTCCATTTTATTCGCAAAGATAGCTTTAGAGTTTTACATATAGCCCTAATTTGTACATGCATCTTTGCCTTATCTTTGGCTTATTTTGTAGAATATATATTACATTTTTTACCTTGCCCTTTGTGTATTTATCAAAGATTCCCATATTTATTTATAATCAAGATTTCAGTTGTAGCGATTCTTATTAAGAAAATCAGCAAATATACTTTATTTTTTATCGTTCTAAATTTATTAGGTGCTTGTATATTAGCAGGCTATCATAGTGGAGTGGAAAGAGGGATATTTGAACCAAGTAGTCTTTGTTCAACTTTAATCCATATTCCAAAGCACTTATCCATTCAAGATATTAAAGAAATATTTTATAGCCAACCTATTGCGACTTGCACAAAACCGGCAATTAAATTATTTGATATATCTATGACAGAATGGAATTTACTACTAAACCTATCTTTATTATTTGCCGTACTCTTTATTTGGTTTTATCCTAATCCCAAATCCGAAAATTAATACTAATATAAAGGAAATTTGACTAGCACTAAGTATAAATCTTGAAAAATATAATAATTATGCAAGTATTTTACATACTTGGATCAAAAAGAAAATTAAATTCTTTCCAGCTATTGTAACGCTGAGGGTCTAGATTATTAATAGGACTTGCTTGCCATACTGCTCTCATTGCACTGTCAGATAGAGCGTCACAAGCTATTTTTGTTATATTTGGGCACATTGTTTCTTTGACTTTTACTTCTTTGACACTGCCATCTTGATTTAAAGCTATATACAAAGTTACCCGTAGCTGCTCAAGGTTTTGTATCCCAATAGGTTTGCTCCATACTCTCTCTATTTGTTGTTTAATTAGAGATATTTCACTGATGGAAAGAGGCAATGTGTCATCGTAAGGACCTTTTGATTCTTGGGTTTCTTTATTTTCTTTGGACCTAGCTTGTTTATTTGATTTTGCACTCGACCCTTCAGATGATTGTTCTAAATTTTTAAGCAAAGAATCTAAGTCACTTTTATTAGGAATTTTCTTTTTTTTCTCGAGTGGCTTCTTTGTTTCTACAGTTTTTTTTTCTTCTGCAGGCTTCTTCTTTTCTATAGGCTTTGTTTCTACAGGCTTTTTTTCTTCTATAGGCTTCTTCTCTTCTATAGCTTTTTCAGGTTGTTTGGTTTTATTGGGTACATTAGATTGATTACTAATTGGTAACATTTCAAAAACTATTACTTGTTCTTCAGGAGATTTTTTAAACAATGATGGAAGACCAAATAAGAAGAAATATATTATTAGTAAATGAAGTACTACGGAGCAAATAAAAGAAATAGAAAAAATATTATTATTTTTCATTATATTTAATATTTGACACTAGTGCTACCTTAGAAAAGCCTGCTGCATGGATTTCAGATACAACGCTAACTACCTCGCCATATGGCACATTTTTGTCGCCTCTTACAAAAATTCTAATATCTTTCTTTTCTTTTGTAATATTAGTTAGCTTAGTAGCTAAATTTTGTCTCTCTATTTTAGATTCCAATAAATATAATTCTCCTTTGTTGTTAATACTAATCACTAACGGTTCATCTTGTCCTGACAGTGGGCTAGAAGTTGTTTCTGGTAAATCAACATTAATACCGGACACTAGCATTGGAGAGGTTATCATAAAGATGATCAATAGCACTAACATAACATCAACTAGTGGTGTAACGTTGATCTCGCTGACTAAATTACGTCTATATCTTTGGTTATTTGAATTTGGTAATTGTATAGCCATTACATTTTCCCTTCATCTATGGCTCTTGATAGTATAGAACTAAGCTCATTAATGAAATCATCAATTTTATTATTAATCTTAATTATTTGTGAAGAAAGGTAGTTATAAAAAATCACTGCTGGAATTGCTGCAAATAGACCTATTGCTGTTGCAAGTAGAGCTTCTGCAATGCCAGGAGCTACGATAGCAAGTGAGGTATTTTTTGATGCTGCAATAGATTGAAAACTATGCATAATCCCCCAAACAGTACCAAATAACCCTATAAATGGTGTACTAGAAGCAACAGTTGCCAAAAAACCTAAATTTTGCTCTAATCTTTCAAGTTCACGATTCCTTATCAAGTACATAGATTGTATTATTCGCTCTTTATGGCTAATTTTAAGTGCATCAGTGAGGTTGTTAGGATTTTGGCGTTTACATTCGTTCATAGCTGCTACAAAAACTGCAGCAAGAGGATTATTCATTGTTCTTTTAATAGTTTCATGTAACTGATCTAAAACTGCTCCAGACCAAAAAGTAGCTTCGAAAGTTGCAATTTTTTTTCTTATTTGAACTAAATGAACTATCTTATCTATAATTATTGTCCATGCCCAAATTGAAGCGATTACCAAAATTATCATAACAGATTTTCCTATAATATCAGTGGATGATATCATAGAGAAAATTGATAAACCACTTTGTGCTGTAATTTCTACAACGTCATTAATATTGTTATGTGTACTCATTTGATGTAACTAACCTTCATTGCCTAAATATTGTTTCTGTATATATACTCAGCTAGACCTTCAAGAATTAAGGTTTCCGCGACCTAAAGATCGCAGTTGCTCCGTTACTCATGTACACACAGCTAGCTCTTCTTGAAGTTATACCATTTCCGAAAACTAATCATCACGTCGTCGTACTTCATGATCTCCGCTCCTCACGTACTAGTATGTACGCTCCGGTGCTCGACACTCGTACTCCGAGTAGCAATTTAGTTTTGGGAAATGGTATTATAGATGGTACCTCTGGCCGGACTTGAACCAGCACGCCTTTTGAGCTGTAGATTTTGAGTCTACCGTGTCTACCATTCCACCACAGAGGCATTAAATCCCTAAAAATTAGTTCATATTTTTTTAACTTTTGTAGACAAAATAGCAATATCTTTGTATCATGTAAATAACTAAATTGCCTTGGACTAAATTCCGTTACGAATTCGAGAACGGAAATAACGATATATAAGACCATTAGATAGAAATGTTCACACAACCTAAATTATCCTTGTCGTATTTGTTATCTTATCTTGCCAAAGTGATAAGAAGCATAGTTAATTATAGTTAGTTTTAATTAATTAAGGTTTCTTATGAAAAATATATTCAAACCAAAATCAGTTTCTGTTAATTACAAGAACATAGACCTTACAAATCCTAAAGAAAAAGCAAAATTAATAACACAGCTAAGAAAAAAGAATGTCGAGGCTCTTGATTTATCTAATAGTAAGGTTCAATTGGACAAAGAGATATTAGAGGCTATTATAGAAAATCCAATTTCCGAGCTTAATTTATCTAGTAACAATTTGGGAGATGTCGGAGCTGAGCTAGTTGCAGGCATTATTCAGAATAGTAAGCTTAAGATTCTAAAGTTAAGTAATAACCAAATTGGAAGTGAGGGCATGGGAGCTTTGTCATCCGCTTTTGATCATAATGAAACTGTTACTGATCTTGATCTATCGAATAATAATCTAGGAGATAAAGGAGCTGAAAAAGTTGCAACACTTCTTGCTAATAATTCTACTATTACTGATCTAAATTTAGATAATAACGAAATTAGAACAGACGGCATGGTATATTTACCACAATCTCTTTTGAATCGAAACTCTACTAAAATTTCTTTAGCTTCTGCTGATATTCCAGAAAAAGTTATTGCAGATTTTGCAAAAATGTTGCAACATAGTAACAACGTACACTCAATTAACTTCGTGGATAAAGAGCAAAATAATGAGAAAGCAGTGCATGCTCAAAAATTATTTAATACTATAATTAAAATTAGAGATTCCAATGGTCTTGATAAAGAAAGTCAGAAAGAATTTAATAAACTAGTTTGGGAATGTATTGTCCCACGTCCCAAGTGGAAAGATCTTTTTAAGAACTTAGTGACAGACTCTAAGAAACCTTACTCATGTGACCTGCGTACTCCTGATACAGACGGAACGTTAATGATATACAAAATTGGTAGTACTGATATAGTCAAATTTCTTGCCAATCATAAAGCAGCAAATAAATCAGAAGTAGTGCAACAAGGCGAGCTACCTCCATTAGATGAGAAATGGTTCGACAGAACAGTAAGAGAGTAGACGACGCTCTGCCATTAGAGAATGCTGCTGCTCAGAATGTAACAGAATCACTTTTGACATCAGTAGCAGGTAATGCAGGCGTGAAAGGAGCGTATGCACGGCTTAATGATATTCCAGATTCGCCTAGTCTAGAGCAGAGAATGCAGGCAAGAAATCTACGAGGTTATCTCGCAGACACACTTACTCCTAGTTTAAAAGAAGAGCAGAAATACGTACAATAATTGGAGATTATCCTGACGCACTAGCGATGACAATTTTAGGTAATGATAACCTAGATTTTGACCTACTAACTAGGACAATTGTTCATGGTCAAGATGTATCAACAACAGAGAGATTATCGTCCGTTGCTCCTAAAAAAGCTATACTAGAACATAAAGATAACCCAAAAATGCAAACAGAGGCAAAAAAGCTGGGAGAAACTATGTCTCCATATATGGCTTCCACATTTCAAAGTAATGCTACACCCAATACAGGCAAAAAACATGGGCAATCTAGTGGTTTTACAAGATAACTTAATAAAAACTCAGGATTGATATCTACATTTTTAATTTTATAAATCTTACATTTGACATAAATATTGTATGCCCAAAAAAACTAAAAACATAAAAGATGATATAGACAAGGGTTATCTAGCTGACTTAGAAGATAATGAACATAAATTACCTAAAAATAGAAGTACTAATAATAATGCTGAAAGTACTAAAATTTATAATATTTCTATTTGGGACGAAATGAATGCGGCGGATGGCAAGATACATGAGTTGAAACTTTCTGGTAATGATGATAATTCTGATAGTGTTAGTGAATAATACATATTAATCTAGGAAACTAAATTATAAAATTTCCTCTCTAATCTTTTCTTTGCTTTTATAAACGTTTCATGATAACTTAAATAAATATTTCACGTTTTTCTTCTTGAAAAGAAAAGGTATGAAGCTTATACTATTATAGTATAAATAATAACATGATTCATGGGGTTTCTTATGATTGATTACACAAAGACTTTTACTGCTACTCAGAAAACATATGATGTCGGACTGAGAGAATACATGCTGAAAGTCTATAATTATATGGCTTTAGCTCTTGTGCTAACTGGAGTAATGGCTTTTGCTACTATATCATTTGAGCCATTAACTAGGCTTTTATTTCAAGTTGAATCAAATGGACAGTTCATGGGCTATACCGGTTTGGGGACATTGGTAATGATTTCTCCTGTGGGAATTGCTTTGTACTTTTTTATGGGATTTGGCAGGATGAGTCTAGATACTACTAAAGTATTGTTTTGGGTTTATGCTGCTTTAACTGGTATGTCTTTAGCATCCCTCGGGCTTATCTATACAGGAGAGTCAATTGCTCAAACTTTCTTTATTTGTGCATCTGTTTTTGGTGCAATGAGTCTTTATGGGTATAGTACCAATAGGGATTTGACATCAATGGGGTCATTTCTTATCATGGGGTTATTTGGTCTTATCATTGTGTCACTAGTCAACATATTTTTACAAAGCTCAGCTATATATTTTGCAACGTCTCTCATTGGGGTTGGTATATTTATGGGTATTATTGCATGGGATACTCAAAAAATTAAGTCTATGTATTTTATGTCTGGAGGTGGAGAGTTAGGACAAAAAATGTCCATAATGGCCGCTTTTAATTTGTATTTAGACTTTATTAATTTGTTCTTACATCTTCTAAGATTCTTTGGTAATAGAAGAAACTAGTATTACAGTTGTAGTTATACAGAGCTGTTATTTCCGTGAAAGCATAACAATTGTGAGTTAAAAAATTGTCTATTAGCGAAGTGCTGTTGTTAAATCGTCATTGCGAGGAGTCGCTGCAAGCGGCGACGTGGCAATCCAAAAGTTGCAGTGGCAAAAAATACAACAGCAAGCTGTTTATTTGGATTGCCACGCCACTTTGTGGCTCGCGATGACAATTATTTGTTTCTATAATAGACCTCTTTTGAAACTCGCTTATGCTGAGGGATTTGAAGGAGACGCTTTACCTCGAACCACAGCGTACTCTAATTCCGTTACGGATTCGAGTACCGCATCGACGTGCAAATCACCAACTAGAAGTAGAGTTTCGAAAGAGGTCTAATTTAGTATTTTCTGTCATTAGTTGAGACCTTTAAACTGCTCTAGGGTGACATTGAAGGTATGGTAATGTTACATTATATTGAGTTCAGGCTATTCTAGTAAAACTAGTTTTTATCGTATAATTTTTGTTAGGACCTAAAACTTTATAACTCAGTTCAAAAGAATTCTTATTTAAAAATGTGTAATTAGCTTGATAAATATCCAAGTTGCATTGATGTGTACCTTTAGCCTGAACTTTATCCTGAAAAGGAATATTAGAGATAAAATGTAATTGGTAAAATAAACCATTGTTATTTTCATTAACAAAATATTTAACAATTTTGTTTTGCTCTAGAGAGTATAGATACTCCTTAAAAGCTTTTACCCTATTGGTATTACCATAATATTCAACATCAAGCTCCTCTCTGTATAATATACGTGAATGAGGTGAGCGATGTCCTTTATCTTCTATAAAGTAAGCGATTCCTTTAGCTGTACCATAATTGCCTAAAATTCTCGTAATAGCATATGTTCCAACTAGGTTATGAAATATATACTCTTCTACTTTGAAGAATTGTTTCTTTGTAAATACTTGCTGAGATTTCGCGTGCTCACGTACTTCATGTATAGCTAGTCTGCTCACCCCTTGTTTATTGTTCCCATTCATAGGATCATTTAAATTTATTAAATCATTTGAGTATACTCAGATAGAACTTCAAGAATTGGCGTTCCCGCGACCAAAGATCGAAGCTGCCTAGTTACTAATGTACGCTCCGCTGCTCGACTTTGCTACTGCCTAGCTCTTCTTGAAGTTATACTATCGTCTACCAACTCTTCATTTACGAGCAGTATACATTTCAACCTAGCAATAGCATTTTCTTTACCAATTATGGCGATAATTTCAAAAATACTTGGGGAAGCAGTCATGCCTGTTATTAGAGATCTAATGGATTGCATGAGATCTGCAAGTTTAATATTATTATTCTTGGCGATTTCTTTAAATTTTATTTGAATTGAGTCTTTATCAAAATTTTGTAAATTCTTTAATTCCTCAATAACTTGCTCTAGCAAATTTTTATTACAATTCTTGATTATCTCTTTGGCTTCCTCAGAGTAGATAATAGGAACGTTAATCAAGTAAATCTTGGCTAGTTTAGCTAATTCGACTAAATTTGTACTTCTTATCTTCAAGTTTGGCATTGCTTGCTTAATATATTCCGTTTCTTCCGTGGTAATTTTATAAGTTTTTTGCAAATTCTCACAAATCATTTTTGTTAATAGCTTAGCATCAAGCTGACGTAGATAATGAGCATTTAAATTATCCATTTTGGCAAAATCAAGACGGGAAGGTGATTTGCCAAGACCTTCAATGTTAAACCATTCTATAGCTTGTTGTCTTGAAATAATCTCATTATCTTTGTGACTCCATCCTAACCTTAGTAAATAATTACACAAGCTTTCGGGTAAATATCCCATATCTTGGTATGCTTTTATTCCAAGAGCTCCATGTCTTTTAGATAATTTTGCCCCGTCATCACCATGTATTAATGGTATATGTATCATATGTGGCACATCCCAACCAAAGGCTTGATAAAGTAGGATTTGACGAGCAGCGTTAGTTAAATGGTCATCCCCCCTGATAATATGGGTAATCTGCATATCGTGGTCGTCCACTACTACTGCCAACATATAGGTGCTACTTCCATCGCTACGTAACAGCACCATATCATCTAGGTGGGAGTTTTCAATGGTAACATCCCCTTGTAAAGCATCATGGATAGTTGTATAGCTAGTTCTTGGAGCTTTCAGCCTAATCACTGCTTCTGTGGATTGGTAACCTTTCGGAAATTTAGAAGGGTCAGCATCTCGCCAAGGGCTTTGAAATAAAAAATGTTGTTTATTAGCTATAGCATTATCTCGCTGCCGATCTATTTCTTCTTGAGGTGTAAAACAATAATAAGCTTTTCCTTCATCTAGTAATTTCAGAGCTGCTTTTTTGTATAAATCATTTCTTTTAGACTGAAAAATCACTTCACCGTCCCAGTCTAAACCAAGCCATTCCAAACCAGAAAATATGGCATTTACTGCATCTTCGGTTGATCTTGTTTTATCAGTATCCTCAATTCGAAGTAAAAATTTGCCATTATGGTGTTTGGCAAATAAATAATTAAACAATGCTGTCCTTGCCCCGCCAATATGCAAGAAGCCAGTAGGGGAGGGGGCGAATCTAGTAATTATAGTCATAGTATTTTCTTTAAAGTTAATCTAGAGGGAGTTCTGCAAGAGGTCTAGTTAAATAAGCAAAATAATTTACCTCTATATCATCACTCAACTGCCAACTTCTATTGACAATATTATAAGTTAAGCCCTTAAGCTCTTTAAGCTCTATGTTATTTTTACTAAACATAGAATAAATTTCAGATGGTTTAAGAAATTTACTATGGTCATGGGTTTTTTTTAGTATCCAATTAAGCAGGTATTCTGCCATCAAAATAGCTAACATATAAGCTTTTACAGTACGGTTAATTGTTGAAATTATAATCATGCCATTTGGTTTCACTAGATTGGCAAGGTTTTTTACAAAATCACTAGGATTGTCTATATGTTCCATAACTTCTAAACATAGTACCACATCATACTGTTTGCTATTTGAGTATACTAATTCCTCAGCAGTCGATTTAAGATATTGTATATTCAAATTTTCTTCTTTAGCATGCTTCATCGCAATATCTATATTACTTTGTAATGCATCTATGCCAGTAATTGTGCCATTTAGTTTACAGAGAGCAGAGGTAATTAATCCCCCGCCACATCCTACGTCTAAAATATCTAATTTTGAAGGTAGTACTACATCATCATCTATATTAAAATGATCTTTTATCTTATCTATTATATAACCAAGACGAATAGGATTTATTTGATGAAGAATTTTAAACTCTCCATCTTCCTGCCACCACCCGCTAGAAATTTTACTAAACTTTTCTAGTTCTATTTGATTAATAGAAGATTTTGTAGACATATTCCTTTTACTTGGTTATTAAATTATTTAAATCTACTTATAATATACCATAGAAATCATGAAGCACTAAGTGCTATTCTCAAATTATCTAGCAAAAATCGTATAATACTAATTGCAATAATGAACACGGTGTTATAAAATGGGTTTTTAACTGATAAATAGGTACTCAAATAGCTAGGTTAATATTACCGCAAGGTTTTGAAGGTCATGATTTTATAAAAATGATGAAACATGAGCCGCATGGTCGAAATCGTATACGTTTATTGGCGATGTATCACCTTCAATTAGGCAAATCTTGTAAAGCCATATCTGAAATAGTGAAGTCACACTGGAAAACTGTGCAATCATCGCTCAGAAGATTTAGGAATCATGGTTTTGAAGGATTATTTGAATCACAAAGAAGCGGTGCCCCTAGGAAGATTAACAGTATACAAGAGTCTGCTATTTTTGATAAAATCAATACGCTCAGTGAAAGTAAAACTGGTGGGTATATAACTGGAAAGGAGCTACATATCATGTTAGTTGAGGAATATGGTGCTAAATGTGCTTTAAAAACAGTCTACAATACTATGCACCGCCTTGGTTTTAGCTGGATTACTTCTCGTTCAATGCATCCAAAATCAAATCAAGAGACTCAAAATAGATATAAAAAAACTTTCCAGACATGTTAACAAAATTATTAGCAAAAATATCGATAGATGTAAAGTTGATATATGGTCTCAGGATGAAACTAGAGTTGGGCAACAAGGTAGCTTAACTCGTATATGGGCTAAGCGTGGCACTGGACCCCGTAAAGTTCGGCAACAGCAATTTATTTCAACATATATTTACGGAGCTGCTTGCCATGAGACAGGAGAAGCTTGTGCATTAATTTTACCATATGCAAACACACAGGCAATGAATAAATTCTTAGAAGAGCTTTCTCGCAGTATTCAAGGCAACCGACATATAGCTTTACTAACGGATAATGCAGGTTGGCACACAGCCAAAAAACTAACTGTGCCAAGCAATATCACTTTGATACCGCTTCCGCCCTACGCACCGGAACTTAATGCAATGGAACAAGTTTGGGAATGGATTAAAAATCATTTCTTGTCTAACCAATGTTATGGTGTATATGAAGATATCGTTACTATGGCTTGTTACGCTTGGAATCAACTTGCTCATAATGTAGATTTAGTAAAATCAATTATGTATAGAGATTGGATAAATACACCGTGTTAATTATTGCAATTAGTATCAAGCGGGAAATCTTACTCAAGATGTTCAGAATACGACTGTGATAGCCGATAAAGGATACGATAGTAGTGCATTTGTAGAAAGTTTAGAAAATAAGGGGTGTGAGATTGTTATACCACCAAAATCTAACCGTAAAGTACAACGTGAATATGATAAACATACTTATAAGGAACGATATTTAATTGAGTGCTTATTTGGTAAAATCAAACATTTTAGGCGTATATTTTCTAGATTTGATAAGGCTCCAGCCACTTTCTTAGCTTTTCTAAATTTTGTTGGAACTTTAATATGGTTACGTTATAATTTTTGTCAACAGAACCTAGTATTTCTCGAGATTTTTTATAAGACATAGACCATTCCACTATATCTTTTACAATAGGTTTAAATATTAATATTGCTTTCTCTTTTTCACTTTTTGGAAAAAAATCATATTTTGTAGCTCCTCTTTTGGCTTTTTCAACAAGTAGATTTTGCAACCACGTTAAGCAATCCAAATTAAATTTTTCGCAGAACTTTTCAGGTGTGGTTCTTGTTAGTTGATTTAAACCAGTCTTAAAAGCCTTTATATTGGCATCAATATTTCTCCCACAAGAAAATTCCATTTTTACATCTACTTTTTCATTATGTACTCCACTACAAATCGCAGTTATGAAGTTTCCTTGTATTTTAAAGTTTTCTTGAATTTTTTGTATGATTTTTTGATGATCTCCTATGCTATTTTTAAACAGAACCTCAACATTTTTTCCTATATAAGCATTTCTATTCATAATTATGATATTCCAATTGAATCATAAATATTACTGATCATCTTTGGTATAACAGCATTGCCAAGCTGTTGATAACCTTTTACCCCTTCTATAACATGGTGATTTTTTGGAAATCCCATTAAGTTTTTACATTCATTAACTGATAATCGTCTAATTCTATTATTAATTAAATATAAGCCAGTTCTTGCACCTACTCCTCCACCAAAAGCGGAAAGAGTTATTGCATGTCCCAAGGGACTATAGATTCTTTCTCCTTGACCGCCTTTATTAACATAACCAATTCTTAGAGGTCTTAAATTTCTTTCAATTTCTTTATTGCCATCTATTACTATGTCATCTCTTTTAATATATAAAATATCATCAACTTTTTCTTCTAAAATATCATCCAAAGAAACTTTTGCAAAAGTTTCTTTTGGCGGTAAATATTTAAATTTTAGATCATTATCGTAATCTTTACGTAAACAAACAAAATAAACCCTTTCTCTTGATTGAGGTATACCAAAAAAAGAAGAATTTAGAATATGCCTATAAACTTTATAACCAATTTCATCCAATTTTATATCTATTGTTTTAATTACCGATCCATTATCAATATTAATTATATTTTTGACGTTCTCAAGCAATAAAACATATGGTTTATGATATTGGGCGATTCTAATTATTTCATAAAATAATCTTCCGTTACTGCCTTTTAATCCCAATTGCTTACCAGAAATACTAAAGGGTTGACAAGGAAAACCTGCACATAGATATATCGTGTTTTGGTATTTTTTTTCTGAGATTTCATTTAAATCGCCATAAGGTCTTTCTCCGAAATTTTTTACATAAGTTTCTTAAATATCCTTATCTATATCTGAAGAAAAAACACACTCCATTCCTTTTCCTTCTAAAGCAATCCTAAATCCACCAATACCGCAAAACAAGTCTATAAATTTATACACATTATTCCTGTTTAAATAAGTTATGATATAGTTAATTCCGTTAGATTTGATCAGGGCAATTTAAGAATTGTACCAATAGTTGGTATAAATATAATCTTAACTACTATCGATG
Source organism: Candidatus Tisiphia endosymbiont of Neophilaenus lineatus (assembly GCF_964264975.1). NCBI lineage: Bacteria > Pseudomonadati > Pseudomonadota > Alphaproteobacteria > Rickettsiales > Rickettsiaceae > Candidatus Tisiphia > Candidatus Tisiphia endosymbiont of Neophilaenus lineatus. The sequence goes on along the minus strand of NZ_OZ183649.1, from coordinate 932,059 downwards.
CCATTCCTGCAAAAGTGGAAATGACATCGCTTTTAGCTAAGAGTTCCTTGGGTTAGGTACATAGAATGTTGGCAAAGTCATATAAATGCTATATAAAGCAAATTTTTAAGTAATTCTTTAGTTAAATTGCCAACAAAAAAAGTAAAATTATATAATATATTCTCAAAATATGACGATAATTTTACTTTATTACTACTTTGCCAACACCCTTTAATATCATTTGAGTATATATACTCTAGAATAGAAAATCAAGAATTGCATCGTCATTATCCAAGATTCTTGCGGTACTCAGCTGTATTTTTTACTCAAAAATTCTTCAGTTCACGGGTAGTCCTATTATTGCAATATACTTTTTGGACTAAAAATGACCCCAAAAATATACATATATAAACTGTTAATGAATATGCACATTTAAATAATACTTCTTTTAAAAACATCGACAAAACTCTACTTGTAGAGAATATATTTACAAAAAATCCTGACATCACAATGCCATCTACAACCACACCCATCATTAAACCAGCAAAATTTCTTGTATTCAAAGAACATGTTGACTTGAGTTGTACAAATATACTTGTACTACAATATATTGATAACAATATAGATACAAAAGATACAAGTATAATTCCATTAATAACACGACCATGAATATAATAATTGAAGTCCCTTAACAAACAAAAGCTTACTATTATACTCAACGTTATAGCAATCCAAGGTTTTTTCCTACCATATAGTTCAGATATGATATTTGCAGTTATAGCTAAAAACACAAATACTAAAGAACACTGAGATATTTTATTAAAAAGATTTAATGAATAAGTGAATATACCAAGTAGTATTACTAGTAGTATGTAAAACTTAGTGTTAATATTGTTCATATTACCTCCTTCTTTTTGTTCTAATTTTATCAAATAATATGGATTATTGTTAGTAGATAATTTAGTTGATTTTTTAAAACTTACTTTTTAAAAGACTTGCTTGCAAGGGTAGTTAAATGATCTGGAGAATTGGAACACAAAACAAATGTCTAATGACAATTTGTATACTCTTACGCTTTTAAGAATTGTTTTTTAAAAACATCAGGAACTCACGTATTACTTTAGTTTACCCCTCATTTTCAAATGCAATTCGTAGGATCATTTGAGTGTACATGACCTTCACACAAAACTTGCATTGCAAGCTTGGCAGCGACTTACTCTCCCATGCCTCAGGGCATAGTACCATCAGCACTACGAGGTTTCACGTTCGAGTTCGGTATGGGATCGGGTGTTTCACTCGTGCTATAACCACCAAGCTAGCAATACAAATTTTTTTATATATAGACTTCTTTAGACATTTATTCATAGAACCATAATTTCAAAAGAGGTCTAAAATTTGAGTTGTTGATAAAACTGAAAACCTTTTTATGTTTCTTGCAGAATTAATACTGTACACAAGTACAACCTCAGCAAAGTAAAACAATCGAGCTATTAGTACTAGTTAGCTACACACGTTACCGTGCTTCCACACCTAGCCTATCAACGTGGTGGTCTTCCACGGCTCTGATCGGGAAGTCTAGTTTTGAGGTGGGTTTCCCGCTTAGATGCATTCAGCGGTTATCCCTTCCGTACTTAGCTACCCAGCTATGCCGCTGGCGCGACAACTGGTCCACCAGAGGTACGTCCACCTCGGTCCTCTCGTACTAAAGGCAGATCCTCTCAAACTTCCTACACCCACGGCAGATAGGGACCAAACTGTCTCACGACGTTCTAAACCCAGCTCACGTACCACTTTAATCGGCGAACAGCCGAACCCTTGGGACCTTCTCCAGCCCCAGGATGTGATGAGCCGACATCGAGGTGCCAAACGATTTCGTCGCTATGGACGCTTGGAAATCATCAGCCTGTTATCCCCGGAGTACCTTTTATTCGTTGAGCGATGGCCCTTCCACTCGGGACCACCGGATCACTATGACCGACTTTCGTCTCTGCTCGTCTTGTCAGACTCGCAGTCAGGCTAGCTTATGCCATTGCACTCTAACAGTTGATTTCCGACCAACCTGAGCTAACCATCGCACGCCTCCGTTACTCTTTGGGAGGCGACCGCCCCAGTCAAACTACCCACCATGCATTGTCTCGGATCCTGATTCAAGGATCGCGGTTAGATATCAAGAATCAAAAGGGTGGTATCTCAAGGATGACTCCACAGTGGCTTGTGCCACCGCTTCATAGTCTCCCACCTATCCTGCACATCTAATTCCTAATACCAGTGCAAAGCTATAGTAAAGGTTCACGGGGTCTTTCCGTCTAACCGCGGGAACTCCGCATCTTCACGGAGAATTCAATTTCGCTGAGTCGATACTGGAGACAGCGGGGAAATCGTTACGCCATTCGTGCGGGTCGGAACTTACCCGACAAGGAATTTCGCTACCTTAGGACCGTCATAGTTACGGCCGCCGTTCACTGGGACTTCAATTCAGAGCTTGCACCCCTCCTCTTAATCTTCCAGCACTGGGCAGGCGTCAGACCCTATACTTCGTCTATTGACTTTGCAGAGCCCTGTGTTTTTAATAAACAGTCGCTACCCCCTGGTTTGTGCCACCTATAGATGGTTGCCCATTTATAGGTCATCCTTCTCCCGAAGTTACAGATGCAATTTGCCTAGTTCCTTCAGCATCGTTCTCTCAAGCGCCTAGGTATACTCTACCTGTCCACCTGTGTCGGTTTAGGGTACGGTCTTTAATAAGGGTGTTATTTCCTGGAAGATATTCACTGCATATAACAATCCAATAAGCATATACAATTTACTATCTTCGTCACACCCTTTCGGTTCAGGAATATTAACCTGATTCCCATCGATTACGCCTTTCAGCCTCACCTTAGGGGCCGACTAAGCCTGCGCAGATTAACTTTACGCAGAAACCCTTGGACTTTCGGCGAGAATGTTTCTCACATTCTTTATCGCTACTTATGTCAGCATTCTCACTTCCGATACCTCCAGCAAACTTCACAGTTCACCTTCACAGGCTTACGGAACGCTCCGCTACCATCTGCACTATTAAAGTGCAAATCCGCATCTTCGGTACATGACTTGAGCCCCGTTACATTGTTGGCGCAGGAAAACTTATTTAGACTAGTGAGCTATTACGCTTTCTTTAAATGATGGCTGCTTCTAAGCCAACATCCTAGTTGTTTTGGTTTTCCCACATCCTTTAACACTTAGTCATGATTTAGGGACCTTTAGATGGCGGTCTGGGCTTTTTCCCTCTCGACTATGGACCTTAGCACCCACAGTCTGTCTGCTATGCTGTACTCGTCGACATTCGGAGTTTAGTTGAGTTTGGTAAGTCTGTAGGACCCCCTAGATCATCCAGTGCTCTACCTTCGACGGTAATCGCTATAACGCTCTACCTAAATAGATTTCGCGGAGAACCAGCTATATCCGAGTTTGATTGACCTTTCACCCCTAGCCACAACTCATCCCCTACTTTTTCAACAGTAGTGGGTTCGGTCCTTCAGCGGATATTACTCCACCTTCAACCTGGCCATGGCTAGATCACTCGGTTTCGGGTCTAATTCATCTAACTAAAGTCGCCCTATTCAGACTTGCTTTCGCTACGCCTACACCTAACGGCTTAAGCTTGCTAGATAAACTAAGTCGCTGACCCATTATACAAAAGGTACGCCGTCACAGAACATATAAACGAGCTTTAAAACTCAATGTCTGCTCCGACTGCTTGTAAGCATTCGGTTTCAGGTCTATTTCACTCCCCTTATCGGGGTTCTTTTCACCTTTCCCTCACGGTACTTGTTCACTATCGGTCACTAGAGAGTACTTAGGCTTAGAGGGTGGTCCCCCTATGTTCAAACAGGATTTCACGTGTCCCGCCTTACTCAAGGACTCCAAAACTTTTTACCTATAAGGGGCTATCACCCTCTATGGCCAACCTTTCCATGTTGTTCTAGTTTTTATTCTGAAGCCACTGGCCTGGTCCGCATTCGCTCGTCACTACTAACGGAGTCTCGGTTGATGTCCTTTCCTCCAGCTATTGAGATATTTCAGTTCACTGGGTTTGCTTCGCATAGCTATGTATTCACTATACGATACCTGCTAAGCAGGTGGGTTTCCCCATTCGGAAACCTTCGGATCAAAGCTTATTCGCAGCTCCCCGAAGCTTATCGCAGCGTATTACGTCCTTCATCGCCTTCTAGTGCCAAGGCATCCACCAAATGCTCTTATTTTATTTACTTTGATTCTTTTAAAGCTTGAGATTGTACGATGTGTACAGAACTAATTCTGCTACTTATACAGTATCCACTCACGATCATAAATTTTTATTATCGCAGTGTGTATTTAGTTTTCAGTTTTATCAACTTTTCAAACAGCTACAGGATTTTTGCCCTGTGTGAAGTTTTATACCGATTATTCAGAACAATGTCAAACATTATTTTATCTGATTAACAGATTTGTTTGTCTTTCTTTGTTAGCATTTCTATCATATCTTTCTCTATGTTCATTTGATGATATTGTTTGACTTGCTTTAGGTACTGGTGGAATAACTTCTATTTTTTTTACGGTAGCTTTATTCAAATCTACATTTTTTAGCAAAGGATTTGATTTAACTTCTTCGCTTATATTCCCAACAACTCTGATATTATCTAAATTCATTGTTTTTTCCGGATGTTTTTTATTATATTTTTTAATTTCTGAAAGAAGTGTAGTTAAAGTATCACCATCAATGGTAGCTCCTTCAAAGTCTATATGTTCTTTAAAAGTAACTCTCTTAAAAGAGCATTCTTTCAACTTAGCATTTTTCAGAGAACATTTTCCTAACGTCACTTCATTAAAATTAAACCCTTTAATTTCAAAATTATCTAATTTCATATCTACTTTTTCAAAAGATAATCCTCTCAAATCTTTATTATTTAAGGAATAATAAAGTATCGGTGAATACTCAGATGAATTATTTCGACTATATTTCTCAGCCTGCTCCTGAAAGATAGAAGATAAATCTATTTTCTTGTCTGACTTAGCTATCACAAGAGGATTGAACAAAAAATCTTCCATAATTTGGTTCATTTTTTCACCAATTACTTTTTCACGTGTTGAATTAGACACAAAATGTTTTTGAAAATTATACTTCCAAAGGTTAACAGTAGCTTCTACAGCTAAACTTAGAACTTTTGTATCAGATAACAAATTAATCAATGGACGAACCATTGCACTATATTCTCCCTTCTTATATGAAGCCGTTATTGTTCCTACTTCCTTAGCATGATTCCCTAGTGCTTTAACAATTGCTTCACCTTTTAGTTTTAGTTTTTTACCCATCTCGGTTTCATTTAAAAATTTCTCAACCACAGGGCCAAGGTCTTTAGCATGTTTTATTAAAAGCTCAGGTATTTTTTCTTGTAAAACTTCTTTAACCTTAGGATTATCCTTATTAAACTTAATAAGAGAGTTTACTAATTTACCAACTTTTTCTGCTTGTTTGGATTCAGGTACGTTCATAACCTCTTTAGCTTGCTCAATGATTCGTTCTAACCCCTCTTTGTATGCTAAACAACTTTCAGTAAGTTCTGCTATTATCGGTAAAACATCAACAATAAATGGAATAGTTGCTGCTGTTACATCACGTACAAATTTAGGATTCAGACCAAGATATCTTATATTTTGCTGCACTTCTGTTTTATCCAAAAATTCTAAAATATTCTTTTTATTATCAGCAAAATATTGTGGTAGAGTCAATTTTAAGGCAGGAGCTAGATCCTGAACAACCTTACTAGTATTATCTAAAATAGACAATATCATGGCTTTTTGCGTTCCTATTATTTCTTCTTTTCGAGTTGGAGATAAATTTTTATTAGTCAATAATTCCAAGCCCAAATCTTGATGTTTCATATAGAACTCATAGATCATAACCATTTCAGGAGTATGCTCTAATATCGTGCTACTTGCATTAGTTACTAGTGATACAGTATCCCTAAAAAATTCTTTTGACACAAATCTAGTAAATTTATCGTCTAGAACATTCTCAGCAATTTTGGTAATTTCTTTTTGATTAGCTGAATCACGTAAAAACTCAACTAAATCTTTTTGGACTACTTCTGCTACTTTAGGGCTGGTAAAGATTTCTAAAGCATTTTTAATGATATTACGTCCTGAATTCTCGTTAGAAATTATTAGATTTTTATAAATTTCTTGTAATTTTTTATTTGATTCTCCTTCTAATACGCCACCTCCTAATTTTAGCACCAACGGCACTATCATTCTAATAAAATTTTTATCTACTCCATCAAATATATCAGGATTAACTCTACTAGCTTCTGTAGGTGAAATCATTGGAGCGGGATTTAACACAGCTTCTAAAACTGGCAACAAAACACGCTGAGCGATCTGATCTTTCAATAGATCAGATCGTGCTTCATTCAGAGCAGGAATATATATATCAGCCACTGCACCAGCTCCCTTGATTAGATTAGATACATGCTCTACTTGTTCTTTTTGTAATTTTTTCCTTTCTTCAATTAGCAACTTATCACTTAATAATTTTCCACTCACTTCTTGAAATTTCAGGAAATCAGCATATAGCTCATCATATAATAGCTTCTTTGTATCCAGCGGATTCCTAATAGCTGAAGGTACTATAGTAGCAATATCAAGAAGAAATGTCCCTGGCTCTTTTAATAAACCTACAGCGATGTAAGGTAAATTCTCTAGTGTTAATTCTAATTGCTCCGCTTTTTTTACTTGCTCCAATTGTTTGTGCTCTTCTTGAAGCTTTTGCGGAATAATTTCTTGACCATTCTGAATGAATGTGCCTTGTAAACCAATCAAATTTACGTCCACAATATCAGTATCAATATCGACCGTAGCTTTAGACAAATCAGCCTCAGCTAACTTTGACGCACGTAAATTAACTCCTTCTAACTTAACCTTTTCTGCTTGTACTTTTTCCAATATCGCTTGCTGCAATTTTGATTTTGTAAGATCACCATTCATGAATATTACTTCGGTAAAATCCCCTTCCTGAGCGTCAATACTCCTCATTATACTATTCGAGAAATCAGCCTTTTGTGCATGAACTTTTTTTAGTATACTATAACTTGCATTGATTCCTTTAGCCTTCGCTCCTTCTAAAATCGCCTCTGTTAAGTTAGCAAATTTGACCTCTACTCCTGCTAAAATTGCATTTCTGAAATTCGCCTTTTGTGCTTCCACCATATTTAGATTGGCATTAATAAAATTCACTCCTTCAGCATTAATCCTTCTTAGAATAGCTGCTTCTAAATTCGCTCCATCCAACTTAGTCAAACCACTTAACTCAGCATCCGACAAATCTAATCCTTTTGCTTCTATGTTCTGCAATATAGTATCTTTAAATTTTGCCTTATGTGCTTCAACCTTTTCCATCAAAGCATTAGATAAATTACTCTCTATAACTTGACACTTTGTTAAAACAGCTTTATCTAATATTGCATGCTGCATTTGTATTCTTCGTAAATCTGCTGAAATTAAAGAGATACCTTGCAAATCTGACTGATTAAATGTTGAATCAGTCAATTTTGCGTGATCCCATTTACCTTTTTTTATATTCGCATAATCAAAGTTGGAGTTATTTATCACAACCTCCTGACCATTAGAACGAGCCATAAAAGCATGTGTAAACTGACTATTACCAACGACTGCCTGACTTAAATTACTATTAAAAAAATTCGCGTTATCTGCTTTAGACCCTAAAAAATTAGCTCGATCAAGTTCTGCACTCTCGAAATTCGCTTCACTAATATTAGTACCATTAAATCTACATCCGGATAAAACGGACTCTGCGAACACAGCACCCCCTAAATCTGCTCCAGAGAAATCTAAATTAGATAAATCAACTCTATCATACCATTCATTATTAGTAGAAGTATCAACTCTACTAGAACAATCTGCAATAATTCTTGCTCCTGATCTTATCTGTGATTTCTCGAATTTAGATTTAGCAAAATCATTTAAGCTTAAATTCTCATTACTCTTTCTTGCCTGCAAATATTGCTCTATATCTTTCCGAGCTAAGGGTACATATTGCGTTTCTTGATCCCGCTGTTCTTTAGTTGATCCTCGTACATAAGCTGGATTAAAAGTACAACTGCTACTGCCAAAAATGTTTTGAAAAGTTTCATGCATTGAATTATCTTCTCTAGGAAATATTTTTTGCTCAACCATTAGTTGCAGATCTTCTTGCAGCCTATCATATTCTGAATTCCCGGTTTTATAACCTCCAATACGCCAAGCCTGAGCTTTCAAGCTTAACTTCTTCTCCGCCTCCTCTAATTCTTTTTGTTTACTACTTATAAGATCTTGCTGCTCTTTTTTGCGAACTAAATCACTTTTTATGTCAGCATATTTTCTGCCTAAAGAAGAAGTGGTACTGAATTTTATCCCCTCAATATCACGTTCTTTCCCTATTTGAGAGTATCCTTTATAGCCATCAGAAAACCTACAATTAGCAAGGTCAGCCCCTCTAAAATCTATGTTTTTTAGAATAGTATCTTCGAAATAAGCATTGTCAAAATCAACATCACAAAACACCGCATCAGCTAAATTACATCCTGTAAAAGTAGTATTTTTAAGTATACAACCAGTAAAATCTCCTCCGCTTAGGTCTGTTACATTACCAGATCTACTAAAAGTCCTATCGGATAAATCTGCAACTACTACTACATTATCATCTGAAAAATATTTTTCCTTTAAATATTGGTTAAGGCTTAAACTTTCCTTAGGGTCACTTGCTAAAGTTGCATGCTGAGCTGTAATATAATCCTTTATATCCTTGCTAGTAGGACGAAATTTTTCAATCCTAACAGCGAGATCAGAGAAAACAGGTTTATTTTTCACCATAACTTATACTCCTTCTTTGTATTAAAGATTTAATAACAATTTCTCAGGATTCTCAATCAATTCCTTTATTTTTACAAGAAAAGTAACTGCTTCTTTGCCATCAATAATACGATGATCATAAGATAAAGCAACGTACATCATGGGACGTATTTCTATCTTACCATTAACCACTACTGGTCTTTCTTCAGTCTTGTGAAGACCTAAAATACCTGATTGAGGCGGATTAATAATCGGAGTTGATAATAGTGATCCATAAACACCGCCATTTGAAATGGTAAATGTTCCACCTGATAAATCAGACATAGATAATTTTCCTTCTCTAGCCTTTTTACCCAAACCAGCAATTTCTTTCTCAACCTTAGCAAAACTCAATTTATCAGCCTGCCTAACTATTGGAACTACTAGACCCTGCTCTGTTCCTACTGCAACACCAATATCATAATAATTCTTATACAAAATCTCATCCCCTTCTATCTCGGCGTTTACCGATGGGACTGCTTTAAGAGCTTCAATAGTAGCTTTTACAAAAAATGACATAAATCCTAGCTTCACGCCATGTTTCTTCTCAAACTCTTCACGATACTGCATACGCAAATTAATAACTTTCAACATATCAATTTCATTAAAAGTAGTTAGAATGGCTGCAGTATTTTGTGATTGTTTTAAACGATCCGCTATAGTTTTACGAAGACGTGACATTTTAACACGCTCAACCATCCCCTCATTTGCACGTACAACATTGGCTATAACAGGTAATTCTGTTTCTTTCACAGGCGGGGTATTTATGAACTCTAGTACATCTCCCTTGGTTACTCTGCCTTCTCGACCAGTACCTTTTATGTCAGCTAATTGTAGTTTATTTTCGCTCACTAATCTTTGCACCGAGGGCGGAACATTAACCTTGTTGGTACTTGCAGGTTGCTGTTTTATCTCTTTGTCTAGTGTACTAGGTGAAGCTACACTAGAAGCTTCTCCTTCGGTAATTTGTCCTACGCTCTCACCCACATATACTGTATCGCCCTCATTCTTAAGTATTTTGCTTATTACACCAGAGGAAAGTGCATTTACTTCTAACGTAACTTTCTCTGTCTCAAGTTCTAAAAGTAGTTCATCCACTTTTACCGCATCTCCTTGTTTTTTATGCCACTTAGCAATAGCCGCTTCTGATACAGACTCTCCAAGAGATGGAACTATAATTTCAATACTCATAATTATTTTATTCTCCCAATTATATTCTATTATACTATTATTTATATCTTGCACTAATAACAAAAATTGTTTTAGCACTCAAATGATGTTAAAAACATCTATCTATAAAACATCTATTTTTTGCAGTCATTTTAGTATACTATTATTTTATTTACCACTAATATATATTAAGGATATTATAGGGAATGAAATGAAAGATCGGAAAGAAATTGAGCCATATATGGCATATAAGCCTACTCAGATATATAATTTCTTGAAAGGTTTATCTAGAAAGCAAGGATATAAACTATCAGCAGAGACGTATGAAAATCCGGGGAATCCTGAGAATAAAATCAATTATTATCTTAAAAATGACAATAATTATATCACTGCTCCATCTCATGATGCTCAAAAAGGTAGTACGCTTACAACAACTGCAGCCCCATTAAAGGATACACTTGGAGTATTAAACCAAGATACTAACTGGAAGAAAGCAATAATTCCTATTTGTCAGTCTAACAAATATTTTTTTGGACTTCTGACAAAGAAACACTTCACATATTTAGAACTTAATAAAGATAATGCTGGCAATATAACATCTCATCATCAGGATTCCAAAGGATGGCTTAGCCGTTTCTACCCACTAAAGCCAATTAGAGACTCACTAGGAGAAACATTTGGAAAAGATAGAGTTACCTTTAAATCATCATATCTAGGTCATCAGAAAATAGCTGATAATATAAATTGCGGTCGATTTATCCTGTCTTATATAAAAAACGTTATTACTGGTGATCCTGCTAAAAATAAATCCTCAAACTCAGACAAGTTTATTTAGCGATTTTGACACAACAATTAACAAACCACCTAAGGAGGAAAAGATTTTACCTAAAGCTAAAGTCCCAACACCAAAACCTCCAAACATGGTAGACCACGTATCACGCATTAGTAGAAAACCTAATAATCCAGCAAGAACACATTAAGTCATGCGAATCCGATATAAGAATTAATAATTCTTATATCGATACTTGCTTTGTTATAAGGGAAAATGCACTCTTGAAGCGGCTGACGCGGGTGCATTTTAACTTTTGTCATCATTCAATATGTGATTTTAATAATTAAAATCACATATTGAATAGAGTATTATATTTTAACAATCAGGTGGGCAGCCGCTTCAAACCTGATTGTTTCTATATATAATACTGAATTCGATGTAACTTGTTACATCGAATTCAGGTTAAGTAGTACCACTCCTCCTACCATCCATCTCAGCGAATACATCTTCCCACGATCCAGTAGTTGCAGCTTTGGTATATTCTGTCACCCTTCCTTCAAAGAAATTAGTATGTTCAGCACCGTTTAAGATTTCATCAAGCCAAGGCAACGGATTAGTATCAATTAAATAAATCTCTTTAAGTCCAAGCTGCATTAATCTGCGATCGGCAATATAACGAATATATTGTCTTACCTCTCTAGCTGTCAGACCTTCAATGCCACCAACTTCAAATGCTAGCTCAATAAAGGCATCTTCAAAATGCACAATAGTAGCACACGCTTCATAAAGACGGCTACGAAGCTCTTCAGTCCATACTTCAGGGTTTTCCCTAATAAAAGTTTTAAATAACATAATGATAGAATCAGTATGTAACGTCTCATCCCTTACTGACCAACTAATAATTTGCCCCATACCTTTCATTTTATTAAAACGAGGAAAATTAAGTAAAATAACAAATGAAGCAAATAACTGTAACCCTTCAGTAAATGCACCAAATACTGCTAAAGTAGTAGCAATATCTTCTTTAGTTTCTACACCGAAACGCTTCATATAGTCGTATTTATCTTTCATTTCTCTATATTTGAGAAATGCTGAATATTCAGTTTCTGGCATACCTACGGTATCAAGCAGATGAGAATAAGCAGCAATATGAATTGTTTCCATATTAGAAAACGCTGATAACATCATCAGTACTTCAGTTGGCTTAAATACCCTAGAGTAATGTTTCATATAACAATTATTTACTTCAATATCAGCTTGAGTAAAGAAGCGAAATATTTGGGTTAATAGGTGTTTTTCTCCAGGACTTAAATTATATTTCCAATCTTTTAGATCATCAGCTAGCGGCACTTCCTCTGGTAACCAATGAATTCGTTGTTGAATATGCCACGCTTCATAAGCCCATGGATAAGAAAATGGTTTGTAGATTGGACTGGCATTAAGTAAAGACATATTATATTTCCTTTTTAAGTATACTACTATAAAACATCATTGCGAGGAGACCATAGGTCGACGAAGCAATCTATATGACAAGCTGCACGGATTGCCACACTCACATACGTTCGCTCGCAATGACGATTGGATAAGAATTGACAAATTCTTATCCCGAATTCGCGTATATTCATTAGACTTCCTGCATAATTCGCTTTTGCTGAGGAATTTGTAGGAGACACAGAACCTCGACCCGCAGCGTACTCAAATGTACGTGAGGATTCGAGTATCAGATCGACGCACAAATTACCAGCAAAAGTAGAATTATGCAGGAAGTCTATTACTGACAGGATAAACATTCATCATAAGACACAACTTCTTTTTCTTGTTTTTTCTTATTATCTCTTTCAATATCTTGAAAATCCGCTTTCTTGACATCGTGTGATACTTTATCAGCTCTTTGAATTGAGGTTGATCTACAATAATAGAAACTCTTAACCCCTTTTTTCCAAGCTCTAAAATGGATATTATTTAAATACATCTTACTTACATTGCCTGCTAAGAAAACATTTAGAGATTGAGATTGTGAAATATGTGGTGTCCTATCTGCTGCTAGATCAATAAGCCAATTTTGATCAATCTCATAAGCAGTTCTGAAAACATCTTTTTCATGGCTGGATAAAAAGGTTAGATGTTGCACTGAGCCTTCATGAGTTGCAATTGATGACCAAACCTGCTCATTATTAAAACCTTTGGTGCTTAACAGCTTTTCTAAATATTTGTTACGTACATTAAAAGATCCAGTAAGAGTCTTTTGGACAAAACTATTAGCAGCAAATGGTTCAATTCCAGGAGAACTATTGCCAGCAATAATAGAGATTGATGCCGTAGGAGCAATAGCTGTTTTATTACTAAACCGTTCGTTAATACCTACTTCAACTGCATCGAGGCAAGCACCACGTTCATCAGATAGAACTACTGAAGCTTTATCAACTTCTTTATGAATATGTTCAAATATTTGATTATTCCAAACCTTTGCCATTACCGACTCTATTGGTACATCCTTTGATTGTAGGAATGAGTGAAAACCCATAACACCTAAACCTACGCTACGTTCACGCATTGCTGAATATTTAGCTCGCTCCATGGTACTAGGTGCTTTAGTAATAAAATCTTCAAGTACATTATCTAAAAAACGCATTACGGTAGGAATAAACTCAGGGTCATTTTGCCAATCATCAAAATATTCTAAATTTACAGAAGACAAACAACACACAGCAGTTCTAACCTTACCCAAATGATCAATGCCAGTTGGCAGGGTAATCTCGCTACAAAGATTAGAAGTTTTTACTTGTAGCCCAAGTTTTTTATGATGCTGCGGAATATATTTATTGACAGTATCAATAAATAAAATATAGGGTTCTCCAGTTTCTATTCTAGTAGTTAGTAACTTAACCCACAAATCTCTAGCCTTAACTTCACGTACAACTTTTTTAGTAGCAGGGCTGATTAATGGAAAATTTCCATCACTCTCAACTGCTTGCATAAATGCATCTGTTACAGCTATGCCGTGATGCATGTTTAACGCTTTACGATTAGTATCACCACCAGTATGGCGTCTTAAGTCTATGAATTCCTCAATTTCAGGATGATCAATTGGTAAATATATAGCAGCACTACCACGTCTAATTGACCCTTGAGAAATAGCTAAAGTCATAGAATCGACAACCTTGACAAATGGAATAATGCCAGAAGAAGTACCTTTGCCTTTAATTGCTTCATTAATAGAACGAACATTGCCCCAATAGCTTCCTATACCACCACCACGTGAGGCTAACCAAACATTCTCAGTCCAAAGATCTACAATACCTTCCAAACTATCATCTGTTTCATTTAAAAAACAAGAGATAGGCATCCCTCTGTCAGTTCCACCGTTACTAAGAACCGGTGTAGCTGGCATAAACCACAACTTGCTTATGTACTCATATAATTGCTGAGCTGATTTTGCATTATCAGCATAATAGCTAGCTACTCTAGCAAATAGATCTTGAAACCCCTCTCCGGCTAGTAAGTATCTATCTTTTAGCACTGCTTTGCCAAAATTAGTCAGTAAATCATCTCGTTTCTTATCAATTTTTATAGGAAATTTAGTATTTGCTTGCGTTGCCATTATTATATTATCTTATATCTTATTGTTTTAATTAAATTGGGATCATAGCAGATTTTTGTCTTAACACTAATACCATAATCACATAATTTTTAAAAATTCTTCCAATTCTACAAGACTCCAAACATTAATCAAATTAAATTTATGGTCAGTTTTTTTCAGCATATTAGTTAGAACCTTACCTGCACCTATTTCAACTATTTGTTCTATTTTCAGATTTTCCAATTCGTTTAAAGTTTGACGCCACCTCACCCTACCACAAATCTGGGAGATTAAGTTTTGTTTTATCTCTATAGGGTTAGTTATTGGTTTAGCTGTAACATTTTGTATCACCGGAACAAACGGTTTGTTAATTGCTACTTTGTCTAAAGCCTTTGCCATTTGCTCTTCTGCTGGCTTCATCAAACTACAATGAAAAGGACTACTTACATTCAATTTAATAGCTTTATAGCCTAAATCTTTTACTATAGATATTACCCGTTCCACTGCTATAGTTTTACCACTAATTACCACCTGTCCATCTATATTATCGTTAGCTATATCAAGGTCTATAACCTCTTTGATGATTTCTTCAAGCTTTTTTAGAGGTACGCCTATACATGCCGCCATTGAGCCTTGACCGACCGGATAGGCTTCTTGCATGGACTTACTACGTACTGCTAGCAATTGGGTAGTTACTTGTATATCTATACTTTCCGCTGCACATAATGCACTATATTCTCCTAAAGAATGACCTGCAACATATGAACACAGGTTAGTAATATTTCTATTTGTTTGTTGCTTAATGACATTCAATATTGCCATAGATACTGCCATTAGTGCTGGTTGAGCATTAATAGTCAAAGTTAAATCTTCACTTGATCCATTAAAGACAATATGGCTTAATTTTCTTCCAAGAGTATTATCTACAATTTCAAATGTCTCTTTTGCCTCCTGAAAGTTATCGTAGAATTCTTTCCCCATACCAACCATTTGTGACCCTTGACCTGGAAAGACAAATGCTCTATTCATAATAATACCATAATAATTTAATTTATCCGCTGTCGATTATGAGAATTTCAACAATACTGTCAATAGTTTTAATTATTCTAAATTTATTAATATCAGAGTCAATGGCATCGGACTATGTCAAAGAAACTTTTATACATTTAGACAAAAAAGCATGGCAAGATTGTGAAAAGATGGCAAAGACTTCAAAAGATAAAACCTTAATCAAAATTATTATGTCTCAAAGATTCTTAGACCCGAATTATAAGAAAAATAGCTTTGAAGAGGTAATAAAATTTATACAAAACAATCCCCACTGGCCGCAAGTCGATAAACTAAAAGAGATGGCAGAACAATATTTAAACTATAACACAGACCAAGCTTTAATTGTAAACTGGTTTAGTGAAAACGAACCAATTACTGCTTTAGGCTATAAATTTTATGCTTTAGCTAGTAGAAAATTAATAAAAGATCCACAAAAATTAGCGAAGATTATGAAAAATGGTTGGATTTATGGGGTTTTTACGCAAGCAGAAGAAAGCAATTATTTGAGTAATTTCAAAAATATATTATGTGAAGAAGATCATGTAAAAAAAATTGATGAATATTTATGGGCAGGGGATATGCGTAGTGCAAAAAAATATATGCATTATGTCAGTAATGGCTATAAACAAAATTTTATTGCCCAAATTGCTATCTTAAATAAATCTAATGATAGTGAAAAACTTTTTCAACAGGTATCAGAAAAATATTATACCCCAGCTTTATTATTTAACTATTTGGATTCCAAGAAAACAGAGATTCCTACCAGCCAAAGTATCGCTCTATTTAAAAAAGTAAAGCAAGATAAAAGACATTCCGCCTATTGGGCTCGTGTACAATCTTATTATGCTAGAGAATTTATTGAACAGAAAGATTTTGCTAGTAGTTATAAGATAATTAGCATGCCAATTACTGTTGATCCCGAACATGTAAGAGAAGCAGAATGGCTTAGTGGTTGGCTTGCCCTTAGATTTTTGTATAAGCCTGATATTGCTTTAAGTCATTTTAACAAATTTATGAAAGTTGCAGCTAAACCATTAAGCGTATCAAGGGGGCAATATTGGCTAGCTAGAACTTATGAAGCCAAAGGGGATAAAGAGCAAGCGAATAAATTTTATCATATGGCCAGCAAGTATTCCCATAGTTTCTATGGACAGTTAGCTAATATCGAACTTAACAAACGGCACTTCATTTTACCACAAAAGCCTACCTCCACTAAGCATAATAATGAAAATAGTGAAATTATTAGAGCCATAAAATATTTGACTAAATATGGTAAGCATGATTTAGCTCTGTTATATGCTAAAACGGCTATTGAAAAATCATCAACCCCATCTAAAATTGTATTAATTACCGATATCATTAGCACAAAGGGTAATATTTATCATACAGTAGATGTAGCAAAAACTGCTTGTCAACATCATACTTTTATTAAGGATTATGCTTTCCCTACCCCTTATACTAAGGCAGTAAAAAATACCCCCCTAGAACCAGCTTTAACATACAGTATTATAAGACAGGAGTCAGTTTTTAATCAGCATGCAATTAGTACAGCTAAAGCTAAGGGTCTAATGCAACTTACAGATACAGCTACTTATGATACGGCTAAATCTGTTGGCTGTAAATGTCATATTAAAAAGCTAACTCTTGACCCTAAATATAATATCATGCTTGGTACTAATCATTTTAAAGAATACTTACAACTATATAATGGTAATTATCTTTTAGCCATTGCAGCTTATAATGCTGGTCCTTGTAGAATCACAAGATGGATTAATCTGTTTGGTGATCCTCGTGACTTTAAGAATTTACGACAAATAATTGATTGGATTGAACTAATACCATATGCAGAAACTAGGAACTATACTCAACGTGTTTTGGAAAATCTGCAAGTTTATCGATCTATTATCAATAGAAATAATAATATAAAATTAGAACAAGATCTTTTAAAGACTAAAGATAATAAGAGAGAAATATAGCTATACCCTAGTTTAAATAATGTTATTTAAGTTGACAGTTTAACATTATCTGACTATAAAGAAATATATTATTTCGTATTGGATATGAATTTATGAAACGTACATTTCAACCTAGCAATTTAGTAAGAAAAAGAAGACATGGATTTAGGGCAAGGATGGCAACTGTCGGCGGTAGAGAAATTTTAAGGAAACGCCGAGCAAAAGGCAGAAAAAAATTATCAGCGTAGTAAGTGCTTATCTCATCCCTAAAAAATCAGAAAGAATTTGACCTAGTTAATAAGTTAGGAAAAAAGTTCCATAGTCCTTATTTTATCACAATAATAGCAAATAATTCTACTAAGCTCTTTGCAAAGCAAAATGTAAAAGGTAATATTGACAACCTATGTAAGAAATCTAGTGAGATTTTATATAATTCGTCAAATACATTACTTTTTGGCATGAAAGTCGGAAAAAAGTTAGGAAATGCTGTTATTCGTAATAAAATCAAAAGACGTATCAGGCATTTAGTTAGACTGCTAAGCAAGGAATCAAAATTCAAACAAAATAGTTGGGCAATGATAGTCATCCCTAGGAAAGGTTTTGAGCAAATTGAATTTGCAACTTTATTAAGTGAACTATACAAGATAGTTTCACAGGTGTAATCCTTACTGCATAAATCACCTCCTGCAATCAAAAGTTATCATTCGTGTAAAAAATATCATCCTAGCCTTGATGCGGAATCCAGCCCTTATTCAGCTAGCATCAAGTTACCCAAATTCGCGTAAGTTAAGTTGGAAATAATTTGGATTGCATAATACTGATACTAGGTTCTGTTGACAAAAATTATAGTTAGGCAAGAGGAATAATACCAATTGCAATAATGAACACGGTGTATTTATCCAATCTCTATACATAATTGATTTTACTAAATCTACATTATGAGCAAGTTGATTCCAAGCGTAACAAGCCATAGTAACGATATCTTCATATACACCATAACATTGGTTAGACAAGAAATGATTTTTAATCCATTCCCAAACTTGTTCCATTGCATTAAGTTCCGGTGCATAGGGCGGAAGCGGTATCAAAGTGATATTGCTTGGCACAGTTAGTTTTTTGGCTGTGTGCCAACCTGCATTATCCATTAGTAAAGCTATATGTCGGTTGCCTTGAATACTGCGAGAAAGCTCTTCTAAGAATTTATTCATTGCCTGTGTGTTTGCATATGGTAAAATTAATGCACAAGCTTCTCCTGTCTCATGGCAAGCAGCTCCGTAAATATATGTTGAAATAAATTGCTGTTGCCGAACTTTACGGGGTCTAGTGCCACGCTTAGCCCATATACGAGTTAAGCTACCTTGTTGCCCAACTCTAGTTTCATCCTGAGACCATATATCAACTTTACATCTATCGATATTTTTTGGTAATAATTTTGTTAACATGTCTGGAAAGTTTTTTTATATCTATTTTGAGTCTCTTGATTTGATTTTGGATGCATTGAACGAGAAGTAATCCAGCTAAAACCAAGGCGGTGCATAGTATTGTAGACTGTTTTTAAAGCACATTTAGCACCATATTCCTCAAGTAACATGATATGTAGCTCTTTTCCAGTTATATACCCACCAGTTTTACTTTTACTGAGCGTATTGATTTTATCAAAAAGAGCAGATTCTTGTATAGTGTTAATCTTCCTAGGGGCACCGCTTCTTTGTGATTCAAATAATCCTTCAAAACCATGATTCCTAAATCTTCTGAGCCATGATTGCACGGTTTTCCAGTGTGACTTCACTATTTCAGATATGGCTTTAAAAGATTTGCCTAATTGAAGGTGATACATCGCCAATAAACGTATACGATTTCGACCATGCGGCTCATGTTTCATCATTTTTATAAAATCATGACCTTCAAAACCTTGCGGTAATATTAACCTAGCTATTTGAGTACCTATTTATCAGTTAAAAACCCATTTTATAACACCGTGTTCATTATTGCAATTAGTATGATACTAGCATTTAAGTTACGGCAACCTAGGTTAGTTCTTTTAAGTTATTCTATAAAAATTTGTTCCTATTTTCTTGGATTTAGGTCATAATCCGTCGTTGTCATTTCCTCAAGAAATCAAGAAGTAAAAATATATAATAAATGAATATTGATAAAAATATACCAAATTATCTGACGATAGCTCGTATTGTGGTTATTCCAATTATTGTAATAACCTGTTATCTAGATAACTCCAAACTCGCTCATATAATTGCAGCGTTATTATTTATTATAGCTAGTATTACTGATTTTTTTGATGGTTATCTTGCTAGAAAATTTGATTTAGTATCAGGGTTTGGTAAAATGTTCGATCCAATAGCTGATAAATTATTAGTAGGTTGTGTAATTATAATGTTGGTACAAAAAGGAGCAGCGGGAGAAATACCGTGCTTATTAATTTTGGCTCGTGAATTTTTAGTGGCCGGGTTACGTGAATTTCTAGCTTTAATTCAAGTAAGTATTCCTGTGTCTAGATTAGCTAAGATTAAAACATTTACCCAAATGTTTGCTTTGTCAGCGTTAATTCTTGGTTCTAAAGGTTCAGGTATAATTTATATGGATTTAATAGGCCAAATAGCTTTATGGATTGCTGCACTTTTAACTGTAGTAACCGGATATTCATATTTGAAGGCCTGTAGTAAATATTTTTGAGCAAATTAGTCCCTAAGCCAAAATATCACTATTGATTTAAATTGTACCATCTAAGAGCAATTATTCATTATAATAAAAAATAAAATTATTGATATAATAGTAACTTAGTGTAGCATAAAAAGTATGATATATAATTAAATAATAGGTATTAATCCTAGGTTCTGTTGACTAAAATTATAGTTAGGCAAGAGGAATAAAAAGTTGCCATAGTAAGAAGAAATGGTAGTTTCTAGTTATCAAAAAAAGGAACTACCAATATGAAGTATTACATAAAGAAATGGTATACACAACAAGAATGAAGAAAAAATGAGACATTTTATTGAAGCAATATGGTTTATTGTTAGAACAGGTTGCCAGTGGCGTCTTCTAGCTGATAATTATGGTTGTTGGTACAGTATTTATCGCAGATTTAAGAGATGGGTTGACAAAGGTATATGGGAGGATTTAATGGATTATGTTAAAGTAGATGCAGATATGGAATCAATTATGATTGATGCAACTATTGTGAGAGCACATGCTTGCTCATCTGGATATATCCAAAGGTAATCAAGAAGAAGAGGCTTTAGGTAGCAGTAGAGGTGGTTTTAGTACTACAATTCATGCCCTTGTTGATGCCCTTGGTAATCCATTAAAGTTTATACTAACTGCTGGGCAAAGAAATGATGGTGCTAGGCAAAGCGGGTAAATTACAGTTGGTGAAAATCCAACCTACGTAAAGTTTAGCCAACAGCGTAGAACCAAATTTCATATATATGGAGGTAACGAATTATGTGAAGCTGAGAGGAGGGATGTAGTGGGTTGTAACGTAAGTGAAGGATATAAGCTCCGAAATATGCGATATCGTAGAGGTTGACATGCTTCATTTCATGGAAAACAGGATGTGTAGTTGCGATAAGGCGAGCAACTATTGCTCTACCGGAGTTACAGACCATGACACGCTACAAGATGGAATTTATACTAATTGCAATAATGAACACGGTGTTATAAAATGGGTTTTTAACTGATAAATAGGTACTCAAATAGCTAGGTTAATATTACCGCAAGGTTTTGAAGGTCATGATTTTATAAAAATGATGAAACATGAGCCGCATGGTCGAAATCGTATACGTTTATTGGCGATGTATCACCTTCAATTAGGCAAATCTTTTAAAGCCATATCTGAAATAGTGAAGTCACACTGGAAAACTGTGCAATCATCGCTCAGAAGATTTAGGAATCATGGTTTTGAAGGATTATTTGAATCACAAAGAAGCGGTGCCCCTAGGAAGATTAACACTATACAAGAGTCTGCTATTTTTGATAAAATCAATACGCTCAGTGAAAGTAAAACTGGTGGGTATATAACTGGAAAAGAGCTACATATCATGTTACTTGAGGAATATGGTGCTAAATGTGCTTTAAAAACAGTCTACAATACTATGCACCGCCTTGGTTTTAGCTGGATTACTTCTCGTTCAATGCATCCAAAATCAAATCAAGAGACTCAAAATAGATATAAAAAAACTTTCCAGACATGTTAACAAAATTATTACCAAAAAATATCGATAGATGTAAAGTTGATATATGGTCTCAGGATGAAACTAGAGTTGGGCAACAAGGTAGCTTAACTCGTATATGGGCTAAGCGTGGCACTAGACCCCGTAAAGTTCGGCAACAGCAATTTATTTCAACATATATTTACGGAGCTGCTTGCCATGAGACAGGAGAAGCTTGTGCATTAATTTTACCATATGCAAACACACAGGCAATGAATAAATTCTTAGAAGAGCTTTCTCGCAGTATTCAAGGCAACCGACATATAGCTTTACTAACGGATAATGCAGGTTGGCACACAGCCAAAAAACTAACTGTGCCAAGCAATATCACTTTGATACCGCTTCCGCCCTATGCACCG
Organism: Candidatus Tisiphia endosymbiont of Neophilaenus lineatus; assembly: GCF_964264975.1. NCBI lineage: Bacteria > Pseudomonadati > Pseudomonadota > Alphaproteobacteria > Rickettsiales > Rickettsiaceae > Candidatus Tisiphia > Candidatus Tisiphia endosymbiont of Neophilaenus lineatus. Next base: position 910,064 of record NZ_OZ183649.1, on the reverse strand, counting down.
GAACTTAATGCAATGGAACAAGTTTGGGAATGGATTAAAAATCATTTCTTGTCTAACCAATGTTATGGTGTATATGAAGATATCGTTACTATGGCTTGTTACGCTTGGAATCAACTTGCTCATAATGTAGATTTAGTAAAATCAATTATGTATAGAGATTGGATAAATACACCGTGTTAATTATTGCAATTGGTATCAGATATGGCTTTAAAAGATTTGCCTAATTGAAGGTGATACATCGCCAATAAACGTATACGATTTCGACCATGCGGCTCATGTTTCATCATTTTTATAAAATCATGACCTTCAAAACCTTGCGGTAATATTAACCTAGCTATTTGAGTACCTATTTATCAGTTAAAAACCCATTTTATAACACCGTATTAATTATTGCAATTAGTATAATACTTCATATTGGTAGTTCCTTTTTTTGATAACTAGAAACTACCATTTCTTCTTACTATGGCAACTTTTTATTCCTCTTGCCTAACTATAATTTTTGTCAACAGAACCTAGATGTTTGTCATATAATCATATAAAAAGAGAAAAAAGGCACAAGGTCTTTAAGGGCATAGCAACAAAAGGCAAAAACTCAATGGGATATTTTTTGGCTTAAAACTTTACTTGATAATTAATAATGAAGGTGAGTTAATGGCTTGTAAAATGACATCTGCAAATGTTAATGATCGTTTTCCTGTAGCAAAGTTAATGAAAAATTGCAAGGTTGGCTATTTGTTGATAAGGGGTATTTAGGACGACCTATTATTAAGCAGCTTAAAAAGCAAGTCGTTGTTTCTGAAATAATTTATAAGGGCGGTTTTTAAAGCTGCTACATGCTTAGGATGTAGACAATTCCGGTTAATTATTCTTTGAATCATTATTTATCATATATAGCCCTCTATTAATTTGAAATATAAAGGAAATTATAACTATCTATAGAAAGGATATCAACTATTAATTATATAAATCTAGAATAGATTAATAAATTCATAGAATTTACCCTAAACCGCTATACGCTTTTTAGTAGCTTTTCCGTAGTTTCTTGGTGTAACTAAGGGGATAGCTTTGCCATCTATAACATCTTTTGAAATATGTACATGCATTTTTTCCAGATTGGTAACATTATACATGCTGTCAAGTAGCAGTGTCTCAATTATTGATCTAAGACCTCTAGCTCCGGTTTTTCGTGCCAGCGCTTTCTCGGCTATTCCTTCTAAAGCATCATTATCAATTGATAGTTCAACATCGTCTAACTCAAATAATTTATGATATTGCTTGATAACAGCATTTTTGGGTTGAGTTAAAATTGCCACCAAAGATGCTTTGTCTAGGTCATCTAAAGTTGCTACTACTGGAAGCCTACCGATGAATTCTGGAATTAACCCAAACTTTACTAGATCTTCAATTTCTAATGATTTGAGTATTTCGCTGTGGTTTTTTTCTTGTTTTGATTGGACATTTGCTACAAAACCAATTGAACTTTGAGCAGTACGGGCATTAATGATATTATCTATCCCCATGAAAGCTCCACCGCATATGAACAAAATATTGGAAGTATCTACTTGAACAAAATCTTGCTGTGGGTGTTTTCTGCCACCTTGGGGAGGAACAGAAGCAATAGTTCCTTCCATGATTTTAAGTAATGCTTGTTGGACTCCTTCACCCGATACATCTCTTGTTATGGAAGGGTTTTCAGATTTTCTAGCGATTTTATCTACTTCATCTATATAAACAATGCCTCGTTGGGCTTTGGCTATATTAAAGTCTGCTGCTTGTAATAATCTTAGCAAGATATTTTCAACATCTTCACCAACATAGCCAGCTTCGGTTAAAGAAGTGGCATCTGCCATAGTGAAAGGTACATCAAGAATCTTTGCTAAGGTTTGTGCCAAAAGGGTTTTACCAGAGCCAGTAGAACCAATAATTAGGATATTTGATTTATTTAATTCGACATCATTATTACCTGACTCGATATATTCTAATCGTTTATAGTGATTATATACCGCAACTGATAAAACTTTTTTTGCCTGATCTTGACCAATTACGTAATCATTAAGAGTAGAAAAAATTCTGTGTGGTGTTGGAATTAAAGAGGCAACTTGTTTAAGAGTTACTTTAGTCTCTTCTTTTATAATATCACGGCACAGTTCAATACATTCATTACAAATAAATACTGTTGGTCCAGCAATTAATTTTATTACTTCATATTGATTTTTACCACAAAAAGAACAGTTTAATTCTTTTTTTCCAACTTCCCCTGACATGATTCCACTTTATTTAATTTATGAGTTTAATATAGCTTATATACATCTAATATAGATAAGTTATTTAGGTAAGTCTAATATATTTTCAAGACACGCGAATTTAGGATAAGAATTTGTCAATTCTTATATACTCAAATTCGGTGAAATTATAATTGCTTCGCTTACGCTCGCAATGACGCTGTGGTATAGGTATTTGTAAACTTTCAACAGTTGTGGGGTAATACCAATTGCAATAATGAACACGGTGTATTTATCCAATCTCTATACATAATTGATTTTACTAAATCTACATTATGAGCAAGTTGATTCCAAGCGTAACAAGCCATAGTAACGATATCTTCATATACACCATAACATTGGTTAGACAAGAAATGATTTTTAATCCATTCCCAAACTTGTTCCATTGCATTAAGTTCCGGTGCATAGGGCGGAAGCGGTATCAAAGTGATATTGCTTGGCACAGTTAGTTTTTTGGCTGTGTGCCAACCTGCATTATCCGTTAGTAAAGCTATATGTCGGTTGCCTTGAATACTGCGAGAAAGCTCTTCTAAGAATTTATTCATTGCCTGTGTGTTTGCATATGGTAAAATTAATGCACAAGCTTCTCCTGTCTCATGGCAAGCAGCTCCATAAATATATGTTGAAATAAATTGCTGTTGCCGAACTTTACGGGGTCTAGTGCCACGCTTAGCCCATATACGAGTTAAGCTACCTTGTTGCCCAACTCTAGTTTCATCCTGAGACCATATATCAACTTTACATCTATCGATATTTTTTGCTAATAATTTTGTTAACATGTCTGGAAAGTTTTTTTATATCTATTTTGAGTCTCTTGATTTGATTTTGGATGCATTGAACGAGAAGTAATCCAGCTAAAACCAAGGCGGTGCATAGTATTGTAGACTGTTTTTAAAGCACATTTAGCACCATATTCCTCAACTAACATGATATGTAGCTCCTTTCCAGTTATATACCCACCAGTTTTACTTTTACTGAGCGTATTGATTTTATCAAAAAGAGCAGATTCTTGTATAGTGTTAATCTTCCTAGGGGCACCGCTTCTTTGTGATTCAAATAATCCTTCAAAACCATGATTCCTAAATCTTCTGAGCGATGATTGCACGGTTTTCCAGTGTGAGTTCACTATTTCAGATATGGCTTTAAAAGATTTGCCTAATTGAAGGTGATACATCGCCAATAAACGTATACGATTTCGACCATGCGGCTCATGTTTCATCATTTTTATAAAATCATGACCATGAAAACCTTGTGGTAATATTAACCTAGCCATTGGAGTACCTTTTATCAGTTAAAAACCCATCTTAGACCACTGCGTTAATTATTGCAATTGGTATAACATCGAAGATGCAGAAAGTCTAATAAAGAATTTATCATTTCCCAATTAACAGTTGATATTATGTGTATAATATACTTTTAAAAATTAATAAAGGACAATTATATATGACGCGTTTCCTATACGAGAGCAAGACTCTCGACCACTACACTACTTGCAAAGCTAATAACTTAGTCTTACAGTTTACTCCCCCTAATAATACTAATTGCAATAATGAACACGGTGTTATAAAATGGGTTTTTAACTGATAAATAGGTACTCATACCAATTGCAATAATTAACGCAGTGGTCTAAGATGGGTTTTTAACTGATAAAAGGTACTCAAATGGCTAGGTTAATATTACCACAAGGTTTTCATGGTCATGATTTTATAAAAATGATGAAACATGAGCCGCATGGTCGAAATCGTATACGTTTATTGGCGATGTATCACCTTCAATTAGGCAAATCTTTTAAAGCCATATCTGAAATAGTGAAGTCACACTGGAAAACCGTGCAATCATGGCTCAGAAGATTTAGGAATCATGGTTTTGAAGGATTATTTGAATCACAAAGAAGCGGTGCCCCTAGGAAGATTAACACTATACAAGAATCTGCTCTTTTTGATAAAATCAATACGCTCAGTAAAAGTAAAACTGGTGGGTATATAACTGGAAAAGAGCTACATATCATGTTACTTGAGGAATATGGTGCTAAATGTGCTTTAAAAACAGTCTACAATACTATGCACCGCCTTGGTTTTAGCTGGATTACTTCTCGTTCAATGCATCCAAAATCAAATCAAGAGACTCAAAATAGATATAAAAAAACTTTCCAGACATGTTAACAAAATTATTACCAAAAAATATCGATAGATGTAAAGTTGATATATGGTCTCAGGATGAAACTAGAGTTGGGCAACAAGGTAGCTTAACTCGTATATGGGCTAAGCGTGGCACTAGACCCCGTAAAGTTCGGCAACAGCAATTTATTTCAACATATATTTACGGAGCTGCTTGCCATGAGACAGGAGAAGCTTGTGCATTAATTTTACCATATGCAAACACACAGGCAATGAATAAATTCTTAGAAGAGCTTTCTCGCAGTATTCAAGGCAACCGACATATAGCTTTACTAATGGATAATGCAGGTTGGCACACAGCCAAAAAACTAACTGTGCCAAGCAATATCACTTTGATACCGCTTCCGCCCTATGCACCGGAACTTAATGCAATGGAACAAGTTTGGGAATGGATTAAAAATCATTTCTTGTCTAACCAATGTTATGGTGTATATGAAGATATCGTTACTATGGCTTGTTACGCTTGGAATCAACTTGCTCATAATGTAGATTTAGTAAAATCAATTATGTATAGAGATTGGATAAATACACCGTGTTCATTATTGCAATTGGTATTACACTAACGCTATATTGCTGACCCCTTCCCCATGTACATGGCTTTCCCATGCTCAGAGTACTATGAGTCAGTCCGACTTCCATTGTATCATCCTGTAATTCTTGCTCTTAACAGCTTGTTTTAAAGTACTCACTTGCGTAAGAATACAATGGATCTCCTAGGTTCAGGTAAATTCCATCTTGTAAGCGTGTCATGGTCTGTGACTCCGGTAGAGCAATAATTGCTCGCCTTATCGCAACTACACATCCTGTTTTCCATGAAATGAAGCATGTCAACCTCTACGATATCGCATATTTCGGAGCTTATATCCTTCACTTACGTTACAACCCACTACATCCCTCCTCTCAGCTTCACATAATTCGTTACCTCCATATATGTGAAATTTGGTTCTATGCTGTTGGCTAAACTTTACATAGGTTGGATGTTCACCAATTGTAATTTACCCGCTTTGCCTAGCGCCATCATTTCTTTGCCCAGCAGTTAGTATAAACTTTAATGGATTACCAAGGGCATCAACAAGGGCATGCATTTTAGTACTAAAACCACCTCTGCTTCTACCTAAAGCCGCTTCTTCTTGATTACCTTTGATATATCCAGATGAGCAAGCATGTGCTCTCACAATAGTTGCATCAATCATAATTGATTATATCTGCATCTACTTTAACATAATCTATTAAATCCTCCCATATACCTTTGTCAACCCATCTCTTAAATCTGCGATAAATACTGTACCAACAACCATAATCATCAGCTAGAAGACGCCATTGGCAACCTGTTCTAACAATAAACCATATTGCTTCAATAAAATATCTCATTTTTTCTTCATTCTTGTTGTGTATACCATTTCTTTCATTAAAAAATGATAAAATTACTTCCCATGCTTGTTCTTCTATGTAATACTTCACATTGGTAGTTCCTTTTTTTGATAACTAGAAACTACCATTTCTTCTTACTATGGCAACTTTTTATTCCTCTTGCCTAACTATAATTTTTGTTAACAGAACCTAGTATGGAAGAAGATTTATATGGTCCATTATTAAAATCGGTGAAATGGGTGGGTTAAAAAGCGTGCAATCATGATCCGGTAAATGGATTAATGTGCGTTGAAAAATAAGATTATTAACGGTAAGAGCTTCATTTTACTTAAAAACGATGATTGATATAAACCAACAACAAATACTAAATAAAATTTCAGATATCACTTTTAGTGACAATACAAAATTAGTCAGTATTATATCTAATATTATAATTAAGGATAAAAATATTGGGTTTGCCATTGATATTCTTGGTAAAGATTCCAAGGAAATCGATGAAATAAAAATTAAAGCTATTAATAAATTAAATGAAATACCTAATATTGGGAAACTAACTATAGTTTTAACTAGTAGCAAAGGTGTAGCTAAAAAATCAACTAATCCAAAAGTTAAGCATTTCATTGACGGAGTAAAGAAGATAATATTGGTGGCATCCGGTAAAGGGGGAGTTGGTAAATCTACTATAACAGCATTGATAGCGGAGCAATTAAATCTTGAAGGATACAAGGTAGGAATAGTGGATGCTGATATTTATGGTCCGTCAATTCCGCAAATATTTGGTATTAGTGGTGTACCTGAAATAGTATATAATAAAGTGACCCCTTTAAAATCGCGGGGCATTGAAATTATTTCTATTGGATTTCTTATTAAGGATAATTCAGCTATTGTTTGGCGTGGTCCAATGGCCAGCAAGACCATTTATCAACTATTATCTCTCACCCATTGGCAGGAGTTAGATTATTTAATTATTGACATGCCTCCTGGTACTGGTGATATTCACTTAAGTATTTTAGAAAATTACCAACTAGATGGAGTAATAATAGTAACTACTCCACAAAAAATGGCTGCAATAGATGTCGTTAGATCGATTGATTTATACAGAAAATTTAGCCTACCAATTTTAGGTATTATAGAAAATATGAGCTATTTAGTTGAACCAAGTTCGGGAAAGAAAATTCAGATATTTAACGGTAATAGTGGAGAAAATTTTGCCAAAGAATATAATATACCTTTAATCTGTAAGATTCCTATTGAACCCAAATTATCTTACAACTGTGATAACAGCACTAGCCTTACAGATATAGTTAAACTACCAATAAAACAATTTGTTTAATGATATACTAAAATGATTTGAATATAAAATTCATAAAAAAGCAGGCCATAAATAAAGCAGGATTATATGTCAAACATAATCAAGATAGAAGAAGCTCAACCCCTTAAAAGACCTGATTGGATAAAGGTTAAAGCACCAAATTCATATCAATATCATGATACAAGAAAACTAATTGAGAGTTTAAAATTAAATACAGTGTGTCAAGAAGCTGCTTGCCCTAATATAGGGGAATGTTGGGCAAAAAAACATGCTACAGTTATGATTTTGGGATCTGTCTGTACTCGTGCTTGTAGATTTTGTAATGTTAAAACTGGTCGTACCGATTTACTCGATCCGCATGAGCCACAAAGATTAGCTCAAGCTGTGATGAAATTAGGGCTTGAACATGTAGTAATTACTTCAGTTGATCGAGATGACTTAGATGATGGTGGGGCTGAGCATTTTGCCAATTGTATAAAGGAAATAAGACTAGTTGCTCCTAATACCACAATTGAAGTTCTAACCCCAGATTTTCTTAAGAAAGATGGGGCAGCTGAAATAGTGGTATTAGCAAAACCTGACGTTTATAATCATAATGTAGAGACAGTGCCTTCTCTATACAAAACTATCAGACCAGGAGCGAGATACTATAATTCATTAAGTCTTTTGCATAATGTAAAAAAATTAGACTCTGAGATTTTTACTAAATCAGGTATGATGGTTGGTCTCGGAGAAACAAACGATGAAATTATACAAGTAATGGATGATTTAATGGAAGCTAAAGTTGATTTTTTAACTATAGGACAATATTTACAGCCAACCAAAAACCATGCAGCAGTTGCTAGATATGTTCCCCTAGAAGAATTTAAATATTTTGAAAGAGTAGCAAGGGTTAAAGGGTTTTTGATGGTTTCCGCCAGTCCATTAACCCGTTCTTCTTATCATGCTGGTGATGATTTCCAAAAATTAAAGGGGGCTAAGGCCTTGGTTTCTGCATAGTATAAGAAAATGAAAAAACTACCTAAAAAGCTTAATTTACACATAATAATATCGTTCTTACTCGGCATTACTATAGGGATAGGATATAATGAGGTACGAGAAACAGCTTCTTGGCACAGTTTTCATACCGAAACTGATAATTTAAATGTTTGTTTTACCCCGCCATCCGGCTGCGGATCATTAATAGCAAAAGAAATATCCAAGGCTAAGGATAGTATTTATGTTCAAGCATTTGGTTTAACTTCGCAAAATATAGTGGAACAACTAATTAAAGCTAAGCAAAACGGTGTTCAAATAAGGGTATTATTGGATCGTAGTAACTTACACGATAGATATTCTAAAATACATGAATTAAAACGGGCTGGTATTGATGTTTCAATAGATAAAGTACCAGGTATTGCTCACAACAAAGTTATGATCATTGATAAAAGTAAGGTGATTACCGGTAGCTTTAATTTTACCAATGCAGCTGATAATAGAAATGCCGAAAACGTATTATTAATAGAGAATAGCGATATTGCAGCAACTTATTTGCAAAGATGGTTTAGTCGTCGAGCAAAAAATTAATTAATTGAGGTATACTCGAATGATTCTGCGAATTTGGGTTAATTAGTTCTGAGCGAAACTATAGCAGACATTCCTGGTATCAAATTACTAGGAATATCTTTAGGAGTCTCAAAATCTATTAGCACAGGAATTCGTTGAACAATCTTAGTAAAATTACCAGTTGCATTATCAGTCGGAATTAGACTAAATTTTGAGCCGGTAGCTGGTGATATATTACGTATTCTGCCGTATATGATCTTTTTTGGTAAAGAATCAAACTGTAATTTAACTTTTTGCTTTGGTTGCAATTTTGCAATTTGCGTCTCTTTAAAATTAGCTTTTATACTAATTGCAATAATTAACACGGTGTTATAAAATGGGTTTTTAACTGATAAATAGGTACTCAAATAGCTAGGTTAATATTACCGCAAGGTTTTGAAGGTCATGATTTTATAAAAATGATGAAACATGAGCCGCATGGTCGAAATCGTATACGTTTATTGGCGATGTATCACCTTCAATTAGGCAAATCTTTTAAAGCCATATCTGAAATAGTGAAGTCACACTGGAAAACTGTGCAATCATCGCTCAGAAGATTTAGGAATCATGGTTTTGAAGGATTATTTGAATCACAAAGAAGCGGTGCCCCTAGGAAGATTAACAGTATACAAGAGTCTGCTATTTTTGATAAAATCAATACGCTCAGTGAAAGTAAAACTGGTGGGTATATAACTGGAAAGGAGCTACATATCATGTTAGTTGAGGAATATGGTGCTAAATGTGCTTTAAAAACAGTCTACAATACTATGCACCGCCTTGGTTTTAGCTGGATTACTTCTCGTTCAATGCATCCAAAATCAAATCAAGAGACTCAAAATAGATATAAGAAAACTTTCCAGACATGTTAACAACATTATTACCACAAAATATCGATAGATGTAAAGTTGATATATGGTCTCAGGATGAAACTAGAGTTGGGCAACAAGGTAGCTTAACTCGTATATGGGCTAAGCGTGGCACTAGACCCCGTAAAGTTCGGCAACAGCAATTTATTTCAACATATATTTACGGAGCTGCTTGCCATGAGACAGGAGAAGCTTGTGCATTAATTTTACCATATGCAAACACACAGGCAATGAATAAATTCTTAGAAGAGCTTTCTCGCAGTATTCAAGGCAACCGACATATAGCTTTACTAACGGATAATGCAGGTTGGCACACAGCCAAAAAACTAACTGTGCCAAGCAAATATCACTTTGATACCGCTTCCGCCCTATGCACCGGAACTTAATGCAATGGAACAAGTTTGGGAATGGATTAAAAATCATTTCTTGTCTAACCAATGTTATGGTGTATATGAAGATATCGTTACTATGGCTTGTTACGCTTGGAATCAACTTGCTCATAATGTAGATTTAGTAAAATCAATTATGTATAGAGATTGGATAAATACACCGTGTTAATTATTGCAATTGGTATAATACTAAATCTTCTCGTCTTTGTTGACATCTCTTCAAAGTCTCTGATTCAACTTGATATATATAATTCTCTGAAAGCTGCATCTTATCCGCATAATATGCTAATTTAAATGCATCCTTCCTATCAGTTTTACACAAATTCACCGATTTACTAAAAGAATTAAAACTATATGTATTGACCTTGTTGGTTATTATTATCCAGCTTTTGACAAATCTCAGCTTTGTATCCTCCAGTAGGTTCACATATTATTAGCTTAATCTCTTGCTCTTTTGCTAATTTAATCATCTCTTCATGACCAGCTGCATCATTGGCAAAACGATGATATTTAGGTTTATCTCTTGTATTATATACACATATATCAAGCCAGTTTTTACTTACGTCTAGACCTATTATTTTATTCATGATATAATCTCCTTCTTCTTATTGTGCAAGGCTGCTCTTTTTAAGACCACCTTCTGCAATTTGTTCAAGGTAAACTACCAAAAAGAGGGTACTTATTCTCTTAGCGACTATTTTAGTCAAGGTCTATTCAAGTCACCCTCTTTAATTACTTATAACACATTTGTAAGATATAAGAACCTAATTTATTATATTTTTTTTGAAAAAGATGAATATTTTTGCATTTTTTTATTGTTTATCTATTAGTGCTTCTGATAATTAGTATATAGTAGTATACTCAAATGACCTGAAAATGAATTTCAATGCAAGTTGCAAAAATATTATTGCCATTAGCTAAGCTTTTCCCGTTGGATTATTTAATTCCAAATGGATTAAAATTAGCTATAGGAGATTTAGTAGTTGTCCCATTTAGGAATAAAGAATTAACGGGTATAGTTTGGCAATTAGATACTGAAGTTTCAGAGGGAACTAGTAAAATCAAATCTATTAAACAAAAAGTGCCACTTGAATTTAGGTTTAATCAGGAAATATTAGATTTAATTAAATGGACTGCTAATTATTATATGACTTCACTTGGTTCAGTTGCTAAGTTGACTTTGCCGATAGATATTGCCCAGCAACCTATAAAAATAAAGCATCAAGAATTAAACAAAGATTTTATTTTGCCAACTCTTTCACTAGAGCAACAAGCAGCACTTTCTCTATTAAGTCAATCGGATAAACCATCAATTATTAAGGGAGTAACCGGATCAGGTAAAACAGAAATTTACTTTCATCTATTGGCTGATTATTTGAAGCAAGGTAACCAAATATTGATCATGTTACCAGAAATTGCTTTAAGTCAGCAAATTATAAATCGTTTTACAGCACGCTTTGGCTTTCAGCCAGTAATATGGAATTCTGCGATTACTAAAGCTCAGAAAAAGATGATTTTAAGAGGTTTGCTCAACAATGAAATTAAAGTTATAATTGGTGCTAGAAGTAGTCTATTTCTACCGTATAGTAATCTTGGATTAATTATTATTGATGAAGAGCATGATAGTTCTTATAAGCAAGATGATGGTATATTATATAATGCTCGCGATGTGGCGGTATTGCGGGGCAGCTTATCCAAAATAAAAGTAGTATTATGCTCGGCTACTCCGTCTATTGAAACAATTTATAACGTAAGTACCAATAAATATCAATTAATTGAATTGTCAAATCGTTACCAGGAGGCAACTTTGCCAGAAATTCAAATAATTGATATGAAAAAGGAGAAATTATTAAAAAATTCTTACTTATCTAAGGAGTTAATAGCATTAATTGGTAAAAAGCTAGCAAGCAAAGAGCAGGTGTTATTATTTTTGAATCGTAGGGGTTATGCCCCTTTGATGTTATGTAAACTTTGCGGTTATCGTTTTACTTGTAATTCTTGCTCTGCTTGGTTAGTGGTACATAAATCTAGCAAAAAACTTGAATGTCACCATTGTGGTTATCAAAGTAGGATTCATATTTTTTGTCCTGATTGTCGGGAAGAAGACTCTTTAACTGTTTGTGGTCCTGGGATTGAAAGAATTGAAGAAGAAACTAGGCATCTTTTTCCCGATAGTAAAATTGCGGTAATTAGCAAAGATTATGCCCAAAAACCTGAAAAGATCTGCGAATTACTATATAAAATGGAGCATTCTGAGGTTAATATTCTAATTGGTACTCAGATGATTACTAAAGGTTATCACTTTCCTAACCTTACTTTAGTAGGTGTTGTTGATGCTGATCTTGGGGCTATTAGTAGTGGAGACTTGCGGTCAAGTGAACGCAATTATCAACTACTTCACCAAGTAGGAGGTAGGGCAGGAAGAGAAGATAAAAAAGGTCTAGTATTAATGCAAACTTATTATCCAGATAATGCTATATTTAGTTATATAAAAAATGGAGGAGATCAGTTTTTACAATATGAACTTAAAACAAGGCAAGCAGAGAATATGCCTCCTTTCACCAAAATGGCATCAATAATTTTGTCTGGGAAAAATGAGCATAAAGTGCTTGAAATATCCAAAACTCTAGTTGCAATTGCACCAAAAAGTTCAGCTAGAATACTCGGACCATCTAGTGCATTGATGTTTAAATTAGCAGGAAAGTTTCGTTACCGTATTCTAATCATAGTGGATAGGAAATTTAATTTACAAAAATTTTTACAAACATGGTTAAGTTTAATCAAAATCCCTGCTTTTTGTCATTTAAAAGTGGATATAGATCCTAAGAGTTTTTCTTGATATTACTCTCATGATTATTCAAGTAAAAGTTTTAGCTTAGTACTACATTTGTAGTTATTTACAATGTCGTCATCCCTGTGAAGGCGTGTTGGTATCCGGTTTAAGTCGGTGATGTCATCCTAGACCAGTGAGAGCCTTCGGTGCGAATGACGGATTCGGGGTCTAAAAATTAGTCTTCTTGGCTATTTTTTTAGACCCCTGCGAAAGCAGGGGTGGCGATAATACTGAGCCTAATATTAACTTGTTACAGATACTTGAGGTTAAATAAGTTATAAATATTTTTGTTGGAGATATTTTAAAAATATTTCCGATTGAATGCGATCTTCACCCGTAGCCTCTTTAATTAATTCACTGGTATTTTTTAATGAGCCATAGCTTCTAATATTATTATCTAAGAATTGGTTTACACCATTGAATTCTTCTCTTGTTATTTCCTTTTTTATATTGTGATTAACTTCCTGTGCTTTTTTCATGACCATTGAAGTAATAATTGCTCCATTAGTATAGGATGGAAAATAACCAAAACTGCCCATTGGCCAATGTATATCTTGTAAGCATCCGTCTTTATCGTTCTGTGGAGTAATGCCTAAATATTCCTGCATCTTATACTAATTGCAATAATTAACACGGTGTTATAAAATGGGTTTTTAACTGATAAATAGGTACTCAAATAGCTAGGTTAATATTACCGCAAGGTTTTGAAGGTCATGATTTTATAAAAATGATGAAACATGAGCCGCATGGTCGAAATCGTATACGTTTATTGGCGATGTATCACCTTCAATTAGGCAAATCTTTTAAAGCCATATCTGAAATAGTGAAGTCACACTGGAAAACTGTGCAATCATCGCTCAGAAGATTTAGGAATCATGGTTTTGAAGGATTATTTGAATCACAAAGAAGCGGTGCCCCTAGGAAGATTAACAGTATACAAGAGTCTGCTATTTTTGATAAAATCAATACGCTCAGTGAAAGTAATACCAATTGCAATAATTAACACGGTGTATTTATCCAATCTCTATACATAATTGATTTTACTAAATCTACATTATGAGCAAGTTGATTCCAAGCGTAACAAGCCATAGTAACGATATCTTCATATACACCATAACATTGGTTAGACAAGAAATGATTTTTAATCCATTCCCAAACTTGTTCCATTGCATTAAGTTCCGGTGCATAGGGCGGAAGCGGTATCAAAGTGATATTGCTTGGCACAGTTAGTTTTTTGGCTGTGTGCCAACCTGCATTATCCGTTAGTAAAGCTATATGTCGGTTGCCTTGAATACTGCGAGAAAGCTCTTCTAAGAATTTATTCATTGCCTGTGTGTTTGCATATGGTAAAATTAATGCACAAGCTTCTCCTGTCTCATGGCAAGCAGCTCCGTAAATATATGTTGAAATAAATTGCTGTTGCCGAACTTTACGGGGTCTAGTGCCACGCTTAGCCCATATACGAGTTAAGCTACCTTGTTGCCCAACTCTAGTTTCATCCTGAGACCATATATCAACTTTACATCTATCGATATTTTTTGCTAATAATTTTGTTAACATGTCTGGAAAGTTTTTTTATATCTATTTTGAGTCTCTTGATTTGATTTTGGATGCATTGAACGAGAAGTAATCCAGCTAAAACCAAGGCGGTGCATAGTATTGTAGACTGTTTTTAAAGCACATTTAGCACCATATTCCTCAACTAACATGATATGTAGCTCCTTTCCAGTTATATACCCACCAGTTTTACTTTCACTGAGCGTATTGATTTTATCAAAAATAGCAGACTCTTGTATACTGTTAATCTTCCTAGGGGCACCGCTTCTTTGTGATTCAAATAATCCTTCAAAACCATGATTCCTAAATCTTCTGAGCGATGATTGCACGGTTTTCCAGTGTGACTTCACTATTTCAGATATGGCTTTAAAAGATTTGCCTAATTGAAGGTGATACATCGCCAATAAACGTATACGATTTCGACCATGCGGCTCATGTTTCATCATTTTTATAAAATCATGACCATGAAAACCTTGTGGTAATATTAACCTAGCCATTTGAGTACCTATTTATCAGTTAAAAACCCATTTTATAACACCGTGTTAATTATTGCAATTAGTATAATATGGTTACGTTAAAATCTTTGTCAACAGAACCTAGCAACTGTAAAATTATTATTCACTAAAGCTAATTTTAGTACTTGATCTATATTTGACACTGATAAAATTTCCAAGCTATTCTTTATATTCGGTGGAATATCTTTTAAGTCCTTGATATTCTCTTCAGGTATTAATACTGTTTGTATACCACCTCGGCTAGCAGCCAATAATTTTTCTTTTAGTCCTCCAATTGGTAACACTGTACCCCTTAGGGTAATTTCTCCAGTCATTGCCACAGTTCTTTTGACTGGTATTTTGGTCATAAGTGAAACAATAGTGGTAAATATTGCACATCCAGCAGATGGTCCATCTTTTGGAATTGCACCAGCCGGTACATGTAAATGGATATCAAGGTCTTTGTAATCTTCGTACTTCAGTCCAAAATTATTAGCTCTAGAGCGGAAACAACTATAAGCTGCTTGAGCGGATTCTTTCATTACATCCCCAAGCTTACCTGTAGTTTTAATATCTCCCTTTCCAGGGAATGACAATGCTTCAATGGTTAATAGTTCTCCGCCAACTTCTGTATAAGCAAGCCCCGTAGTACTGCCTATTTGGTCTTCTTTCTCAGCTAAACCAAAATTATGTTTTCTAGCACCTAAATATTCTTCAAGATTTTCAGATGATATTGATATGCTTTTTACTTCTTTGTTACTCAGAATCCTTTGCAATACTTTTCTTGTAACAGAGCTAATTTCTCTTTCAAGCGATCTTACCCCTGATTCTTTGGTATAATATCTGATTAACTCTAAGATTGCTCCATCATCAATAATTAGCTCATTTTTCTTCATTTGATGTAGTTTCAATTGCTTTGGTATTAAATAGTTTTTAGCAATTTGTGATTTTTCTTCTTCAATATAACCAGAAACATTAATGATCTCCATACGATCTAGTAAAGCTCTTGGCAAATTATAAGAATTGGCTGTTGCAATAAACATTACTTCTGATAAATCATATTCTACTTCTAAATAATGATCAACGAAATGGCTGTTTTGTTCAGAATCCAAAACTTCAAGTAAAGCAGATGCTGGATCGCCTCGGAAATCAGAACCCATTTTATCAATTTCATCTAATAACATAACAGGGTTATTAGTTTTAACTTTTTTAATTAAGTTTATGATTTTTCCTGGCATAGAACCAAGATATGTTTTTCTATGACCTCTAATTTCCGATTCATCTCTAATGCCGCCAAGAGCAAATTTAGTATATTTCCTACCCATTGCTTCAGCAATTGACTTGACCAGTGATGTTTTCCCCACTCCTGGAGGACCAATTAAGCATAGTATAGGTCCTTTAATTTTTTTAGAGCGTTGTAATACTGCTAAATATTCAATGATGCGATCCTTGACTTTCTCAAGACTAAAATGATCCCGATCCAAAATTTCTCTAGTTTTATTTATATCAGTTTTACTATTATCAAATTTTCCCCATGGCATAGCTAATATTGTATCAAGATAGTTACGAACAACTGAGGATTCACCTGACATTTGATTCATAAGCTTTAGCTTTTTCAGTTCTGATTCGGCTTTTTCTTTTGCTTCTTTTGAAAGTTTTAAGGTCTTAATCTTTTTTTCTATATCAGAAAAGTCAGATTTATCCTGCTCGAGTTCTTTTTGTATAGCTTTCATTTGTTCGTGCAAGTAATAATCACGCTGAGTTTTTTCAATTTGTTTTTTTACTCGTAGTTGTAAAGCTTGTTCTGCTTCCATTTGAGCCATACTAGATGTTAATGTATCTATTATAGTTTTAATTCGTTTTTGAGGTTTTGTTTCTTCTAATAAGGTTTGTTTTATTAGTAATGGTGCAGTCAGATAAGAGGCTAGCACATTAGTAATATAACTAAAATTTGTCGGATCTTTGGTTATTTCATCAGCGATTGTCTCTATTATTTCTGGATTAATTTTTTTATGATTCTTGGTATATTTCATAAATAACTCAATGACAATTGACGTAGAAACTTTTAAAGCTTCTATATCAATTACCTCTTCATCTTGTAGTATGCTATATTCAGCTTCAAACATTTCTTTATTAGTTATGTTATGAAGTTTAACCTTCTGCATTGCTTCAACAAGAATTTTTGCATTATTTTGTAATCTTACTGTTTGTATAATTTTAGCAATTACTCCTGTAGAATGAAGATCTTGAATATCTGGAGTGTCTTGATCTTGTTGTTTTTGTAACACCAATAATATATATCTATTAGTATCTGTAGATTTAGTATTCAGTAAGGCTTTTAGAGACTTTGTCCTACCGACAAATATGGGAGCAACTATGCCGGGAAATATCACCATGTCTTTTAATGCGAGTAGGGGTAATTTTTCTTTATTTGTCATACTAAAACCTTGAAAAATTTATATACTAAAGGGATTATTAACTATATAATGTTGCCGTGCTGGGATTTCAAGCTACATTTATTTTGTATATGCATTTATCACCTCAATCTCCAAATATAATATCAATAGCAAGTATTAGGGTAAAACAATATCTTCATTTGACTCCAATAGTCCAGTCTGAAACTTTAAATGAAATGCTGGGACATAAAATTTTCTTTAAAATAGAATCGTTGCAAAAAACTGGAGCATTCAAGGTTAGAGGGGTATTAAACCATTTATTAGAGTTACAAGAACGAAATCGTTTACTAGATAAAATTGTTGCATATAGTACAGGTAATCATGGAATTGGTCTTGCTTGGGTAGCAAAAATTCTTAATCTAAATGCAAGAATTTATTTGCCCAAAGATACTTCTCCAATTAAGCAACAAGCAGCAAGATATTACGGAGCAGAGGTTATACTGACCGATACTAGGCAAGTGGCAGAAGATAGGGCAAAAGGTGATATAGAAAATGGTTTCTACTATTTGCATCCTTCTGATAGCGATTCGAGTATAGCTGGGGCTGGTACTATGTGTTATGAAGCCTTGCAACAGCTAGAGTTTAGCCCAGATGCTATTTTTGCTTCTTGTGGAGGAGGTGGATTACTTTCTGGATCATATTTAGCAAAAAAATTACTGTCTCCATCCAGCTTGCTTATAGGTTCAGAGCCGGTTAATGCGAATGATGCTTTTTTATCTATTAAACAAGGTTCAATATATAGATTTACTGATTCACCAAATACTGTAGCCGATGGTTTACGTACTTTAGCAGTTTCACCACGTACATTTAATTATCTAAATAAACTTGATGATTTCTTTCTTGCTGATGAATATTCTATATATTACTGGACCGCTTGGTTAACGCATTTACTAAAAATTGCTTGTGAACCATCATGTGCTTTAAATATGGTTGGAGTAGTTGATTGGTTAAAGAGACAATCAAAACCTAAGAGAGTTTTAGTACTTATATCAGGTGGAAACATTGATCCTGCTCTTTATCAGGAGCTTTGGAAGGGGAATTATCTATCTAATTTACCAAGCCCATTAATGTAACCTACCTCTATTCGGGATAAGAATTAACTAATTCCTATCCTGAATTCAGTGAAATTTAGGACATGTTTACTTAATTGCAGTCCTCGTTAATGGTTGGATTTTCACCCGTTAAAGCACAGCTAGAGGCATTATAGCCAGCTGCTACATCAATAGAGGGATTGTCGTTTGTGCGAGAATCATTAATTGTTAGGTGGCTATTAGCACTGCTGTTAGATAGTTTTCAAGCTCTTCAGGGTTAGATAAAGCTTCCCCTAGGTCTCGTGAAATTTCCTTTAATACTAATTGCAATAATGAACACGGTGTTATAAAATGGGTTTTTAACTGATAAATAGGTACTCAAATAGCTAGGTTAATATTACCGCAAGGTTTTGAAGGTCATGATTTTATAAAAATGATGAAACATGAGCCGCATGGTCGAAATCGTATACGTTTATTGGCGATGTATCACCTTCAATTAGGCAAATCTTTTAAAGCCATATCTGAAATAGTGAAGTCACACTGGAAAACTGTGCAATCATCGCTCAGAAGATTTAGGAATCATGGTTTTGAAGGATTATTTGAATCACAAAGAAGCGGTGCCCCTAGGAAGATTAACACTATACAAGAATCTGCTCTTTTTGATAAAATCAATACGCTCAGTAAAAGTAAAACTGGTGGGTATATAACTGGAAAAGAGCTACATATCATGTTACTTGAGGAATATGGTGCTAAATGTGCTTTAAAAACAGTCTACAATACTATGCACCGCCTTGGTTTTAGCTGGATTACTTCTCGTTCAATGCATCCAAAATCAAATCAAGAGACTCAAAATAGATATAAAAAAACTTTCCAGACATGTTAACAAAATTATTACCAAAAAATATCGATAGATGTAAAGTTGATATATGGTCTCAGGATGAAACTAGAGTTGGGCAACAAGGTATCTTAACTCGTATATGGGCTAAGCGTGGCACTAGACCCCGTAAAGTTCGGCAACAGCAATTTATTTCAACATATATTTACGGAGCTGCTTGCCATGAGACAGGAGAAGCTTGTGCATTAATTTTACCATATGCAAACACACAGGCAATGAATAAATTCTTAGAAGAGCTTTCTCGCAGTATTCAAGGCAACCGACATATAGCTTTACTAACGGATAATGCAGGTTGGCACACAGCCAAAAAACTAACTGTGCCAAGCAATATCACTTTGATACCGCTTCCGCCCTATGCACCGGAACTTAATGCAATGGAACAAGTTTGGGAATGGATTAAAAATCATTTCTTGTCTAACCAATGTTATGGTGTATATGAAGATATCGTTACTATGGCTTGTTACGCTTGGAATCAACTTGCTCATAATGTAGATTTAGTAAAATCAATTATGTATAGAGATTGGATAAATACACCGTGTTAATTATTACAATTGGTATTATACCTACCTAAACTTGCACACTTGGTAATATTTATTCTATGTACTCTAACACAAAAAAATCATTGAAATTAATCACTTTTCTACTTAGTGGGGAATAATTTTGGAATATAATATTTAAAAGACTTCAAGAATTACTTTATTAATCCGTGGGTTTTTATATACTTCCATTATTCAGATTATTACGCTTACAAAAAGAATATATAAAATTAACCTCTCAAAAATAGGAATTTATGCTCAATAACATTAACTTTATAAGTAAAGAATTATCAAATAATCAAGCAACTGTAGTTTTCATTAACGAACAACTGAAATTAGAAAATGAGTTATTGCTACTTGACCAACAACATCATGGTTTAATTTCTAAAACTATTCAGAATAAATTAGTATTTGCTGGAAAATTTGGACAAATTAAAATTGTTAATTCTATCAGTAAGGATGGAGAGATAAGATATTTAATTATAGTGGGTATTGGTGATGAAACAAAACTAAAGACTTCTTGTATTGAGGAGATCGGAGGAAAAATTTTATCCAGTAGTACTTGCTGTAAAATTAGAACTATTGGTATAAAAATCTCTCATAATATTGGACAATATGAGCCAGCTGTTGTGGCGATGCTTATAGCTAGCGGCTGTTTGCTTGCTTCATATAAATTTGATAAATACAAAACTAAACAAAGCAAAATAGAAAAATTCGTCGTAGAATCTCTTGAAATTTCTACAAACAACAACTTTAAGGCAGAAGAATTATTTAATGATAAGAGATTATTAGCCAAAGCGGTATTTTTTGCTAGAGATATAATTAATGAACCAGCCAATATCAAAACTCCTTCATCTTACTCGGAAAAGATATTAGAGAATCTTGAACCGTTAGGAGTTGAAATTACCGTTATCGGCGAAAGAGAAATGAAAAACCTTGGTATGGGGGCTTTGCTTGGTGTTGGACAAGGTTCACAGAATGAATCTAAACTGGTAATAATGCAGTATAATGGTTTGGATGATGATACGCCCCCCGTGGCTTTTGTCGGGAAAGGAGTTACTTTTGATAGTGGTGGTATTTCACTTAAACCAGCAGCAAATATGGGAGACATGAAATATGATATGGCTGGTTCAGCAGCAGTAGTTGGAGCAATCATGGCTTTGGCTAGCCGTAACGCCCAAGTTAACGTGGTTGGGATAGTAGGGCTTGTAGAGAATATGCCATCAGGTAACGCTCAAAGACCAGGAGATATAGTAACCACTATGTCAAAACAAACAGTAGTGGTGGATAACACTGATGCAGAAGGTAGGTTAGTCCTGGCTGATGCAATTTGGTATACTCAAGAAAAATTTAAACCTCAATGTGTCATCGATCTTGCTACCCTTACTGGAGCTATCGTTGTTGCTCTTGGCAAAACTTATGCTGGATGCTTCGCTAATAATGATGAATTAGCTAATAAGCTAATAGAGGTTGGTAATAAAGTTAATGAAAAATTATGGCGTATGCCTCTGCATAAAGATTTTGATGAGATGATAAAGTCTGACATTGCTGATCTTGCCAATATTGGTAATGTCCCTGGAGCGGCTGGTAGTTGTACGGCAGCTCAATTTATAGGAAATTTTATTAAGGAAAGTATGGTTTGGGCTCATCTTGATATTGCTGGTGTTGCCTATAATAAAACAGGTAATCCTCTTGGTCCCAAAGGAGCAGTAGGTTATGGTGTAAGGCTTCTTAACCAATTTATCCAAGATCACTATGAAAAATAATCAAGTAAATCAAACAAATCATATTTTTGTAGTTGGTAATGAAAAAGGTGGAGCAGGTAAAACTACCTGCTCCATGCATCTTATTACTGCCTTACTTTATAATGGTCATACGGTAGCTAGTATTGATACTGATTCACGTCAGGGTTCTTTAACAAATTATTTAAAGAATAGGGCTGATTATAATCTAAAAAATCCGGATAAAACGGTTGCCGTTCCTCAGCATGTTCATTTAACTGAAAGCCAAGAACAAGTCATTAACCTTAAAGAAGAGGACGAAAAAACTAGGTTTGCACAAATATTTGAACAGGCAAAAAAAGCAGATTATGTAGTAATCGATACACCAGGAAGCTACTCTTTTTTATCAAGATTAGCTCACTCTTATGCTGATACTATAATTACGCCAATTAATGACAGTTTCCTTGATTTTGATGTACTAGGTAAAGTTAATGCTAACAATTTGTCAATTATTACTCCGTCAATCTATAGCCAAATGGTTTGGGAACAAAAAATGCAGAAGGCTAACCGTAATGGCGAAACAATTAATTGGATTGTAATGCGTAATAGATTAAGCAACTTGGATGCAGTAAACAAAAGGAATGTTGCTACTTCTCTTGAACAATTAGCAAAAAGAATTAGCTTTAAAATTGCCCCAGGCTTTAGTGAAAGAGTAATTTTTCGGGAATTATTTTTACAAGGATTAACATTACTCGACTTAACAACAGCTAATCATGGAAAAACACTTAGTATATCTCACGTAGCTGCTCGACAAGAATTACGAGATTTCTTAAATTTTCTTGAAATTATTTGAGTGTATAATCAATATAACCATTAGTTCGATATTGAACTGAAGCAAAAAAGTCCAAGAGGATAATATGACAACACCATTGATATCAAAATTTATCGGTTGGAATTATTTGGCAAAGAAATCACTTGGAGCTAATGATGGTGGAGAATTAGGAGGAATATACAAAAGTTCTGATGACCTTCTATCCATGATTAAAAGCGAAGGGGATTCTCGAAAAAATATATCAGAGTTTTTGGGTTCGCAAATTTTTCAAGCAACAAATCCAAATCATGGAGCTAAAGTTTCTCTCACTGTACCTGATCATCTTAGCGAAAAAGTACATCAGCAAGGAGGACTTCAAAGTGATGGCTCTGAGGTATATGTACGGTCTGAATTTTTTAAGAATTATAGTGGTGATATGTATGTAGATATGGATAAACACATGTCTACAAAAACTAAACCAAGTGGTTGGCTTCGAAAAGATGGGGGAAGACCGATTTTCATGGGAACAAGAGAATTATTATCTAATACTTTAAGCAAAGCTTTTGAAGAACTTCATTATAGTTCTTTTGATAAAATAGCTCCAACTAGTTTATTAATAGGTGACTTTGATATTCATACAGGTAACATAGGAGTTATAAGAGACCCCGAAGATTCTACCATTCTTCCCAAACTAGTTCGTATAGATTTTGCTGGAAGTCTTGACCAATTAGAGGATAACATCCATCCATATTCTTGGTCTAGACATCTACCATTACTAGGCCCAACTAACCATTTTAGGGAATTCCCAAGTAAATTAAGTCATAATGATTCATTTGTAAAAGGTTTACTTGATACTGCCCAAGTCGATTTAAATAAGACTATCGATGACAGTTTTGCAGAATTATCGAAATATTATAGTGACAAAGCACTAGCAAATTGGGCGAAAATGGCAATGTGTCAGAAATTTAAGGACATAGCCCCAGAAAACATAAAGATTGCTGATGTGAAAGATGCTCTTAAAGAGACTATGCACAAGAGACAACAATCATTAAAAGAATATGGGTTGCAAATTAAATTGGGCCTTTTAGTAACAAAAGGAAAAATTAACACACCAAAATTACGAGAATTAGTCCAAGAACATCCCGATTATTTTAACAATATAATCAACCAAACCAAAAAATTAAAATTAAGAAAAGAAACTAAAATAAAGTATATTATAGGCTATAAAGCCCGAGAAGTATTATTAATTAAAGAAATAGTAAAAATATTACAAGAAGAAAAACAGCTACTGACCAAAAAAACAAGCGATCTCGAACCATCTATGCAAATATCTAGAAAAGCACTAGACGTTATGCTGACTCACGAAACAACAACTACTAATGTTCAATCCTCAACCTCCAAAGTGGATTCTATAACATTAGCCTTTAGACAAGAAATTATTGCCAAACAACAAGCACTATTACAACACGTCCTTGCTGAAGCAAATATTCAGACGGATAAAGGAGTTGCAATTGCAGGTCTTGCTACTAATTCTCAGGAATTTAAAGAGTTTGTAGAAAATAACAACGGATTAATACAAAAGGCTTGGGCTGCCCCCAGTGTAAAAGCAAATATAGCACAAGACATGAATGATGAAGTACAAAGTTATGCTAAAGTCCTTCAGGCTAATCATTTTAAACCTTTAACTTGGAACGAACAAGAAACAGTAACAAACACAAGCTCTACTAGATCAAGGGCTATTAAAGTCAAAGATGAAGAATTATTTAAATTAATAGAAACTAATATAAAGACCTCTAAGAAAGTAATGTTAGAAGATGGCGTAACAGAGAGAGAGATTAGTAATTATCGAAATATTAATCTACCATTAACAATCAAGCCATCTAGTACAGCTGTCCATCTTTCATTCCCGGTACAAAACGAGAAAGGTGAAAATATTGCAAGCTCGAAGGCACTTTATTGTACTGCTCACTATAACGAGCAAGGAAAACTAGTAGAAATAACCAACCCATTATCACTAAAGTTTGCTGGGGATGATAAAGATGCTATAGGATATATACAAAGAGGGAATAATATCTACACTATCCCTGTAACCAAAGGGCAATATGAAGCAATGGTACAAGAAGTAGCAAAAAATAAAGAATGTAATATCAATATGTCACAAGCTATTATTCCCCTTGAGGCAAGCGACTCTATAGGTGAATTAACGCAGATTCAGAGTAGCTTAAAACATCATGTGAACAACACTCCACCTGAAACAAACACAGTAGTATCAACAAAACAAAAGACATTATCCCGACACCAACAACGTAATAGAACTCATGGTTACATTTAATATTTCATTTTTGCTTTTAATAGTGAGCTGATTTTTAGTAGCAGAAGTAGAGAAGGAATTGTGATTATAATAATAAATGTAAAAAAGCTTTTCCATCCAAATTGTACAACAATATATCCTGAAAGAGCTGGAAAAATCGATCTTGAAAATCCCATCATAGAAGAAAAAAATGAATACTGAGTGGCACGAAATTTGCCTGTGCATATTGAAGCTATAAAAGCAATGTAAGCTGTCATAGCCATCCCGCAAGTTATACCTTCACAGACTGTAGTAATAAAGAATAATGGTAGATTTTTGCCATAAATCTCATGCACAATAAGTAAGGTATGTGCGATTGCATGAATTACGCCAAATATCAGCAAACTATCTAAGATATTCTTTTTTTTCATCACTAAGCTGGCTATTAGTCCGCCAATTATTGTAGATATTATACCAAAAAATTTTCCTGCACTGGCTATTTCAAATTCGTTATAACCAAGATGTCTTAAGAAGGGATTCATCATCATAGTAATAAAATCATCTGGTAATCTATATAAAATAAGGAAAACTGCTATTAAAAAGACTAAGGAAAAAGACCCTACAGGTTTTAAGATATTTTGTACAAAGTTTGAAATATTTATTTTATGATCTAGATAAGTTTTTGAGGCTAAGTCGTGTTCTAACCGCAAGATACTTGTAACCAAAATAGCAGAACAAACAAGTACAGAAATGGCAAAAATTTTATATATATTATTCCATCCTAAATAGCTTGACAGATAGATAGCTCCAGAACTTGAAATTAGCATACCAATACGGTAGCCAAAAATATAAATTCCAGAAGCTGCTCCTTGAGATTCTTTTGCAATAATTTCGGTTCTGAAAGCCCCTAGGATACTATCTTTAGCTGAACTTAAAAATGATATTATCAAGCCTACTAGTGCAAACAATATTAGACTGTGGTGAGGATTCATGGTACTTAAAAGAAAAATAGTAAATGCCAACAAAATCTGGATTAGACAAATCCAAGATAATCTATGACCAAGCAGTTTGCTTAATTGACCTAAATGTATAGTGTCAAAAATAGGAGTCCATAAAAAGTTAATAGAATAGGGCATTATGATAAAAGCAAACATACCAATAGATTGTAAGTCAATATTTTCCTTGGCCAACCAGTAGTTTAAAGTATTACCTGTAATCATTAAGGTAAACCCGCTAGTTAGTCCAAATAACCAAATAACGAATAATTTTAAAGGAGTTAACATAAAATTAATATTGGAAAAAAGTTAGAATACCGTAATAATTTTTTTATACAAGCTAGATTTCTCTACATCGCAGTACATCCCGACTTTTAAATTACTCTAAAGAAGTTTTTAGGTTGACTGAATTGATAAAAAATATTATTATTACTTTTTTAAACTTAAGCTAGTGAAAGTGTGAAGGTTGATTTATCACTTTCTAGGTTTTTGCAAGTAATACCAAGGATAGTTTTATATGAAAGTTGTAAGTTCATTAAAATCTTTAAAGAAAAGAGATAAAGATTGTCAGGTTGTAAAAAGAAAAGGTAAAATCCTTGTAATAAACAAGAAAATCAAAAGATTTAAAGCTAAGCAAGGCTAAAATGTATATTTACAGGGAAATTTGCGCAGCCAATAGTTAATATGTAGTAAGTATACTGCTCGTAAATGAAGAGTTGGTAGACGAAGGTCAACTTCAAGAAGAGCTAGGAGTGTCAAAGTCGAGCAGCGGAGCGTACATTAGTACGTGAGCAGCGGAGATCTTTAGACACGACAACGCCAATTCTTGAAGTTCACCGAGTATATTAACTACGAGCGATGATATTAACGTTCAATAAGTTGTGTTTTTCTCTTTTCATCTCCTATTCTTTGTACAAATTTGGCAGTTGTAGTAGGAGTTTTCTTTTGTGTTTTTTCCTTAACTTCTTTAGTCTTAAGTGTAATAGGTTTGCTGTCCACATGTTCTGAAAGGTCATATTGCCCAACATTCTTGCCGGTTAATACATAAGTCACATAATCTATCATATGTTTTATAAAATTGCTAAGCCCTCCTATAGAATGAGCTTCTAGCTGAAACCATGTTTTCCCGTCTTTCGTTTTTCCAACTAAAAATTCCCTAAATATTTCTCCAGCTTGCACTGATGCATCTGGCTCAGCTTTATTACCTCTATGATGTGAAGAGATTCGTTCTTTAACTAATCCTAAATCTTTTAAGGTATCATACATATCTCCATTGTCCTCAACCATTACATGAGCTCCTTTTAGAAAATCACCCGCATGCTGCAATACAACTTTTTCCATTATATCTATTATTACACCAGCTTTTTCAAGGCTACCCTTTGGATCTATAGATTTTTCAGGTGTTTTGATTATATTTATGTATAAGTTTTTCTTTACTGTCTGCTGGATTTATGTTAAGACCCTTAACACGATCAACTAAAAGATTTTTTCAATCTTCAACATTTAATTCTGAATATCTAGTAAAAAATTCTTTTATAGTCATAAATATTCCATGTAACAATATTAAATTGTGCTATTTAATAATATTTGGTTTTGTAGCTTGAATAGATCAGAGGAAGCAAAACTCGCCAATTTTAGCATATCATAAAATTGCTCTTTGGAAAAGGGGGTTTTTTCTGCTGTGCTTTGAATTTCTATTATATTTCCATTGCCTGAGAAAACAAAATTGGCATCTACTTCCGCGTTGCTATCCTCTAAATAATCCAGATCAACTATGGGCTGTCCTTTATATATACCGCATGAAATAGCGGCTACTTGGCTAATTAAAGGATTAGTTTTAAGTATTTTTCTAGCAATTAATGATCTAATCGCTAAATGAAGTGCAATATAGCTACCAGTAATTGCCGCTGTTCTAGTTCCACCATCGGCATTAATTACATCACAATCAATGATAATTTGCTTTTCTCCCAAGGCTTTTAGATCAATTGCCGTACGCATCGATCTGCCAATTAGTCTTTGAATCTCTTGTGTCCTACCAGACTGTTTTCCTTGCGTTGATTCACGCTTCATACGTTGGTGGGTTGAGCGAGGTAACATACCATACTCAGCAGTTATCCAACCTTGATTTTGCCCTCGTAGGAATGGCGGAACATTTGTTTCATATGTTGCACTACATATTACATGGGTATTGCCGAACTTAACAAGACACGAACCATCAGAGTTAAGCAGAACTGAAGGTTCAATTGAAATATTGCGTAATTGATTATTCTTTCTATTAAAAGCTCTCATGGATTATTACTTAAATTAAAATTGACTTGAAAATACAAAGATTTACACTATATTTTAAGAAAATAGATTTTTGCAAGAAAAAAGGCTGTAAATATGGAAAAACAACAAGATAATAATAGTAATAATCAGGAAATTGACACTGACGCTCAACTGCTAAATGCAGTAGAAAACCAACCTTCCGATTCTCTAACATTACAAGATAGTTTGCAAGAGATTGCTAGTTTGAAAAATCAAATTGAAGTTTTACAGGATAAATTGCTAAGGACAATAGCCGAATCTGACAATACTAGAAAACGTTTAGAAAAATTAATTGAAGATGCAAAAGACTATGCAATTTTCTCTTTTGCTAAAGATCTGCTAAGTGTTAACGACAATCTTGCTAGAGCTTTGGAGCATAAGCCACAAAATACGGAAGGTGATCTAGCTAGTATTATTACCGGGGTAGAAATGACTAAAAGTGAATTGACTAGCATACTAAAAAAGCACGGTTTAGAATCAATAGAGCCATTATTAGGGGAAAAGTTTGATTACAATATACATCACGCAATTTCACAAGTAGTATCAGATGAATATGATCAAGATAGTATTATAGGTATTATGCAATCAGGCTACAAGATAAAAGATAGGTTAGTTAGACCTGCTATAGTGCAAGTATCGAAAAAAACATGAATAAAGAAAAGGCATAATCTTGGATAAAGTTATTTTTTGGGTTATTGTTATTGGGACTGTTATAGTAACTTTGACTTTGATCTCTGATGTATTGATGCCATTTCTTATAGCTGGGGTAATATCATATATATTACATCCTATAGTTGATAATCTCTCATTACGATATAAACTATCTAGAACTATAATAGTTTCGGTAATTTCTTTGCTGTTTTTCAGTATTTTTACTATAGTGGTTGTGGTAGTGTTGCCTATCATATATCAACAAACAACTCTACTTATTAGTAAAATTCCTGCTTATAAAGATTACTTACAAACTGAATTAATACCGGTTATTACGGCAAAAGTTTATTCGATAGATCCAAATATTGCCGATAAGATAAAAGATTCTATTAGTAATTTTGTTAATGGCATATTTTTGCTTATCACAGGTCTTGTTAATAATATTTGGCATGTGACGAAGGTAACAATCAATTTATTTGTGTTAATTTTATTAATACCGCTTATATTGTTTTATTTTTTACGGGAGTGGCTAACAATGGCAAAGAATATAGACCTCTTGCTACCTTTAAAAGGTAAAAAGAAAATTCAAGAAATATTATCAGCAATTAATTGTTCCTTATCTGCTTATATAAGAGGGCAACTAAATGTTTGTTTGTTATTATCAGTTTACTATGGAATCTCTTTATCGATTCTTGGCGTAGATCTAGGTGTATTATTAGGGATATTATCTGGTTTCTCAATAATTATACCATTCGTTGGAGTTTTTATATCCTTTTCTCTTACCATGATTGTTAGTTATTTTACTTTTGGTATGGTCAATAAATTATTTTATATAATAATTATCTATCTGATTGGTCTAATAGTTGAGGGGTATATTTTATCACCGAAAATCATAGGTGATAAAATAGGATTACATCCTCTTTGGATAATATTTGCGGTTCTAGCACTGGGTAACCTATTTGGCTTTATTGGTATATTTTTTGCTGTGCCAATTGCTAGTATAATAAAAGTTTTGTTTTTAGCCGCTATCGACTTTTATAAATCCAGTAAGTTTTATAAAACTTAAACATTAATTATGCCAAACTCCCAGCAATATATATTACCATTATTTAGTAATAATCTATATGCTCTAGATAATTTTATTAATTCACTTTCTAATCAAGTTGCATACAATTCAATCAAAAACTGGTCTGTATCTTGGGGAAGTAAACCGTATGAGTTTACAGTTTTGATTTACGGACCACCATCCTCTGGTAAGACCTATCTTAGTAAAATATGGCAAAATTTGTCGAATGCATTTTTTATAAAAAAAGACTTAGATATACTTAGTGCAGAAGATATAATGCAGTATAATGCTTTTATTATGGAAGATATAGAATTTTGGGATGAAAGGAAAGTGCTCCATTGTTTTAATTTAATAAGTGAGTATCGTAAATATTTGTTGATGACTACAGGAAGTTTAGCTAGTAATTTTGTGTTACAGGATTTATCCTCAAGAATTAATGCTGTTGTAAGATTAGAAATAAACCAGCCTGATGATGAATTAATGACCAAGTTAATCTTTAAGTATTTTTCTGATCAATCGCTTAAGGTATCTGACTGTGTAATTGAATATTTATTAATTAATTTGCCGAGGCAATTTGATCAAATGATAAAATTATTAGGGATAATAACGCATTTTGCATTAGTTCATAAACGAGCTATTACTGTTCCTCTTATAAAACAAGTTCTTAAATAGTATAGTCTTATCACGAATTCGCATGCCGTGGTGTGGGCTTAATATGTATAATTTTGATTATGTGGTAAAAATGTTATAAAAATTAGTTGATTTCTTTTATGTAAGCTATTAACGTATAATTTCAATAATTAGTTTTAGGAAAAATCAATGTCTATAGATGTTCTTGTTGTTGATGATGAAGCAGATATTAGAGATTTAGTCTCAGATATTTTAAAAGAGGAAGGATTTACTACCAAGACCGCTGCTAATAGTATTCAAACTTTTAAAATACTCCAGGAAAGAACCCCCTCGGCAATTATTCTAGATATTTGGCTCCAGGGTAGTGAACTTGATGGACTTGGGATTTTGGAAATAGTAAAAAAACGCTATCCACTAATGCCCGTGATAGTTATTAGTGGACATGGTACTATTGAAACTGCAGTAAATGCTATCAAAATGGGTGCATATGACTATCTAGAAAAGCCATTTAGTCATGATAAGTTAGTGATTTTATTAAAAAGAGCCTGTGAAGCAGCTAAGTTAAAGCGTGAAAATCTTGATCTGAAATCAAAGGTTATTGATAAAACTGAGCTTATAGGTAACTCTCACATTACAGCTAAGCTTAAGTCTGATATTGAAAAAGCTGCTTTAGCTACTAGTAGAGTATTGATTCAAGGTAAAATTGGTAGTGGTAAAGAACTAGCTGCTCGGTTAATTCATAAAAAATCAAAAAGGGCTAATGCTCCTTTCGTAATCTTTAGTCCAGTATGCATGAATCCTGACCGAGTCCATCAAGAATTATTTGAAGGGATAGAGAACCAAGGCGTTATACGTCCTTCGATATTAGAAATAGTAAATAATGGTACTTTATACATAGATGAAATTAGTGGTTTGCCAGTTTCGGTACAAGTAAAATTGCTTAAATTTGTGCAAGATCAAATGTTTCATAAGGGGGGCAGCAAAGCAATAAAATTAGATATAAGGATTATTGCTGCAACTTCTAAGGTTATACAAGAAGAAATAAGTAAAGGTGAACTATTGGAAGATTTATATCATCGCCTCAATGTTATTTCCTTAAAAGTACCATCTTTATATGATAGAAAAGATGACATGTCTGTATTAGTCAAATATTTTGTTAAACAACTTGCTAAGTTTTCTGGTTTAAAAGCACGTGAATTTTCTGATGAAACTATTGCAGCTCTGCAAGTTTATAATTGGCCAAGTAATATAAGGCAATTACGCAATGTGATAGAATGGACTTTAATTATGAATCCACTATCTTCAAATAATAATGAAGTAATAAAACCATCTATGATACCACCAGAAATTCTAGTTAATAGTGCTAGTTCTGCAAAGCAGGAAGATAATGTTGATATGATGACCATGCCACTTCGAGAGGCAAGAGAGATTTTTGAAAGGCAATATTTAGCCGTTCAAATGTATAGGTTTAATAATAATATTTCTAAGACCTCATCCTTTGTAGGTATGGAACGTTCGGCTTTACATCGTAAATTGAAATTGCTCAATTTACATATTCCTAATAATAAATTTAACGAAGAGGAAATTTATGACAGTTACGAATAAGAAAACTCTAGCAAATTTTATAGCTAATAAGCATGCCGTAGTTGTTATTAAAGTGATGATGGGGGTAATAGCTCTCTTTGCTGGAGCTCAGATTATTATTCCTACCCAGCCAGTACCAGTATCTATGCAAACTGTGGTGGTTAGTATTATTGCTTTTACTTATAGCCCTCGACTTAGTTTTGCTACGATTTTAACTTATCTTACAGCCGGAATAGTAGGGCTGCCAATGTTTACAAAATTATCCAGTGGTTTATATTTTCTTCTTGGTACAACAAGTGGTTATCTTATAGGAATGTTATTGGCAGCTCCTGTTATGGGTATAATTAATAGTAGGTTGTCTGAAAAATTTACTAAGAGATTTTTAGCAGGGTTTTTTAGCTGTCTTATTGGTCACGTTATAATTTACTTTTTGGGAGTTAGCTGGTTGACAACAATTATAGGAATTAAACAAGCTATTTATAGTGGGTTTATAGTATTTATACCAACTGGTTTAGTGAAGATATTAATATTTTCTTCTTTATATCATTATATAACAGATGTAAACAGAAAGAATGTTCTGTAATATCTTTAAGCAGCCTCGGTGTCATTCGAGCTACGGCGGAAATGACGTTAAAGGAAGCAAGATTAGCATCTCTTTTGTTGGCGAGTATTTTAAACTAAAATTCTTTATTCTAGCTTTACTTTTATTCCTTACCGGATGTTCGGATTCTCCGAGAGATGCAGATGGTTTATTATCTAATAGTCAAAGTCTTGTTATTAGGAATTATATAATAGAGCAGAATAAAAATAAGGTACGAGTAAATATTAAAAGTAAATTTGGTTCAAATTTAAGGGGATTAAAATTATTAGGTGTTAAACTGAAAGATGAAGACCTTTCTAGTGTTGATTTAAGTTTCTGTGAAATATCACGTGTGGATTTCTCGGGAGCAAATTTTGAGAATGCAGTTCTAACAAAATCTGTAATTCAAGAAAGTGATCTCTCTAATACTAGATTAAAAAATATATCAGCTTATGGCTCAGATTTTCAAGCATCTATATTTGAAAATGCCAATTTGGAAAATAGTAATTTTATTCAATCAAATTTTGAGGACACTGATTTTATCAAAGCTAATTTAGAAAATGTTAATTTTGAAAATACCAATCTTATTAAAGTTGTATTTGATGGTAGTATTATAAGTAAATCTAATTTTCAGAAAAGCAATTTAGGAAAAAGTAGTTTCAAAAATGCAGTTATATCAAACTCTATTTTTTATGGTACAGATTTGCGGCAAATATTAGCTAATTACGCTAGTATCACTAATTGTTATTGTAAATCTGTAGATCTAACAGGGGTGGATTTTACTGGAGCGATTATTAATAATTCAGATTTTACTCATGGTATTATTAATCAGGCTCAATTAAAAAATATAAAACTTACTAACTCGTTATTCTCTTTTTCTTCTTTCCAGTCTGTAAATTTTACCAATGCAATTATTGAAAGTTGTAATTTTGAAAATACCAATTTTAATAATGCACAATTGCAGCAAGTGCAAATTCAAAAGAGTATTATGGATAATACTCACTTTAATAACACTAGCATAAAGGATCTATCAATAAAGAATT
Source organism: Candidatus Tisiphia endosymbiont of Neophilaenus lineatus (assembly GCF_964264975.1). Classification (NCBI taxonomy): domain Bacteria; kingdom Pseudomonadati; phylum Pseudomonadota; class Alphaproteobacteria; order Rickettsiales; family Rickettsiaceae; genus Candidatus Tisiphia; species Candidatus Tisiphia endosymbiont of Neophilaenus lineatus. The sequence continues at coordinate 876,603 of NZ_OZ183649.1, read as the reverse complement.
GCAGTAGCATTTTGCTTAAGTTAAATAAAATTAACATTGTTAATAGCGATATTGAGAATAGTAATCTTACTGGTATATTACTGAATAATAGCTATGTCAAACAAGCAACTATTATTAATTCTGATTTGACTAATAGTGAGTTAATAAACTCTAATTTCTCTAATACTCAATTTAATAAGGTGAATTTTACTAAAGTGCTTATGCAGAATACTGTTTTAAATAGTACCAAATTTGTTGATAGTAATTTTTATCAAATGGCTATCATAAATTCAGAGTTGTCAGAAGTAACCTTTGATAATTCATCAATTATAAATTCTCAACTAAATAATGTGAGATATAAAGATAGTAATTTTGTTAATTCAGATTTTAATAGAAATATTGTATTAAATAGTCAAGACTTTGATAAGCTTAAGTTAACAAATATTATATATTCTGTAAAAGATTTAGAGCAGGTAAAAGACTTATCAAATATGAATTTACAAGATTTAAATTTACTAGATCTTGTATTTAATCAAACTATTTTTTCAGGTTCTGTTCTTAAAAGGGTAGATTTATCTAATTCTAAGCTTCAGAGTTGTATATTACAAAATACTGACTTAACTATGGCAAATCTAAATAACACAGATTTTAGTAAATCATCGCTTATCGGTAGCAAATTAGAATCTGCCAAACTTTATAATACAAATTTTAATGATACTGATTTAACAAATGTTAATTTCATTAAAGCCTTTGTTAGTAAACTATCTTTAGTTAATGCAAAGCTGAATGGAACTAAAGGCCTTGATGGTCAGGGCAATAAAAATATAGAATAATATAACCTACGCGAATTTGGGATAAGAGTTAGTTAATTCTTATCCTGAATGCTGGGGTAACCTGAATTATCTTGATGACAAAATATGTATTTTATAGTGTCTATAAAATTAAGTCTTAACTTTTTATAAATTAAATTTGATAAATTAAATGTTCTTAGGTTATTAAGAAAAATGTCATGATATTTTTACTTATATTAGTAGTATTTACGGCACCGTCAAGTTAAGAGAAATGTAAATTAAGTATTGAGCAAATGTAGGGAATAATTTATAGATTATTATCAGTGACAATTGTTACCTAAATTTCAGTGCTATGTGTATTATTCAATCCCCAAAGAGACATCGTTTTCCAGTAAGCATTATTAGCCATGCAGTATGGTTATATCATCGATTCAATAATAGTTACAGAGATGTACAAGAACAGATGGCCTATCGAGGTATTATTTTAAGTCATGAGACAGTAAGATTTTGGTGCAATAAATTTGCGGTTTATTTTCAAGATGTTATCAGAAAGCGAGAGAGGAAACCAACTGATAAATGGCATTTAGATGAGATGAATATTAAGATTCAAGTCGAGGTATTTATATTATGGAGAGCTGTTGACTCTGAGGGGCATGAATTAGAAGTATTACTGCAGAAGCGTCGTAACAAAAAATCAGCTATTCGTTTTTTATCAAAATTATTGGGTCATTATCCAGCTCCAAGAGTAATTGTTACTGATAAGCTCAGAAGTTACATTAAGCCGATTAAGCTTATGTGCCCTAAAACTGAGCATCGCACTCATAAAAGACTAAATAATCGTGTTGAGAATGCTCATCAACCAACTAGGCGCAACGAGAAGATATTAATTAAATTTAAGCATCCTAATTCAGCCCACTGTAAATTATCACTGATGGGAAAAGTCAGAAATATATTTGCCGTAAATGTTGGAAGATATAGTAAAACAGCAATTGAGCAAAGAATTGCATTTGCATCAGCTAAATCCATTTTGGACGAAGCCACTCAAAGACTTCTTGCTGCCTGAAATCTAAAAATATAGCTCTTTTTGATACTATTTTACTTAACTTGACGGTGCCATCCAGAGTGATCACTGGCTATTATAAGATCGTAAGTTTTCATAATTACTTAATTTTGATAAAAAAATACTAGACTTGATTCTATATTACAGTTAGTTTATTGCATAATAAAGTTGCAAATTTTTTGGTAAGTTATGAAGAGTAATATAGTTTTTGTCTATTTTATAGTCTTTTTGATTTCTGGATGTAGCACACAACCTCCAGCCCCTATTGAGTATAATCATGGAAAGGATTTTACCAAAAAGTCTACAACCATCAATTCACTAACTACAGCATATTCCGAGAATAAGAACATATTAGAAAGCGATGAAGATGAAATAATAAGTAGAGAAATTGATGAGAAAGAAAAAGATTTTGACGCTCCAACTGCTTTCTTAAAAGATCGTAATGCCGTAGAAACTGAAAATCGAGACGATGTAATAATAGTTCCAAAAGTGAAACCAAATGATAGTAAGCTAATCTACCACGAGGTGCAACAAGGAGAAACATTAGTATCAATAGCAAATGATTATGGTCAGAAGGTTGAAGAATTAGCTGAGCTAAATAACATGTCTGAACCATATCATCTTAACAAATCTCAAATTATCATGATAAAAGTTAGTACTGAGCTATTAAATAAAAAAAACCAAGAAATATCCATAAGAAAAAGTGCTATAAGAGAAGCAGAAAATGCTGTACCAATTAATACCCCCAAATTTATCAAACCAATCGATGGTAAAATTACTATCAAATTTGGTGAGCAAACATCTAAGGGAAAAAGCAAGGGGATTAATATTGCTGCAGACGAAGGAACTGCTGTAGAATCTATTGCAACAGGTCAAGTAGTGTTTGCAGGTAATGATACAAAGTTTGGTAATTTATTAATAATAAAGTTAGATAATAGCGACCTTTATGTTGCTTATGCTCATTTGCAAGACCTACTTATTCAAAAGGGAGCAACAATTTCACAAGGCAAGATAATAGGACATGTAGGGAGTACTGGAGATGCTAAATATCCTCAGCTACATTTTGCTATTCGCGAGGGAAAGATAGCTGTTGATCCGCTGAAATATGTAGACTATAAAAAATAATGAATAGGAATACAATAACAATTGTTATGTTTTTAAGAATTGATTAATAATAAGTTTCTTAGGAACTTACACTTGAAGCACTGCTATCAAGTTCACAATTGAAGAAACAGGATTGAGTGATTTGTTTCCTAGAAGGAGCGAATTCTATTAGGAACTATAGGACAAATTAAGTTGTTAACTATGAGTCAAATACGTAGCTGTATTTGTTTTTTCTACTATTGATATGATTTCTTCTTGCACTATCTATGTTAAGTCTATAACATAAGTAAACAGGTTCTGATAAACAAATATAGAGAAATAATATGATTATTAACACTATGTTGATAGAACAACTTGCTGCAGAGGCTTTTTGGTTCTTTGTATATAAGTATGACATGCAAAGTACAGGCTTTCCTGACTCTATAGATGACATTCCTGACTTGATGTGGTCTAGGGAGATTGCTAGGAAAAAATTAATACAGTTAGGAGAAGCAGATGAAGAAAAACTAGTAGAACGACTCTATATGTTGGTTGCAAATGTAATTGCTACTCATGGGAAAGAAGAGAAAAATATTATTGGTACAATATATATTGAAGACTTTAAAGAGTGTAAAGAAAAAGATTTTCCTTATACACATCTTATTACACAATTAGTTAATGATTCTGATGAAAATTATGATTTAAAAATAAAAGGCCAAATACCACATGTTGGTACATTACTACTAAGAACTCCTTTTCCTTCTGGGGTGTTATTGAAAGAAATTCCTGTAAAATCAAATTTATTAATTCCAAATACAAACAATGCATTAGGATTTTAAAAAACGATGGTTCTAATGCCAAAAAGTATATCAATATTACCTGATAATGCCTACGGTTATCGTGCATTTATTTCAGGTATATTTTGTATTTCTACCACAAAACCTGCAGATACTATTTGGCATAAAATTATTCCAATAGTATTTGTTCCCTTGAAACACAAAAGTTTTACAATATATCCAAATGATTTGAGTATATATTTGTTACTCTATATTTTCATGCTTTCTTATTTTTATCATCTGGCAAAAATCCTCTATATTGTGCATCCCAAAGAGTTTTATATAGCCCTCCTTTAGCGATTAACATAGCATGAGTACCGTCTTCCACAATTTTGCCATGCTTGAATACTAAAATACGATCCATATGCAGCAATGTTGATAAACGGTGAGCAACGACTATAGTTGTAGCATTACTGGTCTCCAAAACTTCATCAATAGATTTTTGAATTAGAGCCTCGGTTGGTGAATCAAGTGCCGATGTTGCTTCATCTAAAATAAGGATTGGTGCATTTTTTAAAATAGCCCTAGCAATTGTAATCCGTTGCCGTTGTCCTCCACTTACTTTTACCCCTCGTTCACCAACTATTGAATGGTAACCATTGGGCATTCGTAGAATATCATCATGTATTCTAGCTTTTTTACATGCTTCTTCAATCTCTGGTAAAGTAGCATCATATTTAGCTAGCTGCAAATTTTCTAAAATAGAACGATGAAACATTGTAATATCTTGCAGGATTACTGAAATATTGCTTCTTAGCGACTCTTCCGTTACCTGTGAAATATCATATCCATCAACTAATACCAATTGCAATAATGAACACGGTGTATTTATCCAATCTCTATACATAATTGATTTTACTAAATCTACATTATGAGCAAGTTGATTCCAAGCGTAACAAGCCATAGTAACGATATCTTCATATACACCATAACATTGGTTAGACAAGAAATGATTTTTAATCCATTCCCAAACTTGTTCCATTGCATTAAGTTCCGGTGCATAGGGCGGAAGCGGTATCAAAGTGATATTGCTTGGCACAGTTAGTTTTTTGGCTGTGTGCCAACCTGCATTATCCGTTAGTAAAGCTATATGTCGGTTGCCTTGAATACTGCGAGAAAGCTCTTCTAAGAATTTATTCATTGCCTGTGTGTTTGCATATGGTAAAAAATTAATGCACAAGCTTCTCCTGTCTCATGGCAAGCAGCTCCGTAAATATATGTTGAAATAAATTGCTGTTGCCGAACTTTACGGGGTCTAGTGCCACGCTTAGCCCATATACGAGTTAAGCTACCTTGTTGCCCAACTCTAGTTTCATCCTGAGACCATATATCAACTTTATACTAATTGTACAAACTATCAGAGTTAGCTAGCTAATTCTAGAATCTTGTTCAGTTTAATCATTAATTGGTTAGAGGAGAAACAAAGTATTGTTATAAAAAATATTTGATTCTTGATGACTTAGTGGAAATCTAATATATTGTATAATTTGTATAATATAGGGAGGGTGCTTATGAATTTACCCAAAAAAATGAAGGATCATAAAAAACAAAAAAACTACACTCTGTTATATGTGCTTGTAGCTATGATTGTATTGGTGTATTTTGTAACTTTAATAAAGCTTTCAAGTTAAAACTATGGAAAAAAAAACTATACTTCAATTTTTTGGAGGTATTATTCTAGTGGTGGGTGTAATAATTTTTGCAATTAATCATAAAAGCACATCTAAGAATGATGTAGATACTAATATAGTAGAAATTGTAACGGTTATAAAGAATCATAGATTTGAGCCAAATATTATTAGAGTAGAAAGTGGTAAGAAGATTCGTTTTACTATCCACAACCAAGATAGTACAGTAGAAGAGTTTGAGAGTCATGATCTGCACCGCGAAAAGATTGTTATGCCAAATGACTCTATAAATATCATCCTTGCCCCTTTAGCCCCGGGTAAATATGATTTTTTTGGAGACTTTCATCAAGAGACAGCACAAGGGGCTCTTATTGTTAATTAAATTTATTTAGGTTTAGATGTTTAAAATAGCATTAGTGGTATTCAGGGAATTCCTAGAAATAGCTTTGTTGCTTGGTGTAATACTTGCTGTGACAAAACAATTAGAAAAATCTAGAATTTATATAATTGCTGGAGTCATGCTTGGTACAGTTTCTGCTGCATTATTCGCTTTCTTTACTCGTAGTATAACCGTAGCATTTAGTGGTCTAGGTGATGAGATATTTAACTCTGGAGTTATTTTGTTAACAGTTGCATTAATTGGTTGGACTATAGTATGGATGCAAGGTTATGGTATTAAGATAAAACAAAATCTTAATGATTTGTCTGTAAAAATTAGTAGCGGTGATAGTAGTTATATAATGCTCGTACTGATTGTTGCGGCAACTATTCTTCGAGAAGGAATGGAAATTATTATATTAGTTTATAGTATTTCTTCAGTCGAAATTATTGACAGTAATAGCTATCTATTAGGATTAATTATTGGTATAGTCAGTGGTCTAACTTTGGGTGTCATTATCTATTTAGGTTTAATAAAAATAGTAAACCAACAATATATATTTCGTATATCTTCCATTTTATTAATGCTTGTTGCTAGTGGTTTTGCAGCAGAAGCTGCTGGTATATTGAGTTCTTCAGGGATTATTACTATTTTATCCGACCAGCTTTGGGATAGCTCTTGGCTCATTTCTGACAGAAGTATCTATGGTAAATTCCTAAAAATGATTACTGGATATATTGCTAGACCTAACGGATTACAAGTTGTTTTTTATGTTTGCACTCTAGGTTTAATTAATATCTTAATACAAATAAAAATCAGACACACAAAAGTAGTAACAGAGAAATAAAACTATTTATGATTAATTTTTTATCAGAAGTTGCTCCGCTTATAGCTTTTTTTATTGGCTATTTTTATGGCGGTAGTATACAAAGTGCGACGTTATATATACTTATTACTTCAATTATTTGTATTAGTCTGTGTTATCTTATAGAAGGCAAAGTTTCCAAATCCTCCTTAGTATCTTCTGGAGTGTTGTTAGTCTCAGCTAGTATAGTTTTGATTAGTGGTAACTCTATGTATATCAAAATCAAACCAACTATTCTATATGTAATTTTTAGTAGTACATTTTTTATCAGTGCCATAAGAAATAAGGCCTTTTTGAAATATATGTTTAATCATTTTGTCCAACTTGAAGATAAGAACTGGAATATTTTAAGCTATAGATCTGCTGGTTTTTTACTGTTTATGGCAGTGTTAAATGAAATAATATGGCGTAATTTTGCAGAATCTACATGGGTTATATTTAAAATATTTGGAGCAATACCTATAACGATCATTTTCTTTTTACTACAACTACCTTTTATACTGAAGAACAGACTTCCAGATTCAACAGAGTAAGGTATACTCTTCTGTTCCTACGAATTGTTTTTTGAAAATATCACGGATTCGCATGCTCACGTACAACTAGTCACACTACTACCATGATTTTAATTCTATCGTCTATCAACTCTTCATTTACGAGCAGTATATAGATTGATGAAATATTTTGTAACATAATGTAACTTGCATGTAATTGTTTAAGGCATTAAAATAAGTTGAATTTCTAAAATGTTAGCAAAATTAACCAATGCAAGTATCAATACTAAACCCAGTAAGTTGTTATGGTGTAGGCGTTCATTCCGGTAACATTACTCAGATGACTTTAAGACCAGCTGTAGAAAATACCGGTATTGTTTTTGTCAGAACTGATGTAAGGCAAGAGATAAATTTTATTCAAGCTAGTTGTTTAAATGTTTCAGAAACTTCTTTATCTACTACCATAAAAAATGAACATAATATTTATGTTTCAACTATAGAACATTTAATGGCAGCTCTTTGGGGATGTGGAATCGATAATTTAATAATTGAAATCGATGGTCCTGAAATCCCGATAATGGATGGTAGCAGTAAACCATTCGTCTTTATGATAGAATGTGCTGGTAGACAATTACAAAATGCTCCAAAGAAATACCTAAAAATCTTAAAAGAAATTAGGGCAATTCACAGAGATTGCGAGTTAGTAGCTAACCCTGCTCATAGCATGACAGTTGATATGACAATAGATTTTGCTAGCAAAGCTATTGGCAAGCAAAATTTAGTCTTCTTAGAGAATGAGTCTTTCAAGAATAACATTGCTGATGCTAGAACTTTTGGATTTATCCATGAACTTGAATATTTAAAAAGCAAGGGCTTAGCACGTGGTGCATCTCTCGATAACGCTATAGGTATAGATCAAGATATTATAATAAACCACGATGGACTTAGATATAAAGATGAATTTGTACGGCACAAACTGCTCGATCTGTTCGGAGATTTATATACTACAGGAGGTCATCTAATAGCTGACATCACGGGTTATAAAACTAGTCATGCTCTGAATAACCAATTCTTACGACAAGTGTTTAGTGATCGCAGCTCCTATCAATGGGTTAGTGCTAGAGAAATTTAGGTTATTTTTTACCCAAAAACTTGAAAATTGGTTTACCAACTCTTCAAGTTTTTGCAGTATACTCGAATAATTTATACTAATTGCAATAATGAACACGGTGTTATAAAATGGGTTTTTAACTGATAAATAGGTACTCAAATAGCTAGGTTAATATTACCGCAAGGTTTTGAAGGTCATGATTTTATAAAAATGATGAAACATGAGCCGCATGGTCGAAATCGTATACGTTTATTGGCGATGTATCACCTTCAATTAGGCAAATCTTTTAAAGCCATATCTGAAATAGTGAAGTCACACTGGAAAACTGTGCAATCATGGCTCAGAAGATTTAGGAATCATGGTTTTGAAGGATTATTTGAATCACAAAGAAGCGGTGCCCCTAGGAAGATTAACAGTATACAAGAGTCTGCTATTTTTGATAAAATCAATACGCTCAGTGAAAGTAAAACTGGTGGGTATATAACTGGAAAGGAGCTACATATCATGTTAGTTGAGGAATATGGTGCTAAATGTGCTTTAAAAACAGTCTACAATACTATGCACCGCCTTGGTTTTAGCTGGATTACTTCTCGTTCAATGCATCCAAAGTCAAATCAAGAGACTCAAAATAGATATAAAAAAACTTTCCAGACATGTTAACAAAATTATTAGCAAAAAATATCGATAGATGTAAAGTTGATATATGGTCTCAGGATGAAACTAGAGTTGGGCAACAAGGTAGCTTAACTCGTATATGGGCTAAGCGTGGCACTAGACCCCGTAAAGTTCGGCAACAGCAATTTATTTCAACATATATTTACGGAGCTGCTTGCCATGAGACAGGAGAAGCTTGTGCATTAATTTTACCATATGCAAACACACAGGCAATGAATAAATTCTTAGAAGAGCTTTCTCGCAGTATTCAAGGCAACCGACATATAGCTTTACTAACGGATAATGCAGGTTGGCACACAGCCAAAAAACTAACTGTGCCAAGCAATATCACTTTGATACCGCTTCCGCCCTATGCACCGGAACTTAATGCAATGGAACAAGTTTGGGAATGGATTAAAAATCATTTCTTGTCTAACCAATGTTATGGTGTATATGAAGATATCGTTACTATGGCTTGTTACGCTTGGAATCAACTTGCTCATAATGTAGATTTAGTAAAATCAATTATGTATAGAGATTGGATAAATACACCGTGTTAATTATTGCAATTGGTATTACAGTTGGTGAAAATCCAACCTACGTAAAGTTTAGCCAACAGCGTAGAACCAAATTTCACATATATGGAGGTAACGAATTATGTGAAGCTGAGAGGAGGGATGTAGTGGGTTGTAACGTAAGTGAAGGATATAAGCTCCGAAATATGCGATATCGTAGAGGTTGACATGCTTCATTTCATGGAAAACAGGATGTGTAGTTGCGATAAGGCGAGCAACTATTGCTCTACCGGAGTCACAGACCATGACACGCTACAAGATGGAATTTACCTGAACCTAGGAGATCCATTGTATTCTTACGCAAGTGAGTACTTTAAAACAAGCTGTTAAGAGCAAGAATTAAAGGATGATACAATGGAAGTCGGACTGACTCATAGTACTCTGATAGCAGTAAAGGAACTTTAATATGGTTACGTTAAAATTTTTGTCAACAGAACCTAGTCCATTATATACTTAAACTTCACAATTTGTAATACTTACTCTATAACTCCTTAATATTCAATCTTAATGTTCAATACTAACTTTTAGGAAATAATATTATGACAAATTATCATTTATTTACTTCTGAGTCTGTCTCTGAGGGACATCCAGATAAAATGGCTGACCAAATTTCAGATGCTATACTGGATGCAATTCTTAAGGAGTATCCAAAAAAGAGTCGGGTAGCATGCGAAACACTTATAAAGACTGGACTAGTATTTATAGCTGGAGAAATCACAACAGATGCTTGGGTTAACATTGATCAAATAGTACGCAATATTATAAGAGAGATAGGCTATACTAGCTCTGATATAGGTTTTGACGCAGACTCTTGTAGTGTGATTACTTCAATAAGTAATCAATCTCCGGATATTGCATTAGGTGTAGATAATCGTGAAGATCATGAAATAGGTACTGGTGATCAAGGTTTGGTGTTTGGGTACGCAACGAATGAGACTCCTACATTTATGCCTGCACCAATTATCTATGCTCATAAATTAGTTATGAGACAAGCTGAACTCAGAAAAAAGGGCATCTTGCCTTGGTTAAGACCAGATGCTAAAAGCCAAGTCACTTTTAAATATGTTGAGAATAAACCAGTTGGTATAGACACCGTTGTGCTTTCTACGCAGCATCACCCTAATATCTCTCATGCTGATTTAGTAGAAGCAGTAATTGAAGAAATCATTAAGCCTGTGTTACCAGATGAATGGATTGATAAAAATACTAAATATCTTGTGAACCCAACAGGAAGGTTTGTAATTGGAGGACCTTTGGGAGACTGTGGACTTACAGGAAGAAAAATAATAGTTGACACTTACGGTGGAATAGCACGCCACGGTGGCGGATGTTTTTCTGGTAAGGATCCAACAAAAATCGATAGATCTGCATCTTATGCAGCAAGATATCTAGCAAAAAATATTGTAGCAGCAGGTGTTGCACAGCGTTGTGAGATTCAAATTTCTTATGCTATTGGAGTTGCCCAGCCAGTTTCTATAAGTATTGAAACGTTTGGGACTAGCAACATGAGTGAATCAGCAATAATTGAATTAATAAAGAATAATTTTGATTTGAGCCTAGGCGGTATTATAAAAAAACTATCTTTATATAATCCAATTTATCTTAAAACAGCATCATATGGGCATTTTGGACGGGAAGATCAAGATTTTCCTTGGGAAAGAATAGATAATATAATGGGACTATAAAATAATACCAATTGTAATAATTAACACGGTGTATTTATCCAATCTCTATACATAATTGATTTTACTAAATCTACAGGCACCGTCAAGTTAAGTAAAATAGTATCAAAAAGAGCTATATTTTTAGATTTCAGGCAGCAAGAAGTCTTTGAGTGGCTTCGTCCCAAATGGATTTAGCTGATGCAAATGCAATTCTTTGCTCAATTGCTGTTTTACTATATCTTCCAACATTTACGGCAAATATATTTCTGACTTTTCCCATCAGTGATAATTTACAGTGGGCTGAATTAGGATGCTTAAATTTAATTAATATCTTCTCGTTGCGCCTAGTTGGTTGATGAGCATTCTCAACACGATTATTTAGTCTTTTATGAGTGCGATGCTCAGTTTTAGGGCACATAAGCTTAATCGGCTTAATGTAACTTCTGAGCTTATCAGTAACAATTACTCTTGGAGCTGGATAATGACCCAATAATTTTGATAAAAAACGAATAGCTGATTTTTTGTTACGACGCTTCTGCAGTAATACTTCTAATTCATGCCCCTCAGAGTCAACAGCTCTCCATAATATCAATACCTCGACTTGAATCTTAATATTCATCTCATCTAAATGCCATTTATCAGTTGGTTTCCTCTCTCGCTTTCTGATAACATCTTGAAAATAAACCGCAAATTTATTGCACCAAAATCTTACTGTCTCATGACTTAAAATAATACCTCGATAGGCCATCTGTTCTTGTACATCTCTGTAACTATTATTGAATCGATGATATAACCATACTGCATGGCTAATAATGATTACTGGAAAACGATGTCTCTTTGGGGATTGAATAATACACATAGCACTGAAATTTAGGTAACAATTGTCACTGATAATCTATAAATTATTCCCTACATTTGCTCAATACTTAATTTACATTTCTCTTAACTTGACGGTGCCGTTTTTACCCCCACACAACTACCCAATGTTAAAAAATAAGGTACATGATCAGAGGGCATAAGCCAATTCCTAGCTTCTGATAAGGAGCTAACAGATAGCATCTTATCTTGTAAGTTAGAACTAGTCCAAATATGATCTAATCTACGTCCCCGATTAGATTTTTGCCAGTCTATATTTCTATAACTCCACCAAGTATAACATTTTTCATTATACGGTATGAAATAGCGGCTACTATCGATAAAACCTAAGGAAGCCTGTAATTCCAACAGAGTTGAACGCTCTATGTCTGTATGGCTGACAACATTACGCAATTGACGGCTAGACCATACATCATGCTCATGAGGGGCAATATTTAGGTCTCCCGTTATGATAATCTTACTATCTTTACTCCGATTATTGGTTAACCATTCTTGTATTAATTTTACGTATGCCAATTTATGTTTAAATTTTTCATTAACATTCACATCAGCTATATCACCACCAGCCGGTACATAAAAATTATGGATCTCAATACCTAAAACTTCTACTGCTAAATGCCTTTTATCACTATTATATAATTCAAGAATGAATTTATTGGTAAAAGGAAATTTTGATAAAATTGCTACTCCATTATAAGACTTCTCTCCTGAACAATATATATGCTGGTAACCCATATCATTAATAGCTTGGTAAGGAAATAGTTCATTAATTGTTTTAATCTCCTGCAGAGATATAATATCAGGCTGATGTTCATCAATTAGCTTTTTGAGCAAACTAAGTCGCAAGCGTACCGAATTAATATTCCAGGTTACTATTTTCATTTATTAAATCTCTCCAATATTTCCACTACAACATGCTTTAGAATTCTAAGAATTTTTGCCTCTGGGCTAAGATTCTTAGCCGCCCATTTCTTGATCCATGGTTCTATCAGCTGCCATACGTTAATTTCTGGATCAAGCTGTTGTCCTACTCCTTCTACTACTACTATAGTTTTCTGTAATAATAGCAATTGTGGTTGTACCTCCATGCCAAAATCTTCGGTAATTTTAAATAATTGTGCAAGTAACCTACCTATGGAAATATTTTTAACGGCATATCCTATAATCGGTTCACTCACTGCTCTGCACGCCTGAGCAAAAAGATCAAGATCGGTATTCTGAGGAATATAACCAGCCCTAAGATGGACAAGTGCTACTAACTTATAGTTCCTACTTAAAAAACCAAACAGGCTTTCAGCAATTGCCATTCTATCTTTATCAGATAACCTACCCATAATACCAAAATCTAGTAACACTATGTTACCATCCGACCTAACTAAAATATTGCCAGGATGTAAATCTGCATGAAAGAAACCATCTCTATATACTTGATTAAAAAATATTGTAGCAAATCTTTGAGCTATTTTAGTTAGATCTAAGCCCTGCTCTATAAGCTTATCTCGAGCATAAATTGATATTCCATCTACCCATTCTGTGGTTATTATATATTCATGAGTCAGTTGCCAATAAACTTTAGGAATATATATATCAACATCATTTTGCAGATTATCAGAGAGTTCTGAAGCTGCTGCTGCTTCTAAACGTAGATCAAGCTCAAATTTCATAGTAGTATTAAATACATCTATTACCGCTACTGGTCGCAATCTTTTAAATTTTATAAATATTCTTGCTACTAGTTTAGCAAAAATATATAAAAGCTTAATATCCTTATTATATATATGATGAATTCTCGGACGTAATATTTTTACTGCAACGAATTCACCAGACTTCAACTTAGCTCTGTGTACTTGAGAAATCGAAGCTGCTGCAATTGGTATATCCTCAAAGACGGAGAATAACTCATCGGTACTTTGACCAAAAGACTCATCAATAATCTTTCGTGCTATACTACTACTAAAAGGTGGCAACTTATCTTGAAGAGACTGCAAATAATGGGCAATCTTAACTCCTATAAGATCCGGTCTTGTGGAAAGAGTTTGACCAAATTTTATATAGACAGGACCTAATTTTTTAAAACAATCGGTTAACCTTATACCAAAATCATCTTTTGGTGTTTTAAATAAACCAATTGGATACACTACTATGGTTATCATCCAGCCAAGAATTTTTAACTTAGATGGTAATCTTATTGTACCAGAATAAGTAAGTATTTGCTGCTTGCTTACCACTCTTAATATATATAAAAAATTCAATAATAAGCTAATCATATATACTCAAATGATTTGAAGTTTTAAGCTACTTACCTAAGAGTAAAACATCTGCTAAACTCCTTGGGATTAAGTACTTAAAAAAACGTCGTATTACAATTTACTGTGCTTTAGTATTTATAAACTTGACGGCAAATTGTAGTCCCCTATCATCAATAGAATGCATAAGATTTGGTATCTTGTAGTTACTATAAGCAATATTATATTTCTGTAAATATTCTATTATCTCGTCCATGCTATTTACATCAACCACATCATCTAATTCGCCATGTATTACGCAAACTGGCGTAGTTTTATTGATACATTCTAGTGGGGCGATTAATTTACCAGAAAAGCCTACCACACAAGCAAAAGGCTCTTTTTGTACCAAATTTAAATATAGTCCCATCATAGTGCCTTGTGAAAAACCAATTATGATAGTATCTTTATTAGTTAAATTTAGTTCTGCTTGTTTTTTTTGAATTATCTTTGTAACTAAACCACTATTTTTAGCAACTAATTCCCCTATTACATGAGGAGTACGATCATTTAGACTAAACCATTGTCTACCATACGGTGCATTATCAAATTCTTCAACTCCATGCGGCGCAATAAAATGACAATCTAGCAATTCCTTAGATATAAAGGGAACTAAGCTTATTAAGTCATGCCCATCTGAACCAAGCCCATGTAACAACACAACAAGCTTTTTACATTGGCCATTCAAACTTTTTACTTCTGGGTAAGATAATATTTCATTTTTAATCATTTTTTTTAAGCTCTTAAAAAGTTTCCATAGGGGTAACACCCCGTTAACCTAGGCAATGTACACAAAATTAGTAAGATGTATACAACTTTTAGTCAAACGTCATTGCGAGAAGCCACTTTAGTGGCGACACTGCAATCCAAATTACTTATTATATTTTTTGTGGATTGCTTCGTTGCCACCAAAGTGCCTCCTCGCAATGACGTATTTTTTAATAATTCTAAAAAACTTGATTATCGAGTAGAACCGCTTCAAACCTGATTGTTTCTATATACAATACTGAATTCGATGTAACTTGTTACATCGAATTCAGGTTATAACATATAAATAATACCAATTGCAATAATTAACACGGTGTATTTATCCAATCTCTATACATAATTGATTTTACTAAATCTACATTATGAGCAAGTTGATTCCAAGCGTAACAAGCCATAGTAACGATATCTTCATATACACCATAACATTGGTTAGACAAGAAATGATTTTTAATCCATTCCCAAACTTGTTCCATTGCATTAAGTTCCGGTGCATAGGGCGGAAGCGGTATCAAAGTGATATTGCTTGGCACAGTTAGTTTTTTGGCTGTGTGCCAACCTGCATTATCCGTTAGTAAAGCTATATGTCGGTTGCCTTGAATACTGCAAGAAAGCTCTTCTAAGAATTTATACTAATTGCAATAATTAACACCGTGTTAATTATTGCAATTGGTATAAGCTAGCACTAATAGTTATTATCTTAAATATCTACTAATTCTTGATAGGACACTTCTAAAACCTCATAAGATTTTGAACCTTTAGGAGTGGTGACTTCTACTATATCTCCGACCCCTTTACCGATGAGAGCCTTAGCAATTGGCGATACTATGGATACCCTCTTTTTGGTTATATCTGCTTCATACTCTCCAACAATATGATATATAACTATTTCCTCTGTTTCATCATCGATCAACTTAACTAATGCCCCAAATTTTATGGTATCACCAGAGAGTTTTGAGGTATCAATAATTTTAGCTCTTGCTATTTTATCTTCAAGATCCACAATGCGACCTTCAATAAAACTTTGTTTTTCCCGGGCTGCATGGTATTCTGCATTCTCAGATAAATCTCCAAAATCTCTAGCTGTTGCTATAGCTTCAATTACTTTTGGTCGTTCTATGTGTTTAAGATGTTTAATTTCTTTTTCTAAACTATCAAACCCTTTATGTGTAATAGGAAAATCTGCCATAATAATATGTCTTGTCTAAGTTAAGTTTTCTAGTATATTTGTTGTGTCAAACTTTGTCAAATAGGCCTTTTAGGTTATTATGCAAACTAAACTCTTTAATTTTGAAATACAACGTAAAACTTTCCACTTATACAGCTTGATTATACCACTTTTTTATTTATTTTCATCTAAATTAGTTGTTACTACACTATTATTTCTACTTATAATATGTGTATTATATATAGATATTACAAGGCATTATAATTTATATGTTAAGAAATTTACAGATAAATTTCTTGGAAAGTTTATGAGACCTGAAGAACAGAGTGGTTTATTCAGACTAAGTGGTAGCAGTTTTATGGTAGTTGGATTTTTCTTAACTGCTCTTTTATTTTCAAAAGGTTTAGCAATTTCATCTTGGCTTATATTGATAATAGCTGATTGTCTTGCTGCACTAGTGGGTACAAAAATAGGTACGCCTCTAAAAAATGGCAAGTCATTGGAAGGTTCTATTGCCTTTCTAATTTCTGCAATTTTTATTAGCATATTAGTGTATTTTTTCATCGGCTATCACACTAGTTTTACTGTTATCATCATTAGTTCTATAGTTGCTACTATTAGTGAATTCTACTCAAAAGAGTTATCAATAAACGATAATTTATTAATACCTCTTAGCTACTGCTTCTCTACAATCATATTCACCTTTATTTTAAGTTTATGAGAATTCCATTAGAATTTTATGAACTTCTTAGAACTCGGATTAATTTATCAGATGTTGTTAGACAAAAAGTAGTCTTAACTAAGAAATCTGGAAATTACTTGGGACTATGTCCTTTCCATGTTGAAAAATCTCCATCATTCACTGTAAATGATGCCAAGAAGTTTTATTATTGCTTTGGCTGTTCTGTTCACGGGGATGTTATAAAGTTTGTTTCCAACTTTAGCGGTTTATCTTATAAGGAAGCAGCCATTAAACTTGCTAATGATTATGGCATTGAATTGCCTAAATTAACAGTAGCACAACAAAAACTCTATGAAGAATCGGATGAACTATTTGATATCTTAGAGATGGCTGAAAGATTTTTTACATCACAATTGTCACAAGAAGTATGTAGCTACTTACATGACCGCGGTATTAGTAAAGAAGCAATTAAGGAATTCTCCATTGGTTTTGCTCCTCCAGCTAAAGCATTACAGAAATTTTTTGAAGAAAAATCAATATCTTTGACAAAACTTCAAAAAGCAGGCTTAGTGGGCAAGCGAGATGATGGTACAATATATGAGATATTTTATAATCGGATAATCTTTCCGATTAAAAATGTTTATAATAAAGTAGTTGGTTTTGGAGGGCGAGTGCTTGGTGATGGGTTACCTAAATATTTAAATTCTCCGGAAACCATATTATTTCAAAAAAATGAAACATTATATGGGGAGAATAATGCAATTAGTGTTGCCTATAAAAAAAATCATTCAATCTTAGTTGAAGGGTACTTGGATGTTATTGCCTTGCACCAAGCTGGTTTTAAAGAGGCAATGGCAAGTCTTGGTACTTCGGTTACAGAGAATCACCTACAAAAATTATGGCGTGCTGGAGATGAAATAGTACTCTGTTTAGATGGTGATATAGCAGGAATAAAAGCCACCCATCGGGTAATTAATCTAGTACTACCTCTGATAAATGGCAATAAGAAAATTTCCTTTGTGATGTTACCTAGCGGAAGTGACCCTGATGATATTATAAATAAAGATGGAGCGGGAAGTTTCACACAAATTTTTGATAAAAGAATTAATCTATCTGAAATGATTTGGCGTTCCGAATATGAAGGTAAGACTTTTTCAACTCCAGAAGACAAAGCTATTTTGGAAAGAAATCTTGGAGATTATTGTAAACAAATAAAGGATAAACTACTTAGCAATAATTATTATCGATATTTTAAAGATCAAATATGGCAAAATTTAATTAAACGGCAAAATAAAGTAACTATAACAAGTTCAAATATTACATCTACCACTCCTAACTATTCAGAAATCGAAATATTAGAACAAGCTGTTTGTATAATATTGGTTAAATTTCCTGAAATGGCCAAAAAGCAAGAAACAAAGGATTTCTTGTTAACGTTAAATTTCCAAAATAAAATGCTTGAAGCTTTTCGTGATTGGTATTTTGCAGAAATTATTAGCAACGATATATTAGATCAGGAAAATATTATTGCTTTGGCAGAAAAAACTGGATTTTATGACACTTTTTCAGTATTGTCAAAATCCAATAATCTATTTCTAGATTTGTCATTTAATCAGGACGATATCGATTCTGACTTACTTTGGCAATGGTTGCATAAAAAACATCACCTAGTACTATTAAAACAAGAATATAGCTCAATTATTCAAAATGGCTCAGACGAAGAGCTAAAAAAAGCTATATTATATCGAGAAGAAATTTTGAAAATCTCCAAAGAGATTTATAATCTAAACGAATCTTTTACTAATTGACCCAAGGTTTATAAATTATGACAGAAGCAAAAGAGAAAATAGATGTAAAAAGTACTGCAGTTGATAACCTAGTTAAAACAGCTAAAGAAAAAGGCACTGCAGTCACTTATTATGATCTAAATAAAGTCATTCCAATGACTAATAATATATCAGTAAAAGATCTAGAAAAGGTAATATCAAAGTTTTCTGAGGCTGGAGTTGATATTATAGAAGGTGATGATGACGAGATCAAACTTGATATTAATGTAGATGATGAATTTAAACTGTCTAATAATGTTGATCGTGAGCCTGAAGACGAAAGTGAAGAAGAAAACTTAGGTACAACCGATGATCCAGTAAGGTTATATTTACGAGATATGGGAGGAGTTGGGCTTTTTTCTCGTGAGACTGAAATAGAAGTAGCCCAAGATATTGAAGAAGGCAAAGAGATAATGGTTAAGTCACTTTGTGAAAATCCAATATCGATGAAATTCTTTATAAAATGGCATGAAGCTTTAGTTAATGAAAAAATACTACTCCGAGATTTGATTGATCTAGAAGCTAATATGGTTAACGGGGATGATAGTAATTCTGAAGAGAATCAAAATAATTATATAGAATCAGATCATGAAGAACATGAAGAAGCTAGTAATTTATCAATAGCTACTATTGAGTTACAGTTATTACCTAGTGTTGTCAAGCGTATGGAAAGAGTTTCTAGACTTTCTGAAGAGTTGTTAATTGAAGCAAAAAAACATTACACACGTTATCCTCAACCTAAGGGATTGCATGATAACAAAAAATATGCCAAAAATCTACAATTACTAATTATTGAAATTTCTAGTATCCATTTTCACTCTAAAAGGACAGAAGAAATTCTTAATAGAATATATAGTCTAAATAGAGAATTAGTAACTAAAGAAGGGAACTTCCTTAAATTAGCTGAAAAATATGGCATAAGTCGTCAGAACTTCCTAAATGAATATATGGGAGCAGTAATTGATGAAAACTGGAAAAGGCAAATGCAAAAAAACAAGCAATCTAATTGGAAGAATTTTCTTGCTAAAGAATCTGATGCTATTGATCAAATGATTAGTGAATTAAAAACCATGGAAATGACTATTGGTTTGCCAATGATTGAATTTAAAAAGTTAGTGCATACAATACAAAAGGGTGAAAGACAAGTCCTTAGGGCAAAAAAAGCTATGATAGAGGCTAATTTGCGTCTAGTTATCTCAATTGCTAAAAAATATGCAAATCGTGGATTACAGTTTTTAGATTTAATTCAGGAAGGAAATATTGGGTTAATGAAGGCTGTTGATAAATTTGACTATCGTAGGGGATATAAATTTTCCACTTATGCTACTTGGTGGATTAGGCAAGCTATTACTAGATCTATAGCTGATCAAGCTAGAACCATACGTATTCCCGTGCATATGATTGAAACGATCAATAAAATTATTCGTACTTCTAGGCAAATGCTTAACGAGCTAGGTTATGAACCGACTCCGGCAGAAATTGCTGCTCGCCTTTCTATGCCAGTTGATAAAGTACGAAAAGTAATGAAAATAGCTAAAGAACCAATTAGCTTAGAAAATCCAATAGGCGATGATGATGGTAGTTATCTTGGAGACTTTATTGAAGACAAAAATGCTATATTACCGCTTGACGCAGCAATTCAATCGAACTTACGAGAGGTCACAACTAGAGTGTTAGCAACTCTTACTCCTCGTGAAGAAAGAGTTCTAAGAATGAGATTTGGTATAGGAATGAGTACCGATCATACACTAGAAGAAGTTGGACAACAATTCAACGTTACTAGGGAACGTATTAGGCAAATAGAGTCCAAAGCACTACGCAAATTGAAGCATCCGACTAGATCTAAAAAACTTAGTAGTTTTCGGGGTGGTTCTAGAAAGCAAAACAATTCTTCAGAATCTGCTTTTGGAGGCTGATTTTCTATAGGTTTTATTTTATGTGAATGTTGCAAATCGAATAATATATTCTATGCAATTCTCTCGTACATGTAGTTGTTGTTGGTTGTGAAAGAAATACCGGTTAAAAAAATATGTAGTTAAATTAAAAGCTTGTTTTTTATCATTATTAGTAATTTGGCTATTAGTGGAGGTTAAGAATTGTGGTAAGATTAGAAGCCTGTCTTGATATGGTAATCCCTCTGATAAGCATACAGCTCTTCCAGATTTTGGCAAGACGTAAGATAGATTTTCCCTAGTACCTGTTACTGCACATTTATGCAAATCAAGACCATAACCTGATTCTTGAAGTATGGCTAATTCAAATTTAATATATTCCTCAAAAATAAAATTATTTGCTAGACTACTTAAATATTTTACAAAAATTGGAAAAAATTTATTGTGATTTTCTCTTTCATGAAATGCCATCTTAATAAGGCTAATAATTGAATTAAAAGCGTAAAGCTTAATTTTATTAGTTATTAAAAGACCAGCGTAAGATTTTATTAATTCGCATTTAGCCATTCCTAGATGCTCGTGTAATCTAGCTTGCCAAAAAAAATCAACAATATTACCTTGTTGATTTACAGAACCAAATTTTTTAGATGTTTCTCGTATTACACCGGAATATAAGCCATGATTTTCAGTAAAAACTGTAATAATAGCCGTATTTTCTTTTAGTGGTTTTTTGGCAATTATTATACCTATATCTTTAAAATTCATATTTAAACTTGTTTCAATCTCATATATCTATATGAGTGCGGATCATTTTCCCAAAGCTCACGTACTTTCACAAAAAGGAAAAGGTGAATTTTACAATCAAAAGCTAGCTGCATCTCTATTCTTGCCTTAGATCCTATTTCTTTAATTTTACAACCATTGTTTCCTAAAATAATAGTCTTATAAGAATTCTTTGAAACCACTATTACCTGATGAATTTTGATAGACTTATCATTATTCTCTTGCCACATTTCAGTTTGAACAGTTAAATTATAAGGTAATTCTTGGTGGAGATTCAAGAATAATTGTTCCCTAGTTATCTCAGCAGCTAAAAATCGCATAGGCAAGTTAGTAACATCATCCTCTTCATACAACCAAGGCGATTCTTTAGATTGGCTTTGTATATAATTGAGTAATTTATTGATATTTTTACCGGATAAAACGGATGTCTTCAGTATATAATTATCTATGAACTGAGATTTTAGAGTATTTTCTATTTCTTCTAGATATTCAGAAGGGCTATCAATCTTATTTAACAAAAAGATTAAATTTATTTTAAGAGTTTGCAACTTTTTAAGTATTTGTAACGTAAATTGATCAATAGGTTTCGTACTATCTATTATCAATAAAACTAAATCTACGCCATGTAAGCTTGACCATGCACATCGTACCATTGCTTTTTCCAGCTGTTTCTTTGGCTCGAATATACCTGGCGTATCTAATATTATCAGCTGCGTATCTTTTATGGTAACTATTCCGGTTATAATAGAGCGGGTTGTCTGAACTTTATTCGTTACTATCGATATTTTTTGTCCTATAAGTTTGTTTAATAATGATGATTTACCAGCATTTGGTTTGCCGATTATACATAGAGAAATTGTCTTTTGAGATATTTTCACGGATTAAACTTTACAACTTTACAACTTGTGGAGGTAGTTCATTAATTTACGGGCAGCAACTTTTTCTGCTTCTTTAACTGAATGACCAGTACCAGTTTGTTGGTAGGCTTCCATTTTTACTAATACAGTGAAGATAGATGCATGTGGTGATCCTTCTCTTTTTATCACTTCATACACGGGTCTTTCAATTCCTTTTCTTTGTGCTAATTCCTGAAGAGTAGTTTTAGGGTCATAATCAGCTAAATCAGTAATAGATATAAACTCATACCACAAATTATATACTATTTTTTGGGTCGTATCAATGTTACTATCAAGATAAATGGCAGCAATTAATGCTTCCATAGTATTCTCAATATTATTAGGATTTTGCCTTCCCCCTAATACTTCCTCGCCATGGGTCATAATAATATAGTCTGACAAATTGATTTTTGCAGCTACTTTGCAAAGTGATTCTTTACAGACTAGATATGCTCTAATTTTTGCTAATTTCCCCTCATCATAAGTAGAGAAATTTTTAAATAAAATTTCAGTAATGATAAAATTAATTATTGCATCACCAAGTAATTCTAAACGTTCATAGTTTTTTTGAATTCCATGCTTTAGTACATGTTGCTTAAGAGAAGGATGACTTAACGCTTCAAGTAAAAGAGCTTTATTATTAAAATTATATCCTATATCTTGTTCAAGCTTTTCCGGAGCAGAAAGAGCTGATTCTTTACTTGTTATCATTTTGTATTTTATCTGTATAAAGGGACATAAATATTCTGTTAAATCTAATAGATGCCAGCCAAGTAGCAACACGGAGTATTTGATTAATTATCCCAATATCACTTTGCCATAATTCTTCTTTTGTAGAAAAAATAATAAATTGTCCTTTGGCAATAAAGTTTTTAAACGGTACAAATCCTAGATCTATCCTACTATCATTCGATTCATCTCTATTATCTCCAAGAAAGAAATACTTACCTTCAGGTACATAAAAGATTTCCGTATTACCATATTTATTTACTAATGAATGATTATTTTGTTTTAATTTATAAGAAAAATAACTTACACTATTAGGTAATATTTCCTTATATTTTATATAATTTTTCCCTTCTTCACTTGTATATGTACCAATTTCAGTGCGTTCTATGGCTTTATCATTTATATACACTACATCATTGATTAATTGTACTTTATCTCCAGGTAGCCCAATTAATCTTTTTATAAATCGAATATCCATATTATTTGGTGGGCGAAAAACTATTATATCTCCTCTTTGTGGCTGTGACGCCCATATTCTCCCATTAAAAATATTGGGACTAAAAGGAAAAGAATAATTACTATATCCATAAGAATATTTTGTTGAAAAAATATAATCATTCTCTAGAACTGTTGCTTTCATTGAACCTGTTGGCACAAAAAAAAGTTCCATGACAAAAAATCTTATCATCAGTGCCAAAAATATTGTCAAGATAAAAGACGTATATTCTTTAATTTGTGTTTTTTTGTTGGTAACCGCAGTTGTTGTTTGCATAATTATTATTTAATAACGAACTAAATTCAGCCTACAATACCTTATTACTATGTTTAAATCCAGCAATTTTTGAATCGCCCCTAGGTTCTGTTGACAAAAATTATAGTTAGGCAAGAGGAATAAAAAGGGCACCGTCAAGTTAAGTAATACTAATTGCAATAATTAACACGGTGTTAATTATTGCAATTAGTATAAATTCTTAGAAGAGCTTTCTCGCAGTATTCAAGGCAACCGACATATAGCTTTACTAACGGATAATGCAGGTTGGCACACAGCCAAAAAACTAACTGTGCCAAGCAATATCACTTTGATACCGCTTCCGCCCTATGCACCGGAACTTAATGCAATGGAACAAGTTTGGGAATGGATTAAAAATCATTTCTTGTCTAACCAATGTTATGGTGTATATGAAGATATCGTTACTATGGCTTGTTACGCTTGGAATCAACTTGCTCATAATGTAGATTTAGTAAAATCAATTATGTATAGAGATTGGATAAATACACCGTGTTAATTATTGCAATTGGTATTATACACAATTTGCTCACAGCAATTATTCTTTAAAATTTTTCTTTTTACCCCTTGAACTGTTACAAAATCAAGCATATATAGAATACACATTATTAAGTATTAAATCTATGGAGGTAAGAATGTCTTTTAGACCATTGCACGATAGAATTGCGGTAAAACCAATTCAACAAGAAGAAAAAACAAGTGGAGGAATTATTATTCCTGATACAGCAAAGGAAAAACCAATACAAGGTGAAGTAGTAGCTGTAGGTAAGGGAACAAAAAGTGAGAATGGTACTGTCCATCCATTAGAAATTAAAGTAGGAGATAAAGTACTTTATGGCAAATGGGCTGGCACTGAAGTAAAAGTTGATGGTTTAGATTTGGTCATTATGAAAGAAAATGATGTCATGGGCATAATTGCATAACTATTGAAAGTTAGTAAATACAGCTTCTTTATACGTCTATTAGCGAGAAGGCCGTAAGGTCGACGAAGCAGTCCAGTAACATCATTTATCTATAGATTGTTTCCTGGATTGCTTCGCTTACGCTTGCAATGATGTTGTGGTATAGGTATTTGTAAACTTTTAACAGTTGTGGACATAATTGGTTAATAATTTATTTATTGTAAGGAGAACATAAATATGGCAACAAAATTAATAAGACACGGCTCAAATGCACGTGAACAAATGCTAAGAGGTATTGATATTTTAGCTGATACCGTAAAAGTAACATTAGGTCCAAAAGGTAGAAATGTTGCAATTGAACAGTCATTCAGTTCACCAAGACTAACCAAAGATGGTGTAACAGTGGCAAAAGCCATTGAACTAAAAGATAATGCTCAGAATTTGGGAGCTCAATTGGTAAAATCTGTGGCAAGTAAAACATCTGATGTTGCTGGTGATGGAACAACTACTGCAACTGTTCTAACTCAAGCAATAGCAAGAGAAGGTAACAAAGCAGTAGCAGCTGGTTTTAACCCTATGGATATAAAACGTGGTATAGATTCAGCTGTTAACCTAGTAGTTGAAGACATTAAGAAAGCTAGTAAAAAAATCAGCAGCCAAGAGGAGATTGCTCAAGTTGGTACTATTTCATCAAATGGTGACAAAGAAATTGGCGAAAAAATTGCCGTGGCGATGGAAAAAGTTGGTAAAGAAGGCGTAATTACTGTTGAAGAAGCTAAGAATTTTAGTTTTGAAGTAGATGTAGTTGAAGGCATGATGTTTGATAGAGGCTATCTATCACCATATTTTGTTACTAATTCCGAAAAGATGGTAGCAGAATTGGAAAATCCGTTTATCTTACTATTTGAAAAGAAATTATCAAATTTACAACAAATGTTACCAGTACTTGAAGCAGTAGTGCAATCAGGGCGTCCTTTACTAGTAATCGCTGAAGATGTAGAAGGAGAAGCACTTGCTACTCTGGTAGTAAATAAATTACGTGGTGGGTTAAAAGTTGCTGCAGTCAAAGCTCCTGGCTTTGGCGATAGAAAAAAATTCATGATGGAAGATATCTCTATTTTAACAGGTGGTCAGCTTATCAGTGAAGAGCTTGGTATGAAACTTGAAAATGTTAATATCAAAATGCTAGGTACTGCTAAAAAAGTTACTATTTCCAAAGAAAATACCGTTATAATTGATGGTGCTGGTAGCAAGGCGGATATCGCTGATCGTTGTTCCCAAATTCGTACACAAGTTGATGAATCTAGCTCAGATTACGATAAAGAGAAATTACAAGAGCGTTTAGCTAAACTTGCTGGTGGCGTAGCTGTCTTAAAAGTTGGTGGTGCTACTGAAGTTGAAGTAAAAGAAAGAAAAGATCGTGTTGAGGATGCATTGCATGCTACTAGAGCTGCAGTGGAAGAAGGTGTTGTTGCTGGCGGTGGTGTTACTCTTTTCTATGCAGCAAGATCCTTAGAGTCGTTAAAAAGTACTAATGAAGATCAGCAAGCTGGTATTAACATCGTTAAGAAAGCTCTACAAGCTCCAGTAAGGCAAATTGCAGAGAACGCTGGTATGGACGGAGCTATTGTAGTTGGAAAACTTACTGATAGTAAAGAGAAAAACTTTGGCTTCAATGCTCAAGATATGACTTATGTTGATATGATTAAGGCTGGTATTATCGATCCAACTAAGGTCGTGCGTACTGCTTTACAAGATGCAGCATCGGTTGCTTCTTTGATTATTACTACTGAAGCATTTATTATCGATGAACCAGCTGATAAAGATGAGCCTGCTATGCCACGTGGTGGTATGGGCGGCATGGGCGGTATGGACTTCTAACGCTCATTTCTTCATACGAATAACACTTTACCTCAACTCTAGATAAGAATTAGTTGATGCTTATCCAAAGTTCGCGTACTTTGATGTCATCCCTCTGCTTTTTTGTAGGGATGACATCTTTTTGTTAATAGACCTCTTTCGAAAATCGCTTGTGCTGAGAGATTTGAAGGAGATGCTTCACCTCGAACGGCACCGTCAAGTTAAGTAAAATAGTATCAAAAAGAGCTATATTTTTAGATTTCAGGCAGCAAGAAGTCTTTGAGTGGCTTCGTCCCAAATGGATTTAGCTGATGCAAATGCAATTCTTTGCTCAATTGCTGTTTTACTATATCTTCCAACATTTACGGCAAATATATTTCTGACTTTTCCCATCAGTGATAATTTACAGTGGGCTGAATTAGGATGCTTAAATTTAATTAATATCTTCTCGTTGCGCCTAGTTGGTTGATGAGCATTCTCAACACGATTATTTAGTCTTTTATGAGTGCGATGCTCAGTTTTAGGGCACATAAGCTTAATCGGCTTAATGTAACTTCTGAGCTTATCAGTAACAATTACTCTTGGAGCTGGATAATGACCCAATAATTTTGATAAAAAACGAATAGCTGATTTTTTATTACGACGCTTCTGCAGTAATACTTCTAATTCATGCCCCTCAGAGTCAACAGCTCTCCATAATATCAATACCTCGCCTTTAATCTTAATATTCATCTCATCTAAATGCCATTTATCAGTTGGTTTCCTCTCTCGCTTTCTGATAACATCTTGAAAATAAACCGCAAATTTATTGCACCAAAATCTTACTGTCTCATGACTTAAAATAATACCTCGATAGGCCATTTGTTCTTGTACATCTCTGTAACTATTATTGAATCGATGATATAACCATACTGCATGGCTAATAATGATTACTGGAAAACGATGTCTCTTTGGGGATTGAATAATACACATAGCACTGAAATTTAGGTAACAATTGTCACTGATAATCTATAAATTATTCCCTACATTTGCTCAATACTTAATTTACATTTCTCTTAACTTGACGGTGCCCTTTTTGATACTATTTTACTTAACTTGACGGTGCCCTTAATTGCTAAACATAAACCAGCAAAAGTTGCTCTTGTTGCTGTTATGCGTAAATTACTAGCTTTTATGCACTCTATTGTCAAAAATAATTCTTCTTGCAATGAAAATTTATGGTAAGTTATTATTTTCTTATTGACTTCCATTACGGATGCTGAGGTTATAATAGCATAATACCTCGAAATATTAAAGCCAATTCGGGATAAGACTTCTATTATGGGAAACGTGCTTTTCTTTAAGTTCATCGTAATCTAGTTTTGCAGTATTTTCATTAACAGACTAAGTTCCTCACGAAATTCTGTATCAATTTCACATAATTCTTCTACTTTTTTGATAGCATGCATTATTGTAGTATGATCTTTCTTACCAAATTTCTTGCCGATATCAGTAAGGCTTTTTGGGGTTAATGTTTTACTTAAATACATAGCTACTTGCCTTGGTCTAGCTATTGAGCGAATACGTCTAGGAGAAGACATATCAGAAAATTTAATATTATAACGATCAGCTACTTTTCTTTGAATATCTTCAATCGTTATAATTCTTTCATTGGAACGTAGTAAGTCACGTAAAATATTTTGGGTATTTTCTAAAGTTATCTCCCTACCCACTAAAGTTGAATGAGCAATAACTTTATTAAGAGCCCCCTCTAACTCTCTGACATTTGACGTTATTTTTGATGCTAAGAATTCTACAACATTTTTAGGTATGTGAATATTCATCTGTTCAAGCTTAGATTCTAATATCCCCAATCTTAGTTCATAAGTAGTACTGTGAACATCTGCAACCAAGCCCCAACCAAGTCTAGACTTAATCCGCTCTTCAATATTATCTAAATCTGACGGTGAACGGTCACATGATATAACCATTTGACGATTATTATCAATCAAAGCATTGAAAGTATGAAAAAACTCTTCTTGAGTACTATCTTTACCAGATATAAATTGAATATCATCGATCATTAGCACGTCAACTGAACGAAATTCTTCTTTAAATGACATAACATCTTTATTACGAAGTGCTTTGATGAATTGATACATAAACTTTTCTGCCGACATGTAAATTACTTTGCGAGTCGGGTTATTATGTCTTATATACCAAGCAATAGCATGCATTAAGTGTGTCTTACCAAGACCAACACCCCCATACAAAAATAAGGGGTTAGATTCAGCTACGGCACTTTCTGATTCAGCAACTGCTCTAGAGGCTGCATATGCTAACTCATTTGGTCCACCAACTACAAAATTTTCAAAAGTAAATCGTAAGTCTAATGCTGAAAAAATGCCTTCGGAATTGAGATCCATTCCTTCTTTTATTGATGGAATTTTTGCTAAATATTCAGGTATATTTGGATTTTGTTCTAGTAATTCTTTAGTAACTATCTCAATTGATTTAATATCTTTGTCATAAGACTGCCAAGATTGCAATATATCACGTGCATATTTTGATTTTATCCAATCTCGGATAAAATTTGTTGGTGTAGAAAGTATAATAGTAGTAGTAGAAGCTTCTAGAAAGTTAATCTTACTGAACCAACTTTTATACAAAGACTCACCGTAATATTTATTAAGATCAGAACAAACATGCTGCCAAATATCTCTATAATGAGCTACTTCCTTTTCTACAGTCAATTGATTTTGGTTAGTATTCACAGAACTTGCCATGGTAAATTATTTTGTTTCCAACCAGCTCCATTACCTCCTCCTTCAAAACCATCAACGATGTTGTAGCATTTTGTATAACCTAAACCACCAGCACACAAGGCCGCTTCATGAGATCGGACACCTGAACGACAAAGGAATAATACATTATTTTTATTACTGACTTTCGACATAAACTGGTTGTTAAATTCACGATTTAATGACATATCAGGCAATAAACGCCAGCTAAGAAAAAGTACTTGATATTTATCAAGCTTTGGAATACCTATTTTTTGCCATTCTTCAGTAGTTCTAATATCAACAACAATGGTACATTCATCCATTTCTAGCAACTTATAAGCTTCTAAGGAAGATATATTTTTGATACTTATAGGCATCTGCATTTTTTTGAATATATTAAAATTTATTGAATAAGAATAAGATTTAGACTAATTGAGTATATACTACTTAATATACAGTTTACAGTTTATATTTTATATTTGGTAATTGTCAAACTATCTGAATCATATTATGATATTTTTTTATAGGATTATCAATATGGACTATTTAAAAAAAGCATTCCTAGCTAAAAAATTACTATACCAAAGCAAAAATCGTGGTTGCAAAGAAACCGGGTTAATATTAGGTAAATTTGCTGAACAATTTCTTGCTAATATGGATATAGATAGTTTAACAGATTTTGCTTTAATACTTAATCAAAATGATATAGATATTTATGATTGGATTACCAATAAAACAACTCCTCCTGTTCACTTAAATTCAAAAGTGATGTTACAAATACTTAATTTTGATATTAACCGCCTATAAGCTTAATAAACAATGATACAACAACCTCTACCACTCAGTGCAAAAAGTTTTTTTGCTAATGAGTATTTCTTAAATAAACCAACTAAGAATATTTTACTTATTTTTGCCAGTGAAGATGATGCAATTAATAGCTATAAACAATTATTATTTTTTGCACAAAGCATTCAGACTAGTAATATATTATATTTTCCTAGTTTTGATACTATACCATATGATCGCATTTCGCCCCAGTCTAACATTTTATCAGAAAGAGCTAATGCACTAAGTTATTTAGCAACTAATAATGAAAAAAAATTGGTAGTTACTAATGCGGTGAATTTACTGAGCAAATTACCACCTTCGGAATTCTTAGTTAAGTCTTTTCTGAAATTACATAATAAAATGAAGTTTTCAGTGGGCAAGCTCGCCGAATTCCTAGTACATAATGGTTTTACAAGGAGTAGTAGTAGCATTGATAGTGGTGAATTTTCAGTAAGAGGAGAGATAGTAGATATAATTTTGCCAGGGTATAAGGGCTATCGTATTAATTTTAGTTGGGATCACATAGAGTCAATAAGAGAATTTGATATTGATAGTCAAATTTCTACTAATAGCTGTACAGAGTTAATAATTAATTCTGTCAGTGAGGTAATATTAAATTTAGAAACAATAAAGAATTTTAGAGATAATTATCTAAAAGCTTTTGGTGTTAATTACGTGAATAGCCCTTTATATGAATCAGTAATTGAAGGAAAAAAATTTCAAGGATATGAACATTTATCTCCTTTATTCTATAATTCTTTCAGTAGCTTAATTAATTATTTAGATGACCCTATTATTATTTATGATAATTTGTTGTTACAATCAATTATTGAGCAGGAGAATAATTATACAGATCTTTACAGGTCGCGGATTGAGTCTAACAAAATAAAATTAAACACATTCTATCCTGCATTGCCTCCTGAGCAGATTTACTTTACCAGTCAAGAAATACAAACTTTACTAGAACAGGATAAGAATATTTTAATTAGTCCTGAAGATTCATCTTATGCATATTCATTAGAAAAAATTATTGCAACTAGTTTTATTGAGAATAAGACAGTTTTTGATAAGCTATTTGAGATTATAGAGAACAATAATACTAAAATACCAATTATTTTTTGTCAGTCTAAAAGTAATTTGGAAAGACTGAAGAGCTTGATAAATAGCTACTCACGAGAATATATAGAGATAGACAATCTACAACAGGCAAAAATTGGTGTGATAAATCTTGCATATGTCCAACTTAGTCAAGGATTTTATAGTGATAAATATTTGTTTATTGCAGCTCACGATATTTTAGGAAAAAGTGCGGTAAACGTTCGCCAGCAAGGTGCTAAACGTAAGCTTAAAAACATTCTAATGGAATTAGATAATTTAGGCGAAGGGGAGTTAGTTGTTCATAAGGATCATGGTATTGGTCAATTTCTTAATGTTGAAACACTAGATGTTAAAGGCAAGGCTCATGATTTCCTAAAAATTTTATATGAGAATAATGATAAATTATATATTCCTGTTGAGAATATAGAGCTAATTAAGAAATATGGTAGTAGTGAAGCACAGCTAGCCAAGTTAGGTAGCAGTAGCTGGCAAAGAAGTAAGGCTAAGCTCAAGAATCGTATTACAGAAATTGCCGAGCAATTATTAGCAATAGCCGCTAAGAGGAAATTAACTGTAACTAATCCAATAGAGTTTGATCATGAAGAATATGACAAATTCTGTCAGAGATTTAAATATACCGAAACTGAAGATCAATTAAATGCCATAAATGATATTAGAAAAGATTTTGACTCAGGTATTTTAATGGATAGATTAATTTGTGGTGATGTTGGTTTTGGAAAAACTGAAGTGGCAATAAGGGCAACTTTTATGGTAGCTAAATCAAACTGTGACGTCTCCCCTCAAGTAGCCATTGTCGTACCAACTACTATTCTAGGTAAGCAGCATTATTTAAGATTTCGTAAAAGATTTAAGGATTTAGGGCTGAATATAGTACAATTATCTAGCCTAGTTACCAATAGTGAGGCTAAAATTGTTAAAGAACAAATCAAAAAGGGTACAGCTAATATAATAATTGGTACACATGCCTTGCTGAGTAAGAATATAGAATTTAGTAACCTCAGATTATTAATAATTGATGAAGAACAACATTTTGGTGTTGCTCAAAAGGAACATTTAAAGAAACTAAGAACTACAATGCATGTTCTATCTCTTTCGGCCACACCAATTCCTCGTACAATGCAGATGTCTATGGTAGGGCTGAAAGACCTTAGTATCATTGCCACACCACCGATTGATAGGCTAGAAGTTCGGACAACAGTTATGCCGTTTGATCCGGTGATTATTAGAGATGCTTTACTTAGAGAACGTTTCCGTGGTGGTAGAAGTTTCTATGTAGTGCCTAGAATTAAGGACATTCCGGATATAGAGAAATACTTACAGGAGGTTGTACCTGAACTAAAGTACAAAGTTGCTCATGGCCAAATGCCAGCTGCCAAAGTAGATGAGATTATGAGTGAATTTTGTGATGGTAAGTTTGACATACTCGTTTCTACCACAATAATTGAGTCAGGTATAGATATTGCCGAAGCTAATACAATGATTATTCATAAATCTGATATGCTTGGTTTGAGTCAGTTATATCAGCTCAGAGGTAGGATAGGACGAAGTAAAGTCAGAGGTTATGCCTATTTAACCTTAGCTAATTATAAGAAAATGACCGCACATTCAATAAAACGTCTAGAAATAATGCAGAGTAGCTGTACTCTTGGTTCTGGTTTTACCATTGCCAGCCATGATATGGATTTACGTGGTTTTGGTAACTTGGTAGGAGAAGAGCAGTCTGGGCAGATTAAAGAAGTAGGAGTGGAGCTTTATCAGGAGATGTTAGATGAACAAATAGCAATTCTTAAGGATGAAGTTATTGAGCAGCCAAAAGCTTTTATTCCAATAATTAATTTGGGATTACCTGTTTTCATTTCTGACAATTATATTGCAGATTCTGCTCTTAAACTAAGTTTGTACAGAAGAGTTGGAAATTTAATTGATGATGTAGATATTGAAAATTTTAAGGACGAAATGGTTGATCGTTTCGGTCCTATCCCATCAGAATTTAATAATCTACTTAATATAGTAAAAATAAAGCATAAATGCAGTAAGCTTAATATTGAAAATTTAGACTCTGGTGATCGAGGATTTGTTTTAAAATTTTATAAAGAAGCAGATATAGCTGATAAGGTTAGGAATTTTGTTATAAAACATCCTCAGCAAACCAAAATAAAACCGGATACTAAGTTAGTATTTACCAAAACATTGGTAGGAAAAGATATTATAGAGGAAGCGAATAGTCTGTTGGAGCAATTATTGGTTGCATAATATCATATAGGGCGAAAAGGAATTAAAATTAGGAAAGTGAGTAAAATTAAAAAGCAATATATATGTACAAATTGTGGTAATAGTACATCAAAATGGGCGGGACAATGTTTTGATTGTGGATTATGGGGAGCGATTAATGTAAATTAAGTATTGAGCAAATGTAGGGAATAATTTATAGATTATCAGTGACAATTGTTACCTAAATTTCAGTGCTATGTGTATTATTCAATCCCCAAAGAGACATCGTTTTCCAGTAATCATTATTAGCCATGCAGTATGGTTATATCATCGATTCAATAATAGTTACAGAGATGTACAAGAACAGATGGCCTATCGAGGTATTATTTTAAGTCATGAGACAGTAAGATTTTGGTGCAATAAATTTGCGGTTTATTTTCAAGATGTTATCAGAAAGCGAGAGAGGAAACCAACTGATAAATGGCATTTAGATGAGATGAATATTAAGATTAAAGGCGAGGTATTGATATTATGGAGAGCTGTTGACTCTGAGGGGCATGAATTAGAAGTATTACTGCAGAAGCGTCGTAATAAAAAATCAGCTATTCGTTTTTTATCAAAATGATTGGGTCATTATCCAGCTCCAAGAGTAATTGTTACTGATAAGCTCAGAAGTTACATTAAGCCGATTAAGCTTATGTGCCCTAAAACTGAGCATCGCACTCATAAAAGACTAAATAATCGTGTTGAGAATGCTCATCAACCAACTAGGCGCAACGAGAAGATATTAATTAAATTTAAGCATCCTAATTCAGCCCACTGTAAATTATCACTGATGGGAAAAGTCAGAAATATATTTGCCGTAAATGTTGGAAGATATAGTAAAACAGCAATTGAGCAAAGAATTGCATTTGCATCAGCTAAATCCATTTGGGACGAAGCCACTCAAAGACTTCTTGCTGCCTGAAATCTAAAAATATAGCTCTTTTTGATACTATTTTACTTAACTTGACGGTGCCCATATAACGGATTAACTATAAAACTCATCCTTCCCGCATGACAATATATCACAAAAATCAACTACACTAATAGATATATGCAAATTATTTGATAAATTTTTTATAAAATCATCGACAAATCAATAATCAACTCTTCAAATTGCTGATTATTAGAATATTGTAGAGTTATCTTGTCTTGTATTTGGTTTTTAAACCAAGTAATTTGCCTTTTTGCGTATTGCCTAGTCTTAATTTGTGCTAGATTTATGGCATTTTGCAAAGTAATTTCATTATTTAAATAGCATAATATTTCCCGTAGACCAATGGTTTTTATTGCAGAAGAATATATATCAGGAAAATCTTTTTTAATTTGAACTACTTCTTCAATTGCTCCTTCATTAAATAATTTTTCTAACCTAGTATTACATGTTTGATAAAGAAATTCCCTCTTTGGATGTAGAAAAATTACCTTAAAATCAAATGCTGGAAGAATAGATTTATTTTGTAAGCTTTGGAAAGCAAATATAGATTGCCCGGTTTCCATAAATACTTCATAGGCTCTTATAACCCTTTGAGTGTCGTGTTCATGTAACTTCTGAACAGCTAGGTTATCTAGCTCTTTTAGTTTATAAAAAAACTGAGTCGAACCAATCTTAGA
The DNA here is from genome assembly GCF_964264975.1 of Candidatus Tisiphia endosymbiont of Neophilaenus lineatus. Lineage (NCBI taxonomy): Bacteria > Pseudomonadati > Pseudomonadota > Alphaproteobacteria > Rickettsiales > Rickettsiaceae > Candidatus Tisiphia > Candidatus Tisiphia endosymbiont of Neophilaenus lineatus. The sequence continues at coordinate 841,460 of NZ_OZ183649.1, read as the reverse complement.
GTGTAGCTCTCTAACATATTGCCTAATTTTAGGAGATATTGATGGTATTTCATTATAACCAACAAGTAATGAATTAATATATAACCCAGTACCACCAACAATTATTGGTAACTTGCCTCTACTACGAATGTCTGTAATTTTCTCAAGAGCATGATTTACATATTGTATTACTGAAAATTCTTGTTCTATAGATAAAAAATTATAAAGATGATAAGGAATCTCATTACGGTATATTTGTGATGGCGAGGCAGTAATAATGGGAATCTGCCTATATATCTGCATAGAATCACAATTAACTATCTCACCATTATACATTTTAGCTAAATAATGTGCCAAATAAGACTTGCCACTAGCGGTAGGTCCACATATAACTAACATCGAGTAAATAATTTCCTTTGTGTAAGTTAGTTTGATCTTTATATATATTACGTTGATCAACTCAAGCTTTTATCAAAGCATTATATTGCAAATCTGTATTCTATCTTTCATTTTCAGACGAAACTCTTACATATTCAACCAATATTCGTAAAACATAATATTTTTTATTCATACATTATAGCAAAATGGCAAAGTTTGTCGTATAGTTTTTTTGCCCTTTTTGTATATTTTTTGTTCTCTAACTCAGATGTCTGATAAACACATGTTATACTAATTGCAATAATTAACACGGTGTTATAAAATGGGTTTTTAACTGATAAATAGGTACTCAAATGGCACCGTCAAGTTAAGTAAAATAGTATCAAAAAGAGCTATATTTTTAGATTTCAGGCAGCAAGAAGTCTTTGAGTGGCTTCGTCCCAAATGGATTTAGCTGATGCAAATGCAATTCTTTGCTCAATTGCTGTTTTACTATATCTTCCAACATTTACGGCAAATATATTTCTGACTTTTCCCATCAGTGATAATTTACAGTGGGCTGAATTAGGATGCTTAAATTTAATTAATATCTTCTCGTTGCGCCTAGTTGGTTGATGAGCATTCTCAACACGATTATTTAGTCTTTTATGAGTGCGATGCTCAGTTTTAGGGCACATAAGCTTAATCGGCTTAATGTAACTTCTGAGCTTATCAGTAACAATTACTCTTGGAGCTGGATAATGACCCAATAATTTTGATAAAAAACGAATAGCTGATTTTTTGTTACGACGCTTCTGCAGTAATACTTCTAATTCATGCCCCTCAGAGTCAACAGCTCTCCATAATATAAATACTTCGCCTTTAATCTTAATATTCATCTCATCTAAATGCCATTTATCAGTTGGTTTCCTCTCTCGCTTTCTGATAACATCTTGAAAATAAACCGCAAATTTATTGCACCAAAATCTTACTGTCTCATGACTTAAAATAATACCTCGATAGGCCATCTGTTCTTGTACATCTCTGTAACTATTATTGAATCGATGATATAACCATACTGCATGGCTAATAATGCTTACTGGAAAACGATGTCTCTTTGGGGATTGAATAATACACATAGCACTGAAATTTAGGTAACAATTGTCACTGATAATCTATAAATTATTCCCTACATTTGCTCAATACTTAATTTACATTTCTCTTAACTTGACGGTGCCTTCTGATAACATCTTGAAAATAAACCGCAAATTTATTGCACCAAAATCTTACTGTCTCATGACTTAAAATAATACCTCGATAGGCCATCTGTTCTTGTACATCTCTGTAACTATTATTGAATCGATGATATAACCATACTGCATGGCTAATAATGATTACTGGAAAACGATGTCTCTTTGGGGATTGAATAATACACATAGCACTGAAATTTAGGTAACAATTGTCACTGATAATCTATAAATTATTCCCTACATTTGCTCAATACTTAATTTACATTTCTCTTAACTTGACGGTGCCTAAAACAGCAATTGAGCAAAGAATTGCATTTGCATCAGCTAAATCCATTTGGGACGAAGCCACTCAAAGACTTCTTGCTGCCTGAAATCTAAAAATATAGCTCTTTTTGATACTATTTTACTTAACTTGACGGTGCCCAAAAAACTTGAGACCTCCCTACGTTTCCCGTTCGATATTTTTGAAAAAACAACAACTTGTACCGAATGGCGGAGAGAGAGGGATTCGAACCCTCGATACGGTTAACCCGTATAACGGTTTAGCAAACCGTCGCCTTCAGCCTCTCGGCCACCTCTCCAAATTATAACATGATTATATTATGAGTCACTTATAGCATTGAATCGTTTATATTTCTATAATTATTTTATATAAGTTCAATAGGCACCGTCAAGTTAAGTAAAATAGTATCAAAAAGAGCTATATTTTTAGATTTCAGGCAGCAAGAAGTCTTTGAGTGGCTTCGTCCCAAATGGATTTAGCTGATGCAAATGCAATTCTTTGCTCAATTGCTGTTTTAGGCACCGTCAAGTTAAGAGAAATGTAAATTAAGTATTGAGCAAATGTAGGGAATAATTTATAGATTATCAGTGACAATTGTTACCTAAATTTCAGTGCTATGTGTATTATTCAATCCCCAAAGAGACATCGTTTTCCAGTAAGCATTATTAGCCATGCAGTATGGTTATATCATCGATTCAATAATAGTTACAGAGATGTACAAGAACAGATGGCCTATCGAGGTATTATTTTAAGTCATGAGACAGTAAGATTTTGGTGCAATAAATTTGCGGTTTATTTTCAAGATGTTATCAGAAAGCGAGAGAGGAAACCAACTGATAAATGGCATTTAGATGAGATGAATATTAAGATTAAAGGCGAAGTATTTATATTATGGAGAGCTGTTGACTCTGAGGGGCATGAATTAGAAGTATTACTGCAGAAGCGTCGTAACAAAAAATCAGCTATTCGTTTTTTATCAAAATTATTGGGTCATTATCCAGCTCCAAGAGTAATTGTTACTGATAAGCTCAGAAGTTACATTAAGCCGATTAAGCTTATGTGCCCTAAAACTGAGCATCGCACTCATAAAAGACTAAATAATCGTGTTGAGAATGCTCATCAACCAACTAGGCGCAACGAGAAGATATTAATTAAATTTAAGCATCCTAATTCAGCCCACTGTAAATTATCACTGATGGGAAAAGTCAGAAATATATTTGCCGTAAATGTTGGAAGATATAGTAAAACAGCAATTGAGCAAAGAATTGCATTTGCATCAGCTAAATCCATTTGGGACGAAGCCACTCAAAGACTTCTTGCTGCCTGAAATCTAAAAATATAGCTCTTTTTGATACTATTTTACTTAACTTGACGGTGCCTATCAGAAAGCGAGAGAGGAAACCAACTGATAAATGGCATTTAGATGAGATGAATATTAAGATTCAAGTCGAGGTATTGATATTATGGAGAGCTGTTGACTCTGAGGGGCATGAATTAGAAGTATTACTGCAGAAGCGTCGTAACAAAAAATCAGCTATTCGTTTTTTATCAAAATTATTGGGTCATTATCCAGCTCCAAGAGTAATTGTTACTGATAAGCTCAGAAGTTACATTAAGCCGATTAAGCTTATGTGCCCTAAAACTGAGCATCGCACTCATAAAAGACTAAATAATCGTGTTGAGAATGCTCATCAACCAACTAGGCGCAACGAGAAGATATTAATTAAATTTAAGCATCCTAATTCAGCCCACTGTAAATTATCACTGATGGGAAAAGTCAGAAATATATTTGCCGTAAATGTTGGAAGATATAGTAAAAAACAGCAATTGAGCAAAGAATTGCATTTGCATCAGCTAAATCCATTTGGGACGAAGCCACTCAAAGACTTCTTGCTGCCTGAAATCTAAAAATATAGCTCTTTTTGATACTATTTTACTTAACTTGACGGTGCCCTTTTTATTCCTCTTGCCTAACTATAATTTTTGTCAACAGAACCTAGGCTACTTGACCTTCCATATTTCGTGTGTTTCCTTAGTCTTCTTTAAATTCAAAAGTTGTTTTAATAATTTGTGCAGTTAGTTGAGGATATATGTATTTAGCCAATTATCTCCTACCTTGGTTTCAACAATAAGTGGAATGGCTAATTTAGGTGAGTTCTCCATAGTGGTTTTGATTAGGTGAGTAGCTACTTCTATTTCATCAATAGGAGACTCAAAAAGTAACTCGTCATGGATTTGCAGAATTAGCTTGGTTCTTAATTTTAATTTCCGTATTTTACGGTCAAGATCAATCATTGCCACTTTTATAATGTCTGCACTAGTTCCTTGAATTGGAGCGTTGATTGCTGCCCTTTCGGCAAATTGCTGTAGGGAGTGTTTCTTATCATGGATTAAGGGAATAAAACATTTCCGTCCGAATAGGTTTAGGACATAACCATGTTCCTTGGCATAGTTTTTTATATATTCCATATATTTTTGAATTTCTGGATATTCTTCAAAATATTTTTTTATATATTCTGCTGCTTGTAAAGAGCTAATATTTAACTGTTTTGCCAGTCCAAAGCTACTGATACCATAAATAATACCAAAATTTATGGCTTTTGCTTTACGCCTATGTTCTAGTGTGAAATCTTTTTCAGTAATTTTAAATATATTACAAGCCGTTTTACTATGTATATCCTCACCATTAACGAAAGCTTGCTTTAAGGAGGGTATATCTGCCATGCTACTTAAGATTCGGAGTTCAATTTGTGAATAGTCAGCTGAAATTAATTTATGCCCATATTCTGCAATAAAAGCTGCTCTGATTTTGTTGCCTTCTTTCGAGCGAACTGGCACATTCTGTAAGTTCGGATCTTGAGAACTAAGCCTACCAGTGCTAGTTGAAGTTTGTAAAAATGTGGTATGTACCCTATTAGTTATTGGATTTACTTGCAGGGGTAAGCTATCTGTATAAGTATTTTTTAATTTAGTTAAATGACGCCATTTTAATAATAAATCGGCAATAGCAAAACCACTCTCGCTAATTTTTTCAAGTATTTCTGCACTAGTAGAATAAGACTTAGCTTTCGATGACAATTTACCAAAGGGTAGTTGCATTTTCTCAAACAAAATGTCCCCCAGTTGCTTTGGCGAGGCAATATTAAACTTTGTGCCAGTAATGGTAAAAACTTCCTGCTCTAATTTAGTAATTTCATTACCAAATTCACTTGATAGCTGTTTAAGATACTGTGAATCGATTTTAACTCCGGCTTTCTCCATTTTATCTATTATATAGCATAAAGGTAAATCAATTTCTTTGTATAGCGCTAAGGCATGATTATCCTTTAACTCTAACAATAGTTTTTGATAATCAGTACTAAAGCCAGTAATTATTTCTGCCATGGCTTCTAAATTATCCTTTTTTACCGAATTAAACGGGTCTTTTTGAGGTTTGCCAGCAGATATCAGATATTGCATTAGTTCAAGATCCTCACACGATACTATTTCACTATCGACAAAGAATTTTAATAATGATTTAAGTTTATAAGTGATTTTCTTAATAGACTTATTTTTTAGCAATTTGAGAATATCAGGTATAAACCATTGATGCAGATAATTTTGGCAAGAATCATCAGAAAGTAAATCAGACATATCGCTAGGGGTTCTAGCTGTAAACTTAATGTTGTAGCACTTATCATCAATAGATAAAATTATGGAAGGATTTTGTCCTAGATGATCTGATAGATAAATACTGATGACCCCCATGCTCTTCAGCTTTAATCATCATAGAATCAAGTTGTTGTTTAGAAGATATCTCCTGAACTATGATTTGCTTAGTAGGTAAAGATTCGTTGGTAATTTGTATTTGGAATAAATTTTCCACTCGTTTGTTTAGAGATTTAAAACCATACTCTGCTAGAAAATCAGAGATTTGCTTACTATCAGGTGGAGTATATTGCAATACACTAAAGTCTAAATCGATATCAACATTATAATCTAAACCAACTAGTTGCCAGGAAATTAATGCTAGATCCTTGGAGGAGTTAATAATTTCTCTCTGACGATCGTTACTGATTTGATCTAGTGAATTTAACAGCTCTGCTAATGAAGCAAACTGTTTTATAAGTGTTGCAGCAGTTTTAGGACCAATGCTTGGAACACCTGGTATATTATCTGACTTATCCCCAATCAAAGCCATTACTTCCCTGAGCTTATTTGGTTCTACACCAAATTTTTCTATCACGTCATCTTCAGATATGTATTTTGCTTTTATAGGGTCATACATTTTAGTATGCGAATTAATTAATTGCATTAAATCTTTATCAGAAGATATAATAATAGTATTTTCTTGTAAGGTAGTTGTTTTATTGGCTAGAGTGGCAATTATATCATCTGCCTCACAACCAGCTTTTTCAATTATTGGGAAATTTAGGCTACTTGCTGCTAGACGAATAAGTGGTAATTGATCATTCAAGTCCTTTGGTGTAGGAGGTCTATTTGCTTTATATTGCTCATAAATTTGGTGACGAAAATTCTTACCACCGGAATCAAGAATAATGACAGCATGCTTTGGCTTAAAATCGTTCAATAGCTTTAACAACATGGAGGTAAAACCATACAATGCTCCAACAGCTAAGCCACTCGGAGAAGTTAATGGTGGCTGAACATGGTATGCTCTGAAGACAAATCCATAACCATCAATTATTAATAAAGTATTTTTGTTAATTGTTTCGTTGGTCATTTTGTTATTAGGACAAATGGTTATGTGGCACCGTCAAGTTAAGTAAAATAGTATCAAAAAGAGCTATATTTTTAGATTTCAGGCAGCAAGAAGGCTTTGAGTGGCTTCGTCCCAAATGGATTTAGCTGATGCAAATGCAATTCTTTGCTCAATTGCTGTTTTACTATATCTTCCAACATTTACGGCAAATATATTTCTGACTTTTCCCATCAGTGATAATTTACAGTGGGCTGAATTAGAATGCTTAAATTTAATTAATATCTTCTCGTTGCGCCTAGTTGGTTGATGAGCATTCTCAACACGATTATTTAGTCTTTTATGAGTGCGATGCTCAGTTTTAGGGCACATAAGCTTAATCGGCTTAATGTAACTTCTGAGCTTATCAGTAACAATTACTCTTGGAGCTGGATAATGACCCAATAATTTTGATAAAAAACGAATAGCTGATTTTTTGTTACGACGCTTCTGCAGTAATACTTCTAATTCATGCCCCTCAGAGTCAACAGCTCTCCATAATATAAATACCTCGCCTTTAATCTTAATATTCATCTCATCTAAATGCCATTTATCCGTTGGTTTCCTCTCTCGCTTTCTGATAACATCTTGAAAATAAACCGCAAATTTATTGCACCAAAATCTTACTGTCTCATGACTTAAAATAATACCTCGATAGGCCATTTGTTCTTGTACATCTCTGTAACTATTATTGAATCGATGATATAACCATACTGCATGGCTAATAATGATTACTGGAAAACGATGTCTCTTTGGGGATTGAATAATACACATAGCACTGAAATTTAGGTAACAATTGTCACTGATAATCTATAAATTATTCCCTACATTTGCTCAATACTTAATTTACATTTCTCTTAACTTGACGGTGCCTTGGCCACCATTCTTTCAAAGCTATTTGCGATCTTATTGACTTTAACCATTCTTGAGTTTCTTTTAGTTTTCTTGCAAAGCTACTCTTCATTGTCTTATGACCCATTACAAAGTATCCTTGCCTACTTTTTCCACAATAGTGAGTAAAACCAAGAAAGTTAAATGTCTCCACTTTCTCTTTCCTTTTACTTGCTAGTTGCCAAGGTCGTCTACCAAACTTAACCTTCCTTGTTTTCTCTTCTGATATGCTTAATCCAAAACCTTTTAGCCTATCTTGTAGTAAGTTTAAAAATTCTTCTGCATCTTTAGCACTTTCACAACACACCACATAATCATCACAGTATCTTATTAACTCAACATAGCCTTTAGCTTTTGACTTAAAGACTTTCTCAAACCATAGATCTAAGACATAATGTAAGTAAATATTTGCAAGTATTGGACTTGCTACTGAGCCTTGCAGTATACCTTGATCACTGCTACTAACAACACCATCCTTAGTTGCTCCAGCTTTTAAAAGTCTTCTTATTAGCCACATAAAATTCTTGTCTAATATTCTTTCTTCTAAACACCTTTGCAACCAATAATGATTTATGTTATCGAAAAATTTCCTAATATCTACTTCTACAACATAATTAATTGGCTTTTTCATTACCACTTCATTTAAGGCTTTTATTGCTGAATGACAGCTTAAGTTAGGTCGAAATCCGTAAGAGCATTTTAGAAAATCTTGCTCATATATTGCTTCTAACAATTTCTTTACTGCTAATTGCACTATTTTATCTTCAACTGTTGAAATACCAAGCCCTCGCTTTTCTTTGCTGTTAGTTTTAGGTATATATACCATTCTAACTGCACTAGCCCTGTAGCTTCTATCTTTTAGTCTCTGCACAAGCTTTTCTACATGCTCCTCTAGATTCTTGCCATATTCTTCAACCGTTACTTCATCTATGCCATAAGCTCTGTTCCTTTTCAGCTCTTTGTAACATTTAATAAGATTCTCCTTATTTATATGATGCACAAGTGCTGTAAATTTTAGCTTCTTATCTTCCTTAGCTTTAGCAGATATAAGTTTAAGTTTACTTTCCATTCTACTCTCTAACCTCCGTGTATTAGTGAATTAAGCGTACTTACACTAACGCTATATTGCTGACCCCTTCCCCATGTACATGGCTTTCCCATGCTCAGAGTACTATGAGTCAGTCCGACTTCCATTGTATCATCCTTTAATTCTTGCTCTTAACAGCTTGTTTTAAAGTACTCACTTGCGTAAGAATACAATGGATCTCCTAGAGGTTCAGGTAAATTCCGTCTTGTAGCGTGTCATGGTCTGTGACTCCGGTAGAGCAATAGTTGCTCGCCTTATCGCAACTACACATCCTGTTTTCCATGAAATGAAGCATGTCAACCTCTATGATATCGCATATTTCGGAGCTTATATCCTTCACTTACGTTACAACCCACTACATCCCTCCTCTCAGCTTCACATAATTCGTTACCTCCATATATGTGAAATTTGGTTCTACGCTGTTGGCTAAACTTTACGTAGGTTGGATTTTCACCAACTGTAATTTACCCGCTTTGCCTAGCGCCATCATTACACAACCTATCTTGATGATATCTATTTTTAGTCGCCATTTGGATGAATGGTATCCCAATATACTTCTACTTTTTGCTATAACAATTTAGTTAACGGTAGTGCCTATGAGTTTTAAACATCTAAATTAACTACATTCAAAGCATTTGCTTGAATGAATTGTCTTCTAGGTTCAACAAAATCTCCCATTAATGTTGAAAAAATCATCTCGGCACTATCTTGCTCATGTACTTTAACTTGCAGTAAAGTTCTTTTTTGTGGATCTAATGTTGTCTCTCCTAACTGATCGGAATTCATCTCTCCAAGACCTTTAAAACGTTGAATAGCTATACCTTTCTTGCCGCTTTCTAATATATAATTTAGCAACATACTAGCCAGTGTAATAATATATTCTTGGTTTTTGATCAACAGCTTTGCTTGTCCAATAAATAAATTTACAAGTGGGGTAAATGCTTTAGCTAGCTGAATAAATTCAAAAGATTCAAGCTGTTCTTTTGATAAAATTTTACTTTCTTTTACTCCACGAACAAAACGGAAAAATTCTATATTATTTGCGTTAACTATAAACTGCCAGTCTGTCTTATCAGGTGTGATATCACCAAGATTTAAAATATTTAAAGCCTGATTTATTTCATTCGTTTTATTTTCATCAAATATTTGATTACCTAATAAACCTTTTATAGCTAGACATTCTGCAATTTGCCTATTAAATTTTTTGCTTACTTGGTCAAGTAACGTAGTAAACCTGATAATCCCCTTTATTACTCCCTCAAGATCATTACCAATGATCTCTGCTCCATTATACAACATAATTGTTGCATCACTAATAGTAGATTTGATTAAATACTCTTGCAGAGCTTGTTCATTTTTCAAGTAAAGCTCGTTATTACCTTTTTTTACTTTATATAAAGGCGGCTGAGCTATATATAGATATCCTTTATCAATTAATTGACGCATATGCCGGTAAAAGAAAGTAAGTAATAAGGTTCTGATGTGCGAACCATCAACATCAGCATCAGTCATAATAATTATTTTATGATATCTTAACTTATCCAAAGAAAAGTCTTCACTACCAATAGCAGTGCCAAGAGCTGTTATTAGAGTCCCTACTTGCTCAGAATTTAACATTTTATCAAATCTAGCTCTTTCAACGTTTAAGATTTTACCTCGCAGTGGCAAAATTGCTTGAAATTTTCTATCTCTACCCTGCTTTGCTGTACCACCGGCAGAGTCTCCTTCTACAATAAATAACTCTGAAAGAGCAGGGTCTTTCTCTTGACAATCGGCAAGTTTTCCAGGTAAGTTAGAAATTTCAAGAGCCGATTTCCGACGAGTTAATTCTCTTGCTCTTTTTGCTGCCTCTCTAGCAGTTGCGGCTTCAATAATTTTATTAATAATTATTTTTGCGTCACTAGGATGTTCTTCAAACCATTCTAAAATCTTAGTATATACGGCACTTTCTACGATAGGTCGAACTTCAGAACTAACTAATTTATCTTTAGTTTGTGAAGAAAACTTAGGGTCTGGTACTTTTACTGATAAAATACATGAGAGACCTTCTCTCGTATCATCACCAGTGAAATTTACTTTATTTTTTTTGTTAAGCCCAATATTCTCGGTATAAGTGGTAATAACTCTAGTAAGAGCAGCTTTAAAGGCAATAAGATGCGTACCGCCATCACGTTGTCTTATATTATTAGTAAAGCACAAAATATTCTCATGATATGAATCATTCCAATTCATTGCCAATTCAAAAGTAATCCCTGTTGCCTGATTATTAGTATTAAGTGATATACATTTATGTAATGAAGTTTTAGCTTTATCTATATATTTGACATAAGCGTCTACACCACCAGTAAAACAAAACTCTACTTCTTGTTGTTCAGCAAAACGATGATCCTTTAGTAATATCCTAACACCAGAATTTAAAAAGGCTAGTTCTCTAAGTCTATGCTCTACAGTAGCAAAAGTAAATTCAATTGAGCTAAAAGTGGTAATAGATGGAAGGAAAGTAATCTCAGTGCCTTTTTTTTCTACGGACTCTCCTTTTAGTACAAGTGGCGTTTCAGCCGCCCCATCTCTAAATTTTATAAAATATTCCTTATTATCCCGCCAAATTCTAAGTTCTAACCATTCTGACAGAGCATTTACCACAGATACACCAACACCATGCAATCCACCAGATATTTTATAAGAATTTTGATCAAACTTACCACCAGCATGTAATTGGGTCATAATAACTTCAGCTGCTGATATACCTTCTTCTTCGTGAATATCAACAGGTATCCCACGTCCATTATCACGCACTGTTATAGATCCGTTAGCATTTAGGATTACTTTAATTAGGTCACAGTGACCAGCTAAAGCTTCATCTATGGCGTTATCAACGACTTCGTAAATCATATGATGTAATCCTGAACCATCGTCAGTATCACCAATATACATACCAGGTCTTTTCTTAACTGCCTCAAGACCTTTTAAAACTTTGATGGAGTCAGCTCCATATTCTACTTCTGCTATTGATTGCTGTTGATTAGTGGACATATTTATACATAAAATGAAAGATAAAGAATAACTATACACAAAAATTACAGCAAGTGTATACTTTTCAAGTAGTTTACTAAAAAAATAGTCCATTTAGGAGAAGTGGGTAGTAGGAGCGACGAGTGACGACGTCACCAAATTCTCATCAATTGACTATATATACTAAATATTACCTTTTTCGTACTACACCTTGGGTTTTACTACTATTATTTTCAAGGACTACTTTCATAGCATTTCCTACTCGTAGTAGTTCAAGCAATGATTTTAACGGGGTTCTTAACGATGTAAGGTTCTTCAAAAAATATGCTGGTAGAATATTCTTTGTCTTATCCTTAACTAAATTCGCAAAAGATGTGGTGATTTTTTCCCTGTCAGGTATTAATTTGACTGTTTCTTGTATTTTTGATTCAATAATCAATATATTTTTGGCTGCTTTTTGGCAATATCCTAACTTCTCAAGAATGCTTTTATTGGGATCTAATGCAGCAATGAGGTTTTCTTTTATGTGAGATAATTCGGTTTCAATTAATTTTTTTAGATCTTTTCCTTGATTAGGTATATTTCCAAGGATTTTAGTCATACCTTTACGTAGAAGGTTAACACCTCCCATTGTACCATCTTGAGTATGGTGGAATTTCTTCAGATAAGTCAATAAGTTTTTTAAAAGATTTTTTTTCTTTTGGATCTTGTACAACCAATTTATTAACTTTCTTCAAAGAGTCAATATCTAACCCTAATTCTGCTACAGCTACAGGTGATACTCCTGCTATTTCTGCGATTTCAACAATCTGCGTAGCTTTAGAATATTTTTCTTTAAGGTTTGCACTTTTTTCTATTTCGGCTCGTTTTTCTCTAACTATTTCTAGTTTTTCTTGCCAATTATCTACTGTCTTCGTTAGATTCTCAATACTGAGAAAAGATTTTACTGAGTCTAATAAGCCACTTCCCTTGAGTATTAAACCAACTACAGGCATTTGTACAGCTATTATACCAACTAATAAATTACCTAAATAATCAACTATATCTTTTGACGCTCCAGGATACAAGTTATCTAGTTTATTTTGAAACTCCAAAATACTTTCAAGAACTTTTATTATTAGCTCAATGAAAGCATCTTCAAAGAATAATATCTATTCCTTTACCTTTCATATACACCATAACATTGGTTAGACAAGAAATGATTTTTAATCCATTCCCAAACTTGTTCCATTGCATTAAGTTCCGGTGCATAGGGCGGAAGCGGTATCAAAGTGATATTGCTTGGCACAGTTAGTTTTTTGGCTGTGTGCCAACCTGCATTATCCGTTAGTAAAGCTATATGTCGGTTGCCTTGAATACTGCGAGAAAGCTCTTCTAAGAATTTATTCATTGCCTGTGTGTTTGCATATGGTAAAATTAATGCACAAGCTTCTCCTGTCTCATGGCAAGCAGCTCCGTAAATATATGTTGAAATCAATTGCTGTTGCCGAACTTTACGGGGTCTAGTGCCACGCTTAGCCCATATACGAGTTAAGCTACCTTGTTGCCCAACTCTAGTTTCATCCTGAGACCATATATCAACTTTACATCTATCGATATTTTTTGGTAATAATTTTGTTAACATGTCTGGAAAGTTTTTTTATATCTATTTTGAGTCTCTTGATTTGATTTTGGATGCATTGAACGAGAAGTAATCCAGCTAAAACCAAGGCGGTGCATAGTATTGTAGACTGTTTTTAAAGCACATTTAGCACCATATTCCTCAACTAACATGATATGTAGCTCTTTTCCAGTTATATACCCACCAGTTTTACTTTTACTGAGCGTATTGATTTTATCAAAAAGAGCAGATTCTTGTATAGTGTTAATCTTCCTAGGGGCACCGCTTCTTTGTGATTCAAATAATCCTTCAAAACCATGATTCCTAAATCTTCTGAGCGATGATTGCACGGTTTTCCAGTGTGACTTCACTATTTCAGATATGGCTTTAAAAGATTTGCCTAATTGAAGGTGATACATCGCCAATAAACGTATACGATTTCGACCATGCGGCTCATGTTTCATCATTTTTATAAAATCATGACCATGAAAACCTTGTGGTAATATTAACCTAGCCATTTGAGTACCTTTTATCAGTTAAAAACCCATCTTAGACCACTGCGTTAATTATTGCAATTGGTATTATATATATAGTCAACTCTTTTTTTAATAGCTCTTAAGTTCCTAGGAAACGTTTTGGGTGTTTTCATAGAATCAAACTTTAACTGTTCTATAGCACTAGCAATAGAAGCATTTGATAAGATAGCGGGTAAAGCGACTTTTGAAAGGAAAGAGTATATATTAGGCATAATAGATAATTGAATTATATTAAAATTTTTAAATTATTACTCAAATAATACAAATAAAAACTACACTTTAAAACTGTTATATTGCTCTGACAGTTAGTTTTTGATATGTTATAGCTACTTACGCGAATTTGGGATAAGAATTAACTAATTCTTATCCCAAATTGTGGCTACTTGATTTGATCTGATTAAATATTTTGAGCTATACGTGCTAGCTTTATCACAACAAATCAAGTTTTAGATCAAGAATACCTTTAACTTCTTGCATAAGCTAGCAAAATTTTTTAACATAAACATATTTTTAGAAAACCAATTATGCATAAATTCATATACTTCACCGTTATCATTTTATTAAACTATTCAGTTTATGCTGTTAACTTATCTGATGCTCTAACTAGTGCGTATAATAATAATGGTGAGTTACAAATCAATAGGCAGACTTTTTTAAATGAAATTGAACAGTTCCCTGCAGCTTTTTCAGGTTTTATGCCCAGTGCGTCTTATAATATTGATTCTGCTATTAATACGAATAAACCAAATAGTCAATATGCTCCTTCTAATAAAAAAGAGCTGAAATCACAACAGGGAGCTTTAGTAATAGAGCTGCCTCTATTCAGTGGTGGGAGTAGTGTTGCAAATTTGGAAGCCGCCCAATCAGCTTTTAGGGCATCACGTGCTAAATATTATGCAGAAGAACAAAAAATTCTTCTTAACCTAATAAAAACTTATCTCGATTGTTATGAAACAAAAGAAAAATATGAGATTTCTGAAACTAGTGTAAAAGCTAACAAAAAGCAATTAGAAACCATTGAAGAAAAACTAAAATTAGGTGAGGCAACATCAATAGATTTAGCTAGTGCCAAGGCTGGTCTTGCAAAAGCTGAAACTGAGAAGTTAACTGCATATGCTAATTATCAAGCAACAAAAGCAAGCTTCATTCGAATGTTCGGTATAGAAGCGAATGATATTGATATGCCTCCTATACCTGATAACTTACCTACTTCATTAGAGGATTTAATGCAAAGAGCGATAAATGTTAATCCTAACATAGATAGTACAAGACATAGTGTTAAAAGTCATAAAGCTAGTGAACTGGCAGCAAAAGCTGAACTTTTACCCAAGGTAAGCTTTAAAGTTCAATCTGGTAAAACCTATTACACTCCAGAAAGTCCATATAATACCAACAATAGAAGTACTACATCTAGATTATCAATTAATATACCTATTTATTCTCACGGAGGTAGCGAATATTCAAGAATTAGGAAAGCTAAAAATAGTACTAGGAGCACAGCTATTCAACTTGATGATACAATAAAACAAATTCGAGCAAGTGCTATTGGTAGTTGGGAAGGATTTGAAGCAGCAAAGTCTAAAATTATTGCCACATCACAAGGTGTAGAAGCCGCTCAAATAGCTTATTATGGCACAATACAGGAAGAAATTGTTGGTTCTAAAACAATCTTAGACGTTTTAACTGCTGAAGAAAAATTACATAGTGCTAGGGTGTCAAAAGTTGATGCACAGAGAGAGTCTATTTTAGCAGCTTACCAAATGAAATCTTTAATTGGGGAATTGACAGCAAAAAGCTTAAAATTGAAAGTTAAATATTTTACTCCTGAAGATGAGTTTAAAGGACTTAAAAAGAAACTTATTATAGGTTTTTAATGAGTAAAGATCATAAAAAAAACCAAGATATGTCAGTTGAAGAGATATTGAAATCAATTAAAGGAATGATTGATAGTCGTGCTACAATCAATGCAGGAGGATTGGGTAATAGGAGCGATGGAGCGACACCGCCTACATATAAAGATGACTCTACCAACTTCTCCTCAATTAACTATAGTAATAGCCAATCTAACGATGATGAAATACTAGAATTGACAAATATAGTAGAGGATGAGGCAAATAAGTTAGAAAATAATAGGCATAGTGAACTAGAAGAGGAACTATTGCAGACATCCTTGGCATCCGATAAATCTGCAGCAGAAACTACTAAGATTTTTCAGCATTTCTCTAAAACAGCTCAGGAGATTAGTGCAAATGCTTCGAACCCTACGGTCAAAACATTAGAGGATATAATTATTGAAATGTTACGACCACAATTGAGTCAATGGTTAAATACAAACTTGCCTTTATTAGTAAAACAATTGGTAGAAAAAGAAATTCAAAAATTAATACCAAATGATAAAAAATGACTTAGTGGAGGATATCATTTGGCACCGTCAAGTTAAGTAAAATAGTATCAAAAAGAGCTATATTTTTAGATTTCAGGCAGCAAGAAGTCTTTGAGTGGCTTCGTCCCAAATGGATTTAGCTGATGCAAATGCAATTCTTTGCTCAATTGCTGTTTTACTATATCTTCCAACATTTACGGCAAATATATTTCTGACTTTTCCCATCAGTGATAATTTACAGTGGGCTGAATTAGGATGCTTAAATTTAATTAATATCTTCTCGTTGCGCCTAGTTGGTTGATGAGCATTCTCAACACGATTATTTAGTCTTTTATGAGTGCGATGCTCAGTTTTAGGGCACATAAGCTTAATCGGCTTAATGTAACTTCTGAGCTTATCAGTAACAATTACTCTTGGAGCTGGATAATGACCCAATAATTTTGATAAAAAACGAATAGCTGATTTTTTGTTACGACGCTTCTGCAGTAATACTTCTAATTCATGCCCCTCAGAGTCAACAGCTCTCCATAATATCAATACCTCGCCTTTAATCTTAATATTCATCTCATCTAAATGCCATTTATCAGTTGGTTTCCTCTCGCGCTTTCTGATAACATCTTGAAAATAAACCGCAAATTTATTGCACCAAAATCTTACTGTCTCATGACTTAAAATAATACCTCGATAGGCCATCTGTTCTTGTACATCTCTGTAACTATTATTGAATCGATGATATAACCATACTGCATGGCTAATAATGCTTACTGGAAAACGATGTCTCTTTGGGGATTGAATAATACACATAGCACTGAAATTTAGGTAACAATTGTCACTGATAATCTATAAATTATTCCCTACATTTGCTCAATACTTAATTTACATTTCTCTTAACTTGACGGTGCCATTTGAGTACCTATTTATCAGTTAAAAACCCATTTTATAACACCGTGTTAATTATTACAATTAGTATTAGTCCTCTGTTTACAAAGTCTATTCTTGAGTAGTAAAATGTCCTCTATAAGTTCGGTGCAACGTGACTCCCCGATGTTTTTCAATTATACTTCGGCACAGTAAGGCTGAGTCAATAGATTTTTGTTTTTTAGTAAATTTATGTTTTTTTTCAAGACATAACTCACTTATATTAATATTTTGCCAAACAAGTCCATCAAAAATTTTTGCTTTAATATAACCACTTGACTTTAAGTTATCATAATCTCCTTTGTTAAGACTCAATGCATCATCATTTAATAAAAGCTTAACATCCCCAACATTTGGGACTGGTATAGGATCAACATATTTAATATAGACTTTACCAGTTAATTCTATCTTGCTAGGTATCATAATTCTCTCTCTATATTAAAATAAGCTTCTGTTATACTGCTCGTAAATGAAGAGTTGATAGACGATAGAATCAAAATCATAATCCTTTATTTTATATCACGACTCTTTGTTATCTTCTACCTCTGATTCTAGAGAAGGTTCAATAACTTCTCCTTGAAAATGATGCAATAGTGATTCTTGTTCATCATATTCTTTCAACATATAGCCACGCCCCCATACTGTATCAATATAATTTGTACCACCAGCAGCATCAGCTAATTTCTTACGTAATTTGCATACAAATACGTCTATAATTTTAATTTCCGGCTCATCAACACTACTATAAAGATGGTCTAAGAACATCTCCTTATTCAGTACTGTTCCCCTACGTAAGACTAATAATTCTAAAATAGCATATTCCTTATTCGTTAAATGAACCCTTGTTCCATCAACTTCTACAATTCTAGTATCAAGATGAATACTTACCTTGTCAAACCTAACAACTAACTCAGAATGTCCTTTAGAACGACGAACAATTGCATAAATACGAGCAATTAACTCTTCGAGGTTAAATGGTTTTGTGATATAATCATCTGCCCCACACGTAAGTCCTTTAATTTTTTGATCAACTGTAGTAATACCTGATAAAATCAGTATAGGTGTTTTTACTTTAGCAGAACGTAATCTCAGTAGGACTTCGAACCCACTAATATCTGGCAGCATCAGGTCTAAAATAATTAAATCATAATTATAAATTTTAGCTATTTCTATTCCTTCTGTACCAAACTCCACCACCTCACAAATAATTCCTTCTGAAGCTAACGTTAATTCAATAGAACTAGCTATATCACTATTATCTTCTACTAACAGTACCCTCATGATATTTCTCCCATTAACTTTTTTATAATTATTAATTTATTATTCTTTATTACACATCTATGTTCTCACTTTATCTCTATAAGAGCAAGTAATTTTATCAAAATAATATCCTTAAGTAACGTGAATTTGGGATAAGAATTTGTCAATTCTTATCCCAAATTCAGTGAAATTATCGAAACAATCAGATGCAGAACTGTCTCATACTAATTGCAATAATTAACACGGTGTTATAAAATAGGTTTTTAACTGATAAATAGGTACTCAAATAGCTAGGTTAATATTACCGCAAGGTTTTGAAGGTCATGATTTTATAAAAATGATGAAACATGAGCCGCATGGTCGAAATCGTATACGTTTATTGGCGATGTATCACCTTCAATTAGGCAAATCTTTTAAAGCCATATCTGAAATAGTGAAGTCACACTGGAAAACCGTGCAATCATCGCTCAGAAGATTTAGGAATCATGGTTTTGAAGGATTATTTGAATCACAAAGAAGCGGTGCCCCTAGGAAGATTAACACTATACAAGAATCTGCTCTTTTTGATAAAATCAATACGCTCAGTAAAAGTAAAACTGGTGGGTATATAACTGGAAAAGAGCTACATATCATGTTATACCAATTGTAATAATTAATACCAATTGCAATAATGAACACGGTGTATTTATCCAATCTCTATACATAATTGATTGTACTAAATCTACAATGAGCAAGTTGATTCCAAGCGTAACAAGCCATAGTAACGATATCTTCATATACACCATAACATTGGTTAGACAAGAAATGATTTTTAATCCATTCCCAAACTTGTTCCATTGCATTAAGTTCCGGTGCATAGGGCGGAAGCGGTATCAAAGTGATATTGCTTGGCACAGTTAGTTTTTTGGCTGTGTGCCAACCTGCATTATCCGTTAGTAAAGCTATATGTCGGTTGCCTTGAATACTGCGAGAAAGCTCTTCTAAGAATTTATTCATTGCCTGTGTGTTTGCATATGGTAAAATTAATGCACAAGCTTCTCCTGTCTCATGGCAAGCAGCTCCGTAAATATATGTTGAAATAAATTGCTGTTGCCGAACTTTACGGGGTCTAGTGCCACGCTTAGCCCATATACGAGTTAAGCTACCTTGTTGCCCAACTCTAGTTTCATCCTGAGACCATATATCAACTTTACATCTATCGATATTTTTTGGTAATAATGTTGTTAACATGTCTGGAAAGTTTTCTTATATCTATTTTGAGTCTCTTGATTTGATTTTGGATGCATTGAACGAGAAGTAATCCAGCTAAAACCAAGGCGGTGCATAGTATTGTAGACTGTTTTTAAAGCACATTTAGCACCATATTCCTCAAGTAACATGATATGTAGCTCTTTTCCAGTTATATACCCACCAGTTTTACTTTTACTGAGCGTATTGATTTTATCAAAAATAGCAGATTCTTGTATAGTGTTAATCTTCCTAGGGGCACCGCTTCTTTGTGATTCAAATAATCCTTCAAAACCATGATTCCTAAATCTTCTGAGCGATGATTGCACAGTTTTCCAGTGTGACTTCACTATTTCAGATATGGCTTTAAAAGATTTGCCTCATTGAAGGTGATACATCGCCAATAAACGTATACGATTTCGACCATGCGGCTCATGTTTCATCATTTTTATAAAATCATGACCATGAAAACCTTGTGGTAATATTAATCTAGCCATTTGAGTACCTTTTATCAGTTAAAAACCCATCTTAGACCACTGCGTTAATTATTGCAATTGGTATAACACGGTGTATTTATCCAATCTCTATACATAATTGATTTTACTAAATCTACATTATGAGCAAGTTGATTCCAAGCGTAACAAGCCATAGTAACGATATCTTCATATACACCATAACATTGGTTAGACAAGAAATGATTTTTAATCCATTCCCAAACTTGTTCCATTGCATTAAGTTCCGGTGCATAGGGCGGAAGCGGTATCAAAGTGATATTGCTTGGCACAGTTAGTTTTTTGGCTGTGTGCCAACCTGCATTATCCGTTAGTAAAGCTATATGTCGGTTGCCTTGAATACTGCGAGAAAGCTCTTCTAAGAATTTATTCATTGCCTGTGTGTTTGCATATGGTAAAATTAATGCACAAGCTTCTCCTGTCTCATGGCAAGCAGCTCCGTAAATATATGTTGAAATAAATTGCTGTTGCCGCACTTTACGGGGTCTAGTGCCACGCTTAGCCCATATACGAGTTAAGCTACCTTGTTGCCCAACTCTAGTTTCATCCTGAGACCATATATCAACTTTACATCTATCGATATTTTTTGGTAATAATTTTGTTAACATGTCTGGAAAGTTTTTTTATATCTATTTTGAGTCTCTTGATTTGATTTTGGATGCATTGAACGAGAAGTAATCCAGCTAAAACCAAGGCGGTGCATAGTATTGTAGACTGTTTTTAAAGCACATTTAGCACCATATTCCTCAACTAACATGATATGTAGCTCTTTTCCAGTTATATACCCACCAGTTTTACTTTTACTGAGCGTATTGATTTTATCAAAAAGAGCAGATTCTTGTATAGTGTTAATCTTCCTAGGGGCACCGCTTCTTTGTGATTCAAATAATCCTTCAAAACCATGATTCCTAAATCTTCTGAGCGATGATTGCACGGTTTTCCAGTGTGACTTCACTATTTCAGATATGGCTTTCAAAGATTTGCCTAATTGAAGGTGATACATCGCCAATAAACGTATACGATTTCGACCATGCGGCTCATGTTTCATCATTTTTATAAAATCATGACCTTCAAAACCTTGCGGTAATATTAACCTAGCTATTTGAGTACCTATTTATCAGTTAAAAACCCATTTTATAACACCGTGTTCATTATTGCAATTAGTATAATACATTCATTAATGTTAAATTCTGGCTTCTTGTATGTTCTAGTCATCCTTTCAGCAAGTGTCAAATATGCTAACATAACGTGAGTATAGCCGCTATCTTTTACAGGATTATTACTATTTTTAAACCACTGCTCTAAAATTTCTATGTTTGCTCGCATTGGAATAAGCATAGTTTTAAAGCCTTCTAGTGCATAATAAAGATTATTAGAACTGCCATTATGCATAATATTTGTCCTTTAGAAGTCTGTTTATGCTTTAATTTTATATAATTAAGTGTTAATAATATACTCAAATACTGCAATATTCAAATGAGTTACCCCAATTTGGATAAGAATTGATAAATTCTTATCCCGAATTTGTGTATTTGAGTATTAGTGCTAATGAATTATTATGATAATATAAAGGTGATGCATAAAAAAATTGTGGCGATTATTGGTAGACCCAATGTAGGGAAGTCTACGCTCTTTAATCGTTTGGCTATCAGGAAAAAGGCTATCGTACATGATCTCCCGGGGGTAACACGTGATCGAAAATATGCTGATGCTCAAATTGGACCATTTGATTTTATGGTAATTGATACTCCTGGTTTAGAAGAAGCGGAAGGTGCGAAATTAGAATATAGAATGATGCAGCAGACTGTAGAAGCCATTCTAGAAGCAGACTTGCTATGCCTTATGGTGGATGGCAAAAATGGTGTATTACCGGAAGATAAGTTTTTTGCTAATTTTATTAGAAAATATGATAAAAAATCTGTGTTGATTGTCAATAAATGTGAAGGACGGTTTGATTTTGCTAAAGAATACTACAAGCTTGGTTTTGATAATGTAGTGCCAATTTCTGCAGAACATGGTGTTGGTATGGCAGATTTACACGATGCAATAACTGAAAAATTAGGAGATGAGGAAGTAGAGGAAGAATTAATCGACCCAATAAAGGCTGACTATATACAAATAGTGGTGAGTGGTAGACCAAATGCAGGAAAATCTACTTTTATTAATAGTATTATTAATAATGAAAGATTGTTAACAGGACCTGAAGCCGGTATAACAAGGGAATCTATAGAAATTGATTGGCTATATAATGATAATAAATTTAAATTAATTGATACGGCTGGTCTAAGAAAAAAGGGAGCTATTAACAAGTCCTTAGAAAAATTATCAGCTTCTGATACTATTAATAGTATTAAGTTTGCTAATACTGTTATTCTGATGGTTGATGCACAAATGAATTTGGAGCAACAAGATCTAAATATTGCTAGTTATGTTATAGAGCAAGGCAGAAGCCTGCTTATAGTAGTTAATAAGTGGGATTTAATTGAAGGGAAAAATAGAGATAAATTTAAGGAAGAATTTTTTTATAAGATAGAAACCAATCTACCACAAGTTAAGGGAGTATCGATAATATTCATATCAGCCTTAAAAAAGCAGAATATTAATATGGTATTAGATGAGGCTATAAAAGTTTATACTTTATGGAATAAAAAAATTGCTACTAGTAAACTGAATAATTGGTTAGGTTTTGCACTCGAGCAACATCCGCTGCCCTTACAAAAAGGTGGTAGACGTGTTAGAATTAAATATATGACCCAAATAAAAACTCGCCCACCAACTTTTAAATTATTCTCTAATAATCCTGAGAAAATCACGGATAGTTATACTAGATACCTTGTAAACAACTTGCGGGAAGCTTTTAATTTACCCGGTGTGCCAATAAGATTTACTTATACTAAAACTGAGAATCCATATGTAAAGTCATATGGTCTAATGTAAGTAGAGTCAATTAAATTTTATTCAGAAGATAACCAATTATTTTGAAAAAGAGTTTATCATGAATAAGGGATAGTACTACTTCTATGGTAATTAATATTATAATGATCCATTCAAGTCTAGTTGAGTGTTTATAGTTTAAGTCATTTGACAAAATGTTATAGAGTTCATGGATCATGTTCAGTCGATGGTTAAGAATATTCTGACGAATTTGAATATCTTGAAACTCTGCAGTCATTAAGTATAAAGGTTCATAATTAGGACGACGCCAAAAAAATTCAGGAGTATCTAGTATATCGCTGTGTAAATTAATGGAATATCGTTCGTTAAATAATATGCCAATTTGTTGAGATATTTCCTTTTTTGAAAGTGATACACTGCCAGTGCTGGCTAGTTCTTGTTGAATTGGCGTTGTTTTTACAATTAAATTACTTACTGATTTTTCTAGTACACTAAGTTTAACTGACTGAGCTAAAGCATGCGATATAGATAATTTTATAAAAGTTGATTTATCTGCTAGAATGATTTGGTTTTTTTCTTCATCTATAAAGGTTTTACCTGTAGTTTTATCATAATCAAAATAAATAAAGTCAGACATTATCTCGTCAGTTTGATTAGCTTGCAGAGCTACTATATCGTCTAGAATCATTTTCTCTTGGCTTTCTGCAGCTCCCCATATAGTAACACAGCCAAATGGGAAAAAGAAAACATCTATAGGGTCTAAGTTTTTTACTTGTTCTTTTTGAATATATAGTACATCATCAAAGTGTTTAGGTTCAAGACCAATCTTATTGAGATTTATTACTAAGTCATTCATCTTATATTCAGAAGTCGTACAGTAGGAAGCACATCTCATATAATAAATAATTTATAGCAAACAACTATTGCATCGGTATAATATAGTATTATAAAACTTATTAAAGTCAATTAAAATATCATAGTTGGTAATTATGCATGAAATATTAACAAATAGAGCAATTATTGAAGTTGTGGGTGATGATGCGATGAATTTTTTGCATAATTTGACAACTAATGATATAAAAAATAATGATTATTGTTACAGTTATGCTCTAAATAATCAAGGAAGGTATTTATGTGATTTTTTTGTATTAAAACTATCAGCAACAAGACTTTTTATTGATATAAATGTTAATCAGTCTGATTTATTTAAAAATCACTTAGTGCAGTATAAATTACGTGCTAAAATTGAAGTGAACGACTTAACTAACATCTATCAGGTTATTTACTCAAAACAACAGCTGGAATTTAATGGATACAAAGACCCTCGTTATGATCAACTCGGTTTTCGTTCCATTGTTAGTAAAGATGTACCAATAACTACAGGAACAGCAGGACTATACCTGCAAGATAAATATAATTTATCCATAGTTGATGGGTATGAGGATCTAATTTTCAACAGATCCATTCCTGTCGAATATGGCTGTGAGGAATTAAACGCTGTAAGTTACACTAAGGGTTGCTATATTGGACAGGAAGTTATTTCAAGAACAAAATACCAAGGAGTAGTAAGGAAAAAAATATTTAAATTATACTCTCCTTCCCCTTCGAATTGGCTTCGTAAAACTGTGGGGGATGCGCGTGCTCACGTACTAGATGTACGCTCCGCTCACTCACCCCTTGCTTTACGTTCCAATTCGAAGGGGAAGGAGAGTATATCTGCTACTACAGACAGTTTAGATATCTCAAAAGATGATGAAATTATGGCAAATAATACAAAAATTGGAGTAGTATGTTCAAGCTATAAGAATAGTGCAATAGCTTTAATTAGAGTGGACGATTATCATGTATCGCAAAATACAGCTATTACTGTAAAAAACTTACCTGTTTCTTTGGTTGTTCCACCTTGGAGGAGCTGTACATATGAGTAAGATTATATTTTTAAATGGATGTGGCTCTCTGGTAAAACATCTATCGCAAGAGCAATACAGTATTTAAGTAAGGATTCTTGGCTTACTTGTGGCATAGATACTTTTATTAGTATGACACCATTACCATGCTCATCTGATGATAAACCGGATGTTATACCAATTGCAATAATGAACACGGTGTATTTATCCAATCTCTATACATAATTGATTTTACTAAATCTACATTATGAGCAAGTTGATTCCAAGCGTAACAAGCCGTAGTAACGATATCTTCATATACACCATAACATTGGTTAGACAAGAAATGATTTTTAATCCATTCCCAAACTTGTTCCATTGCATTAAGTTCCGGTGTATAGGGCGGAAGCGGTATCAAAGTGATATTGCTTGGCACAGTTAGTTTTTTGGCTGTGTGCCAACCTGCATTATCCGTTAGTAAAGCTATATGTCGGTTGCCTTGAATACTGCGAGAAAGCTCTTCTAAGAATTTATTCATTGCCTGTGTGTTTGCATATGGTAAAATTAATGCACAAGCTTCTCCTGTCTCATGGCAAGCAGCTCCGTAAATATATGTTGAAATAAATTGCTGTTGCCGAACTTTACGGGGTCTAGTGCCACGCTTAGCCCATATACGAGTTAAGCTACCTTGTTGCCCAACTCTAGTTTCATCCTGAGACCATATATCAACTTTACATCTATCGATATTTTTTGCTAATAATTTTGTTAACATGTCTGGAAAGTTTTTTTATATCTATTTTGAGTCTCTTGATTTGATTTTGGATGCATTGAACGAGAAGTAATCCAGCTAAAACCAAGGCGGTGCATAGTATTGTAGACTGTTTTTAAAGCACATTTAGCACCATATTCCTCAAGTAACATGATATGTAGCTCTTTTCCAGTTATATACCCACCAGTTTTACTTTTACTGAGCGTATTGATTTTATCAAAAAGAGCAGATTCTTGTATAGTGTTAATCTTCCTAGGGGCACCGCTTCTTTGTGATTCAAATAATCCTTCAAAACCATGATTCCTAAATCTTCTGAGCGATGATTGCACAGTTTTCCAGTGTGACTTCACTATTTCAGATATGGCTTTAAAAGATTTGCCTAATTGAAGGTGATACATCGCCAATAAACGTATACGATTTCGACCATGCGGCTCATGTTTCATCATTTTTATAAAATCATGACCATGAAAACCTTGTGGTAATATTAACCTAGCCATTTGAGTACCTTTTATCAGTTCAAAACCCATCTTAGACCACTGCGTTAATTATTGCAATTGGTATTACTCATTCTTTAAAAGGCTTATTCTTATCCCAAACTAATGGTTAATTGGAACAGAAAGTACTTTAAATTAAGTTAGCTCTAAGGCTACTTCTTCTAGTACATTAATTTGATCTCGTATTTTTGTCGCCTGTTCAAATTCTAAATTACTAGCCTTTTCATACATTTCCTTCTTTAATCTATCGATATGAGCTTTCAATTTCATTGGATTGTCCAATAATATATGAGTTTGTTTTTTATTCTCTAACTTACTATCCAATTTTTCTAATTCGATTAGTGCATGGATATGGTGATTAATTGTCTGCGGTACTATACCATGTTGCCTATTATATTCCTCCTGAATTTTTCTTCTTCTATATGTCTCACCTACAGCCTTATCAATAGACTTGGTGTTGCGATCTGCGTAGAGTATTACTCTTCCTTGACTATTCCTTGCAGCCCTGCCGATAGTTTGAATTAATGAGACTTCAGAACGCAAAAAACCTTCTTTATCAGCATCAAGTATCGCAACAAGTCCACATTCTGGAATATCTAAACCTTCTCGCAATAAATTAATACCAACAATAATATCTATAGTACCTTGGCGTAAATCTCTTATGATTTCCATACGTTCAAGAGTATGAACATTAGAGTGCAAATATGATACTTTATACCCTAATTCTTGTAGATAATTTGTTAAATCTTCTGACATTTTTTTAGTTAATGTTGTCACTAAAACACGAAATCCTGCATTTATCGTAGATTGAATTTCGTTTAGCAAATCTTCAACTTGGTTGGTTGCTGGTTTTATAATACATTCTGGGTCAAGTAGCCCTGTTGGTCTAATAATTTGCTCAACCGTAACTCCTGCTGTTTCTTCCAATTCGAAAGACCCCGGTGTAGCCGAAACAAAAACCGTTTGAGGTCTAAAATCTTGCCATTCTTCAAATTTTAATGGTCTGTTATCTAAGGCTGATGGAAGGCGAAACCCGTGTTCCACTAATACTTCTTTTCTTGCCCTATCACCATTATACATTGCTCTAATTTGCGGGACAGATACGTGACTTTCATCGACAAATAGTAAAGCATCTTTAGGCAAATATTCAAATAAGGTTGGTGGGGGTTGCCCATTTGCTTTACCAGTTAGGAATCGAGAGTAATTCTCAATGCCTTTGCAACTTCCAGTTTCTATCATCATTTCCATATCATATTGGGTACGTTGATTTAATCTTTGAGCCTCTACTAATTTATCATGTGCTTTAAGAAATTCTAAGCGTCGTTGTAATTCCTCTTCAATTTGCGATATAGCATTTTGTACTACTTCTTTAGGTGTTACAAAGTGGGACTTAGCATAAATCACAGCTTGATCCAATTTAGCTAATTTTTCACCTGTAAGCGGATCAAATTCGCTTATATCTTCAAGTTCATTGCCAAAAAATGACAATCGCCAAGCTTTATCGTTATAATGTACTGGAAATATATCAATATTATCACCTTTTACCCTAAACGTACCACGCTCAAACCCCACATCATTACGCTTATATTGTAAACTTACCAGGTCATTAAGCAATTTTTCTCTAGCATAAATTTCCTCAGACTTAAGGCTTATTGTCATCTGATAATAAAGATTTGGTGAACCAAGACCATAAATACAAGAAACTGAGGATACAACAATTACATCCCGACGTTCCAGCAGTGACCTAGTAGCAGAGTGTCTTAATAAATCTATTTGTTCATTTATCGAAGAATCTTTTTCTATATAAGTATCGGTTTTTGCAATATATGCTTCAGGTTGGAAATAATCATAATATGATACAAAATATTCAACGGCATTATTGGGAAAAATTGCCTTCATTTCTGAATAAATTTGTGCAGCTAATGTCTTATTATGTACCATAATAAGCGATGGTCGACCGGTTCTCTCAATAATATTTGCCATAGTAAAGGTCTTACCAGAACCAGTAATACCAAAGAGTATTTGTGAACGCATTCTAGATTCAAGACCTTTAACGATTTCATTAATTGCTTTTGGCTGATCGCCAGCTGGACTATATTTAGATACTATTGAAAACTTATTTATCATTAACTTGTAACTTGCTAAAAGTTTATTATATGTGGATAATAGTTTTATAACCAATTAAATAGGGTAACTCTTATGAAAAGCATTCTTTTTTATACGGTCATCATTTATACATTAACATATTGTCCCTATTGCACTAAGGTCAAAAAGCTACTTGATCAAAAAAATATACCTTATCAAGAAATAATCGTAGATAATTATAATGATAAGCAAAGATTAGAGTTGCAAGCTAAAGCTAATGGACAACGTACATTACCACAAATATTTATTAATGATAAGCATATTGGTGGATGTGATGCTCTTCATAAACTTGAAGAAGAAGGTAAGTTAGATGAATTAGTAAAATAATATCATATAATTATGACAGCAAAAATTCTAAGAATAAAAGTATTAAGTCATGGTAACTTGGTTTGAATATACTTGACTTATGGGTGATAATAATTTACTTTAACGCAGGTTACATGGCGGATGTAGCTCAGTTGGTTAGAGCATCAGATTGTGGATCTGAGGGTCGCGGGTTCAAGTCCCGTCATTCGCCCCATATTTGTGAGGTTAAAAATTCTTCTCTCAGATAAAGCCATAGGGTAATTTAAAAGTCACGATCAGTAGTTGCTATTAGCGAAAAATATCTATTATATTTTCATGTTTGAGAAGCAGCAATAAATTAAGCATTCGTAGCTCAGCTGGATAGAGCGTTGCCCTCCGAAGGCAGAGGTCGTTGGTTCGAATCCAATCGAATGCACCAATTGCTTGAGAGTCTAAGGATTGAATAATGAGTGAAAAAGGTTCTATAATAGTGCTTTTTACCTTTTGCACACATTTGATATTTATTATAAAGGTTACCAACGTACTTCTGGGGGTAGAGACATTAATATTGCTTCAACGTTGCCATCTGTCATTAAGCCAAACATTGTCCCACGATCATATAATAAGTTAAATTCAACATATCTACCACGACGCACTAATTGATAATCCTTTTGTTCATTAGTCCAAGGCAGTAGCATCTTTGTTCTAACAATTTCAGGATATACTGTTACAAATGTTTGTCCTACGTCCTTAGTAAAAGAAAAATCATTATTAAAATTTCCAGTATTTAAATAATCATAAAATATACCGCCTACTCCCCTTGGCTCATTTCTATGTTTTAAGTAAAAATACTCATCACATTGTTTTGTAAATTTAGGATAATAATTTGGATCATGTTTATCACAAGCATGTTTAAAAGCATTATGAAATTTTGTCGTCTCATTTTCATTAGGGTAAAATGGCGTTAGGTCTCCACCACCGCCAAACCAATGATTAGCAGTTTCAATATAGCGGGTGTTGAAATGTACCGCTGGTACCAATGGAGAAGTAAGATGAGCCACGATAGAAATACCAGTAGCAAAGAATTGCCTACTATTTTCCGTACCTGGTATATTTTTACTAAACTTTGGAGATAATTCTCCAAAAACTGTAGAAATATTCACCCCAACTTTCTCGAATAAGTTACCACGCATTACAGACATTATGCCACCACCGCCGTTTTTTCTGTCCCATGGTGTTCGTATGAATCTCGCAGCAGCTAAACCTTGCCCCTTACTATATTCAAGCTCAATTTTCTCGAATTCAGTACATACTTGATCATGTAAATTTGCAAACCATGTTACTACTTTCTCTTTGTTGCTAATCATAATAATTTATACTATCACTATAGTGGGAATGTTAAAACAACTTATTATCTCTCTTTCTAGTTTTGAAAGAATTCCTGCTAAGTAAACGTCTTATTTCATTTCTCATAAAATAAATGATAACTAAAAATATACTAGAAATAGTCATAATATAAAAGGCAGGGGCATAAAACAAGCCTGTTTTTTCAACAAGCCAACGAGAAATAAGAGGAGAAGTACCACCAAATATAGCAATGCCCAAATTATAACTAAAGGATACCCCTGAAAATTTTTGTTCAGGAGTAAATAAAGATATAATAAAGCTATAGGCTGCCCCAGCTATTGCCCCACTAAGAATACCTAAGATAGTTAGTGCTAGAATTTGTTGCCACATGAACGGTAATGACATAGATAACAAAATAGGTAAAGCTAATATCAAGATCGCTAGGCTTACTAAAGCTAAAGTCTTAAATTTTCCAATAATATCAGTTAATCCACCAAATAATGGCATAGATACCATCGCTATAAAATTTGCATATAATGAATAAATAAGGGAAGTTGTATTATCAAAATGCATAACATCCTGGTAATACAAATTAATGTAGGTTTTTACTAAATAGACGACGCTACTAGCAACTGCACCTGTACAAAAGGTTAAAAACATCGCTTTCCAAGCTGTCTTAACTACGTTGATAAAAGGTACTTCTAAAGTTTTCTTTTGTTCAGATAACATTTTAAAAATTGGAGTCTCTGATACACGAAGGCGCAAATAGAAACCAACAAGCCCCATAACTCCGCCTAGTAAAAATGCAAAACGCCAAGCAAAATCAAAATGATAAAAATATTGTCCAATAATAATTCCTACAAGAGTGGCTATTAACGTACCAGCCATATTTGAGCCATGTACTAAACCAGCAGTAAAACCTGGTCGTAAATTTTGATGATGTTCTAGAATAAAAATGGCAGCTCCAGCTCCTTCACCACTAATACATAAGCCTTGAAAAAGACGCATTATGATTAATATTATCGGTGCATAAACTCCTATGTCATGATAAGAAGGAATTAGTCCCATAGTAAATGTTGGTATAGTCATACCAAGCATGGAAATAATTAAGGCTATACGCCTTCCATATTTATCGCCAACATAACCAAAAAATATACCACCAATTGGTCTAGTAATGAATCCTACTGCAAATACCCCGAGAGTCCATAATATTTGTAAAAATTTTGAGCTTGAAGGAAAAAATGTGTGACCAATTACTAATGCAAATACTGAATATACTGTGAAATCATAATATTCTAGTATATTTCCTGAAATTGCTGATAAAAAAACGGATTTAGGTTTGCTCATCTATATCTTATCAATCAAATTTAATTAAATCGGATTATAGACTACTTAACCAACTTATAAAGTGTAAAATAATTTTATTTTTTGCGACAAGCTATATATATTACAGGAAAGTTAATTACTATTTAGTATATAGTGATTATTATACAATACAGGTAGATAATAATTAGTAGTTTGTATCAATCTATAGCTTGATTTTTTTTAATAGGGTCTTTACTATAAAATTAAATAAATTATTAACTTAATGAGTCATAATTATGAGTGGAATAAAAAATGTACTCTCTCTTGCAGGCGGAGGGGTCAAGGGGTTTCAGCAGGCAGAGATGGTTAGAGAGTTTGAAGAGCAAACAGGGCAGCCTCTATATGAAACATTCCAGGTTATTGCCGGTACTAGCGTTGGTGGACTCCTTGCCTGTACAATAGCCTCTGGTATTTTTACAGGAAAACAACTTTTAGAACTATTTGAAGAGACCGCGGCTAATATTTTCCCTCAACACTGGTATCATGTGGGAAAAATTGGTCAGATATTTAGTCATAAATATAGTCAAAAACCTTTTAAGGAATTATTAGACAAATATTTCGGTGATATGATGTTTGAGGATATGAAATGTCGTGTTTTTATAACAACTTTTGAGGCAAATAAAGAAAATCCTATTAAGATATTTGATAGTCATAATGCTCCTGGTATTAAAGTAAAAGATGTAATTCTTGCTACTACAGCAGCTCCTAGCTATTTTAAAAGTGTGACAATTAAAGATGAGGATGGTGATCATATTCTCGTTGATGGAGGGGTAGGTTATAATCGTCCAGCAGCAGAGGTTCTAAAACATCTTAAACAAGGATTAAGTTTTGAACAACAAAAAGAAATGTTAGAGAACCTGAAGATGGTTTCCCTTAATTTTCAATCACCTCATGAAGAGAAAAAAGTACTGCCACCTCATCTTGATGGTATATTACCTCAGTTAGCTAATGGGCTAGTGAGCGACATAATGAAAGCTGCTCAAAGTAGTTCTACGGTAGAAGTTGAACGAGATCTACCGAGAGAAGGGCAATTTGTAAACTTATTACTTCCTGTGCCGAAAGGATCTACGAAATTAGATAATTCTAGTCCAAAGAATATGGCTAAATTAAAAGCAGCTAGTACAAAATATATAGAAGATAATAAAGAGTTTATTGAGAATCTATGTAAGGATTTGGTCAAGAATGCCAAAGCTATGGAGGAGAATTTAAAAGCAGCAAACATATCTAATGTTTCTAGTGCGTTAGTAGCGAGTGATAATACTAATGAAGAGCAAGATAATAATGCTTCCAGTACTGTTAGTAATCGTGTAATATCGAAAGAATGTGATAAACAACAATTATTGATTAAAGATTTAAATGATAGTCAATATGAAACTTTACAAAAAGGCTTGAGTACTTTAACTCCTAGGGAATCTCAGCTTCTAGAAATGTTCTTACAAGTATTAGATAATACACAAATTGAAGCTTTATCCGGTCGGATTAGCTCAATCATCAACGGTAATCATATGCAAGAGATACCTGAGTTAACTAATTCTCAAAATATGCTTCTTAGCTCTTTTAGTAAGATGTTTATACCTGATAATGATTATGCTTCGCTTTCGAATACTTGTGGTCAAGAAGCTTTAGCTCAAGAAGTACTGTGTGATGGAAGAGGCTCAGATTTTTCACACGCTCCTCCTGAAGTGTATTAATTGTAATTACCCCATTCGGGAATTAACTAATTCTTATCCCGAATTCGTGTCTGTTGAGTATATTCTTGATATTTACAGAAGATAGCATAAAATAACCAAGCAGTGAATTGCTTATGAGTTTGTTATGTTACATAGATCTATTAAAAACAATGATGTTGTTTCTTTAGAAGAAAAACAACATCTATTTCATCTCGTTGATCCGAGTCCTTGGCCAATCCTGACTTCATTTGCCTTATTGCTTTTAGCTAGCGGTAGCATAATGTTTATGCATGCACATAGATTTGGTGAATATGTTTTTGGAGCTGGTATTCTTTCAGTGATTTTTTGTTTATATTCATGGTGGAGTGATGTAATTAAAGAGGGATTAATTGGAAAACATCATACGCAGCCAGTAAGAATTGGCTTAAGGATAGGTATGGCACTATTTATTTTGTCAGAAATAATGTTTTTTGCTGTATTTTTTGGGTCATTTTTTAAAGCAAACCTTTTCCCTGTAGGACTGCTAGATGGTGTATGGGTGGTAAAGCCTGGTGTATGGCCTCCTGCTGGTATTCAAACATTTGATCCTTTTGACATTCCTTTTATTAACACATTGATTCTTTTGTTGTCCGGTACAACAGTAACTTGGGCACATTATGCTCTTGAGGAAAATAACCAAAAGGATTGTATGACTGCTCTTAGCTTTACCATAATACTTGGGGTATTATTTAGTTTAATGCAAGCTTACGAATATCATCATGCAACTTTTAAATTTAAAGATGGTATCTATTCTTCTAATTTTTACTTAGCAACAGGTTTTCACGGAGTTCACGTAATAATTGGCACTATATTTCTAAGTGTTTGTTATTATAGAGTGCGGCGAGGTGACTTTGTGAAAGGTAATGGTCATTTGGGTTTTGAATTTGCAGCTTGGTACTGGCATTTTGTTGATGTAGTATGGTTGTTTTTGTTCACTTTTGTATATGTTCTTGGAAAATAGACTGTTATACTAATTGCAATAATTAACACGGTGTTATAAAATGGGTTTTTAACTGATAAATAGGTACTCAAATGGCACCGTCAAGTTAAGAGAAATGTAAATTAAGTATTGAGCAAATGTAGGGAATAATTTATAGATTATCAGTGACAATTGTTACCTAAATTTCAGTGCTATGTGTATTATTCAATCCCCAAAGAGACATCGTTTTCCAGTAATCATTATTAGCCATGCAGTATGGTTATATCATCGATTCAATAATAGTTACAGAGATGTACAAGAACAGATGGCCTATCGAGGTATTATTTTAAGTCATGAGACAGTAAGATTTTGGTGCAATAAATTTGCGGTTTATTTTCAAGATGTTATCAGAAAGCGAGAGAGGAAACCAACGGATAAATGGCATTTAGATGAGATGAATATTAAGATTAAAGGCGAGGTATTTATATTATGGAGAGCTGTTGACTCTGAGGGGCATGAATTAGAAGTATTACTGCAGAAGCGTCGTAACAAAAAATCAGCTATTCGTTTTTTATCAAAATTATTGGGTCATTATCCAGCTCCAAGAGTAATTGTTACTGATAAGCTCAGAAGTTACATTAAGCCGATTAAGCTTATGTGCCCTAAAACTGAGCATCGCACTCATAAAAGACTAAATAATCGTGTTGAGAATGCTCATCAACCAACTAGGCGCAACGAGAAGATATTAATTAAATTTAAGCATTCTAATTCAGCCCACTGTAAATTATCACTGATGGGAAAAGTCAGAAATATATTTGCCGTAAATGTTGGAAGATATAGTAAAACAGCAATTGAGCAAAGAATTGCATTTGCATCAGCTAAATCCATTTTGGACGAAGCCACTCAAAGACTTCTTGCTGCCTGAAATCTAAAAATATAGCTCTTTTTGATACTATTTTACTTAACTTGACGGTGCCAAACTATATGTATTGACCTTATGTATTTGTTGGTTAGGCACCGTCAAGTTAAGAGAAATGTAAATTAAGTATTGAGCAAATGTAGGGAATAATTTATAGATTATCAGTAACAATTGTTACCTAAATTTCAGTGCTATGTGTATTATTCAATCCCCAAAGAGACATCGTTTTCCAGTAATCATTATTAGCCATGCAGTATGGTTATATCATCGATTCAATAATAGTTACAGAGATGTACAAGAACAGATGGCCTATCGAGGTATTATTTTAAGTCATGAGACAGTAAGATTTTGGTGCAATAAATTTGCGGTTTATTTTCAAGATGTTATCAGAAAGCGAGAGAGGAAACCAACTGATAAATGGCATTTAGATGAGATGAATATTAAGATTAAAGGCGAGGTATTGATATTATGGAGAGCTGTTGACTCTGAGGGGCATGAATTAGAAGTATTACTGCAGAAGCGTCGTAATAAAAAATCAGCTATTCGTTTTTTATCAAAATGATTGGGTCATTATCCAGCTCCAAGAGTAATTGTTACTGATAAGCTCAGAAGTTACATTAAGCCGATTAAGCTTATGTGCCCTAAAACTGAGCATCGCACTCATAAAAGACTAAATAATCGTGTTGAGAATGCTCATCAACCAACTAGGCGCAACGAGAAGATATTAATTAAATTTAAGCATCCTAATTCAGCCCACTGTAAATTATCACTGATGGGAAAAGTCAGAAATATATTTGCCGTAAATGTTGGAAGATATAGTAAAACAGCAATTGAGCAAAGAATTGCATTTGCATCAGCTAAATCCATTTGGGACGAAGCCACTCAAAGACTTCTTGCTGCCTGAAATCTAAAAATATAGCTCTTTTTGATACTATTTTACTTAACTTGACGGTGCCCTCTTGCCTAACGATAATTTTTGTCAACAGAACCTAGTACTATACGATAGACAAGAAAGTATTATGCATATTTATTCAATGAAAAATATTGTAAAACATTTAAAATATGACATATCTTTTACATCTAAAGGTGGTAATTTGCTTATTGGTAATTTGATAACTTTTAAAAGAAAAGGGGGAAATGGTAAGTTATGTTCGCATAAAATAAAAACCGACCCAACTCACCCAGGTAATAACATTCAATTGCAACTGAGAATGTATGAATTTATAAAAGAAATGAAAAATTATGAGTTAGGTAATTACGTTATCTAAATTTAAATCCCTTAAAGTGAAAATTACTTAGAAAAAATAAAATATTTATTAGAATGATCGCGGTAGGAATCACCGGTAGTTATGCTTCAGGGAAAACTTTTGTCTTAAATTATTTAGCTAATCTAGGATTTATAACTTTTTCTGTTGACGAATATGTTAAGAACCTATACGAAGAGTCAGAAATACAAAATATGGTTCTTAACTTACTACCTGATCTAAAAAGCTTTGATAAAAGAAAAATTGCAGAGCTAATTTATGCTAATGATTCAGCAAGAAATAAACTGCAAAATTTTATTCATCCATTTGTAGTGGAAAGTTTGTTTCTTTTTAAACAGCAAAATAGTAAATCAGAGATTACATTTGCTGAGATACCATTACTTTTTGAAGCTGGATTTGATCAATATTTTGATTTTTATGTTACAATATTCTGCTCAGAAGAATCTAGATTAAAACGTGCAATGTCTAGAGAGGCTTTTAATTTAACAGCTTATAATAAAATAGCACAAATTCAATTGCCACAACAGATTAAAATAGAAAAAGCAGATTTTGTTATTAATACTGATGTTAATCTAGTAGATTTAGATAAACAAATAACTCAACTAATAGAAAAATTAAAATGCAGCAATTAAGAGAAGTAATTTTAGATACTGAGACAACTGGTTTAGACCCCAAAAAT
Source organism: Candidatus Tisiphia endosymbiont of Neophilaenus lineatus (assembly GCF_964264975.1). Taxonomy (NCBI): domain Bacteria; kingdom Pseudomonadati; phylum Pseudomonadota; class Alphaproteobacteria; order Rickettsiales; family Rickettsiaceae; genus Candidatus Tisiphia; species Candidatus Tisiphia endosymbiont of Neophilaenus lineatus. The sequence continues at coordinate 804,750 of NZ_OZ183649.1, read as the reverse complement.
GGTCACCGAATTGTTGAGATTGGTGCTCTTGAGATGGTTAATAAAGTTTTAACCGGCAAACATTTTCATTTTTATATTAATCCAAAGCGAGATATGCCGACGGAAGCTTATCGAATACATGGCATATCGGGAGAATTTTTAAAAGATAAACCACCTTTTGAAGAAATTGTTGACGAGTTCTTAGGGTTTATTAGCAATAGCAGACTTATTATACATAATTCAGCATTCGATATTAAATTTATTAATTATGAGTTATCTCTGCTCAAAAGACCTTCTACAGAGTATTTAGAACTTTCCAATATTATCGATACTCTTGCTTTAGCTCGGAAGATGTTTCCTGGAATGAAAGCTAATCTTGACGCATTATGTAAAAGATATAAAATTGACAATTCCTCACGTAAGTTGCATGGGGCACTTAAAGATGCGGCATTACTGGCAGAAGTTTATGTTGAACTTACTGGAGGTAGGCAGATAAGTTTCAATATTAATAGCCAAAAGGCACAAAATATAGACGAGTTAGTGGTTCAAACTACTATGGCAAATAAAAAGAATACTATAGTTATCAAACCAACTAAGGAAGAGTTACAAAAACATAAAGAGTTTTTGTCAAAAATTCTTTCTCCAACTTGGTTGTAGAACCAGTGTGCGAAAGTGAGAATGACATATATACTCTTCTGCTTTGAAGGGCACCGTCAAGTTAAGTAAAATAGTATCAACAAGAGCTATATTTTTAGATTTCAGGCAGCAAGAAGTCTTTGAGTGGCTTCGTCCCAAATGGATTTAGCTGATGCAAATGCAATTCTTTGCTCAATTGCTGTTTTACTATATCTTCCAACATTTACGGCAAATATATTTCTGACTTTTCCCATCAGTGATAATTTACAGTGGGCTGAATTAGGATGCTTAAATTTAATTAATATCTTCTCGTTGCGCCTAGTTGGTTGATGAGCATTCTCAACACGATTATTTAGTCTTTTATGAGTGCGATGCTCAGTTTTAGGGCACATAAGCTTAATCGGCTTAATGTAACTTCTGAGCTTATCAGTAACAATTACTCTTGGAGCTGGATAATGACCCAATAATTTTGATAAAAAACGAATAGCTGATTTTTTATTACGACGCTTCTGCAGTAATACTTCTAATTCATGCCCCTCAGAGTCAACAGCTCTCCATAATATCAATACCTCGACTTTAATCTTAATATTCATCTCATCTAAATGCCATTTATCAGTTGGTTTCCTCTCTCGCTTTCTGATAACATCTTGAAAATAAACCGCAAATTTATTGCACCAAAATCTTACTGTCTCATGACTTAAAATAATACCTCGATAGGCCATCTGTTCTTGTACATCTCTGTAACTATTATTGAATCGATGATATAACCATACTGCATGGCTAATAATGATTACTGGAAAACGATGTCTCTTTGGGGATTGAATAATACACATAGCACTGAAATTTAGGTAACAATTGTCACTGATAATCTATAAATTATTCCCTACATTTGCTCAATACTTAATTTACATTTCTCTTAACTTGACGGTGCCACCAAATCCATGTAGTATACTATAAAATTTCTATCCACTAAGTTAAAAAATACAATTATACCTTCTGCTTTAAAAAATTATTGTTTTATAACCCATTAAGGTTCTATATAACTCATTCGTTGCCACCTAAAATGCCTCCTAGCGGCACCGTCAAGTTAAGAGAAATGTAAATTAAGTATTGAGCAAATGTAGGGAATAATTTATAGATTATCAGTGACAATTGTTACCTAAATTTCAGTGCTATGTGTATTATTCAATCCCCAAAGAGACATCGTTTTCCAGTAAGCATTATTAGCCATGCAGTATGGTTATATCATCGATTCAATAATAGTTACAGAGATGTACAAGAACAGATGGCCTATCGAGGTATTATTTTAAGTCATGAGACAGTAAGATTTTGGTGCAATAAATTTGCGGTTTATTTTCAAGATGTTATCAGAAAGCGAGAGAGGAAACCAACTGATAAATGGCATTTAGATGAGATGAATATTAAGATTCAAGTCGAGGTATTGATATTATGGAGAGCTGTTGACTCTGAGGGGCATGAATTAGAAGTATTACTGCAGAAGCGTCGTAATAAAAAATCAGCTATTCGTTTTTTATCAAAATTATTGGGTCATTATCCAGCTCCAAGAGTAATTGTTACTGATAAGCTCAGAAGTTACATTAAGCCGATTAAGCTTATGTGCCCTAAAACTGAGCATCGCACTCATAAAAGACTAAATAATCGTGTTGAGAATGCTCATCAACCAACTAGGCGCAACGAGAAGATATTAATTAAATTTAAGCATCCTAATTCAGCCCACTGTAAATTATCACTGATGGGAAAAGTCAGAAATATATTTGCCGTAAATGTTGGAAGATATAGTAAAAAACAGCAATTGAGCAAAGAATTGCATTTGCATCAGCTAAATCCATTTTGGACGAAGCCACTCAAAGACTTCTTGCTGCCTGAAATCTAAAAATATAGCTCTTTTTGATACTATTTTACTTAACTTGACGGTGCCGATTTGGTAGATAATAGTACTGTGATAACTCATTCGAGTATACATATTTGAAAGACTATAAATGATTACAGAATGTTAATATATAAACGTTATATAATAAGAAATATTGTACCATCCTTGGTGATAATTATTTTCTCGATCACTAGCCTTGTATGGATTACTCAGATATTAAAGTTTTTGTACTTAATTGATAAAGGAATAAAAGCTCAGGATTTCTTAAATTTAATTATTTTAGTTATTCCATCTTTGCTATTTATTTTACTACCTTTTGCAACTATTATCACTATTATTTATACTTATAATGCTTTAAGTGAGAGGCGTCAGATAATTATTCTGCAAAATTTGGGATTAAGTAATATACAACTAGCTAGTCCAGCATTGATTGTAGCTTTGACAGTTACGTTATTTGCTTATTATATTTCGATTAGTTTATTGCCATTATCTTATGCAAAGCTTAAATCAGATCTTAATTTCATGAAAAATAATTATGCATCCACTCTACTAGATGAGAAGACATTTAATACAATTTCTAAAGATATCACAGTTTATTTTGATAAAAAATTGGCTGATGGTACTATGAAAGATTTAATCCTTTTTGATAATCGTAAACATGATAATCATGCAATTTTATTTTCTAGATTGGGGATATTTAAAATATATAATAACTCTTCGTTTTTCCAACTAAAAGATGGAGCGAGACAGGAATATGACTATAATGGTAATTTAACTAATTTATCATTTGATGTTCTAACAGTAGAATTAGTCAGTAATGATGCTAAAAGATTGGTAAAGGAAGAGTATAGTCGAGAAATCAATGAATATTATATTCATGAATTATTAAAACCCAACAATAATCTATCAAAGCAGAGACAGATTAAATTAGTTGCTGAGGGACACCAAAGATTGATTTGGCCAATGTATAATGTTGTACTTGTTTTTCTAACATTGTCGGTTTTTTTAAGACAGCCTTATAATAAAAAATCTAGTCTGAGGCAGATTCTAATTACAGCACTTTCTGCAATAATTATCACATATTTACACTTTGTATTACAAAATCTTGCTTCTAAAGATTCAAATTTTATCTTTGCTTGTTATGCTAACATTATTATTGCTATTATTTTAAGCCTGTATTTATATTTTCGTAAAATTATATGAGTTTTCAAGATTTACCACAATTCCTAAAAATTTTAGAGCAAAATGGTCTCCTAAATCGTATATCTTATCCTGTATCATCTAACCTTGAAATAACAGAAATCAGTAGAAGAGTTTTAAAAAAAGATGGTCCTGCTCTTTTGTTTGAAAATGTTATTAGAGATGATGGGACTAAGTCTGATATGCCAGTTTTAACTAATTTATATGCCAGCACGCGGCGGATTGCCTTAGGACTTGGTTTAAAAAATATAGAAGAGTTGAGGAAATTTGGTGAATTGCTAGCTTTTCTTAAAGCACCAGAACTACCTTCTTCCTTTAAAGAAACCTTTGCTATGTGGCCACTCGCCAAAAGAATATGGGCCATGTCACCCAAGATTTTGTCAAAAGCTCCTTGTCAAGAAGTGATAATTAATGATCCTGATGTTAATATATTGCCGATACAAACCTGCTGGCCTCTTGATATTTCGCCACTACTTACTTGGTCAATAGTTGTTACAAAAGGACCTAGCTTAGAAAAAATAGATAATTTTAACCTTGGTATATACCGAATGCAAGTAGTAGAGCGTAACAAACTTATTATGCGCTGGCTTAAAATGCGAGGTGGAGCTCAGCAACATAAGCGTTGGCAATCAGCAAAGATTGATCCTTTCCCTGCTGCAGTGGTTATTGGGGCAAGTCCTGCCGTGACTATGGCTGCTGTTATGCCGCTACCCGATAATATGTCTGAGTATAATTTTGCTGGATTATTAAGAGGTAAGTCAATTGAACTGGTAAATTGCGTCAGTATAGATATGAAAGTGCCAGCTCATAGTGAAATTGTTATTGAAGGGCATGTAAGTTTTGATGAGTATCTACCAGAAGGACCATTTGGCGATCATACAGGTTACTATAATGACGTTGAATATTTTCCAGTGTTTAATGTTAAGACTATTACCATGAAAAGACAACCTATATATTTAAGTACTTATACTGGTAAAGCCCCAGATGAGCCATCTATACTTGGTGAAGCATTAAATGCAATGTTTATTCCGATAATTCAACAGCAATTTCCAGAGATCGTTGATTTTTGGTTACCACCTGAAGGTTGTTCTTACAGAGTTGCTGTGGTATCTATTCGTAAGGCTTATGCAGGTCATGCAAAAAGAATAATGATGGGGATTTGGTCATTTTTAAGACAATTCATGTATACAAAATTTATTATTGTGGTAGATGATGATATAGATATTCGTGACTGGAAGGAAGTGGTTTGGGCAATATCTACTAGGGTAGATCCTTCTAGGGATACTACTTTTATCGATAATTCACCAATAGATTATCTTGATTTTGCCTCACCTGTGTCTAGCCTTGGTAGTAAAATGGGAATAGATGCAACTAATAAAATAGTCCCAGAAACTAATAGAGTTTGGGGTAAGAAAATAGAAATGACTAGTGAAGTCGTTGAAAAGATTGACAAAATTTGGGATATGCTTGGTATATCCGCAAAAACTTGAAATAATTTTTTCTTAAAACACTTAGTGTTAGAAATTTATAGTATATATTGGCACCGTCAAGTTAAGTAAAATAGTATCAAAAAGAGCTATATTTTTAGATTTCAGGCAGCAAGAAGTCTTTGAGTGGCTTCGTCCCAAATGGATTTAGCTGATGCAAATGCAATTCTTTGCTCAATTGCTGTTTTACTATATCTTCCAACATTTACGGCAAATATATTTCTGACTTTTCCCATCAGTGATAATTTACAGTGGGCTGAATTAGGATGCTTAAATTTAATTAATATCTTCTCGTTGCGCCTAGTTGGTTGATGAGCATTCTCAACACGATTATTTAGTCTTTTATGAGTGCGATGCTCAGTTTTAGGGCACATAAGCTTAATCGGCTTAATGTAACTTCTGAGCTTATCAGTAACAATTACTCTTGGAGCTGGATAATGACCCAATAATTTTGATAAAAAACGAATAGCTGATTTTTTATTACGACGCTTCTGCAGTAATACTTCTAATGGCACCGTCAAGTTAAGAGAAATGTAAATTAAGTATTGAGCAAATGTAGGGAATAATTTATAGATTATCAGTGACAATTGTTACCTAAATTTCAGTGCTATGTGTATTATTCAATCCCCAAAGAGACATCGTTTTCCAGTAATCATTATTAGCCATGCAGTATGGTTATATCATCGATTCAATAATAGTTACAGAGATGTACAAGAACAGATGGCCTATCGAGGTATTATTTTAAGTCATGAGACAGTAAGATTTTGGTGCAATAAATTTGCGGTTTATTTTCAAGATGTTATCAGAAAGCGAGAGAGGAAACCAACTGATAAATGGCATTTAGATGAGATGAATATTAAGATTAAAGGCGAGGTATTGATATTATGGAGAGCTGTTGACTCTGAGGGGCATGAATTAGAAGTATTACTGCAGAAGCGTCGTAATAAAAAATCAGCTATTCGTTTTTTATCAAAATGATTGGGTCATTATCCAGCTCCAAGAGTAATTGTTACTGATAAGCTCAGAAGTTACATTAAGCCGATTAAGCTTATGTGCCCTAAAACTGAGCATCGCACTCATAAAAGACTAAATAATCGTGTTGAGAATGCTCATCAACCAACTAGGCGCAACGAGAAGATATTAATTAAATTTAAGCATCCTAATTCAGCCCACTGTAAATTATCACTGATGGGAAAAGTCAGAAATATATTTGCCGTAAATGTTGGAAGATATAGTAAAACAGCAATTGAGCAAAGAATTGCATTTGCATCAGCTAAATCCATTTGGGACGAAGCCACTCAAAGACTTCTTGCTGCCTGAAATCTAAAAATATAGCTCTTTTTGATACTATTTTACTTAACTTGACGGTGCCTTTTGCTATAATAGAGCTCTTGTCTAATGATTAATCTTCAAAATCAGTAAAAAAGAAGCCGTAGCTCAGTAGGATAGAGCAAGCGATTCCTAATCGCTAGGTCGGAGGTTCGAATCCCCCCGGCTTCGCCAAATAAATGTAGTAAATTCCCTACATTTCCATATTTTTTTCTAATATTTTAGAACGGCACCGTCAAGGGCACCGTCAAGTTAAGTAAAATAGTATCAAAAAGAGCTATATTTTTAGATTTCAGGCAGCAAGAAGTCTTTGAGTGGCTTCGTCCCAAATGGATTTAGCTGATGCAAATGCAATTCTTTGCTCAATTGCTGTTTTACTATATCTTCCAACATTTACGGCAAATATATTTCTGACTTTTCCCATCAGTGATAATTTACAGTGGGCTGAATTAGGATGCTTAAATTTAATTAATATCTTCTCGTTGCGCCTAGTTGGTTGATGAGTATTCTCAACACGATTATTTAGTCTTTTATGAGTGCGATGCTCAGTTTTAGGGCACATAAGCTGAATCGGCTTAATGTAACTTCTGAGCTTATCACTAACAATTACTCTTGGAGCTGGATAATGACCCAATAATTTTGATAAAAAACGAATAGCTGATTTTTTATTACGACGCTTCTGCAGTAATACTTCTAATTCATGCCCCTCAGAGTCAACAGCTCTCCATAATATCAATACCTCGCCTTTAATCTTAATATTCATCTCATCTAAATGCCATTTATCAGTTGGTTTCCTCTCTCGCTTTCTGATAACATCTTGAAAATAAACCGCAAATTTATTGCACCAAAATCTTACTGTCTCATGACTTAAAATAATACCTCGATAGGCCATTTGTTCTTGTACATCTCTGTAACTATTATTGACTCGATGATATAACCATACTGCATGGCTAATAATGCTTACTGGAAAACGATGTCTCTTTGGGGATTGAATAATACACATAGCACTGAAATTTAGGTAACAATTGTCACTGATAATCTATAAATTATTCCCTACATTTGCTCAATACTTAATTTACATTTCTCTTAACTTGACGGTGCCTTTAACAATTATGCGTCAAACCGCTTTAAGCCTGATTGTTTACATTCTAATTCCAATTTCGGATTAATCAAATTAATCCGAAATTGATGTTGATGATAAATTTGTATTTTTTTATGCTAGATCAAATTAACTATTTGCTATAATATTATAGGTAATTCTAACTTAAAACTTATAAAATTGATATTATGGGAATGAGCTTCAGCCACTTATTAGGGATCTTATTAATCATCTTAGTGTTGTTTGGAGCTGGTAAGTTGCCTCAAGTGATGTCAGATCTTGCAAAAGGTCTGAAAGCTTTCAAGGAAGGAATGAAAGACATTGATAAGAAAAAAGATGAATAACCTGTTTGGCACCGTCAAGTTAAGTAAAATAGTATCAAAAAGAGCTATATTTTTAGATTTCAGGCAGCAAGAAGTCTTTGAGTGGCTTCGTCCCAAATGGATTTAGCTGATGCAAATGCAATTCTTTGCTCAATTGCTGTTTTACTATATCTTCCAACATTTACGGCAAATATATTTCTGACTTTTCCCATCAGTGATAATTTACAGTGGGCTGAATTAGGATGCTTAAATTTAATTAATATCTTCTCGTTGCGCCTAGTTGGTTGATGAGCATTCTCAACACGATTATTTAGTCTTTTATGAGTGCGATGCTCAGTTTTAGGGCACATAAGCTTAATCGGCTTAATGTAACTTCTGAGCTTATCAGTAACAATTACTCTTGGAGCTGGATAATGACCCAATCATTTTGATAAAAAACGAATAGCTGATTTTTTATTACGACGCTTCTGCAGTAATACTTCTAATTCATGCCCCTCAGAGTCAACAGCTCTCCATAATATAAATACCTCGCCTTTAATCTTAATATTCATCTCATCTAAATGCCATTTATCAGTTGGTTTTCTCTCTCGCTTTCTGATAACATCTTGAAAATAAACCGCAAATTTATTGCACCAAAATCTTACTGTCTCATGACTTAAAATAATACCTCGATAGGCCATCTGTTCGGCACCGTCAAGTTAAGTAAAATAGTATCAAAAAGAGCTATATTTTTAGATTTCAGGCAGCAAGAAGTCTTTGAGTGGCTTCGTCCCAAATGGATTTAGCTGATGCAAATGCAATTCTTTGCTCAATTGCTGTTTTACTATATCTTCCAACATTTACGGCAAATATATTTCTGACTTTTCCCATCAGTGATAATTTACAGTGGGCTGAATTAGGATGCTTAAATTTAATTAATATCTTCTCGTTGCGCCTAGTTGGTTGATGAGCATTCTCAACACGATTATTTAGTCTTTTATGAGTGCGATGCTCAGTTTTAGGGCACATAAGCTTAATCGGCTTAATGTAACTTCTGAGCTTATCAGTAACAATTACTCTTGGAGCTGGATAATGACCCAATAATTTTGATAAAAAACGAATAGCTGATTTTTTATTACGACGCTTCTGCAGTAATACTTCTAATTCATGCCCCTCAGAGTCAACAGCTCTCCATAATATAAATACCTCGCCTTTAATCTTAATATTCATCTCATCTAAATGCCATTTATCAGTTGGTTTTCTCTCTCGCTTTCTGATAACATCTTGAAAATAAACCGCAAATTTATTGCACCAAAATCTTACTGTCTCATGACTTAAAATAATACCTCGATAGGCCATCTGTTCTTGTACATCTCTGTAACTATTATTGAATCGATGATATAACCATACTGCATGGCTAATAATGATTACTGGAAAACGATGTCTCTTTGGGGATTGAATAATACGGCACCGTCAAGTTAAGAGAAATGTAAATTAAGTATTGAGCAAATGTAGGGAATAATTTATAGATTATCAGTAACAATTGTTACCTAAATTTCAGTGCTATGTGTATTATTCAATCCCCAAAGAGACATCGTTTTCCAGTAATCATTATTAGCCATGCAGTATGGTTATATCATCGATTCAATAATAGTTACAGAGATGTACAAGAACAGATGGCACCGTCAAGTTAAGAGAAATGTAAATTAAGTATTGAGCAAATGTAGGGAATAATTTATAGATTATCAGTAACAATTGTTACCTAAATTTCAGTGCTATGTGTATTATTCAATCCCCAAAGAGACATCGTTTTCCAGTAATCATTATTAGCCATGCAGTATGGTTATATCATCGATTCAATAATAGTTACAGAGATGTACAAGAACAGATGGCCTATCGAGGTATTATTTTAAGTCATGAGACAGTAAGATTTTGGTGCAATAAATTTGCGGTTTATTTTCAAGATGTTATCAGAAAGCGAGAGAGAAAACCAACTGATAAATGGCATTTAGATGAGATGAATATTAAGATTAAAGGCGAGGTATTTATATTATGGAGAGCTGTTGACTCTGAGGGGCATGAATTAGAAGTATTACTGCAGAAGCGTCGTAATAAAAAATCAGCTATTCGTTTTTTATCAAAATTATTGGGTCATTATCCAGCTCCAAGAGTAATTGTTACTGATAAGCTCAGAAGTTACATTAAGCCGATTAAGCTTATGTGCCCTAAAACTGAGCATCGCACTCATAAAAGACTAAATAATCGTGTTGAGAATGCTCATCAACCAACTAGGCGCAACGAGAAGATATTAATTAAATTTAAGCATCCTAATTCAGCCCACTGTAAATTATCACTGATGGGAAAAGTCAGAAATATATTTGCCGTAAATGTTGGAAGATATAGTAAAACAGCAATTGAGCAAAGAATTGCATTTGCATCAGCTAAATCCATTTGGGACGAAGCCACTCAAAGACTTCTTGCTGCCTGAAATCTAAAAATATAGCTCTTTTTGATACTATTTTACTTAACTTGACGGTGCCATCAAGCCAGTTTTTACTTACGTCTAGACCTATTATTTTATTCATGATATAATCTCCTTCTTCTTATTGTGCAAGGCTGCTCTTTTTAAGACCACCTTCTGCAATTTGTTCAAGGTAAACTACCAAAAAGAGGGTACTTATTCTCTTAGCGACTATTTTAGTCAAGGTCTATTCAAGTCACCCTCTTTAATTACTTATAACACATTTGTAAGATATAAGGTCTATTATAAAATACCAGAATTCGCGTAATGCAATAAATTATCCGTTATTTAGATACTAAGGCAGCATATGGCAAGACCCGATTTCACCAATTCAGACAATATCATAAAAGAAATGATTAGAGTAAATCATGCTGGAGAATATGGGGCTAAACGAATTTATCAAGGGCAATTAAATTATTGCAAAAACCACGAAGATTCCTCTACAATAAAACATATGATGCAGCAAGAAGAAGCACATTTGAGCTACTTTACTAACTTGTTATTACAACATAATGTGAGACCAACTATTTTGATACCATTTTGGCATACTATTGGCTATGTACTTGGTAGTGGTTCGATATTGATAGGAACAGAAACTGCCATGCTACTAACACAAAGTGTAGAAGAAGTGATTGAACAACATTATCAGAAACAAATAGATTATCTCGAATTGTATAATTTAGAGAAAGAATTAGTAAATAGCATAAAACAATTTCAGGCTGAGGAAATTGAACATAAAGATATAGCTCTAGTACAAGGTAGTAGTAAGGTAGTATTTGCTTCCTTAATTAATACAGTTATTCAATTAATGTGTAATATGGCTATTAATGTGAGTAAAAAAGTTTAAGTTACTTAAATAGAAATAAAATGAATGAATTACAACAACAAGCATCTGACCCAGAATATTCTGTTTGGGTTTCTGCCTCAGCTGGTACAGGCAAAACCAAAATTTTAACAGATAGGGTGCTACGGTTACTAATTAAGGGAGTTCCATTTGAAAAGATCCTATGCTTAACTTTTACTAATGCAGCCACCCTTGAAATGCAGAGTAGGATTAAAAATAAGCTTGCTCAATTTGCTGCAAACGAAACCGCTAAATTAACTGAAGAGTTAGGTTTATTACTTACTAGAGAGCCTTTAGAAAGTGAGGTGCAATATACCAAAACTTTATATAACAGACTACTAAACTCTGAAGATGGTATTAATATTTACACTATCCATGCTTTCTGTCAGAAGATGCTTAAATTATTTCCTTTTGAAGTTGGCATTAATCCAGAATTTCAGGTTCTTGACGAGATTACAACACAAGGGGTTCTTAGCAAAATAAGAAACCAAATCTATTTAGATCCGACTTATAATGAGCTGATTAGTTTTTTTCTGACAAATTTCCATGAAACAACTATCAATGATATTTTCTCTGAAATAATCCAGCAAAAAATTAAGTTTAAGAAATTATTTGCCAAACAAATGGATTTTGTAGAGTACGATGCTCAAACTATTTTTGCACAATTATCAAATATTTATGACCAAGCCAAGCAATTATTGGCAAAATACTCAATAGCTATTGACTTAGATCAAGAAATTCAGCAATTTTTTCTTACTACAGAAAACCTTAAGCGTAAGAATATATTGCCTAAATCTATGGCAATGAAGTACCCAAAGTTATTGAATGAACTTGAATATATTCAAGAGAAAATTTTTCAGCTAGATCAACAAGCTAAAATGCAAGATATGGAGAATTACTCAAATTCATTACGTAACTTGGCAAAGATTTTTCTTGATAAATATGATTCCTACAAAACCCAGCATAGTTTGCTTGATTATGATGATTTAATTTATCTTACGCAGTTATTATTAATGGATAATGCTGCAAAAAATTGGGTAGCTTATAAACTTAATGGCGGGATTGACCACTTGCTTGTTGACGAAGCACAAGATACTAGCCCGGAACAATGGGACATTATCACTGCAATTATAGCAGACTTTACTTCTAACACTAAGCAAAAAAGTACTATTTTTGTCGTAGGCGATGAGAAACAGTCGATTTTTAGCTTCCAAGGAGCAGATATTAGCTCTTTTAGTTATGTTAATGAAAATTTGTATAAAAACCTATCTGATGCAAATAAGAATTTCAGAAATATTACCCTCCAGTGGTCTTATAGATCTACTAAAGAAATTATTGATATTGTTTATCTAATTTTTCAACAAATTAAACATACTACTCCACAATTATTTACATCTGATAATCCTAAAATTTTGCCATTTCGTCAAACTCATAAAGGTAGAGTTGAACTTTGGTCATTAGTTAAGGGTGAAAAAGAGAGTAAGTTGTTTTGGTCTTTACTGGAAGAGCATAATAAATCCAAATCTGCTCAGCAATTACTTGCACAACAAATTGCTAGTTTTATAAAAAGCCAAATAGCAAGTCGAAGAATCCTGCCTGCTACTAATTCCGAAGTTAAAGAATCAGATTTTATGATTTTGGTACGCAAGAGAGATGAGTTGATTCTTGAAATTATTAACTGTCTTAAGCGACGTAGTTTGCCAGTAGAAGATGTTGATCGGATCACTTTAAATAAAAATTTGTCAGTATTAGACTTAATGAGCATAGCGAAATTTGTACTACTACCTCAAGATGATTTGAATTTGGCTAGTCTGTTAAAATCACCAATAATTGGTATGAGTGAACAGGCACTACAAACTATTGCAATTTCTCGAGGTAAGAATTCTATTTGGGGTTACCTACAAACTGTCTCAAACTATGCAAGTATATATAAGAAACTGTGTCATTTCTTACAGCTATACAAGGTTACAAATTGTGAGAATTTTTTTTCACTTATTGTCGATTGTTTGGATGTTAGAAAGGTTTTAGTTGAAGCTAATGGATTTGATAGTAATGATGTAATAAATGAATTGATATATTTGAGTAGCAATTATGCTAATAATATAGATAGCTCTTTGCAAAGCTTTGTTTATTGGTTTGAAAATAAAAAAATTGAGATTAAAAGAAACTTAGAATCGTCAAATAAGATAAAAATTATGACCGTGCATGCTTCTAAAGGTCTGCAAGCACCTATTGTTATTCTGTGCGATACTAGTTCAGTACCAACTAATAGTAATAAATTCATTTGGGACGAAAATCAAGTGTTCTCTACCACTCAATCAGCCAATAGCCCAGAATTCTTTAAAGCTCTCAAAGAAAAGGAGCAACAAAAAGACTTACAAGAATATATCAGACTACTTTATGTTGCAATGACTAGAGCCGAAGACCATTTAGTGATATGTGGTTATCAGTCAAGTAGTAAGCTACCACAAAATTGTTGGTATGAGTTGGTTGCTAGAACAATGAATATGCACGGGAAGGTACAGGAAAATGGTATTATAGTTTATGAATCAGTTATTGAAGGAAGTGGAAATGGGCAGGAATCTAAAGAAATAGACCAAAAAGGTGCTTTAGATATTCTAGATCCCGCACCAAAGCAGGATGACATTGAAGGCAGCCGTAATGACATTGAAGATTGGATACCAAACCTTTTTTTAATTAATAAAATCACCAAAAATACAAAGCAAAATTATTCAGTCAATTCTCCTCTTATAGTTAATGATCATTTGGAATATGGTAAGATATTTCATAAAATTCTAGAAGATGCCACAAAGATCAATGATTTTTCTATGATGAATAAACATCCGTTTATTCACAAGTTACCAATAAATCTGCAAGAAAATATTCATAGCAATATTGATAAATTACTGAATAATATAGAATTTATGGCACTTATTTCCCAAGAGCTAAAAACTGAAATGGCGATAGGGACAACTCTAAATGATGAGGTTAAAATAGGACGAATTGATTTACTTGCTATTGATACGGGAAAAATAACCATTATTGATTATAAATCCGATGCTAGTCCACCTAAGACCTGTCAATTAGTTAAGGAATCTTATATTGACCAGTTAAATTTTTATCGACATATAGTAGCAAAACTATATCCTAACAAGGAAATTATTTGCAGAATTTTATGGCTAGAAAATGCCAATTTTATGACGATTGGTTAACCTTTAACCAATAATACACAGGTAATATGACAAAATTAGTGAGAGATTTAGTTCCGCAAATTATCTTAAAATCTGGTCGAATACCAGTCTTTCGTATTGCAGAATTGGCTGAGTATAAACAATTATTAAGACAGAAACTTTCTGAAGAGGTAGAAGAATTTTTAGAAAGTGAATCTATCGAAGAAATTGCTGATATCATAGAAGGGCACCGTCAAGTTAAGTAAAATAGTATCAAAAAGAGCTATATTTTTAGATTTCAGGCAGCAAGAAGTCTTTGAGTGGCTTCGTCCCAAATGGATTTAGCTGATGCAAATGCAATTCTTTGCTCAATTGCTGTTTTACTATATCTTCCAACATTTACGGCAAATATATTTCTGACTTTTCCCATCAGTGATAATTTACAGTGGGCTGAATTAGAATGCTTAAATTTAATTAATATCTTCTCGTTGCGCCTAGTTGGTTGATGAGCATTCTCAACACGATTATTTAGTCTTTTATGAGTGCGATGCTCAGTTTTAGGGCACATAAGCTTAATCGGCTTAATGTAACTTCTGAGCTTATCAGTAACAATTACTCTTGGAGCTGGATAATGACCCAATAATTTTGATAAAAAACGAATAGCTGATTTTTTGTTACGACGCTTCTGCAGTAATACTTCTAATTCATGCCCCTCAGAGTCAACAGCTCTCCATAATATCAATACCTCGACTTTAATCTTAATATTCATCTCATCTAAATGCCATTTATCAGTTGGTTTTCTCTCTCGCTTTCTGATAACATCTTGAAAATAAACCGCAAATTTATTGCACCAAAATCTTACTGTCTCATGACTTAAAATAATACCTCGATAGGCCATCTGTTCTTGTACATCTCTGTAACTATTATTGACTCGATGATATAACCATACTGCATGGCTAATAATGATTACTGGAAAACGATGTCTCTTTGGGGATTGAATAATACACATAGCACTGAAATTTAGGTAACAATTGTCACTGATAATCTATAAATTATTCCCTACATTTGCTCAATACTTAATTTACATTTCTCTTAACTTGACGGTGCCTATCATTTGTGTTATTCTTATTTTAATACCAATTGCAATAATTAACGCAGTGGTCTAAGATGGGTTTTTAACTGATAAAAGGTACTCAAATGGCTAGGTTAATATTACCACAAGGTTTTCATGGTCATGATTTTATAAAAATGATGAAACATGAGCCGCATGGTCGAAATCGTATACGTTTATTGGCGATGTATCACCTTCAATTAGGCAAATCTTTTAAAGCCATATCTGAAATAGTGAAGTCACACTGGAAAACCGTGCAATCATGGCTCAGAAGATTTAGGAATCATGGTTTTGAAGGATTATTTGAATCACAAAGAAGCGGTGCCCCTAGGAAGATTAACACTATACAAGAATCTGCTCTTTTTGATAAAATCAATACGCTCAGTAAAAGTAAAACTGGTGGGTATATAACTGGAAAAGAGCTACATATCATGTTACTTGAGGAATATGGTGCTAAATGTGCTTTAAAAACAGTCTACAATACTATGCACCGCCTTGGTTTTAGCTGGATTACTTCTCGTTCAATGCATCCAAAATCAAATCAAGAGACTCAAAATAGATATAAAAAAACTTTCCAGACATGTTAACAAAATTATTACCAAAAAATATCGATAGATGTAAAGTTGATATATGGTCTCAGGATGAAACTAGAGTTGGGCAACAAGGTATCTTAACTCGTATATGGGCTAAGCGTGGCACTAGACCCCGTAAAGTTCGGCAACAGCAATTTATTTCAACATATATTTACGGAGCTGCTTGCCATGAGACAGGAGAAGCTTGTGCATTAATTTTACCATATGCAAACACACAGGCAATGAATAAATTCTTAGAAGAGCTTTCTCGCAGTATTCAAGGCAACCGACATATAGCTTTACTAATGGATAATGCAGGTTGGCACACAGCCAAAAAACTAACTGTGCCAAGCAATATCACTTTGATACCGCTTCCGCCCTATGCACCGGAACTTAATGCAATGGAACAAGTTTGGGAATGGATTAAAAATCATTTCTTGTCTAACCAATGTTATGGTGTATATGAAGATATCGTTACTATGGCTTGTTACGCTTGGAATCAACTTGCTCATAATGTAGATTTAGTAAAATCAATTATGTATAGAGATTGGATAAATACACCGTGTTAATTATTGCAATTGGTATAACAACCTCAGTTTTAGATCAAAATTAAAAATTTTAATCTAAAATTGAGGTTAACAGGGTAATTTAAAAGTCTAGCTATAAGCTTTGATAAATAAGTTGTATACTGCTATGATTTTAAGAGTTGGGTAAATTTAACGTGAAAATAATTATAATATGTACTTTAACATGGAGAGTAAGGAGATTATCTTAGGTAACAAATTTTTTATAGTCCTAATAACTATCTTTTTGTTTATGGATAAGGCTGATGCTGCTCCACCACCTCTTCCTCCAGCACTGCCACAATTAGAAAGTGATAAAGTGAATAAACAGAAAGAAGAGGCAGATTCTTTGCTGGAAAAAATACAGCAATTTATGCATTCTAAGAAAATTGATAATGAAGTATCAGGATCAAGAAAACCAGCATCCACACCACAAGATACTAATAATGAAGAAGGTGAGACAGATTCCTTCATTGATTTAGGGAATAATAAATTACCAACCTTAGAAAATACAAAAGAATTGGATCAATTAGATAAACATCCGTACCAAAAAATTGATTTAGATCCACCTAGCAAGAATGACAGTAATACCAACAAAGATTCTCCTACTCTTCCAGCAACTGAGCTTAAAGATGCTGTACCTACTAAGCCACTTGATTCATCTGCCCAGTCTGAACCTCAAATAGATATTCCGAGTAATAATAAGTCTGAGCCACAAGCTATTACTCCTATCGTACCTTCTGTAACTATAGCTGATAAAGAGAAATATCCAGTAATATTACAGCAGCCAAGTAATGCAGATAATAAAGAAGTAGTTGCTCCTAATCTAGATATATTGCCTTCTTCGCAAGAAAAAAAGCCTACTGAACCACAAATAACTGCTCCTATCGTACCGATAGTATCACCTAAGGAAAATACTGAATCTAAAATGACTAAGCATCAAACTCCTATACCAGTATTTGTAAAAAAGGATAAGCAACTAGATGACTCTAGTAAAACTGTCCTAGAGAAAGATAGTAATGTAACCAAAGAAGTACAAGAAGTAAATAAGCATCAACTTAATCAATCTACAGTTACAAAAGATAAAGCTAGCACCATCAAAGAAACATCTCCTAAAATAACTGAATTTGTACAAGATGAAGCACAAATGTTACTTTTACCAAATGATGATGTCGTATTGGGAGAGCTTACAGAAGAGGCAAGATTGGAGCAAATGGATATGTATTCATTTATTCAAATGTTTAAGAAAATTTATGATAGTGACAATAGAAAGCAGCAAAGAAAGATGATAGATAATTTTATTGATAATTATGATAGTGATTTCCATACTACTATAGTAAGTGATGCAACAGGCAGAGCATTTGAGGCAGTTAGAAAAAATAATTTATTTGTTCTTAGGGTTCTTTTGGATAATTATCCAATCATCCAAAGAAGGGGGAATGATAATTATACTCTTTTACATGAAGCTGCAGAAACTAATAATTACTATATAGCAAAATTGTTAATTATGCGTGGTATAAACATTAAGGCTACTAATTATCATTGTAGAACGGCATTGGACATCTCTGATGAACAAAATAATAATGTGGGCTGTTTGATAATGAAAGCAACAGCAAATTAGTTTGAAAATGCTCTAATATCACTTGTTATAATTCAGGTAAATAATGGGCACCGTCAAGTTAAGAGAAATGTAAATTAAGTATTGAGCAAATGTAGGGAATAATTTATAGATTATCAGTGACAATTGTTACCTAAATTTCAGTGCTATGTGTATTATTCAATCCCCAAAGAGACATCGTTTTCCAGTAATCATTATTAGCCATGCAGTATGGTTATATCATCGATTCAATAATAGTTACAGAGATGTACAAGAACAGATGGCCTATCGAGGTATTATTTTAAGTCATGAGACAGTAAGATTTTGGTGCAATAAATTTGCGGTTTATTTTCAAGATGTTATCAGAAAGCGAGAGAGGAAACCAACTGATAAATGGCATTTAGATGAGATGAATATTAAGATTAAAGTCGAGGTATTGATATTATGGAGAGCTGTTGACTCTGAGGGGCATGAATTAGAAGTATTACTGCAGAAGCGTCGTAATAAAAAATCAGCTATTCGTTTTTTATCAAAATTATTGGGTCATTATCCAGCTCCAAGAGTAATTGTTACTGATAAGCTCAGAAGTTACATTAAGCCGATTAAGCTTATGTGCCCTAAAACTGAGCATCGCACTCATAAAAGACTAAATAATCGTGTTGAGAATGCTCATCAACCAACTAGGCGCAACGAGAAGATATTAATTAAATTTAAGCATCCTAATTCAGCCCACTGTAAATTATCACTGATGGGAAAAGTCAGAAATATATTTGCCGTAAATGTTGGAAGATATAGTAAAACAGCAATTGAGCAAAGAATTGCATTTGCATCAGCTAAATCCATTTGGGACGAAGCCACTCAAAGACTTCTTGCTGCCTGAAATCTAAAAATATAGCTCTTTTTGATACTATTTTACTTAACTTGACGGTGCCACTCAAATAGCTAGGTTAATATTATCGCAAGGTTTTGAAGGTCATGATTTTATAAAAATGATGAAACATGAGCCGCATGGTCGAAATCGTATACGTTTATTGGCGATGTATCACCTTCAATGAGGCAAATCTTTTAAAGCCATATCTGAAATAGTGAAGTCACACTGGAAAACTGTGCAATCATCGCTCAGAAGATTTAGGAATCATGGTTTTGAAGGATTATTTGAATCACAAAGAAGCGGTGCCCCTAGGAAGATTAACACTATACAAGAATCTGCTATTTTTGATAAAATCAATACGCTCAGTGAAAGTAAAACTGGTGGGTATATAACTGGAAAGGAGCTACATATCATGTTAGTTGAGGAATATGGTGCTAAATGTGCTTTAAAAACAGTCTACAATACTATGCACCGCCTTGGTTTTAGCTGGATTACTTCTCGTTCAATGCATCCAAAATCAAATCAAGAGACTCACAATAGATATAAAAAAACTTTCCAGACATGTTAACAAAATTATTAGCAAAAAATATCGATAGATGTAAAGTTGATATATGGTCTCAGGATGAAACTAGAGTTGGGCAACAAGGTATCTTAACTCGTATATGGGCTAAGCGTGGCACTAGACCCCGTAAAGTTCGGCAACAGCAATTTATTTCAACATATATTTACGGAGCTGCTTGCCATGAGACAGGAGAAGCTTGTGCATTAATTTTACCATATGCAAACACACAGGCAATGAATAAATTCTTAGAAGAGCTTTCTCGCAGTATTCAAGGCAACCGACATATAGCTTTACTAACGGATAATGCAGGTTGGCACACAGCCAAAAAACTAACTGTGCCAAGCAATATCACTTTGATACCGCTTCCGCCCTATGCACCGGAACTTAATGCAATGGAACAAGTTTGGGAATGGATTAAAAATCATTTCTTGTCTAACCAATGTTATGGTGTATATGAAGATATCGTTACTATGGCTTGTTACGCTTGGAATCAACTTGCTCATAATGTAGATTTAGTAAAATCAATTATGTATAGAGATTGGATAAATACACCGTGTTAATTATTACAATTGGTATAATAAATGGAAACAGATGACAAAAAACCAAGGGACTCTAGAAAATTGGCAGACCAAATTAAAGATGCATTAGTAGGCATCACTGATAATGAACTTGGATCTGATGAGGCGATGGAAATTTTCAATGAGTTAAGTCAAAACGATGCTTTCGAACAGGAAATAGAACAAATATTGGCTTGTCTTAACGAGCAAACAATGGATCTAACAAAATTACAGACACAGATCATCCTATTAATAAAAAAATATTTAGGTAAAATTGCACACAAGAAATTAGGAAAATTAGGTGTTAAAATTGATGAGAACCTTGTTAGTAAGAATGTTGCTGAAGTAAGTAGTTACTTAATGCAACAACATTCACAATTGGTAAAAGAAGCTAACCAAGGTTTGATAAAATCAAAAGATAAGCTACAAGGCATAGGTAATCAATCTAGATTGGAAGCAAAACGTTTAGTGAAAAATTTTGCTTTATACCAAGTTTATAAGTTCATGAACCCTAAAAGAATAGCTGGAGAAACAAAGGAAGAAAATTTTGCTTATAATATGATTAGAGGGGGGATAGATCTAGCAAAAAAATATGAGGGTGGATCGAAAAATGATCTTAAATCTTATTCTCCAGAATTTATCAAAAAATTAGATAAGGCTCATCAGAATTTTAAAGGTAGTGGCAGGACAATTTATTGATTAATGCGAGTTACCCATTATGGATTGTTTTATGCTCCAATTGAAGTAGGATTATTTGTATAACCCCAGTTGTCAATTAAAAAGTAGAACTGCTATGAAAGCAACATTATATATCTTAAGTTCATTTGGACTTGGAGCAATGAAAGCTAGTATAGTAAAATCTTTTAATAGTAGTATACCTATTTCTCTAGTTGTATTTTTACAATTCTTTCTTTGTGCTATCTTTTTTTTACCAAAAGTTATTAGGTCTCGTGGTCAATTAATAGTATCACAGCGATATTGTGCATTAATTACAATGGGATTATTGGGGGCAGCATATTGGTATTGCATGTTTTCAGCAGTAAATTACTTGTCTCTTTTCAATGTTAGTACACTTACGAATCTGTCTCCAATTTGGGTACTGCTAATAACGGGTATTTTTACTAATAAATCTATCAAAAATGATCTATTATTTTTAGCAATAATTGGCTTTATTGGCTGTTTATTAATACTGAAGCCATCAGTAGAAATTATAACTTCAGGAATCATTTTTGGATTACTTAGCGGAATATTTATGGCATTAACTATTATATCATTACACAACTTACTAAAAACAGAGACCTCAGATAGAGTATTAGTGTATTATTTTTGGATTCCCTCTCTTATACTAATTGCAATAATTAACACGGTGTTAAAAAATGGGTTTTTAACTGATAAATAGGTACTCAAATAGCTAGGTTAATATTACCGCAAGGTTTTGAAGGTCATGATTTTATAAAAATGATGAAACATGAGCCGCATGGTCGAAATCGTATACGTTTATTGGCGATGTATCACCTTCAATTAGGCAAATCTTTTAAAGCCATATCTGAAATAGTGAAGTCACACTGGAAAACTGTGCAATCATGGCTCAGAAGATTTAGGAATCATGGTTTTGAAGGATTATTTGAATCACAAAGAAGCGGTGCCCCTAGGAAGATTAACAGTATACAAGAGTCTGCTATTTTTGATAAAATCAATACGCTCAGTGAAAGTAAAACTGGTGGGTATATAACTGGAAAGGAGCTACATATCATGTTAGTTGAGGAATATGGTGCTAAATGTGCTTTAAAAACAGTCTACAATACTATGCACCGCCTTGGTTTTAGCTGGATTACTTCTCGTTCAATGCATCCAAAGTCAAATCAAGAGACTCAAAATACATATAAAAAAACTTTCCAGACATGTTAACAAAATTATTAGCAAAAAATATCGATAGATGTAAAGTTGATATATGGTCTCAGGATGAAACTAGAGTTGGGCAACAAGGTAGCTTAACTCGTATATGGGCTAAGCGTGGCACTAGACCCCGTAAAGTTCGGCAACAGCAATTTATTTCAACATATATTTACGGAGCTGCTTGCCATGAGACAGGAGAAGCTTTTGCATTAATTTTACCATATGCAAACACACAGGCAATGAATAAATTCTTAGAAGAGCTTTCTCACAGTATTCAAGGCAAACCGACATATAGCTTTACTAACGGATAATGCAGGTTGGCACACAGCCAAAAAACTAACTGTGCCAAGCAATATCACTTTGATACCGCTTCCGCCCTATGCACCGGAACTTAATGCAATGGAACAAGTTTGGGAATGGATTAAAAATCATTTCTTGTCTAACCAATGTTATGGTGTATATGAAGATATCGTTACTATGGCTTGTTACGCTTGGAATCAACTTGCTCATAATGTAGATTTAGTAAAATCAATTATGTATAGAGATTGGATAAATACACCGTGTTAATTATTACAATTGGTATTATATTAAAAGCTCGGCAAAAATAGAGCAAGGTTTTCATAAAATGCGTATAGGAAAGCTACATGCTGAGCATACTAAGATCAAAACGCGTATGGATAGGTTAACTGATTTATTTTTAGATGGTAATATTAGCAAGGAAGATCATGAAGGAAAACGTCAGCAATTAATACAAAAACGTGAAGATATCGTGAGAGAAATAGAAAGCCATAATAATGCTGATGATGAATTTGCAGAACTATTGATTAACCTAGTAGAACTGGCTTCCAGAGCGTTAGAAACCTTTAAAGGTTCGACTACGGAAGGAAAACGTAAATTAATGAATTTAGTATTTTCGAACCTAAAATTACAAGACGGAAAGCTAGACTTTATGCTACGTCCACCGTTTGATGCATTCGCAAAACGCACTAAAATCGAAGAATGGCACACCCTAGAGGATTCGAACCTCTGACCTACGGATTAGAAATCCGTTGCTCTATCCAGCTGAGCTAAGGGTGCGTATACTCAAATGATTTGGAGAATTACGACAATAAATAAACAAGGGATGAGCGAACGCAAGCAGTACATAAAGTACGTGAGTACGCGAAATTCCTGCAAGTATTCGCAAAAGCCAATTCTTCAAAGCAGAAGAGTATATATACAAAGATGTTTGTTTTATATCAGCTAAGGTGATCTTTTTCAAGTGCAAAAAATAATAACTTTTCTTCTAATATAACTGGTTCTTGTATCTAATACTAATTACAATAATTAACACGGTGTATTTATCCAATCTCTATACATAATTGATTTTACTAAATCTACATTATGAGCAAGTTGATTCCAAGCGTAACAAGCCATAGTAACGATATCTTCATATACACCATAACATTGGTTAGACAAGAAATGATTTTTAATCCATTCCCAAACTTGTTCCATTGCATTAAGTTCTGGTGCATAGGGCGGAAGCGGTATCAAAGTGATATTGCTTGGCACAGTTAGTTTTTTGGCTGTGTGCCAACCTGCATTATCCATTAGTAAAGCTATATGTCGGTTGCCTTGAATACTGCGAGAAAGCTCTTCTAAGAATTTATTCATTGCCTGTGTGTTTGCATATGGTAAAATTAATGCACAAGCTTCTCCTGTCTCATGGCAAGCAGCTCCGTAAATATATGTTGAAATAAATTGCTGTTGCCGAACTTTACGGGGTCTATGCCACGCTTAGCCCATATACGAGTTAAGCTACCTTGTTGCCCAACTCTAGTTTCATCCTGAGACCATATATCAACTTTACATCTATCGATATTTTGTGCTAATAATTTTGTTAACATGTCTGGAAAGTTTTCTTATATCTATTTTGAGTCTCTTGATTTGACTTTGGATGCATTGAACGAGAAGTAATCCAGCTAAAACCAAGGCGGTGCATAGTATTGTAGACTGTTTTTAAAGCACATTTAGCACCATATTCCTCAAGTAACATGATATGTAGCTCTTTTCCAGTTATATACCCACCAGTTTTACTTTTACTGAGCGTATTGATTTTATCAAAAAGAGCAGATTCTTGTATAGTGTTAATCTTCCTAGGGGCACCGCTTCTTTGTGATTCAAATAATCCTTCAAAACCATGATTCCTAAATCTTCTGAGCGATGATTGCACAGTTTTCCAGTGTGACTTCACTATTTCAGATATGGCTTTAAAAGATCTGCCTAATTGAAGGTGATACATCACCAATAAACGTATACGATTTCGACCGTGCGGCTCATGTTTCATCATTTTTATAAAATCATGACCATGAAAACCTTGTGGTAATATTAACCTAGCCATTTGAGTACCTTTTATCAGTTAAAAACCCATCTTAGACCACTGCGTTAATTATTGCAATTGGTATTAAAACCTGATATTTATGAAGCAAAAGATTGTAGTTGTGACGACAGATTAGTTGCTTATAAAACTTATATAAACAAAAATAATAAAAAATTAATGTTATTTACTGAACAAATGAATCATAAAGAAGTATCAAGATATATAAGAAATAATACTTGCGAAGAGATTTATTGTCCTAATTATAATGATGAACCGCCACTAATAGGAGCATTGCCAATGGATGAATAGAGTCAAGACTCGGTACAATGTCATTCCCGCGTAAGCGGGAATCCATAACATCTAACAGCCTTTTAAACTATTTTCTTACTAAGATTTTTGCTCTATCGGTGATAATTTCATCAACTAGTCCAAATGATTTAGCTACTTCAGGATCCATGAAATTATCACGTTCCATGCTTTTTTCAATAGAATCTAGTTCTTGTCCTGTATGCTTGACATACAAGTTATTGAGCATTCTTTTTAATTTCATGGTTTCTTTAGCATGAATTTCTATATCTGTAGCTTGCCCTTGGTAACCACCTGACGGTTGATGGATCATTATACGACTATGCGGCAGAGCATAACGCATACCTTTCTCTCCAGCAGTGAGTAACATAGAACCCATTGAACAAGCCTGTCCTATACAAAGCGTAGAAATTTTAGGCTTAATATATTGCATAGTATCGTAAATTGCCAAACCAGAAGTCACAACACCACCAGGAGAATTAATATACATGAAAATATCTTTTTCTGGATTCTCTGCCTCTAAGAATAGTAATTGTGCAACCACCACATTGGCCATCAAATCTTCAATTTGACCACAAACAAAAACGATGCGTTCCTTTAATAACCTAGAATAGATATCATAGGCTCTTTCCCCTCTAGGGGTTTGTTCAACTACTATAGGCACGTATGTCATTAAATTTTCTCCTAAATTTATTGTAACCTGATTATTGTAACCTGAGTTCGATATAACTTGTTATCAATATAGTCCCTGTTAGGGTTGACATTCGAAAATGCTTAGAATAATAATTATTTTTATGTCGAATTCAAGTGAAATAAGTAATTACTCACTAGCACTCGTTTGTTTCTTCATAGAAGATTCCTTAGACAATTTCTTATTGCTCACTGATTTTAGCTGATCAAAAATGCTTAAAGCTTGAGTTATAAAACTTCCTGGTTCAGAAAGATTTGCCGGAAGAATTACTGTATTGCTATCTTTGGCTAACTCACCAAAAGCATTTATATATTGTTCAGCAATTTTTAAAGATACTGCGTCATTACCCCCAGACTTTTGAATAGATGCGGCAATAACTTCAATACTTTTAGCAGTAGCCATTGCTACTAATCCTATTGCCTCAGCTTCACCTTTAGCTCTATTTACTTGGTCAGTATAGGAAGCTTCAGAATTTAATACAACTTGAGCCTTCTCACCTTCTGCATGGTTTATTTTTGCTTGTCTATTGCCTTCTGAATCCAAAATTTGAGCTCGTTTCTGACGTTCTGCTGCAACTTGTAATTCCATCGCTTTAAGTATTGTTTGTGGTGGCTGAATATCTTTAATTTCATAACGCATACATTGTATCCCCCAATTCATTGCAGCTTGGTTAATAGCAGACACAATAGCGATGTTTAACGTTTCCCGTTCTTCAAAAGTCCTATCTAATGGTAATTTACCTATTTCTGAACGCATGGTGGTCTGTGCAAGCTGTGTGATGGCATAATATGGACTATTAACACCATAAGATGCAGCGACTGGATCAACAATTTTTACATATAAAACACCATCTATTAATAACGTAACATTATCATTTGAAATGGCTGTTTGAGCAGTAACATCAATAGCTTCTTCCTTCAGGGTGTGTTTATAGGCTACTCTCTGAATCACTGGAATCAAAATATTCAATCCTGGCTGCAGAACCTTATCAAATTTTCCAAACTGTTCTACAACCCATGCTTGTTGTTGTGGTACAACCTTAACCATCTGTACAATAATAAGAATTGCCACGATACTACAAACTAATAATATATATTCCATTTTAATCCTCTGTTAATTTAATCTTAGCTCGGTGACATCGTTCGCAGTTGATGCTTAACAATGTAACCTGTTATATGAATTCAGGTTAATCTAACAATTTGACGACACTACCATCATAAATCTTAGTAATCCCTTCTAATACCACCATATCTCCTTCTTTAATTTCACTTGAGATAATCTCTGTTAAACCATTTAAACTAGTGCCAAGTTTAACATAAAGTTGTTGTACCTTATTGTCATTGACTTTATATACAAAATACTCACCTTTATTATTACTCTGTACCAATTGATTAGGCACAGCTAAATTCCTATGTTTGTTAAGAATTAGATCTATATTTACATAGCTTCCATGCACAATATTACTATTAGAATCAATGATAACTTTAGCACTTATAGTACCATTATCTGAAACATATTGTGAGATTTCAGCAATTTTTCCATTAATTAATCCGCCCTTATTATCGGTTATCACTAAATTCGTGGATTCTGACACCTGATTATAAAGCCCCTCAGGTAGCTCCATTAAAATATTATTAGTAGTAGAGTTTTGAGCAATAATGCTAAAAAGATAATTTCCTTGTTTTATCTTATCCCCTATTTTAGATTTTATTATACCAATATATCCATCAAATGGAGCTATAAGAACCATATCGTTGTAACTATTCATTGCTTTAGCAAAAGCAAGCCTAGCTTCTTCTAACTCGCTATTAGATTTTTCTAGCACATCACTACTAATATATTTTTTGGCAAATAATTCCTTGTCACGGTTATAAGAAGCCATAGTTTTTCTTAAAGAGACTTCCGCTTGTGACTTAATTGACACAGCTAAATCTTGGTCAATAATAAGCAAAACATCACCTTGATGGATCTTACCTCCTTGGGAAGTAGATACTAAATCAAGTCTACCAGAAACATTTGCATAATAATCACGGCTCATACCACTCTTACATTGTCCTATAACACTGAAAACATTATATAAATCAGCCATTTGTACTTTAGTAGCTTTTACCCCAATACTCTCTTGTTCTTCAGCTATAGCATAGCAAGAAGTAATGCATATACACAAAAAAATAATTATAGTTTTAAATCTGTTATCCAACGATGTTCCTTCTCTAAAATCTCAAAACGAATTTTTTCACTTTTTTCATCTAGTTCTGTTTCCGGGATCAAAGAAGCTCCGTCAAATTCAAAACCATAAAAATTAATCTGTAATTTGCTACATATTTTTGCCACTGACTCAATATTTTCTAAAATATCATCAACAAATATTATTGTTGTAGGATAGTAGTTTTTTCTATGTAAAATATTCTCTAATACTGCACCTTTATCAACATCGGCTGTAAGAATCACACCTTCTTTCATCGTTGGCATACCACCCCTAATATGTAATTCATCAACTAATATTTCCTCTTTTATCGGAGTAGATTTCATAAAATCTATATTTATCCCTTTAAGCTCTGTAAGACGCCAATTGGTAAAATCCTCAATAACACCAAATTTCCCTGTGTATAATTTGGTCAGAGCAGCAGTTGGGACTTGCATCTCCCATAATCTACCTAGTATATCAGTTATATTATAGTCCACTAAGCGAATAGTACGATTTTTTAAAATAATACTGTATAAAAGATGCCTTTCTTCTCTCGTAAGACGGTTTTTGCTTTCAGCACGCCACTGCCGCCTATAAGGATGAGTTAAGCGATATTCATCTTGATCCATGATAAGTACGTCATCTACATCAAAAAGCACCAAGCTATCTTGATCTAATTTATCTATTACTTCCGATATCTTTAAAAAATCGGAAACTTTAGTTATTTTAGCAAATATATGTTTATTCATCGTTCTAATGATAAGTTTATTATTTCTTCCAAAGAATTAGCTATTATAGCTAATTCTGATTCTCGTACAAGAGTATGAACTCCATCTTTTATCAATTTTATCACTACCATGTCACTAGTAATTTTTTCTGCAAGGTTATTTGAGATGGTATAAGGTACGTCCTCATCTAGCATCCCGTGAATTAAATGTATAGCTCCCTTAAGATTAATACTATTTGAATTTAGTAACAAGTGATTTCTAGCTTCGAGTATTAATTGATAACTTATTGGATATTTATCGTTGCAATTACGCCCACTAATCTCAAGGTATTTTTGTTGTTGCATTTGTGTTTTTTGCATTTCAGTTAAGTTTTGCCAAATAGTTTCTGTAAAATCTAGGACAGGAGCAATACAAACAAGACCACAAACTTTACTAGGAAATTTTATAGCAGCAAGAATGGCTAACCAACCACCCATGCTGGAGCCTATGATAATAGCTGGTTGCATTACAAGTTTATTTAAAACTAGTTCAACCCCTGTAAGCCAAGATCCAATCGTTTCATCTCGAAATCTACCTGATGATTCTCCATGACCAAAATTATCAAATGTGATAAAATTATAATCACGTTTTTTACAGTAATTCTCAAGAAATATAGCCTTTTTACCATTCATACCCGACATCAAGCCATGCAAAAAAATTACCGATGGCATATTTTTTTTGCTACTTTTGTGATGATTGTAAGTGATAAATCTTTTCTTTTCTGTATTATATATTTTATGCATTTAAATTAATTACGTAAAAGATTAATGATTTCATCAGATTCACCCAAACGATATCATAAACCCACCATTTTGCAAGTAGTTCCAGCTTTATTCTCTGGTGGAGTAGAGCGAGGAACAATTGAAGTGGCTAAAATGTTAAAAAAAGTTGATTATAATGTTATTGTAGTCTCATCTGGTGGTTCATTGGTTGAAGAATTAGTGGCAGCAGGAGTGCCACATATTTCTATGAATAGTGCTACGAAAAATCCTTTGACAATATGGAAAAACGCAAGAATTCTGTCAGAAATAATTAAGGAATATAACGTAGATATAGTACATGCAAGATCGAGAGCTCCAGCTTGGAGTTGTTATATGGCGGCAAAGGCTACAGGCACTAAATTCTTAACCACATTCCACGGAATTTACAACATCTCGAATCCTTTCAAACATTTTTATAATAGCGTCATAGTCAAAGGCGAAAAGATCATAGCTGTGTCTAATTTTGTAAAACACCATATATTAATTAATTATCAAATCCTAGAAGATCAAATTGTTGTAATATATCGAGGGGTAGATTATAGTTATTTTGATCCAAAAAATGTTACAGAAGAAAAGTTACTAAAACATAAAAAGAAATACGGTATATCTAACAATACTCCTATAATATTGTTACCATCAAGAATGACCAGTTGGAAGGGGCATCTTACCCTTGTTGAAGCACTTGGCAAATTAAAACATCTAGATTTCTACTGTCTAATGGTTGGAGATTTATCCAAACATCCCAATTTTACCAATCGAGTAAAATCTCTTATAAACTTATTGAAGCTACAAAGTAAAATTCAAATTTTTGGTAATGAAGCTGATATGCTCAGCCTTTACGGTGTTTCAGATATAGTAATATCTACTTCAATTGAGCCAGAAGCATTTGGTCGCACTATAACTGAAGGACAATCAATGGAAAAGCTAGTAATTGCTACAAATATAGGTGGAGCTATTGAAACAATATTAGATAAAAAAACTGGATTTCATGTCAAACCAAACGATGCTGTTGATTTAGCAGAAAAAATCGAACATTGCTTATCTATACTCAAAACCAATGAAGGTAACAAAATACAACAAGCAGCAAGAAAAGCAGTCATCGATAATTTTTCCCTTGATTTAATGCTTAGTAAAACCTTAGATCTATATAAAGAAATGCTCAAAAAAACATAATATTTTCCCCAATTCTTTGTAGTGTCCTTACATCTTTCCACCTGTATCTATGATTTTTAAACTACCCTAGAGAGGCAATGAAAATTCTATTCTTGAAATCTACTAATTATACTTTATACTGATCCGTTATTGTATATATATCTTATAAAATTAAAAAGAGAGTATTATGGCTAGGATAACGATTGAAGATTGTGTTGGAAAGATTCACGATAGATTTAAGCTTGTAGCTTTAGCTGCTCAAAGAGCAAATGATATAAATTCTGGTAGTAAAATGACTATTAATAACGTGAAAGGCGATAAGGCAACTGTACTGGCATTACGTGAAATAGCTGCTGGCCATATAACGATTCCAGCCCTAAAGGCACAATTATTAAAACGTCTTCGAACAAAAAGCAGAATCGATCCTATTGATGAAGAAAATACTGATGCTTCCCTTGATACTGCTGTAGAAGAGTTTGATTATTTACCAACCGGCTCAGATCTTTGTGTTACTGAAGACTACTCTGATTTAGATGATCAAATATTTGATGATAATGCTAGTGATGATGAACAAAAATGATTATTGGTGTTGGTACAGATATAGTACAAATTCCAAGAATAGAAAGGATATTAAACCTATATGACCAGCGTTTTGTAAACATAATTCTTTCTAAAACGGAAATACAAAAGCTAACTTCTCTAAGCAAAGACCAATATGGTGGTTTTGTGGCAAAAAGGTTTGCTGCGAAAGAGGCAGTTAGCAAAGCCCTTGGTATCGGAATTGGGCGGGGTTTACGATTTAAAGACATCTCTATACTAAATGATGCCTTAGGCAAGCCCTTTGTCCAAATTTGTCATCCTGAAAATCCAAACAAATTTGGACAAATCAAAATTCACTTGTCCATTTCAGACGATTACCCAATTTCTGTAGCTTTTGCAGTTATTACCTCTAAGGTTTAGAGCTTCTTTAATAGTTCAAACATAGTTTTACCAATATCAGCTGGCGATCTAGTGATAGTAACACCCGCACTTTGCAATGCCTCCAACTTATCTTCAGCTGAACCCTGTCCATTAGAAATAATTGCACCAGCATGCCCCATTCTTTTACCTTCAGGAGCAGTAACACCAGCAATGAAAGTAACTATTGGCTTTTTAATCTTTGAGCTTTTTATTAATTCAGCAGCCTTTTCCTCAGCATCCCCTCCTATTTCACCAATCATAATAATCGATTCTGTTTCATCATCTTGTAAAAACATTTCAATACAATCAACAAAATCAGTGCCGTTAACTGGATCTCCACCAATACCAATACAGGTAGATTGACCAAGACCAAAATCTGTAGTCTGTGCTACTGCTTCATAAGTCAAAGTACCGGACCGGGATATAATTCCTACCCTGCCTCTCTTATGAATATAACCAGGCATTATGCCGATTTTGCATTCATCAGGAGTAATAATGCCAGGACAATTTGGCCCAATTAATCTAGTTTTTGATCCGATTAATGCCCTTTTGACCTTTATCATATCAAGTATCGGTATTCCCTCTGTAATACACACTACCAAACTAATTCCTGCATCTATAGCTTCCAAAATTGAATCAGCAGCAAAAGGTGGTGGAACATAAATAACGCTGGCAGTAGCCTTAGTTTTTGCAACTGCCTCATGTACTGTATTATATACAGGTAGATCTAGATGAGTATTGCCACCTTTTCCAGGAGTTACCCCTCCTACCATTTTAGTACCATAACTGATTGCCTGCTCAGAATGAAAAGTCCCTTGAGTGCCAGTAAAACCTTGGCAAATTACTTTTGTATTTTTATCAACTAATATTGACATATATGCATTTTCCGTATTTTTATATGAATTATTTTACTGCATCGACGATCTTAACAGCAGCATCACCTAAATCATTTGCAGCAATTATTTTTAAACCAGAATTTGCTAAAATATTTTTACCTAATTCAAAATTGGTTCCAGCTAAACGTACAACCAGTGGAACTGTAATGCCAATCTCTTTCACTGCAGCAATAATGCCTTCGGCTATTATATCACAACGCATTATACCACCAAAAATATTAACTAAAACCCCTTGTACATGTGAATCTGCTAAAATTATTTTTAGTGCTTCCGTTACTTTCTCACGATCAGCCCCACCACCAACATCTAAAAAGTTTGCCGGTTCAGCACCATAAAGCTTGATAATATCCATTGTAGCCATAGCTAGCCCAGCCCCATTCACCATACAACCAATAGTACCATCCATCTTAACATAACTAAGACCAAGGCTAGCTGCTTTTATTTCAAGAGCATCTTCTTCTTCATCATCCCGCATATTTAAAATATCAGGATGTTTAAATAATCCATTATCATCAAAGTTAATCTTGGCATCAAGTGCCAATAAACTACCATCAGCTTTTGTTATTAATGGATTAATTTCAATTTGGTTAGCATCAGTTGCTATAAAAGCTCGATAGGTTGATTCAACAATTTTCATCATTTGTTTTGCCTGCTCATTCTTAAAACCAAGCTTGTATGCCATTCTACGACAATGAAATGGCTGTATGCCTGTTGCAGGTTCAACTGATACTTTAATAATTTTCTCTGGAGTATTATGAGCAACTTCTTCTATATCTACCCCACCTTCAGTAGAAGCTATAAAAGTTACCTTGCTATTACTACGATCAAAAACGACACTAAAATAATATTCTTTTAAAATATCACACCCAGATTCAACATAGAGATAGCGAACCTTTTGCCCAATAGCTGACGTCTGATGAGTTACTAAGTTAATGCCAAACATTGCGTGTGCTGCTTTCTTTGCCTCTTCTTTAGTTCTTACAACTTTTACACCCCCAGCTTTTCCCCTACCACCTGCGTGGATTTGGGCTTTAACCACATATATTTCTGCTTCTAAACCATCAATTAGCCTATCGATATCTTCTTTTTGCAATATTACAACTCCTGTAGAAGTAGGTATACCATATTGCCTCAAAATCATCTTTGCTTGGTATTCATGAATATTCATTTTTATAATTCTTTAAATAATTTAATCCTAGGCTCTTATACTACAAATGTTGCCAATTTGTAAAGCTTCATTTACTACTTGTTAGACGTTAGTAGTCTTGAGGATATCTAAAATTCACCAATGTTATCCCTGCAAAAGCATAAACTAATAGATATATTCATCTTACTCTACTTTTTGCTTACGATTTTTGTCTCCTAGATATATATATTCCACTTAAGATTATTATTATTGCCCCAATAATCGAAAAATTATCTGGTATTTCCTGCCATATAACTACACTTAAAATTAAAGAAAATACAACGCTACTATAAGCTAGTATACTCATTTCAGTAGCTAAACCAATTTCTAATCCCTTATTTAATAATATTTGATGTAAAAGCATCAACAGAGCGTTGACTAATAGCAATATCCAATCCTTTGAAGAAACTTGTGTTATATTACAATCCACTAAAAATGGTAACATAATAATACCAATTGCAATAATTAACACGGTGTATTTATCCAATCTCTATACATAATTGATTTTACTAAATCTACATTATGAGCAAGTTGATTCCAAGCGTAACAAGCCATAGTAACGATATCTTCATATACACCATAACATTGGTTAGACAAGAAATGATTTTTAATCCATTCCCAAACTTGTTCCATTGCATTAAGTTCCGGTGCATAGGGCGGAAGCGGTATCAAAGTGATATTGCTTGGCACAGTTAGTTTTTTGGCTGTGTGCCAACCTGCATTATCCGTTAGTAAAGCTATATGTCGGTTGCCTTGAATACTGCGAGAAAGCTCTTCTAAGAATTTATTCATTGCCTGTGTGTTTGCATATGGTAAAATTAATGCACAAGCTTCTCCTGTCTCATGGCAAGCAGCTCCGTAAATATATGTTGAAATAAATTGCTGTTGCCTGTTGCCCAACTCTAGTTTCATCCTGAGACCATATATCAACTTTACATCTATCGATATTTTTTGCTAATAATTTTGTTAACATGTCTGGAAAGTTTTTTTATATCTATTTTGAGTCTCTTGATTTGACTTTGGATGCATTGAACGAGAAGTAATCCAGCTAAAACCAAGGCGGTGCACATAGTATTGTAGACTGTTTTTAAAGCACATTTAGCACCATATTCCTCAAGTAACATGATATGTAGCTCTTTTCCAGTTATATACCCACCAGTTTTACTTTTACTGAGCGTATTGATTTTATCAAAAAGAGCAGATTCTTGTATAGTGTTAATCTTCCTAGGGGCACCGCTTCTTTGTGATTCAAATAATCCTTCAAAACCATGATTCCTAAATCTTCTGAGCCATGATTGCACGGTTTTCCAGTGTGACTTCACTATTTCAGATATGGCTTTAAAAGATTTGCCTAATTGAAGGTGATACATCGCCAATAAACGTATACGATTTCGACCATGCGGCTCATGTTTCATCATTTTTATAAAATCATGACCTTCAAAACCTTGCGGTAATATTAACCTAGCTATTTGAGTACCTATTTATCAGTTAAAAACCCATTTTATAACACCGTGTTCATTATTGCAATTAGTATTAGACCTATGTTGTTTGTAGCTGCTATGGCTGCTAGAAATTCTAACTCTGAACTGAAGGTATTTTATGAAGAATTGATCAATAGAGGAAAAAAGAAAATGGTGGCGATGGTAGCATTAATGCGTAAAATCATTGTGATTGCACACGCTAAGTTACGTTGAAGAATTTTGTGTGTATTACCTTCCCATTAACTTAGCAATAGTTTTATTAGCTTCTTCTAGCTCCTGTTTAGTATTTACTCCAAGCACTATGTCGTGGTCTGAAGATAGCAAATATGATACTTTTTCTCCGCTATCCTTAGCTATTTTTACAAGGGCTGTCAAATATAACTCTTTTGATCTATCAACCTTACCTAAAAAAATAGTAGGTAGATATTTTTTTAATATACCAGCTTCAAAAGCCATAATACCAGAATTACAAATTATTATAGCTTGTTCTGCACTTGTTGCCTCTTTAAATTCCACAATTTTTAAGAAATATCCTAGTTCATCAGTAACTATTCGTCCATATTGCCCCGGGTTATCACGTCTAAAGCATAACGTTGTAATGGCTGAATTTGTAGAAATTAGGTGGTCTAATAAATCGTTAATAATATTTGCGGTGATTAAAGGATTATCTCCGTAAAGCACTGCTACAATTTTATTGTCATCAACTAAGTCTAAAGCAGTATATACTGCATGAGCAGTACCAAGAGGTTCTAGCTGTAATGCAAATTTACAAACATCCTTATAAGAAGAGGTATATTCTTCTAATTGCAATGAACGAACTAAAATGATATCGTTAGTCACTTTGTTAGCATTTGTTATCACCCTATCAAGCATAGGTCTACCACCAACTTCGTGCATTACTTTTGGTAACGAAGATTCCATTCTTCTCCCATTACCGGCAGCTAAAATAATAATTTGGCAATCCATATTAAATGTCCTTCATAGCTTGATAAATTGCATCAGATAATTCCTAATTACCAAAAACTTTTTGTACGTCATCGATTTCTTCTAAAATATCCACTAATTTTAATAGCTTCTCTGCTTTATCATTATCTTCTATAATTATGGTATTTTTAGGCACCCAACCTACGTAAGATTCTTCAGGATGTCCATATTTATTGGTCAGAAAATCAACAGCTTGCATAAAGTTCTCAATATCCGTGTAGATTAAATATGTATCTTCTTCAGAAATCACATCTTTTGCCCCAGCCTCTAGGCTACTGTCAAACATAGCTTCTGTTGTTGCTAAATTTGCCGGATATTGTATTACTCCAAGATGATCAAACATATAACTGCTACTTCCAGTTTCACCTAAATTACCACCAAATTTGCTAAAAGCTGCTCTAATTTCCGCAGCCGTACGATTTTTATTATCAGTTAAAGCCTCTATTATTATCGCAATCCCACCAGGAGCAAAGCCTTCATATCTAATCTCTGCATAATTTTCGTTATTATTCGAATCACTTGCTGCACTTATTGCCTTATCTATTCGATCCTTTGGCAAATTCTGACTGCGTGCTGCAGCTATGCTATTCCGCAGGCGTGGATTATTGCTTACATCAGTTCCCATTTTAGCAGCAGTGATAATTTCTCTAATTAGCTTAGTAAAAACTTTTGCTCTTTTCTTATCTTGTGCACCTTTTCGGTGTTGAATATTTTTAAATTTTGAATGACCAGCCATATTGTAATCTTAAATCATTTTGAACCAAATCGTATCAGAAGGCAGCTTAAAGTCAATGATAAATTCTTCAAGCTTTTCCAACATTAGAGTCATTTTTTACTTTAATAAAACTGCATATCGTTTTATACTAGCTAAGTATAACACATAGAATCAAACCCACTAATACCAAATATGAAAAAATTTGTAATTTTATGTCTTTTATTTGCTCACGATTGCTTCGCATCAGAACCTCAGGCGTGGCAAATGCTGTTACAAACTCCAGCAAGCCCTCTTATGGAAGAGCTTCACGGGTTTCACAATTTCCTACTGTTAATATCAGGAGGAATAGTTGTCTTTATTACCATTCTACTAGTCTATGTTTGTATTAGATTTAATGCACAATCCAACCCTATTCCAGCAAAATTCTCTCATAATATCTTAATTGAAGTTATTTGGACGATAATCCCTATAATAATTTTAGTTATTATTGCCATACCATCATTTCGTATTTTACGTTTTGCAGAAAAAATCCCTGAGATAGACATGACGGTTAAAGTTATAGGATATCAATGGTATTGGCACTATATCTACCCTGATCATGAGAATATTGAATTTGATAGTTATTTAATTACTGATGAAAACTTAAAACCTGGTCAGAAAAGATTATTAGAAGTTGATAACCGTATTATTATACCAGAAAATACAACTGTGAAATTTTTAATTACCGCAGGAGATGTTATACATAGCTTTGCAGTACCAGCATTAGGTATAAAGATCGATGCCGTTCCTGGAAGAATCAATGAAACTTGGACTAAAATTAGCAAAAAAGGCGTGTATTATGGTCAGTGTTCAGAACTTTGCGGTGTTAATCACGGTTTTATGCCGATTGCCATTGAAGTGGTAAGCAAGGAAGAATTTCAAAACTGGTTGATTATGGTAAAGTCAAAATTCTCTATGAATATGAAGACTAACAAAAAATTAGCCTTCAAATAAATTAAATAAAAGAGTTACTATGGTACATTTCAACAAGTATTATCCCCATCTTTACGCAAAACAGGTTAAAGAAACTATATTTTTAAAACATTTTATTCATAATCCTAACATAATGGTAGGTGATTATAGTTACTATCATGATAGCCACTATCCAGAACAGTTTGAACGTAATAATGTTATAGGTTGTCATCAGTGTAAATTAATTATCGGTAAGTTTTGTGCTATTGCCAAAGGAACTACCTTCATCATGGATGATGTAAACCATCTCATGGATGGTTTTTCTACTTATCCGTTTTTTATTTTTGAAGGTTGGAATAATTATACTCCAACTTGCAACAAAGCTAGAAGTACAATAGTTGGTAATGATGTGTGGTTTGGTATGAATTCAGTCATTATGCCAGGAGTAACAATAGGAGACGGAGCAATTATCGGAGCATATTCAGTGGTCACCAAGGATGTACCACCCTATTCTATAGCTGTAGGTAATCCTTAGTAGAATTATTAGAAAAAGATTCTCAGAAGACATAGTAGACAAATTAGCACAAATAAAATGGTGGGACTGGGATTATGATAAAATTACTAGAAATATCGAAGTCATAGTAGGTGCAGATATTGATCAACTTAAAGAATGTAAATAGTAACCATTATGACACTTAAAGCTAAAGCCTCTATTAGACCTCTTGCAGAAGTAATATCTGATCATCACGAAACCCCTAAGGGGTTACAAAGATGGATTTTTTCTACTAATCACAAAGATATTGGCGT
Source organism: Candidatus Tisiphia endosymbiont of Neophilaenus lineatus (assembly GCF_964264975.1). Lineage (NCBI taxonomy): Bacteria > Pseudomonadati > Pseudomonadota > Alphaproteobacteria > Rickettsiales > Rickettsiaceae > Candidatus Tisiphia > Candidatus Tisiphia endosymbiont of Neophilaenus lineatus. Next base: position 766,359 of record NZ_OZ183649.1, on the reverse strand, counting down.
AATGTATATTATATTCGCCATATTTGCTGGGCTTGTTGGTGGATTATTTTCTGTTATTTTTAGGTTAGAACTAGCAGTACCCGGCGGGCATCTACTAGGTGGTAATTATCAGCTATACAATGTATTAATTACCGCTCATGCTATAATTATGGTATTTTTCATGATTATGCCAGCTTTATTTGGTGGATTGGGTAATTACTTTGTACCAATTTTAATAGGTGCCCCGGATATGGCTTTTCCTAGGCTAAATAATATAAGTTTTTGGCTACTTGTCCCTGCTTTTATATTATTAATGCTGTCAGGTTTGGTTGATGGAGGAGCTGGTACTGGCTGGACACTGTATCCTCCTCTAAGTAGTCTAGTAGGGCATCCTGGGGCTGCTGTCGATATGGCGATTTTAAGCTTACATCTTACAGGGCTTTCCTCCATTCTTGGTTCAATTAATATGATTGTCACTATCTTTAATATGAGAACTGATGGTATGGGGTTATTTGAAATGCCCTTATTTGTTTGGTCAATTTTGGTTACTGCCTTCTTGCTGATACTAGCAATTCCTGTGTTAGGGGGTGCAATAACCATGTTACTGACTGATCGAAATTTTGGTACTACTTTTTTCAAGCCTGATGGTGGCGGAGATCCAGTGTTATTTCAGCATTTATTTTGGTTTTTTGGTCATCCAGAAGTATATATCGTAGTATTACCGGGATTTGGTATAGTCAGTCAGGTCATCTCTACTTTCTCCCGTAAGCCAATATTCGGTTATTTTGGTATGGTGGTAGCTATGGTAATTATAGGATTTGTTGGCTTTATAGTTTGGGCTCACCATATGTTTACTGTTGGTCTTTCGTACAATGCATTAATATATTTTACTGCTGGTACTATGATTATAGCTGTACCTACTGGTATCAAAATCTTTAGCTGGATTGCCACAATGTGGGGAGGAACAATTACTTTTGAAACCCCTATGTTGTTTTCCATAGGGTTTATCTTGCTATTTACTATTGGCGGCGTTACCGGCATAATATTATCAAATTCAGCAATCGACAGAATTTTACATGATACATATTATGTTGTAGCACATTTCCATTACACTATGTCGCTAGGGGCTTTATTTACCGCATTTGCTGGGTTCTATTATTGGTTTGGTAAAATGTCAGGGCGGCAATATCCTGAAATGATGGGTAAAATTCATTTTTGGATTACCTTTATTGGCGTTAATTTGACATTCTTTCCTCAGCATTTTCTAGGATTAGCGGGTATGCCAAGAAGAATACCGGATTATCCGGATGCGTTTGCCGGCTGGAATATGGTTTCATCTATCGGAGCTAGTATTTCATTTATTGCAGCTCTTTATTTTGTATTTATTGTTATTTATACTATGAAATATGGCAAAAAATGCCCAAATAATCCTTGGGGTGATGGGGCTGATACCCTTGAATGGTCAGTATCATCTCCACCACCATTTCATACTTTTGAAACATCACATGAAAGGAAACTAATTTTATGAATGAATATATCTATTGTGGCTTTTGGCGAAGATCTATTGCTGTAGTTTTGGATCGAATTTTCTTAATTACTTTTCTTTTAATTTGTATTATTATGATACTACTAAGTAACCTTCCACTAGCCGATACACTATCCGATTCTTTCATTTCGACATCAATAATACTATCATTAACAATATTATATGATCCAATACTTGAGTCATCTTCAATGCAAGCAACTCTTGGTTGCTATATTTTAGGTATGAAGATCATAAACGAGGATGATAATCGAATGAGCTTTTTAAAATCGTTGATTAGATTTATTATATTAGCACTAATAAGTAGTACTGTAATATTGGGGATTATAAGTATTATCTGCATGATATGTACTAATGAGAAAAAGTTTCTACATGACATGATTTGTGGTACTCGCATGGTAAAGCGCTAAGGTTAATATGATACAAAAAAAACCAGTAATAGGGATTACTCTAGATTTGGCTAATAATTCTGAAAAGTATGCCTATGCTCCTTTTCCTTGGTATGCAATTAGACAAAATTATGCAGATAGCGTGATAAAAGTTGGGGGAATCCCCTTAATGCTACCCTATCAATATGATACAATTGAAGTGATGCTGTCAATTATCGATGGGCTAATTATTCCCGGTGGCGATGAGGATATTCACCCTAAATTTTATGGTCAAGAATTCACTTGTGATAGAACAGCTACCAACGAGCAACGTGATAATTTTGAGTTACTACTTATCCAAAAAGCTCTAGAAAAGAATATGCCATTCCTTGGAATATGTCGTGGTATGCAGATGTTAAATGTAGTATGTGGTGGCAACCTTATCCAGCATATACCTGATTACATAAAGTCACAAGCAGGAGTAGCTACGGTTATTAACCACGAGCAACCTGTCCCCAAACATACATTATCGCATTCTATAACGATAGAACCAAACACTATTCTTGCAAACTTATCGGGAAATAAGCAAACTTGTATGGTTAACTCGAGCCATCATCAAGCAGTAGGAAAAATAGGCAAGGAGCTCCAAGTTGCAGCAACAGCACCGGACGGAATAATTGAAGCAATTGAGTCAATAAATCACAAATTTGTTATAGGAGTAGAATGGCATCCTGAATATTTAAACCCTAATGATTTAGATTTAAATTTATTTAAAGGATTAATCGAAGCTATAGCTAAACTGGAAAGGTTTTAGCCAAAGAACCGCCTATTTAGCGAGGGAGACGATGGGCACCGTCAAGTTAAGAGAAATGTAAATTAAGTATTGAGCAAATGTAGGGAATAATTTATAGATTATCAGTGACAATTGTTACCTAAATTTCAGTGCTATGTGTATTATTCAATCCCCAAAGAGACATCGTTTTCCAGTAAGCATTATTAGCCATGCAGTATGGTTATATCATCGATTCAATAATAGTTACAGAGATGTACAAGAACAAATGGCCTATCGAGGTATTATTTTATGTCATGAGACAGTAAGATTTTGGTGCAATAAATTTGCGGTTTATTTTCAAGATGTTATCAGCAAGCGAGAGAGGAAACCAACTGATAAATGGCATTTAGATGAGATGAATATTAAGATTAAAGTCGAGGTATTTATATTATGGAGAGCTGTTGACTCTGAGGGGCATGAATTAGAAGTATTACTGCAGAAGCGTCGTAACAAAAAATCAGCTATTCGTTTTTTATCAAAATTATTGGGTCATTATCCAGCTCCAAGAGTAATTGTTACTGATAAGCTCAGAAGTTACATTAAGCCGATTAAGCTTATGTGCCCTAAAACTGAGCATCGCACTCATAAAAGACTAAATAATCGTGTTGAGAATGCTCATCAACCAACTAGGCGCAACGAGAAGATATTAATTAAATTTAAGCATCCTAATTCAGCCCACTGTAAATTATCACTGATGGGAAAAGTCAGAAATATATTTGCTGTAAATGTTGGAAGATATAGTAAAACAGCAATTGAGCAAAGAATTGCATTTGCATCAGCTAAATCCATTTGGGACGAAGCCACTCAAAGACTTCTTGCTGCCTGAAATCTAAAAATATAGCTCTTTTTGATACTATTTTACTTAACTTGACGGTGCCTTCTGATTATCTATTTCTTGAAATGTCTTAATTGTTTTTTTAATTGTAGCACTTATGAAACACTTATTTTAAGATGAGTTTTATAAATTAAGGATTCCATCTTTGACAAAGTAGCGTAAAAGTGTTACGCTACTTTTAACCACAAAAAAGCATAGAACCCCAATTTTGGATAAGAATTAGTTAGTTCTTATCCAAAATTGGCTTTAATATAAGGAAAAATGCATTCTTAAAGCGGTTAACGCGAATACATTTTAAACCTTTCTAAAGCTAAAAACATGATTTTAAAAGATTAAAATCATGTTTTTAGCAAAATGGATTGCCACGCTCACATACGTTCGCTCGCTAATAGACATATACGTCTATAAAACGTCTATTAGCGAGGAGACCGTAGGTCGACGAAGCAATATATAATTTCACCGAATTTAGGATACTCAAATGATTTGAAGAATTGGATTTGAAAATGAATGGTGAGAAGGCGTAGCATACATATAGTATAGTTACACATGCGAATCCATGATATTTTCAAAAAACAATTCTTCAAAACAGAAGAGTATATAAGAATTGACAAATTCTTATCCCAAATTCGCGTATAGAAAAATACCAAGTTTATTATATAGGAGCAATTTAATTACTAATACTTCAAAAATACTTATTATTGATAATCAGAAAGCATTAAATAAATTCTGTCGACAGTTATTGGATTGTAAGGCTATAAGTGTTGATACTGAGTTCTTGCGTAAAAATACCTATTTTGCTCAGCTTAGCATAATTCAAATTATGGCCAGTAGTTATAAAGTGATAATTGACACTTTGAGCAATTTGAATCTTTCTCCTATTAACGAAATATTTCTGAACGATAAAATTCTTAAAATAGTTCACGCCCCTAGAGAGGATTTCGAGATATTTTATCGTTTATTTAAGAAACTGCCAAAAAATGTTTTTGACATACAAATTGCAGCTGGTATTTGTGATTTTGGTAAATATTTGAGTTATTCGGATATATGTAGCAAAATTTGCTTAGTTCACATTGATAAAACTTACCAACGGTCTGATTGGTTAAAGCGTCCAATTAATGCTAATATGTTAAATTATGCTATTAAAGATGTTGAATATTTAGAGCCGATTTACAAGGTATTGCAACAAATAATTCAAGATAATAACTTACAAAACGAATATGACAAGCAAATAAAATCTTTGCTTAATATTGAAAATTATATTATTAATGTACAAAAAGCTTGGCAAAAAGTTAGATTCAATAATCATTCAGAGTCTTTTATTCATAAAATGAAAATTATGGCAGCTTATCGGGAGGAACAAGCCAGTACAATAGATTTACCAAGGAGACATTTTATTTCTGATGAGGAATTAGTACAGATTTGTCAATATTTACCTACCAGTAATAAAGATTTTGAAAATCTTAAATTAAATAGTCGCTATCTTAGTAAACAAAAATATAGAACTCAATTAGCAGATCTGTGTCTTGCTATACAAGAATTAGGTGAATAAAGGTACTTTATTTATGTTAATTGTAGAATAAATTTGCTATTTTCTAAAAGGTTAAGTAAAACAGCATCTGATATCTTTTGGCTTTTAGAGCATGGCAATTTTTACTATAGTTTTTTTTAAAACCATTTCTGTATTACTGAGTGTAGTAATTGGTTTTTTAGCAGGAAGATATTCTAAAGTTGAGAGAGATAGTATAGCTTCTTTGTTATTCTATTTTATATCTCCTATTGTTTTTTTTGCTATTCCCGCCAGTACTACTTTGACTTTATCAGCATTAAGCGTTACTGTAGTTGTTTTTTTCATTGCCACTGCGTTATCAATATTTTCCTACTATTTTTTCGGGCGATATTGGCTTGATCATACACGAAACATTATAGCATTATCTGCAGGTACCGCTAATGGTGGTTATTTTATGCTGCCAATAGCCGCTACTCTCTTTGATGATTATGTTTTAAGCATCTATATGATGGCAGTTATAGGAATAAATATTTTCGAATCATCAGTAGGCTTTTATATTTGTGCTAGGAGCTTTGCTAATAGTAGTGAAAGTATCTTGAAGGTTGTAAAGTTACCAATTTTAAACGGTTTTTTACTTGGTTGTTTATTTAGTTTTGCTGGTTTTACTTTACCTGATTTCCTAGATGATTTTATATATAACATGCGGGGGGCATTTTCTATACTTGGTATGGTTATGGTTGGTTTAGCTCTTTCAGCTTTGCAAAAGTTTGAAATAGACATAAAGTTTACTTTAGCTACTTTCATGGCAAAATTTTTATTCTATCCACTAGGGGTTAACATATTTATTCTTTTGGATAAGTTTGTTTTAGGATGGTATGATGAGAATTATTACAATGCTTTAAGGCTTCTTTCAACTGCTCCTATGGCAGCAAACGTAATTGTCATAGCCAGTTTACAAAAATTCTATCCAGAAAAAGTTGCTACCACAGTATTTCTTTCCCTGCTTTTTGGTGTAGTATATATACCAGTTATGGTAACTATATTTTTAAGTGATTTGAATTAATTATTATAGCTAACCTGATTAACGCGAAATTATAGATTGCTTCGTCGCTAATAGCGACTGTGAATTTGGTGTAATGCTAGTCAGGTTAGCTATAGCACTAATGATATAAAAAAATGATACAAAAATTTATCCAAGTTGGACCTTATATTAATTGGTTAGGCTCACAATATATTCCAGCTCATAAAATAGCTTATCTTGAGTTTGGTGACCCTAATAATGAAAATGTAATAATTTGTACCCATGGTTTAACTAGGAATGCTCATGATTTTGATAAAATCGCTATGGTATTAAGTGATAATTTTCGAGTAATTGCTATAGATTATCCAGGACGTGGGGATAGTGATGTTTTTAAAACGAAAAAGCATTATAATTATCAAGTATATGTAAAAGATACGGTGCTTTTTTTAAAAAAATTAGGTATTAACAACTGTATTTGGCTTGGTACTTCCATGGGTGGAATAATTGGTTATGTGCTAGCTAGTAAATATAAGGAACTTATCAAAGCAATGATTATAAATGATGTAGGACCTTTTATTCCAGCATCTCCTCTAGTTAAAATTGGTCAATATGCATGTCACACTCCCTCATTTGTTGATTTAGTTAGTGCCAAGCAACATTTAAAGCTAATATATAGCCAATTCGGTATTAGTAGTGAGGAAGATTGGGATCATCTTACCAAATATAGTTTTATAAAAATCCAAGATGGAAAATATAAAATGAATTATGATCCTGCCATAGTACAAGGTATGAATGCTAATGCAAATAAGCCAAAAAATGTTGATATATGGACTATATGGAATAAGATTGTTTGTAAATTGTTGGTTATCCACGGGGCTAAATCAGAAATTTTGCAACAAGCTATTATTGAGAAGATGAAAGAAACCAAAGATTTTGATTTGTTCGTTGTTGATTATGCTGGTCATGTACCTTCATTAATGACCGATGATCAGATTAGTTATATAAAATCTTGGGTAAATGCTTTAAAAATATGAAAATTTAGGTTGTTATGAATCGTTCTACTAAAGTACTTATTATAGGGTCAGGCCCTGCTGGACTAAGTGCAGCAATCTATACAGCTAGGGCAGCACTAAAACCAATATTATTGCATGGTATGCAGCCAGGTGGGCAGCTAACTATTACTACAGATGTTGAAAATTATCCAGGTTTTGCAGAGCCTATTCAAGGTCCATGGTTAATGGAACAAATGACGCAACAGGCAAAAAATGTTGGTGCAGAAATTATCTATGATTATGTAGAAAAGGTTGATTTTTCAAAAAAAACCTTAGTGGTAACCACCTCGTCTGGTATAATTAGGGCGGACAGCGTTATAATATGTACCGGTGCAGAAGCAAGGTGGCTGAATATTCCTTCCGAAGCACAATTCAAAGGATATGGTGTCTCAGCTTGTGCTACTTGTGATAGTTTTTTTTTCAAGAATCAGGATGTATTAGTTATTGGTGGGGGGAATAGTGCTGTTGAAGAGGCATTATATTTAACTAATCATGCACGTCAGGTGACTATTGTTCATCGTCGGGATAGTTTTAGAGCCGAGAAGATTTTACAAGAGAGATTATTTAGAAATCCCAAAATATCGGTCATTTGGAATCATAGACTGATTGAGGTCATTGGTACTGATAATCCTAAATCGGTTAATTCAGCCAAGCTTGAAAACACTCAAACAGGTGAGCTTAGTTCAATTAATTGTACTGGTATATTCGTAGCAATTGGTCATATGCCGAATACTGGTTTATTCAAAGGGCAACTAGATATAGATAGTGATAATTATATTATTACTAAACCAAATTCAACGGAAACCAGTGTTAAAGGTGTTTTCGCTGCTGGAGATGTACAAGATAAAATTTTTAGACAAGCAGTTACCGCTGCTGGTACAGGATGTATGGCAGCTTTAGAAGTAGAAAAGTTTTTAAATCATTAAATTAAAATTATGTCTCGTAGTAAAAAAGTGAGTGATAAATTATATAAGTCAAGCGGATCAAGTGAGTCAAGTATAATTTTGCCTGTTGCTCGAACTTTGCCAGCAAATGTTCAGGCCGAGCAAATGTTAATAGGAGCAATTTTAGTCAACCATGATTACTTAAATACTGTCTCAGAATTCCTAAGACCAGATCATTTTTTTGAGTCGATACATCAAAAGATTTATAATGCTATTGAAGTTATTACCGAAAAAGGCTTAATTGCTACTCCGGTAACGCTTAGAAGCATGTTAGAACGAGACGAATTATTTCAGCAATTAGGTGGCAGTGACTATCTCAATAAGCTGGCTACTCTGTCAATGATGGTAATTAATCCTCTTGATTATGGAAGAATAATCTATGATTTGGCAGTAAGGCGTAATTTAATTCAGATAGGGGAGGAGGTAGTTAATAATGCTTATGACTCCTCTTTAGAATATGATGCAAGGCAACAAATAGAGCATGCAGAGGGTAAACTCTATAACCTTGCTAGTGAAGGAGTTAATGACAAGAGTTTTGTTAAAATTGCTGTTTCTCTCTCGGAGTCCCTTGCCAATATTAACAGAGCAATGAAGAATTCTAATCATGTAATAGGTATTTCTACAGGATTAATTGATTTAGATAAGGAGTTATCAGGTTTTCATAACTCAGATTTAGTTGTCATTGCTGCACGCCCATCAATGGGGAAAACAGCTTTTGCCATAAATCTTGCTATAAATGCTTGTAATTCTATGAAGTTAAAAAATAAGGAACAAGAAAAAGATAAGTCAGTAGGTTTTTTCTCTCTTGAAATGTCATCTGAGCAGCTTGCTACTCGTATTCTTTCCATGCATACTGAAATTAACTCGTCTTCGCTACGTACAGGTCATGTGACGGAAGAACATTATAATAGATTACGTAGAGAAGTTATAGATCTGTCAAGCCTACCATTTCTTATTGATGATACGCCAGCTTTATCTATTGCAGCTATTCGTACTAGGGCAAGAAAAATGAAGCGTAAACATAACCTTGGTATATTATTTATAGATTATCTGCAGTTAATTAGAGGGATAAATAAATATGATAATAGAGTAAATGAAATTTCAGAAATTACTCAAGGATTGAAAGCTATAGCCAAAGAATTAAATATTCCAGTAATTGCTTTATCACAATTATCTAGAGCTGTAGAACTTAGAGAAGATAAGAGACCAATGTTATCTGACTTGCGAGAATCTGGGTCTATTGAACAAGATGCGGATATAGTGATGTTTATTTATCGAGAAGAATATTATCTAACTCGTAAAGAGCCTTCTTCAGGTAATGAAGAACATGCAAAGTGGCAAAATAATATAAATCAAGTATATAATATTGCGGATATTATAATAGCAAAACATCGTAATGGTCGTGTTGGTAGCGTAAAACTTCACTATGATGGTCAGTATTCAAAATTTAGTAATTTACAGAAAACACTATAGACCCCCTTTCGGGATAAGAATTAACTAATTCTTATCCTGAATTCGCATTATAGGGATAATAATATGTTCAAGAAACCTTTAATATTTGGTATTGCTGGTACTAGTTTGACTGTGCAAGAAAAGGAATTATTATCAAAAAATTCAATATATGGCTTTATTCTCTTTAAAAGAAATATTGTGGATCGAGAACAGTTACTAAAGTTAGTACAAGATTTAAGAGGCTTATATGACTATAATATATTGATTTTTGTCGATCAGGAGGGAGGCAGGGTTGCAAGGTTGAAGCCACCTATCATAGATATAGAATATCCCCCTGCTGGTGATTTCGGTAGAATATATGATCAAGAAGGTGCAGAGAATGCATACTTAAAAGTTTTTGCAAATTATTCAAGTCTGATGAAGAGTTTAAAAGAATATAGAATAGACTCGCCATGTTGTCCAGTTGCTGATTTGCGTTACCCTTATACTGATAATGCTATTGGAGATCGTAGCTTTGGAGATTCTGTAGTAAAAGTAGTTGGCTTATGTGCAAAAACAATAGAGGCGATAGAAGAGCAGGGAGGCATTGCCATTATTAAGCATATACCAGGGCATGGTCGAGCTACGTGTGATAGTCATTATAAGTTGCCGCGTGTTACCAGTTCGCTTGCTGAATTAAATAATACAGATTTTGAAGTGTTTAGACAACTATCTAAAGATGCTAAGGCAGGATGGGCTATGACAGCTCACATTGTATTTGAGGCTTTAGATACCAATCTACCAGTAACTTTATCGCCCACTGCTATAAAGTTCATTAGAAATGACATTAGTTTTAAAGGTATGTTAGTTTCAGATGATATTTGTATGCTTGCCCTGCATGGTGAAATTGGAGCTAAATACTCAATAGTTAAAAAACCTCTGACGATTTTTGAAAAGCAGGATTCTACAACTACGATAAGTAATCAAGATTTAGAAAAACTTATTGAATACGGAATTATTAAAGACAAATCCGACCAAACCGGACTAAAAAAATATTTAGTAAAAGAATTCCCAAAACTGAAGGCAGAATTTGTTACAAGTATAGTTGAAGTTGCTAGACAAACTATTGTAGCTGGTTGTGACTTAGTACTACATTGTAGTGGTGATATACAAGAAATGACTGCTGTTTGCAGGGCATTTTAACTTTCAAGAGTTGTAAAAACAACTCTTGAAAAGAGCAAATAGTAGGATACTTTATTTTATAACAGTTACAGCTCTACGGTTCTGTGCCCAAGCTGCTTCGTCACAACCCATAACAGCTGGTTTCTCTTTACCGTAAGAGATAGTATCAAGTCTGTTATTATCAATTCCTAGACCAATCAAGTATTTTCGTACAGCTTCTGCTCTTCTTTCACCAAGTGCTAAGTTATACTCTCTTGTGCCTCTTTGATCACAATGTCCTTGAATAGTAGCTTTAGTACAACAATGTTTTTTTAACCAAACGGCTTGTTTATTTAGCTGTTCTTTTGATTTACTTGAAATATCTGATTTATTGAAAGCAAAAAATATCCTATCACCAACATTTCTTTCGAAATCAGCAGCTAAAGAACTTTCCTCGACACTAGCAGTCACCTCCGCTTCTGTCGGTTTCTTTTTAGTACCACAACCAGAAAGCACAAATAGTGCTAAAAAAGCTATTGCAGTTTTTTGTATTAGCATAACAAACTCCTTAATTTAACTAAAGCTATTGATTATATTTGCTTAACAGAAAAAATTGTTAAACATCCTACCTGTGTATTATATATTATCATACTGTTAGTTAAAAGCCTAAAATAGTTTTAGCATTAAACTCTTGGATAAATGTGGTAAAAATATCGTATATAGCCGACGTTTAATAATTCAGAACTTAGATAACAACTCCCTTATCATATCTTGTAACTTTCCTACTTTACTTACATCCGTGCCACCAGCCTGGGCTATATTCGCCTGACCACCACCGCCGCTACCGCCAAGGAATACAGACACTTCTTTAGCTAAGTTACCTGCATGTACCTTATTGCTAATTTCTTTACTAACCGCAATAGTAATAGATAATTTACCCTGCAAATCAGGCATACCTATATATACAATCACTAGATTATCTGACTTATCAACTATTCGCTGTGCAGATAAGCGTAATACTTTAGTATCCAAGTTTTGTACTAGTTTATAGAGAAAATTTATACCTGATACACGGATTGATTCTTTGGCAATTTGCTCAATATTCAAATCAAGCATAGAGACCTGAGTAGCTACTAACTTATCTTCTAATTGTTTTTTACTGGCAATCAGGTTATTTACTTTATCAGTAATTTCATTCTTACCTATTTTTAAGGTTGAAGACAAGTCATCAATTATAGTATCGTTTTGTCTAATTAATTTTAAGGCAAATTCACCACAAACAGCTTCTATCCTTCGAACGCCAGCTGCAACGCTACTTTCGCTAATAATTTTAAATATTCCAATATCACCAGTTCTACTAACATGCGTGCCTCCACATAACTCAAGCGAGTTGCCCATTGCCACCACTCTTACTTCAGAATCGTATTTCTCACCAAATAAAGCCATAGCACCTGCCTTAATAGCTTCATCTGTTGACATTAATGTTGTGGTAACCTTAAAATTATCAGTGATAATTTGATTTACCTTATCTTCTATCAATATAACTTCTTGTTTTGTTAGTGGTGTCATATGGCTAATATCAAAACGCAGACGATCATGTGCTACGAGCGATCCTTTTTGTGTTACATGTTTGCCCAGCACTTCATGTAATACTGTATGTAATATATGAGTTGCAGAATGATGAATTCTTAAATTTTTACGGTACTTGACCTCAATAGCAAAATCAGCACTATCTCCTGTTTGGATAGCTCCTTCCTGTAAAACACATATATGAGCAATTATTGAACCAAGATATTTTAAAGTATCTATTACTCTAATTTTGCTGCCTGTTGATTTGATAAAGCCTATATCTCCCATCTGTCCACCAGATTCTCCATAAAAAGGAGTTTGATTACTAATTAGAATAAATTGCTCTTCGCTAGTTTCTATATTGTTGACTAACTTATTATCTTTAATTAGAGCTAATATCTTACCTTCTGCCTTATCCAAAGAGTAACCCAAAAATTCAGTACTACCAAATTCGCCTTTAATATCAAACCATATTTGGTCAATTTGTGACTCATTTGAACCTAACCAAGCTTTTCTTGCCCTTTCTTTTTGCTCTTGCATCTTATTATTAAAGCTATCAAGATCAACTGATATCTGTTTACCTTTTAATATGTCTTCAGTTAAATCAAGAGGAAAACCATATGTATCATATAATTTAAAGGCTATCTCTCCTGAAAGTTCTGAATTTTTACTCAGATGCTGTGTTTCATCGTCAAGCAGTTTCAGACCTCGTGCAAGAGTTGCTTTAAATCTTAATTCTTCCTGTTCCAAGATACTACGGGTAAAAGGCTCAGCCCTCTTCAGTTCAGGATAAGTTGCACCCATAATATCTACTAATTTTGCTAGCAATCGGTGCATTAAAGGTTCACTGCTACCAAGTATATGTGCATGCCTCATACTCCGACGCATAATACGCCTAAGTACATATCCTCTGCCTTCATTTGACGGCATGACACCATCACTAATTAGAAAGGCACAAGCTCGTAAATGATCAGCAATAACCCGGTAAGAAAATTTTGCTTCTCCTTCTACTTTAACTTTTACTATACTTTCCGTATAAGCAATTATTTCCTTAAATAAATCTATGTCATAATTATCATATACATTTTGCAATACAGCACTAATACGTTCTAGTCCCATGCCGGTATCAACGGATTGTTTAGGTAAGGCAATCCCAGTATTGCTATCCAATTGTTCAAATTGCATAAAGACCATATTCCAAATCTCAATATAGCGATCGCCATCTTGATCTTTTGTACCAGGTAAGCCACCTGGTATCTTTTCTCCATGATCATAGAAAATTTCTGAACATGGTCCACAAGGTCCGGTATCTCCCATTGACCAAAAATTATCATTGGTTGCTATTTTAATAATTCGGTCATCACTTAAATTAGCAATCTTTTTCCAATAGCTTGCTGCTTCTTCATCAGTATGATAAACAGTTACATATAATTTTTCTTTGGCGATAGCAAATTCCTTGGTTAAGAGATTCCACGCGTAATATATTGCTTGTTCTTTAAAATAATCACCAAAAGAAAAATTACCTAACATTTCAAAGAACGTATGATGTCGTGCAGTATAACCAACATTTTCAAGATCATTATGCTTACCACCAGCCCGTAGTGATTTCTGACTAGTAGTGGCTTTTTGATAGTTTCTAGTTTCCTGACCGGTAAAAACATTTTTAAATTGTACCATCCCGGAATTAACAAACATTAAACTAGGATCATTATGAGGAATTAGGGAACTAGCTGGAACGTGTATATGATTATTTGCAACAAAATAACTTATAAATTTACTTCTAATTTCTTCAGTGGTAAGTTTAGTCATTAGTAATGATCCTTAAAAATTAGACATACTGTAATTGCGTATTAAGCCTTTCTATGGCTTCCAATAAATTTGCTTCTGAGCCAGTTATAGATATTCTTATATGATTCTCTCCGGCTTTACCAAAGGCTGTCCCAGGGACAACCGCAACACGAGTTTTATCTAAAATAAAATTAGCAACAGATTCACTTACAGAATTATTCTGATAGCTATTAGGGATTTTTTTGTATAAGGTACTAATGTTAGGAAATAAATACATACCTGAATTTGGAGCTTTATCAAGCTCAAAACCATCAATTTCTTGCAGTGAAGAGAAAAAGCGAGTTAGTTTTTTCTCTAACAGTGATACATTACTTTTGGTCGTATTTATTACCTCTTGATCATTCATTACCTCAACTAGTGCTTTTTGTATCAATGTGTTGACAGCCAAACAATTATAAGTATGAGCCTTTAGTGCTTGTGCAGTAAACTTCTCTGATGCAACTAGCCATCCTACTCTCCAACCAGTAATGCCTAATCTTTTTGAAAAGCTGTTTACAACAATTAAATTATTCATGTTATCACAAAATTTAATTATTGGTATATGAGGTTGTCCTGTAAAGATAAAATCATCAAAAACTTCATCTTGCATAAGATAAATATCTTTTTCTACTATAATTTGGTACAATTTTTTTAATGTTTCTAAAGTATAAACTGTACCCGTTGGATTACACGGAGTATTAATGATGATTAATTTGGTTTTAGGAGTTATGCACTTTAAAATATCGTCAACATCTAATTCAAATCTATTAAGATGTGAAGTAACACTTCTTACAGGTAAACGTCCTAATGAAATAATAATAGGTTCATAAAGCATATAACATGGATCAGGAATTATTACTTCATCTCCTATGTTAGTTGCAGTAAAGATTGTTAACCAAATAGCTTCAGCACAACCGTTAGTAACAAGTATTTGGTTATTTGGTTGCAGCTTAATGTTGTATTTTATCTTGTATCTTTCTGCAATAGCGGTACGTAAAGGGTAAAATCCTCTTGAATCTGCATATTTATTAAGGGTACTATCATTGCTTTCTATTGTAGCCTTTAAACTATTCAAAAGTTTTTCAGGAAGGTTGAAATTTGGATTGCCTACTGTCATATTGATATAACTCTCCTTGCCCCCAATTTTATCTGATATGTCTTTAGAAGGATGGGGGTGAATTATATTCAACAATTTATTCATACTAAACTACTCTTTATTAAATTCACCTCTTCAATTGATTATACTGACTCTACATACTTGCAAATCAAGAGTTATTAAAACTTAGCAATCTCAAATTTGGGGTATAATTTAGGCTCTTAATATTGTAAAATTCTTGAAGATAGCAGTATTATAGAAAATTTGGGGTGTGGTGTCTACTGCAATAACAACTTTTTTAGTATATAACCGGGTACCGTCAAGTTAAGTAAAATAGTATCAACAAGAGCTATATTTTTAGATTTCAGGCAGCAAGAAGTCTTTGAGTGGCTTCGTCCCAAATGGATTTAGCTGATGCAAATGCAATTCTTTGCTCAATTGCTGTTTTACTATATCTTCCAACATTTACGGCAAATATATTTCTGACTTTTCCCATCAGTGATAATTTACAGTGGGCTGAATTAGGATGCTTAAATTTAATTAATATCTTCTCGTTGCGCCTAGTTGGTTGATGAGCATTCTCAACACGATTATTTAGTCTTTTATGAGTGCGATGCTCAGTTTTAGGGCACATAAGCTTAATCGGCTTAATGTAACTTCTGAGCTTATCAGTAACAATTACTCTTGGAGCTGGATAATGACCCAATAATTTTGATAAAAAACGAATAGCTGATTTTTTATTACGACGCTTCTGCAGTAATACTTCTAATTCATGCCCCTCAGAGTCAACAGCTCTCCATAATATAAATACCTCGACTTTAATCTTAATATTCATCTCATCTAAATGCCATTTATCAGTTGGTTTCCTCTCTCGCTTTCTGATAACATCTTGAAAATAAACCGCAAATTTATTGCACCAAAATCTTACTGTCTCATGACTTAAAATAATACCTCGATAGGCCATCTGTTCTTGTACATCTCTGTAACTATTATTGACTCGATGATATAACCATACTGCATGGCTAATAATGCTTACTGGAAAACGATGTCTCTTTGGGGATTGAATAATACACATAGCACTGAAATTTAGGTAACAATTGTCACTGATAATCTATAAATTATTCCCTACATTTGCTCAATACTTAATTTACATTTCTCTTAACTTGACGGTGCCCATGCTTGCTCATCTGGATATATCAAAGGTAATCAAGAAGAAGCGGCTTTAGGTAGAAGCAGAGGTGGTGTTAGTACTAAAATTCATACCCTTGTTGATGTCCTTGGTAATCCATTAAAGTTTATACTAACTGCTGGGCAAAGAAATTATGGCGCTAGGCAAAGCGGGTAAATTACAGTTGGTGAAAATCCAACCTACGTAAAGTTTAGCCAACAGCGTAGAACCAAATTTCACATATATGGAGGTAACGAATTATGTGAAGCTGAGAGGAGGGATGTAGTGGGTTGTAACGTAAGTGAAGGATATAAGCTCCGAAATATGCGATATCGTAGAGGTTGACATGCTTCATTTCATGGAAAACAGGATGTGTAGTTGCGATAAGGCGAGCAACTGCTCTACCGGAGTCACAGACCATGACACGCTACAAGATGGAATTTACCTGAACCTAGGAGATCCATTGTATTCTTACGCAAGTGAGTACTTTAAAACAAGCTGTTAAGAGCAAGAATTAAAGGATGATACAATGGAAGTCGGACTGACTCATAGTACTCTGAGCATGGGAAAGCCATGTACATGGGGAAGGGGTCAGCAATATAGCGTTAGTGTAAGTACGCTTAATTCACTAATACACGGAGGTTAGAGAGTAGAATGGAAAGTAAACTTAAACTTATATCTGCTAAAGCTAAGGAAGATAAGAAGCTAAAATTTACAGCACTTGTGCAGGCACCGTCAAGTTAAGAGAAATGTAAATATTTACCAAAAATTTTCTATCATAATAGTAGAAAATATTCGTATAATAAGTTCTGATAACACAGACTTAGCTGTTAGGTTTATTAATTTTGTTGATAATGCTTATTTTGATAAGGTTGTATTATTCATGACATTACAAGATGAACCTATAAAAATATATCAGAATGGTTTTCGCAAAGGTGAATTTAACAGAACTATTTCAAGATTATATGAGATGAATAGTGATAGCTATGTCAATTAAAAAGGGTAAATTTATTACGTTTGAGGGTGGAGAAGGGTGCGGTAAATCCACCCAAAGTAATATGTTATACCAGTATTTACTATCACAAAATATTTCAGCAGATTTAACACGTGAAGTAGGGGGGACTATTTCTGCGGAGAAGATGCGTGACATTTTAGTTAATCAAGATTTGCTACCTATGTCAGAATTGCTGCAAATCATGGCAGCACGTTATGAACATGTTCATAAAAGGATTATTCCTAAACGAGATTGTGGGATATCAGTTATTTGTGATAGGTTTGTAGATTCTACTGCTTGTTATCAAGGGCAAGATATAGGGATTGATTTAGTTTATGATCTTCATAAGTCTTTAATATCTGATGTGATGCCTGATATTACATTTTTTATTGATATAGATCCAAATATTGCCTTACCAAGGGCATTAGTGCGAGGGAATAATAACAAATTTGAAAGCAAAAATATTGAATTTCATCAAAAAGTCTATGACGGATTTCAATATATATCAGCTAAATTTCCAAATAGAATAGTAAAAATAAATGCCTCAACTCTTAGTGTACAAGAAATTCATGATATAATAGTTGCGATGCTCGTTACAAAGGTTTGGTGAATAAGATGGAAGATAAAATAGAGAAGAAAATAGAGAAAATATGTGTTATTGGGGCACCGTCAAGTTAAGAGAAATGTAAATTAAGTATTGAGCAAATGTAGGGAATAATTTATAGATTATCAGTGACAATTGTTAGCTAAATTTCAGTGCTATGTGTATTATTCAATCCCCAAAGAGACATCGTTTTCCAGTAAGCATTATTAGCCATGCAGTATGGTTATATCATCGATTCAATAATAGTTACAGAGATGTACAAGAACAAATGGCCTATCGAGGTATTATTTTAAGTCATGAGACAGTAAGATTTTGGTGCAATAAATTTGCGGTTTATTTTCAAGATGTTATCAGAAAGCGAGAGAGAAAACCAACTGATAAATGGCATTTAGATGAGATGAATATTAAGATTCAAGTCGAGGTATTGATATTATGGAGAGCTGTTGACTCTGAGGGGCATGAATTAGAAGTATTACTGCAGAAGCGTCGTAACAAAAAATCAGCTATTCGTTTTTTATCAAAATTATTGGGTCATTATCCAGCTCCAAGAGTAATTGTTACTGATAAGCTCAGAAGTTACATTAAGCCGATTAAGCTTATGTGCCCTAAAACTGAGCATCGCACTCATAAAAGACTAAATAATCGTGTTGAGAATGCTCATCAACCAACTAGGCGCAACGAGAAGATATTAATTAAATTTAAGCATCCTAATTCAGCCCACTGTAAATTATCACTGATGGGAAAAGTCAGAAATATATTTGCCGTAAATGTTGGAAGATATAGTAAAACAGCAATTGAGCAAAGAATTGCATTTGCATCAGCTAAATCCATTTTGGACGAAGCCACTCAAAGACTTCTTGCTGCCTGAAATCTAAAAATATAGCTCTTTTTGATACTATTTTACTTAACTTGACGGTGCCCAAGCATGTGCTCTCACAATAGTTGCATCAATCATAATTGATTCCATATCTGCATCTACTTTAACATAATCCATTAAATCCTCCCATATACCTTTGTCAACCCATCTCTTAAATCTGCGATAAATACTGTACCAACAACCATAATCATCAGCTAGAAGACGCCATTGGCAACCTGTTCTAACAATAAACCATATTGCTTCAATAAAATATCTCATTTTTTCTTCATTCTTGTTGTGTATACCATTTCTTTCCTTAAAAAATGATAAAATTACTTCCCATGCTTGTTCTTCTATGTAATACTTCATATTGGTAGTTCCTTTTTTTGATAACTAGAAACTACCATTTCTTCTTACTATGGCAACTTTTTATTCCTCTTGCCTAACTATAGCTTTTGTCAACAGAACCTAGATATCTTTGGCAAACTTGCTTATGCTGAGGAATCTAAAGAAGCCACGGAATCTTGACCCACAGCGTACTCAAATGTATGTGAGGAGCAGAGGTAGCACGAATAAATTACCAGCAGAAGTCAGGTGAGGTTATCAATTAAATCAGCCATTTTTTTTTCATCTAAGTCCTCAAAGAAATCATCATTAATTTGTACAACTGGTGCATTGACACAAGCTCCCAAACATTCAACTTCTGTAAGGCTAAATTTTTTATCACTTGTTAGTTCACCAAAGTTAATACCAAGTTTTTTTTTACAAATAGTTACAATTTTATCGCTACCCCTTAGCCAACAAGGAGTAGTCCCACAAATTTGTATATGATATCGTCCTACTGGCTTTAGATTAAACATGGTATAAAATGTTGCAACTTCATATGCTCGGATGAAAGGTAAATTTAGAAAATTTGCTACATACTCTATGCAGCCTATTGGTAACCAACCATTCATTTGGCGTTGTGCAAGGTCAAGTAATGGCAGAATAGCACTCTTTTGTTTGTTTTCAGGATATTTCTTAATGATATTTTGGGTTTTTTTTAAGTTCTCATCATTAAAACTGAAATTTAGTGGTTCATCATTCATCGATCAATTTCTCCAAAAACAATATCAAGACTGGCAATAATAGTTACCACATCTGCCATCAAATGTCCTTTTGACATGAAATCTAGACCTTGGAGATGGGCAAACCCAGGGGCTTTAATCCGGCATCTATAAGGTCTGTTTGTTCCATCAGAGTATAAATACACACCAAACTCGCCTTTTGGTGCTTCAACAAATTTATATATTTCGCCTTTTGGCACATCATATCCTTCAGTGTAAAGTTTAAAATGATTAATCATGGCTTCCATTGATTCTTTCATTTTTTCTCTTGAGGGTGGTGCAATTCTAGAATCATCTGTTTTAATAGCACCCTTTGGCATTTTTTCAAGACATTGCTGTATAATTTTAAGCGATTGATACATTTCTTCAATACGAACCAAATACCTATCATAACAATCACCAGATTTGCCAATTGGTATATCAAAATCTAGCTCATCATATACATCATACGGAGTAGCCTTTCTAAGATCCCATGCGATGCCTGAGCCTCTAAGCATTGGGCCAGAAAACCCCCAATCCATAGCTTCTTTTTGACTTACTACTCCGATATCTACTAAGCGTTGTTTCCAAATTCTATTGTCATTTAACAGAGTCTCGACGTCTTCTAGTTTTTTTGAGAATTGCTGAACAAAAATATTTATATCTTCTAGTATACCATTCGGTAAGTCCTGTGCAACCCCACCAGGTCTAAAATAATTTGCATGCATTCTAGAGCCGGAGACACGCTCATAAAATTCCATAATTTTTTCGCGTTCCTCAAATAACCATAATAGGGGGGTAGTAGCACCAACATCTAGGGCTTGTGTTGTTATATTCATTATGTGGTTAAGGATACGAGTAAGCTCAGAAAACATCACTCGAATAAACCCTGCTCGTCTTGGCACGTTGCAGCCAAGCAATCCTTCAACTGCTAAGGCAAAAGCGTGTTCTTGGCACATTGGCGATACGTAATCTAACCGATCAAAATATGGTATAGCTTGTAGGTATGTTTTATGCTCAATTAATTTTTCAGTACCACGATGCAGCAGTCCAATATGCGGGTCTGCTTTATTGATAACCTCACCATCCATTTCTAAAATTAATCTTAAGACCCCATGGGTAGCTGGATGTTGTGGACCAAAATTTAACACAACACTTTTATTATTATCACCCACCTTGTTTTAGACCCCGGCACTTGTTAATTTTAATCGAGTATATACCAAAATTTTTGTCCACTAAGTAAAAAAATTATATAATATTAAAATAATAGCATTAATTTTCCATGTCCTCTATTAAAGCTTGCTCTCCATCATTGAGATTTTTTGGAGAATGAATTTTGTGGCTCTTTGTATCTTTTTTTTCGATAGAAGGCAATTCATAGTGAGGGGGAACTTCTAAGGTTTTATTGCGTTGTACCCTATACTCATTAGGACCAGGTGTCACTATACCTATTGTTTCTTTTACTTTTTTATTGCAGGCAGATAGTGTTACTAAGGTAGTAAATAACAAAAAAATTATACGCATACTCTTCTGCTTTAAAGAATTGGTTTTTGCAAATACTGGCTGGGTATTCGCGTACTCACGTACCTTATTGTACTGTTTGCGTTCGCTTATCCCTTGTTTGTTTTCCCCATCCTCCAAATCATTTGAGTACATATCAATCCTCTTTATAAATTTATATTTTTCTTAGAATCAAGCTCACGAATCCTATCCGCTTCAGTTTGCAATCGAGCGTGATTATATTCAACATCTTGTTGTTGTTCAACAATTTTCTTGGTCTTATAATAATCATGTAATAAGAATATTGCACCTAATGAAATGAAACTATCTGCTAGATTAAATACCGGAAAACCAAAATCTTTATAGTGAAAATAAATAAAATCAAATACCGCCCCATGAACAAAACGGTCGATCAAATTACCAATAGCACCACCAATGAAAAAACTACAACCAACAAAGCTTGGCATTGTCTTACATTTTAATAAGATATACCACAAATATGCTATAAGGGCAGAGTTAACAACTATAAAAAGTATATTACTATACTGATAATAATTTCGAAGTATCCCAAAACTAATTCCATAATTCCAAATATAAACCATATCTAAAAAGCTAGTTACTTCTAGTGTTAGACCAACTTTACCTCTTAGATAATTTATAAAATACCATTTTACTAGTTGATCTATAATTACTAATTTAACAATTATACGACTACTTTGGCGAATAATTAGTAATATTTTCTTAAATATTGATGGTATACGCATATTAGAATTTAATTTTTGATTATATACTCGGTGAACTTCAAGAATTGGCGTCGTCATGTCTAAAGATCGAAGCTGCTCCGTTACTCATGTACGCTACGCCGCTCGACTTTGCTACTGCCTAGCTCTTCTTGAAGTTATACTATTGTCTACCCAACTCTTCATTTACGAGCAGTATACTCTTCTGCTTTGAAGAATTGGCTTTTGCAAATACTTGCGGGGAATTCGCGTACGAACAACGGTTTACTACGCCTAGTCGGCTAACCCCTTATTTTACGCTCCAATTCTTCAAATCATTTGAGTATACTTCTATTTTATTAATCCTTTCTAGACATATCTTTTCAGTCACTATCTTTAATTCCTCTACCCGGTTAATAAGGTAAAGTAACTGTTCTTTACTAATTGTATAATCTTGATCATATCTTGCATCAACATAAGCATTTCGCAATAACGTAAAGCACTCTTTTTGCTCAGGAGTCTCATGTGGAAATATCTTATAGAGATCGTGATGATGACTTCTAGCCCTATCGCCAAGTCCTAGTATATCATGTGACTTAGCCTTGTAACCAGTAAAAACTAACAGGATAGCATTATACAAGCTCTCGGTAGCTTGGTGAAGCATAAAGGCTGCATTATTCAATTGTTCTATATCCAAACACAAATGAGCAAGCAATAGAAAGTCCTTAGCTTTTTTAAACCAATATTTGTAATCTTTCTCAGCTATTGGTCTACGTTCCTTCCATGATAGTTCCTTAGCTTCAGATGGCACCGTCAAGTTAAGTAAAATAGTATCAAAAAGAGCTATATTTTTAGATTTCAGGCAGCAAGAAGTCTTTGAGTGGCTTCGTCCAAAATGGATTTAGCTGATGCAAATGCAATTCTTTGCTCAATTGCTGTTTTATACCAATTACAATAATTAACACGGTGTATTTATCCAATCTCTATACATAATTGATTTTACTAATACCAATTGCAATAATTAGCAGTGGTCTAAGATGGGTTTTTAACTGATAAAAGGTACTCAAATGGCTAGGTTAATATTACCACAAGGTTTTCATGGTCATGATTTTATAAAAATGATGAAACATGAGCCGCATGGTCGAAATCGTATACGTTTATTGGCGATGTATCACCTTCAATTAGGCAAATCTTTTAAAGCCATATCTGAAATAGTGAAGTCACACTGGAAAACCGTGCAATCATGGCTCAGAAGATTTAGGCATCATGGTTTTGAAGGATTATTTGAATCACAAAGAAGCGGTGCCCCTAGGAAGATTAACAGTATACAAGAGTCTGCTATTTTTGATAAAATCAATACGCTCAGTGAAAGTAAAACTGGTGGGTATATAACTGGAAAGGAGCTACATATCATGTTAGTTGAGGAATATGGTGCTAAATGTGCTTTAAAAACAGTCTACAAGGCACCGTCAAGTTAAGAGAAATGTAAATTAAGTATTGAGCAAATGTAGGGAATAATTTATAGATTATCAGTGACAATTGTTACCTAAATTTCAGTGCTATGTGTATTATTCAATCCCCAAAGAGACATCGTTTTCCAGTAAGCATTATTAGCCATGCAGTATGGTTATATCATCGATTCAATAATAGTTACAGAGATGTACAAGAACAAATGGCCTATCGAGGTATTATTTTAAGTCATGAGACAGTAAGATTTTGGTGCAATAAATTTGCGGTTTATTTTCAAGATGTTATCAGAAAGCGAGAGAGGAAACCAACTGATAAATGGCATTTAGATGAGATGAATATTAAGATTAAAGGCGAGGTATTGATATTATGGAGAGCTGTTGACTCTGAGGGGCATGAATTAGAAGTATTACTGCAGAAGCGTCGTAATAAAAAATCAGCTATTCGTTTTTTATCAAAATTATTGGGTCATTATCCAGCTCCAAGAGTAATTGTTAGTGATAAGCTCAGAAGTTACATTAAGCCGATTCAGCTTATGTGCCCTAAAACTGAGCATCGCACTCATAAAAGACTAAATAATCGTGTTGAGAATGCTCATCAACCAACTAGGCGCAACGAGAAGATATTAATTAAATTTAAGCATCCTAATTCAGCCCACTGTAAATTATCACTGATGGGAAAAGTCAGAAATATATTTGCCGTAAATGTTGGAAGATATAGTAAAACAGCAATTGAGCAAAGAATTGCATTTGCATCAGCTAAATCCATTTGGGACGAAGCCACTCAAAGACTTCTTGCTGCCTGAAATCTAAAAATATAGCTCTTTTTGATACTATTTTACTTAACTTGACGGTGCCCTCCAGCCACTTTCTTAGCTTTTCTAAATTTTGTTGGAACTTTAATATGGTTACGTTATAATTTTTGTCAACAGAACCTAGGTATGAGGTACGGTAATGTTGTATTGAACTCAGGTTAAATTATTATTATCGCATAAACCTTTGCAACATAACCTAATAAGACCTATTTAACGTAAACTCAAGTAAAGAAGCTAAATGATCTTTATAAATATTCTGTATAGGGATTTGCTCTAATAAATTACTAGCCTCATTCTTAATGTTTGCTAGATGGTCGATAATTTGTTGCTTAATACCATGTTGTATCATAAAACTTCGTATTATCTCAAATTCACTCTCAGATCTATTATCCGCCTTAATCATTTTCTGAACTGTTAATTGCCCGGTATCATCAAGCTTCTTATATAAAAAGATTAGGGGTAGAGTTATTTTCCCTTCTAAAAAATCATCACCTATATTCTTGCCAATATCATGACTATTTCCTAAATAATCAAATAAATCATCAATAATTTGGAAAATATTTCCTAAATATCTACCAAAATTTTGTAAACTTTCACAGATCTCGTTAGATTGACTAGAAATAATTGCTCCTACTTCACAAGATACTCCAAATAACTCTGCAGTTTTAGCCATAATTATTTCATTATATTCTGTTTCGTCAATAATTCTCCGCTGATTCAATTTCACAAGCTGAGAAACTTCACCTTCTGATATAATTGCTGAAGCTCTTGATAAAGATTTCATAGCTTTAACAGATTTGGTATCTACCATTAACTGAAATGATTGACTAAATAAAAAATCTCCAACTAGAATACTAGCCTTACTCCCCCACACAACATTAGCAGTAGGTTTGGATCTTCTCATTGTACTTTCATCTACTACATCGTCATGAAGTAAAGTTGCTGCATGAATAAATTCTACAGCTCCAGCAAGTTTGATATTATCTTCACCGACATAACCAAACATTTTACTAGTTAGAATTGTTAGTAATGGCCGGATTCTTTTTCCACCAAATTCTAGTAAATATTTACCTATTACGCCAACTAGTTGTTCTTTGGCAGCTAAGTGGGTCAGAATAAGTTTATTTAAGCTAGACAGTTCTACTGCTAAATCTTTATGTATTATTTTTATAGTATCCAATTTACATCTCTAATGCTATTTTAACCTCAGTTCGATATAAGAATTAATAATTCTTATATCGATACTTGCTTTGTTATAAGGAAAAATGCACTCTTGAAGCGGCTGACGCGGGTGCATTTTAACTTTTTTCATCATTCAATATGTGATTTTAATAATTAAAATCACATATTGAATGGAGTATTATATTTTAACAATCAGGTGGGCAGCCGCTTCAAACCTGATTGTTTCTATATATAATACTGAATTCGATGTAACTTGTTACATCGAATTCAGGTTATTTTATGACTTCCTGCCAAACATCACTATCAACCTCCAAAAAAGGCTGGATCATTAATTGTTTTAACAATGAATGATGCTCATTAAAATCAGGTACTAGTTCTTGTATCATTTTTGTTACATTATCACCAATATGTATTTTTTCCGAGGCTTTTTTGTATAATGCTAGATAATATAATGGCAAAAATTTATTAAAGTCTAAGGAACCTATTTTGCCTTTTTCTATATTACTTGAATCTAAATTATACTCAAAACTTATGTCACCTGAGTTAGAATCAGGATGATCTGATATGGTTCTTAAAAAATACTTCGTACCTTCTTTGTATACAATACGACTATCTTCTGAGAATGTTTTAAACCTACCCAAGTTAAAGAAATAATTGGTTATAATATCCGTTGCCTTTAAATAATTATTGAAGACAATAAGTCCCTTAATATCAAATTTTCTAAATGCATCTAGCCTGCATTCGCTTGATAATCGAAATCCGGTATTATTAGAAAATAAACTAAGATTATTTATTTGAACTCTCATTATATCTTTTTTTCTAGCAAGAAAATTTATATCTAAATCAAAAATATATTGATGGTTCTCTAATTCAGTCAAGTTGAATTTATCTTTATTACTGTTAATATACTGTAATTCTTCTATTAAAGATGAACTATTAGGGAGTAGCGATATATATGACAATAAATACTGTATAGAATTCAATATATTATCAGAAAATCCTGGCTTCAAATCAATTTTTGATTCAACCTTAAGATGACTATCATTGCTACCTTCTTCTACTTTACTTTGATACAATAAAGTAGTCAAGGATTCTTGGATACTACTTGAAAACTTGTTGGATATCATTTTTATTTCCAAATCTTTAGCAAATTCACTATATAAAGATTTATTAGTTTTTATATAAAACTTACCTTCAAAACTAAAAGGTATCGGCCAAGCAAATCTATATAATAAAAGACCAGCTGGTATTCTTCTGTTTATAATATTACTTTCTAAGATGTTTGTTGAATAAGTAACATTTAATTTTTGTGGCACATTATTTTTAAAATCTTCTAGATCAGTATAATATTTATTCCTTTCTAATGAAAATGAAATAATTGTATGATCTTCATCATATAATTTCTGCCCGTCAACTAAATCAAAAATTTTTGTTTTCTCAGATGTTAATTCCAACTTTTTTATAAAATTTATAATTTCAAACGGATCTTTTTTTTGTATAAAAATCTTAAATAATTTAAAGCTTAAAGGCATTGTGGCTATAAAAGAATAATTACCACTTTCGAATTTTGTACCAAATCCCAACTCAATAGGTTTATAGCGACCTGTTGCGTCACCAAAATAACTAACAAAGCAAGCCTGTTTCAGTAAATCATAACCTATATAAATCGGGGAATTAAATTCAATTATACTATTCTCTCCCTCTTCATGCCAACCAATTACTTGCAAGGCAATTTTAAACGGAAAACCATAGCTAACAACTTTATTAAATTTAATGAAATATTTTTGTTCACTATCTATCGAATTAGCAGCGATATAGCGGTTACTATATTGCCCATTAATCTTACTAGCTAAAGAAGTAACAATTACCAACCATGAAATGGTATAAATCAATAGGATTACAGCAATTATAACTGATATATATATTAACTTTTTTCGCATGCTAATTACATAACTTCACATATTCCCGGTTTAGTTGTACTATATTCCAAAACCACAAAATAACTATAATAATAAAAATTGTTAGTAAATAAACTACTATTGAATCACATGTGGCAGTAGGCACTATAATAAATATAAAAGACTGGATAAAAGCTCCTAAGGACTTACCAAATTTAATACCAATAACCTCAACAGCAGCTTTACCTTTTGTTCGAAGTTCTAATGATAAAGGAATATATGCCATTTCCTTTGTTGAATCAAATAACGAATATTTAGTTGATTTACTTAAAATATTTTGTACT
The DNA here is from genome assembly GCF_964264975.1 of Candidatus Tisiphia endosymbiont of Neophilaenus lineatus. Taxonomy (NCBI): domain Bacteria; kingdom Pseudomonadati; phylum Pseudomonadota; class Alphaproteobacteria; order Rickettsiales; family Rickettsiaceae; genus Candidatus Tisiphia; species Candidatus Tisiphia endosymbiont of Neophilaenus lineatus. The sequence continues at coordinate 738,563 of NZ_OZ183649.1, read as the reverse complement.
CCTCCGATAATTACAGCCACATAAATTGGATTAAAGTCTTTTATACCAAAACTTATATATTCTGAAAAAATAACAAAGATAAAAAACATTAAGCCAGTTATCAAAAGCATTAAGGGTGTTAATAATGCTGAAATTAACCAAGTAAATTTCCTAATCACATTACTACCAACTATCATAAAAGTAACGCTGGAAATTCCCATCCAAATATTAAACCTACCCATAAAATGTATATAATCTAACATATTGGGATTAAGCTCCCTTACCTTAGTTTTCCAAGGACCTTCCACTATATTAATTAGTAATGCATAACAAATTATCAATAAAGCAATGCGTCCAATATATTTTGAGTTAATAACCAACCTTATACTATCCATAAGTGATAAGGAAGTTTTTGCCTGTATTTGAACTATTTGGAAATCAGCCTTTAGCACCTCGTCATTCAAAATAAGATAATTAATTAACCTAAATAACAGCATGGAAATTATACCAACAAACACTATTATAGAAATAACAGGTTGTAGCATTAGTTCTGATTTATATGGCAAATCTTCATTTATTATAACTTGAGCATCGACTACCCCTCGTACATTTGAGAAAGCTACTAATACATTGCCAGCTAAAATCAAACCAACATTACCTACCATTCCTAAAATTGGATAGAAACGTTTCGCTTTACTGCTATCAAAAATATTATTAGCAAATTGCCAAAACATTAGATTAATAATTACTGCACTCCATAATTCTGAACAAATATACATGAGAGCATAACTCCATTTACCCATTATCTTGATAAACCATCGAAAATTAGGATACAATGATACTAAATGTTCTACCTGCTCAGCATTTGGATGATAAAACTCCTGATTAGGGTAAATGATATAAGCAAATATCAGGAAAAAAAGCAAAAAACTCGAAATTACTATATAAAAAATATATTCAAAACGTACGTGATTACTAAGTTTTACATATATTATAGTAAATAATATAGAGGAAGGAAGAACAAACCAAAGTTTTAGGAAACTAATGACTTCTGCTCCTATTGATGGTATGACCAATCCGTCTTTAACGGATCTAAGTGTTCCAAAATTAAAAAGAATACACAGCATCATTAATGCCATAGGCAAAAAAAGTTTCAATTCCTCTCTTTCTATAGGCCAAATGATTTCCTGAATTTTAGTAAAAATACTTTTGAATGGTAACATTATTTTATACAAAAAATTACCTAAAGATTAACACTATTTAACACAGATAATGTAATGAAGCCGAACTAAACCTTTTAAAGCTCTATGTTAATAAAGTCAATGAAAATAAGCATATTTTTCTATTAACAAAATTATTTATGTGACAAAATTATAGGACAACGAGACATAACTTGCCTTGTAGGAAAATTTTTAATATGCTCCAAAAGATAAAGTAAAATGATAATAATTATGTCCATTAGGTCAATATTAGCCCTATATTTATCGTTTCTTTTTCCATTATATTTATATGTTAATGTAGCATATGCTAATATAGATGTAGAAATTGCTGAATCACATAAATGCTCAAGGATGTTTCCTTACTTTGAAAAGGTACATAAAATTCCTCCTAATACGTTACACTCGATAGCTTTAAAAGAATCGGGCAAAAAACATACTGAATATAAAATTAAAGTGGTTTGGCCTTGGACTGTCAATGTTGAAGGTAAAGGCTATTATTTTAATACTAAAAAAGAGGCAATATCATTTGTAAAAAAACAAATTATTCAAGGCAAAGACAATATTGATGTAGGATGTATGCAAATCAACTTAAAACATCATTTAAATGCATTTAACTCTTTAAATCAAGCTTTTGATCCTAAGAAAAACGTCGCCTATGCTGCTAAATTCCTAAAAGCTAAATATGATCAGTTAGGTAGTTGGCACAAAGCAATTGCTCATTACCATTCAGCCACCCATGAGTTTGGCTATAGATATAAACAAGATGTTATCAAAATTGCTAACAATATGAACTTGTATAAAAACTCTATTAACATGTATAGTGGGTACAATTATTATAATAATACACCTCCTCTACCAACAAACATGCTTTTGAGGAATAAACAGAGAGCTTCATTTGAAAGTAATATTAGGAAATATAAGAGTAATATTATGGTAGTATTACCAAGAGCTAGCTAGGTTCTGTTGACAAAAATTATAACGTAACCATATTAAAGTTCCAACAAAATTTAGAAAAGCTAAGAAAGTGGCTGGAGCCTTATCAAATCTAGAAAATATACGCCTAAAATGTTTGATTTTACCAAATAAGCACTCAATTAAATATCGTTCCTTATAAGTATGTTTATCATATTCACGTTGTACTTTACGGTTAGATTTTGGTGGTATAACAATCTCACACCCCTTATTTTCTAAACTTTCTACAAATGCACTACTATCGTATCCTTTATCGGCTATCACAGTCGTATTCTGAACATCTTGAGTAAGATTTCCCGCTTGAGTTATAGCCGAGTAGAAATCATAGCTCTTACCATCCTTTAATTAATAAAGTTTCATTGCTATGATAGCCCTCACAGAACCGTGCTTGTGGTTTTCCCACACACGGCTCTTCAATATAGCTATTCTGCTTTGAAGTAGTACCATATAAAGAAAACTTTATTTTTGGCATTGGTAGCGGATTCCACTGCAAATAGTTTTTAAACCATTTATACCAATTGCAATAATTAACGCAGTGGTCTAAGATGGGTTTTTAACTGATAAAAGGTACTCCAATGGCTAGGTTAATATTACCACAAGGTTTTCATGGTCATGATTTTATAAAAATGATGAAACATGAGCCGCATGGTCGAAATCGTATACGTTTATTGGCGATGTATCACCTTCAATTAGGCAAATCTTTTAAAGCCATATCTGAAATAGTGAAGTCACACTGGAAAACCGTGCAATCATCGCTCAGAAGATTTAGGAATCATGGTTTTGAAGGATTATTTGAATCACAAAGAAGCGGTGCCCCTAGGAAGATTAACACTATACAAGAATCTGCTCTTTTTGATAAAATCAATACGCTCAGTAAAAGTAAAACTGGTGGGTATATAACTGGAAAAGAGCTACATATCATGTTAGTTGAGGAATATGGTGCTAAATGTGCTTTAAAAACAGTCTACAATACTATGCACCGCCTTGGTTTTAGCTGGATTACTTCTCGTTCAATGCATCCAAAATCAAATCAAGAGACTCAAAATAGATATAAAAAAACTTTCCAGACATGTTAACAAAATTATTAGCAAAAAATATCGATAGATGTAAAGTTGATATATGGTCTCAGGATGAAACTAGAGTTGGGCAACAAGGTAGCTTAACTCGTATATGGGCTAAGCGTGGCACTAGACCCCGTAAAGTTCGGCAACAGCAATTTATTTCAACATATATTTACGGAGCTGCTTGCCATGAGACAGGAGAAGCTTGTGCATTAATTTTACCATATGCAAACACACAGGCAATGAATAAATTCTTAGAAGAGCTTTCTCGCAGTATTCAAGGCAACCGACATATAGCTTTACTAACGGATAATGCAGGTTGGCACACAGCCAAAAAACTAACTGTGCCAAGCAATATCACTTTGATACCGCTTCCGCCCTATGCACCGGAACTTAATGCAATGGAACAAGTTTGGGAATGGATTAAAAATCATTTCTTGTCTAACCAATGTTATGGTGTATATGAAGATATCGTTACTATGGCTTGTTACGCTTGGAATCAACTTGCTCATAATGTAGATTTAGTAAAATCAATTATGTATAGAGATTGGATAAATACACCGTGTTCATTATTGCAATTGGTATAACTATGATTTTTAAAGAATTATTGCAGAATGTTAAAACTTCAGTTTTGTATTAAAATTAAAAATTTTAATACAAAACTGGCTAGAATAATTTAGGTTCTATTGAGGTTTAAAAAATATACTTAATATAAATAAGTGATAATGTTGAATTTTATATATATACTTGAATGATTATATAAAATAAAAGAAAGTTACTTGATGCAAAGAATTATAAAATGCCTATATCAGGCAGCCTTTAGAACAATTGAACACGATGGTGTTGAACATTCAGGGTATATGTCATTTATGGTACTCCTAACAATCTTTCCTTTTTTAGTTTTTTTGTTAGCACTAACAAGTTTTGTTGGAGCATCAGAACTTGGAAAGAATTTTATCACTATTCTTCTTGAAAGTATGCCAGAACTGGCTACTGACTCAATAAAAACTAGGATAAATGAACTTGGGAAAACTCCTCCTCAGAGCCTAATGACCTTAGCAATAATGGGAAGTATTTGGACTGCTTCATCTTTTGTGGAATGTTTAAGAACAATTTTAAATAGGGTATATGAGATAAAATCTCCTCCCACCTACATAAGGCGAAGATTACTTAGCATAGCACAGTTTTTAGTAATCAGTATATTCATTACCTTTGCCATGCTTATTCTTATTATAGTACCAATAATATTAACAAAACTACCAATAATTTTACAAATGATAGAAGAACATAAGCACACTTTAACCCTTTTTCGATATGTTATCATTTTCTGCTCATTATTTATTACCTCCTCATCACTATATTATATAATCCCTAATGCAAAATTAAATTTTACAGACGTAGTTCCTGGAGCTTTATTAACGGTAATTTTATGGGTGATAAGTGGATATTTATTATCTACCTATATAATATATTATAACCAATTAAGTATAATATATGGTTCACTTGGTAGTATAATAGTGACTTTAATATTTTTTAATATTATTAACATGATTTTTATATATGGTGCAGAATTTAATTACCTACTAAGAGAATATCCTTGAAAGCGGAAGAATAGACCTTTCGAAACTCGCTTGTGCTGAGGGGATTTGAAGGAGACGCTTTACCTCGAACCGCAGCGTACTCTGATTCTGTTACGAATTCGAGTGCCGCATCATTGTCCAAATCACCAGCAGAAGTAGAGTTTCGAAGGAGGTATAATAGGCATCACTTCATTTCATAATTTCACCTCTTCAATTATATCATCAACTATATCATCAACATTCCACCATTAACATGGATAGTTTGACCGGTGATGTAGGAAGCTTTGTAACTTGCTAGAAAAGCTACTACATTTGCAACATCTTCAGCTTCTCCGAAAGTTCTAAGAGGAATTTTTTGCATTATAGCCTCTTTTTGAGCTTTGTTTAATTTATCAGTCATGTTTGATTTAATAAAACCAGGAGCAACTGCATTAATTGTGATACCCCTACTTGCTACCTCAATTGCTAGAGACTTTGTCATACCGATCAAACCAGCTTTGGAAGCACAATAATTTGCCTGTCCTGGATTGCCGGAAACTGCAACCACAGACGATATGTTAATTATTCTACCATAACGAGTTTTCATCATTTTCTTTATCGCTTCACGATTTAGAATAAAGCTAGCTTTTAAGTTTATATCTATAACTTGATCAAACATTTCATTGGACATTTTTATTGCTAGCATATCTTTAGTGATTCCGGCATTACAAACTAAAATGTCGATTTGCTCAAGACTAGACACCAAGTTAGTACATTCATCAATATTTGCTAGATTACATGGTACTATCGTATAATTATCTTTTAAGTTATTTGCAAGTTCTTGTAATTTCTCTTGGTTACTACCACTAATTATCACATGACTACCAAGAGAGTGGAATAGCTTAGCAATGCTACCACCAATTGTCCCAGATGCTCCAGTAATTAGAGATTTTTTAGCAGTTAAATCTATCATTTCTATTCTTCCTCTTCTATAGTTATCGTTTCGCTATTAAAAGTAACACTAGTATTATCAGAAGACTTTTGACGAATTAGTTGTTCTATTTCAGAGCAGATAGTAGGGTGCTCTCTTAGGTAATGCTTGACATTTTCTCTACCTTGACCTATACGAGTGTCATTATATGAAAACCAAGAACCCGATTTTTCTATTATTTCAAATTTAACACCAAGATCAATTATCTCGCTTTCTCTAGAAATACCACTACCATACGTTATATCAAACTCTGCCGTTTTAAACGGCGGGGAGACTTTATTTTTAACAACTTTGATCTTAGTTTGACTTCCTACTATATCTTCTTTATCCTTGATTGTTGAAATTCTTCTAATATCTAGCCTTACTGAGGCATAAAATTTTAAAGCATTACCACCTGTGGTAGTTTCTGGACTACCAAACATGACTCCTATTTTCATTCTAATTTGGTTAATAAAAATAATTATACAATTAGTTCTTGAAATTGATGCAGTGAGTTTTCTAAGTGCTTGGCTCATTAATCTAGCTTGTAACCCCATATGAGAGTCACCCATTTCCCCTTCAATCTCTGCTTTAGGCACAAGAGCAGCGACACTATCTATAACGACCATATCAATAGCTCCAGAGCGTACTAGAGTATCAGTTATTTCAAGTGCCTGCTCTCCAGTATCTGGTTGAGAAATAATAAGCTCGTCAATATTTATGCCAAGTTTTTTGGCATATGCTGGGTCTAAAGCATGTTCTGCATCAATAAAAGCACAAGTACCACCTTTCTTCTGTGCTTCAGCAATCATATGTAGAGTTAAAGTGGTCTTTCCCGAACTTTCCGGCCCAAAAATTTCAATAATTCTTCCCTTGGGTAACCCACCTATACCGAGTGCCAAGTCAAGCCCTAGCGATCCTGTTGGTATTGCCTCAACATTTACAGCAGGACGTTGACCGAGTTTCATGACAGAACCTTTGCCGTAACTTTTTTCAATTTGGCTAACTGCAGCAAGCAATGCTCTTTCTTTGTCTATAACGTTCATTTCTAGAATCAGCTTAATAAAAGCAAATTAAATTTATAAAGTAACATACGAGGAAAATCCAGTAAAATAATTACAAATATTAATATCATAGTGATTTAAAAATTACAACTAAAAATTAAAAGTCTATTCTTTAACCTAAAGATGATCTGTCAACAGCAACCTTAATGTTTAATTGTTCTTGCTCCACAAATCCATGTTATATTGTTTGCAATATTCAAACATATCATACCAATTGCAATAATTAACACGGTGTATTTATCCAATCTCTATACATAATTGATTTTACTAAATCTACATTATGAGCAAGTTGATTCCAAGCGTAACAAGCCATAGTAACGATATCTTCATATACACCATAACGCGTACTCTAATTCCGTTACGGATTCGAGTACCGCATCATTGTCCAAATCACCAGCAGAAGTAGAGTTTCGAAAGAGGTCTGTTGACTAATAGTAATGGTGATAGCCTGATGTCTTTATCAAACTCAGGTTATTTCAGTTGATATTTAATAGTAACATTTAAAGTTCCTCCACCAACTATTCCCACACAAGTATTAATATTATTTTTACCATTTTGTAAATGTGGCATAAGATTAAGTTGTGCTAGGTTATTAGCTCTACCTATGTCGGATGCTTTTACAAATTTGCCATTTCTAGAAATGTAAACATCACAGTGAGTACGGTCAGCATTGTAATTTCTACATTCCATAGAGTTAAAGTTATCAGGACCAGTATGAATAAGCTGATTATTAACTTTAATCATTATGTAATCATCATAATATGAGCCAGTACCACCTATGGTGAAAGAGTTTAGCATGTTAGTATTTGGTATATCAAACTCATAATTTACGCAATAAAATGTATCGTAAGTATGTGCTGCAGAACGGTATGGTCCACCAAGTATAAAGGTTCCAACCTTAGTTAAAGTATCGTAGTTATTGTTAACAGGGAAATCTTTTTTATCACTTGTATATTGGAAATTAAGACCAGTATTCTCTTTACATCCAACACCGTCCGGTAAGGCTTCAAAGGCCACTGTTTTAGTATCGATATTTGATAGACAATAACGTTGTAGCGGTTTATTCGGATCAATTAATACCCAACCAGGCTTACAAGTACCTAGTGCCAAATCACCTATTTTTGTGTCAGGATCATCTGTTTCTGTGCTAGACCATGTTGCATTACCACTGTCATTAGTTGGGGTGGTAATTGCTTGACATTTAGGGGCAAGAACTGAAGTACAAAAACCTAATTCTTGTGGGGTTTTATCTCGGATTGCAGCAGTTTTGTCAAGAGAAATACCATCCTTATCGACAAGAATACCTTGCTCATTAAACTTAGCAGTATAATGCTGCCCATCAATGTTTATTGTAGGACCTAGTGACGGGGAAGGATCGATTCTATTATTACTATCTATAGACACTTTACATACTTCAATATTTGGCTTACGATTATTTTTATAACAATACATAGAGTTATCACATTTATAAATCGTAATACCCTTTGTCTTAAGATCGTCTATAGTCTCCGCAGAGTTACAACCAGTATGAGTATCCTGACAGATTTGCAGACCTAGGTATTGCATACTTTTTGTCTTAAATTTTGAGCAATCAACTGTATCTGATTCAAGTAGTCTTGCTAGTACACAGTTAGTATTATTTACTCCAGGAATACATTTGTCTATATCTTTTAATTGTAAACAACCATGCGTTGCACCTTGAATATATTTACCATTTATATATTCAAGACCCTTTAAATATACAGCATCTGTAGTAGGAATTCCTGTCTTAGCATCATAGGGGATCTTGTCGTCTTTATAATTACCATATATCGTTAAAGGATTCATAGATTTTTTGCCAGAAAATGGCATAGCAGTATATATAGTGGGGGGGGTATTAGAAATATATGCCATGAAGGAAGTAAAATTAAATCCTGCTAAATTTATTATTGCTTCTGTCTCGCCTGCTATTGACTGAGTAACCGACAATGGTGTAATAACAGTACTAGTTGAATCAACAGTATTCCCTTTATCGTCTGACACTATTGACGCAATAAATTGAGGGTTATAATAGCTATTATTATGGCAAGTAACTCCAGGAAGTCCTCCACATGGATAGGTTAGGATTTGGTAACCATCTGTTACTCTGTCTTCACAACCAACCAAGTTATCTCCTTCCGCTACACAAATAGATTTTGGATCACGACGAAGATTAGGATTTAAGGTAGTATCCAATATAGTATTCCTAGTAATTGAAGCAACAAAAGTCCTATCACTGACATTATCTCTGAGCTTAAAGGTTTTTTTGAGCGGTAGTAAACTTGTAGGATCTTGACCTTGTATAGGAGGAAATGCAAGACTAACATCAATAAACTCACCAATATTTATGCCCCATATTTCTTGACAAGTAATCTTACCATTTGCTTCTTCGCTATTACAATCAGGTAAATCATCAACATAGTAACTACTTGGTGCAGAATGATCACCTACTTTTTGTGCGTAAACTATCCTAAAGCCATCTTTGCAACCATCCTCAATAGTACATTCAAAGGGAATTTTTGTGTTAACACAACGTTCTTTATCATGAGCTGAACATTTTTTTATTGCATCGCGTTGAATGGTAGCAATATGAATTCCTTTGGCTGAAGAAAATGGACCAAGATTATCTATTACTACACATTTATCGGTTTCTTGTGGATTTTCTTTATTTCTACAAAGAGGGACAAGATTGTCTAAACTAACACGTACGACATTATGAATAAAATTATTTCTTAATTTAGACACCACACATGGTGCATTTGAAGATTGAACAAATAAATTACCTTTCTTTTTACTGCATACAAGCTTTGTCGTAGGAGTAATAATGAACTGTTTTAATTTAGGGCAATATGGTGGTGGGAAAGGACCTAATGGTAATTCAACGCAACCAAATTGGTAGTCATCAACAGAACGATTTAGTGCACCAAGTGCTTCTACTATTTGTTTTGCCACCTCATACATCCATTGTTGTTCAAAAATATATCCTATCCATTTAACTATTTCTTTTATAACATCAAGACCCGGTGTATTGTCAGAAGCAATCATGTCTAATAACTTACCTAATAGTACTGATATACTCATACTAGACTTAATGTCTATTAAAAACTTTAGAATTTTTGCAAAAGGGTGTAACTCATCTGTTTTATGAAGAGGTTGTCTTATTGGATTCCAGTCCATCGGATCTAAGTGAACTCCGGTAGCTGAGACGAGGTTTACCAAGCCAGGATCACTATATGCACATAGCTTTGGTCTATTAAACGGTTTTCCATCATCTCCAACGATCGGTTTTCCATCACTTCCAATAATCGGTTTATCATCTTCTGTAAAGCCAACATCATTCAAATGTTTTCCAGGTGTATAACCAGGGTCTGCTGGCGTTCCTTTACTATTCAAGGCTGTTGGTGCAACTGCAGGAACAGCAACCCTAGCACAAATTCTGAGTAAGGGTAGGGCATAAGCCCCAGGCCATATTATGCATTCACCATCCCAATTCAAAGTAGTGGATTGATTCCAGCATGCAACTGCATTACAACTTTGAGTTCTTATACGAATCTTTGGTGAAAAATAAGAGCTTTCTGGTGTACGTTCCGCACAGTGCTGAAGATAAAATCCAATAAATATCTCAGGAGGGTTAAATTGAACCAAGCAATTATCTGTATCACGTCCATCCCGCCTATTCCATGGTGGGCATATAGGATTTGGCTTTATTGTTCGTTTTATACTTCCATTCCATGTTTCATTTATCTCACTATACCCGCAATTGCAAGGATCACTTAGACCTTGTGCAACTCCATCCCAAAATGAAGAATAACTCTTGCTAGAGTAAATCAACAAAAAAAATGCTAGATAATATTTTTTTAGCACCAAACTCCTCTTACAACTAAATATGATTTAATGCTATATACAAAGGATTAATCCAATTATCAGGATGTCCTGGATATTGTTGTAATATTTCTTGATATATTTTTAATTCCTCGGTTCTACAGGATAGAATCTTGATAATGCCAATTAAACTTCCTATACTTAACTCCAAAGCAATAGATTGATTATTTTGATTTATTAAGAACATTCTAGAAGCAATTGTAAATTTCGATAATTTATTTATTTCTGATTCATTTAATCCTAAAATTTGTTCTAAATACTGTGATTTTATTTCTGATGGTAAAATTATTTTAGTGTCTATTAAATCCAACCAATTCTGTAGCACCTTTGTTTTTGTTGACTGTAGATAACTAAAATTAAAATTACTAACCATTATTCCATTATTACTCAGCAATCTATCAGAAATCATTTGTGATATGTTATCAAAATTTTCCGGTCTATATAAGGAATCTAGATTATCTATGGCTAATATTTTTGGACTCTTCCCTATAATAGTTAAGTGATAATTAAAAGCATATATTAATCCTGCACATAAACTATTATGTTTAGTCAAATTTATTGAAAAATCTTCTAGAAGTTTTCTATCTGTTGGATAAAAACGTTCAGTCAAAGACTTCCCAGAAAAAGGATACAAATTAAATCCGATTATGCCGCCTTCAGATAAAGGGAATTTATCACTATCAAATATACCATCATATAATCCTCCTTTTGTATAATCAGTTAACCTTAGTTTAATTAAATCTCCATCTTCTATAGAAAAGTCCATTGTTTTTAAAATGGAGGAAAAATTACGATCTTTATTATCTAAAGTCCAAATTTTATCAGCGAAGTTTTCTAGAAAAGCTAATTCTGCTTTGGTTAGAGGGTAAAAAGAATGATTGCAAATTATCTTAAGAAATTCGATAACGAAATGCCTTGACTCTAGAGTATCATCTAGTAGAAATGGATTTATTAGGTTCTTCTCCTTTTCAAACCATTGCCCTTCAATTGATTCAACAAAAATCTTTGAATTATTATTATTGGAAAGATATAATATTGTTGGCTTGTATTTAGTTGCTTCAGAAATTAAAAAATTTATTAGTACAGTCTTACCAGTATTAGCTGTGCCAAAAATACAAGTATTTCCTCTATTATTACTTTTAGCATGAAAATTCATAAAGTAAGGAGTTCCTTTTTCTGTTCTAAGCAAAGTCACCGCTTTACCCCATATGTTATTTTGGTTTCCGGTCGGGAAATTATGTAATGAGGCCAAAGCGGCGGTATTTTCTATAATTGTGGGAGCGAGCCTCCTAACATAGGAAAAGTTCCCTGGGAGCTGTGCCCAAAATGTTTGCTCTAAGTTTATATCTTCCCGCACATGGACAATACCAATTTTAGCAAGTTCCTTAGATGCTTGGGCAATTGATTGATCCAATTTCTCCAAATCTGACCCTATAATAGCAATAGAAATTTGTTGTTTACAAAATTGGTTCGGGATTGAAGCATCAAGGTTCATTATCTTATCTATTCCTGTAATTTCAGCAAGTTTAGTATCCTTACTAACTTGTAAAATATATGCCTGTTGTTCAAATGTTTTAGATACTTCTTTTTTATCAACGAAGTAAAATATTTCTGTTGCTATTAATTCCACAGGTAATTGTAGGAATCCATCAAGTGCAGCTGATGATACTTCTTGATATTCCTTGATTGAAATAATGGATGCAAACTTTTTATCATGTCTACTTATTACTTCAATCTTATCGTTACCAACTGCATATTGATTAGAGGCTAAAGCATTAGATAGATTTGCAATCGGTACTAAGCAATATTCTTCGTTGAGATGAATTATTCTACGATATAAAAACATCAAATCAGAGTAAGATTCTTCCCCTTCAAATCTTATTCCTAACTTTACTGCACCAAAATCTTGTAAATCCAAAAGTATTTTGTCAACAGTACTATTTAGCATTTTAAAAACACTATCTAAATAGTTATTTTGGTAATTGACAAGTTTATCGAAAGACAAAGAAGTTATTAAAGAGTTGATATCTTTAACTTTAATGTTATTAGAATCATAAATTATTGAGATATATAAGGTATTAACAAATTTATCATCCCAGTAATTTTTTTGTTGCCATAAATTGTGAATATTAGCTGGTAACAATTTATTGTAAGGAGTTGGGTCATCTAAGTTTGTCTTACGTCGTACAGTATGTATCCAAAATGCAAAATTTTTATTATGAACATTTTTCTTAATCGCATTACGCACTACTTCTCGTAAATTGAATAACTTAGTGCTAATATTTTCTGCATTGATACCATTTATTTGGATAGTTTGGAGTAGTTCGCCATTCTTAGTTAACAAAGTATTCTCATTATAATGACAAGCAATTGGAATGAAATCCTCTGCAGAATTATTATATAAATCCTTATCAACTTTTCTTGAGTTGCTAGCTATTTTGAACACCAATGATACCTATCAAATACATGTTATTTATACTCTTTAGTGGTATGAATTCTCTCCAACCCACCCATGTAACTCACCAAAACATCTGGAACTGTTATTGAACCATCTGCATTTTGGTAATTTTCTAGAATTGCGATTATTGTCCTACCAATTGGTAAACCAGAACCATTCAAAGTATGGGCAAGAGTGGTTTCGTTGCTACCAAATTCTTTATATCTAGCTTTCATCCTTCTAGCCTGAAAATCTCCACAATTAGAACAACTTGAAATCTCACGGTATAGATTTTGACCAGGCAACCATACTTCCAAATCATAGGTCTTTTTGGCAGTAAATCCCATATCTCCAGTACAAAGCAACATAACTCTATATGGTAGATCAAGTTTTTTTAGAATGGTTTCAGCTGCATTAGTTATATATTCATGTTCACGCTGAGATTCTTCTGCAGTAGTTATTGTAACCAACTCAACTTTACCAAACTGGTGCATACGTATCATACCTCTAGTATCTCTACCACTACTTCCAGATTCTGATCTGTAACAGGGTGTGTAAGCAACATAACGTATAGGCAATTCTTCCCTAGCTATTATGGTATCGGTCACCATATTAACAAGAGGTACTTCACCTGTTGGAATTAACCTGTAATTATTCACCGTTTCAAACGACTCTTCTGCAAATTTTGGCAATTGACCACTATTATACATAGCAGCTGGTCGCACCAAAGATGGAGGAGATAGTTCAGTAAAATCAAATTCTTGAGTATGTGTATCAATCATAAAATTAATCAATGCACGTTCTAGCTTTGCTAAATCTCCCTTTAGAGTCACAAACCTACTACCAGACATTTTAGCAGTACGTACAAAATCCATCATTCCTAAACTTTCACCAAGTTCAAAATGCTGCTTAGGTAATGGAAGAGATAGTTTTGTTGTAATGTCTCCTACTGTTTTAAGCAGTTTATTCATACTGCCATCAGTGCCATATGGTACGTCGGGATCAGGAAGGTTTGGCAATACCTCCAACATATCGTTTAACTGGTGATTACTATTTAATTTTAAATTCAGTTCTTCCAGTTTCTCATTTATGTGGTCCACATCACGCTTTATTTCTTCAAATTCTTTACTAAATTTGTTAGGCATGTTGCCTAGATCCCTAGATTTCTTCCTTCTTGCATGCTGAAATTGCTGAATAAGATTAGTTAGCTGGCGTTTGCTTTCATCTAGTTTAGTAATTTTATCGGACATTGGGGGAATTCCCCTTTTGATAAGTAGATCATCAAATTCCTGCTTATTCTCCCTAATCCACTTTATATCTAACATATATCTAACATTTAACTTCCTCGATTTTCTACAAATTTACACATAATAATTGAAGTTTCATATAATAAAAGCATTGGTATTGCAAGGGCAAATTGGCTAAGTACATCCGGTGGAGTTAAAATACCAGCAATAATAAAAATAATTACTATAGACGATCTTCTTTTGTCCACTAAGTCTTTTGCTGTTAATATTTTTAATAAATTTAATATTAACATAATAATTGGTAATTGGAAAGCTATACCAAACGCAATAATTAACTGAATTACTAAGTTTAAATATTCACTAATTCTAGCTTCTAGAATTAGTGGAATAATAGCATTATTATCTTCAAAGCTTAGAAAAAATTGCCATGCACGCGGCATAACAAAATAAAATACAAAAATGCTCCCACACCAAAACAAAACAGGCGACATAAAAAGAATAAAAGCTGCATATTTCTTCTCACCTGAATATAACCCAGGTCTTATAAATAAAAAACATTCTATAGCGATAATTGGCATAATCATGACAAAAGAAACAAAAGCTGCAAGTTTTATATAAGTAAAGAATGCTTCAGTAAGACCAGTATAGATTACTTTCCTTATATCAGCATGATCTAATTCTGCAAGTGGCTCTAATAAAATGTTATATATATCGTTACTGAAACAATAACAAATAATAAAACCAATAATGAATGCAGCAAATACTCGTAAGAACCTAGCCTTTAGCTCTAAAAAATGCTCTTTAAAAGTATATGACTTCATAAATTAACCAAATGTACAAGTTTAAGTAGGAGGTATATAACCTCAGTTGATGTAAGACATCGGTTTAATAGCCTAGGATGTCATATATGGACGTTCCTGCTTTCGTGAGGAGGTATTACTAACTTGGATAGTCAAAATAGGTTGTTATGAACCTAAAAATTGAATAGAATAGACCTCTTTCGAAACTCGCTTGTGCTGAGGGATTTGAAGGAGACGCGGAACGCAGAACCGCAGCGTACTCTAATGTACGTGAGGATTCGAGTACCGCATCGACGTACAAATCACCAGCAGAAGTATAGTTTCGAAAGAGGTCTAATGATAAAAAACTCATCAGAAGTATACTATAATACTCTAGAATAGAAAACCAAAAATTGCGTCGTCATTTATCCAAGATTCTAGTGGTATATTCAGATGATCCTACGAGCAGTATACCATCTATCAAAAAGGTTTGTAACTAGAATGATTAGTACAAAGCTTTAAGAAAAATGGGAGAAATAATCCTTAGTTTTGATGAAAATTATACTAGGAGTCCTAGAAGTTTTGCTATTGTCTTTTCTTTAAAGCAAAATAGTATAATCCCTATAATATGTCATAAGAGTAGTCTAAATCTCCTAGGGAAGGAAGAACTTCATCTAACAGTTCTAATTTACTCTCTGTTGGCTGATCAAAGTTAGTCTGTATTTGCTTTTCTTTTTGTTCTTGTGTTGTAACTATCTTATACCAATTGCAATAATGAACACGGTGTATTTATCCAATCTCTATACATAATTGATTTTACTAAATCTACATTATGAGCAAGTTGATTCCAAGCGTAACAAGCCATAGTAACGATATCTTCATATACACCATAACATTGGTTAGACAAGAAATGATTTTTAATCCATTCCCAAACTTGTTCCATTGCATTAAGTTCCGGTGCATAGGGCGGAAGCGGTATCAAAGTGATATTGCTTGGCACAGTTAGTTTTTTGGCTGTGTGCCAACCTGCATTATCCGTTAGTAAAGCTATATGTCGGTTGCCTTGAATACTGCGAGAAAGCTCTTCTAAGAATTTATTCATTGCCTGTGTGTTTGCATATGGTAAAATTAATGCACAAGCTTCTCCTGTCTCATGGCAAGCAGCTCCGTAAATATATGTTGAAATAATACCAATTGCAATAATTAACACGGTGTTAATTATTGCAATTAGTCTAAATTCTTAGAAGAGCTTTCTCGCAGTATTCAAGGCAACCGACATATAGCTTTACTAACGGATAATGCAGGTTGGCACACAGCCAAAAAACTAACTGTGCCAAGCAATATCACTTTGATACCGCTTCCGCCCTATGCACCGGAACTTAATGCAATGGAACAAGTTTGGGAATGGATTAAAAATCATTTCTTGTCTAACCAATGTTATGGTGTATATGAAGATATCGTTACTATGGCTTGTTACGCTTGGAATCAACTTGCTCATAATGTAGATTTAGTAAAATCAATTATGTATAGAGATTGGATAAATACACCGTGTTAATTATTGCAATTGGTATGATATATCCAGATGAGCAAGCATGTGCTCTCACAATAGTTGCATCAATCATAATTGATTATATCTGCATCTACTTTAACATAATCCATTAAATCCTCCCATATACCTTTGTTAACCCATCTCTTAAATCTGCGATAAATACTGTACCAACAACCATAATCATCAGCTAGAAGACACCATTGGCAACCTGTTCTAACAATAAACCATATTGCTTCAATAAAATGTCTCATTTTTTCTTCATTCTTTTGTGTATACCATTTCTTTCCTTAAAAAATGATAAAATGGCACCGTCAAGTTAAGTAAAATAGTATCAAAAAGAGCTATATTTTTAGATTTCAGGCAGCAAGAAGTCTTTGAGTGGCTTCGTCCCAAATGGATTTAGCTGATGCAAATGCAATTCTTTGCTCAATTGCTGTTTTACTATATCTTCCAACATTTACGGCAAATATATTTCTGACTTTTCCCATCAGTGATAATTTACAGTGGGCTGAATTAGGATGCTTAAATTTAATTAATATCTTCTCGTTGCGCCTAGTTGGTTGATGAGCATTCTCAACACGATTATTTAGTCTTTTATGAGTGCGATGCTCAGTTTTAGGGCACATAAGCTTAATCGGCTTAATGTAACTTCTGAGCTTATCAGTAACAATTACTCTTGGAGCTGGATAATGACCCAATCATTTTGATAAAAAACGAATAGCTGATTTTTTATTACGACGCTTCTGCAGTAATACTTCTAATTCATGCCCCTCAGAGTCAACAGCTCTCCATAATATAAATACCTCGCCTTTAATCTTAATATTCATCTCATCTAAATGCCATTTATCAGTTGGTTTTCTCTCTCGCTTTCTGATAACATCTTGAAAATAAACCGCAAATTTATTGCACCAAAATCTTACTGTCTCATGACTTAAAATAATACCTCGATAGGCCATCTGTTCTTGTACATCTCTGTAACTATTATTGAATCGATGATATAACCATACTGCATGGCTAATAATGCTTACTGGAAAACGATGTCTCTTTGGGGATTGAATAATACACATAGCACTGAAATTTAGGTAACAATTGTCACTGATAATCTATAAATTATTCCCTACATTTGCTCAATACTTAATTTACATTTCTCTTAACTTGACGGTGCCCCATTGATTCCTGATGATAACTTTATCAAAGTGATTTAGGAAACCGAATATACTCAGGTAGAACTTCAAGAATTGGCGTTCCCGCGACCAATAGTTAATGGCAATTACTAGAACCTTTACCCATCCCTACTGTAGTGTTATAGCCACAATCTACATAATGTATTTCACCAGTAACTCCTTCTGCTAAGTTACTCAGCAAATATAATGCAGCCCCTGCAACATTACGCTGAGAAGTGTTTCTGCGTAACGGCGATGCAGCTTCATGGAGAGCTAACATAGTTTTGAAATCATTAATACCACTAGATGCTAGAGTTTTTATAGGCCCAGCTGATATGGCATTTACTCGGATGTTATTTGAGCCCATATCAGTTGCAAGATATTTTACACTAGATTCTAACGCAGCTTTAGCAGGCCCCATGACATTATAATTAGGAACTACTTTTTGTGAGCCATAATAAGTTAGGGTAAGGATACTACCACCGTCTTTCATCAAAGGTTCTGCACGTTTTGCCAAGGCAATTAGAGAATAACATGATATATTCATGGTATTAAGAAAGTTAGACAATGAGGTATCTATGTATCTGCCTTTTAATTCATTCCTGTCAGAGAAACCTATAGAATGAACCAAAAAATCGAGTTTACCCCACTTTTGCTCAATAATTTTAAACAAATTATCAAGTGATTCTTCATCTGTTACATCACATGGAACAACGAAATCACACTTAATTTCTTCAGCAAGTGGTATAACGCGTTTCTCAAGCACTTCTCCTTGATAGGTAAGGGCTAAGTTTGCACCATGTTCTTTGGCAATTTGAGCAATAGCCCAAGATATTGATAAATTATTAGCGACACCTGTAATTAATCCTTTCTTACCATCAAGCAAAGCAGTAACTTTAACTTGCATACATATTCCTTATTTTTATTAAAACCTTGCCCAAACAATAGCATGATGTATATTTTTGTAAACAATTTTTATCAAAGTAACATTAATGTTCTCATCCAAAATATTCACCCTGATTTCAGGTATGATTAGTGGTTTAGTTTTTGCTCCAATTTTCTTTATACCTGGATTATTTGCCTTGGCACTGCTATGTTATCAAGTACAAATTGCTAATAGCTGGAAAGAAGCCTCTATATTAGGCTTTATATTTGGTTTTGGGCATTTTTTAGTCAATATGTACTGGATTAGTATAGGAGTTACTGTATATATTGATGAATTTTGGTGGGCAGTACCACTGGCATTATTTGGCTTTCCAATTATTCTTGCTTGTTTTATTTCTGTAACCTGCGGTCTAGGGTTTTTAGCAAAGAATCATGGTTTGTATCAGTTTATCTTTTGCCTTTATTGGGTATTTTTTGAATGGGTAAGATCATGGATATTTACCGGATTACCTTGGAATTTGCTTGGATACGCTTTTTCATTTTCTGATACTCTTATCCAGCCTTCTAGTATTATAGGAGTATACGGTTTAAGTTTTATTGTAGTATATATATCAACAAGTTTTTATCACCTATTTACTAAACAATATAATCTACTAAAAATATTATTAGCAAATTCATTGCTAATAATGTCTCTGATAACTTCCTATGGTTTATTAAGGCTGCATAACAACCCTACCAGTTTCTCAAATGTAAAAGTTCGATTAGTTCAGCCAAGTATCCCACAAACTGCTAAATGGGATGTTGAAGAATTTTGGAAAAATTTAAATCTTCATATCACATTGTCTAAAGAGCCGGGCGACGTAGACCTAATTATATGGTCAGAAGCCGCTATGGTAGTACCGTATGATTATAAACCGATCAAAGTGAAACTATCAAAAATGTTGGAAAGGAAAAAAGCAATTTTAATTACTGGCGGTATAACAAATAATGGTAAAAAAGGGGATGATTTTGAGATTTACACGAGCTTATACGCTTTAACAAAAGAAGGGGATAAATTATTTGAATATCATAAGTCTCATTTAGTACCATTTGGTGAATATATGCCTCTTAAATGGATATTACCCTTGAAGAAATTAACCCCTGGGTTATTAGATTATACTGAAGGGAGTAGACAACTTGTTAGTCTTGATACACCTAATATAATCATAAAACCGCTTATTTGTTATGAAGCGATCTTTCCAAACCTTGTTCAAACGAGTAATAAACTTTCAGATGTGATTATTAATGCCACTAACGATACATGGTATGGAAATTCCTCTGGTCCATACCAACATTTACAGATTAGTCGTATGCGTAGTATAGAAAATGGTCTTCCTATGCTTAGAACGGCTAATAATGGTATATCTGCCGTAATAGATCCAGTAGGCAGAATTATTCAACAACGAGCTCTCAATGAAGTAGGTTATATAGATAGTTTATTAGCAAATAAGCTAGAATATGAAACTTTATACTCCCAATTTGGGGATATAAGTGCTTTATTAGCAATAATATTTATCCTAATTAGTGATATTTTAATAAAAAATCTTATCAATATCAATAAAAAATTACTTGATTAAGCCAGAATATTATACTATCGTTAGTTGTAATAGGTAGAGAAATATTAAATTATTATAACAATGAATGTTACCATCAAGTTAAGTAAAATAGTATCAAAAAGAGCTATATTTTTAGATTTCAGGCAGCAAGAAGTCTTTGAGTGGCTTCGTCCCAAATGGATTTAGCTGATGCAAATGTAATTCTTTGCTCAATTGCTGTTTTACTATATCTTCCAACATTTACGGCAAATATATTTCTGACTTTTCCCATCAGTGATAATTTACAGTGGGCTGAATTAGGATGCTTAAATTTAATTAATATCTTCTCGTTGCGCCTAGTTGGTTGATGAGCATTCTCAACACGATTATTTAGTCTTTTATGAGTGCGATGCTCAGTTTTAGGGCACATAAGCTTAATCGGCTTAATGTAACTTCTGAGCTTATCAGTAACAATTACTCTTGGAGCTGGATAATGACCCAATAATTTTGATAAAAAACGAATAGCTGATTTTTTATTACGACGCTTCTGCAGTAATACTTCTAATTCATGCCCCTCAGAGTCAACAGCTCTCCATAATATCAATACCTCGCCTTTAATCTTAATATTCATCTCATCTAAATGCCATTTATCAGTTGGTTTCCTCTCTCGCTTTCTGATAACATCTTGAAAATAAACCGCAAATTTATTGCACCAAAATCTTACTGTCTCATGACTTAAAATAATACCTCGATAGGCCATTTGTTCTTGTACATCTCTGTAACTATTATTGAATCGATGATATAACCATACTGCATGGCTAATAATGCTTACTGGAAAACGATGTCTCTTTGGGGATTGAATAATACACATAGCACTGAAATTTAGGTAACAATTGTCACTGATAATCTATAAATTATTCCCTACATTTGCTCAATACTTAATTTACATTTCTCTTAACTTGACGGTGCCCTCCGGACACTAATGAACCCACGCGGGAATCAATATCTGCCTTGGTAGTATTATTTTATCTTCAACGTGTTCTTGACCCCTCGAATGCTTTGCTAATCGCTTTACCTAGAGCTTCTGCAGATTTGGTAAAGTTATTATAAGCTTTTCCACGCTCTGCTGGAGATTTACCAATAGATCCTATTAAAGCGACAGTAGATTTTAAAAAATCACCGAATTGAGTGATAACTTTTGGAGTTTTCATATCTTTCATAAAATTATCTTTGAGATTATGTAAGTCATCAACTATTTCAGCAAGATTTTGTGGACTTGGCTTAACCCCTATTTTTTCTTCTATCTTCCGCAAAGTTTTTGCAGTTTCTGGGCTTACTTGAGCAACTTTAGAGTTAACTTTTTTTAATCCATCTCGGAGTTTGTCTATTATCTCATCATCAGTTGGTACAGCATCAACAAATTGATCTACCTTTTGTTCTACCTTATCTGCTAATTTTGCTGCTCCTTTTTTTAATTGTTCTACAAAACTTTTTGGCATTTTATCCTCCATTTATTGGTTATTATTAAAAATTTTCATGATGTTCTGTTATAATAATAGAATTAAACTGCTTGAATAGTTATTTTTTTTAAACGTATATACTGCTCGTAAATGAAGAGTTGGTAGACGATAGTATAACTTCAAGAAGAGCTAGGAGTGTCAAAGTCGAGCAGCAGAGCGTACATTAGTACGTGAGCAGCGGAGATCTTTAGACACGACGACGCCAATTCTTGAAGTTCACCGAGTATATCTAATAAATTAAAATTGCTTAACTAATACTAAATAATTGCTGTAAATTTTTCCATTCTAAGTAAGTTGTAGGATCGCTAGGACACATGCCAAAACCACATTCAAAATAAGTTGCAAACACATTAACAAGAGTGATAATTATCAAACTAATCTCAATTAATGTAGGTACAAAACTAGGATAAAATTGTAGTATACTAAATTTACTTAGAATAAGGCTAATTATAGGAATTATAGACATTAATAGGATTAAAGAAAAAGAAATTATTGCTGACCATGTATAAAAATGTAACCCAAGGAAAGTATTACCATATCCTAAATCATGGGGTAAAATATGCAGCAAAACCTGCCTAAGCCCTACCATCAACGTATAAATACTAGAGGTGAATATAATCATATCATATTTCCAATAAGGATTATATATTATGCTAAGTAGTGCTCCAAGTCCGATAGCAATAAAACCGAATCTTTGTAATAAACATAAAGGGCAGGGTGGTTCATAATAAAAAAATTGGAAAATAAAGGCTATGACATTTGTTACTATACATAAAATAGCAATAGCAATATATATAATTGTAGGTTGGCTTGAAACTGGTTTCAGAACAGATTAAAAAGAGATATTTAAGTGGTCAGTAGCATGTAAGTAAAAATAGATACTAGCTATTAAAAAATTAATATAAAATAATGGTATGATAAGATTATAGCTCTTTTGACTATCTCTGTGCCTATTAATTGTAAAAACATAAAACATTAAAATAAATATCAAGATCATAATTACCATTACTGTTGCCTGTTAAAGCTTAGTTTGCCTCTAGGCAAAGAAAATGTCAAGATATAATTGCGTATATGCTTAGTGCTAATATTATTTATGATATAATTAAAGTGATGGACTATCCTTTTTAAGGAAGTTGCCTTAAAAATAAAACAAAATAAAAACAAATTAGTTGCTTTAAAGAAGAATATTATCTAGCATCAAATATAGCTAGAATTTAAGAATAGGGTGGTAAAAATGAGTAAAGAGAAAAATCCTAGAGAGTATTTTGATTATTATACAGACTTGATGATTGAAATAGATGAAGCTAGAAAAAAAGTAGACAGTAATGTAAAAGATAGCCCCGTTGA
The DNA here is from genome assembly GCF_964264975.1 of Candidatus Tisiphia endosymbiont of Neophilaenus lineatus. Classification (NCBI taxonomy): domain Bacteria; kingdom Pseudomonadati; phylum Pseudomonadota; class Alphaproteobacteria; order Rickettsiales; family Rickettsiaceae; genus Candidatus Tisiphia; species Candidatus Tisiphia endosymbiont of Neophilaenus lineatus. The sequence goes on along the minus strand of NZ_OZ183649.1, from coordinate 715,337 downwards.
AAATCAGGTCATTAATTCTCTATTTGACTATCTACTGGAAATTCCAAATAGAGTTTCGGGAAATCATTCGATTCCACAAAAAAACAAGGTTGTTGTAATAAATGATGTATTAGACGGCTTGGCTGAAACAATCAAGACTACTGCTGATGAAGGTAAAAAGATAGGGGACAAGGCTAGAGATGATTTAACTGAACAAGATAAATTAACACTTAATAAAGCTATAGTGTTTCAGGAACTAGCTGACAAATTGGCACAGTCCATGCAGCAAGAGAAAATGCCTGATGGTTGGCAAGGATATAAAGATAAGTTGCAGGCAATCATTGCTTTTACTAAAGGAGAAGAACCTGCTCAAGAAGAACTTGCTCAGGACGTTTTTGTGTTACAAGATCCTGCTGAGGAAAATCCTAGAGAATTAGCAGACCATTATCTTGACGCTATCCGTACCCCTTCTTTTTCTGCTGCTGATCGAGATGTTGACCCTATAACCCAAGCAATTAGAAACCAAATCTTAACCAAGCAGAGGGAGCTAATAGTTGAAGCTCTAGTAAAGAATAATATGGTAGAACTAGAAGCAATTGAAGATATAACTAAATTTCGTGTGTACTGTGAAAATGAAGAAAACAAAGAGAAAATCAGTGAAGTTCTTAAAGGATCTGAGTTAAAAAGAGCTTTAGAACAAGTAGAAATTGCCGGCTACAAAAATGTTCATACCCAGTTTACAGATAGATTTAGTCCTATGGAATGGAAGGATGGAGTTGGAGAAAGTGGCAATGGTATTACTACTAAAACGCAGATAGTAGGAGATGCAAGTGGTCACGAGATTGCTACATTAACAGAAGCAACACATCAAATAAATCCTCCTAAAACAGTGCAAAAAAGTGATGGTACTACAGTAGAAATTAAAAATTATAGGACGATAGATTTTCCGATAGAACTTAAGGATGGTGGTCCAATGCATTTATCGCTAGCGGTAAAGGATCAGCATGGCAGGAATATTGCTGCAAGTAAGGCTGTATATTTTACGGCTCACTATGATGATGATGGTAAGCTAATCGAGGTCAGCTCGCCACGTCCAGTTAAGTTTAATGGAATTGGTTCTGATGCAGTTGGGTATATAGAACATGGGGGACAAATCTATACCTTGCCAGTAACGCAAGAAAAATATAAAGCAATGATGCAAGAAGTAGCCAAAAACAAGGGACATAGCGTGGATATTTCACAATCTATCGATCCACTATCTGTGGACAGTATTATAACTTCCCCTCAGAAGACTGAGGAGTTGGATAGAACAAAAGAAGCTGTGGTTTCCTCTTCTCATGAACTCAAAAGTGAAGAAGTGAAATTAGAGGTTAAAACTCCTGAAGTTGATCTCATGCAATTCCCAACAAACGATGGTATGGTATATACAGCCAGCAAACCAGCTATGCCAAAGCATTTAGAGGACACTTTGGAAAAGACGGTGAGTAGTCTTAGGCACTCTCTATTATTTCCAGTGCGGAAAATCAGTAAGGATATTACGAAACTAGCAGAATCTTTATATGCAAATTTACGTGGAAAAGATCTTGCAGGAAAAAAAGAACATATCAATGGAGAATTAGACAAATTATCAACTCCTCAAGAAAAGATAGAACTATTACATGAATTGGTACGGGTTGAATCGGATAAAAGGATGGAAAAAGTTCAACAAATTGCTCTTGGAGGAGAAGAAGAAGCGAATGTAGGGCCGGTTAGAGTAATGACAGCACAGAGGAAAGAAAGTATAAATGGCTCTCCTAAAATGGGATACCAACAGAAAGGAGAACATGTTAATGTTAAAGATGATGTAAATTTACAAAAATTCCTACATGATAGAATTGTTGAAATTAAGCAAGAATCCAAAAAGCCAGTTACTACTTTTAAAACTCGGAAGGTAGGAGGTTATGGTGTTCCCTAATTTACTTTAATTTCAGTTTTATGTAAGCAGCAAACACAATGCTATGCATTATGTAAAAATATAAACAAACTATTAGAACAGTTTGTTAGAAGATATCGGTTTGATAGTCTAGGGTAAAGTTTGTTCAATTTATTTGATTTAACTATGCCCCAAATGACAAAATCTGCAAAATGACAATATGTAGCCAGTAACTAAAATAGACTTCTTTCGAAACTCGCTTATACTGAAAGATTTGAAGGAGACACTTCACCTTGAACCGCAGCGTACTTGAATGTACATGAGGATTCGAGTACCGGCTTGACGTACAATCATCAGTAGAAGTAGAGTTTCGAAAGAAGTCTAATGTAAATTTTCATCCCACACATCGCATAATAATACTACTTTGAAGCATAATTTTTGCTCATATTTATCTCGAAGGTGAGACGCGAATGGGGATTAATAGCCTTTCAGGTTATTTTTTTAGATCAACAAAAAAATCAACTTAATCTTTTTATAATTTCCTCTCTGCGAAGTAATGGTAATATTACTGACATTTCCGGTCCAGATGCCATTCCCGTTATAGCAAGTCTTAAAGGCAGAAATACCTCCTTGCCTTTTTTACCAGTAACGATCATAATCCTTTTAGTCCAAATGCACCAGCTATCGAGGGTTATTGGTTCGTCTGGTAACAATATAGCTGCCTGTTTTAAAAAATCTTTATCTAATCCTTCAACTTTGGATGGTGAGTAACAAATATTCCACCAATCTTTTATTTCATATAATTTTTGCAAGTTAGCTCTCACTGCCAACCAAAACTGTTCAGTTACTTGCTCAGCCTTAATCTCTCTTAAGCGATCTTTTACTTCATCAAAACTAAGGCTAATTAGTAATTTATGATTCAGACGTTCTAATTCTTCCGGCAAATAAGTTGTTGGACTTTTAGAAAAATTATTAATGTCAAACTCTTTTATTAGCTGATCTAAATTCTTAAACGATACAATACTTGATGACGAACCAATTAAACTAAAAAAACTGTTAATTGCCATTGGTTCTAATCCAATTTCATCCCTTAGAGCAGCGATTTCAAATCCTCCTATTCTTTTAGATATTTTTTCATCTCGGCTAATAACTAGACTCAAATGAGCAAAATTTGGTATCTCTACCCCTAAAGTTTCAAACATTTGCATCTGAATTGCGGTATTAGTTACATGATCCTCGCCTCGAATAATATGGGTAATCGAATAATCAATATCATCAATAACTGAACAAAGCATATAAGTCATACTATTATCTTCTCTGATAACTATCGGATCACCAATATTCTTACCTTCATATTTAACTTCACCCTTAATCATATCTTGCCAAATAATGGGGGTATGCGATACCAAAAATCGATAATGTGGTTTTCTTCCTTGGCTAATGTAATCGTTTATTTGTTGTTGAGTTAAATTCAAAGCTGCACGATCATATATAGGAGGGAGTCCTCTAGATAATTGTAATTTACGCTTTAATTCAAGCTCTTCCTGAGTCTCAAAACAAGGATATAATTTATTTTTTTGTAATAATAATGTTTTTATCGCCTCATACCTATCAAGCCTATTAGATTGACAAAAAGTTTGATCCCAGTTAAGTCCTAGAAATTTCAAATCCTGTTCAATAGCATTTTTATATTGTTGCTTGCTACGTTCAAGATCGGTGTCATCAAACCTTAAAATGAATATGCCATTATGCTTTCTAGTATATAACCAATTTATAAGAGCTGTTCTACTATTACCTATATGCAGCATACCTGTTGGTGATGGTGCGAATCTTGTGATAACCCTTCCCATAATTTTATCTTAACCGCTTATTGTACTTTTTTCTTTTTTGTTGTTTTTTTTGCTGTAGCATTCTTTTTAGAAGTTTTTTTTGCAACTATTACCTGCTCGCCATTATCTTTCTCTTGTTTATTCTTTAACTTATTATTACTAGCTTCAATTATTTCTACAGCGATCTCTGTTGTTATGTTAAAAGGATCGTATCTTTTTGGTATTGAAATAAACCTATCAAGATATTTAAGATACGGGCCATATCTACCTATACCAAGTATAATCTCTTGTTGAGATTCAGGATGCAAACATAATTTAGCCGGTAACTCAAGCAACCTCATAGCTAAAGCAAGAGTGACATCATTTTGGGCAATAGAAGGTGGCAATGATGCACGCTTTGGCTTTTCACCCTTGGCAACTTGCTCACTAGTCTGTACATATAAACCATATGGGCCTTTCTTTAGAAAAACATCAAAACCATCCTTATTTACTCCTAATAGTTTGTTCTCTTCCATAGTAGTAGCAATATCATCACTATTTTTAGAGGTAATTTGTTTTTTGAAAGTACATTCTGGGTAATTACTACAAGCTAAGAATGCTCCAAACTTACCAAGCTTCAGATCTAATTGACCTGTAGAGCAGGATGGGCAAATTCTTGACTTATTACTTTCTGACTTTTCTCCAAATAAGTGATAATCTAAGGCTTCTTCAACATAAATAATTATATCAGATATTTTCTTTCCACTAACTACTTCTACATTGTTATTAAACCCATCCCAGAATTTTTTTAGTAAAGACTTCCATTCTATTTTACCTTCTGCCACCTCATCTAAATCATTTTCCAGATCAGCTGTAAAATCATATTCCACATATTTCTTAAAAAAACCTGTTAAAAATGTTGTAACTAAACGCCCTAATTCCTCTGGAAAGAATCGTTTTTTCTCAACAACTACATATTTTCTATCTTGCAACACTGATATAATCGAAGCATAAGTAGACGGGCGACCAATACCAAGTTCCTCAAGCCTCTTTACTAAACTAGCTTCAGAATATCTTGGTGGCGGATCAGTGAAATGTTGTGCTGGATTCACTGAATCTGTAATTAATTTCTCTCCTTCTTTTAGCGGTGGTAGAAGCCTATTTTCTTCTTCTGTTTCATTATCTAGACCTTCTTGATAAATTTTATAAAAACCATCAAACGCAATAATTGAGCCATTTGCTCTGCATGTAAATTCTTTATCTTCTGTATCAAGCTGAGCTACTAGCAAATCAATAATAACATTTTCCATTTGGCAAGCTACCGTCCTCTTCCAAATTAGGTTATAAAGCTTGTAAAAATCTTTATCTAGTTTATCCTTTAACTTTTCTGGTAGCAGGGTAATATCAGTTGGTCTAATCGCTTCGTGAGCTTCTTGGGCATTTTTAGCTTTAGATTTATAAACTCTCTGGCTAGCTGGCAGATATTTATCCCCAAAATTCTTATCTATCAACTGACGTATTTGCTCAACAGCTTCACTAGCAAGAGTTGTCCCGTCCGTTCTCATATAAGTGATCAAACCTATAGTTTCATTACCTATATCCATACCTTCATAAAGTTTTTGGGCAATTTGCATAGTCTTCTTAGCAGTAAACCCTAATTTTCTTGCAGCCTCTTGCTGCAGCGAAGAGGTAATAAAAGGTGGTTGCGGTTGACGTTTTTGCTGTTTTTTTTCTATAGAGGCAACATGAAAATTCTTTAGTTTTATTTTCTCGACTAGATCATTGGCAGCTAGTGCATTAGTAATTGAGAATTTCTCTAATTTTTTACCATTCACATGAGTTAATCTTACTAAAAACGGTTCATTATTACTATTAAGAATATTAAGACTAATATCCCAATATTCTTGCGATTTAAAACGTTCAATTTCGTCTTCTCGTTCGCAAATAAGTCTCAGTGCTACAGACTGGACTCTTCCGGCTGATCTACATCCTGGCAATTTACGCCATAATATCGGCGATAAAGTAAATCCTACCAAATAGTCTAAAGCCCTCCTTGCTTGCTGAGCATTAACCAAATCAATATCAATCTTTCTTGGGTTTTCAATTGCATGTAAAATAGCTTTTTTTGTAACTTCATCAAATGCTACTCTTTTAAAGAAATCACTAGATTTAACCAAGTTTCTTTCTTTTATTATTTCTGCAACATGCCAAGCAATTGATTCTCCTTCTCGGTCTCGATCTGTTGCTAGATAAACCATTTCAGCCTTGGCAGCATCTTTAGTTATTGCTTCAACATATTTTTCTGCTTTATCTGATATAATATATTTCATAGCAAAATCTTCATTTGGCAGAACTGAACCATTTTTAGATGGTAAATCTCTAATATGCCCAAACGAAGCAATAACTTTAAAACCATTATCTAGATATTTATTTATCGTTTTCGCCTTTGCTGGCGATTCTACTATTACTAATTTCATATTTATTTATAAATTAAAGATATCTTGTTGCCAGGATATCTAGTTATTTTTCCAGCCAGTTCTAGCTCCAGTATTAGCCGAGTAGAAATCATAGCTCTTACCATCCTTTAATTAATAAAGTTTCATTGCTATTATAGCCCTCACAGAACCGTGCTTGTGGTTTTCCCACACACGGCTCTTCAATATAGCTATTCTGCTTTGAAGTAGTACCATATAAAGAAAACTTTATTTTTGGCATTGGTAGCGGATTCCACTGCAAATAGTTTTTAAACCATTTATAGCTTACTTTTCTACTACCTCTTCGGTTTATCCACTTATGTACCATTTGTACAGTTCTATAGTAAAACTTAGAGATCGATTGAAAATTACCGCTAATACCAACATAATTATAATGTCCTGTTAGTTTTGATTTTAGTGTTGGCCACCATTCTTTCAAAGCTATTTGCGATCTTATTGACTTTAACCATTCTTGAGTTTCTTTTAGTTTTCTTGCAAAGCTACTCTTCATTGTCTTATGACCCATTACAAAGTATCCTTGCCTACTTTTTCCACAATAGTGAGTAAAACCAAGAAAGTTAAATGTCTCCACTTTCTCTTTCCTTTTACTTGCTAGTTGCCAAGGTCGTCTACCAAACTTAACCTTCCTTGTTTTCTCTTCTGATATGCTTAATCCAAAACCTTTTAGCCTATCTTGTAGTAAGTTTAAAAATTCTTCTGCATCTTTAGCACTTTCACAACACACCACATAATCATCACAGTATCTTATTAACTCAACATAGCCTTTAGCTTTTGACTTAAAGACTTTCTCAAACCATAGATCTAAGACATAATGTAAGTAAATATTTGCAAGTATTGGACTTGCTACTGAGCCTTGCAGTATACCTTGATCACTGCTACTAACAACACCATCCTTAGTTGCTCCAGCTTTTAAAAGTCTTCTTATTAGCCACATAAAATTCTTGTCTAATATTCTTTCTTCTAAACACCTTTGCAACCAATAATGATTTATGTTATCGAAAAATTTCCTAATATCTACTTCTACAACATAATTAATTGGCTTTTTCATTACCACTTCATTTAAGGCTTTTATTGCTGAATGACAGCTTAAGTTAGGTCGAAATCCGTAAGAGCATTTTAGAAAATCTTGCTCATATATTGCTTCTAACAATTTCTTTACTGCTAATTGCACTATTTTATCTTCAACTGTTGAAATACCAAGCCCTCGCTTTTCTTTGCTGTTAGTTTTAGGTATATATACCATTCTAACTGCACTAGCCCTGTAGCTTCTATCTTTTAATCTCTGCACAAGCTTTTCTACATGCTCCTCTAGATTCTTGCCATATTCTTCAACCGTTACTTCATCTATGCCATAAGCTCTGTTCCTTTTCAGCTCTTTGTAACATTTAATAAGATTCTCCTTATTTATATGATGCACAAGTGCTGTAAATTTTAGCTTCTTATCTTCCTTAGCTTTAGCAGATATAAGTTTAAGTTTACTTTCCATTCTACTCTCTAACCTCCGTGTATTAGTGAATTAAGCGTACTTACACTAACGCTATATTGCTGACCCCTTCCCCATGTACATGGCTTTCCCATGCTCAGAATACTATGAGTCAGTCCGACTTCCATTGTATCATACTTTAATTCTTGCTCTTAACAGCTTGTTTTAAAGTACTCACTTGCGTAAGAATACAATGGATCTCCTAGAGGTTCAGGTAAATTCCGTCTTGTAGCGTGTCATGGTCTGTGACTCCGGTAGAGCAATAGTTGCTCGCCTTATCGCAACTACACATCCTGTTTTCCATGAAATGAAGCATGTCAACCTCTATGATATCGCATATTTCGGAGCTTATATCCTTCACTTACGTTACAACCCACTACATCCCTCCTCTCAGCTTCACATAATTCGTTACCTCCATATATGTGAAATTTGGTTCTACGCTGTTGGCTAAACTTTACGTAGGTTGGATTTTCACCAACTGTAATTTACCCGCTTTGCCTAACGCCATCATATATATAACCTGCAAAGGTAGCTGCGTTTGATGCAAACAATCAAAATCTATAGGAGTTGAAGATAAAAGCTCCTTAACTTTCATACGCATATCGTTGGTAATTGGGTTAGCATATTTTATATCTAACGCTTTAAACTGGTTATTCTCAGCTGAATCATTCGCCACATCCTTAGATTTGCTGACAACCTTAGAAACATGTGGTAGATTAGTTACTATATCTTGGGTAGATTCCACCATATATGCTCCTTCCTTGATAAGTTTATTAGTACCCTGACATCTAGGATCTAACGGAAATCCTGGCACTGCGAATACTTCTCTATTCTGTTCTAAAGCAAACCTTGCTGTTATTAATGATCCAGATTTTAGGCTTGCCTCAATTACTACCGTTCCAAGAGATATACCAGAAATCAATCGATTACGTTGTGGGAAATGTTGTCCAAGAGGTTTTGAACCTATTGGTAATTCAGCAATTATTAACCCCTCTTGCTGAATTTGCTCGAATAATTTAACATTTTCTAGGGGATAGACATGATCAATTCCTCCAGCGATAACTCCTATTGTTTTAGAGATATTAACTTGATGCACTGCCGTATCAATACCTCTTGCAAGTCCAGAAACCATTATATAATCTGCGTCCGTCAATTCCTTAGCGATTCTAGCTGCAAAAGCACGACCATTTACTGAAGCATTTCTTGCTCCAACAATTGCTAAACATCTTTCGTGTGATAATAACCCGATATTGCCCTTATAACTTAGTATAGGCGGGCAATCAAAAATCTCTAACAATAACCTTGAATATTCTAAAGACTTATAGGTAATAATTTTGGCGTTATTCTTTTCCAAAAGCTCAAGTTCTTTAACTTGCCTCACTTTGTGAAAATACCTTTACTGGTTTAGAGCGTCCACCTCGCAGTGAGAATTCTTGTATATTTTCAATTGCAGTACTACTACTACCAAATATCTTTATTAAACTCCAAAAAGTCCTTGGACCAACATTTTCACTCCTAATTAGTCTTAGAATATCAATTGTTTCTTTTGTATAAGATACTCGGTTAGTATCCAAAAATAGCTCCTTAAGTATCAAATCTCTTGCTTTGGCTATTAAGCTTACTTTGATATAAATTATCCCTTACGCGAATTCGAGATAAGAATTTGTCAATTCTTATCCCAAATTGGAGTCTCTTAGATGATATTTGCAGTATATAACAAAATTTTCCCCCACTAAGTAAAAAAACAATTAATTTCTAACTAGAGAAGTTTAAAAGCTACAACTAGCGGTAGAAACCTGCATAAACCTATGCGTGTCATATATGGTAATCTCGATGTCATCTCTAGCTACGGTATACGGTACATTGGTGTTCGTAGCTAGCAATGACATCTACTGATCCAGCAAACCTACTCTATATACTATAATTTTTCTGCATTGGAAGCTAAGTAATCTGCGACTCCTTTATGTGATGGGGTAATACCTTCATCACCTTTATGCCACCCAGCTGGACATACTTCACCATGCTTTGCATTATAGTCTAGGGCATCTATCAGTCTTATTACTTCATCAATATTTCTACCAATTGGCAAATCATTAACTGACAAATGGCGTACTATGAATTCTTCATCAATAACAAAAGTACCACGCAGTGATATTCCATCATCATGAAGTACATTATAACTATGTGAGGCATTTTTATTAAGATCTGCCACCATAGGAATTTGGATATTGCCAACACCACCTTTATTGTAAGGAGTATTCTTCCAAGCCAAATGAGAAAAATGCGAGTCAACGCTTATTGCTATTAACTTTGTATTTCTTTCAGTAAATTCTCCTAATCTATTATTAAAGGCTATAATTTCTGATGGACAAACAAAAGTAAAATCTAGGGGATAAAAAAACAATACAACTTTATGACCCTTAGCATAATTTTTAAGATTAAATTCAGATTCTATACTATTATCAGGCATAATAGCTTTAGCTGTAAAATCCGGTGCAGCTTTTCCAACGAATACTTGCATTTTAAATTCCTTCAGTTTCAAGTGATTAAAAATATTTCTTATGATAACCTTAAGTATCGATGTAGCAAATTAATACTAGGCTCAAGTAATTATCCTCATTAGGGGTGATGTCACCCTAGGCTATTAAACCGATGTCTTACATCGAACTCAAGTTATGATACACAAAATAATAACGTATTACAATACCAAATCTTAAATGAATTAGCAGAGTAATTTAAAAATTGCAATCAATAGTTGAGTGTATGCCATAATCGGAAATGGTACGAGAACTATAAGTCATGTAATAAATAATCACTCACCTTACGTATACTGCTTGTAAATGAAGAGTTGGTAGACGATAGTATAACTTCAAGAAGAGCTAGGAGGGCACCGTCAAGTTAAGAGAAATGTAAATTAAGTATTGAGCAAATGTAGGGAATAATTTATAGATTATCAGTAACAATTGTTACCTAAATTTCAGTGCTATGTGTATTATTCAATCCCCAAAGAGACATCGTTTTCCAGTAATCATTATTAGCCATGCAGTATGGTTATATCATCGATTCAATAATAGTTACAGAGATGTACAAGAACAGATGGCCTATCGAGGTATTATTTTAAGTCATGAGACAGTAAGATTTTGGTGCAATAAATTTGCGGTTTATTTTCAAGATGTTATCAGAAAGCGAGAGAGAAAACCAACTGATAAATGGCATTTAGATGAGATGAATATTAAGATTCAAGTCGAGGTATTGATATTATGGAGAGCTGTTGACTCTGAGGGGCATGAATTAGAAGTATTACTGCAGAAGCGTCGTAACAAAAAATCAGCTATTCGTTTTTTATCAAAATTATTGGGTCATTATCCAGCTCCAAGAGTAATTGTTACTGATAAGCTCAGAAGTTACATTAAGCCGATTAAGCTTATGTGCCCTAAAACTGAGCATCGCACTCATAAAAGACTAAATAATCGTGTTGAGAATGCTCATCAACCAACTAGGCGCAACGAGAAGATATTAATTAAATTTAAGCATCCTAATTCAGCCCACTGTAAATTATCACTGATGGGAAAAGTCAGAAATATATTTGCCGTAAATGTTGGAAGATATAGTAAAACAGCAATTGAGCAAAGAATTGCATTTGCATCAGCTAAATCCATTTGGGACGAAGCCACTCAAAGACTTCTTGCTGCCTGAAATCTAAAAATATAGCTCTTTTTGATACTATTTTACTTAACTTGACGGTGCCTTTTTAAATGCTATACGTAAGGTGAATGGTTAATTATCATTTTCTTGCATTTTTTTATGATATAAAGCACCAAAATCAATCGGGTCAATCATCAATGGTTGGAAACCACCATCCTGAGTGACATCAGCAATAATTTTTCTAGCAAATGGGAAAATCATTGCTGGACAATGAATTGCTAGTATTATTTGGTGTTGATCTTCCTCTATATTAATTAAATTAAAAACCCCTGCATATTTTAAGTCCACTATAAATAGTCTATGCTTTTCACTCATTGCTTTAGCTTCTATACTTAATTCTACCTCATAAAAATTCTCTTCAGGTAAATTAGAAATATTGAGGTCTAGGAATAAGTCAATTTGTGGATTACGTTCCAAAGATACTAAAGCTCTCGGAGCGTCTGGATTTTCAAAAGATAAATCCTTTATGTATTGTGCATTAACAGCGATATGAGGCATTTCTTTTTGGTTAGTATCTTTCATAATAATATAATCCTTTACATTTTAAATTTTAAGTTATTGGAAGGGTAACACCTTTTTGTTTCATATATTTCCCATAACGATCGGCATAAGATATATTACAAGTTTGTTCACCTTTTAAAAACAAAAATTGACATGCTCCTTCATTAGCATAAATTCTTGCTGGCAGTGGGGTAGTATTGGAAAACTCTAATGTTACATGCCCTTCCCATTCCGGTTCTAACGGCGTTACGTTAACAATTATACCACATCTTGCATAGGTTGATTTACCAACACAGATAACTAGCACATCTCTTGGAATTTTAAAATACTCAATTGTTCTTGCTAAGGCAAAACTGTTTGGCGGAATAATACAAACATCAACCTCTCTGTCTACTAAACTATATTCATCAAAATTTTTTGGATCAACTATTGCCGAATTAATATTAGTAAATATTTTAAATTCCTTCGAGACTCTTGCATCATAACCGTATGAAGATAAACCATAAGAAATAATTCTCTCTGAAGTATTCAATCTAACCTGCGTGTCAGTAAAAGGTGCAATCATATCGTGTTCTATACACATTTTTCTTATCCAATTATCAGACATAATGGTCATATATAATTACACATACTATGTTTAAATTACCGAATATAAATGATATAGTTAAAAATTAAAAGTACTAAAACTTTAATTAGCAGCTTTAATTAGCAGAGCATCCTCATTAAAATATTTATATATTCTTCTACTTTAACCTTAGTGCGATATAAGAATTAATAATTCTTATATCGATACTTGCTTTGTTATAAGGAAAAATGCACTCTTGAAGCGGTTCTACACCTGATTGTTTCTATATATAATACTGAATTCGATGTAACTTGTTACATCGAATTCAGGTTAATTTAAATAATTAGTTTCGCAAAACTGTAGGAGATTCACGTATATACTCAAATAATTTGAAGAATTGGATTTGAAAATGAATGATGAGCATGCGAATCCATGATATTTTCAAAAAACAATTCGTAGGAGCAAAAGAGTATACTCGGATGATCTAAAGAATGGGAACAACAAACAAGGAAAGCTTTGCCAGCATAGGATGACATCTAGACTACCGATACTAGAGTTAACAATAGCTGGCATATAAGGCAAATATCCATTCATTAGACCTCTTTCGAAACTCTACTTCTGCTGGTGATTTGGAATGATGCGGTACTCGAATCCGTAACGGAATTAGAGTACGCTGCGGTTCGAGGTGAAGCGTCTCCTGCAAATCCCTCAGCATAAGCAAGTTTCGAAAGAGGTCTATTATAAGAACGACTAACTACTTTGTTTTTACTTCTACTTGAACAACTTTCTGAAGACCATTATCGAAATATAAGGATAAATCAAAATTATCACCAACTTTTAGTATAGTTCTTAGATCCAAGAGCATAATATGCATACCACCCGGTTGTAAAATAGCACTACTTTTAGCTGGGATGACTAGCTTATCAAGTTTTACCATTTTACTAACCCCTTTTTCATCAACAAAACTTTTATGTAATTCAACCTTGTTAGCTATATCTGAAGAAATATTTACCAAATTGTAATCGAGGTCAGAGTCATTCAAAATCTCAAAATATATTGCAGAATTATTATTTTTGCTAACAGTAGCAGAAGGTCTTGCCCAAGCATTTAGTATTGTAACAGATGCAGTTAATGCAGTAGGAGCTGATGCTTCTAATGATGCTGCTGGATTGTTATTACTTGGCATGGTAGTTGCAAAACATATTGATAGACTAAAATATAAAGTAACAGCAATGAAGGTTACTATGTTCTTAAGTAGCATATTATTACCATAAATTAATTACACAATCGATTCACTTAATTATATACATATTATACATACACTAAGTATATTTTGCAAAAAAATAATATATTTATAGTGTATAATGCTAACTTTGGCTTACTTTAACAAATTTTTGTTTAAAAGAATCCCAATGATAATGAACATTTACTGTTTTAATTTCTGTAACTGTAATATCTCCATTAGGTAACTGTGCAACATCAAAGCCTTTTTGTATAGATTCAGTAATTAGAGTCGTTGATTGACAAATATACCTAACATTAAAAAAGGGATTATTATCAGTATCTAATGAGTTTGTAGTTTTCTTAGTTGGGGTATTCAAAATAGGTACGTTTTTTTCTTTCATTCTAAACAACTTCAGATATTCTGTACGTTTTTATAATAGTTTAGTAATAAGGTGGCAAGAGTTTGTTGTTAGATTAATTTAGGTTATTTAGTCTAATTAGTTTTTTTTGTAATGAGGTGTGTGCTGTGTTAGAAGGTTTTGATTTTTCAAAGTCTGCAATAAGGTTATTTTTCTATTTTTTAAAGAAAAGAAGAATTAAACTAACTATTTTAGGGGTGTTATGCATAATACGGGGAATGATACCAGCTATTGATAGTGTGTTGCTACAAAAAGTTATAAATTTGATTGAGTCTTTTTCTAATGAAACAGTTAAAGACCTACCTTCCTCCATGTTGTTTTGGGCAATAATATATGCATTTTGGTGGGTATGTGTAAATACTATGTGGCGAATTTATGATTATATTTATCTAAAAACCATGCCATATATCAAAGCTCAGATATTAGACGAAATGTATAATTACACTCAGTACCATAATCATAGATTTTTTCAAGAAAACCTTGCTGGTCATATTACCAATCGTATTACTGAAGGGGCTAGATCTTTTGAAATGGTTTTGTCTTTATTTGGAGAGAAAATTCTATACAAACTAGCTATAATTGTTTTTGCTCTTGGAACAATGTACTGGATACATCAAATATTTGCTACTATATTCCTTATACATATTTGTGTTTTTGTAGGGACTAGTGTTATCTGTTCAAGTACAATAAACAAATATTCAGTAAATTATGCACGAAGCAAATCAATAGTTGCCGGCAGTATTGTTGATGCAATTGCAAATATTGGTGCAATACGGATGTTTACTTCTCATAAATTTGAACGCCAGAATCTAGAAGTAAGGATAGATGATGCTGTAGTTAATGAACAAATTATGCAACTCTTTATGTTTAAGCTACGTATTGTACTAGGCATAGCTTGTTCTATAATGATTTTTATAATGGTTTATTATCTAGCTCAACTTCGTAGTCAAATGCAAATAACTATAGGAGATTGCGTGTTGATACTTACTTTATCTATAACGGTTAGTAGTGAAATTTGGGATCTAACGCAGGAAGTAGGAGATATGTTCGAAGAGTTTGGTTCTTTTAATCAAAGTGTATCATTAATGAAACCTCATATTATAGAAGATATTGAGAATGCCCATCTTCTAAAGGTTACAAAAGGTGAGATAATATTTAAAAATGTTAGTTTTAAATATTACCATAATAATAATTTATTTGAGAATAAATCCGTTACAATTTTGAGTCAACAAAGGGTCGGATTAGTAGGGTTTTCTGGTTCAGGAAAAACAACTTTTATTAATCTTATTACACGGTTGCACGATATAGACCAAGGAGAAATTCTAATTGATTGGCAAAATATTAGATATGTAACTCAAGATTCTTTACGAGAAAATATTAGTATAATACCGCAAGAACCAATCCTATTTCATAGGACAGTCATGGATAATATTAGATATGGAAAAAAAGATGCTAGCTTAGAAGAGATAATAGAGGCAGCAAAACTAGCTCATATACATGAATTTATTGAGAGCCTAACAGAAGGATACCAAAGCTTATGTGGTGAAAGGGGTAATAACTTGTCAGGTGGTCAGAGGCAGAGAATAATAATAGCACGGGCAATATTAAAGAATGCTCCAATATTAATTCTTGATGAAGCAACAAGTAGTCTAGATACTGAGACTGAGGAGTTGATACAAGATTCTCTATATTACTTAATGCAAAATAAAACTGTATTAGTTATAGCTCATAGATTATCAACTTTGTTGAATATGGATAGAATTTTGGTTTTTAATGAAGGTAGCATAGTTGAAGATGGACAACATGAGGAATTACTAAAAAACAGTAAATTGTACAAAAAACTATGGAAATCACAAGTAAAAGGCTTAATAATTTAAAGAAATTGCTGATTATTTCACCTTATATACTCGGTGAACTTCAAGAATTGGCGTTCTCGCGACCAAAGATCGAAGCGGCACCGTCAAGTTAAGTAAAATAGTATCAAAAAGAGCTATATTTTTAGATTTCAGGCAGCAAGAAGTCTTTGAGTGGCTTCGTCCAAAATGGATTTAGCTGATGCAAATGCAATTCTTTGCTCAATTGCTGTTTTACTATATCTTCCAACATTTACGGCAAATATATTTCTGACTTTTCCCATCAGTGATAATTTACAGTGGGCTGAATTAGGATGCTTAAATTTAATTAATATCTTCTCGTTGCGCCTAGTTGGTTGATGAGCATTCTCAACACGATTATTTAGTCTTTTATGAGTGCGATGCTCAGTTTTAGGGCACATAAGCTTAATCGGCTTAATGTAACTTCTGAGCTTATCAGTAACAATTACTCTTGGAGCTGGATCATGACCCAATAATTTTGATAAAAAACGAATAGCTGATTTTTTATTACGACGCTTCTGCAGTAATACTTCTAATTCATGCCCCTCAGAGTCAACAGCTCTCCATAATATAAATACCTCGCCTTTAATCTTAATATTCATCTCATCTAAATGCCATTTATCAGTTGGTTTTCTCTCTCGCTTTCTGATAACATCTTGAAAATAAACCGCAAATTTATTGCACCAAAATCTTACTGTCTCATGACTTAAAATAATACCTCGATAGGCCATCTGTTCTTGTACATCTCTGTAACTATTATTGAATCGATGATATAACCATACTGCATGGCTAATAATGATTACTGGAAAACGATGTCTCTTTGGGGATTGAATAATACACATAGCACTGAAATTTAGGTAACAATTGTTACTGATAATCTATAAATTATTCCCTACATTTGCTCAATACTTAATTTACATTTCTCTTAACTTGACGGTGCCCTAATAATGCTTACTGGAAAACGATGTCTCTTTGGGGATTGAATAATACACATAGCACTGAAATTTAGGTAACAATTGTCACTGATAATCTATAAATTATTCCCTACATTTGCTCAATACTTAATTTACATTTCTCTTAACTTGACGGTGCCTATAAGCAATCAAGTTCAATTAGTTACTGATGAGTTCTTGACAGGGGAGTTGACTTTATATATATTACGGCTTACCTATATATACTCGATGAAAATCAAGAATTGCGTTGTTGTCTTCAGGGATCGTAGGTAGCCACGTACTAAATGTACTCTCCGCTCCTTGACCCTTCGACTCCTGCTACTATCATAATTTTGATCTTCGTCTATCAACTCTTCATTTACGAGTAGTATATCATAGTAAGCCTGATAAAGGGGGTGTAGCTCAGTTGGTTAGAGCGTCTGCCTGTCACGCAGAAGGTCGTGGGTTCGAGTCCCATCACTCCCGCCAATCCCTATCAGGGTTTCAGGATTTTCTTACTTTACTAAAAATTTCATATGTAACTTCTCAGACAAATTTCCTGAAATTTGACCTACAAAAAAATCTATTTTTAAGGCACCGTCAAGTTAAGAGAAATGTAAATTAAGTATTGAGCAAATGTAGGGAATAATTTATAGATTATCAGTAACAATTGTTACCTAAATTTCAGTGCTATGTGTATTATTCAATCCCCAAAGAGACATCGTTTTCCAGTAATCATTATTAGCCATGCAGTATGGTTATATCATCGATTCAATAATAGTTACAGAGATGTACAAGAACAGATGGCCTATCGAGGTATTATTTTAAGTCATGAGACAGTAAGATTTTGGTGCAATAAATTTGCGGTTTATTTTCAAGATGTTATCAGAAAGCGAGAGAGAAAACCAACTGATAAATGGCATTTAGATGAGATGAATATTAAGATTAAAGGCGAGGTATTTATATTATGGAGAGCTGTTGACTCTGAGGGGCATGAATTAGAAGTATTACTGCAGAAGCGTCGTAATAAAAAATCAGCTATTCGTTTTTTATCAAAATTATTGGGTCATTATCCAGCTCCAAGAGTAATTGTTACTGATAAGCTCAGAAGTTACATTAAGCCGATTAAGCTTATGTGCCCTAAAACTGAGCATCGCACTCATAAAAGACTAAATAATCGTGTTGAGAATGCTCATCAACCAACTAGGCGCAACGAGAAGATATTAATTAAATTTAAGCATCCTAATTCAGCCCACTGTAAATTATCACTGATGGGAAAAGTCAGAAATATATTTGCCGTAAATGTTGGAAGATATAGTAAAACAGCAATTGAGCAAAGAATTGCATTTGCATCAGCTAAATCCATTTTGGACGAAGCCACTCAAAGACTTCTTGCTGCCTGAAATCTAAAAATATAGCTCTTTTTGATACTATTTTACTTAACTTGACGGTGCCCTCTTAACTTGACGGTGCCTAAAACAGCAATTGAGCAAAGAATTGCATTTGCATCAGCTAAATCCATTTGGGACGAAGCCACTCAAAGGCTTCTTGCTGCCTGAAATCTAAAAATATAGCTCTTTTTGATACTATTTTACTTAACTTGACGGTGCCGTTTTTTAACTTTCAACAATTGTGGTATAACCACAAAGCTGAGCTTAATCATGATGATATACAATACCTGAAAACTCTAGGTTATTCTCATCAGATTCTGATCTTGAAACATCATGCACTGCTTCACTATATGGAGGTGGTGGGGCATGTTTACGAACTTTCGGCGGATAGTGCACTGTATGGGCTGTAGTTGTAATATTTGGAGATAATTGTGGGTATAAATGTTGATTAAGTGGTAGTACACTAGGTGGTGCAGAAGCTACTGCTGGATGGTTGTTATTAGTAACATACGTATTATTACAGTTACTTGATCCTTCAAGAAGAGTTGATAGGGGTAGTGCTGGAGTACTTGCTCCACATTCAGCTTGATGTGCTTCTAGTATTATCTTATATTCTTCCCGTTTAACTTCTAAATATTTATCCAAATTTTCAAAAAAAGTATTTTCTGTTATCCATATTCTAGTTATTCCTGGTGCACCCTTCTTAATTATATAGCTCAACCCAGCAATCTTCAGTGTTTCCTTAAAATCATGTTGGTCAATACATTTAAGTAACTTTCTAGCTTGAATTATTGTGTGTATTTGGTCACTACGTTCTTCAAACTTTTTGCAATTAACTGTATTATACTTTGATAAGACAGATTGTTGACTATGCAGACCTTTTAAACTAGCTTTTAATTCCTGACTAGCTGATGATCTATCTTCCGTAGTTTTTACAAAATTACAACATTCCTCCAAATTAGCAGCCTTCAATATCTCATAAACACTACTATCAGTAGCAAACAACTTTATAGCTCGTTCTGTCTTATAAATTTTATTCTCAAGTAATTGTTTTGCGGTAGAAAGCCTTACTAATAGCGTACGATCTTTTGACATAATAAACACATAATTAAAATTATATTAATATGACATATTATAATCTTAATATATATTAATATGCAAGGTTTAGTAACAATATAGTTAAAATTAGTTATCTAATTTATATCATGATCACATACTATTTTGTTTCATTTTATTTTTCTTGATGGCATAGCTAATCAGCTCATCCATAGCATTGTTTCTTATGGCTACTGCAATATCTACTTCATTTTTTTTCTGAATTTCTTGCCTTTTCATCTTATCAATTCTTTTTGATTTTACGTAAGCAAAATACGCCCTATCTTGTGACTGAAAAACTGGAGTATTGGAATCAATGTTAGCATTAAAAATTGCTGATAGTAATTCTGTTGGTAATTGCTGATTATTATGAACTTCATACCTAGAAAAAGTTGCAGCTTGGTTGGTAGTAATATCTAGAGGTTTTTTACTTTTACCAGGTTTATATTCTTTAGCAAGACTCTCTATGTTTCCTAAATTTATCTTTCTAATATATTGTTTATACCATAGTTCGTATACTTGATCCTTGACTGCCGAGAATTCTTGTAGTTTACTTGGCTGAATAGATTTAATCTCAACCAATATAAAAGCTCCTGTATCAGTTAGTTCCATTGGATATGATAATTCTCCTTCTGCAAGATCAAAAATACTGTCAGCATTTTTGCCAAGATCAACATACCATTCGCCTTTTAAGTGTTGGCGTTGTGGCACGATGGGACTTCGCGTAGGAACAACGGTTTGACTAAGCCTAGTCTGCTCGCCACTCGCAGGCTTAGCCAACTCTTGAAATTCATCTTGTATATTATTAGTTAAATCCTTATAACTTACAGAATCTAAATTCTGTATTGGTAATTCATATTTTTTGGCAATTTCTGTTAAACTTGAACCAGCTGCCACATCATCTTCTAGATTTTTTGCTAACAGTAGCTTCAGCTCTTCTATTTTTTGTTGTTGCAATAATTCATTAACCTGTTTTCGTACCTCGCTAAATTTTTTATTAGCAAATTCTTCTTGGTTATCCTGATACAACTTTAATAATTCTGCATCGCTATTATGAATTTGCTTACCTAACACTTCACTTGATATTTTTACATAAGACAAGCTACGTTTTTCTGGTATTTCAAATAACTCTTGATTCTCCTTGTATAGCTCTTCTAACTCGACCGGAGTTGCATAAGTCATAAACGCACCTTTAGGTTGGGCTTTTAAGTCAATTTGTACAAGGTCGACATCTCTTGTTTCGGCCATATAGTCTACGATATTTTTGACCATTATTTTTGGTGTTTGAAATGATTCTATAAAAATACTAATTAGAGTATTCTTTAAGGTATGTTCTTTAACATCAAATACATAGTCCTCCTCATTAATATAAGAGTTTTTTAAAAAACCTTTAAAGAGTGCTATGTCAAATAGACCTTGCTCATTCTTAAAATTAGCGGATTCTTTAATAAACTGAATCACAGTATCATCAGTTATATCTAGATTATAATAGTGTACTAAATAATTCATAATGCGATTATTGATAAGTTTTTTAATAATAAAATTATCAATATTCAACTGCTTTATATCTTCTTCACTAAGATGTGTTCCAGTTTGTTTTTGAATAACACGAATTTGTTCGGCTTTTGCTTTTAGAAAATCTTCTTCACTAATAGTTTTTGCATCAGAAAATGTAATCAAATCAAAATTATTGGTAGTCTGTAATACATCTTTAATTCCCCATCCAACAAATGCAAAGGCAATCATTCCAAGTAAAACACGCATTACAAAACTATCAGCAGTGTTTCTAATATTATTTAACATAAATTATAAATTTCTTCTGCAAGTTTTTGTAGTATACTACAATAGTTCTGTACACTAATATCTGCAAGCGATTTTTATGAAAAAACTTATTATTGCTAACTGGAAAATGCATATAGGCACCGTCAAGTTAAGAGAAATGTAAATTAAGTATTGAGCAAATGTAGGGAATAATTTATAGATTATCAGTGACAATTGTTACCTAAATTTCAGTGCTATGTGTATTATTCAATCCCCAAAGAGACATCGTTTTCCAGTAAGCATTATTAGCCATGCAGTATGGTTATATCATCGATTCAATAATAGTTACAGAGATGTACAAGAACAAATGGCCTATCGAGGTATTATTTTAAGTCATGAGACAGTAAGATTTTGGTGCAATAAATTTGCGGTTTATTTTCAAGATGTTATCAGAAAGCGAGAGAGGAAACCAACTGATAAATGGCATTTAGATGAGATGAATATTAAGATTCAAGTCGAGGTATTGATATTATGGAGAGCTGTTGACTCTGAGGGGCATGAATTAGAAGTATTACTGCAGAAGCGTCGTAATAAAAAATCAGCTATTCGTTTTTTATCAAAATGATTGGGTCATTATCCAGCTCCAAGAGTAATTGTTACTGATAAGCTCAGAAGTTACATTAAGCCGATTAAGCTTATGTGCCCTAAAACTGAGCATCGCACTCATAAAAGACTAAATAATCGTGTTGAGAATGCTCATCAACCAACTAGGCGCAACGAGAAGATATTAATTAAATTTAAGCATCCTAATTCAGCCCACTGTAAATTATCACTGATGGGAAAAGTCAGAAATATATTTGCCGTAAATGTTGGAAGATATAGTAAAAAACAGCAATTGAGCAAAGAATTGCATTTGCATCAGCTAAATCCATTTTGGACGAAGCCACTCAAAGACTTCTTGCTGCCTGAAATCTAAAAATATAGCTCTTTTTGATACTATTTTACTTAACTTGACGGTGCCTTTTACTTAAAGAAAATATGACGTCTGAGTATATAGCCAAGATTACCGGTTTGAGTATTGAAGAAATCAACAAGCTAGAAAAGTAATTGATTACTTAACCATTTCTGTCCTCTAATTGAAAGTAGAGGATAAACTTGTTGTTTAATTTTTTGATAGTATTGTTTTATATAATTTATCTCATCTGCGTTTAGCATTCTGCGATCTATTAAATCTTTTGCATAAGGAACAAGGGTGAGAGTATCAAACTCTAGATAATTTTCATCCTGTGAAGTATTTTTGACATACATCAGATTTTCTATTCTAATACCAAATTCGTTTGTTTTATAATAACCTGGCTCGTTAGATACAATCATACTAGGTTCTAGAATAATGTTACTGCGTAAACTAATATTTTGCGGTCCTTCATGAACACTTAAGAAGCTACCAACACCATGACCTGTACCATGTGGGTAATCGTGTCCATCTCTCCATAAAAACTGCCTAGCTAGCACATCTAAATTACCTCCAGTAATAAGATTAACTGGAAACTTAATCATCGACAAAGCAATATGCCCCTTAAGAACTTGAGTGTAACGTAATTTTTGTTCTTTGTTAGGATACCCACCTATAGCAAAAGTCCTAGTTACATCAGTAGTACAACCGTTATATTGACCACCAGAATCAATTAATAATATACCTTTACCCAAGATTTTCTTTGCCCCCGTGCTTGTTGCTCGGTAATGAATTATAGCACTATTTTCCTTAAAGCCACATATAGTCGGGAAGCTATCCATAACATATTGATCTTGCTTAAATCTAAACTCTGTTAATATTGCTCCTAAATCATATTCAGTTTGATCTTGCAAATTTGGTAGTTCGAATAAATATGCAAAGAATTCGCATAGTGCCACCGCATCCTTAATATGGGAATTAATTGCATGGTTAATTTCAATATCGTTTTTACGGGCTTTAGCTAATTGACAAGGATCATTTATTTTTTCTATTATCTTAGTGCTTAGCAAATCTATGATATAATTGGAAGTGAAGTTTTCGTCAATTAGGACTTTATTAGCTTGACTCAATATATCAGCAAATTGTGCAGAAGGTAAGATAGTTACATGAGGACGAGCAAGTATAATATCTTGGTCTACCCTATTTGGATTAATAAATAAATATAGTTGGTTCTTAGTGATTAGGACTATAATAGCAAGCATCAATGGTGAATATGGAATGTCACTTGCTCTGAGATTTAATAACCAGCATATTGAATCTGCTGCAGTAACAATCATGGTATCTGCAGAATATTTAGTGAGTAGATTACGACACATGGTAATTTTATCACTATACGATTGACCAGCAAACTTATCATCATAAATACATATTTTTGATGATGGCTCTGCTGGTCTATTACGCCAAATTTGATCTACTAAATTATTAGATACTTTATGTAAACGAGGCTTTATTTTAGAAAATATTTTTAACTTAACATTAGTGAAGAGTTTCGCATCATATCCTAATATACCATCATTACCTAAATAATCATCCCAAGGAAAATAGGGTAAATCTTTAATATCAAAAATCTCAAAAATTTTTGGTTCTAGTTCACGCTTACTTTGTTCTAGATAACGACCATCTGTAAAAAATACCGCCTGATCTTTACAGATCACCACAATACCATTTGACCCACTAAAGTTAGTCATATATTGCAGTCGTTTAGCACTTTCATGAACATACTCGCTAAAATATCGATCATTAGACGGTACTATATAGGCATCTATTTTATACTTAGCGAAAAGCCCCCTAATATTGCTAATACGTTCTTGCATTAAATTATTATCAATAAAAAAGAATTATCTTCCTCTGGTACTATTAGGCGATTTCTTAATTAAAGAACTCACATGGCTGGGAGCAACATTATCTGTAGTCAGAGCTTTAGGTGATATATCACTTGCAATGGATTTCCCAATCAGTTGAGCGGCTTTTAGAACTTCAGGGCTCAATGTTTTTAAGTTACCTAAAGATATGTCTACCTTCTTCTCTCTTCCAAGCTGCGAAGTTCTACCTAGTATTTCATCAATAGAAACTTTAAAATAATCAGCAATAGCTATAAC
Organism: Candidatus Tisiphia endosymbiont of Neophilaenus lineatus; assembly: GCF_964264975.1. Lineage (NCBI taxonomy): Bacteria > Pseudomonadati > Pseudomonadota > Alphaproteobacteria > Rickettsiales > Rickettsiaceae > Candidatus Tisiphia > Candidatus Tisiphia endosymbiont of Neophilaenus lineatus. Next base: position 691,082 of record NZ_OZ183649.1, on the reverse strand, counting down.
TGCTCCAGTACTTAGCATTTTTTGCTTATTACCATCTTCTCTTAAAAAAGCTCGAATGCTGTCTGGACTATCACTAACTTCTACTCCTAATTCGTATTGAGTCATTTTGTTTTTATTCATCTTTTCGGTGATAAAACTCTTCAAATTAGCACTTAATGCTTCTGGAGATAGTTGCATATATTCTTGTTTTTCTTGAGGCTCAAATCCCTTTCTATTTAGGACTTCATCAACAGAGCAGTCAAAATAATTTGCAAGTTTGATTATGTTCTTTATTTCAGGACGTCGATTACTCAACATCCCTCTCATAGTAGTCGTAGGAATGACTGCAAGTTCAGCAAGATCACTTGCCTTTAGTTGATTCTCTTCCATTTTATTCCTAAGGAATTCTTTTATATTTTCAATCCAGCCCATTGTAAATATTTTTTTTTATAAATTTGATCCGTGAAAAACGGTTTTTTCTTGACAATAAAAAATTGTCACAGTAAAGTTGTTTATCTTACTAAAGGAATTATTTAGTAAGATAAACTTTAAAAACTAAAACTATTCAGTACATAAATTCAACTACTACAAATATAGGTAAGTTGAATAAAAACGAAATAATACTAAATTGTTAGTTAAGCACAAAACCTCAATCATAAAAGGAAATGCCTTATGAATATATACAATATTTGTTCAGTAATCAAATTTATTCTTGCTTATTTAGCAACTTTCTTTTTAAAAATGCAACCTCAACTACCCTATCTAATAATGAATAGGAATATTTTACCTACAATCATAGTAAGAGGGTTTTATGCAAAATGATTTTAATGATAAAGATCTAAAACAACTATATAGCAAGATTATGACTATATCAGGTTACATAGTTGCCATGAGATCAGAGTGTATAAGAGAAGCTAAAAAAACTGAAGATGCTCTAAAAATCCTAATCAAGCGTACATATGACATTAGAGGTGGGCTTTGGATATGTTTGATTACTATATGGTTTTTAGCCATACTTTTTTTGCAAAAAAACTTTTAGCCAGTACTTATTAAATTTACATTTTCGGCTACATGTTATTATTTGCAGATTTTGTCATTTGGGGCATAGTTATTATTCTTCCATCTATTATGAAACCAAAACCATTGGCCTGGATTTTCTTTAACCCAATTACCTAAAATTTGGTTAATGGTAAACATTATATTATAACAATCTGTTTTACTATTATTAGTTTTTTGTAATTGTATTGGTGGATGGATAATAGCTTTAAAATAACTGTTATTACTATTAGTCCGAACCACTTGTAATGGTATAATCGGATAGCCGAATTGTAAGGCAATTTTAGCAATTGCGTGAGCAGTCATGGCCGGTCGGTCTAAAAATGGTACTTCAATGCCATTATTCATTTTTTGATCTACAAGCATGCCAATTGCGTATCCTGATTTGATTGCAGATATGAGATCTCTTGCACCCTTTTCTCCTTTTGGAATTAGCTTTATATCACTAGTTTTACGCCTATCATTAATCAGCTTATCAATATAAGGATTATTTAATTTACGATAGATAATAGCAAATTTAGGATAAAATTTATTTATAATTTTAAGTGCAAAATCCCAATTAGCAAAATGCCCCGTAAATAATAAGAAAGGTTGCTGTGATTTCTGAAATTCTATTATATTATCAAGTCCGATTATTTCTACCCTTCTAGATAATTCTTCCTCTGACATATTATTAACATATGGGAATTCTCCTATAAAACTGCTAAAATTATCCCATACTTGATCAATGGTTACTTGAGTCTCCATGCTTAGACCATTTGTCTGATTCTTGCCAAAAATATTTTGAATATTTTCTTTTGCAATTTTATTGACTGGCAATAGAGGACCTATTTTCCTTGCTATATACCGACAAATTTGTACAGATTTGTCGATACCAAATGTTCCTAATATCTTTAGTACTATTAAAACGAAAAAATACTCAAGCAAATACTTAATATTTTTAAAGAATTTTTTCATATATTAAATCTGCTAATAATTTTTGATTATTTAGTAATAAATGTACATCACAACATATTATTGACAAGTTAGTATAACATATTTTTACGTAATCTTTTCTAGTTGTTATTAGAAGAGCATTAGATTTTTCTGATTGTTCTTTTAAATAGTCTAAATCTTCTTCACGATATTGATGATGGTCTGGAAAAATTTTATTACCAACTAACTGTAATCCATAATTTTCTAATGTAGAAAAAAACCGTTCAGGATTACCTATACCACTAAACGCAAAATATCTCTTTGTTTTATCTATGTCTATAGTTGGAACTATTTGGGCTTGAAAAAAGGGAAGCTCCTTATGTAAGAAAAAAGGAGCAACATTACTCGAACCGACAAGAATGACTATATCCGCTTTTTCAATAGCTTGTTTAGGATACTCACGCAAAGGACCGGCTGGAATTAACAATTCGTTGCCAAATAACCTGTCAGCATCAACTGACAGAATAACAATATCCTTATAAAAATTAGGATTCTGCATTGCATCATCTACTATAACCACCTTTGGCTTAATTTTCTGTATAAAAGGCAGTATATATTGAATTTTCTTGCTAGCTATGACTTTACCATATTTTAATAGCATTACTGCTTCATCTCCAACATCTAGTGCTGTATGATGTGGTTCAACTAACAACACCGTTTTCAGTTTACTGCCATAACCTTTAGTAATAATTATAAAATCAATATTAATAGCCTTCAACATTTTCGCAAGGAAGATCACTATTTGAGTTTTACCAGTACCTCCAATGCTTATATTACCGACACAAATTACTTTACAAGGAAATATTATAGGGCGTGCAATTATTTTTCTTAAATAACTAGCAAAAAGATATAACCAACTTAGTGGTAATAATAAATATGCTATAATGTTCTTGGTGTGCCAAAATTTAGGATAAATAAGCCTGATCATAAGTTTAAGACAACTTAAGCCCTATCATAGAAATTATCATAGTCGTAATAAAGAAAACTCGCATGGCAGAGTATGGCTCGTTAAAACACACCATCCCTACTATTACTGTTCCTACAGCTCCGATACCAGTCCACAGAAGATAAGCAGTACCAAGAGGAAGTTTATCTAGAGTTTTACTTAGACAAACAAAACTCAATATAGAAAAAATAATAAAAGCTATAATGGGTTTTACTTTGGTAAAACCCTCTGACAACTTCAGCGATATAGAGAAACCTACCTCAAATAATCCTGCAAATATAAGGAGAATCCAAGTTACTAGCATATTGTTACCTTTGTTTAATTTGTCCTGAAGATTTGCTATTTTTGTTATTTTGTAAAGACTTTTTACTAGGTAAGTTATCCGATAGCTGATCTTTTATTATATTTAATTTGTTAGATTTTAGATTGACTACCGACTTTATTTGACTATCTAATTTTTGCATGGATACATTAGACTCTACTGCTCGCTGTTGAGACAAGAATTCCTTATTATTTTTCCATAAATTAGTTTTTAGAGTAGTAATTTTTTGTTCTTGTGCTCTCATGGATTTATCAGTACTGAGAATCATCCCACCAATTTTCTCGCCGATTTTGGGAGCATATTCTATTGCTAGAATAGAAGCTGGTACTACCATAAAAGCAAATGTGGCACCAGCTGTTGCAACACTGATAGCCCCAACTGCTAAAACAAAAATAGCAGTTATAATTTTGCTGGTTGCTTGTTTAAATATTTCAATTTTCTTATTATGTTTTACTGCAACATTTAATATTCTATTAATTTCTAATCTAGCATTAGTGCTGACTTCCTTTGGGTTTTGATATTTTTTTACCGCACGCATTACCGTTGTACAAAATATTTCTGGTTCAAGCTGTATAAAATTTGTTAATTCATAACTATTCCTTGCTGCCAGTAAATCTTTTAACACTTGTTTTATTACTTTCCTCTCTTCAGAATTTGCCTTAGCAAAATTTGTACTTATTAGTGTATCAATTATTATGTCTTCTGATTTGTTTAGAATATTACCTCTATCTTGATATTCTACTGCATCAGGAGATATTGCTACTGAAAATAACATTAAAACTGTTGAAAAACTATCATCCGTAATAACTTTCTGACCAAGAAAAACTCTTAATTTACCAATACAATTACTTATATGGACATCAATCTCAGGTGTTGATTTAAGTCTAATTTCGTAATCAATAGCTATTATATTAGCAAGTGTTAAACATGCATGTTTTGTTATATTATTAAATAACTCTGCACTTATTCTTTTTTTACATATATAAATGTTTATACTGCTAAAGATGTTCATTAGTCTTTGGCTCTTTATTTTTTAACATGAGAGTGTTTTTTTACAAATGAAGCTATCGTATCCTCAAAAAAATAAATTTTTTATTTAGTAAGTCAATTTGCTTAGTTTTTTCATCTTCTGTTAAGAAAGAATATTTAATACTATTAGACACTATTTCTTTTAGCTTATCATAAGATGGTTTATAGCGAGTGACAAATTGTAAATATTCATCAGTTAAATTATTACGTGACACCCCTGGATCATCAGTAGAAATTGCAATTGGTACTCCATACTGCATATAAAGTCTCACTGGATGATCGTTACCTTGTAATCCTAGTAACGCTTCATTACTAGTCAAATTAATTTCTACAAGTATATTTTTGTTTAATAATGTATTGATTAATTGGTAGGGGTTAGATTCATGCATAATATCGACACCATGTCCTATACGGTTTGCCTCTGCCACATTAACCGCATCATTTCATTAATATGATAACTCAATTCTTCAGGAGTAACTTGGCCTAAAGTAAGCTCTCCCGAGTGCAGCGCGACAATTTTACATTAGGAAATCTTTGTTTTAAGAAACGAAACATTTTCATATGCAACTTATAATCACGTAAAGCAATAGGATGAGCCTCATTACCAACAATGTTAACTCCAACAAATTTGGTATTATTCTTTACCATTAAAAACGCTGAATATAATCCAGAAAATATCAGCGATGGGTTGTTGAAACGTACTACATATGGTTGAAATCGCATACTAAAATCATCATCATCAATATCTTTGGAGTTAGATACGATTTCACGTAAATTTTGAGCGATTTCATTTTGTATAATGCTATCTTTATCTAAAACATCAACAGCCTGACTTAAAACACTATTGATAGTGGCATCATCTGTATTACTTGTTAGTTGATTAACCTTATCAAGTGCAGGATTTTCACTAATTGGGGCTAAGAACAATATAGTTTCAATATATTGGATATTTTCTGATTTAGCTCTTACTTTTAATAAGGTCAAACTACTTTTGACATCAACTGCTTCTATTGGACCTACATATCCAAAAACATTAAAGAAATGTTTTAATCCATCTTCTTGAGTACAGTTATGATCGTAAAAGAATCTACCATATGACCAGCGACTTAAAAGAGCGGTATATAGATCATAATTATCTTGGAGAGCAGTAATACTAAGGCATGTTTTATTTAGTTTATTTGGTTTATTTTTTTGCACGTGATAGCTATTTTTATCTATACAAAAACCAGCCTTATTAATAAGATCTAAATAATTTTCTGCATATATAGCTCCACTAAAATGATGATGAAGCTCCCCTCCTTTGGGTAATAAACTTAAAAACATATTAAGCTCTGCCATATCGTTACTGGATATCAAATTATGGTAATATTGACTAGTAGCGATATAATCTTTTGTTTCTTTTGATGAGGAGTTACTAGCCATCGTCACTTCTGCAATAAAAATAATATTTAAAATAATGATAACTCTTACTAACTTTTTTACAACAATATTCATATACTTCTCTAAGATTTATTAATAGTTTTGTTATAAACAATATACGATAACTACTTGAGATTACAATTACTTATTTGCCGTTATTTCTCTTATACGCATGTTAAGTTTTGTAAATATCATATCAGGTGTTCTTTCTGTTGATAGTTTATAAACAACCTTAGGTTCTAATACATCTTCTTTCTTTATGTCTATAGATAGTACAATAGTATTCTCCGGCATACAAGAATAGATTTCTCTTATAATTGTCAAGAAAGTTGCAAAATCTTTGGTGGCAAATCTTATGTAAACATCATAATTCTTTATCCTTATAGTATCCTGCTTTGTTCCCACCATTGGGTTAATACCACTTAAGAATTCTTGTTTAATTGATATAGTAATAGGCTCATTTAAGTTGTATTTTTTTGAGAAACTATCAATTGTTGTTATTAACCTTGCTCGTTCTAAACAATTTTGTCTAGCAGAAATAGATAATAGTTTTGAATATCTTGCATAAGTTTCTAGTATTTTATGTTTAGAATTTATTATAGAATACAACTTTAACGTTTCTTGAGCTAGAGATTCTTCTATATTTTGATTCTTGGCAATTGATTCCATATAATCTTTATTAATACTTTGCAGCAACCATAAAATAGTAGAAATACACAGACAACACATAATAAACTTAAAGAATATAACATTTTTTAGATGAACAATAAAATTTTTAAGCATCTCTTATCCTTTTTTCTTAAGCATCTCTTATCCTTTTTTCTTAGTAATAATAACCTCAGCAGGTATTACTACTCTATTAGGTAACTCTAATATTTGATCAGTAAATATCGTAAAATTAATATCCATATTGCTAAATATTTTACTAAAATTTACAATTTCTTGTTTTAAGAGCTGAGTAGCATCTTCAACTAGCATATTACTAACGATAAATTTTAATAATATCTCGATTTTTATATACTGATTAGATGATAATAACGTATTATCTAGATCCGACCTTTGCCATTTAATCTCCTCTAGGTGCAGATTAGGTGGTAAATTTGTTAAAAACTTTTCTAACGAGTCAAATGGCGTTGGTACGGGGATTTGCAATAATGCTTCAAATACGTATAAATCAGCTAAATTAGTGGTATTTTGAATATATGGATAGGCTTGCTTAACATTATAATAATCTTGTTCAGCACTAAAATAGTGTGAATTTAAAAGATCCAATTTTCTGTAATTTGCTACGGTTTTAATTTTGATAACACATGCAGCAAATATCAATACTATTATTATAGTGATAAATGGTTTGAAAATTAAAGAACTGATAATATTGAGTTTAGCTATGGATTCTAAATATTTGTTAGAGGCTAGAAAGCTTTTTTGTTCATTAAATAACTTGACAACCATTGCATCTGAAAATTTGCTATTATCACCTAATACACTGCTAGACTTACATATTACTGGATGTTCACCAAAACTGGATTGTTCTAATAACAACTTTAGACTTTGGTCTACTATAAGAATTATACAAACTTTAAGGGTTAAACTATCAATATAGCTTTTACAAGATATCAAACAATCTTCCACTTCTTGTTCAATTATACCTTGAATATATAAGGCTGACTTATCAGCTGGATAATCAAATGTTTGAATTGAGATTATATTACCTTGATGTTTAACAACAAGTTTAATACCATTTGTACTTAAAATACATACAAAAATTTGTAAATATTCACTATACTTATTATTTTCAACATTTTTTACAATTTTATCTATAATTGTTTTCCATTCCAAAGCTAAAAAATAAATCCCACCAAACTTTTTCCTCTTACTTGCCAAAAGATTCTCAAGTAACTTACTTAAAGGTGGGGTATAAGGAGTAGATACCAGCAAGGTATTCCACACCTCACTATATTTGGTATTTATGTTATAGACATTGTAAGCAACTATATCATCTATAGAAAAATACTCCTCTATAAACTTTTCTACAGGATTGGTTTTTACTATTGAATGTAGTACAGGTACTATATCATGGCGTACTTCACATGCAGAACCGTTTAATAAGAAGAAAACGTAATAGTTTTTGAATTTACCAAAAAATTCTTTATAGGAGTCTAAATTATCTTGGTTTTCAGCAGGAACAAATAAAGTATCCACAATTTTATCGTGTATTAAAGCACAAAGAAATGTACCTTTATCGCCTATTAAAATAATAATATTTCTTTTATATAAAAAATATACAACCAATTTATGTAGTTTTTTTAGTAAAACTTGTAGTTTAGGTAGTTTGGACATGTTAATCATGTAACTAATACTTAGACTTAAATATTTAAACATAGACTATTATAACAGCAATTATCTTGCCACTAAGCAGATTTAGTATTTTTTTATGATTTATCTATAAAAAAATACGGCACCGTCAAGTTAAGTAAAATAGTATCAAAAAGAGCTATATTTTTAGATTTCAGGCAGCAAGAAGTCTTTGAGTGGCTTCGTCTCAAATGGATTTAGCTGATGCAAATGCAATTCTTTGCTCAATTGCTGTTTTACTATATCTTCCAACATTTACGGCAAATATATTTCTGACTTTTCCCATCAGTGATAATTTACAGTGGGCTGAATTAGGATGCTTAAATTTAATTAATATCTTCTCGTTGCGCCTAGTTGGTTGATGAGCATTCTCAACACGATTATTTAGTCTTTTATGAGTGCGATGCTCAGTTTTAGGGCACATAAGCTTAATCGGCTTAATGTAACTTCTGAGCTTATCAGTAACAATTACTCTTGGAGCTGGATAATGACCCAATAATTTTGATAAAAAACGAATAGCTGATTTTTTGTTACGACGCTTCTGCAGTAATACTTCTAATTCATGCCCCTCAGAGTCAACAGCTCTCCATAATATCAATACCTCGCCTTTAATCTTAATATTCATCTCATCTAAATGCCATTTATCAGTTGGTTTCCTCTCTCGCTTTCTGATAACATCTTGAAAATAAACCGCAAATTTATTGCACCAAAATCTTACTGTCTCATGACTTAAAATAATACCTCGATAGGCCATCTGTTCTTGTACATCTCTGTAACTATTATTGAATCGATGATATAACCATACTGCATGGCTAATAATGCTTACTGGAAAACGATGTCTCTTTGGGGATTGAATAATACACATAGCACTGAAATTTAGGTAACAATTGTCACTGATAATCTATAAATTATTCCCTACATTTGCTCAATACTTAATTTACATTTCTCTTAACTTGACGGTGCCCTTCAAAGCATAAGATTGTACTTTTTTATCATCCTTTCTACTGAATTATCTAGCACAAGTTCTTGATAATTAGAAGCAAATTCTATCCATCGTAATTCGTTTGATTCAGAATTTTTTATAAAATAGTCGTTGCAAACGGTTTTTAATAAAAATCTCACATCATAATGATAATGTTCTTGGTCTATAGAATTATACCAATTGCAATAATTAACGCAGTGGTCTAAGATGGGTTTTTAACTGATAAAAGGTACTCAAATGGCTAGGTTAATATTACCACAAGGTTTTCATGGTCATGATTTTATAAAAATGATGAAACATGAGCCGCATGGTCGAAATCGTATACGTTTATTGGCGATGTATCACCTTCAATTAGGCAAATCTTTTAAAGCCATATCTGAAATAGTGAAGTCACACTGGAAAACCGTGCAATCATCGCTCAGAAGATTTAGGAATCATGGTTTTGAAGGATTATTTGAATCACAAAGAAGCGGTGCCCCTAGGAAGATTAACACTATACAAGAATCTGCTCTTTTTGATAAAATCAATACGCTCAGTAAAAGTAAAACTGGTGGGTATATAACTGGAAAAGAGCTACATATCATGTTAGTTGAGGAATATGGTGCTAAATGTGCTTTAAAAACAGTCTACAATACTATGCACCGCCTTGGTTTTAGCTGGATTACTTCTCGTTCAATGCATCCAAAATCAAATCAAGAGACTCAAAATAGATATAAAAAAACTTTCCAGACATGTTAACAAAATTATTACCAAAAAATATCGATAGATGTAAAGTTGATATATGGTCTCAGGATGAAACTAGAGTTGGGCAACAAGGTAGCTTAACTCGTATATGGGCTAAGCGTGGCACTAGACCCCGTAAAGTTCGGCAACAGCAATTTATTTCAACATATATTTACGGAGCTGCTTGCCATGAGACAGGAGAAGCTTGTGCATTAATTTTACCATATGCAAACACACAGGCAATGAATAAATTCTTAGAAGAGCTTTCTCGCAGTATTCAAGGCAACCGACATATAGCTTTACTAACGGATAATGCAGGTTGGCACACAGCCAAAAAACTAACTGTGCCAAGCAATATCACTTTGATACCGCTTCCGCCCTATGCACCGGAACTTAATGCAATGGAACAAGTTTGGGAATGGATTAAAAATCATTTCTTGTCTAACCAATGTTATGGTGTATATGAAGATATCGTTACTATGGCTTGTTACGCTTGGAATCAACTTGCTCATAATGTAGATTTAGTAAAATCAATTATGTATAGAGATTATCTATGGATAAATACACCGTGTTAATTATTGCAATTGGTATAAAACAGCAATTGAGCAAAGCATTGCATTTGCATCAGCTAAATCCATTTTGGACGAAGCCACTCAAAGACTTCTTGCTGCCTGAAATCTAAAAATATAGCTCTTTTTGATACTATTTTACTTAACTTGACGGTGCCTTTTCAAGCACTAATAGATTTTAAATTTTTGTAGGCATACCATCCCAACGTTTTATTAAATCAGTATTAATATCAAAAATATCAAGAACCCGCGAAATTGAATAATTTATCATGTCATCCAAGGTTTTAGGTAAACTATAAAAAGCAGGTACTGGAGGTGCAATTATCCCACCATAATTCGTTACTTTTAACATATTTTCTAAATGACCTAGATGTAAAGGAGTCTCTCTTATCATCAACACCAGTTTTCTTCGTTCTTTTAGTGTAACCCCTGCTGCTCTACTGATTAAATTATTCTCAATACTGCCAGCAATTGATGCAAGAGTTCTCATGCTACATGGAGCTATGAGCATACCAAATGTCCTAAAAGCACCGCAAGAAACCCTAGCACCAATATCAGAAAGATTGTAACAGTAATCTGCTAGATCTTTTACTTGTTCTATGGAATAATTCGTCTCATGTAATATGGTAAGATGAGCAGATTTTGAAATAATTAGATGACTCTCAATATTTATCTGCCTCAGAATCTCAAGTAACCTTATACCATATATTGCTCCAGAAGCTCCAGAGATTGCCACAAGCAATTTTTTTTTATTATCGCTAGTCATAGCTATATTTTTTCCTTTCAAAGTGTATTTGCTTATATTAAAATGATGCTTGGTTTACAAAAAACCAAGCTTTTAACTGATTATGGAGTTTGCAGATGAGTCTCATGAGCCACATACAAAGTTTACAAAAAAAACATAATGATTTAGAAAGACTAATAAATACCGGATTTTTGCATTTGCAAGATAATACTAAAGTCAGGCAGTTAAAGAAACAAAAATTAATATTAAAAGATAAAATTCTATTGCTATATAAAGGTTTCACCAAGAATGCTACTATCTCTTAGAAGTAAAGGATTAGCTATTATTTTGTCTTCGCCCTCGGCTACTGGTAAATCTAGCTTAGCTAAAGCAGTTTTAAAAATCGACAGGAATCTTAGATTATCCATTTCTGCAACTACTAGAAGGCCAAGAACAGATGAAGTTGATGGAGTAAGTTACTATTTCAAGACCAAAGAGGAATTTAATAAATTAATTGAGCAAGATGCATTGCTTGAATATGCAAATATTTACAATAATTATTATGGAACACCTAAAAAAGTTGTAGAAGACTTACTAAGTCAAGGGTTAGATGTTTTGTTTGATATAGATTGGCAAGGTACAAAGCTAATAAAAAAAACCTTGCAAAATGTAATTACAATTTTTATTTTGCCACCGAGTCTTAGTATTTTGCAACAACGAGTTAAAAATAGAGGGCAAGATAGTAAAGAATCAATAAAGTTGCGTGTGAAATTGGCTACTAAAGAAGTGTATTATGCCAAACAATATGATTACGTGGTTATTAACGATGATTTTGATACCACTCTTGAAACAATATATTCTATAATCACTGCTGAGCGATCGAAAAGAATAAGACTTGATTTAGGCAAGTTTTATAATGATTGGCATGACCAACTCTGATGTTATCCCACAACTGTTGAAAGTTTATAAATACCTATATACTCGGTGAACTTCAAGAATTGGCGTTGTCGTGTCTAAAGATCTCCGCTGCTCACGTACTAATGTACGCTCCGTTGCTCGACTTTGACACTCCTAGCTCTTCTTGAAGTTATACTATCGTCTACCAACTCTTCATTTACGAGCAGTATACCACAGCGTCTATTAGCGAGCGTAAGCGAAGCAATCTGGGAAACAACCTATAGATAAATTATGTTACTGGATTGCTCCGTCGGTCTTACAACCCTCCTTGCTAATAGACGTATAGAGAAGATGTATTTATTTACTAACTTTCGACAGTTATGGACGTTATTCTAGATAGTAGAGTTTACTATTACCCACAAATATTTATAGGGTTAGCCAACCGCCAACCTTGGATTAGTTAGACAAAATTTCTCTCTAACGGTTCTACATTATTTATTTTTTTTATAAATTGCTCTTGTATTGTTTGCAAGTTATCTTGAAAATTATCCCAAAAATTTTTAATTTCTTGTTCGTAAGCAACCAGTTCAGACATAGTCCAATTAAATTGTTCAAAAAGTTTATATAAATTATTTAGTCCGATGTGCAGAACAATTATATTAAGTAATTCTGGAGAAAATAATTTTTTTATCCTTGCTTCTTGTGCTTCTTTATATTCACCATGATTAGCGATGCCAAACTCTGCTATATCATGCATTTGACTAGTCCGTACTTGTATTTCCACATTACGTCTAGATATACCAATAGTAGTCACAATATGCAAGGAACTATAGCCATTATCTTTGGGATTAACAATATAGTCTTTATATTTTTCATGCTTACTAGGATATATATCATTAATAATATCCAGTACTTTATAACAGTCTTCTAGCGTATCAACTATAATTCTAAAAGCAATGAGGTCAGTTAATTGATAAAAACCAATACCTTTTCTTACCAATTTCTTTACGATAGAATAAGGGTCTTTTAATCTGCAAGATATCTTCGCTACTATAGAATTCTCTTGCAATTTAGTACTAATAATATCAGTGATATTGTGTAAATTATCAACATCCTCGTATAACATAAAATGCACACTGTTACTTTAATTATTAATTTAGATTATTATATAGTACTTTACTATCAAGAATTCGCAAGTATTTACGAAGGCAATTCTTCAAAAGCATCGAATATACCTGTAATATTAATAAAAACTATTACCCTGTCAAGATCAAATTATTAATTTATAAATAAGACAGATTTTCCAAATGATATAATTTGTTAAACAAGTTTTATATCGCATTAAGATTAATGTACTTATACCAATTGCAATAATTAACACGGTGTATTTATCCAATCTCTATACATAATTGATTTTACTAAATCTACATTATGAGCAAGTTGATTCCAAGCGTAACAAGCCATAGTAACGATATCTTCATATACACCATAACATTGGTTAGACAAGAAATGATTTTTAATCCATTCCCAAACTTGTTCCATTGCATTAAGTTCCGGTGCATAGGGCGGAAGCGGTATCAAAGTGATATTGCTTGGCACAGTTAGTTTTTTGGCTGTGTGCCAACCTGCATTATCCGTTAGTAAAGCTATATGTCGGTTGCCTTGAATACTGCGAGAAAGCTCTTCTAAGAATTTATTCATTGCCTGTGTGTTTGCATATGGTAAAATTAATGCACAAGCTTCTCCTGTCTCATGGCAAGCAGCTCCGTAAATATATGTTGAAATAAATTGCTGTTGCCGAACTTTACGGGGTCTAGTGCCACGCTTAGCCCATATACGAGTTAAGATACCTTGTTGCCCAACTCTAGTTTCATCCTGAGACCATATATCAACTTTACATCTATCGATATTTTGTGCTAATAATTTTGTTAACATGTCTGGAAAGTTTTTTTATATCTATTTTGAGTCTCTTGATTTGATTTTGGATGCATTGAACGAGAAGTAATCCAGCTCAAACCAAGGCGGTGCATAGTATTGTAGACTGTTTTTAAAGCACATTTAGCACCATATTCCTCAACTAACATGATATGTAGCTCCTTTCCAGTTATATACCCACCAGTTTTACTTTCACTGAGCGTATTGATTTTATCAAAAATAGCAGACTCTTGTATACTGTTAATCTTCCTAGGGGCACCGCTTCTTTGGGCACCGTTAAGTTAAGAGAAATGTAAATTAAGTATTGAGCAAATGTAGGGAATAATTTATAGATTATCAGTGACAATTGTTACCTAAATTTCAGTGCTATGTGTATTATTCAATCCCCAAAGAGACATCGTTTTCCAGTAATCATTATTAGCCATGCAGTATGGTTATATCATCGAGTCAATAATAGTTACAGAGATGTACAAGAACAGATGGCCTATCGAGGTATTATTTTAAGTCATGAGACAGTAAGATTTTGGTGCAATAAATTTGCGGTTTATTTTCAAGATGTTATCAGAAAGCGAGAGAGGAAACCAACTGATAAATGGCATTTAGATGAGATGAATATTAAGATTAAAGTCGAGGTATTGATATTATGGAGAGCTGTTGACTCTGAGGGGCATGAATTAGAAGTATTACTGCAGAAGCGTCGTAACAAAAAATCAGCTATTCGTTTTTTATCAAAATTATTGGGTCATTATCCAGCTCCAAGAGTAATTGTTACTGATAAGCTCAGAAGTTACATTAAGCCGATTAAGCTTATGTGCCCTAAAACTGAGCATCGCACTCATAAAAGACTAAATAATCGTGTTGAGAATGCTCATCAACCAACTAGGCGCAACGAGAAGATATTAATTAAATTTAAGCATCCTAATTCAGCCCACTGTAAATTATCACTGATGGGAAAAGTCAGAAATATATTTGCCGTAAATGTTGGAAGATATAGTAAAACAGCAATTGAGCAAAGAATTGCATTTGCATCAGCTAAATCCATTTGGGACGAAGCCACTCAAAGACTTCTTGCTGCCTGAAATCTAAAAATATAGCTCTTTTTGATACTATTTTACTTAACTTGACGGTGCCCTTCTGAGCCATGATTGCACAGTTTTCCAGTGTGACTTCACTATTTCAGATATGGCTTTAAAAGATTTGCCTAATTGAAGGTGATACATCGCCAATAAACGTATACGATTTCGACCATGCGGCTCATGTTTTATCATTTTTATAAAATCATGACCTTCAAAACCTTGCGGTAATATTAACCTAGCTATTTGAGTACCTATTTATCAGTTAAAAACCCATTTTATAACACCGTGTTCATTATTGCAATTAGTATAATACACATAGCACTGAAATTTAGGTAACAATTGTCACTGATAATCTATAAATTATTCCCTACATTTGCTCAATACTTAATTTACATTTCTCTTAACTTGACGGTGCCAAAAATATAGCTCTTTTTGATACTATTTTACTTAACTTGACGGTGCCATATTGCTTCAATAAAATGTCTCATTTTTTCTTCATTCTTGTTGTGTATACCATTTCTTTCCTTAAAAAATGATGAAATTACTTCCCATGCTTGTTCTTCTATGTAATACTTCATATTGGTAGTTCCTTTTTTTGATAACTAGAAACTACCATTTCTTCTTACTATGGCAACTTTTTATTCCTCTTGCCTAACTATAATTTTTGTCAACAGAACCTAGCATACTCAAATGATTTTGAATAATAAAAATGTTGAATTACTTTTATCGAGATCTTAAAAAATATTGTAGTAGCGGTAAATTAATATTTGTTCTAATAATTGTAGCCATTATATTGGCTTGCTCGACTTATTATGTGATTTCAATTGAGTCGAAATCTCTTGGTCCAGACCCAAGTAGAGTTATAGGGCTTATATTAGTAGATCTTGCTGTATTCTTACTTTTAGGCATTTTATTAGCTCGTAAATTTTTACGAGATTTTATTGATAAAGGTGAAAGGGAGACGTCTTCGAAATTACAAAATCGTATCATTATTGCCTTTAGCTTAATTGCTACAATCCCAACCATTATTGTTTCAGTCTTTTCAGCATATTTTTTTAATTTTGGCATTCAATCTTGGTTCGATAAAAAGATTTCTGCTGTGCTTGATCAGTCGATAATAGTCGCAGAATCTTATATAGACGAACATAAACTGCAGTTACGAGAAACAGCATTATCTGTCGCTGATGATTTAACTGAGATGTATTATAATCTAATACATAATCCCCTTTCATTTAATGAAGCATTAAATACTGAAGTTGAGATGCGTTCTCTTGATGAAGCTATAGTTTTTCATAGACCTACTAATACTGTTATTGCTAATACATTCTTAAGTTTCGCAATTTCATTTGCTACTATTCCAGCTCATTTAATGAAAAGAGCTGAGCTAGGAGAAATTGTTGAAATAAAATCTGATCCTAAAAAGATTCGAATGCTTACAAAACTTAAAGATCATAATGATATATATTTGTTGGTAGGTAGATTGATTGATGCTAAAATTATTGATCATATTGATAAAACTAACGGTGCAGCTGAAGAATATTATCGTCTTAAAAAACATATATCCAGTATGCAGATCAAATTTTCTATAGTATTTATTTTTATTGCTTTATTACTGCTATTAGCTGCAATAAGCTGGGGAATGATTTTTGCTACAAAGATAGTAAAGCCTATTCGGAAATTAGTGATTGCTACTGAAAAGGTTAAAAATGGTGACTTAACTATTCAAGTACCAGAAGACCTTGTTAATAAAGATGAAATAAGCGTTTTATCCTCAGCTTTTAATAGGATGATTAAACAAATTGACCATCAACAAAGAGATCTAGTTATAGCTCAGCGTGCACTTGCTTGGTCTGACGTAGCAAGGAAAGTAGCTCACGAGATTAAGAATCCTTTGACACCTATTCATCTTGCCTCCGAAAGATTACTTAGGAAATTTAGTAATCAAGTTGAAGATAAGACAGAGTTCAACAAATACATACAGATGATTGTACGTCATACTGACGATATTAAGAAAATTGTCTCTGAATTTGTTAATTTTGCAAGACTACCAGCCCCAATATTTATGGATTGTGATATAGTAATTCTTATAAAGAATATGGTTGAATCACGAAAATTAATTAATGATAAAATATTATATAAATTCATCACAACTGATCAACACATAGATTTTATCTGTGATACAACTCAAATTAATCAGATTATGGTTAATTTATTAAAAAATGCCGAAGAATCTATAGGACTTACTAGATTTCAACAAGGTGTTATTGCTGTTTCTATAACCAAGTCTAACCATCAGATCAGTATTACAATAAATGACAATGGAGTAGGATTCCAAGCAAATTTAATTGATAGGGCTACAGAACCCTATATAACAACTAGATCTAAAGGAACTGGTTTAGGACTAGCCATTATCAAAAAAATAGCACAAGATCATTGTGCAACACTAGAGTTAGCAAACAAGTACGAGGGGGGAGCGATTGTCAACATAACATTCAACCTTGATGAATTAAAATTAAAGATCAATAATTCGAAGTCGATAAATCACATTTTCACTTAATATTCTTTCCTTACTTTACCTCTTTCTTGGCGACTCTCTTATATTTAAAGTCATGCTTTATAACAATATACGGCACCGTCAAGTTAAGAGAAATGTAAATTAAGTATTGAGCAAATGTAGGGAATAATTTATAGATTATCAGTGACAATTGTTACCTAAATTTCAGTGCTATGTGTATTATTCAATCCCCAAAGAGACATCGTTTTCCAGTAATCATTATTAGCCATGCAGTATGGTTATATCATCGATTCAATAATAGTTACAGAGATGTACAAGAACAAATGGCCTATCGAGGTATTATTTTAAGTCATGAGACAGTAAGATTTTGGTGCAATAAATTTGCGGTTTATTTTCAAGATGTTATCAGAAAGCGAGAGAGGAAACCAACTGATAAATGGCATTTAGATGAGATGAATATTAAGATTAAAGGCGAGGTATTGATATTATGGAGAGCTGTTGACTCTGAGGGGCATGAATTAGAAGTATTACTGCAGAAGCATCGTAATAAAAAATCAGCTATTCGTTTTTTATCAAAATTATTGGGTCATTATCCAGCTCCAAGAGTAATTGTTACTGATAAGCTCAGAAGTTACATTAAGCCGATTAAGCTTATGTGCCCTAAAACTGAGCATCGCACTCATAAAAGACTAAATAATCGTGTTGAGAATGCTCATCAACCAACTAGACACAACGAGAAGATATTAATTAAATTTAAGCATCCTAATTCAGCCCACTGTAAATTATCACTGATGGGAAAAGTCAGAAATATATTTGCCGTAAATGTTGGAAGATATAGTAAAACAGCAATTGAGCAAAGAATTGCATTTGCATCAGCTAAATCCATTTGGGACGAAGCCACTCAAAGACTTCTTGCTGCCTGAAATCTAAAAATATAGCTCTTTTTGATACTATTTTACTTAACTTGACGGTGCCCCTTACAATAGCACTTCGCTAATAGACGATTTTTTAACTTTTTTCATCATTCAATATGTGATTTTAATAATTAAAATCACATATTGAATGGAGTATTATATTTTAACAATCAGTTGGGCAGCCGCTTCAAACCTGATTGTTTCTATATATAATACTGAATTCGATGTAACTTGTTACATCGAATTCAGGTTAACTAGAACCTAACATAAACCGATTTAAAAATTCAAAATCTTCAGTTTCTAGACATAAAATTTCTGGTAAATGGACTCGAGCAGTAAAGTTATTATTTATATACCTTTTGCCTTTCAAGTGTTGGCGTTGTGGCACGATGGAACTTCGCGTAGGAACAACGATTTGACTACGCCTAGTCCGCTCACCACTTGTACACCTAGCCAACTCTTGCAATTCATCTTGTATACTCACTTTAAGCAGTAAAATTATTCTTGTATTACTACGTTCAGGGCTAATACGGTTTTTAAGCAAATCAACGATTTGACATAGTTCATAATGATTTTGTGGATAGAGTTTTATCTCTAGTCGTTCTTCATTCATTATATCGTCAATAGTTGTGAAACTTTTAGCGATTAACCTTGTTCCTCCAGCATCCTTAAACAAATCACAGTTTGTCACAACTAGACATTGAATGTCAAGTAAGTGAACAAAATTTTTAAGTATTTCTTCACTATAAATAGTTAATTCGAAAATACCAAACTGATCAGATAGTTGTAAGGTTATAAACCTTCCACGAGATGACATACGTGAATCTTTTTTTTGTATTACCCCAGCTATCCTTATCTGCCTATTAGAAGTAGCACCACTATTATTTTGTAAGTCAAGTGATGTTGCAATATTAAGCCTAGCTAGCAAATCTTGATATCTTGATAATGGATGTAGCGTAATGAATAGTCCTAATACTTCAAATTCATAAGAAGAGACAGTATTATTATCAAGTGGTTCTGCTTCAATTAACACTTGTTGACTTGCAGAATTTACCTTAATCAGGCTAAATTGATCAGAAACTTTTTCTGCATGATAGGAAGAGGCGTAAGCTAAAAGTTTAGCGATACTTAACAGTAACTGATTACGATTAGAATGTAACGTATCAAAACACCCGGCTTTAATAAGATTCTCTAATAATTTTCGATTAATAGATTTAAGCGATAGCCTCTCAATAAAATCTATAATATTTTTAAACTTACCATTTTTAACTCTTTCTTCTGCTAATATTTTGCCAAAAGTAGCTGTGACACTTTTGATAGCACCTAGGGCATAGATGATAAATGTCTTTCCTTCTTCATGAGTAGTACTAAAATAACCAGTGGAAAGATTGATATTAGGAGGAATAATAGTAATGTTGTTATTTCTAGCTTCTTGCATGAATAGATTGATTTTATCATGATTATTTAATTCAAGATTTAAACAAGCTACCAAAAATTCGGCTGGGAAATTTGCTTTCAGATAGGCGGTTTGATAAGATATTACACCATAAGCTGAGGCGTGTGCTTTATTAAAACCATAGCTAGCAAATTTAGCCACTGTTGTAAAAATAGACTCTGCTTGTTGGCGTGAAATATTGTTAGCTATTGCACCTTTAATAAAAGTTTCTTCTTGCTCTGCCATTTCAGATTTTATTTTTTTGCCCATGGCTTTACGAAGTAAATCTGCTCCACCTAAGCTATAGCCGGCAATTACTTTGGCAATTTCTAAGACCTGTTCCTGATATATAACAACTCCATAAGTCTCTTCTAAAATTGGTTTAAGCATCTCATGCAAGTAATCTGGTAGCTGCAAACCGTGCTTACAAGCAATATAAGTTGGGATATTATCCATAGGACCAGGGCGGTATAATGCTCCTAACGCTATTATATCTTGGATAGAGTCAGGTTTAAGACGTCTTAAAGCATCCTGCATTCCACTACTTTCAAACTGGAAAACACCGGTAGCTCTGCCACTACACAGCAGTTCATAAGTTTTTTGATCATCAAATAGCATATTAGTAAAATCAATATTTATGTCTTGCTGTTTTAATAATTCTAGACATTTAGTAATAATAGTCAGAGTTTGCAGACCTAAAAAATCAAATTTAATTAAACCAGCAATCTCAGCATATTTCATGGAATATTGTACTACCAACATATCCGAATTTAGGTCTTTATAAACTGGTAATATTTCTACTAAATCTTTGCCAGCTATAACGATTCCCGCTGCATGTGTAGAAGCATGCCTGTTAAGTCCCTCAAGCACTAAGGATGTATCCAATACTTGTCTTATTAGCTCCTCTTGACCATCTAAATTATATAGACCACTGCCATGGGCGGCGTTGTTCAACTCCTTTACTTCCTTTATAGCCTGATTTAATGTAACGGGAGTAACAGCATTAAATGGCACCAGCTCAGTTAGATATTCGGCATATTTATAAGGCAAGCCAAGAACTCGTGATACATCTTTGATAACAGCTTTTGCCTGCATCTTACCAAAAGTGATGATTTGACCAACTTTATTATCCCCGTATTTAGAACGTACATAATTAATAACTTCTTCTCGCCGTTCTTGACAAAAATCAATATCAAAATCTGGCATTGATATACGTTCAGGATTTAAAAAACGCTCAAATAGTAGACCAAATTTAATAGGATCGAGATCAGTGATAAGAAGACTCCAAGCAACTATTGAACCCGCCCCAGAGCCTCTACCAGGTCCTACCATAATACCTTGCTCTTTACTCCATTTTATGAAGTCAGAGACTATAAGAAAATAGCCAGCAAAATCCATCCGACAAATAATATCTAGTTCGTAATTAAGACGAGTGAGATATTGTTGTTTAATATCTTGCTGTTTATCTATGGCAATATTTTCCCATTTAAATTTTGTATCAAGTCTTGATAGTAATCCTGCTGTGGAGTTTTGCTTAATTAGATCTATTTCATTAATATCTAGACTAGAGAAATTTGGTAACATTGGTGGATTAGCATGTGCCATAAAATGGCATCTTTGGGCTAAATGGACGGTATTTTGTACAGCATCAGGTAAATCACTAAAAAGTTCTAGCATTTCTTTTGGTGATTTAAAATAACAACCAGTACTAACCTTTTTACGATTCTCCTCTTCTTTACTAACACCAGCAGATATACATAATAATACATCATGTGCATCATGCATGTTAACATCGCTAAACAATACTTTGTTGGTAGCAATTAGTGGAATATCAAGGTCATCGGCTATTTTTATATAATTTACTTCTATAGATTGTTCTATTGCTAAATTATGCCGCATAATCTCAAAATAGAAACGATCACCAAAAATGCTTTGTAGCTTAGTGGTCCAAAAAATGGCTAATTCTTCGTTCCCATCAATCAGGCTTTTACCAATTATCCCATCAGTATAAGCGGATAAGATAATAAGCCCTTCATGGTACTTAACTAAATCATCAAAAGTAATATGATTACAAATTTTGCGATCATTTTCAGTGAAACTAGCACTAACTGCTTTTAGTAAATTTTTGTAACCTACCTCATCTTTAGCAATCAGCACCATTTCACCAAAATTATCTTTAGTAAAAGCAACGTTTACAATTGCCCCATTTATAGGTTGTACTCCTGCCCTGCAGCTAGCTAGAGCAAACTCTAGTGAGCCAAATAAGTTACCCTTATCTGCTAAACAAATCGCTGGCATTTTGTATAATTGTGCCAGCTCTACTATACGATCAATTGTTAAAGCACTCTCAAGAAATGAATATGAGCTTTGTACTCTTAAGTGAATAAAATCAAATTTCATATTGTGTACCAATAAGATAATATTTAAACCCAAAAGATTTTAGCATATCTCCGTCAAGAATGTGCCTGAAATCAATAATTATAGGAGATCTAACTTGATGGCGAATAAGTGACCAACCTAAATCTTTAAACTCCAACCATTCAGTTGCCACTACAATTATATCACTATTTTGGCAAGCACTAAGTGCTGAATCGGCAAAAAAAATATTTTTTAGCTCTTTTTTAGCATTATCCATACCTATTGGATCGAAGGCTATAATATTAGCTCCTTTATCAACTAGAATTTTGATGATTTTAATAGAAGGGCTGCTTCTAATATCATCTGTACCAGCCTTAAAAGTAAGACCCAATACGGTAATATTTTTATTAGTCAAATTATCATTTATTATATAATCAATCCTATCCGCCATATCATAAACCCTATGATCATTACTACTTATAACAGAATTAACTATTTGTAAGTTACATTGATAATGACACGCTATTTGTGAAAGTGCTAAGAGATCCTTAGGAAAACATGAGCCACCAAATCCAGGACCAGCATTTAAACATTCTTTACCTATTCTCTTGTCGAGTCCCATAGCAATCGATAGTTCTTTGATATTTGCCCCAGTCCTCTCACATAAATTTGCCATTTCATTAATAAAAGCAATCTTTGTTGCTAAGAAAGCGTTTGAGGCATATTTGGTAAGTTCTGCCGTAACCAAATCAGTACATATAAGAGATATATTCTTTGTAGTCAAAGGCAGGTAGATCTTTTTTAATAAATCTTCTGCGTGTTTATTATTTGTGCCAATTAATATTCTATCAGGGTTTAAAAAGTCATCTACAGCAGTACCTGCTCTAAGAAATTCAGGATTTGAGGCAATAGGAAATTTAAGATTTCTTTTTTTTAAATAATCAATAATTTGGTTACATGTTGTTGGAGGTACAGTTGATTTAATAACAATCAAACAATCATCGTTGATCCATTCACATAAATTATCGATAGCAGTAAAAATATATTGTAAATCTGCCTCCCCTGAAGGTAGTGGTGGTGTTCCTACTGTAATAAATACCGCTTGGGCATTTCTTAATTCAGCCGAGTAATTGGCTGTAAACTTCAACTTACTAGACTTTACTAATGGCGGTAGGTACTGAGCTAATTTTGGTTCATAAATTGGTAAAATATTTTTTTTAAGCTGATCGATTTTAGAAATATCGGTATCTAAGCAAGTAACGTCGTGTCCTAAGTAACTCATCATTACGCCAGATACTAATCCAACGTAACCAGTACCTATAAAATGAAGTCTAATATTCATAAATAATTTTCAAATTTTTTTCAGTATATACTTAGTGCAACAAGTTTGTTGTGCTATATTGCTGCAAAGTATATATTAACTGATCAAGTACTAAATAACAAGATAATGCTCATTAAAAGATTTTTTATTAACCTAAGCATAATAGTTTGCACAATTGTAGTAATTTTAACTTTATTAATATTAAGTAGTAGTAAAGGATATTTAGATAAGCCAATTAAGAAAATAATAGAATTTTACCTTGATAAAAAAGCTATGAAAATACGGATAGGTAACTTACAAGTAAGAAATAATATTCTATCAATCGATAAAATCTTTATGGATTTAGCAAATAACGCCCAAGGTGAAATTACTAATTTCAAAATCAGTTTTATTATTGATGATATAACAACCAAGCCTTTAATTCTTAGTACTATTGACATAGATAGTTTTTCCTTAATCTCTAAAGATCATCAACTAGTAATAAATGCCAAAATATCTGCTATATCCATTGTGGATTTTTTTAAAAATAAGATTGAAACACAGTTAAACTTAGGTCCTATAAAAAATATTTCTTTGCTTGATAGTTATGGTGAAAAATTACCTGATGGTGAAGGATGTTGTTCCTATAACAGTAAAATTTCTAGAGCTTCTAAGAAATCGATCAATTGCAAACTAGAGTTTGGTGATAAAGCCTATCTATTATTCAATAGTGTATTGGATGGTAGCATAATTCAAGCAAGTGGTAATGCTCAGAATATTCCTATAATGATTTATCAAATTGCTGAGAAAATTATTCCTGATAATCAAGTAATTTTATTTCTACAGGAATATATGAAAGGTGGTTATATTAGAAATGGAGAATTTGATTTTAATTTTGATAAAAATTCTTTAGAAAAGAATATTTCCTTAGAAACTGCATTGAAGGCTAAGCTGCATGTTGTAGATCTTGAATATCAATATGATAAAGACTATCCCCCTTTACGAAAAATTGATACTGATGTTACTATATCTGGGCTATCTGTTAAGTTCATATTAAATCAAGCATATAGTAGTAATAGTCTTATTTCAGGTGGGGTAATAACTTTTGATTGGCAAGGGATGGATAAATCAAATTTTATTGTTAATGCTGATGCTAAGGGGAGTGTTAACGATTTAATTGATTTCATATCAAATGAGGATTATAACAAGATAAAAAAACAAGGGATCGATCTTAAAAAGATTACTGGAATCGCTAACTCAAAAATTGGCATAATAATACCGATTAGCCCAGTTATCAAAAATACTTATGACATTTCTACAATAATAACGGGAGTAAATGGCAAAGCATTTAGTGACAATGTCATATTAAAAAATGCTAAAATAACTGGAACATTTAATGGCGATAAGGTAAATTTGATCGGTATAGGTAAAATTAATGGCTATGACAGTAATTTACTTATCGATGTTAATGTCACTGATAATAACCAAGATGATTACCAGAATCTATTAAAAGTAAAAACTACCATTATGGGTAATAACCAAAAGGTTGGTATATTAAAGTTAATCTCAGGTAGTAGTGTCTTAGATTTTGAATATAAAGAGCAAAAAGATGGGAAAAGCTTAATTAAAGCCAATACTAACCTCAAAAACTTAGAATTTTATATTGATAAAATATCTATACATAAAAAACTTGGTAGTGAAGCTAACTTTACTTTAACTGGCAAGTTATATAATAACCTAAATGGTGATATTGATTTTAATCTTTCGGGAGAAAATAACTTAAAAATAGTTGGTAAGGTTAAAGTAGCAGAAGATAAGTATGATGTTACTTTACCTGTGATGAAGTATGATACGACTGATCTAGTAGGAAAATTGCTTTTAGGTAAAGATAGCTTGAATGCTCAGATTCATGGGAAACAACTAGATTTGTCTGAATCTAATATGATGCAATTCTTAGAGAAAGAAGGAGAACCAAAAAATATTCATTTAACAGTTGATGTAGATAGGGTAAGGTTAAAAAATAATATAATGCTTGATAAGCTTAATTTACAAATTGATTGTAATAAAATCAAATGTTTTTCTGGTTCTTTAAATTCAAAAATTGGTACTAAATCTTTTAAAATGCTACTTACAGATAAAAAAGATCTAGAACAATGGATAGTTACCTGTGATAATGCTGGAGCTTTATTTAGAGGTATTGGTATGTATAATAAAATGAAATCTGGTATTATAAATCTGACACTTGATACAAAAAGATATGATGCTAGAAAGGGAGAAGTGATACCAATCGTAGATGGAACATTTGATATCAAGCATTTTGTTACTACCGATGTGCCTTTTCTTACTAGAATGGTATCGGTTGTTTCTTTCCCAGGTTTTATGAGTTTTATATTAAATAATAAGGATATCATGTTTAGGAACATGACAGGTAGATTTAGTTATATATGTAATACCATAAATATTGCTGATACATCAGCTACCGGACCATTTTTTGATTTTACAATGCAAGGTACAATTGATACTAATCAACATCAAATGAAGCTTAAAGGTAATGTAATACCTTCTTTCTTTTTTGCAAGTAACGTTATCACTAAAGTACCAATAATTGGTAAAATATTTTCAAAGGTTGTGCCTTACTCTATGGAGATGAAGTATAAGGAGTAATAGTCCCTATGTCATCAACCCGAGCAGAGATGATACTGATAACTTGTTATATCAAACCTAGGTTACTTAAGTTAAACTTAAAGTAACTTTAATAGCTTTTTCAATATTAATAATCTCAGTTTTATTCAACTGTTCTATAAACTCTCCCAATCTAGATTTATCTATGGTTCTAATTTGATCAGTTAACGCTTTTGCAGTTTTGTTGTTAACTATAACTCTTACTTCAAAAGGAAAAATATTATTAATATTTGAGGTAATGGGGATAATTATTACTCTACTAGATATTTTATTCTGAATATTATTAGATATAACTATTGCAGGTCTTATTTTTTGCATTTCAGTTCCAATTGTTGGATCAAGATTTACCCAATAAATATTGCCTCGTATTATTTCTTTATTTTTTACTAATGTCATCTATTGCATCCCACTCTTTTAGCAAATTTTGACGTTCATTATCTTGCTCTGCATCTTTATATGCCAAAGTAAGTTCCAGTTCCTTTTTTTCTAATTCTTTAGCAATAGCATTGCTTACAAAGTTACTAATTTTTTTAGAAGGAATCATATATTTTAATTTATCATATAAGGTCTCGTTTAAACTAATACTCATCGTTCTCATAAAATTAACTTCATTATTGTATAATAGTTATTGTACAATACAATACAATACAATACAATATGAAAACTTGAGTATTTTCTAACTAGCATTTATACTGTTGCTATTTAGAGTTATAGGGGCTTCATCCTGAATTTGTTTTAGGATATAGATTACACCTATAGATAATTTATGACAGAAACTTATGACAAAAACAAAGCAGGAAATTTATAATAGTAGACCTACTTCTCCTCATTTGACGATATATAAAAAGCAGATAAGCTCCGTTTTGTCTATTTTGCATCGTATAACGGGGATAGGCTTATTTTTTGGACTATCAATATTGTCGTGGTGCTTTATTTTATTAGCTTTTAGTAAATTTGATCCTGAATATTTACAGTGCTTTAAATGTAATTTACTTAGAATTCCTCTAATATTCATAAGTTTTGCATGGTTTTATCATTTATGTAATGGGGTGCGTCACTTAATTTGGGATAGTGGGCATTGCTTTTCAATAAGGGCTATTAACTTCACAGGTTGGTTTGTGGTAGTAGCTTCGATATTGATAATGTTAGTTTTCTGGTTGTTATAGCTAACCAGAACAGGTTGTTAATATTAGATATCTTTCGAAACTCTACTTATGCTGGTAATTTGTACGTCGTTCCGGTACTCAAATCCTCACGTACGCCTAAGTATGCTGTGGTTTTGCGTTCCGTGACTTCTTCAAATTCCTCAGCACAAGCGAGTTTCGAAAGATATCTATTGTTTATAAATTTCTAAGTGTCTATTAGTGATTCACCTTACGTATAGCATTTAAAAATTGCAGAAAAGTACAAGACGTCATTGCGAAACCACGTAGTGGTTGAAGCAATCTATAAAGTAATTAGAAATGGATTGCTTCGTCGTGCTTACGCACTCCTCGCAATGACGCTAGGTTGTTTTTCCTATGACTTTTAAATTGCCATGGGTGTTATACGTAAAGTGAAATAATAATTTAACTTAAGGCCTCTATATGAATAATAATTTAAGGACAGAGTTGGCAAAAGCTAAAGGGGTTGGTTCGGCAAAAAGTGGTTCGAATCACTGGTTGCATCAAAGAATAACAGCTATTATTTTAGCAATTTGTTCTATTTGGCTAATATTTTTTATTAAATATGCTACTAGAGAGGGTTTTACTCATTTTGTTAGTACTTTACAAAGACCTTACAATATGGTCCCTTTAGGAATACTGCTTATTACCGCTTTCTATCATTCAATGCTTGGTATGCGTGTGGTAATTGAAGATTATATTAGTTGTATTAAGCTCCGCACAGGGTTAATTATATTACTTAAAATATTTTGCATTATAACGATTGCCTTCTTAGTGGTAGCATTATTTTATGTTATAGTAATCTGATGGATTAATAAAAGTAATCTTATGCAAACCACATTACCTGAACGTTCATTAGTTATTAAAGAAAGATTAGACATTATTGTCCAAGAAATTTTAGCTGCTAGCAAATCAAAAATAGCAATGATAGTTTTATTTGGCTCATATGCTAGAGGGGATTGGGTACAAGACGTGTACACAGAGAATCATATTAACCTATGTTTATGAGAGCGATATAGATCTGTTACTGGTCTTAAAGAAAGGAAAATATGCTGGATATCAAGCTATTAACTTAAAATATAACATATATAAAAGATTAGATAGAAAATTCCCCATAGATATTACCAAAGATCCATTAGTATCTATGAAAGAACCATCAGTGACACTGATACTTGAGCCTATTCACTTTGTAAATAACCAACTCGCGAAAGGTAAGTATTTTTTTCGTGATATTAGAAATGAAGGAATTTTGCTATATGATACTGGGGAATTTGTGCTATTGGAAGCTAAGGACTTGCCATGGTCGGAACGCAAACCAATAGCTCAAGAAGAATATGAATGTTGGTTTGGTAGAGGAAAAGGACTATTCATTAGAATAATACCAATTGCAATAATTAACACGGTGTATTTATCCAATCTCTATACATAATTGATTTTACTAAATCTACATTATGAGCAAGTTGATTCCAAGCGTAACAAGCCATAGTAACGATATCTTCATATACACCATAACATTGGTTAGACAAGAAATGATTTTTAATCCATTCCCAAACTTGTTCCATTGCATTAAGTTCCGGTGCATAGGGCGGAAGCGGTATCAAAGTGATATTGCTTGGCACAGTTAGTTTTTTGGCTGTGTGCCAACCTGCATTATCCGTTAGTAAAGCTATATGTCGGTTGCCTTGAATACTGCGAGAAAGCTCTTCTAAGAATTTATTCATTGCCTGTGTGTTTGCATATGGTAAAATTAATGCACAAGCTTCTCCTGTCTCATGGCAAGCAGCTCCGTAAATATATGTTGAAATAAATTGCTGTTGCCGAACTTTACGGGGTCTAGTGCCACGCTTAGCCCATATACGAGTTAAGCTACCTTGTTGCCCAACTCTAGTTTCATCCTGAGACCATATATCAACTTTACATCTATCGATATTTTTTGCTAATAATTTTGTTAACATGTCTGGAAAGTTTTTTTATATGTATTTTGAGTCTCTTGATTTGACTTTGGATGCATTGAACGAGAAGTAATCCAGCTAAAACCAAGGCGGTGCATAGTATTGTAGACTGTTTTTAAAGCACATTTAGCACCATATTCCTCAAGTAACATGATATGTAGCTCTTTTCCAGTTATATACCCACCAGTTTTACTTTTACTGAGCGTATTGATTTTATCAAGAAGAGCAGATTCTTGTATAGTGTTAATCTTCCTAGGGGCACCGCTTCTTTGTGATTCAAATAATCCTTCAAAACCATGATTCCTAAATCTTCTGAGCGATGATTGCACGGTTTTCCAGTGTGACTTCACTATTTCAGATATGGCTTTAAAAGATTTGCCTAATTGAAGGTGATACATCGCCAATAAACGTATACGATTTCGACCATGCGGCTCATGTTTCATCATTTTTATAAAATCATGACCATGAAAACCTTGTGGTAATATTAACCTAGCCATTTGAGTACCTTTTATCAGTTAAAAACCCATCTTAGACCACTGCGTTAATTATTGCAATTGGTATGAAATAGTGAAGTCACACTGGAAAACCGTGCAATCATCGCTCAGAAGATTTAGGAATCATGGTTTTGAAGGATTATTTGAATCACAAAGAAGCGGTGCCCCTAGGAAGATTAACACTATACAAGAATCTGCTCTTCTTGATAAAATCAATACGCTCAGTAAAAGTAAAACTGGTGGGTATATAACTGGAAAAGAGCTACATATCATGTTACTTGAGGAATATGGTGCTAAATGTGCTTTAAAAACAGTCTACAATACTATGCACCGCCTTGGTTTTAGCTGGATTACTTCTCGTTCAATGCATCCAAAGTCAAATCAAGAGACTCAAAATACATATAAAAAAACTTTCCAGACATGTTAACAAAATTATTAGCAAAAAATATCGATAGATGTAAAGTTGATATATGGTCTCAGGATGAAACTAGAGTTGGGCAACAAGGTAGCTTAACTCGTATATGGGCTAAGCGTGGCACTAGACCCCGTAAAGTTCGGCAACAGCAATTTATTTCAACATATATTTACGGAGCTGCTTGCCATGAGACAGGAGAAGCTTGTGCATTAATTTTACCATATGCAAACACACAGGCAATGAATAAATTCTTAGAAGAGCTTTCTCGCAGTATTCAAGGCAACCGACATATAGCTTTACTAACGGATAATGCAGGTTGGCACACAGCCAAAAAACTAACTGTGCCAAGCAATATCACTTTGATACCGCTTCCGCCCTATGCACCGGAACTTAATGCAATGGAACAAGTTTGGGAATGGATTAAAAATCATTTCTTGTCTAACCAATGTTATGGTGTATATGAAGATATCGTTACTATGGCTTGTTACGCTTGGAATCAACTTGCTCATAATGTAGATTTAGTAAAATCAATTATGTATAGAGATTGGATAAATACACCGGGCACCGTCAAGTTAAGAGAAATGTAAATTAAGTATTGAGCAAATGTAGGGAATAATTTATAGATTATCAGTGACAATTGTTACCTAAATTTCAGTGCTATGTGTATTATTCAATCCCCAAAGAGACATCGTTTTCCAGTAATCATTATTAGCCATGCAGTATGGTTATATCATCGATTCAATAATAGTTACAGAGATGTACAAGAACAGATGGCCTATCGAGGTATTATTTTAAGTCATGAGACAGTAAGATTTTGGTGCAATAAATTTGCGGTTTATTTTCAAGATGTTATCAGAAAGCGAGAGAGGAAACCAACTGATAAATGGCATTTAGATGAGATGAATATTAAGATTAAAGGCGAGGTATTGATATTATGGAGAGCTGTTGACTCTGAGGGGCATGAATTAGAAGTATTACTGCAGAAGCGTCGTAATAAAAAATCAGCTATTCGTTTTTTATCAAAATTATTGGGTCATGATCCAGCTCCAAGAGTAATTGTTACTGATAAGCTCAGAAGTTACATTAAGCCGATTAAGCTTATGTGCCCTAAAACTGAGCATCGCACTCATAAAAGACTAAATAATCGTGTTGAGAATGCTCATCAACCAACTAGGCGCAACGAGAAGATATTAATTAAATTTAAGCATCCTAATTCAGCCCACTGTAAATTATCACTGATGGGAAAAGTCAGAAATATATTTGCCGTAAATGTTGGAAGATATAGTAAAACAGCAATTGAGCAAAGAATTGCATTTGCATCAGCTAAATCCATTTTGGACGAAGCCACTCAAAGACTTCTTGCTGCCTGAAATCTAAAAATATAGCTCTTTTTGATACTATTTTACTTAACTTGACGGTGCCTTTGGCAAGTCTAAAAATTAATTTATAATCTCTTAGGTTCATTGCATCTAATAGTAGATTTTTATTTAAAAAAAGCTACTATTAGATATAATTCAAGAAATCTATTCCCTCATTTCACCCTGAATATATAAATCATGAGCTACCTGATAAAAACTACTAGCTTCTTCCACTAAACTAGGAATATTCTCAACCTCTATTTTATCTTCAGCAATTAATTTATAAGTTTTCGCTTGCTCCTGTGGTCGTAAGATAACTAAGTGATTATCCTTCATGAAGCCAAGCAATTGATAAGTACTGATAAAAGCTCTGTTTGCTGGCATGTTTAATATATCTTGACCAAAAAACTTACTATTATACGAAAAATTTAATAATCCCAAAATAGTAGGAGCAATATCAATTTGACTGGCTAAATTATCAACTATCTGTGGTTTTAATATATTGGGAGCATATATTAATAGAGGTATGTGATATTTATTAACTGGTAAATCAGTTTTACCAGCACTTGATGCACAATGATCAGCCGTAATAACAAAGATAGTATTATCAAACCAAGGGTGAGTTTTAGCTAATGCAAGAAACTTACCAATAGCATAGTCAGTGTATTTAACAGCTGCACGACGTCCACCACCAGATGGCAAATCAATCCTACCTTCGGGGAAAGTATAAGGACGATGGTTAGAGGTAGTCATAATTAATGAGAAAAAGGCTTTGCCTTCCTTATAATTTTGATCAGCTAACTCTAGTGATTTTATTAATATATCCTCATCAGCTACTCCCCAAATATTAGCAAAACTTATTTCGTTGGATTTTAGATTACCTTGATCAACTATATTATAGCCATTACCATGAAAATAATTTTGTAAATTATCAAAGTAACTATAGCCACCGAATAGGAAGTTAACAGCATAGTCTTGATTCTTAAAAATAGTAGCTATATTAAATAATGACTGATTATCAGGACGACGGATAATAGAAGAGCCAGGAGTTGGCGGTACTGATAAAGTAATAGCTTCTAAACCTCGTACTGTTCTAGTTCCTACTGCATATAGATTGGTAAAAAATATGCTTTGCTCAGCTAATTTATCCAAATTTGGCGTAATATTTTGTTGATTACCAAATTTTCCCATGAATTCGCCACTCAGACTTTCTACAGTAATAAAAATAATATTATATTTATTACTGTTAAAAGAACTTGCCCTGATATTACGTTCTATAGTAGTAGCATTTGAGTATATTTGTTGTTCTTTCGATAAATTGCTGCGAACGATATTTAAAGCCTGGTTTTTATCAATTACTGGATAAAATTTATTATAATCTAAGCTATTATTAAAATAGGCAGAGAAAAACTCATATGGACCGTTTTTAGCAAGTTCGATAGCATATTTATTAGAATTAAAAGCAATTTTATTAGGGTTATAGAAATTAAAAGCAACTAGGCTAAGCAAAAATAGCATTATCACACAAAAAATATGTTTCTTGCCATTTAGAGTACTTGCTTGATTAATTATGTATTTTCTCAAGAAAAAAACAATTAATAGTGTAATAATTATAATGCCTAGTAATATTTCTATATAGGGCAAAGATTCCTTTACAGTACCAATGATTTCATGGGTATAAATTAGATAATCTACAGCAATAAAATTAAATCTAACACCGAACTCATCCCAAAAGATAATCTCGGCAATGGCAATAAATATTAGTAAAGCAATAGTACAAAAATAAGCGATAAAAGAGCAGCTTACATACAAAAATTTATACCGAGCCAATAACTTGTAGAAGCCAATGATAACAAGCGAAATTACTGGTAAAAAATAACAAAGAGATATTAGATCATTAAATGTACCAATAACAAAAATTGACACTAGATCATATATGGTTATTTGTTGTTGCCATAAAGCATATGAGCTTAATAGAATACGAGTAATAAAATGAAATATTAGGTAAATTCTAACAATAGGAAAATGCAACAGTGTTTTTATCATATATATCTAAATTACCGTCATATATGGACGAAGTCCATATATGACGGTTTATTTCTTTCCTTTAAAGGGACGATTTTAACTTATCTCTCTAGGTTCTGTTGACAAAAATTATAACGTAACCATATTAAAGTTCCAACGAAATTTAGAAAAGCTAAGAAAGTGGCTGGAGCCTTATCAAATCTAGAAAATATACGCCTAAAATGTTTGATTTTACCAAATAAGCACTCAATTAAATATCGTTCCTTATAAGTATGTTTATCATATTCACGTTGTACTTTATGAGCAAGTTGATTCCAAGCGTAACAAGGGCACCGTCAAGTTAAGTAAAATAGTATCAAAAAGAGCTATATTTTTAGATTTCAGGCAGCAAGAAGTCTTTGAGTGGCTTCGTCCCAAATGGATTTAGCTGATGCAAATGCAATTCTTTGCTCAATTGCTGTTTTACTATATCTTCCAACATTTACGGCAAATATATTTCTGACTTTTCCCATCAGTGATAATTTACAGTGGGCTGAATTAGGATGCTTAAATTTAATTAATATCTTCTCGTTGCGCCTAGTTGGTTGATGAGCATTCTCAACACGATTATTTAGTCTTTTATGAGTGCGATGCTCAGTTTTAGGGCACATAAGCTTAATCGGCTTAATGTAACTTCTGAGCTTATCAGTAACAATTACTCTTGGAGCTGGATAATGACCCAATAATTTTGATAAAAAACGAATAGCTGATTTTTTGTTACGACGCTTCTGCAGTAATACTTCTAATTCATGCCCCTCAGAGTCAACAGCTCTCCATAATATCAATACCTCGACTTGAATCTTAATATTCATCTCATCTAAATGCCATTTATCAGTTGGTTTCCTCTCTCGCTTTCTGATAACATCTTGAAAATAAACCGCAAATTTATTGCACCAAAATCTTACTGTCTCATGACTTAAAATAATACCTCGATAGGCCATCTGTTCTTGTACATCTCTGTAACTATTATTGAATCGATGATATAACCATACTGCATGGCTAATAATGATTACTGGAAAACGATGTCTCTTTGGGGATTGAATAATACACATAGCACTGAAATTTAGGTAACAATTGTCACTGATAATCTATAAATTATTCCCTACATTTGCTCAATACTTAATTTACATTTCTCTTAACTTAACGGTAGCAATTAGAGTACTTTTTTTAAAAACGCGATGAGCATATAGTGAGCATACGGAGTATGTAGGTAAAATTAGCAGATTAAGCAAAGCTTGGAGATATGCTGGTGGGCGATAGGGGATTCGAACCTCTGACCTTTACGATGTCAACGTAATGCTCTAACCAACTGAGCTAACCGCCCTTGCTTTTCTGATTTAATTTTATACTTAAAACAACAAAGTATACTCTTCTGCTTTAAAGAATTGCTTTTTCAAGTACTTGCAGAGTCTATCGCGTACTCACGCAGCAAATGTACGCCTAGTCCGGGTACCCCTTGTTTGTTGTCCCAATTCTTCAAATCATTTGAAATATATATTAAGTTTTCATAGTAACATGTCTAATCCATAATAGCTTCAATTTCAAGTTTTATTTGCGTTATTTTAAATATTCAGCTAGAATTCAGCATAAAATTATTAAGTAAATGACCTTAAAATCTCAAGCTTTTAATATTAGCAATAATTTTGTAGTGGCACTGGATGGTCCAGCAGCATCGGGTAAGAGTACAATTGGTCAAATGTTAGCACAAAAACTTAAGCTTACTTACTTTCAATCAAGTATTGTATATAGAAGCCTTGCTATTTCTTGTATAAACCAAAAAATTGATCTTACTGACATAAATGGAATAATTGAATTATCTAAATCTACGGAATATGTACAAAATTCAGAACTTGATAGTGAGATTGTAGGTAATGTAGCATCAAAAATTGCTATTATACCGGAAGTAAGAAATAACCTAGGAAAATATCTAGGAAAATTAATAAAAACAACTCCTAGAATTATAATGGAAGGTAGAGATATTGGAACAGTAGTGGTCCCAAATGCTGACTTAAAGATTTTTATCAGAGCAGATATTGTTATTAGAGCAAAGAGAAGATATAAAGAGTTGCAAGAAAAAGAAGGAGAATATATATTTGATACAGTTTTGAAACAACTAAAAATAAGAGACAAACGTGATATAGAGCGTGATATTGCTCCAACTCTTCCACCACAAGGAGCTTTAGAAATTGATACTTCTTATCTATCACCAAAAGAAGTGATTGATAAGATCATGGAGTTTATTTCAGTTAGGTAACATCAACATATTTTATGTGTCATAGGTTGTTTTATCTACATTTTATTAACCATGCATAGTTAATTTAGTTGAATTTGATTACTTAAGGCAAAGAACAACTTGCTTATGTAAATTCAACTCAATTAACTATAATTTTTATACTAGACGGCACAACTAGTATTAGAGAATAATATGCAAAAATTTAAGAAAAAATTTGTTTCTCAGCTTGCTGAAATTAGCATTCAATCTCACGAAGATTTTGCACAAATGCTTGAAGCCGTAAGTACTAGTCACGTCAAAGAAGGTACTGTTGTCAAAGGTCAAGTAGTAGGGATTGCTAAAGGCATTATCATAGTTGATGTTGGATTAAAGAATGAAGGCAGAGTTCCTATAGAAGAATTTGCTCTAGTTAGTAATCAACCTTTACCAGAAGTTGGCGAGATAGTTGATGTATATATTGAGAAAATTGAAGGACGTAACGGTAGAACTATATTAAGTCGTGAAAAGGCCATTAGAGAAGAATCATGGGGACATTTAGAAATTGCATGTGCCAATAAACAGTTTGTTGATGGTGTAATATTCGGACGTGTTAAAGGTGGATTTACTGTTGACGTATCAGGGGTTGTGGCCTTCTTACCTGGAAGTCAGGTAGATGTTAGACCAATAAAAGATATTGCTTCGTTAATGGGTATCAAGCAGCCATTCCAAATTTTAAAGATGGATAAGAAACTTGGTAATATCGTAGTTTCTAGAAGAGCTATACTTGAGGAATCAAGATCTGAGGCTAGAGACGAAATGTTATCGAAAATTAAGGAAGGAATAATATTAGATGGTACAGTAAAAAATATCACTGATTACGGTGCGTTTATTGCTTTAGGTAATTCAAGTAATGTAGACGGTCTATTGCACGTTACTGATATTTCATGGAGCAGAATAAATCACCCTTCTGAAGTTTTATCTCTAGATCAAAAGGTTAGGGTTATAGTTATAAAATTTAATGAAGAAACTAAGAGAATTTCACTTGGTATGAAGCAACTTGATCATAATCCATGGCAAAGTATAAAAGAAGAATTCCCCGTTGGCAAAATAATGACTGGCAAAGTAACAAATATTGCTGATTATGGGGTATTTATTGAATTAAAAGATGGTATTGAAGGACTCGTTCATTCAAGTGAAATTAGTTGGGTAAAATCAAATCAACATCCTAAGAAAATGCTTACTATTGGTCAAGAAGTTCAATTCACAATTCTAGAAGTTGATACCGATAAACATAGAATATCTCTAAGTATTAAACAGTGTCAAGATAACCCAATTATTGGGTTTGCACATAGTCATGCAATAGGTAGTATAATTAAAGCACCAATACGAAATATCACTGACTTTGGTATGTTTGTAGCACTTGATGACAACATTGATGGTATGATTCATGAAACAGATATAAGTTGGGAAGGCAATGGTACTGAGCTGTTAAAAACATATAAAAAGAATGATCAAATAGAGTGTAAAGTCTTATCAATTGATATTGAAAAGGAACGTATAAGCTTAGGTATTAAACAACTAAGCTTTGACCCCCAGCAAGATGAATTTGGCATGTACAAAAAAAATATGGTCGTTACTTGCTCAGTTACTGAAGTTAAAGATGATGGGATAGAAGTTATTTTAGACGACAAAATACCGGGCTTCATCAAAAAAGCTGATCTTTCTAGTGAAAAAGCTGATCAAAAAACTGAAAGATTTGTCCCTAATGACAGAATTGATGCAAAAATCATTACCATTGATAAGGAATCTCGTAAAGTTACTTTGTCAATAAAAGCACTTGAAATAGAAAAGAGAGAAAAAGCTATCAAAGAATATGGTTCTGCTGATAGTGCTGCTAGTCTAGGAGACATACTTGGAACAGCTCTTGACAATAAAGGAGAGAAAAACAGTAAAACTTGATATTGATTAGACTTTGGCAAACTCACTTATGCTGAGGAATTTAAAGAAGCCACGGAATATTGACCCGCAGCGGACGATGATGTATGTGAGGAGCAGAGCATCGATAGCACGAATAAATTACCAACAAAAGTAGATTTTGTCAAAGATATCTATTATTGTTTTGTAGCAAAATCGAAGCCTTTACTTCAATTTTGCTACTCAATTTTTACCTTTTTACCTAAAAACTTGAAAAGTGGTAAACTAATTTTCAGGTTTTTGTTAAGTAATATATAGGATTTTTCCATGGAAAGTTTGATAATTAAAGGCGGTATCCCTCTTGAAGGTAGTATTAGCATTAGTGGTTCTAAAAATTCGACCCTACCAATTATGACTGCAGCATTACTTACAGATAAGCTTAGTATTAACAATGTTCCAAAGCTTACTGATATTCTCACAATGAAAAAATTACTTGAGAATTTAGGTAGCGTTGTTACTGTAACTGATCATCAAGATCAATTGAGCATGGATATCGACAGCAGCAATATTAATAATTTTACTGCACCATATGATATAGTACGTAAAATGCGTGCTTCTATTTGGATTCTAGGGCCTCTACTCTCTAGATTTTCTAAAGCTAAGGTTTCCTTACCTGGAGGATGTGCTATAGGTGCTCGACAAGTGGATCTACATGTAGCAGTTCTACAAGCTATGGGGGCAAATATTGACGTCGATCATGGTTATATTAATGCTACAATTAAAGGTAGATTAAAAGCTGTACATTTTGTTTTTAATAAAATATCTGTTGGAGCAACAATTAACGCCATAATGGCTGCTACTTTGGCTGAAGGAGAAACAATATTATTTAACTGTGCTAGAGAACCAGAAATCATTGATCTGTGCCATTGTCTTAGCAAAATGGGTGCAGAAATAGATGGAATTGCTACAAACGAAATAAGAATAATTGGTAGATCTCATTTAAAAAATGTCAATTATTCAATTATGCCGGATCGTATTGAAGCCGGTACTTACATGATTGCTGCTGCTATTACTAAAGGCAATTTAAACATTTATGGAATCAGCAATAATATCGTTGAAAATATAGTATTAAAACTTATTGAAGCTGGTATAGAAATTTTACCTATTGATAATGGTTTAAGAGTCTCTTATGTAGGTAAATTAAATCCTGTGGACATCCATACAAACCCATATCCAGGTTTTGCAACAGACTTACAAGCTCAGTTTATGAGCCTTATGACTCTTTGCAAAGGTTCTTCTATAATTACAGAAAATATTTTTGAGAATCGCTTTATGCATGTTCCTGAATTATGCAGAATGGGTGCAAATATAACAGTTAACGGAAAGAGTGCTATAATACGGGGTATACCTTTTTTGACAGGAGCAGAAGTAATGGCAAGCGACCTCAGAGCATCAGTATCCCTAGTATTAGCTGGACTTGCCGCCAACGATTCAACAAGAATACACCGAATTTACCACTTAGATCGTGGATACCAAACATTGGAGAAAAAACTAACCAGTTGCGGGGCAAATATAGTACGAATTACTGGAGATAATGTTTAAATAAATTTATTCTACTTAGGTAGAACTTCAAGAATTAAGATTCCCGTGACCTAAAGATTGAAGCTGCCCCATTACTCATGTACGTTACGCTGCTCGACTTTGCTACTGCCTAGCTCTGGCACCGTCAAGTTAAGTAAAATAGTATCAAAAAGAGCTATATTTTTAGATTTCAGGCAGCAAGAAGTCTTTGAGTGGCTTCGTCCCAAATGGATTTAGCTGAT
The DNA here is from genome assembly GCF_964264975.1 of Candidatus Tisiphia endosymbiont of Neophilaenus lineatus. Classification (NCBI taxonomy): domain Bacteria; kingdom Pseudomonadati; phylum Pseudomonadota; class Alphaproteobacteria; order Rickettsiales; family Rickettsiaceae; genus Candidatus Tisiphia; species Candidatus Tisiphia endosymbiont of Neophilaenus lineatus. The sequence continues at coordinate 651,496 of NZ_OZ183649.1, read as the reverse complement.
GCAAATGCAATTCTTTGCTCAATTGCTGTTTTACTATATCTTCCAACATTTACGGCAAATATATTTCTGACTTTTCCCATCAGTGATAATTTACAGTGGGCTGAATTAGGATGCTTAAATTTAATTAATATCTTCTCGTTGCGCCTAGTTGGTTGATGAGCATTCTCAACACGATTATTTAGTCTTTTATGAGTGCGATGCTCAGTTTTAGGGCACATAAGCTTAATCGGCTTAATGTAACTTCTGAGCTTATCAGTAACAATTACTCTTGGAGCTGGATAATGACCCAATAATTTTGATAAAAAACGAATAGCTGATTTTTTGTTACGACGCTTCTGCAGTAATACTTCTAATTCATGCCCCTCAGAGTCAACAGCTCTCCATAATATCAATACCTCGCCTTTAATCTTAATATTCATCTCATCTAAATGCCATTTATCAGTTGGTTTCCTCTCTCGCTTTCTGATAACATCTTGAAAATAAACCGCAAATTTATTGCACCAAAATCTTACTGTCTCATGACATAAAATAATACCTCGATAGGCCATCTGTTCTTGTACATCTCTGTAACTATTATTGACTCGATGATATAACCATACTGCATGGCTAATAATGATTACTGGAAAACGATGTCTCTTTGGGGATTGAATAATACACATAGCACTGAAATTTAGGTAACAATTGTCACTGATAATCTATAATACCAATTGCAATAATTAACACGGTGTTAATTATTGCAATTAGTATAAATTCTTAGAAGAGCTTTCTCGCAGTATTCAAGGCAACCGACATATAGCTTTACTAACGGATAATGCAGGTTGGCACACAGCCAAAAAACTAACTGTGCCAAGCAATATCACTTTGATACCGCTTCCGCCCTATGCACCGGAACTTAATGCAATGGAACAAGTTTGGGAATGGATTAAAAATCATTTCTTGTCTAACCAATGTTATGGTGTATATGAAGATATCGTTACTATGGCTTGTTACGCTTGGAATCAACTTGCTCATAATGTAGATTTAGTAAAATCAATTATGTATAGAGATTGGATAAATACACCGTGTTAATTATTGCAATTGGTATAAGTTAGTCCCAAGTTGTAAGCCTAGTGATCAAAATTATCGTTGTCAATGGAAGTGGGATCGTTATAATACCTTAAAAATATTCTATAATTTTGTACAAATAAGAACTAAGAATCAAACTTTTAGTGATTGGCATAATGTAATGTTCCAAAAGGAAAAGACATTGTAATTAACTTGATTATATTAATAATTTATGTTCTAATTAATATTATTAATTATAATAATTATTATCATGGAAGAATTAAATGCAACTGAAGTAAAACGTGAGTTTGGTGAATTACTTACCAAAGTGCAAACAGAACCTATCAGCATTAGTAGACATGGCAAGCCTATAGCTGTAATAGTTTCTGATAAAGAGTTTCATGAATTAGAATCTTTTAAAGAACAAGTATTAAAACTTGCAATTTCTGAAGGATTAGATGACTTAGCAAAAAATAAAATACACTCTCATAAGGTTGTTTTTGATAACTTAAAAATAAAGCTTAATGGTTCAGTGTAAATTTACAAATAGTGCGAAACGTGATCTTGAAGATATTACAGATTATATACAAAACATTGGGGAAGGCAGCAAACTATAAAATATTTAGATGAGATACATAACAAAAGAGCTAGGCAGTAGCAAAATCGAGCGGCGTAGCGTACATGAGTAACGGAGCAGCTTCGATCTTTAGACACGACAACGCCAATTCTTGAAGTTCTACCTGAGTATACTATAAGCTTCATAACTTTCTAAACCTCAATAACCTCAAATAAAATCATTCCAAAAAAATATGTCATATTTTTTACAGTATTATATATAATGCAACCTAATTTATTTTTGTTAAGTAAAAAACGTGAAAAAAAAGCTCTTTATTAAAACTTATGGATGTCAAATGAATGTATATGACTCCATCAAGATGCAGGACTTGCTAGACCCATTTGGTTATCAGCCAACTGATTCTATGTACCAAGCTGATATGATTATTTTAAATACTTGTCATATTAGGGAGAAAGCTGCAGAAAAAATGTATTCCGAGCTTGGTCGCATCAAACAAATTAAAGATGATAGAAAATCAAAGGGAGAAGGTAATGTAATCGTTACTGTTGCTGGATGTGTTGCACAAGCTGAGGCTGATGAAATTTTTAGAAGAGCTAGTTATGTAGATATAGTAGTAGGACCACAATCTTACTACGATTTACCAGAGTTGATAGCAAAAATTGCTAGACATGAAAAACATGTAATTAAATTGGATTTTGTTGAAGAAGCTAAATTTGATAAGCTACCTGAACAGTCTAATATACAAGGAGTAAGTAGCCTTATTTCAGTTCAAGAAGGTTGTGACAAATTTTGTACTTTCTGTGTTGTACCTTATACTCGGGGTGCAAAATTCTCAAGGAGTCTAGAACAAATATCAGGGAAATTATAAGCTCCGTTTCAAACGGAGCAAGAGAAGTAATCTTGCTAGGTCAGAATGTTAATGCTTATCATGGAAAAACTATTGAAGGCAAAGAGTATAGTTTAGCAGATCTAATCAGCTACATAGCAGAAATACCAAGTCTTGAGCGTATTAGATACGTTACTTCTCATCCTATTGATATGACAGAAGATTTAATTCTGTTACATGGGGTCTGAGCCAAAATTAATGCCGTTTTTACACTTGCCAGTACAGTCAGGTTCTAACAAAATTTTAAAATCAATGAATCGTAGACATAACAGAGATTATTATTTTGATATTATTAATCGTTTAAGAAATGCGAGAAGAGATATAGTCTTTTCATCTGATTTTATTGTGGGATTTCCCGGAGAAACGGATGAAGACTTTGCTGACACTTTAGATATAGTAAAGAAGGTTGGTTATGGTCAGTGTTATTCTTTTAAATATAGTCCAAGACCTGCTACACCTGCTGCGGTTAAAGAGCAAGTGCCTGAACATATAAAATCTAGGCGTGTAGCAATTTTACAGCAAGAAATATCTCGCCAACAATTATTGTTTAATGAAAGTTATATTGGCAAAATAATGCCAGTATTATTTGATCGTGACGGTAAATTGGACAATCAACTGATAGGGAAAACATGTTATATGCAGTCGGTGCATGTAATAAACCCTGCAAAAGATTTGTTCGGTCAGATTATCGACGTAAAAATTACCGAGGCTGGGGCAAGTAGTTTGAGCGGAGAAATGGTGCTGTGATCCAATTTACGTGAATTCGGGATAGGAATTAATACTAATTGCAATAATGAACACGGTGTTATAAAATGGGTTTTTAACTGATAAATAGGTACTCAAATAGCTAGGTTAATATTACCGCAAGGTTTTGAAGGTCATGATTTTATAAAAATGATGAAACATGAGCCGCATGGTCGAAATCGTATACGTGTATTGGCGATGTATCACCTTCAATTAGGCAAATCTTTTAAAGCCATATCTGAAATAGTGAAGTCACACTGGAAAACTGTGCAATCATGGCTCAGAAGATTTAGGCATCATGGTTTTGAAGGATTATTTGAATCACAAAGAAGCGGTGCCCCTAGGAAGATTAACAGTATACAAGAGTCTGCTATTTTTGATAAAATCAATACGCTCAGTGAAAGTAAAACTGGTGGGTATATAACTGGAAAGGAGCTACATATCATGTTAGTTGAGGAATATGGTGCTAAATGTGCTTTAAAAACAGTCTACAATACTATGCACCGCCTTGGTTTTAGCTGGATTACTTCTCGTTCAATGCATCCAAAATCAAATCAAGAGACTCAAAAATAGATATAAAAAAACTTTCCAGACATGTTAACAAAATTATTAGCAAAAAATATCGATAGATGTAAAGTTGATATATGGTCTCAGGATGAAACTAGAGTTGGGCAACAAGGTATCTTAACTCGTATATGGGCTAAGCGTGGCACTAGACCCCGTAAAGTTCGGCAACAGCAATTTATTTCAACATATATTTACGGAGCTGCTTGCCATGAGACAGGAGAAGCTTGTGCATTAATTTTACCATATGCAAACACACAGGCAATGAATAAATTCTTAGAAGAGCTTTCTCGCAGTATTCAAGGCAACCGACATATAGCTTTACTAACGGATAATGCAGGTTGGCACACAGCCAAAAAACTAACTGTGCCAAGCAATATCACTTTGATACCGCTTCCGCCCTATGCACCGGAACTTAATGCAATGGAACAAGTTTGGGAATGGATTAAAAATCATTTCTTGTCTAACCAATGTTATGGTGTATATGAAGATATCGTTACTATGGCTTGTTACGCTTGGAATCAACTTGCTCATAATGTAGATTTAGTAAAATCAATTATGTATAGAGATTGGATAAATACACCGTGTTAATTATTGCAATTGGTATTAGATGATGATATTATATAAAATAAAACTTTTACTTGAATAAATGTAAGAAACACACTATCAAAAATGCTCAAACTTTTTTATATATTTTTTAAATTATTTACAATATTAGGGTTAATAGCACTTAGTGTGTGTATATATTTGTTATATCATTACTCTAAGGATTTACCGGACTATTCTCAACTTGCCGATTATCATCCACCATCGGTAACAAGAGTTTATGCACAAAATGGAAAATTAATTGAGGAGTATGCTTTGGAACGTAGAGTTTTTGTACCTATTAGTAGTGTACCACGCTCTCTCATAGAGGCGTTTATTTCAGCAGAAGATAAGAATTTCTTTGAACATCCAGGAGTTGATGTTATAAGTATAATCAGAGCAGCAATATTAAATATCTCTAATATCGTACACCGTCGTAGAGTGGAAGGAGGGTCAACTATTACCCAGCAAGTAGTTAAGAATTTTTTATTAAGCTCTGAGGTATCGATAGAACGTAAGATTAAAGAGGCGATTTTATCATATATGGTCTCAAAAACTTTTACTAAAGATCAAATTTTGGAGTTATATCTTAATCAAACATTTTTTGGTAGGGGAGCTTATGGAGTTGCCATGGCTGCTCAGAATTATTTTAATAAGTCTATTGAAGATTTAACTGTTGCCGAATCAGCTTTTATCGCTGGTCTACCAAAAGCACCATCAAATTTTAATCCGGAGAGAAATTATGCTAGGGTGAAAGATCGTAGAGATTATGTTATTATGAGAATGTTGGAAGATGGTTATATAACTCAAGAGACAGCAAAAGAATCAGTAGATAGTCCTATTACTTTGCAAAAGCGGGATCGTAATGAAACCGTTACAGCCGGTTATTATGCTGTGCAAGTACGGGAAGAAGTCATTAGTAAAATTGGCAGTAAAGAATATTTCTATACTGGAGGGTTAACGGTCATTACTTCACTTGATGCTGGTTATCAGCAAGCTGCAGAAAATGCTCTTAGGCAAGGTATAAGAGCATATGATAGGAAGCATGGTTTTAGAGGAGTCATAACTAATATTGATCTAAATAACTGGCAAGATAATTTAAATAAAGTAGCAAAGCCTCCAGCTATTTTAGAATATCAATTAGCTGTTGTGTTAAATGTTTCGGATAATCAAGCAGAAATTGGTCTTTGTGACTTGAGTCAGTCAAAAATAGTTTTATCAGAAATGAAGTGGGCAAAAAATGATCTTAAATCAGTAAAAACTCTTTTAAAGAAAGGTGACGTTGTAGTAGTCGAAAAAGTAAATGCTAATTACTATTTGCGGCAAATTCCTACTGTTAATGGTGCGATTATAGTGATGAATCCTACAACAGGTCAGGTACTTGCCAGCGTTGGTGGATATGATTTCACAGTTAGTAAATTTGATCGTGCTACTCAGGCACTGCGACAACCAGGGTCACTCAGTAAAACTTTTGTTTATCTTGCTGCTTTAGAAAACGCAATCCAGCCAAATAGAATTTTTGAAGATGGTCCAATAGAGATTCCGCAAGGTCCTGGCATGCCAGTTTGGCGACCAAAAAATTATAAAGGGAATTTTCTAGGTTCAATTACTATGCGTATAGGGCTTGAGAAATCACGAAACCTTGTTACTGTTAGGGTAGCACAAGCTATAGGGCTAAGCAAAGTTGCTGAGATAATCAAGCGATTTGGTATTAATAATGAGCCGAAGAGATTTTACTCTATGGTGCTTGGTTCGCTCGAAACCACACTAGAAAAAATGACCAATGCTTATGCAATAATTGCTAATTCAGGAAAAAAAGTTATGCCGCATTTCGTAGAGCTAATTAAAGATCGTAATGGTAAAATAATTTATCGTAGAGATAATAGAGAATGTAAAAATTGTGATGTATCTGACTCCCAGCTTACTGATAACTTATCACTCCCTATCCTACCTCAACCCGACTATCGGATGATTACCGATGAAGCAAGTGATTATCAGATTATCTCATTTCTCACTGGAGCAGTTGAAAGAGGTACGGCAACCGCTGCAAAAAAACTTGGTAAGGTTATAGCTGGTAAAAGTGGTACTACCAACGATAGTATGGATACTTGGTTTATTGGTTTTACTCCAAAAATAGTTGTCGGAACATATATTGGTTATGATACGCCAAAAACACTAGGAAGAACTGCAACAGGTCCAACTGTTGCCTTGCCTATATTTATTGATTTTATGGAGAAGGCTTATTCTGATATTCCATCACTGGCATTTAAAGTACCAGAATCAATTAAATTGTTACCAATAGATCCAACAACTGGTAAAATTACTTCTGCTAGTAGTATTATGGAAGCATTCAAAATTCATGATATACCAGTATTAGATTATCAAGAAGAACACCAAGGTCAAGATAATGATGCTTTCCATAATATCCCTCCCGAAAAAGATCCTTCTCAGGAGATATATTAATCTCAAATATCATGAAAAGGTAATAGTACAGGTTTATTTTTAAGATTTTTAATCTTTCCCGGTAAGTCTAAATAAGCCGCTATAGCTAAAAATAGCCCTAAATATTGTTTAGGGTTTACTAACGTTACTAGATCTTCATAAATTCTTAAAGGAGGTACAGAAGAAAATTGCTTGTATAATTCTACAATCTCAAAAGAAGGGTTATTTGCGAAGGCAGCTTTTAATATTTCAATGTTTTTATTATTCCAGCTAGAAGAGTTCAGAGGTAGATAAAGATTTAATGCGGAGATGTGTGAAGGTATAAGTTTAATAGCTGATTCTAAATAATGGATAGCATCTTTTTCCTGATTAGCTTCCAGCATATTTTTGGCAGCGTCAAAATAATAATCAGCTATTTTGTTCTTTATAGACTCTAGTTTTTGTGTGTCAACTCTGTTAAGTTTGGATACCACAAAGATAAATTTTGTCCACAGAGAAAGTTTAGCATAACAATCAAGTAAAATTTCTAAAGTTTCACTATCAAATTCATTTAGGTTAAATGATCTAACAGCATAATTCTCAGCTGTTTCATACATATTATTTTGATAAAATATTTGTGCAAGTCTTTTAGTAACAAAGGCACTATAATGTTTAGATTGCTCTAATTCCTGAAAATATTGTATTCTTATTGAAGTATCTAATTCTGCTTCTGCTAAAAGTAAAGTATGAAATACCTTGTTTTCTTTGCTTAAACGGTAAGCTATTTTCTGACTAGTTGCTACTGACTTTGATTTTTCACCAGCAATATATTCTGCCATCGCCTTCATCAGTAGGTCATTATCAGTAGTGGCTCTTTTGGAAAAGAAAAGATCTTGTAAATTAGCAGGTAGGTCAATAATTAGAAATATTATTTTTAAAAAAATAGCACTAAAAAGTGTAAATAATATATATAAAGTAATGAAAGTAAAAAAGGAGGTTTCTATATAATAATCATATAAATTTAAGGTTAATGTTGAGTCAAGCTGATTTAAGACAGAAAAGCCTAAATATAATAACAAAAATGTAATACAAATTATTAATAATCTTATCATTATTTTACTCTACAAATTTTTGCTGTAATTCTTCTGAATAAAAGAAATTAATAAAAAAATCTAGATTGCCTATTATTCTCAACTTTAGTTTTTCTTTATCTTTGGTAAAACTAGATTTCCTTTCAATCTTAATAAATTTCTCGATCCAACAATTTGCTTTTGGAAATATCTTGACTAAACCTAGACTATTATTAAGTAAATAATTTTCATTATAATTGTGTAGGTCTAGCAAAATATTTTTTATTTTTGTAGGTAACTCTACAGTTTCAATTTGACGAATTTGCTGTGTATAATCTTTATCTTGTAAAAAATTTATCACTAAAAGATTAACGCTAAGTAAATAAATGCTATAATTAGGGGGGGGCTTAGATGATTTGGGTTGGTGGTTTAATAAGACTTCTTCTTGATTCAAACTACTATCTTTTTGAAGTACAACATTTTCTGATATAGTAGCTGGTTTAGAAGTAGTTGGGTTGTCAGGTAGTTCAGTATCTACTTTTTTATTATTTAAAAAAGTCATGTAACCTATTGATATGGCAAATAACACAATTAGAATAATTGTAAGAATAATAGGATTATTACTACGAACTTTTATTATATTAGTTTCTGATTTTTGCATTATAAATTAATAACTCTAACATTTGTTGCGGCTGTCCATTATCACAATAAACCACATTTTTGGCAAAATATCTAATAATATTTGCTACTTTTTCACTTATAGTAATCACTAAACTATTATCTAGTAGTTTTAGCAAATTATTTTTTATTAATAATTCAATGAAAGTCTTAGTGCTGTTCTGTGAATATAGTAAAATAAAATTGATGCCCTTTTCAATCTCTGCTATTTGGTACAGCTGGGTCGCGTATTTTACCCGATAAATAATGTGTCTTTTTATTTTTTGAGGCAAATCTTGAGTAATTTCATTTGACGATAAATATATGGTTTGCTCATATATTTCTTGAGGGATATTTTCTAGTAGGTCTTGAATATTTGTAGCAACATATCGTACTACAAAATTTCTTTGTTCTATAATTAACTTTGATGAATTGCCAACTATCCATACGTTCTTTTGTTCTACCTCTTGATGCTCAGCAAGGATTCTAGCAGCAAATTTACTGGTGACAATTATATTAACATAATTATGCAAAATGGTGCTATTTAATGGCAAAGCTTGATATTCCACTAAAGGAGAACAGATATATTTAAAACTACAATTTTTCTCCAATTCTCTAATGGTTTCATTATTATCCTCTAAACTTCTAGTTAATAGCACCGATTTCATAAAGCTAGCTTATGGCATAATTCTTGATAATCTATGGCAAGTGGTTTAGGACCAATAATAGATAAAGTAGGTTTTGTAACAAATATTTTGTTAGCAATATTTATTATATCTTGTTTTGTTATATTCATAATATGTTCAATAGTTTGTTCAGTAGGTATATATTTGCCAAAAACAGCAAAATTCTTACCAATTTCTTCTGATTTATAAGAAGATTCTTCATGAGCCATATAGATACTAGTTTTTAGTTGTACTTTAGCCCTATCAATTTCTGAGTCTTTGATGTCTGTAGAAACTTTTTTTATTTCATTAACTAATTGTTCTGTAAGGAATGGTAGTTTATCATGATTAGTGGAGGCATATATGCCAAAAATCCCACTATCATAGTAGGAGCTATTATAGCTACCAATTGAATAAACCAGTCCAAGTTTTTCCCTGATTTGTTGAAATAATCTCGATGACATACCATTGCCAAGTATTAGTGAAAGAACTTGCGTATGATATAATTGTTGTATGTTAAAATACGGCACACTCTCGAAACCTAGAACTAGAGTAGTTTGCTCAAGATCTTTGGTAATAAAGCTATGTCCCCCTGTATATCTAACTTTCTCAAAATGACTGTTTTGTTTATTTTTTAATGAACAAAATAATTTTGTGGCAAATTCTACAACTTGCTCATGGGAAATATTTCCTGCTACTGATAAGTAAATATTTTCGGCATTATAATGTTTGTCAACGTAATTACTAAAATGTTCTCTATCAAATTTAGCCAAGCTGTCGTGAGTTCCTAGAATTGACCTGCCAAGTGCTTGATTCTCATAAGCACTACTGTAAAATTTCTCGTGGATAAGTTCATCAGGGTTATCTTGAACATGAGCAATTTCTTGTAGAATCACCTGATATTCTTTGGCTATTTCTTCCTTTGAAAAAACTGAATTTTGGATGATATCTGCCAGTATTTCTAAAGCTTTATAACAGTTTTCATTCAATATTTTTGAATAATAAACAGTTTGTTCAAGCGAGGTATATGCATTAAAATGTCCTCCTATAGAGTCAAATTCTTCAGCAATTTGTTTAGCAGACCTAGTTGTTGTGCCTTTAAATGCCATATGTTCAAGAAAATGGGATATGCCTATTTCTGAAGATTGTTCATAGCGGCTACCTACATTAACAATGACATTAATAGCTACAGAATTTACATTAGACATATTATAGGTAAGAATAGTTAGACCATTTTTAAGTTTGCTTGAATTAAAGTCCATTTAATCACTTATTTAGATTCCAATGACCTTAAAATAACTCTTTACAACTAGTTATGCAAGGAGTCATTTCCTATTAAAACAAAAGACTTACTGTATAAGTCAATCTAGTTGGTGATTTTGTCGTCGAAACTCGCCTCCGCTCCTCACGTACGTCTGTGTACGCTGCGGTGCTCGGCTGCGTTTCTCCTAAAAATCCCTCAACTATCTTTGATTTATGCAGCAAGTCTAAAGTATACTCGGTGAACTTCAAGAATTAAGGTCGTCGTGTCTAATACCAATTGCAATAATTAACACGGTGTATTTATCCATAGATAATCTCTATACATAATTGATTTTACTAAATCTACATTATGTATAGAGATTGGATAAATACACCGTGTTAATTATTGCAATTGGTATTAGACACTTCTCTGCTTGCTTGTTCAATAGCTTGGCTTCTCGATTGTGCAACAACAAAAGTGATAAAATGATTTTCTCCAAAAAAGTTTCTCTTATAAGAACCAAGGTTAACAAAATATAAATGATTGGTACTAGATTGAGGTTTTATTTCCGTAATTTTAACATCAAAACCATTAAGACTAGATAGTATGAACCAAGAATCAACATGTAGAGATGTTTTTATACCACACCATTTGCTTTTAATTTTTTGAGAAATTTCAATATCAGATTTCCCGACTGCAAATACAACATCATGTATTTCTATATTGCAACCTTCAACTTTTCCTCCTAAATAGAAAACACATAACAGGTGAGTCAAATACAAATTTTTGCAAATAAGGCATATAAAGTTCTTTTAATTTTTGGCTAATGCAATGATATATTTTTAATAGTTATTCATTAGTTGTTAATATCATTATAGGTATGATACTAACAAGGAGTATATTATTTTCTACATAAATTTCATATATTTGGTATAATAGCTAAGTTGCTTTGTAGCAACCTAAACTCCAACAACTAAAGATATTCTCGTGTTAAAAAAAATCAATTTCGCTAAAATGCATGGTTTAGGTAATGATTTTGTGATTATCAGTCAGCGTGATTTACCTAAAAATTGTGATTTGCAACAATTATCTCTAAAGATTGCCAATCGCCATACTGGTATTGGTTGTGATCAGTTTATTATTTATGATAAAAAACCAAATTACTATGAGATGATTATATATAACCAAGATGGATCAAGTGCCAAATTATGTGGTAATGCTTCAAGGTGTCTTACCAAGCTGATATATCTTGATTTAGGTATAAAGGAAATCACTTTGAGGGTATATGGAAAAGAATTATCTTGCAAGATACTGAATGAGAACGAGATTGAAGTAGATAGAGGGATAGTTAGTTTCGAGGAAGATTGGATGCCTTCATCCGAAAAAATCTGGCCGGTTGTAGAACGTTATATGATCGACATCAAGGAAGTTATCTGTGCCGATATTGGTAATCCACATTTTGTTATTTTTAGTGATCTCTCTATTGAAGATAAAGAAATAATAGGAGCAAAATTACAGGGAAAAGAATTATTTGCTGATGGTGTTAACGTTAATTTTGCTTCAATCAAGAATAATAAAATTTATTTATCGGTTTGGGAAAGAGGTACAGGCTTAACTCTTGCTTGTGGTAGTGGAGCATGTGCTAGTTTTGCTTCTGGGGTCAAGCTAGGATTTATTAGCTCTCCTTGTCAAGTAGTATTTCAATTGGGTAGTCTACAAATGTCAAAGCAAGGTGAGAATATAATAATGACTGGTCCTGCTACTTTAGTTTCGCACGGGGAGTTTTTTTATGACTAAATTACAAGAAGTTGTAACCCAAGAAGTTATAACTTTTGGTTGCAGATTAAATATTTATGAGAGTGAAGTGATCAAAAATAACTTAGCTCTTTCCGGTCTTGAAAATGTTATAGTATTTAATACTTGTGCTGTTACTAAGGAAGCTGAAAAACAATCACGTCAAGCAATTCGTAAGGCTAAAAGAAATAATCCTGATGTAAGAATTATTGTTACTGGTTGTGCTGCTCAGAATAACCCAGCTATTTTTGCTAATATGGTTGAGGTTGATAAAGTACTTGGTAATGAGGAAAAATTGATTGCTAGCAATTATCAATTTACCGAAGAAAAAGTGGTAGTAAATGATATAATGTCGGTTACTGAAACTGCTAATCATATGGTGAGTAGTTTTGATGGTAGATCTCGTGCCTTCATTCAGGTGCAAAATGGTTGTAATCATCGTTGTACGTTCTGTATGATACCTTATGGTAGAGGTAATAGTAGGTCAGTACCGATGGGTGCTATAGTACGACAGTTAAGGGCATTAGTAGAAAATGGTTACAATGAAGTAGTATTTACAGGTGTTGATGTGACTGCTTATGGACCAGATTTGCCAGGAACTCCAACTTTTGCTCAGATGATTAGACGAATTATTGGCTTGGTTCCAGAACTAAAGAGGCTTAGATTATCTTCAATTGATGTAGCTGAGATCGATGATGATTTGTTTGATCTTATGGCCTATATACCAAAGATTATGCCGCATTTTCATATTAGTTTACAAGCTGGTGATGATATGATACTTAAGCGTATGAAACGTCGCCATAATCGTCAAAATATTATTGATTTTTGTCATAAATTGCGTAATTTAAGGCCAAATGTATCATTCGGTTCAGACATTATAGCTGGTTTTCCGACGGAAACTGATGTAATGTTTGACAATACCAAAAGACTTATCTCTGAGGCGGATTTACAGTATTTACACGTTTTTCCATATTCTGAACGCGATGAAACTCCGGCTGCAAGAATGCCGCAAATAGCAAAATCGATTAGAAAAGCAAGAGCAGAAATTTTAAGAACTGCCGGAGAACAACAATTACAAAAATTTTTCGACAGGAATATAGGGCAGGAAGTAGAGCTACTTGTAGAACAAAATAACATGGCTCATACAGAAAATTTTATTCCGGTAAAGCTTGAAGGTAATTTTGACGTAGGACAAATTGTTAAGGCTCGGCTAGTTGCTATAGAAGATAATCATATGATTTCAGAAATTTTGGTATGAACAAGTTTAAAAATATTGCTGTTTATGGTGGCGGTAGTTGGGGAACTGCACTAGCCTGTCAAGTGGCAAGATGTTACGATAATGCTCCCATATTTTTACGTGATAATAATATTGTTGAAGAAATAAAAAATAGTAAAACCAATAGCAAATATTTGGGTAGCGATGTTACATTACCAAGTAATATAGTGCCGTATAGTGAGTTGGCAGCTATTTTAGATCAAGAAGTAATAATTATTGCTGTACCATCTTTTGCTTTTCATGATACTCTGAATATATTAAAAGATACTGGGATATCTAAGGATGTGGCGTTATTAGTTGCAACTAAGGGCTTTTCTAGAGATCCTACAGAACTACTATCCGATAAAGTAAAAAAGATATTACCAAATAATCCATTGGCGTTTATCGCTGGACCTAACCTAGCTAAAGAAGTTGCCCAAAATTTATTAAGTTCGGTAACTATTGCTTCTGTAGACATTGACCTTTCAAGAAGATTGGCAATTAGTTTAATATCACAACAATTTAAGGTTACTATAACTGACTATGTGGTAGCAATTCAAGTGGCATCTGCTGTTAAAAATATTGTAGCGATAAAAAGTGGTTGGTATGAGGCAAAAGGTTATGGACAGAATGCTAAAGCAGGTCTGATAACGGGGGGGCTTCAAGAAATAAAAATTTTATCTGAGGCCATTGACGGAGAATTAGAGGATAGCTCTATTTTATATGCTCCAGGCGTATTAGGGGATTTGGTGCTAACTTGTTATTCTAAAGAGTCGCGAAATAGTAGATTTGGTTATGAATTAGGGAAGCACTTAGATGTTAATAAATTTTTAAATGAAAATTTATACTTAGTGGAGGGTCGAGAATCTGCTAAACTGGTATTGGATCTCATAAGAAAATATGATCTAACATTACCGATTATTTCATCAGTAATTAAAGAACTGAAATTAGTATGAAGTTTTTTGGCAATTTATCACAAATGTTATCACCAATATTTGGTAAAATAATATTATTAGAATTCTGTTTGTTATTATTAATTTTTCCGTTAGAAAATTTTAGAATTAATGGAGAATCTATTATTTTCCCAGCTTTTGAAGTTAGTTTACTCTACTATTTTTCTACATTTTATCATATTGGTTTTTGGCTAATATTTTTAGCAGGAATAACTTTTGACCAGTTATATTCCATGCCAATTGGTACAAATTCTTTGGTTCTGATAATTGCTCACATAATTTTAGAATTCACAGGAAAATTTTTTGTACTTAGAAGTTATTTAACAAATTTTATCGTCTTTTGTTTCTATTATTTCTTTATATTACATTTTAGATATTTGCTGATTTTAAGCAAAGGCTTATCTTCGGAGGGGTATTTTATGATATTAATGCAGTATCTAACTACTATATTCTCATATAATTTGCTACGAATTCCACTTGATAAAGCATTAGAATATTTTAGAAAACATGCTAAATAGTAAAATATTATATAGCCAGTTAATATCAAGAAGGGCTTTTCTCATAGGTTCAGGAAAACTGACATTGCTTTCGTTATTGGCTGGAAGAATGTTTTTTATGGAGTTGCTTGAAAATGATAAATATCGTACTTTATCTGATAAAAATCGTATAAGTTTTATTCTAATTCCACCTTTTAGAGGGCAAATTTATGATATCAACGGTAACATTATGGCTACAAACCAAACTTGTTTTAGGTTGTTACTTGACATACATAATGGCAATGATTACAAAAACGAATTAGCTCTAGTTGCCAATATCCTAGAATTATCCGAAGAAGAACAAAATTACATTAAGCAAAAAATAAAAAAAGCCAATAAACATATTCCTTTGGTTATACTAGATAATCTTAGCTGGCAACAAATGTCACTTATTGAAGAACAAAAGTTAAATTTAAGTTCTATTTTTGTAGATGCTAGTTATTCAAGATTTTATCATTTTTCAGAAGCGACTTGTCATGTGATAGGGTACACTGGAAAGATTAATAAGCAAGAAAAACAAGATTTACAAATTAACAATTTAGGGGATTTTAATATTGGAAAATTTGGTGTAGAAAAATATTATGAAGACAAGTTACGTGGAAAATTTGGTTATAAGCAGATAGAAGTAAATGCCTTGGGTAAACAAGTAAGAGAAATCACCAATATTCAAAGCCAGCAAGGTGAGGACTTACATCTAAATATTGACGTGGAACTACAACAAAGAGTGCAGCCATACTTAAATAAACAAGGTTGCTCTGCAATAGTTATCGATACCAATAATGGTAATGTGCTAGTGCTTGCTATGTCACCAGTATTTGAGGCTAATAATTTTATAAAATTATCCCAAGATTACTGGCAAAGTTTAGTCAATGATCCCTATAAGCCGTTGATTAATAAGACCATACAAAGTACTTACCCACCGGGATCTATTTTTAAAATTATTACAATTTTAGCTGGATTAGAGAATGGCATTAAACCGACTAAAACTGTTAATTGTACTGGTGCTTCAGTATTAGGTAATAATAGTGCTAGATGTTGGAATCGTCATGGTCATGGCATCGTTGATATGTATAATGCTATCAAATATTCTTGTAATTCTTATATGTATGAAATAGCTCGCTTGATAGGTCATAAAAGAATATTAGATATGGCAAGAAATTTTGGTTTTGGTACAAAAACTGGCATTGATTTAACCGGTGAAGCATCAGGTTTTGTTCCTTCAGAAGAGTGGAAAATAAAAAAATTTAACTCTAAATGGACGATTGGTGATACTCTTAATTTATCGATAGGGCAAGGGTTCTTATCAGCTACTCCAATCCAGTTAGCTAGATTTGTAACAGCAATTGCCAGTAATGGGAAATTGTATAATCCTAAAATTGCTAAAGATATATCAGTAAAAGATGGGTCAGTATTCGATCAGATTAATATAAATCAACAATATCTAGATATTTTAAAAGAAGGCATGTATAGAGCAGTTAATACGCAAGGTGGGACTGCCTATTATAGTAGAATTTTGACAGAAGGGCATCAATTAGCTGGTAAAACAGGTACGGCACAAGTGCAATCAAAGGCTAATATCAATGATGATTTAAATAAAGAGTCAATTGCTTGGGAAAGGCGTAACCACGCTATATTCGCTGGGTTTGCTCCTTACCTACAACCTCGTTACTCTGTTTTAGTGTTTGTAGATCATGGTGGAGGTGGAGGCAGGGCAGCAGCCCCTATAGCTAGTAAGATTATGGCTATGGTACTTGATAAATATAATTGAATATTTTTTACTATTCGTACTTCATGCTAGGTTCTGTTGACAAAAATTATAGTTAGGCAAGAGGAATAAAAAGTTGCCATAGTAAGAAGCAATGGTAGTTTCTAGTTATCAAAAAAAGGAACTACCAATATGAAGTATTACATAGAAGAACAAGCATGCGAAGTAATTTTATCATTTTGTAATGAAAGAAATGGTATACACAACAAGAATGAAGAAAAAATGAGACATTTTATTGAAGCAATATGGTTTATTGTTAGAACAGTTTGCCAATGGCGTTTTCTAGCTGATGATTATGGTTGTTGGTACAGTATTTATCGCAGATTTAAGAGATGGGTTGACAAAGGTATATGGGATGATTTAATGGATTATGTTAAAGTAGATGCAGATATGGAATCAATTATGATTGATGCAACTATTGTGAGAGCACATGCTTGCTCATCTGGATATATCAAAGGTAATCAAGAAGAAGAGGCTTTATACCAATTGCAATAATTAACACGGTGTATTTATCCAATCTCTATACATAATTGATTTTACTAAATCTACATTATGAGCAAGTTGATTCCAAGCGTAACAAGCCATAGTAACGATATCTTCATATACACCATAACATTGGTTAGACAAGAAATGATTTTTAATCCATTCCCAAACTTGTTCCATTGCATTAAGTTCCGGTGCATAGGGCGGAAGCAGTATCAAAGTGATATTGCTTGGCACAGTTAGTTTTTTGGCTGTGTGCCAACCTGCATTATCCGTTAGTAAAGCTATATGTCGGTTGCCTTGAATACTGCGAAAAAGCTCTTCTAAGAATTGATACTAATTGCAATAATTAACACCGTGTTAATTATTGCAATTGGTATAAGTTTTACTATAGAACTGTACAAATGGTACATAAGTGGATAAACCGAAGAGGTAGTAGAAAAGTAAGCTATAAATGGTTTAATACTAATTGCAATAATGAACACGGTGTTATAAAATGGGTTTTTAACTGATAAATAGGTACTCAAATAGCTAGGTTAATATTACCGCAAGGTTTTGAAGGTCATGATTTTATAAAAATGATGAAACATGAGCCGCATGGTCGAAATCGTATACGTGTATTGGCGATGTATCACCTTCAATTAGGCAAATCTTTTAAAGCCATATCTGAAATAGTGAAGTCACACTGGAAAACTGTGCAATCATCGCTCAGAAGATTTAGGAATCATGGTTTTGAAGGATTATTTGAATCACAAAGAAGCGGTGCCCCTAGGAAGATTAACAGTATACAAGAGTCTGCTATTTTTGATAAAATCAATACGCTCAGTGAAAGTAAAACTGGTGGGTATATAACTGGAAAGGAGCTACATATCATGTTAGTTGAGGAATATGGTGCTAAATGTGCTTTAAAAACAGTCTACAATACTATGCACCGCCTTGGTTTTAGCTGGATTACTTCTCGTTCAATGCATCCAAAATCAAATCAAGAGACTCAAAATAGATATAAAAAAACTTTCCAGACATGTTAACAAAATTATTAGCAAAAAATATCGATAGATGTAAAGTTGATATATGGTCTCAGGATGAAACTAGAGTTGGGCAACAGGCAACAGCAATTTATTTCAACATATATTTACGGAGCTGCTTGCCATGAGACAGGAGAAGCTTGTGCATTAATTTTACCATATGCAAACACACAGGCAATGAATAAATTCTTAGAAGAGCTTTCTCGCAGTATTCAAGGCAACCGACATATAGCTTTACTAACGGATAATTCAGGTTGGCACACAGCCAAAAAACTAACTGTGCCAAGCAATATCACTTTGATACCGCTTCCGCCCTATGCACCGGAACTTAATGCAATGGAACAAGTTTGGGAATGGATTAAAAATCATTTCTTGTCTAACCAATGTTATGGTGTATATAAAGATATCGTTACTATGGCTTGTTACGCTTGGAATCAACTTGCTCATAATGTAGATTTAGTAAAATCAATTATGTATAGAGATTGGATAAATACACCGTGTTCATTATTGCAATTGGTATGAGATTGTTATACCACCAAAATCTAACCGTAAAGTACAACGTGAATATGATAAACATACTTATAAGGAACGATATTTAATTGAGTGCTTATTTGGTAAAATCAAACATTTTAGGCGTATATTTTCTAGATTTGATAAGGCTCCAGCCACTTTCTTAGCTTTTCTAAATTTCGTTGGAACTTTAATATGGTTACGTTATAATTTTTGTCAACAGAACCTAGCGATTTTATAATATATATTAGCATTTATATAAAAACTTAGAAATTTGCAATATGACAGACCCAATTTTTAAACAATTTGTAATTATTTTACCTGAGATAATGCTGACCTTACTAGCTTTGTTTACTCAGACATATGCAGTGTTATTTAGTAAAAAAACTAAAACCATTAGCAATATACCTGATGAATTTCAAGAGTTGGCTAGGTCTGCGAGTGGTGAGCAGACTAGGCGTAGTCAAACCGTTGTTCCTACGCGAAGTTCCATCGTGCCACAACGCCAACACTTGAAAGGCGAAAGGTATACTCAGATATTACTATCGGCAATATTACTTATTGTCGCTTTTCAACAGTTGCAGTATCTTGCTTTACAAGGTTCAGGTAATGGTATAATAGCTTTTCGTAATTCTTTTGTCGTTAATCATTTTACTGTTGGTTTTAAATTCTTTATTTTATTATTTTCAATAATGACTATGATGATTTATCAGGCATATTGTAAAATCACCAAGGAGGAGTTTAAAACAGAATTTATAACCTTAGTGCTACTTTCTACTGTTGGTGTTTTTATTACTATATCAGCCCGTAATTTTTTACTTTTATTTGTTGCTATGGAGTTACAGGCACTGGTAGCCTATGTATTAGCTGGCTTTAATCTGAATAATATTAAAGCATCAGAAGGAGCGTTAAAATATTTTATTCTTGGGTCTTTGATTAGCTGCCTAACGTTATTTGGCATTTCTTTTATTTATGGATTTGGCGGTAGTTTAGATTATAGTAATATTTTTCAGAAATTGAATCATTCACCGCAGCCAAATATTGGTTTAATAGTGGGCTTAGTGTTTTTTTTAAGTGGTATCTTATTTAAATTATCAGCTGCTCCTTTGCATAGTTGGACGTTAGATGTATATGAAGGGTCTCCCATTCCTTCAATTACCTATTTCTCTGCTGCCACAAAAATTGGTAATGTGGTGGTATTATTAAATATAATGACTATGGTAATTGGAGATTATAAGCAAATTTCAGTTGATCTAATAAAAATCACTGCGATTTTGTCCATGCTTATTGGGGCAGCTGGTGCTATTAGACAAACCTCCCTCAAAAGGCTAATGGGTTACAGCACTATTCTAAATATAGGCTATGTTTTAATGGCTATTTCTTTTCATACTCCTTACGGTGATAGAGTAGCATTACTATATATGGTTATTTATGCTGCTTCTGTCACTGGCTTTTTTGCCTGCCTAATTACTCTGCTAGGTAAAAAATCAGATTCAGCAACTTTTGATGATATTAAAGGTCTTGCTTCTACCCGTAAGGCGTTAGCTGCTGGGATTGCGATTATCATGTTCTCTATGATAGGCATTCCACCACTGGCAGGATTTCTTGCGAAATACAGCGTTTTCTATCAGGCTATTATAGAGAAACAATTTACTCTAGCATTTATAGCTATTGGCACAAGTGTTGTAGCGGCTTATTATTACCTGAAAATAGTTAAGTTTATGTATTTTTTTGAAGCGGATAAAAGTTTGAAACGAGAAAGTTTGAAACTAGTTTTAGTACCAACACCTAAGAGCTTAAAATTTATATGCTATTTGATTATTGGAGTTTTATTGCTTCTGTGTGTTTTTATCCAACCATTTGCTGATGCTATGGATGGTTTATAGCTATGTCGTGGCAGAAAAAATATAAGCTACTAGTTTTTGATGAGATAGATAGTACCAGTTCTGAAGCGATTAGGATGGCTAAGACTTGTCCTGATGGTAACTATGTAATATTGGCAAAAAATCAAACAAAATCGCGTGGAAGAAATAGTAAAATTTGGCATTCTAGTCTAGGGAATTTGCATGTTAGTATATTATTAAATCATAAGATTAATCTTAGCTATATTCCGCTATTATCTTTTGTTATGGCTATTGTTGTTTATAAAACTATCAATTCTTTGACTGCTAGCTCAGAAAATTCTATTAAATTAAAATGGCCCAATGATGTTTTGATAAATGACAAGAAAGTATCAGGTATATTGCTTGAGTCTATTAGTATAAATGATAATAATTATCTCATTATAGGTGTTGGCATCAACGTTAAGGGAAGCTCTTTAAATATTGATCAATTGGCAACCAATTTATCTGATGAGAATATAGAAGTAAAAGATCTAGAATATTTATTAGAGCTTCTCATGATTAACTTTGCAAAATATTTTAGTAGATGGAAACAAGAAGGGTTTAGTAAAATAAGACAATATTGGCTTAAAAGAGCTTATAAGTTAGGTAAGACGGTTACTGTAAATGATGGAAACACAAAAATTTCAGGAATTTTTAAAGACATAGATGAGAACGGGAGCATAAGGATTCAGCTTGCCTCAGGGCAGGTTTGTTGCGTTAATTATGCTACGGAAATAATTTATTAACTGATATTTTTTTGATAAAACTCTATAGCCTTGTTTAAATCCTCTATTGTATCAACAGAGATAGGAATATTGTTAACATAACATACCCCTATGGACATGTTATTTTGTAATGCTCTTAGTTGTTCAAGTTTTTCGCTTAATTCTAAAGTTGAAACAGGTAAGTTTATGAATTTAGTTAATGCTTCTTTGCGAAAGCCATACATTCCTACATGATATAGAAATTCTTCTGCACCGTGTGGAATGAGATTACGAGAGAAATACAAAGCCTTATCATTATGGTCAGTAATAACTTTGACATTACTATGACCATTTACGGCATCTATACCAACTTTCACTACTGGGGTCATAATATCATGGCTACTGGACTTTAGGCTTTCAATAACTTTGATAATTGATTCCGGTTCAACAAAAGGCATATCACCCTGTACATTCAGGATATAATTAATATGGTGATTGTTAGGGATTAGCTGAAATGCTTCGTATACACGTTCGGTACCAGTTTGACATTCTTGGTTTGTCATAATAAATTGTCCACTGCAATCAGTAACTTTTTTAGCTATAGTTTCTGAATCAGTTGCCACATAAATATTTTTTAGTTTGGTTAAATATACTTGCTTAAGAACACGCTCAATTATTGAGATTCCCCCTACAAGTTGTAGAGGTTTTTTGGGAAGTCTTACTGAATCAAGTCTTGAAGGAATAATAATTGCAACATCAGAGTGCATAAACTACCATATGACTATATTTACTAAAATTTAAGTGTTGACAACACAAAATAATTGTTGACAACATAACCTTTTTAAACGATAGTTGACAACATAACCTTTTCAAACGATAAAGTAAAGCTTATTATATATGGCTTTTAAGTATGGATTCCCGCTTTTAGCTGGAATGACATCGAGAGCGTATTTAGGGCTCGTAGCTCAGCTGGTAGAGCACTTGACTTTTAATCAGGTTGTCCCGGGTTCGAATCCCGGCGAGCCCACCACTTTAGGGTACTTAAAACCATAAATATATCTGCGTATGTTGGGTTTATAATCCTAAGTGAAGCCAGCTAAAAAAGTATATCTGATGCATGACACTGCTAACACTTGAAATGCTAAGGGTATTAAGGGTTTGTAGCTCAGCTGGTTAGAGCACACGCCTGATAAGCGTGAGGTCGGAAGTTCAAGTCTTCTCAAACCCACCATTCGTAAGTATTCTTTATGAATCTTGAGAATATAATTCTACAATTAAGCCATAATAAGTTAGCTATTTACTGGCTTAGGAATGGTGTATTTTCGCTTGCTCTTGCTGGTGTGTATTCAATAATATTGGTAATGCTCCGCACTCCAATGTTAGTTAACTTATTTTCAAATACAGAAATTTTTCGCTCAGCTTTGGTTATTCATGTTAATTTATCAATCCTAGTTTGGTTGATGTCAGTTATAGCATGTGTTTGGAGCTATAATCTAGAGGCAACAACTCCCAGCATAACATGTGTAATAATAGCATTTATTTCTACTGCACTAATAGCTTTATCACCATTTTGTGCCCAAAATTTTCCTGTAATGAACAATTACATACCAATGCTGGAGAATCTAATATTTATTCTCGGAATTAGTTTGTTTGGTGTATCTGTATTGTTATTTGCCTTATATACATTATGGAACTGTTGCAAAATATCTTACTTTAACTCCCTCATTAATTTTACTATTCTTTCTACCGTAATAATGTGGCTATTAGTATGGGTATGTTTTATTTGGTCTTATTACCAATTACAAGAAATGATTAAACTTGTACCAATCGATATGGAATTTTACTATGAATTGCTTTTTTGGAGTGGCGGGCATTTATTACAGTTTATTTACACGCAAATTTTGATATTAGTAATGATAGTGTTATTCCATGTGTGGATAGGTAAGGAATTAAGATTTAAAAAGCTGTACCTTGCACTATTATATTTAAATTTTGTTATAAGTGTTGCAGCTATTAGTGGACATTTATTATATGATATTATAGATGCTGAATTTAAAGAATACTACACTAAACAAATGAAATATGGTGGCGGGATAGCAGAAACTTTGTCTTTGATAATAATGTTTTATGAGCTAGTTACAGCTAATTTGAATAATATTACTTCGTCATTGCGAGGAAGCGTAAGCCAACGAAGCAATCCATTTCTAATCACTGTTATAGATTGCTTCGTTGCTACTAAAGTAGCTCCTCGCAATGACACTAGTTTGCTACGAGTAAATAGTAATCAAGTTAGCTATATAAAGATGAGCATAATTTGTTCTAGCATATTATTTTTATCCGGGGGATTTATTGGTATATTAATTACAGGTATGAATGTTACTATTCCTGCCCACTATCATGGTTCAATTGTTGGGATTAGTGTAGCGTGTATGGGTTTCTGCTTTCTTCTATGTGACGATAAACAGCAGAAGAACTCATATTTTACAACAGCAATTATAACGATAACTATAGGGCAAATGTTACATATTATAGCTCTTCTTTTTGCTGGTGGGTACGGGGTGATGCGAAAAACACCAGGGGTAGAAATGACTATTGGCAGTAAATTATTAATGGGTATAATGGGTGGTGGTGGGCTGATTGCTATTGTTGGTGGCTTGATGTTTGTTATTATTTGTGGTAGAAGAATCTTGTTTAAGTAATTGGAATAAAAATAATGGACTTGAAAAAACCTACTACAGAAGAAGCCAAAGAGGCAGTTAAAACTTTATTACGATTTATTGGTGAAGATCCAAATAGGGAAGGGCTACTCAAAACTCCTTATAGAGTAATAAAAACTTACCAAGAAGTGTTTTCTGGGTATGATAGAGATGTGGAAGAAATATTAACGACTAAATTTTACGATACTTGTAATTTTCAGGATTTCATAGTGTTAAAAGACATACATTTTAATTCATTTTGTGAACATCATATGTTACCGATAACTGGTACGGTAAATATAGCTTATATACCTGATAATTGTATAATAGGTATCAGCAAGCTCGCTAGGATAGTTGATGTTTTTGCTAGGAGACTACAGATTCAAGAAAAGATGACTGTACAAATTGCTGAAACATTACAGAAATATATTCAGCCCCTAGGTGTTGCGGTTAAGATTTCTGCATTACATAGCTGTATGACTCTTAGAGGAGTTATGCAAAATGATAGTATTATGAATACTATGCATTATACAGGTATATATATAGAGCAGCAGAAATATCGCCACGAATTCCTAAATATTATTTCCAAAAAATAATCCAAGGTAAACTTTATGTTACTATCAAAATATTTTTTACCTGTGCTGAAGGAAGAACCAGTGGAGGCACAAGTGGTTTCTCATCGGTTGATGCTTAGAAGTGGTATGATAAGACAGCAATCTGCTGGGATTTATAGCTGGTTGCCGATAGGCTTAAAAGTCCTTAAAAATGTTGAAAATATCGTTCGACTTAATATGAACAAGGTAGGGGCTATTGAAATATTAATGCCTTGTATTCAACCAGCATCTTTATGGGTGGAATCTGGAAGATTTGAGAATTATGGCAAAGAAATGCTAAAATTCCAAGATCGCCATGATAATACGTTATTGTTTGGGCCTACTAATGAAGACATGGTGACTGATATTTTTAGAAATAATATTCAGTCCTATAAGGATTTGCCAAAAAACTTATATCATATTCAATGGAAATTTAGGGATGAAATTAGACCTCGCTTTGGGGTTATGCGTGGTAGAGAATTCTTAATGAAAGATGCATATACTTTTGATATAGATCAAATAAGTGCTGTAAAAACCTATAATCAGATGTATCTAGCCTATATGCAAACATTTCGTGATATGGGTTTAACTGTAATCCCAGTACTTGCTGATAATGGTCCAATTGGTGGCAATTTAAGCCACGAGTTCCATATTCTTGCTGATAATGGTGAGAGTACAATTTTTTATGATAAAAAATTTCTATCTTTAACAGACCAGGAAAGTTTAGATATTGAAAAATTACAAACCTTATATGCGGCAGCAGAAGAAAAGCATGATCCTGATAAATGCCTGTTATCAGAACATGACCTTGCCAGTAGTAAGGGTATTGAAGTTGGGCATATTTTTTATATTGGCACAAAATATGCCAAAGCCATGAATGCTTTAGTAAATAGTAATAATGGTAATCTTGTGCCAGTGGAAATGAGTTCTTACGGTATTGGTATTTCAAGACTTTTAGCTGCCATAATCGAATCAAGTCATGATGATAAAGGGATTATATGGTCTACAAATATTGCTCCTTTTATGGTATCAATATTAAATTTGAACATACTTGATAGCAAATGCAATGAACTATCACAAAATCTATATGATAAACTTGTGGCAAGTAAAATAGAAGTATTATACGATGATACCAATGAAAGAGCCGGTAGCAAATTTGCCACCCATGATCTTATAGGATCACCATACCAAATAATCATTGGTCCTAAAAAAGCTGAAAATAATGTGGTCGAACTAAAAGATCGTAGGACTGGAAAAATGGAAGAATTAGATGTAGGTGCTGTTATTGATAGAATATTTAGGTAAAAAATATCATACATGAGGTTCATAATGAAAAAGAGTATTAGTGGACGATAAAAATTTGTTATATTTTATATTATAGATATTAAAGGTAGCGGGTCTAATGTCACACATATTAGTAAAGCGTTGGTTGGCGGTATGCTGCTGCATGGTAATATTTATGATTTCTTTAGGAGGTCTCACTAGGCTTACTGATGCTGGTTTATCAATTGTTGAATGGAAACCGGTTTCAGGTATTGTTCCCCCGTTGGGTAATGCTGATTGGCAGGATGAGTTTGCTAAATATCAACAATCTGTTGAATATAAGCAAAAAAATACTAATATGGCTCTCTCAGAGTTTAAATTTATTTTTTGGCTTGAGTTTATTCACCGTTTTGCTGGCAGAGTAACAGGTTTGTTGTATCTAGTACCATTACTATATTTTTTTGTACGTGGACGGATTGATACAAGGTTACTGCCTGTATATTTGGCGATATCGTTATTATTTGCAGTCCAAGGATTTATGGGCTGGTATATGGTGAAAAGTGGTCTAATTTCGCAGCCATATGTCAGTCATTTCCGTTTAGCTTGTCATTTGGTTATTGCAGTTATTATCTATAATTTACTGTTCTATCAGCTGATGAAAAATAGTTTTGATATTTTACTAGTTGAACGGACAATAAGTTTAAATTTAGCAAAATTCTTTTGTATATTCACTATTATTATAGTTTATATACAGATTTTTTTAGGTGGTCTAGTTGCAGGTCTTGATGCAGGGCTTGTATATAATAGCTTTCCGTTAATGGGGAATAGTTTTATACCTCAAGAAATAGCTTTTACACTATTGAGTAGAGATAGTTTAAGTGATGCTGTTTTTGTTCAGTTTATCCATAGAATTGGAGCGTATATTGTTTGTACTAGTGTTGGTTTGTTAGTGTTGAGTCTAATAAAAACCAAGCATCCTAAATTAAACAAAGTTGCTTATTATATTGTTGGTGTGCTGATATTACAAATGTTAGCTGGCATAATTACTATTTTATATTCAGTACCTATATTAATGGCCTTAGTGCATCAGATTTTTGCTATTATACTATTATCATGTATATTATGGGGGTATTTTTTGTTAAAGAGTAGCTAGTGGCAATATTAAATGTAGATATCGAACTACCTTGTAGGTTGGATCGTTACTTGAAGAAATTATATCCTAGCCTTACCCAAGGGATGGTTGAGCGTGCCTTAAGGTTTAAACAGATAATGGTTAATTCTTGTAAGGTAGCGGCAAATTTGCGAATAAAGGCTGGGGATCAAATTTTTATAGAGGATAGTTTAAATTTAGAACCTCAAAAAGCGTCTGATAGGGTTTTTTCGAGTTCGACAGTTATACTAGCTGGTAAGTTAATGAAGGATTACCTAGTTTATCAGGATGAGTGGCTTATAGCAATTAATAAGCCAGTAGGTCTTGCAACCCAAGGCGGTAGTAAAATAAGCCTATCTATAGATGATGCACTACAATATTTAAATAGCCAAGGGGCAGATTTAAAACTAGTACATAGGTTAGATCAAGATACTTCAGGTATATTACTAATCGCTAAAAATTATGCGAGTAGTATAAAATTAGTGAAAGCCTTTAAGGAAAAGAATATTCAGAAAACCTATATTGCAGTAGTTTTAGGTAACCTTCCGCAACATGAAGGAGAAATTAGTGGTATGATAGGGAAGAATAGGGGAGGGGCGTATGAGACTGTACAAAATGATGAAGAACATGGCAAATTAGCCATAACTTGCTATAAATTGCTAAAAAACTTAAATAATGGTTTGACTCTAGTTGAGTTCACTCCTCTTACTGGCAGAATGCATCAACTTCGATTTCATGCGAAAATGCTGGGTTGTCCCATAATAGGTGACACAAAATATGGTACTCAAGAAGCCATGGCTTTATCCAAGGAAATGTTATTACATGCCAAAAGAATAATCTTACCGGAGAAAATATTTGGTAAAGAAATAATAATTAATATAGATTTACCGGGATATTTTTACCCACATTTCTTTATTTCCGCTTGAGCTGCGGCAATCCTAGCTATAGGAATTCGGTATGGTGAACAGGATATATAATGCAAACCAATTTTATGAAAAAACTCTATAGAATCAGGATTGCCCGCATGTTCTCCGCATACGCCAAGTTTTAATGTAGGGTTGTTTTTTAGCCCACGTTTTATAGCAATTTCTATTAACTCACCAACCCCTTCCTCATCCAATTTACTAAAAGGATCAAATGCAAAGATTTTTTTTTCCAAATAGTCTGGAAAAAATGACGCTACATCATCTCTAGAAATGCCGTAAGTTGTTTGTGTTAAATCGTTGGTACCAAAGCTAAAGTAATCTACCTGCTTGGCAATTTCTCCAGCTTTTAAAGCAGCTCTTGGTAGCTCGATCATAGTACCAAGAGTAAAATCAAACTTACATTGGTTAGTATTCTCCATGTCAATGATCACATCTTGTATATGTATCTTTAAAGCTTTTAGCTCATTAACGTCACTGATTAACGGAATCATTAACTCTAGAACAATATTTATATTTTCTTCAATTTGCAATTCTCTGATAGCAGTAAAAATTGCCATTATTTGCATTTGATAAATCTCAGGATAAGAAATACCTAGGCGACATCCTCTATGTCCAAGCATGGGATTCACTTCATATAATGCGTGCAAACGTTGTTCCACAACAGCTAAAGGTAGATTCATAACATCTGCTAAGTTTCTTTTATCAATCTCTGTTGTTGGCAAAAATTCATGTAAAGGAGGGTCAAGCAGTCTTATATTTACGGCTTTATTATGCATAATTCGAAATAATGCCTTAAAATCTCGAATTTGCAAGGGCAATAATTTATTTATCGTATGTTTTCTCCGTTCTATATCAGGAGCAATTATCATTTCTCGTACTAATGGAATTTTATCAGGGTCAAAAAACATATGTTCTGTTCTACATAGTCCAATTCCACACGCCCCAAATTTCATGGAAACACCAGCGTCTAAAATAGTTTCAGCATTGGCTCTAACTTTTAAAGTAGCAAATTCATCTGCCCAATCTAAAATTGTTTGAAATTTCTTAGTAAAACTAGGCTGAATAAGTGGTACTTCCCCTAAAAAAATTTTTCCTGTTCCACCATCTATAGTTATTAAGTCACCATAATTAATGATAGTTTCCCCTATTTTAAAGAGCTGTTTTTTTTCATCTATTACCACATCACTTGCCCCGCAAAC
Organism: Candidatus Tisiphia endosymbiont of Neophilaenus lineatus; assembly: GCF_964264975.1. Taxonomy (NCBI): domain Bacteria; kingdom Pseudomonadati; phylum Pseudomonadota; class Alphaproteobacteria; order Rickettsiales; family Rickettsiaceae; genus Candidatus Tisiphia; species Candidatus Tisiphia endosymbiont of Neophilaenus lineatus. The sequence goes on along the minus strand of NZ_OZ183649.1, from coordinate 622,305 downwards.
ACATGGTTTTCCTAATCCTCTAGCGACTACAGCCGCATGTGATGTCATTCCGCCTCTAGCTGTAAGAATACCGGCTGAAACATACATACCATTTATATCTTCAGGACTAGTATCATGGCGTACCAAAATTACTTTATGGTGATGTGACATTTTCTCGGCATCATATGGAGAAAAAACTACTATACCAGTGGCAGCCCCAGGAGATGCTGGCAGTCCTTTAGCAATGGGGCTTAGAGTATTGCTATAATCAATAGCCGTGTGCAAAAGCTGAGTTAGAGATTCCGGATCTACACGCATTATTGCTTGTTGTTTAGTAATCAGTCCTTCTTGTACCATATCCGTGGCAATTTTAATACTGGCTAAAGCTGTTCTTTTAGCAGTACGTGTTTGCAAGACATAGAACTTACCGTTTTCCACGGTGAATTCTATATCTTGTATATCCAAGTAATGTAGTTCTAACTTCTTACAAATTTTCTGTAATTGATCAAATATTTGTGGCATAACTGTTTGCATTGAGCAATCAGGAATATGATCGTTTGACATAATAGGGCTTGGGGTTCTTGTCCCTGACACTACATCTTCACCTTGGGCGTTTACTAGATATTCACCAAAAAGCTTATTTTCACCAGTTGCAGGGCAACGTGAAAATACTACTCCTGTTGCAGAATTATTGTTTTGATTACCAAAAACCATTGACTGTACATTAATCGCTGTACCCCAATCATTGGGTATATTATGTAGCTTTCTATAAGTTATTGCTCTACCACTTGTCCAAGATTTTAATACGGCTTTTATTGATTCTTCTAGTTGTGTATATGGATCAAAAAACGATTCACCACAATGATTAAAGATTATCTTTTTAAACTCTTCAACTATTATTCTTAGGAAATCCCCAGCAATTTCGTTCTCTTGATAAATATTACATTTGCTCTTATGCATTTCAAATGCATTCTTAAATAATCCGTTTGAAACGGATAATACTGTTGATCCGTACATTTCTAAGAATCTTCGGTAGCTGTCAAGAGCAAAAATTTCATTTCCAGTACTGGATAGCACATCGCAAACTTGATCATTATACCCAAGATTAAGTATAGTATCCATCATGCCGGGCATAGAGGCTCTTGAACCTGAACGGACGGATAGTAGTAGTGGATTTTTATGATCCCCAAAAATCTTACCAGTAGCATTTTCTAAATTTTTAACAGCTACCGCTAAATCCTTATTAAAATTTTCAGGCAAATTGTAATTATTTTTATAAAAATAATTACAAAGTTCTGTAGTAATAGTAAAACCATCGGGAATAGGTAAATTTAAGTTAGACATTTCAGCAAGACCAGCTCCTTTACTACCGAGTATGTCTTTCATTTGAGCATTGCCTTCCCCACCGTTAGTACCAAAATAATAGATCCATTTGTTCATAAATACCGAAACAATTTTTAAGATAATTATTATATAATATGGCTAGATAAGCTGCAATGTTTAAATGCCCTGTACTAGAAGATATCTCATAACTCAAGTCTCCCAAGTTTCTTCCCTCACTCTCTTGATTTCTAGTTGTTCAAATTTTGTACCGCTCAATAAGAATTCATTAAAATCAAGTTTCTGTTTTTTAGCTTTTGATAAGGCACCGTCAAGTTAAGTAAAATAGTATCAAAAAGAGCTATATTTTTAGATTTCAGGCAGCAAGAAGTCTTTGAGTGGCTTCGTCCCAAATGGATTTAGCTGATGCAAATGCAATTCTTTGCTCAATTGCTGTTTTATACCAATTGCAATAATTAACACGGTGTATTTATCCAATCTCTATACATAATTGATTTTACTAAATCTACATTATGAGCAAGTTGATTCCAAGCGTAACAAGCCATAGTAACGATATCTTCATATACACCATAACATTGGTTAGACAAGAAATGATTTTTAATCCATTCCCCAAACTTGTTCCATTGCATTAAGTTCCGGTGCATAGGGCGGAAGCGGTATCAAAGTGATATTGCTTGGCACAGTTAGTTTTTTGGCTGTGTGCCAACCTGCATTATCCGTTAGTAAAGCTATATGTCGGTTGCCTTGAATACTGCGAGAAAGCTCTTCTAAGAATTTATTCATTGCCTGTGTGTTTGCATATGGTAAAATTAATGCACAAGCTTCTCCTGTCTCATGGCAAGCAGCTCCGTAAATATATGTTGAAATAAATTGCTGTTGCCGAACTTTACGGGGTCTAGTGCCACGCTTAGCCCATATATGAGTTAAGCTACCTTGTTGCCCAACTCTAGTTTCATCCTGAGACCATATATCAACTTTACATCTATCGATATTTTTTGCTAATAATTTTGTTAACATGTCTGGAAAGTTTTTTTATATGTATTTTGAGTCTCTTGATTTGACTTTGGATGCATTGAACGAGAAGTAATCCAGCTAAAACCAAGGCGGTGCATAGTATTGTAGACTGTTTTTAAAGCACATTTAGCACCATATTCCTCAAGTAACATGATATGTAGCTCTTTTCCAGTTATATACCCACCAGTTTTACTTTTACTGAGCGTATTGATTTTATCAAAAAGAGCAGATTCTTGTATAGTGTTAATCTTCCTAGGGGCACCGCTTCTTTGTGATTCAAATAATCCTTCAAAACCATGATTCCTAAATCTTCTGAGCGATGATTGCACGGTTTTCCAGTGTGACTTCACTATTTCAGATATGGCTTTAAAAGATTTGCCTAATTGAAGGTGATACATCGCCAATAAACGTATACGATTTCGACCATGCGGCTCATGTTTCATCATTTTTATAAAATCATGACCATGAAAACCTTGTGGTAATATTAACCTAGCCATTGGAGTACCTTTTATCAGTTACAAACCCATCTTAGACCACTGCGTTAATTATTGCAATTGGTATTACTAACGGATAATGCAGGTTGGCACGCAGCCAAAAAACTAACTGTGCCAAGCAATATCACTTTGATACCGCTTCCGCCCTATGCACCGGAACTTAATGCAATGGAACAAGTTTGGGAATGGATTAAAAATCATTTCTTGTCTAACCAATGTTATGGTGTATATGAAGATATCGTTACTATGGCTTGTTACGCTTGGAATCAACTTGCTCATAATGTAGATTTAGTAAAATCAATTATGTATAGAGATTGGATAAATACACCGTGTTAATTATTGTAATTGGTATAACTCATTATCATATATAGTATATTTACCAACTGCTTACCGTATGTGATAAGCTATTTTGACTATCTGTCGAGATATATTTCTTAGACGAAGCGGTAATATTAGGAGAAATAACAGAAAGGGTGGTAAGAGCGGTCAAGAAAGCTTGTGTAGCAGGGGTATGTGCTTTACTTCCATCAATAGGCTATATAATACTCTGTCTTGAAAGATTAGGTTCGTAATCCAGTATGGCAGGAATATTAGGTAAGTCATCTGTGTTTAGTCTATTATTTTCTTGTATATTGTTCCAATTACTCAGCTTTTTATCAAATAAGTATGCTTCAATATCTTGTTTATTCTGAAACTTTCCTTGGATCTTCCGATGCTGATTAACCCAATTTCCATTATTAATACGTCCCATATTTTTTCTTCCTAATTATATTACAAATATATTTGTAATATAATATAATTGTTCTATTCGTCTAGAGAAAAATTTAGCAAGTTAGACGGCACCGTCAAGTTAATTACATTACTATGTTTTTAGATTTCATGCAGCAAGAAGTCTAGATATCAAACAACCAGCTGAAGCTGGTTGTTATTGAGTTTGGATACCAGATACTCCAAGGCTTCTATCTCATATTTGGAATTACTCTTCAACTTCTGAGCCCTTTACTTCCTTCACAACACCGATATGAGTTACAGTATCAAATCCATCTGCACTTGTAGTCACTACTAAATTAGAAAGATTTTCTATTGCTTCTTGATCGCTTATTTTTATAGTTGTTTTAGGCATCAAATGATTAATACTAGAGTGAACCACTGCATTTATAGCAGGCGGTATACTTTTTATTAGGTTTAAAATAAGATAATGTAACATTTATAACTCAATCCACAATATAAAAAACAATAGGATATGTTAACATATTAATTAATTACGTCCCATCCCATCTCTATTAATGAACCACATCCTTGTGGTAAAATTAAATCAGCCTCTGTAGCACATGAGGCTCTTACAATATCTCTACAATCATATTCTTTTTTCTCAAAAAAAACTAGACTGCTATCATTTTCTTCTTGCGAACTCAATAGCACTATATCATCACCTGTAGAATCAATATGTTTCATCTGTTTTTTTAATTGATTGCTATCTTGTACAATTAACTTTTCTTTATTGAACAAACCTTTGTTCCAACTTTCTACAGGAATATATGTAATCCCATCTTGATTGAAATTAGATAGTTTATGACTTTGTATTTGCTCTATTACGTTTGTCACTCCGAAATAGTCTGCACATTTATTTACTACTGCACCTACTTTATCATATAAGTAATTAAAAAACCCAGATGACTCAATTACTTCAACATCAGTGTATTTATTGTCAGGAACAAGTAAATGTATCTTTTTAGCTAGTTGGGTATTAGTAGTATTAATAAAATTCGGCTTAGCATTATACACTTCACAATGCTCTGATAATTCATCTATTGTAGTTTGCACTGTACCAGTAAATAAATTATTGCGTATTGCATATTGTACAACTTCTTTTGAACCGGGATTATCAAAAGTAACAGATTTATCAAAACTAAAACCTCTTGAACCAATTTCACATGATGTTAAATCTGAGATAATCCCACCTAAAGAATGCCCACTAGTACTAAAGGTATATTCCTGCACTTTTTCATTTCCACCAACTAATTCTATTACCTTATTAACAAAGTTTTGTAGTGGTTCAAGCTTATTAGGAGTGTATGCAAAAGTAATCCTTATATCATCTAGTATATCATCTTTATTTGGTTTAGTACCAGCACTAGTAATATGAATTTCTTTAGTTTTAGCATTGATTAATGCTACTGATTTATAACTATATTGATTAGTATTTGCATAATCTGCAGAATTACATAATACATTCCACCCAGTCCCTACCAACGTTTTATCATACAATTGCTCCACTGTTGCCATATAATGACATGAACCTACCTTATAAGCAAGATCAGTTACCTTAGATGCAATATCTTTAATACTCATGATTCTTAATATAATTAATTAATTTACATACAATATACACAGATTATTCTTATCTGTCTAGAGAAAAATTTAGCAAATTAGACGGCATCGTCAAGTTAATTAAATTGGTCTCAAAAAGGGTTCTGTCGCATCTGTGAGACATGTTTATCAGTAGACACCTCTGTGAGAGGATGCCGGTTTATATAGTTTTCACGGACAAACTAAGTAATTCTTGAATTTACCCCCTATTATACCAATTATAATAATTAACACGGTGTGTTTATCCAATCTCTATACATAATTGATTTTACTAAATCTACATTATGAGCAAGTTGATTCCAAGCGTAACAAGCCATAGTAACGATATCTTCATATACACCATAACATTGGTTAGACAAGAAATGATTTTTAATCCATTCCCAAACTTGTTCCATTGCATTAAGTTCCGGTGCATAGGGCGGAAGCGGTATCAAAGTGATATTGCTTGGCACAGTTAGTTTTTTGGCTGTGTGCCAACCTGCATTATCCGTTAGTAAAGCTATATGTCGGTTGCCTTGAATACTGCGAGAAAGCTCTTCTAAGAATTTATTCATTGCCTGTGTGTTTGCATATGGTAAAATTAATGCACAAGCTTCTCCTGTCTCATGGCAAGCAGCTCCGTAAATATATGTTGAAATAAATTGCTGTTGCCGAACTTTACGGGGTCTAGTGCCACGCTTAGCCCATATATGAGTTAAGCTACCTTGTTGCCCAACTCTAGTTTCATCCTGAGACCATATATCAACTTTACATCTATCGATATTTTTTGCTAATAATTTTGTTAACATGTCTGGAAAGTTTTTTTATATGTATTTTGAGTCTCTTGATTTGACTTTGGATGCATTGAACGAGAAGTAATCCAGCTAAAACCAAGGCGGTGCATAGTATTGTAGACTGTTTTTAAAGCACATTTAGCACCATATTCCTCAAGTAACATGATATGTAGCTCTTTTCCAGTTATATACCCACCAGTTTTACTTTTACTGAGCGTATTGATTTTATCAAAAAGAGCAGATTCTTGTATAGTGTTAATCTTCCTAGGGGCACCGCTTCTTTGTGATTCAAATAATCCTTCAAAACCATGATTCCTAAATCTTCTGAGCGATGATTGCACGGTTTTCCAGTGTGACTTCACTATTTCAGATATGGCTTTAAAAGATTTGCCTAATTGAAGGTGATACATCGCCAATAAACGTATACGATTTCGACCATGCGGCTCATGTTTCATCATTTTTATAAAATCATGACCATGAAAACCTTGTGGTAATATTAACCTAGCCATTGGAGTACCTTTTATCAGTTACAAACCCATCTTAGACCACTGCGTTAATTATTGCAATTGGTATTACTAACGGATAATGCAGGTTGGCACGCAGCCAAAAAACTAACTGTGCCAAGCAATATCACTTTGATACCGCTTCCGCCCTATGCACCGGAACTTAATGCAATGGAACAAGTTTGGGAATGGATTAAAAATCATTTCTTGTCTAACCAATGTTATGGTGTATATGAAGATATAGTTACTATGGCTTGTTACGCTTGGAATCAACTTGCTCATAATGTAGATTTAGTAAAATCAATTATGTATAGAGATTGGATAAATACACCGTGTTAATTATTGCAATTGGTATAACATGATATGTAGCTCCTTTCCAGTTATATACCACCAGTTTTACTTTCACTGAGCGTATTGATTTTATCAAAAATAGCAGACTCTTGTATACTGTTAATCTTCCTAGGGGCACCGCTTCTTTGTGATTCAAATAATCCTTCAAAACCATGATTCCTAAATCTTCTGAGCGATGATTGCACAGTTTTCCAGTGTGACTTTACTATTTCAGATATGGCTTTAAAAGATTTGCCTAATTGAAGGTGATACATCGCCAATAAACGTATACGATTTCGACCATGCGGCTCATGTTTCATCATTTTTATAAAATCATGACCATGAAAACCTTGTGGTAATATTAACCTAGCCATTTGAGTACCTTTTATCAGTTAAAAACCCATCTTAGACCACTGCGTTAATTATTGCAATTGGTATTACATTAAGCCGATTAAGCTTATGTGCCCTAAAACTGAGCATCGCACTCATAAAAGACTAAATAATCGTGTTGAGAATGCTCATCAACCAACTAGACGCAACGAGAAGATATTAATTAAATTTAAGCATCCTAATTCAGCCCACTGTAAATTATCACTGATGGGAAAAGTCAGAAATATATTTGCCGTAAATGTTGGAAGATATAGTAAAACAGCAATTGAGCAAAGAATTGCATTTGCATCAGCTAAATCCATTTTGGACGAAGCCACTCAAAGACTTCTTGCTGCCTGAAATCTAAAAATATAGCTCTTTTTGATACTATTTTACTTAACTTGACGGTGCCTTATGATATACTAAACCTCAATTTCGGATTAATTTTATTAATCTAGAATTGGAATGATAACGAGAGTGCTTAATAAAAAAGTAAATATTTTATACTAAAATTGAGGAAATTATGATATATTGCAAACAATCTAACCAAACATCTTATCCTTTTGTCTTACCGGAATTACCTTATGGTAAAAGTGATTTTGTTCCGCATTTTTCCCCTGAAACTTTTGACTACCACCATAGGAAACACCACCAAACATATGTAACTAACCTGAATAATCTTTTGCAAGATAACCAGGAGTTGCAGCAAAAAAGTTTGGAAGAATTAATAATTTCTACAAGCATAAAACCAACTGAAGCAGCCATATTTAATAATGCAGCACAAATATGGAATCATACTTTCTTTTGGCATTCTATTAAGCCTTCAGGTGGAAGAAAGCCTACTGGTAAGATATTGGAACAGATAAATAAAGATTTTGGCAGTTATGAGAATTTTGCTACTGAATTTAAGCAAGCAGCAGTAAGTCAATTTGGTAGCGGCTGGGCGTGGTTAGTCTCTAATAATGGGAAATTAAAAATAGTAAAAACTAGTAATGGTGAAACTCCTATTACTAAATCTATGAAACCTCTGCTTACCTGTGATGTTTGGGAGCATGCATACTATATAGATTATCGTAATAAGCGTCTAGACTATGTCTCAGTTTATATAGAACATATGATTAATTGGCAATTTGCTGAGAGTCATCTTTGAAACTTAATTTTAGAAAAAATACAATCAATAATTAAGGTAATTAGTTATGAAAAGAAAGCATACGGCACCGTCAAGTTAAGTAAAATAGTATCAAAAAGAGCTATATTTTTAGATTTCAGGCAGCAAGAAGTCTTTGAGTGGCTTCGTCCAAAATGGATTTAGCTGATGCAAATGCAATTCTTTGCTCAATTGCTGTTTTATACCAATTGCAATAATTAACGCAGTGGTCTAAGATGGGTTTTTAACTGATAAAAGGTACTCAAATGGCTAGGTTAATATTACCACAAGGTTTTCATGGTCATGATTTTATAAAAATGATGAAACATGAGCCGCATGGTTGAAATCGTATACGTTTATTGGCGATGTATCACCTTCAATTAGGCAAATCTTTTAAAGCCATATCTGAAATAGTGAAGTCACACTGGAAAACTGTGCAATCATCGCTCAGAAGATTTAGGAATCATGGTTTTGAAGGATTATTTGAATCACAAAGAAGCGGTGCCCCTAGGAAGATTAACACTATACAAGAGTCTACTATTTTTGATAAAATCAATACGCTCAGTGAAAGTAAAACTGGTGGGTATATAACTGGAAAGGAGCTACATATCATGTTAGTTGAGGAATATGGTGCTAAATGTGCTGTAAAAACAGTCTACAATACTATGCACCGCCTTGGTTTTAGCTGGATTACTTCTCATTCAATGCGTCCAAAATCAAATCAAGAGACTCAAAATAGATATAAAAAAACTTTCCAGACATGTTAACAAAATTATTAGCAAAAAATATCGATAGATGTAAAGTTGATATATGGTCTCAGGATGAAACTAGAGTTGGGCAACAAGGTAGCTTAACTTGTATATGGGCTAAGCGTGGCACTAGACCCCGTAAAGTTCGGCAACAGCAATTTATTTCAACATATATTTACGGAGCTGCTTGCCATGAGACAGGAGAAGCTTGTGCATTAATTTTACCATATGCAAACACACAGGCAATGAATAAATTCTTAGAAGAGCTTTCTCGCAGTATTCAAGGCAACCGACATATAGCTTTATTAACGGATAATGCAGGTTGGCACACAGCCAAAAAACTAACTGTGCCAAGCAATATCACTTTGATACCGCTTCCGCCCTATGCACCGGAACTTAATGCAATGGAACAAGTTTAGGAATGGATTAAAAATCATTTCTTGTCTAACCAATGTTATGGTGTATATGAAGATATCGTTACTATGGCTTGTTACGCTTGGAATCAACTTGCTCATAATGTAGATTTAGTAAAATCAATTATGTATAGAGATTGGATAAATACACCGTGTTAATTATTGCAATTGGTATAACCATACTGCATGGCTAATAATGCTTACTGGAAAACGATGTCTCTTTGGGGATTGAATAATACACATAGCACTGAAATTTAGGTAACAATTGTCACTGATAATCTATAAATTATTCCCTACATTTGCTCAATACTTAATTTACATTTCTCTTAACTTGACGGTACCGTTGATAATATAATAATTATTAATACTGAGGATGCTTTATTGATCGTAAATAAATCAAGAGTTGAGAAAATAAAGCAGCTTGTAATGGAAATGACAGAGATGGGACGAAAAGAAGTATTATGAACTTACGTGAGAGTATAAAAAACTATGTCAGCAATTTTCAAGAAGAATATAAAGAAAGGATGTTGGACTTTCTAGATAATTGTAAAAATCCATTTAGTAGGGAGACAAAAGAAGGACATTTTACCGCTTCAGGATTCTTGCTTAATTCTGATAAAACAAAGTTCTTACTGATGCATCATCGTAAGTTGGATAAATGGTTGCAACCAGGAGGACATTGTGACGGTAATAATAACATTTTGGCTGTAGCAATTAAAGAGGCACAGGAAGAATCGGGTATTTTAGAGATTGAGCCGATTTCTAGACAGATTTATGATATAGATGTTCATCTAATTCCTAGTAATACCAATTGCAATAATGAACACGGTGTATTTATCCAATCTCTATACATAATTGATTTTACTAAATCTACATTATGAGCAAGTTGATTCCAAGCGTAACAAGCCATAGTAACGATATCTTCATATACACCATAACAATTGGTTAGACAAGAAATGATTTTTAATCCATTCCCAAACTTGTTCCATTGCATTAAGTTCCGGTGCATAGGGTGGAAGCGGTATCAAAGTGATATTGCTTGGCACAGTGAGTTTTTTGGCTGTGTGCCAACCTGCATTATCCGTTAGTAAAGCTATATGTCGGTTGCCTTGAATACTGCGAGAAAGCTCTTCTAAGAATTTATTCATTGCCTGTGTGTTTGCATATGGTAAAATTAATGCACAAGCTTCTCCTGTCTCATGGCAAGCAGCTCCGTAAATATATGTTGAAATAAATTGCTGTTGCCGAACTTTACGGGGTCTAGTGCCACGCTTAGCCCATATACGAGTTAAGCTACCTTGTTGCCCAACTCTAGTTTCATCCTGAGACCATATATCAACTTTACATCTATCGATATTTTTTGCTAATAATTTTGTTAACATGTCTGGAAAGTTTTTTTATATCTATTTTGAGTCTCTTGATTTGATTTTGGATGCATTGAACGAGAAGTAATCCAGCTAAAACCAAGGCGGTGCATAGTATTGTAGACTGTTTTTAAAGCACATTTAGCACCATATTCCTCAAGTAACATGATATGTAGCTCTTTTCCAGTTATATACCCACCAGTTTTACTTTTACTGAGCGTATTGATTTTATCAAAAAGAGCAGATTCTTGTATAGTGTTAATCTTCCTAGGGGCACCGCTTCTTTGTGATTCAAATAATCCTTCAAAACCATGATTCCTAAATCTTCTGAGCGATGATTGCACGGTTTTCCAGTGTGACTTCACTATTTCAGATATGGCTTTAAAAGATTTGCCTAATTGAAGGTGATACATCGCCAATAAACGTATACGATTTCGACCATGCGGCTCATGTTTCATCATTTTTATAAAATCATGACCATGAAAACCTTGTGGTAATATTAACCTAGCCATTTGAGTACCTTTTATCAGTTAAAAACCCATCTTAGACCACTGCGTTAATTATTGCAATTGGTATAATTCTATAGACCAAGAACATTATCATTATGATGTGAGATTTTTATTAAAAACCGTTTGCAACGACTATTTTATAAAAAATTCTGAATCAAACGAATTACGATGGATAGAATTTGCTTCTAATTATCAAGAACTTGTGCTAGATAATTCAGTAGAAAGGATGATAAAAAAGTACAATCTTATGCTTTGAAGGGCACCGTCAAGTTAAGAGAAATGTAAATTAAGTATTGAGCAAATGTAGGGAATAATTTATAGATTATCAGTGACAATTGTTACCTAAATTTCAGTGCTATGTGTATTATTCAATCCCCAAAGAGACATCGTTTTCCAGTAATCATTATTAGCCATGCAGTATGGTTATATCATCGATTCAATAATAGTTACAGAGATGTACAAGAACAGATGGCCTATCGAGGTATTATTTTAAGTCATGAGACAGTAAGATTTTGGTGCAATAAATTTGCGGTTTATTTTCAAGATGTTATCAGAAAGCGAGAGAGGAAACCAACTGATAAATGGCATTTAGATGAGATGAATATTAAGATTCAAGTCGAGGTATTGATATTATGGAGAGCTGTTGACTCTGAGGGGCATGAATTAGAAGTATTACTGCAGAAGCGTCGTAACAAAAAATCAGCTATTCGTTTTTTATCAAAATTATTGGGTCATTATCCAGCTCCAAGAGTAATTGTTACTGATAAGCTCAGAAGTTACATTAAGCCGATTAAGCTTATGTGCCCTAAAACTGAGCATCGCACTCATAAAAGACTAAATAATCGTGTTGAGAATGCTCATCAACCAACTAGGCGCAACGAGAAGATATTAATTAAATTTAAGCATCCTAATTCAGCCCACTGTAAATTATCACTGATGGGAAAAGTCAGAAATATATTTGCCGTAAATGTTGGAAGATATAGTAAAACAGCAATTGAGCAAAGAATTGCATTTGCATCAGCTAAATCCATTTGGGACGAAGGCACTCAAAGACTTCTTGCTGCCCGAAATCTAAAAATATAGCTCTTTTTGATACTATTTTACTTAACTTGACGGTGCCCTTTCGCCTACTTGCAATGATACCTTTTTTACATCTCCTTAATTTTTGCCATAATCTTTTCTAGGATATTTGAAGGAGTAAGACCAAAATATGAGTATACATCTTCAGAACAACTAGATAGACCAAATTGGTCGACTCCAAAAAACAGTCCGTTTTCTCCAATGATTCGATGCCAGCCAAAGCTACTTGCAGCTTCTATAGCCACTTTCAATTTGGCATTGGATAGGATATTTTGGGTATAGCTACGAGGCTGTTTAAAAAATAACTCAAAACATAATATTGAAATAACATTTACACTAAATCCATTTTTGCTTAGTATATCTTTTACCTCTAAGGCAATTGATAATTCAGAACCTGTAGCAAAGATAGCAACATCTACTTTTTCTTGACTATTTCCTGACAATATATAACCACCTTTAGAGTATAAATTTTGTGAACTAATGTGGCTAACTATTTGATTTTCCCCATTTTGAATCTTAGTAATTTGAGGAACAGCTTGTCTTGTTAAAGCAAGAATAGAAGGACCTTGTTTATTAGATAGTGCAATTCGCCAAGACTCGGCTGTTTCTATATAGTCTGCAGGGCGTAATACCATCATATTTGGTAAGCTTCGAAAGGACGCTAGATGCTCAACTGGTTGGTGAGTAGGGCCGTCTTCTCCTACACCGATTGAATCATGAGTCATTATATAGATTACTTGTTGCTGCATAATAGCAGAAAGTCGCATACTTGGCTTCATATAATCAGAAAAGGCTAGAAAAGTAGCACCTACAGGCAAAAATCCTGATAATGACAGTCCGTTCATGATAGAACCCATAGCATTCTCACGAACACCATAATGGATGTAGTTGCCGCTAAAATCATCTTTACTGATTACTTTACTATGATTATTTTTGATATTATTGGATAATGATAAATCAGCTGACCCAAAAATAATTTTGTCAGATAGTTTGCTTAATTCTTCTACAATTCTACCGGATGAACTACGGGTTGCTTCATCTTTTACCGGGATCGGGATATTGTCAAGAAAAGAACAATCGATATTAGGTCTAGCAAAATACACTTTTTGTTCTTGACTTATATCAACAAAGTTTTCCTGCCAATTATTATAACTCACTTGATTTCTTAGCCAAGCGATGCCCCATATATCTTTTAATTCTTTTGCTAGGTCAAATTCTTCATCCTTAAAACCTAAATTTTCTTTTAGCAATTTAACTTCATCTTTGCCAAGGGGCGAACCATGGGCTGCATCTGAATTTACCTTGTTAATAGAACCTTTGGCAATTAAAGTACGACAGGCAATAAAGTAGGGTTTATCAGAATTTTTTGCCCTAGTTAAGCTGGCATTAATTTGCTCAAAATCATGCCCATCTATAGATTCGGTAATCCAACCCATGGCAGTAAATTTAAGCAAATGGTTTTCAGATACGGTAAGGTTGATAGAGCCATCGATGGAAATTTTATTATCATCAAATAAAACTATTAGGTTATTAAGGCATAAATGTCCAGCTAAAGAAGCAGCCTCGTAGCTTATACCTTCCATTAGGCATCCATCTCCAATTATACAGTAAATTTTATGATCACTAAGATTTTTGCCCAATTTTTGTTGATATTTTTTTTGACCAATAGCCATACCCACTGAAGTGGCAAATCCCTGACCTAAAGGACCTGTAGTAGCCTCAATAGCTTCATATGCTCCATATTCTGGATGTCCAGGAGTTTTTGAATGTAATTTGCGAAATTGTTTTAAATCTTCTAAGTGAAAATTTTTATAATTTGTTAAATAATAAAAACTATAAAGTAACATAGATCCATGCCCAGCTGATAGAACTAGGCGATCACGGTCAAACCAAGTTGGATCATTAGGATTGAATTTAAGAAAATCAAACACTAAAACTGTCATCACATCTGCCATGCCAAGTACCATACCTGGATGGCCTGACTTGGCATGCTCTATGCTATCACTTGCTAAAACTCTAATACAGTTACTTAGTTTACAATATTCTTTTGAATATTTTGGTATTTTATTAAACTTCATTATGATAAATATCGCTTTTATGTTAAAAGATATATACTTTTCTAGTTTTAAGAATTGGAATATATTGATAAAAATTTTTTATGAATCTACATCAAAATAGATATTATGACAACAAAACTATTATCCGTTTTCTCGTGGTTTACTACTTTATTTCATCAATTACGGTTATCAATCAGTTCAATAAATTTTTACCAAGATGTTTATAGATCATATACAGGGTATGGAATTAAATACATATTTACTGTATCTTTTATATCATCATTGATTTTCTGTCTTTTTATATTTAATTATTTGTTGGCTTTGACGGATTATTTTACTGAAAACCGCTCTACAAAAAGCACCACAACTATTGAATATATATTAAAACAGTTACCGGAAATCTATTATGATGGTAGTAAAATTTTAGTTGATCAAGATGAAGCTATATATTTACTCGATGAAAATGGTAATAAAATTGCTGTTATAGACTCAAAGAATCAACTACCTTATAGCGAAAAAATTAAAGTTCCTATCCTCTTTAGTAGCAATAATATAACCCTTACTACGATTGAAATAACTGATAAAAAAAAGAGTGCATTTAGTATTGGATATTCTAAATTATTTACTTCTGATCAAAAAATTCTAACTGAAGAAGTCAT
Source organism: Candidatus Tisiphia endosymbiont of Neophilaenus lineatus (assembly GCF_964264975.1). Taxonomy (NCBI): domain Bacteria; kingdom Pseudomonadati; phylum Pseudomonadota; class Alphaproteobacteria; order Rickettsiales; family Rickettsiaceae; genus Candidatus Tisiphia; species Candidatus Tisiphia endosymbiont of Neophilaenus lineatus. The sequence continues at coordinate 607,154 of NZ_OZ183649.1, read as the reverse complement.
TAAAAAGCATTTTTCTAGGATTCTTACACAAGCACCGAAGGTATTTATTTACATTTTAATGCCAATAATGATAGTCTTTCGTTTTGTAACAATTTTATTCGAAAAAAGCTTTATTATTATATTAGTATATCTGTTAACTAATTATTTTGGTCCTAAATCCTCTTGGCAAACATGCACTAGGATAGTATTATTTTCAAGTGGAGTGCCCATTTTATTACAACCTATTATCGTTATATTTTTACCAGCATTGAGTGGCATGGTATTTTTTATGCAGATGTTTGCCTATTTTTTACTCTTTTTGGGGATGTTACAAATACGAAGTAAATAGGGAAGGGGGGTGATATAGCTCCTTGCAATAGACTTACTGGCACCGTCAAGTTAAGTAAAATAGTATCAAAAAGAGCTATATTTTTAGATTTCAGGCAGCAAGAAGTCTTTGAGTGGCTTCGTCCCAAATGGATTTAGCTGATGCAAATGCAATTCTTTGCTCAATTGCTGTTTTACTATATCTTCCAACATTTACGGCAAATATATTTCTGACTTTTCCCATCAGTGATAATTTACAGTGGGCTGAATTAGGATGCTTAAATTTAATTAATATCTTCTCGTTGCGCCTAGTTGGTTGATGAGCATTCTCAACACGATTATTTAGTCTTTTATGAGTGCGATGCTCAGTTTTAGGGCACATAAGCTTAATCGGCTTAATGTAACTTCTGAGCTTATCAGTAACAATTACTCTTGGAGCTGGATAATGACCCAATAATTTTGATAAAAAACGAATAGCTGATTTTTTGTTACGATGCTTCTGCAGTAATACTTCTAATTCATGCCCCTCAGAGTCAACAGCTCTCCATAATATAAATACCTCGCCTTTAATCTTAATATTCATCTCATCTAAATGCCATGTATCAGTTGGTTTCCTCTCTCGCTTTCTGATAACATCTTGAAAATAAACCGCAAATTTATTGCACCAAAATCTTACTGTCTCATGACTTAAAATAATACCAATTGCAATAATTAACACGGTGTATTTATCCATAGATAATCTCTATACATAATTGATTTTACTAAATCTACATTATGAGCAAGTTGATTCCAAGCGTAACAAGCCATAGTAACGATATCTTCATATACACCATAACATTGGTTAGACAAGAAATGATTTTTAATCCATTCCCAAACTTGTTCCATTGCATTAAGTTCCGGTGCATAGGGCGGAAGCGGTATCAAAGTGATATTGCTTGGCACAGTTAGTTTTTTGGCTGTGTGCCAACCTGCATTATCCGTTAGTAAAGCTATATGTCGGTTGCCTTGAATACTGCGAGAAAGCTCTTCTAAGAATTTATTCATTGCCTGTGTGTTTGCATATGGTAAAATTAATGCACAAGCTTCTCCTGTCTCATGGCAAGCAGCTCCGTAAATATATGTTGAAATAAATTGCTGTTGCCGAACTTTACGGGGTCTAGTGCCACGCTTAGCCCATATACGAGTTAAGCTACCTTGTTGCCCAACTCTAGTTTCATCCTGAGACCATATATCAACTTTACATCTATCGATATTTTTTGCTAATAATTTTGTTAACATGTCTGGAAAGTTTTTTTATATCTATTTTGAGTCTCTTGATTTGATTTTGGATGCATTGAACGAGAAGTAATCCAGCTAAAACCAAGGCGGTGCATAGTATTGTAGACTGTTTTGAAAGCACATTTAGCACCATATTCCTCAAGTAACATGATATGTAGCTCTTTTCCAGTTATATACCCACCAGTTTTACTTTTACTGAGCGTATTGATTTTATCAAAAAGAGCAGATTCTTGTATAGTGTTAATCTTCCTAGGGGCACCGCTTCTTTGTTATTCAAATAATCCTTCAAAACCATGATGCCTAAATCTTCTGAGCGATGATTGCATGGTTTTCCAGTGTGACTTCACTATTTCAGATATGGCTTTAAAAGATTTGCCTAATTGAAGGTGATACATCGCCAATAAACGTATACGATTTCGACCATGCGGCTCATGTTTCATCATTTTTATAAAATCATGACCTTCAAAACCTTGCGGTAATATTAACCTAGCTATTTGAGTACCTATTTATCAGTTAAAAACCCATTTTATAACACCGTGTTAATTATTGCAATTGGTATAATACCTCGATAGGCCATCTGTTCTTGTACATCTCTGTAACTATTATTGACTCGATGATATAACCATACTGCATGGCTAATAATGATTACTGGAAAACGATGTCTCTTTGGGGATTGAATAATACACATAGCACTGAAATTTAGGTAACAATTGTCACTGATAATCTATAAATTATTCCCTACATTTGCTCAATACTTAATTTACATTTCTCTTAACTTGACGGTGCCGTAGCTCTAGTTGAAAATGAGGGGCAAGCGAACTAGGTGTACATTTAGTATATGAGTACGCGAGTTCCTGATATTTTCACAAAACAATTCTTCAAAGCATTCGAGTATACTCTTCCAATTAATTTTCAGGTTGGGTAGTATTAGGCACAGGATCATATCCACCTTGACAGAAAGGATTACACCTAATTATTCTCTTAATAAATAACCATAATCCTTTAATATTACCATGCATTATTATTGCTGATCTAGCATATTCTGAACATGATGGATTAAAACGACAATTATCACCAAGTAGGGGGGAAATAAAGAATTGATAAAATCTAATAAGTGTGAGTAACAAATTAAAGCGATGTTTCATTTTGATCATGGTTAGCTCAAAATAGAGTATACTCAAATAATTTAAAGAATTGTTTTTTAAAAATATCATGGGTTTGCATGCTCACCATTCATTTTCAAATCCAATTCTTCAAATCATTTGAGTATATTACTTACTTTGCAGTTTTTGGTTTTGAGTCTTTACGTCCATTGCAGGCAGATTTTAGTTTTTCACCAGCAGAGAACTTAGGTTGAACGTAAGCTTCAATTTTAAGAGGCTGACCAGTTCTAGGATTTTTGCCAGCTCTAGCTGCTACTTTACTAGAGTAAAACTTACCAAAGCCAATCAGTATTACGTCTTTACCTTCAGCAAGAATAGAAGTAACTGCATTGGTAAATGTATTTATAATTTTTTCAGCTTCAACTTTAGTACAATTTTGTTGGTTTGCTATATAATCAATGAATTCACCTTTGTGCATAAATTTTTCCTTTAAGTGAGTTAATTTAATTCAGCTAATGATAGCTTGTCTATCAGGTAAAGATATAGATATAGATGTTGTAAATCAATAATTATTAGCTATTAAAGTTATCTATATTATAAAATATTTTCACTTTATGTTTCTTGTTGATATTATTAACACATATGGCACCGTCAAGTTAAGTAAAATAGTATCAAAAAGAGCTATATTTTTAGATTTCAGGCAGCAAGAAGTCTTTGAGTGGCTTCGTCCCAAATGGATTTAGCTGATGCAAATGCAATTCTTTGCTCAATTGCTGTTTTACTATATCTTCCAACGGCACCGTCAAGTTAAGAGAAATGTAAATTAAGTATTGAGCAAATGTAGGGAATAATTTATAGATTATCAGTGACAATTGTTACCTAAATTTCAGTGCTATGTGTATTATTCAATCCCCAAAGAGACATCGTTTTCCAGTAATCATTATTAGCCATGCAGTATGGTTATATCATCGATTCAATAATAGTTACAGAGATGTACAAGAACAGATGGCCTATCGAGGTATTATTTTAAGTCATGAGACAGTAAGATTTTGGTGCAATAAATTTGCGGTTTATTTTCAAGATGTTATCAGAAAGCGAGAGAGGAAACCAACTGATAAATGGCATTTAGATGAGATGAATATTAAGATTCAAGTCGAGGTATTGATATTATGGAGAGCTGTTGACTCTGAGGGGCATGAATTAGAAGTATTACTGCAGAAGCGTCGTAACAAAAAATCAGCTATTCGTTTTTTATCAAAATTATTGGGTCATTATCCAGCTCCAAGAGTAATTGTTATACTAATTGCAATAATGAACACGGTGTTATAAAATGGGTTTTTAACTGATAAATAGGTACTCAAATAGCTAGGTTAATATTACCGCAAGGTTTTGAAGGTCATGATTTTATAAAAATGATGAAACATGAGCCGCATGGTCGAAATCGTATACGTGTATTGGCGATGTATCACCTTCAATTAGGCAAATCTTTTAAAGCCATATCTGAAATAGTGAAGTCACACTGGAAAACTGTGCAATCATCGCTCAGAAGATTTAGGAATCATGGTTTTGAAGGATTATTTGAATCACAAAGAAGCGGTGCCCCTAGGAAGATTAACAGTATACAAGAGTCTGCTATTTTTGATAAAATCAATACGCTCAGTGAAAGTAAAACTGGTGGGTATATAACTGGAAAGGAGCTACATATCATGTTAGTTGAGGAATATGGTGCTAAATGTGCTTTAAAAACAGTCTACAATACTATGCACCGCCTTGGTTTGAGCTGGATTACTTCTCGTTCAATGCATCCAAAATCAAATCAAGAGACTCACAATAGATATAAAAAAACTTTCCAGACATGTTAACAAAATTATTAGCAAAAAATATCGATAGATGTAAAGTTGATATATGGTCTCAGGATGAAACTAGAGTTGGGCAACAGGCAACAGCAATTTATTTCAACATATATTTACAGAGCTGCTTGCCATGAGACAGGAGAAGCTTGTGCATTAATTTTACCATATGCAAACACACAGGCAATGAATAAATTCTTAGAAGAGCTTTCTCGCAGTATTCAAGGCAACCGACATATAGCTTTACTAACGGATAATGCAGGTTGGCACACAGCCAAAAAACTAACTGTGCCAAGCAATATCACTTTGATACCGCTTCCGCCCTATGCACCGGAACTTAATGCAATGGAACAAGTTTGGGAATGGATTAAAAATCATTTCTTGTCTAACCAATGTTATGGTGTATATGAAGATATCGTTACTATGGCTTGTTACGCTTGGAATCAACTTGCTCATAATGTAGATTTAGTAAAATCAATTATGTATAGAGATTGGATAAATACACCGTGTTCATTATTGCAATTGGTATTATTATAGCTGTTATAGCAATCTCTGCTAGCTGGATTAGTATTAAATATTTATTTAATCTATTCTTCTGATATAATAAATATTAAATTTGTACAAAAGGTGAAAGCCGCTACTATAGAATCTTTTTCAAATGAAACAAAAGTTATATCAAGGATCAAGTAAAGCTCTTTATCAGTCACAAGAAGATTTTGCTTTTATTATGGCGTTTACTGACAAAATTACTTTAGAAAACGGAGAGATTTTTGATATTTCGGGCAAAGGGGTGCTGAATAATAATATTTCGTCCTTCATAATGAGCAGACTTGATATGGTAGGAATAGATAACCACCTAATTGAAAAAATTAACATGCGTGAGCAATTAATACAATCTGTAGATATTTTCCCCGTTCAAATATTAGTTTCTACAGTAGCTTGCGGTAGGTTTGTAAAAGAATTCTCTATGGAAGAAGGATACGTATTTGATCATCCAATTATCGATTTTAGAGTTAGAAGTAGTGAGTTAAAGCATCCTATAATTAATGAACACCAAATACTAAATTTTGGTTGGTTAAGTAAACAAGAAATTGATGAAGTAAAACATAAAGCCATAAGAACACACGATTTTTTAAGTGGATTATTTACAGGTATTGGTATAAGGCTTGTTGAATGCAAACTAGAATTTGGCAGAGTGTTTAATGGTGAGGAATTTATGGTAATGTTGGCGGATGAAATTAGCCCGGATAATTGTCGTTTATGGAATATGAATAATAATGAGAAACTTGGAGCAGAAATGATTGCCAGTGATCCAGAAAAAGCTCTGAAATCTTATCAGGCAATAGCTGATTTATTAAAAGATAGAACTTTTTAAGTACACTCAAATGCTTTGAAGAATTGGATTTGAAAATGAATGGTGAGCATGCAAATCCATGATATTTTCAAAAAACAATTTGTAGGAGCAGAAGAGTGTATATAGTATACCTAAAACCTTCTCTAGGAAGAAAAAATAAATTGTAAACATGCTTAGTGCTACAAATTTTTGGTGTATAATAAAATGAAAATAATTAGTTACCTGAAGTCTTTTTTTTTATTTGAAATAATCTCAGGGCTTAGTCTAACTTTGAAGTATTTCTTCAAACCTAAAGTAACTATAAATTATCCCTATGAGAAGGGAAGGATAAGCCCAAGATTTAAAGGTGAGCATGCATTAAGGCGTTACGCTAATGGTGAGGAGCGTTGTATTGCTTGTAAGCTTTGTGAAGCAATTTGTCCGGCTCAAGCTATTATTATTGAAGCAGAAGAAAGAGAAGATGGTAGTAGGCGTACCACTAGATATGATATTGATATGACTAAATGCATTTATTGTGGTCTATGCCAAGAAGCATGTCCAGTTGATGCGATAGTGGAAGGCCCTAATTTTGAATTTGCTACTATTACCCATGAAGAATTGCTTTATGACAAAGAAAAATTGCTGAAAAATGGTGATATGTGGGAACAAGAACTAACAATTAAGCTACATGATGATTATAAATATAGATAATTATGGAGATATTTTTTTATTTATTTGCGGGATTAATGGTTATAAGTAGTTGTTTGGTAGTCATCAGTAAAAACCCTGTTTATTCTGTCTTATGGTTGATCTTTACTTTCTGTAACGGTTCGGGGCTAATGGTTTTGCTAGGGGCAGAATTTTTAGCAATGATATTGATTGTTATATATGTTGGGGCAGTAGCAGTATTATTTTTGTTTGTTATCATGATGCTGAATATTCGTTTTACCGATGTTATTGTGCAATTTAAAAGAAACTTATTTATAAGTATTTCTGTTGCACTTATTATGTTTGCTGATCTTGTCCTGATAATTTGGTTAGGTACTAAAAATATAATTTTGGATAATAACCAATTTGAGATAACATCAGGTGTAACTAATACTCATGCTATTGGGGAAATACTATATACCGATTATATCTTACCTTTTCAAGTTTCGGGTATTATTCTATTTGTGGCAATGATATCTTGTATTACCTTAACTATTCGACATCGCAGCGAACTTAAAAGACAGGATATTGCTAAGCAGTATGCTAAAAATAAAGATAACTCCATATTAATGGGCAAACCACATTTAAATAAGGGAATAGAAGGACTCAAATATGATTAGTACTATTACTTTGGAACATTATTTAACTTTATCGGCCCTCATTTTTAGTATAGGGATGGTTGGTTTGTTTATGCATCGTAAGAATGTCATAACAATTCTTATGTCAATTGAATTGATGCTGCTGGCTGTAAACATCAATTTTGTGGCATTCTCTACTTATACACATGAGATGTCTGGGCAAATTTTTAGTATAATAATTTTAACAATAGCAGCTGCTGAAACCACAATAGGACTTGCAATATTACTAGTTTATTTTAGAAATAAAGGCTCAATAGAAGTGGGTGATATAAATCAGATGAAGGGCTAATTGATATGATAGCTTCGGCAGCAACACTTACAGTAATGTTACCTTTAATCTCTGGTATTATCAATGGTTTGTTTTGTCAGTGTTTTAGCAAGAAGCAAGCAGCTTTTATTGCCACTATTGCAATAAGTTTATCGGCATTATTATCTATGTTTATATTTTACAATGTGGGTATAAACAAAGCCATTATTCATATAATTTTAGCAAAATGGCTAGAAATTGGTAACATGAAAGTAAGTTGGGCGATTTATGTCGATCAGCTAACCGCTATTATGTTTATAGTGGTTACTTGGATTTCAGCTGTAGTACATATTTATTCTCTTGGCTATATGGCGGATGATGATGGATTACCTAAATTTCTAGCATTTCTATCATTATTCACTTTCTTTATGCTAGCTTTGGTATCAGCAGATAATTTTGTCCAATTATTTTTTGTTTGGGAAGGTGTTGGCCTATGTTCGTATTTGTTAATTGGTTTTTGGTATCAGAAAGAATCAGCGAATAAAGCAGCAATTAAAGCCTTTATAGTAAATAGGGTAGGAGATTTTGCTTTTATACTTGGGATTATTACCATTATTGTTTATTTTGGTGTAGTTGATTTTGCTAGTGTATTTGATAAAGCAGAGTCATTATCTAAGATGCAATTGAGTATATTGGGTTTTAAAGCAACAGTAATTGACGTGGTATGTTTACTATTATTCTTGGGATGCATGGGCAAGTCGGCTCAAATTGGCTTGCATATATGGCTACCAGATGCTATGGAAGGACCAACTCCTGTCTCGGCACTTATTCATGCTGCAACCATGGTAACAGCTGGGGTCTTTTTAGTAGCTAGATGTTCTTATTTATTTGAATATAGTATAGGGGTATTGCACTTTATTTCCATTATTGGTGGTATTACATGTATATTTGCCGCAACTATTGCCATAGTTCAAGATGATATAAAAAAAATTATTGCCTATTCTACTTGTAGCCAACTTGGTTATATGTTTCTTGCTTGTGGTGTGTCAGCTTATAATGCTGGTATTTTTCATTTAGTCACCCATGCATTTTTTAAAGCTTTATTATTTTTATCAGCTGGTAGTGTAATTCACGCTTGTCATGAGCAAAATATTTTTAAGATTGGTGGTTTAAAAGATAAGATGCCAATTACTTATTGTAATTTTTTAATTGGATCACTGGCACTCATAGGTATTTATCCTTTAGCAGGATTTTATTCAAAAGATGCTATTTTAGAGCTAGCATATAGTAGCGGTGGTATCGGTACTATCGTGTTTATTATTGGAATTCTTACTGCAGTCCTGACTGCCATTTATTCTATGAAAATTATCTTATTAGTATTTCATGGAAAAACTAGACTAACTATTGACATCAATCATGTCCATGAATCACCCCATATCATGAATGCACCACTTAGTCTTTTAGTGGCAGGTAGTTTTCTTGCAGGAATGATAGGTTATTATATATTGTTTTTTGACAAACCAAATGGTTATTTCCTTGATAGTATATTTAACATTCATATTTACCAAATACTAGCAATGCATCCTCCTCTTTATATAAAATTATTACCAATGGTTTCGGGACTAATAGGTATTGTTTTGGGGCTTTATTTTTATAGAAGAATCAAAGAAAAAATAAAAATAGGATTTATAGAAAAGCTGTTGGTACATAAATATTATTTTGATGAGGTTTATGACTTTGTGATAGTAAGATTAGTAACTAACTTAAGTAAGTTATGCAATTTGATGGATCAAAGAGTGATAGATAGATTTGGTCCAAATAGCTTTGCTAAAACGGTAAATTACTTTGGTTTTTTGGTGAGTAGATCGCAGACAGGTTACGTATTTAATTACACTTTATATATAGTTTTATGTATAGTTGTTTATATTACTTTCTTTATAATAGGAATATTGCGAATTGATTCTTTTTGGTAAGTTTGAAGGAGGGATAGCTATAATTTTTCCATACAAAATTATTGATCTCACACACACTCTTGATGAGCAGACTCCTTCGTGGAGTGGAGGTTGTGGGTTTAATATTGATGTTAAATTGGATTATTCTGACTGCCGACAGAATGAAGAATTTCGTGTGCAGCAGTTCAAAATGCATGCAGGGATTGGTACACATATGGATGCACCAGCACACTGTATTCCAGGTAGTACTACCAATTTTTAGATTTCAGGCAGCAAGAAGTCTTTGAGTGGCTTCGTCCCAAATGGATTTAGCTGATGCAAATGCAATTCTTTGCTCAATTGCTGTTTTACTATATCTTCCAACATTTACGGCAAATATATTTCTGACTTTTCCCATCAGTGATAATTTACAGTGGGCTGAATTAGGATGCTTAAATTTAATTAATATCTTCTCGTTGCGCCTAGTTGGTTGATGAGCATTCTCAACACGATTATTTAGTCTTTTATGAGTGCGATGCTCAGTTTTAGGGCACATAAGCTTAATCGGCTTAATGTAACTTCTGAGCTTATCAGTAACAATTACTCTTGGAGCTGGATAATGACCCAATAATTTTGATAAAAAACGAATAGCTGATTTTTTATTACGACGCTTCTGCAGTAATACTTCTAATTCATGCCCCTCAGAGTCAACAGCTCTCCATAATATAAATACCTCGCCTTTAATCTTAATATTCATCTCATCTAAATGCCATTTATCAGTTGGTTTCCTCTCTCGCTTTCTGATAACATCTTGAAAATAAACCGCAAATTTATTGCACCAAAATCTTACTGTCTCATGACTTAAAATAATACCTCGATAGGCCATCTGTTCTTGTACATCTCTGTAATACCAATTGCAATAATTAACACGGTGTTAATTATTGCAATTAGTATAAATTCTTAGAAGAGCTTTCTCGCAGTATTCAAGGCAACCGACATATAGCTTTACTAACGGATAATGCAGGTTGGCACACAGCCAAAAAACTAACTGTGCCAAGCAATATCACTTTGATACCGCTTCCGCCCTATGCACCGGAACTTAATGCAATGGAACAAGTTTGGGAATGGATTAAAAATCATTTCTTGTCTAACCAATGTTATGGTGTATATGAAGATATCGTTACTATGGCTTGTTACGCTTGGAATCAACTTGCTCATAATGTGTAGATTTAGTAAAATCAATTATGTATAGAGATTGGATAAATACACCGTGTTAATTATTGCAATTGGTATCAGATATGGCTTTAAAAGATTTGCCTAATTGAAGGTGATACATCGCCAATAAACGTATACGATTTCGACCATGCGGCTCATGTTTCATCATTTTTATAAAATCATGACCTTCAAAACCTTGCGGTAATATTAACCTAGCTATTTGAGTACCTATTTATCAGTTAAAAACCCATTTTATAACACCGTGTTAATTATTGCAATTAGTATAAGTGGATAAACCGAAGAGGTAGTAGAAAAGTAAGCTATAAATGGTTTAAAAACTATTTGCAGTGGAATCCGCTACCAATGCCAAAAATAAAGTTTTCTTTATATGGTACTACTTCAAAGCAGAATAGCTATATTGAAGAGCCGTGTGTGGGAAAACCACAAGCACGGTTCTGTGAGGGCTATAATAGCAATGAAACTTTATTAATTAAAGGATGGTAAGAGCTATGATTTCTACTCGGCTATAACTCAAGCGGGAAATCTTACTCAAGATGTTCAGAATACGACTGTGATAGCCGATAAAGGATACGATAGTAGTGCATTTGTAGAAAGTTTAGAAAATAAGGGGTGTGAGATTGTTATACCACCAAAATCTAACCGTAAAGTACAACGTGAATATGATAAACATACTTATAAGGAACGATATTTAATTGAGTGCTTATTTGGTAAAATCAAACATTTTAGGCGTATATTTTCTAGATTTGATAAGGCTCCAGCCACTTTCTTAGCTTTTCTAAATTTTGTTGGAACTTTAATATGGTTACGTTATAATTTTTGTCAACAGAACCTAGTTACAATTAATTTTCAAGCTATTATTATATCTAGTTTAAACCTAAGCAAATTCAAGTAACACCTGCCCACTAACCACCTGATCTTTCTCATTAACTAAGATTTTAGCAATTTTCCCATTACGCTCAGCAACAAGTATATTCTCCATTTTCATGGCAGTTAAAACCATAATCTCTTGACCAATAACTACCGTACTACCTTCTTGAATCTTAATTGCAATAATTTGTCCTGCAAGCGGGGCATGCAGCTCTGTTTGCTCTTCTTGGATATTTTTTGTAATCATCAACGCTTCTAGTTCAGACATCCGTGGAGAACGGACATAAGCTTTAACAGTAATACCTGAATGTGATAACATATAACCTGTTAAGATATTGCCAATTTTTATATTGGCTTTTCTACCATTTACAATACAGGAAAAGAGTCTACTACCTAAGTTCCAGTTACTACGGATATAAATTCTATCATTTTCTTGTCTTATATTATAACCATAATCTACTGATTTAATTAAAACTGGAAATAGTTTATCATCAATTGATACAACCCATCTAGTACCGATTTTATTAGTTTGATCGACTATTTGACCAGAAATTAACGCAGCACGTTTTTGCTCAGCAATATAAACAAAAATGGCTGTAGCTAGGAATATTTTAGTGATTTCAGAAGTTAAGCTTGCTCCAGAAAAACCATCTGGATATTCTTCTTCTATAAATGCAGTATTTATATCACCTGCTATAAAACGAGGATGTGATATTACTGCTTCTAAGAAACTAATATTATGAGAAATACCTTGTATTATGTAAGCACTTAAAGCAGAACGCATAACCTCAATAGATTGTTCTCTAGTCTCTCCGTAAGTACAAAGTTTTGCAATCATTGAATCATAAAACATACTAACTTCTCCACCAAGTCCAAGACCTGTATCCACACGTATATTAGCATTTTTTGGTGGTTCTACATATTCAGTAATTCTACCGCTAGACGACAGAAATCCACGCATGGGGTTTTCTGCACAAATTCTAGATTCAAACGCATGCCCTTTTAATTTTATATCTTCTTGAGAAAATGATAATTTTTCACCAGCAGCAATTTTTATCATCTCTTCTACTATGTCAATACCAGTGATCAGTTCAGTTACTGGATGCTCAACTTGTAACCTAGTATTCATCTCAAGGAAATAAAAATTCTTATCTAAATCAACTATAAATTCAACTGTCCCGGCTGAGTAATAACCTACCTTGCTAGATAAAGCTATGGTCTCTTTATACATTTTTTGCCGTATTTCCTCGGTAATAAAGGAGCTTGGGGCTTCTTCAATTACTTTTTGATGGTAACGTTGAATTGAACATTCTCGCTCACCAAGACAAACACTGTTACCATACTGATCAGCTAATAATTGTATTTCAATATGCCTTGGGGACTGAATTAATTTTTCAATGAATAATCTACCATCGCTAAAATTATTTACTGCCTCAAGCTTAGCTGATTCAAAGGCATTAGCCATTTCTTCAGAGTTTTTTACCACTCTCATTCCACGACCACCACCACCAGCTGTTGCCTTAACTATAACAGGGAAACCTATTTTTTCTGCAATTTCTATGGCCTGATTTATGTTGCTGATAGTACCAATATAGCCAGGGACAGTGCTGACTCCTGCTTCCATAGCGATTTTTTTTGCTTCAATTTTATCACCCATTTTCTTAATAGCAGAAGCATTGGGACCTATTAAGGCAACTCCTTCCCTTTTTAAGATATTTGCAAAATTTGAATTTTCTGATAAAAATCCATATCCTGGATGTACTGCTGAAGCACCACTTGCTCTAATAGCATTTACAATATTTTTAATTGACAAATAGCTCTCAGTGGCAGGAGAATTGCCGATATAATAAGCTTCATCAGCATATTGTACATGCATTGAATGTGTATCTGCTTCAGAATATACGGCAACTGATTTAATACTCATCTTCTTTAGGGTTTGCATTATTCTCAAAGCTATTTCACCACGATTGGCGATTAAAATTTTCTCAAATAATGGTTTAGTCATAAAATCTCGTGCTTAAGTATACTAAAGTGGTAAGTTATCATGCTTCTTCCATGGTAATTGTATTTTTTTGTTTTGAAGAAAGTTTAGTGCTTTACATATACGCCATCTAGTATTTTGAGGCTTTATAATATCGTCTAAGTATCCTCTAGATGCTGCAGTGAAAGGAGAAGTGACAGTATCTTTATACTCTTGGATTTTTCGTTTTTTTGATTCTGTATCTTTGCATTCTTCTTTAAATATTATTTCAGCAGCTCCTTCAGCACCAAGTACTGCAATTTCTGAGTTGAACCACGCGTAATTTACATCACCACGAAGATGTTTTGAATTCATCACTATATAAGCTCCACCATAAGCTTTCCTAGTAATTATGGTAATTTTTGGTACAGTTGCTTCAGCGTACGCATATAACAATTTTGCTCCATGTTTAATAATTCCGTTATGCTCTTGATCAGTGCCAGGTAAAAAACCTGGTACATCAACTAAAGTTACTATTGGGATATTAAACGCATCACAAAAACGAACAAACCTTGCTGCCTTTCTTGATGCGTTAATATCCAAACAGCCAGCTAAATGTAATGGTTGATTCGCAACAAATCCTATAGGTCTTCCTTCCATATAACCAAAGCCGATTATAATGTTTCTAGCAAAATCTGGTTGCAGCTCAAAAAATTCTCCTTCATCAACAATACGCTCAATTAATTCTTTCATGTCATAAGCTTTGTTCGGAATGCTTGGGACTAAGGTGTTTAGGGACATATCAACCCGATCAGCTGGGTCTTCGGTACGACGATGTGGTAGGGGACTACGATTTGATAGAGGTAAAAAATTAAAAAACCTTCTAGTTTCTAGAAGTAGCTCTATATCATTTTTAAAAGCAAGGTCAGCAACACCACTCTTTGTAGTATGCATTTTTGCTCCGCCAAGTTGTTCTTGGCTTACTTCTTCACCTGTAACAGTTTTAACTACGTCTGGTCCTGTTACAAACATATAAGAAGTATTTTTAACCATGAATATGAAATCTGTTAAGGCAGGAGAATAAACAGCACCACCAGCACAAGGTCCCATAATTAAGGTGATTTGTGGAATAATACCGGAAGCAATTACATTACGTTGAAATAATTCTCCATAACCACTAAGAGAGTCAACCCCTTCCTGAATTCTTGCCCCCCCCGAATCATTGATGCCAATAACTGCTGCTCCTACTGCTAAAGCAGAATCGAGTATAGTACAAATTTTTTTAGCGTGATATTCACCAAGAGATCCACCTAACACGGTAAAATCTTGGCTATACACAAAAACCAACCTACCATTTATGGTACCATGTCCAGTTATTATACCGTCCCCAAGAAATTTTTTGTCGTTCATGCCAAAATTACTGCATCTATGTTCAACAAACATTCCTGTTTCTTCAAAACTCTCAGGATCTAGCAATACTTCTATTCTTTCTCTTGCAGTAAGCTTACCTTTTTTATGTTGTAAGGCGATTCTCTCTCCTCCCCCACCTTGACAGGCATTATTACGTTTTTCATCAAGTGATTCAGGAGAGTTTACAATATGTTGATTCATTATGGCTATACTAGTTCATTATAAAATCATAACCTGTAGTATAATAATAAAATGTCGAAAAGATAGTAGAAATTTATTTCAATAGTTATAGAATTTAACTTACTACTGAATTTGTCAGTTCTTTACTTGACAGATGGAATGGTTTAGATATAGACATTGTTCAGGAATAATACCAATTGCAATAATTAACACGGTGTTATAAAATGGGTTTTTAACTGATAAATAGGTACTCAAATAGCTAGGTTAATATTACCGCAAGGTTTTGAAGGTCATGATTTTATAAAAATGATGAAACATGAGCCGCATGGTCGAAATCGTATACGTTTATTGGCGATGTATCACCTTCAATTAGGCAAATCTTTTAAAGCCATATCTGAAATAGTGAAGTCACACTGGAAAACCGTGCAATCATGGCTCAGAAGATTTAGGAATCATGGTTTTGAAGGATTATTTGAATCACAAAGAAGCGGTGCCCCTAGGAAGATTAACAGTATACAAGAGTCTGCTATTTTTGATAAAATCAATACGCTCAGTGAAAGTAAAACTGGTGGGTATATAACTGGAAAGGAGCTACATATCATGTTAGTTGAGGAATATGGTGCTAAATGTGCTTTAAAAACAGTCTACAATACTATGCACCGCCTTGGTTTTAGCTGGATTACTTCTCGTTCAATGCATCCAAAATCAAATCAAGAGACTCAAAATAGATATAAAAAAACTTTCCAGACATGTTAACAAAATTATTACCAAAAAATATCGATAGATGTAAAGTTGATATATGGTCTCAGGATGAAACTAGAGTTGGGCAACAAGGTATCTTAACTCGTATATGGGCTAAGCGTGGCACTAGACCCCGTAAAGTTCGGCAACAGCAATTTATTTCAACATATATTTACGGAGCTGCTTGCCATGAGACAGGAGAAGCTTGTGCATTAATTTTACCATATGCAAACACACAGGCAATGAATAAATTCTTAGAAGAGCTTTCTCGCAGTATTCAAGGCAACCGACATATAGCTTTACTAACGGATAATGCAGGTTGGCACACAGCCAAAAAACTAACTGTGCCAAGCAATATCACTTTGATACCGCTTCCGCCCTATGCACCGGAACTTAATGCAATGGAACAAGTTTGGGAATGGATTAAAAATCATTTCTTGTCTAACCAATGTTATGGTGTATATGAAGATATCGTTACTATGGCTTGTTACGCTTGGAATCAACTTGCTCATAATGTAGATTTAGTAAAATCAATTATGTATAGAGATTGGATAAATACACCGTGTTAATTATTGCAATTGGTATTACAGTATTTTTCTGAGAGAGAAATTGTAGATATTACTATTTGTATTTCAATTATAAATGTCTTAAATAGAATAGCTATAAGCTTAAAAACACTTTAACTGTGGGTATATATCTATAGTTTTTGGGTGGTATAACATAAGTGATATGTATTTTATAGAATGCAGTGAAAAACTTAAAAAAGTTTATAGGAAGGGTTTTATAACAAAGGAAAAGCAGTAGAAATTGCAAAATAGTGGGAGTAAATTTAGTGAGAGTAAATTTCAAAAACTGTCTAGTGCTTTAAAACAGAATATAGCAAGAAGAAAAAATAGCCAAAAAGTTCATATTGAGGATAAAAACAAAAGTGAAAATAATTAAGATCGCACCTTCGTTACTGTCAGCAGATTTTGCTAATTTGCAAAAAGAAATCAGTTCTTTGGAAGAAGCTGGTGCTGATATGATCCATATAGACGTTATGGATGGACATTTTGTACCTAACTTAACATTTGGACCTCCTATAATAAAAGCTTTAAGACCTCACACTACATTATCATTTGACGTACATTTAATGATTAATAACCCAGAATATTCGATTAAAGATTATGCTAGTAGTGGAGCGGATATTATCACTATCCATCCTGAAACCACTATCCATCTTGACAGAACTTTAAGTACTATTCAAAATTTAGGGTTAAAAGCTGGGGTGGCATTACTTCCCTCTACAAGTCCAAATTCTATAGATTATATTATTGATAAAGTAGAACTAATTCTAGCAATGACCGTAAACCCCGGTTTTTCTAGCCAAAAGTTTATAGAGAATCAGCTAGAGAAAGTCAAAATTATTTCAGAAAAAATCAAAAATTTTGGTAAACCTATAATGCTTTCTGTAGATGGAGGAATAAATGATGTTACTGGTAAGAACTGTATAAAAGCTGGAGCTGATATTTTAGTATCAGGTAATTTTATTTTCCAATCAAAAGATTATCAAAAACAAATAGACTTACTAAGACATTAAATATTGATGGAGAGTATTTCCATGTTCCTTAAGCCATAATCTAGCCAACTTATAGTCAGGATAAAGTATTGCTACTAAATTCCAAAAACGAGGACTGTGATTCATTTCAATTATATGACATATTTCATGGGTCACTAAGTATTTTAATATTTTTTTTGGAGCAAAAATAAGATGCCAATTAAAAGCAAGTACAGCCTTACTAGAGCAGCTTCCCCATTTGCCCTTATTATTAATTTTAATTTTAGTAAAGTTTATATTATGTTCTTTCGCTAGAAGAGTAGCCAGTTTTGTGGTTTCTAGTAATACCAATTGCAATAATTAACACGGTGTATTTATCCATAGATAATCTCTATACATAATTGATTTTACTAAATCTACATTATGAGCAAGTTGATTCCAAGCGTAACAAGCCATAGTAACGATATCTTCATATACACCATAACATTGGTTAGACAAGAAATGATTTTTAATCCATTCCCAAACTTGTTCCATTGCATTAAGTTCCGGTGCATAGGGCGGAAGCGGTATCAAAGTGATATTGCTTGGCACAGTTAGTTTTTTGGCTGTGTGCCAACCTGCATTATCCGTTAGTAAAGCTATATGTCGGTTGCCTTGAATACTGCGAGAAAGCTCTTCTAAGAATTTATTCATTGCCTGTGTGTTTGCATATGGTAAAATTAATGCACAAGCTTCTCCTGTCTCATGGCAAGCAGCTCCGTAAATATATGTTGAAATAAATTGCTGTTGCCGAACTTTACGGGGTCTAGTGCCACGCTTAGCCCATATACGAGTTAAGCTACCTTGTTGCCCCACTCTAGTTTCATCCTGAGACCATATATCAACTTTACATCTATCGATATTTTTTGCTAATAATTTTGTTAACATGTCTGGAAAGTTTTTTTATATGTATTTTGAGTCTCTTGATTTGACTTTGGATGCATTGAACGAGAAGTAATCCAGCTAAAACCAAGGCGGTGCATAGTATTGTAGACTGTTTTTAAAGCACATTTAGCACCATATTCCTCAAGTAACATGATATGTAGCTCTTTTCCAGTTATATACCCACCAGTTTTACTTTTACTGAGCGTATTGATTTTATCAAAAATAGCAGATTCTTGTATAGTGTTAATCTTCCTAGGGGCACCGCTTCTTTGTGATTCAAATAATCCTTCAAAACCATGATTCCTAAATCTTCTGAGCGATGATTGCACGGTTTTCCAGTGTGACTTCACTATTTCAGATATGGCTTTAAAAGATTTGCCTAATTGAAGGTGATACATCGCCAATAAACGTATACGATTTCGACCATGCGGCTCATGTTTCATCATTTTTATAAAATCATGACCATGAAAACCTTGTGGTAATATTAACCTAGCCATTTGAGTACCTTTTATCAGTTAAAAACCCATCTTAGACCACTGCGTTAATTATTGCAATTGGTATTATGGCAACAATGATTATTAATGAAAGCAAATCCAATTTTTAAATATATTTCGGTAGAGGTACTAATAAAAAACGAACAAAGTGAGTACTATGACGTTTTAGCTGAGTGTGATAAAGTAGGGGAGTCTACCTTGTTCATTGAATTTATGGCAACACAGATACTAAAAGCTCTGCAACTATATGTTAATAATGTAGTATCGCAAGTCAAAACTCCTAAGTCTAGGTTAGAATTTGCTAAAATAAAATTAGCAAATAGTTGGTTTTCAAGGAAAGATTATATTCTGTTACATAAGGATATTTCTTCTGCGTCGGCCAGTCGTGATCTAATCTTTGGGGTTAAGGAAGGTATCCTAACTCAGAAAGGTATAAAAAATCAAACTTGTTATAAATTTCAATAATAGACTCTTCCGTTAAATTAAGTTATAAAAGAAATCTAGAAAGAATGAGTGGATATATTAATGGAAAATTATGATCTAGCGATTATTGGTGGTGGACCAGGTGGTTACGTGGCTGCAATTAGGGCCGCACAACTAAATAAAAAAGTTGTGTTGATTGAGAAGGAGCATTTAGGGGGAGTTTGCTTAAATTGGGGTTGTATACCAACAAAAGCATTGCTTAAATCAGCTGAATTATTTCAAAAAATTAAACATGCTAAAGATTATGGTATTATAGTAGGTGAAGCAAGTTTTGACCTAAAAACAATAGTACAGCGTTCTAGAGATATATCGACGCAGTTAACATTTGGTATTAAATCTCTGCTAAAAAAAAATAAGGTTACGATAATTGATGGCACGGCTAGCCTAGGAACAGGCAAGGTAGTGGAGATAAATAATAATGGTCAAAAAATTTTGATTAAAGCAAAGGACATAATAATTGCAACAGGTGCAAGGTCTAGAATCTTAGATGGATTTGAGCCGGATGGCAAGCAAGTTATTACCTCCAAAGAGGCTATGGTTCTTGATAAATTACCAAAATCTATGATTATCGTTGGATCAGGAGCGATTGGTATAGAATTTGCTTCATTTTATAATGCTTTAGGAACAAATGTCACTGTAATTGAAGTGCAAAATAGGATATTACAGGCTGAAGATGAAGAAATTTCTTTAATGGCACGAAACACTTTTGAAAAAAAGGGTATAAAAATTCATACTAATAGCAAATTGTTAAATCATAGCCAAACACAAGATCATATCACGATTGAAGTTGAGATAGAAGGCAAGAATCACAAGATACAAGCTGAAACTTTGCTGATGGCAGTTGGTATAGTTGGCAATACGGAAAATCTTAATCTAGAAAAAACTAATATCAAAATAGATAGAGGTCATATTATTACCAATCAGTTTATGCAAACTGATGAACAGGGAATTTATGCAATAGGCGATGTCACATCAGCACCATGGCTTGCCCACAAAGCAAGTCATGAAGGTATTATTGCTGTAGAAACTATTGCGGGGCTTAAAGCTCATCCTATAGAGAAACGTAATATTCCAGGCTGTACTTATTCCTCACCTCAGATTGCTAGTGTAGGGCTTACTGAAGAACAAGCAAAAAAAGCTGGTTACCAAGTGAAAATGGGCAGATTCCCGTCTATCGCTAATGGTAAAGCCTTGGTTGATGGTTGTACTGAAGGGATGATTAAAACGATTTTTGATGTAAAGACTGGTGAATTGTTAGGAGCCCATTTGATAGGCGAAGAGGTTACTGAACTAATTCAAGGTTATGTGATTGCTAGAACTATGGAAGGTACAGAGCTTGATTTAATCAATACTATTTTCCCTCATCCAACTTTATCTGAAATGATGGGTGAGTCAGTATTGCAGGCTTATGGTAGAGCTATTCATATATAATTAAAAAAATTCTTTTTGTTACTTAGTGGTAAGTATAAATTATGTTATAAATTGTCCTAGAATTAATATGAGGAAAAAAAAATGAGTAAAATGAACCGTGAAGATTATGGAGTTTATCCACCAAGGAGGAGAATAAACATTGTTATGCAGCATGGCGTGTCATTTGGTGCGGCACTTGCTATGGCTATTTCATTTAATATAAACCATTCTGTATTATGGGCAATCGTGCATGGCTTGTTTTCTTGGCTGTATGTGGTTTATTATTGTTTGATTTAGTTTTAGCATAATAAAAAAGGATCATATATACTCTTCTGCTTTGAAGAATTGGTTCTTGCAAATACTTGTGGGAGATTCGTGTGCTTACGTACTTTATATACTGCTTGCGTTCGTTCACTCCTTGTTTATTGTCTCCATTCTCCAAATCATTTGAGTATATAAGACGCTAAGATTATAGAATTTTATGGATATAAAAACATAATGATTAACAATAAATTAGTACGTAACTATACTTCTGCTTTATTTGATAATGCATTGGCAAGTAGCTTGGAAGATAAAATATTACAGCAGATTACCATTATTAATCAATTTATCGAGGATAATCCGCAAATCAAGGCTATTATATTTTCTCCGATAGTAAAGGATATTGACAAATGTGAAATAATTGAGTTAATTACAGAAACCTTTAATATCAAATCTATAGTTAAGCGGTTTTTGTTAATATTACTAAGGCATTCACGTATGCCTATTTTATCAAACATAATAGTATTATACCAACAACTACTTAATAACAGCAGAAATATTAAAATGGTAAAAGTAACTTCTTCTAAATCTTTGCAAACTAGAGAGAAAGAATGGTTAACAAAATATTTAGCAGATGAGTTTCAGCAGAAGGTTGTCATAAATTTCCACCGAAATCAGTCAATTATTGGTGGTATTGTGGTGCAATATGATAGCATAGTTAGGGACTATTCTATTGTTGGAATGTTAGAAAAAATAACGAAAACCTTGAAAGCTACAAAGGTAGGTTAAATAAATTTTATATGAGGAATAACTATGGGGTCTACCCAACAATTAAAGGCTGTCGAACTTGCTGAAATATTAAAAAAAGAAATTGCTAATATTGATCAGCTTAGTGATTTACGAGAAGTAGGGCAGGTTGTAACAGTTGGTGATGGTATAGCTAGGGTATATGGTATTGATAATGTGGAAGCTGGCGAGGTAGTTGAGTTTGCGTCAGGAGTAAAAGGTCTAGCTCTTAATCTTGAAACAGACTCTGTAAGTATTGTATTAATTGGTAGTGATCGAGAAGTCAAACAAGGTGATGCGGTAAAAAGAACTGGAAAGATTTTACAAGTACCAGTTGGTAAGTCATTGCTTGGTAGGGTCGTTGATGGTATGGCAAATCCTATTGATGGTAAAGGCGAGATTATAACTGATACATATAGGAATATAGAGGAAAAAGCTCCGGGGATAATTGTTAGAAAAAGTGTTACAGAGCCGGTGCAAACGGGCATTAAAGTAATTGATGCCCTAATTCCTATTGGTAGAGGTCAGAGGGAGTTAATTATTGGTGACAGGCAAATAGGTAAAACCGCTATTGTTATCGATACTATTATTAACCAAAAACAAGCTCATCTTGACGGTGATGAAAAAAATAAAATTTATTGTATTTATGTAGCTATTGGTCAAAAAAGATCGACTATTGCACAGATAGTAAAAAGATTAGAAGACTCAGGAGCAATGGAATATACCACAGTTGTGGCAGCTACTGCCTCTGATCCTGTTGCGTTACAATATGTTGCTCCTTACACTGGTTGTAGTATTGGTGAGTATTTTCGTGATAATGGTATGCATGCACTAGTTATTTACGATGATTTAAGTAAACATGCTGTTGCTTATAGACAAATCTCACTATTACTTAGAAGACCGCCGGGACGTGAAGCTTATCCAGGAGATGTATTTTATCTACATTCTAGGTTACTTGAACGAGCAGCAAAAATGTCAGATGAATCTGGTGGTGGATCTCTTACGGCTTTGCCAATTATTGAAACCCAAGCAGGTGATGTTTCCGCATATATTCCAACCAATATTATATCAATTACTGATGGACAGATTTTTTTAGAAAATGAGTTGTTCTATAAAGGTATCAGACCAGCGGTAAATATTGGTATATCCGTGAGTAGGGTAGGATCAGCAGCACAAGTAAAATCTATAAAGCAAGTGGCAGGAAGTGTGAAACTTGAGTTAGCACAATTTAGGGAATTAGCAGCTTTTTCTCAGTTTAGTTCAGACTTAGACGTTTCAACTAAACAACTTATTTCACATGGTACAAAGCTTAGCGAAATATTGAAGCAGGATCAATATAGTCCTTTCCCTGTTGAGGAACAAGTGGTTAGCCTTTATGCTGGGGTAAAGAATTATCTTGATAGTATTCCTGTTGAACGAATAAAAGAATTTGAGTGTAGAATGCTACAAGAAATAAAACTGAGTGAAAACAATATTTTAGTATCTATTAGAGAGCAAGGACGAGTTACTGAAGAAATGGAACAAAAGTTAAAAATTTTCTTAGAAAATTTTGTGCAAAACTTTAATGCTTGTTCAGTAAGTTAAATCGACTTCACGTTAAGATTAATTAGGTAGCTATGTCAGGTTTAAAACAGTTAAGATCTCGTATTAAGAGCATTACAACAACGCAAAAAATTACTAAGGCTATGCAGATAGTTTCGGCTACTAAGTTTACAAAAGCCAAAAACCAAGTTAAGGACTCAGAGGATTATATTGGGATTCTGCAGGATATAATGTCTAGTGTGGCATCTAGCAATAATTTACAGGATATGCCTCTCGAACAGAAAAAATTTTTTTCGGAAGAATTATTATACCAAGGTGACGTGAATAGATCTCTTGCAGAAGTAGAATTATGCAAGAGGTCTAATATAAATAAGTTACATTTACTAATAGTAGTCACTTCCGAACGAGGCTTGTGCGGAGCTTTTAATTTTTTACTGTCCAAGCAGGTAAAATCTGATATTGCAAATTTGGAAAATGCTGGTAAACAAGTAAGGCTTATTATTATTGGCAAAAAGGGTTATGATGCATTTAAGGGGCAATATTCCCATTATATTGATAATTATTATGAGTTTCCAAAAGCTCATAATAATAATTTGTCATTTCAGGTCAAAGAAAAACTGATGGAGATGGTAGAGGATTCTAGAATTAGCAATTGTCAAATATATTTTAACAATTGTAAAAATGCTATGATACAGATTCCAACTAAAAAGCAAATATTACCAATTGAAAAACAGCTATGTTCAAATGAGAAATATTTGAGCTATGAATATGAAGGTGAAGGACTTATTTTGCATATGATTAATCTTTATGTATCGGCTCAAATTAATTATGCTCTACTACAAAATAGAGCTAGCGAAGAAGGAGCTAGAATGACAGCAATGGATAATGCAACAAAAAATGCTAAGGAGCTTATTAATAAGTTAACACTAAAACTTAATAGATCTAGACAAGATCTGATTACTAAGGATTTGATAGAGATTATTGCAGGGGCAGAAGCCGTATAAAAAATCAATTAAGGTAAAATATGACAAATATTGGCAAGATTGTGCAGATTATTTCAGCTGTAGTCGATGTGCAGTTTAGTAGTGATGGTAAATTGCCAAAAATTCTCAATGCACTTGAGTGCAATAATAATGGAGAGAAAGTGATACTAGAAGTATCACAGCATATAGGAGACGATATTGCTAGATGTATATCTATGGGACCAACAGAAGGGTTAGTAAGAGGGCAAGAAGTAATAGATACAGGTGAGACTATTAAGATACCTGTCGGTATTGGTACACTCGGACGCATAATAAATGTGGTTGGTGTACCAATTGATGAAAGAGGTAAGATTGATTCAACTGACTTTGCTTCAATTTACAAACCAGCTCCAAGTTTTGTTGAACAATCAACTGAAAGAAACATTTTGGTTACAGGGATTAAGGTCATTGATCTTTTAGCGCCTTATTCAAAAGGAGGAAAAATTGGGTTATTTGGTGGTGCTGGGGTAGGAAAGACAGTGTTAATTATGGAACTTATTAATAATATAGCAAAAGCACATGGAGGATATACGGTTTTTGCAGGGGTTGGGGAAAGGACTAGAGAAGGTAACGACCTTTATCATGAAATGATTGACTCTGGGGTAATTGATTTAAAAAATCCTAAAAAATCTAAAGTAGCTCTTGTTTATGGGCAAATGAACGAACCACCCGGGGCAAGAGCTAGAGTTGCTTTAAGTGGTCTTACTATAGCCGAAAGTTTCAGGGATTTAGATGGAGGACAGGATGTCTTGTTTTTTGTCGATAACATTTTTCGCTTTACTCAAGCTGGTTCTGAGGTATCAGCCCTTTTAGGAAGAATACCTTCAGCAGTTGGTTATCAACCAACACTGGCAACAGATATGGGAGAGTTGCAAGAGCGTATTACTTCAACAAAGCTTGGATCAATTACCTCTGTACAGGCTATTTATGTGCCAGCAGATGACCTAACTGATCCTGCTCCTGCTGCCTCTTTTACCCATTTGGATGCGACTACCGTACTTAGTCGACAAATTGCTGAGCTTGGTATTTACCCGGCAGTAGATCCACTTGATAGTAGTTCACAATTACTAAATCCGGCAATTGTTGGAGAGAAACATTATTCGGTTGCTCGTGAGGTACAAAAAGTTTTGCAGACATATAAGTCTCTGCAAGATATAATTGCCATTCTAGGAATGGATGAGTTATCGGAAGCAGATAAATTAACCGTTACTAGGGCAAGGAAAATTCAACGCTTTTTATCTCAACCTTTCCATGTTGCCGAAGTATTTACAGGTATAGCTGGAAAATTTGTCAGTTTAGCTGATACTATTGAAGGTTTTCATGGGTTGGTTTCTGGCAAATATGACTATTTACCAGAGGCTGCTTTTTATATGGTTGGTAGCATTGATGAAGCAGTAGAGAAAGGTGAAACACTTAAAGAAAAAGTGGCATAATGAATAAAACAATTAGAGTTAAAATTGTAACGCCAGTGAATGTTGTGTTTGACATGGAAGCTCGGATGATAACAATGCCGGGAGAATTAGGAGAATTTGAGGTTTTACCAGGTCATGAGTTATTGATTGCAAATTTAAAAGATGGATTGACAAAAATTACAGTAGATAATTCTGTATTTAAGTATTTTATCTACTCAGGGTTAGCTGAGGTCACATGGACAAATGTAAATATAGTAATAGAGTTTGCTGTTGATACTAGTAGTTTGCAACTACATGAGATAATTAGGAAAATAGACTCTTTAACAAAAGAAATAGACGAAGAAATTGATGATACAAAAATTGATATTATTAAATTGGATATTGCTAGATATGAATCTTTGCTAGCTCATATTTAAAGAATTAAACAATTCTTCAAAGCAGAAGAGTATATAACATCATAGTACACATTTTTCTATAATCGTCATAGCAAGGCTCTTTAGATGCCGTGGCGATCCAGGTAAACAGCGAAGCTGTTTTTTAGAGTAACGCTTCGCGTATCCTAGATTGCCATGTCGCCGCTTTTTCGCGACTCCTCGCTAATAGACGATCAGCAGCCATTTTAATAGTGGTTATATAAAAAATGTAGATACTATAGATATAACATCCTTCTAGGCTATTTTCTTAGATACCAGCCGGCCTTATAGGCCTGAGATGATATCAAAAGTGCATGGATGATACCCTAGGCTATTAAACCGATGTCTTACATCTATACTTGAGGTTAATGATGATAAAGTGTACTCGTAAAATTGAATTTGATGCAGGTCATAGAGTTGTTGGACATGAGAATAAGTGTCAATTTCTACATGGTCATCGTTATGTCCTTGAAGTTACAGTGGAATCAAGTGTTACTGATAATCTTGGTATGGTTATAGATTTTGGTTACATGAAGTCAATAATACAAAAGTGGATAGATGATAATTTTGATCATAATATTATATTACACCAAAATGATAGAGAAATGGGGGATAGAATATGTGACTGGACTGGTCAAAAAATATATTATATGCAGGAAAATCCAACTGCAGAAAATATAGCACTATACTTAAAATTGAATATTTTACCAAAATTATTTACTAATAGTTCTTTTATTATTACAAAAGTCAAATTATTTGAAACACCTAATTGCTTTGTTGAGGTATAAGTGGTACAAAGATGTTGTGTGATTTTAACTACGACCAATGACCAGCAGGTGGTAGATAAAATAACAACTAGCTTATTGGAAGAAAATCTAGCTGCTTGTATACAAGTAGATAATATAGTCAGCTATTTTAAATGGGAAGGCAAGATATCTTCTGTGCTAGAATATCGTATTGTGATAAAGGCTAAGTCTGATAACTACAATACAATAGAAAAGGTGATTACTGATATACATAATTATGATCTTCCGCAAATAATAAAGCTCGACATTCAAGATGGGCTGTCTAGCTATTTAAATTGGGTAACTCAAAGTATCTAATTTTAAGAGAGTGTTTATTAGAGCTAAGATTTACTCAAACTATATAGTCCAATGTTTCCTGAGTTTAAGTCAGCGATGTTATACTCTTCTGCTTTGAAGAATTATTTTTTGAAAATATCATGGATTCGCATGCGTAATTATACTATATGTACACCTAGCATGCTCACCATTCATTTTCAAATCCAATTCTTCACATCATTTGAGTATATCTAGAATTCCAAAGTTGGTGTCATCCTGAACACAAGTGGATATTATCTTGAATTTATTTC
Source organism: Candidatus Tisiphia endosymbiont of Neophilaenus lineatus (assembly GCF_964264975.1). Lineage (NCBI taxonomy): Bacteria > Pseudomonadati > Pseudomonadota > Alphaproteobacteria > Rickettsiales > Rickettsiaceae > Candidatus Tisiphia > Candidatus Tisiphia endosymbiont of Neophilaenus lineatus. The sequence goes on along the minus strand of NZ_OZ183649.1, from coordinate 579,710 downwards.
AGGATGATGTCGGATCAAAACACTCTTTAATTTAATTAAGTAAAACAATGAAATTATGGAAAAAAGTTACCTTGGGATTAATCCTAGGTATAATGTTTGGTATATATTTTCCTGAATATGTATCTTATATAAAACCGGTAGGAGATATTTTTTTGCGTTTGATCAAAATGATTATTGCTCCTTTAATATTTTTTAGTTTAGTAGCAGGCATAACTAGCATGAGTGAACCTACTTCTCTTGGCAGAGTAGGAATAAAGGCTGTTACTGCTTTTTTAGGAACTACTTTTTTTGCCGTAGTTTTTGGTCTTACAGTTGCTCTTGTATTAAAGCCAGGTCATGGTGTTCATATTAACTTTGATGTTGCCTCAAATGTTTCACAAGAGAAATCCTTTAATATGATTGATTTTTTTGTGAATATTGTGCCTGATAATATCGTAGGAGCTTTTGCCAATTCTAATGTTTTACAAATTGTATTCTTTGCAATATTTTCTGGACTTATACTAAATAAAATGGGAACTAGTGCTGCACCTGTTAAAGATTTATTTCATAGATTATCAAAAATGGTATTAAAAATGATCTCAATGATCATTCAACTTTCTCCATATGGTGCATTTGCTTTAACGGCTTGGGTAGTCGGTACGCAAGGTTTTGATGTAATGATTAGTTTATCAAAATTAGTTGTTGCCGTAGTGATTGCCATGATATGTCAATATGGTATTTTTGGTGCGTTAATTTATGTATTTTGTCGAATGTCACCATTACCTTTTTATAAAAAGAGTTTGGAATACCAAATACTTGCCTTTTCTACTTCTAGTAGTAAGGCAACACTTGCCACCACTATGCAAGTTTGTCGTGAACGTCTAGGCATCTCTGAATCTAGCACTTCTTTTGTATTACCACTTGGTGCATCGATAAATATGGATGGGTTTGCAATAAATTTATCTCTTACTACCATATTTTTTGCCCAAATGATGGGTGTAGATTTAGCATTACATGATTATTTAGTCATTATTATTACCTCAACTCTTGGCTCTATAGGTGGTGCTGGTATTCCAGGAGCCTCTTTAATAATGCTACCTATGGTTCTGTCTTCAATCCATTTACCGATTGAAGGTGTTGCTATAATTGCTGGAATTGATAGGATATTAGATATGTTACGTACCACCATTAATATTACAGGTGATGCAACAATTACCTTGATTATCGATAATAGTGAAGGTACTCTAGATAAAGATACATATAATTCGGTGTAAAATATTAGCATTTTGGTATTAGTGGGCAATAAAAATATGATATAGTAGTATAGTTAACCTAGACTATACATTACTCCTAATAGGGTTAGCTATATGATAAAATGAGGATATATGAAAGTAGAAGATGTTGAATTAAAAATAGGTGATAAGTCTTTTAATTTACCAATAAAAAAAGCATCGATTGGTCAAGATGTTATTGATGTTAGCGGTATATATTCATTAACAGGCTATTTCACTTATGACCCTGGTTTTATGTCTACAGCAGCTTGTAAATCTGCAATGACGTACATAGATGGGGATCAAGGGATATTAAGACATCGAGGATATGATATTAAAACGTTAGCAGAAAAAAGTAATTTCTTAGAAGTCGCCTATTTACTGTTAAATGGTGAATTACCAACCACTAATCAGTATAAATCTTTTTCTCAGAAAATTACTAATCACTCGTTGGTTAATGAACAGCTTAGAAGCTTATTTATGGCTTTCCGTCACTCAGCTCATCCTATGGCAATTATGTTGGCTATGGTAGGATCTTTATCTGCATTTTATCCAAGTTTTTTAAATGTAGAAGAAAATAAACGCGAGTTAGCTGCTATTAGAATGATTGCAAAAATGCCAACTATTGCAGCAATGGCATATAAATATTCAATAGGCCAGCCTTTTATATATCCTGATAATAGTTTAGATTTTACTGAAAATTTTCTCCATATGATGTTTGCGACGCCTTGTGAAAAATATAAGGTAAACCAAGTAGTAAAGAACGCCTTAGATAAAATATTTATTCTCCATGCTGACCATGAGCAAAATGCTTCCACTTCAACAGTACGTTTAGCCGGATCATCCGGTGCTAACCCGTTTGCTTGTATCAGTACTGGCATAGCATCTTTATGGGGACCAGCACATGGCGGAGCAAATGAGGCAGTAATTAATATGCTGAAAGAGATTGGGACAATAGACCGTATTCCACAATATATTGCAAGAGCAAAAGATAAAAATGATTCTTTCCGCTTAATGGGCTTTGGTCACCGAGTCTATAAAAATCATGATCCAAGAGCAGTTGTACTTAGAGAGACCTGCAAAGAAGTATTAGATGAATTAGGAGAAAATAATAACCCATTACTCCAAATCGCTACTGAGCTTGAAAAAATTGCTCTCAATGACCAATATTTTATAGATCGTAAGCTTTATCCAAACGTTGATTTTTATTCTGGTATTATTTATCAAGCTATGGGGATACCATCACAGATGTTTACAGTGCTTTTTGCTATAGCAAGAACTGTTGGTTGGATGGGACAATGGAAAGAGATGCATGAAGATCCTGAACAAAAAATTAGCAGACCTCGGCAATTATATACTGGGTATATACAAAGAGAATTTATTCCTTTTGATAAAAGATAATTATAGTAAAATCCTATATAGTCGATCCGTCAAAAAGGCTGTAGACATAAGAGATAATACATGTTCGTGGTCAAAAATCACATCAAAATCCATAAGATTTTCACCTTATTTTGTTTAAAACCTTATGGATTTTCAAAATTTTTAAGTCTACTCACTAACAATGCTTGTTATTCATAGTAGATGTTGTGTTTTTAGACTTTTGAAGGATTGACTATTTAACTATGCTATTCTAGCAATAGATTAATTAACTCCTCTACACCTGCAAGAGCAACATCGCTGTTACTGTTTTGTCTGTCATTAGTATTTAGATTTTCAGGAGTACTGACGAGATTTAAAGCATCATGACAAGCTAAACTATAGTTTAGCTCAAAACCATTCAAATTTCTTAAAGAATCATATAACATTGAAAACGAATTTGCCTGTGCACAAGCACATAACCACTCTCTTGTGTCAACATCTGAATCACTGATGGCTTGCCCTAGAGTTTTAAGGAATTTATTGCAGTCATCAGATGTTTTATGCTGTAATAGACTTAATACCAACCCAAATACTGCACATTCATGCAAATTTTCATTTACTTGCTTTAAATTATAGTCATCGAAAGACCGTAAGATAAGACCGTAACACCTAGAAAAACTACCTGCGTTTATTGCATCCAGCAAATCACCACTAACAGCTGAAAACAACTTATTTGAATTATTTTTTTTCCTGGTTTTAAAATTTTCTAAGTCTAGTATTGTTAACATGATATCTTTTAAAATAAAATTATGAAACTAATTGCACCATTAACATAATTAGTAAAAAGCAATTTTGCAAGTATTATCTTCCTGGAATATATGCTCAGGTAGAACTTCAAGAATTGGCGTTCCCGCGACCAAAGATCGAAGCTGCTCCGTTACTCATGTACGCTACGCCGCTCGACTTTGCTACTGCCTAGCTCTTCTTGAAGTTATACTATCGTCTACCAACTCTTCATTTACGAGCAGTATACCCATAATCAAGAAGGTAAATATGACAGTTATTTCACTTCGCCTTTTCATCTCCAGGTAATACATAACTTGGTCCTTGCCAACTTGATGAAAAATCAAATTCTCTATATGGTTGGTCGAGTTTCACTGGCTCATATACTACTTTTGCAAGATTCTCATCATATTTAACCTGCACGTAACCCGTTAATGGGAAGTCTTTTCTGAGAGGATGACCGACAAAATCATAATCTGTTAGAATACGACGATTATCATGACTACCAGCAAAAATTACTCCAAACATATCATATGCTTCGCGTTCATACCAGCAAGCAGCACTAAATATTTTGGTAACTGAGGGGATTATGTCATGTTCTCCAGCCTCAATTTTTACTAATATACGTTTATTTAATTTAAGACTCAGTAAATTATACACTATCTCAAACCGATTAGAGCGGTTTAGGAAATCAGCAGCAAACAAATCTGTCAACACAGTAAAACGTAAATCCTCAGATTCCTTAATTACCGATAAAAATGGTAGCAAACTTTCTATACCAGCTTTATAGCTAATTGAATGTATATTCAAATCATTTTCAGGCAAAGCAGTTATCTCAAGCTCCTGATTTTTTATTAAGTCGTCAATGATATTTTCCATTGTCACCTTCTCTAAATCTAGTAGTTCTTCTAATCTTCTTTTGTAACTGCATTAAACCATAAATCAAAGCTTCAGCAGTTGGAGGGCAGCCTGGTACGTATACGTCTACTGGAACAATCTGATCACAGCCACGTACTACTGAGTATGAATAGTGATAATAACCACCACCATTGGCACAGCTTCCCATTGACAGAACCCACTTAGGTTCAGTCATTTGGTCATAAACTTTTCTAAGAGCCGGAGCCATCTTATTGGTTAAGGTTCCTGCAACTATCATTAAATCAGATTGACGAGGGCTTGGTCTAAACAACATGCCAAAACGATCCATATCATAGCGGCTAGCAGCAGCTTGCATCATTTCTACTGCACAACATGCAAGACCAAAACTCATGGGCCAAAGTGAATTAGATCTAGCCCAACCTATCAAATCATCGAGTTTAGTTATAAGGAATCCTCGATTTGAAATTTCTTCTTCAAGGAGCTTATCTTGATCATATAGATCTATCTTTGCTTGCATGTCATTACTCTCAGTCTAAAGCTCCCTTTTTCCATTCATATACAAAACCGATGGTAAGTACCAATAAGAAAAACATCATTGAGAAGAAACCAAATTTACCAATTTGTCCAAGCGTAATAGCCCATGGCACCAAAAAAGTTATTTCTAGATCAAAAATAATAAATAAAATAGCTATTAGATAAAAACGTACATCAAATTTGCTTCTAGCATCACCAAAAGGTTCAAATCCGCATTCATAACTATCCAACTTAGCCTTATTATATTTTTGAGGAGCTAAAAGCCTTGGCAATGTAACTATTACCAATGATAAAACTGATGCTATACCAAAAAACACAGCTATAGGCAAGTATTCCTGTAAAATATTAGATGTTTCCAACATTAGTAATTGTACTCCTGTGATTTTGAAAGAAGTAACTGAAACAAAATCATCGCTCCAAAAGAGCTGCAAACCCACCATATTTGCCAAATGTTAAATGAAATCATACCTATTATGTAATAATTTGTAAAGCAAGCATAGGCAACTGACTTGTAATTTAACGTATCTATACTCTTCTGCTTTGAAGAATTGGTTTCGTAAAACTGCGGGGTATTCGCGTACTCACGTACTTCATGTACGCCTAGTCCGCTCACCCCTTGTCTTACGTTCCAATTCTCCAAATCATTTGAGTATACACCTATTTTTTTGTTATTTTCAGTCGTTCGATTCATCTTACCACTTTTAGAAGACTGCACTAAGGATATATTACTAATTTTTTGAATATATTTGTAAATTAAAGATAAAAATAATATCAAACCTATTAAGCCCGTTTCCAATATAATTTGCATTATATTATTATGTGGGTGTAGAGGAAGGGGAGACCACGTCCACTGATTATAGCTAATCATTTGTTTCTCATCAATTTTAAAATTTCTTGATGAAGCAAATCCATGTCCTAAAATTGGTTTCTTGATAATTTGCTTGGCAACAAAGTGCCAAATAAATACACGGTGCTTAGCAGAGTCTGGTAGAAACTTGGCATAGTGATCTGAGGCATAATGTGGCTGTATTTTATAGGCAATTATCGGCATCAATATTGAACCGGTAAGCATAGCCAAGGTAAATAATTTCAAAAAAACAGATTGCAGTGATTTGGTTACTAACAGCCTATTTGTTAAAAATACTAATCCAGCTACGGTAAATGCTAAAAAGCTTGCAAGGCTATCTGAGATATAGAGCAAATAAAAAATTATCAGGTAATATATCAGTGCTAATAAATATCTATGATATGATATAATTATAGCTATAGCTACCCATGAAAGAACTGATAATAAAGAACACCCACGATCAAGAGTGAATAAAAAGAATTGATTTGAAGATTTTGGCTGAAAAATAGTACGGAAAGCCCTTGTTATAATACCGTGAGATGCGTATTCTATAAAAAACAAAGCAATTGCTGCTATTATTCCTATAATAAAGTATATAAAGTATATTTTTATTTTACTTATATTTATGGATAATTTGTCAATATTGCTATTTACGATAAATCCTATTAGAACAATTAAACAAACCTGTAGATAGTTAAATAAAGAGGAGGGGTAATTAGGTGAATAAAAATTTGTTATAAGACACCAAAGACAAAATAGTAATTCCAGTTTCCAATTGGATAACAAAGTTTGTTTAATAGTGGCGTATTTAAAATGAATAAAGATTTTATCTCGCAAAGCAATTAATATAGTTAATAACAACAGAGGAACTGTTACTGCAGCAGAAAAACCAGAAATCAATCCAACTACTGGAAATAGCATTACTAAAATGTAAAACAGGGATTGTATCATTCTTAAATATCCTATAAACAATTTTTAGCAAAGATTTCATAAATAGGATGTTCAAAGGTGGAGACTGAGATACTTGACGAGATAATCCATCCTTGGAAAATTAACATAGCATCCTCATCAATTTTATGCTCTGTAATGGTTAATAGCATGTAATTATCCTCATTGTAAGGATCAAGATTTTTAATACATTTATGCAGTTTAATTTGAATATTACCAAAATATTGTGGTTCATTAGGCTTTAATACCAGCTCCTTTGATGTTGCTGTGATTTTATTTAAAGCAATAACCTTACCAATACTGTAAGTTTTTAATTCTGAATGTTCAACATTATTTTGTATATTAGGTAAGTTATTAGAATCAGCAACATGCTCAGTAAAATTATGATTTTTTAATTCATTACTTTCATCTGTAGTATCAAGGAATTCCATATTTTGGGTAGTATCTTCAGCTTGTCCATAAGAAGAAAGAATACATAAAAACCCCATTATACTAGCAAATATAAGGTGCTTCATCAATTTCTGCAACATGCGAAAATAACAATTCTTTTAGTTATAATTTGCCCCAATTCGGGATAAGAATTAACTAATTCTTATCTCGAATGGGCTTTAATATTATGGATTGCCACACTCATGTTCGCTCGCTAATAGACATATACGTCTATTAGCGAGGAGAGCGTAGGTCGACGAAGCAATCTATAATTTCACCGAATTTGGACTGTGCTGAATTATACTAGCATGCAGCAAAATTGTATATATAAAATTTTATGATAGTGTAATTCATCGCTAGTAGTTTAAAATAAGTAAAACTTTAGTAATATTTTTATTGTAATTTATTTTTCTATACTCCATATTGGTAGGATCACTACATAAAGATCAAATGAAAACTAAAAATATTTTAATTTTTGGTTAGTTATTTGTTTTCTTATGAATCAATCTCACTAGAGTTAGCATTAATGCAATCTATTATCCGCCTTATATTAATAAACCCGCAGATTAAGTTTAAATTTAGGGTCATTTTTTCATACTTTTCTATATTCCTTTTTATGGGGTTTGCTACTTTTGTATCTTTATCGATCAATAAGTTTGTTAGTGATACTATGTCAATGACCATAGCAGAGCCAGAGATACTTGAGTCTTCAGAAGAACTGTCAAATGAAATTTCCCAAATTATAACAGTCAAAAAAGGTGATACATTAAAGGCAATACTTTTGCATCAACCAATTCCAAATAAAGAAATAACCCAAATTATAAAAATAGCAAAAGATAAAAATATTGAATCTTCTCTGAAGATAGGGCAGCAACTGGTTTTCGATTACGAAATAAAGATTATTGAACAATATGATGAAGACCTTGCTGCTGAATCACGTACATTAAATAAACTGACTATAGCGTATGATAAAGTCAAATCTTTAGAAATTATTAGAGAAGGTAAAGATTTCCTTGCAAGAGACGTCACCAAAGTTTTCAATAAGCTATTAACTAAATCGTCGGTAGTTATTAATTCAAACTTTATGTCAGCTTTAAAATCGTTAGGGTTATCGAGTAATAGTATAATTGAAATGATCAACTCATATAGTTATCAAATTGATTTTCAACGTCAAATTAAGAGTGGTGACACTGTAACTGTTATAACCGAAAAATTTGTTACCGAGGATGGTAAATTTTCTCATCATGGTAAGGTTTTATATGTATCACTTAATTTATCTGGTAAGGAATATAATATTTTTCGATATTCTCCAAATAATGCACAAAATAATCATGATTTCTTTTCTGAGGATGGTAAAAGTGTCAAAAGAAGTTTGCTTAGAACACCTGTTAAATTAGTTAGAGTTTCTTCTCATTATGGTAATAGACATCATCCTACTTTAGGCTATACTAAAATGCACAAAGGTGTTGATTTTGCTGCTCCAACTGGTACGCCGATTTATGCTGCAGGTAATGGGGTGATAACTGAAATAGGATGGAAATCTGGCTACGGAAAATTTATACAGATTAAACATAGTCAAAATCTATCAACTGCTTATGCTCATGCTTCTAATTTTGCTAACAATCTTAAGCTAGGAAGTATAGTTAAACAAGGTCAAGTTATTGCGTATGTTGGTAGTACTGGTAGAACTACTGGGCCACATTTACATTATGAAGTTAAAATAGGTGGTAAGAACATAAACCCTATGCACGTTAAATCTACTCCAGGCATAGAACTTGCTGGCAAGCAATTAGCAAAATTTAAACAATTTAAAAGTAATGTAAGGTCTTTAAGTAATGAGCTTGATAATAAGTCAGAGCTTGCTGAAAATTCAGCAACAAAATTATTAAAATCTTAAGGAGTTAATATACTTCTCGTTTCTTATTATTTCATCAAGTGTGATAAAGAAAAAACCCTTGATGAGTTTAGAAAAAATACAATCTTACTAAATTATTTGAGTAATTTTTAGTCAAAATGCAGCTCAGTAATGTAAATAGTAAACATAAGTAAAACAAGGTAAGCCTAAAAATTATGGCATCGTTTCTTTCACAAAAACATAAGAAGATAGGTATAGTTGGTTTGGGTAAGACTGGTATAGCCGCTTGGGAAGTACTGAATAAAGTAGCTAAAGTAATTTGCTATGATCAAGCAAAGAGTAGTCGGGATGCTTTTACCAAAATTTATGGGAGTGATAGTCTTGTTAGTTTATCTGATCTGCAGTGGCAAAATCTTGATAAGATTCTACTGAGTCCAGGTATTCCTTTGTCTCATGACATTGTTACAATGGCTGATTCTTATAATATACCGATAACTTCAGATATAGATCTGTTATTTGAGGAAGTTAGGTTAAGAGAGGCTGAGGCAGCTAATTTCATTGGCATAACTGGTACTAATGGTAAGAGTACTACCACTGCTTTAACCGGTCATATTTTACAATCTTGTGGTTTTGATTATCAAGTTGGAGGAAATATAGGTTTTCCTGTTTTGGCTATGAGGTTAGATAGTAAAGGATATGTATTGGAGCTATCCTCATTCCAATTAGATTTATTAAACAGTTTTAAAGCCAAAATTGTGGTGCTTCTTAATATCACGCAAGATCATTTAGACCGACATAATAATATGCAAGGCTATATTGCTGCTAAAAAAAAGATCTTTGATCGAATGGACAAAGATTCATTTACCATAATTAGTGTTGATAATGAAATTACCAAGAATATTTCTCTAGAATTACAAAAGGAAAATAGAACAAATGTAGTACCAATCTCTACTTATGAAATTCTTAATAAAGGAGTATCAATTTGTAATAATATTATTTATGACAATATTTTTGAACCTATTACTATTAATTTCCATAATAATAACTATCTACAAGGGATACATAATCAAGAAAATATCGCCGCTAGCTATGCAGCTTGTCGAATTATAGGGGCAAGACCAGAACAAATAATTGCCGCTATCGGGCTATTTAAGGGTTTACCACATAGAATGCAATATGTTGGTACAATATACTCAGACCATTTGAGTAAGATAAATTTTTATAACGATAGTAAGGCTACCAATAGTATCGCTGCTTCTAAATCCATTGCAGCACTTGATAATATATATTGGTTAGCTGGAGGGATGGCAAAAGAAGGAGGAATAACAAATTTAGAGCCATGGTTTAATAAAATTCATAAGGCTTATCTTTTTGGTCAAGATAAAGAGCTTTTTGCATCGTCACTTAAGGGCAAGGTAGATTACCAAATTTGTCAAGATTTAACGGAGGCTTTTAATTTTGCCTTTAGAGATGCAATGGAGGAAGGGGGTATAAAGAATATTCTGCTAGCCCCAGCTTGTGCTTCCTACGATCAATTTAAAAATTTTGAGGAACGCGGAGAATTATTTATTAAATTATATAATATTATTGCTACCCATGATAAAAGATAATCATAATAATGAATTGTCTAACAACTATATAAAATGGTGGTGGCGTAGTATTGACCAGCAAATGATTATTGCTTTAGTAATCCTATTTGTGTTTAGTATAATGTTGGTTACTACATCAGGATCAGCAGTAGCAAATAGAATTGGACTTAATGAGTATTATTTTGCATCTAGACAATTATTCTACCTTGCTAGTGCTTTGTTACTAATCATTTTTTTTTCTTTTTTCTCAAGAAAATGGTTAAAGAGATTCTCAATTCTAGGGTTTATTGGTAGTATATTATTATTAATTTTAGTTAGATTTTATGGTTATGAGGTTAAGGGGGCTACTCGTTGGATTAATATTCTAGGTCTCTCTGTACAACCTTCAGAATTTGTAAAACCATTTTTTGCAGTGGTGGCAGGCTGGATATTATCGCTGAAATTTGAAGATGAATTTCCAAGTTTTTCTATTTGCATAAGTCTTTATAGTATCGTTGCTTTATTATTAATTATCCAGCCAGATTTTGGTATGTTAGTGATGGTGACTGCTGTTTTTGGTATTCAAATTTTTATTGCTGGTATGCCGATATTTTGGATTATACTTGCTGCTTTTATGTTGGTATTTGGGGTTACAGCAGCTTACTTTTGGCTTCCTCATGTAACAAAAAGGATTAATAGTTTCTTGGATCCTGATAGTAGTAGTAATTACCAAGTTGGTAAGTCAATCAGGGCGTTTGAGCATGGAGGTTTATACGGTCGTGGTCCTGGTGAAGGGGCGGTAAAACAAGTATTGCCGGATTCGCATACTGATTTTATCTTTGCTGTTGCTGGTGAAGAATTTGGGGCAATTATTTGCTTAATCATTGTAGGGATATTTGCTTTTATAGTGATTCGTAGTTTACTTAAACTTATTAATGAAGAAGATAAATTTATTCAATTAGCAGCAAGTGGTATTATTTCCCAAATAGGGTTACAAGCAATTATTAATATTGGTGTAACCTTGAATTTATTGCCAACCAAAGGTATGACGTTACCCTTTATTAGTTATGGTGGTTCTTCAACTCTTGCTATAGCCATTGCTACGGGGATGCTGCTTGGTTTTACCAAACATAAAACCTCTCTTAGTAAGTATAAAATTCAAGATATTGACATATGAAGAATAGACTTCTTGCAGAATTCGCTTCTGCTGAGGAATTTAAAGAAGCCACGGAACGCAGAACCGCAGCGTACTCTAGTGTACGTGAGGATTCGAGTACCGGAGCGACGAATAAATTACCAGCAGAAGTAGAATTATGCAAGAAGTCTAATATAATTGTTGCTGGGGGTGGTACAGCTGGTCATTTGTTTCCCGCTATTGCTTTAGGTGAAGAATTAATGCAGCGTGGGTATGAGTTGCACCTTATCACCGATGTTAGATGCCAAAAATATTTAACTGAAGATTTAAAGCTTATACCACATATAATAAATTTTAGATTAGCACCTAAAGGGTTAATTAATAGGTTTAAGTTATTGATTTCTTTGTTATTTGTAACTTTTAAGATGTTATTACTATTAGTGAAGATTAAACCATATGCTATAATTGGGTTTGGTGGCTATCCGACTTTTCCTCCATTGCTCGCTGCAGTATTTTTACGTATTCCTATCATAGTTTATGAACAAAATTGCTTTATTGGTAAAGCTAATAGATTTTTCTTAAAATATGCTAGGAAAGTTGCTCTTACATATGATGAAACTAAAAATTATAATATTCTTGATAAGAATAAGAAATTGGTTATAGGAAATATAGTACGGGAAAATGTTAAAAACCTGAAAGTTAGGGAAAATTTTAATAATGATACTTTCCGAATATTTATTTTTGGAGGAAGCCAAGGAGCAAAGGTTTTGTCTACTTTAATACCTGAAGCTATTCAGATATTAGTGCAATCAAATCCTGATATTAAATTGCATATTACCCAACAAGCTTCCTTAGAAGATCATGATAATATTGCGAAAATTTATGCTCAGTTGAAAATTCCATATAAATTAGCAGATTTTTTTTATGATATGGAACAGCAATATGCGAGTCAAGAATTAGTAATATCAAGAGCTGGGGCATCGACTATTTCTGAGCTTTGTTATGTAGGATTGCCGGCGATTTTTATTCCACTACCTTCAGCTAGCGAAAACCATCAATTCTATAATGCCAAGGCTCTAGAAGATAGTGGGGCAGGGTGGTGTTTTGAACAAAGTACAATCACAGCAGAAAAATTAGCCGATAAAATCTTAGTGCTGGTAAAAAATCGTGATATACTAAAAAAAACATCTATTGAGTTATTAAAAAGGAAGCATGATGGTAGTAAGGTTTTAGCTGATGCAGTAGAAGAAATAATAAGCTGACTTTTTAATTCAGTTGAGGGAATTGCTTCTTGCAACTTTAATAATTCTGTGTCATTAATTATGGCTTATTAAAAAATTATCGGATTGTTTTATGTTAAGGAAAACTATTATTACAGTTTTGGGATTGTTCCTACTTTCAGGTTGTACTGATGGTTTTAGAGGATATTTTAAAAAATCTGCTAATAATAAAATTATAGATACAAAAGGTTTTGAAGGTGGTAAGCGACCGCCTCTTTATAATAAGAAGTATATATCAATGGCAAAAAGGAACGTCACGGAAGAAAATTTTGATGACGATGAGGAAGATTTACTTAGTGAAGCTGATACGGAAACAATTAATCCAACTTTAAGAAATCGTCAGATGTATCTTAAGATGGTAAAACAGGATGCAGATCGCAAAAGAAGGCAGAAGTTAAATCAAGATAAAGATTATCCTTCATTGAACTTAGCAAGTGATAGGGTAAAAAAGCGAAATAGTGATGAGGAAAACAGTAAGTTGCACAAAGAGCTAGAGCAAATTAAAGCTATGCTGCATGAAACTAAAAAAGATTTAGAACAGTATAGTTGTCCTGCGGGGAAAAATGTTAAAACACAAAGTGCTGATATGTTACCAATAGAAACAGATAGTCATAAAACAATTAAAAAGCTAGAAACTAATAAAACTAAGAGTGTGCTCAATAAATCGGAAATGAAAAGAAAATTTCTTAGTGAAGATTATGATGATATAAAGGTAAATGATCCTAATGGGAAAGTTGGTAAAAACGACACTAATAATAGAGTGAATAGTACTATTGTTAATGAACAAGAGAAATTTCAGTTACCGCCTCGTGCAATATAAATACAGATTATACTCGGTGAACTTCAAGAATTGGCAACTCGGGTTAATTATAGTTTTTTGTTACGTTGTCCATAAATTAGGAATTCCTGGTTGCCTTTTGCTCCTAGAATAGGGCTGGGTATTATCCCATATATGTTAAAATTATAATTGGATTCTAGCCATTGTTGAATTTTATCACATACTCTTTGGTGTAAGAGTTGGTTTCTAACAATGCCACCATCCCCTACCTCGTTCTTTGCCACTTCAAATTGGGGCTTAATTAGAGCAACTAAACTACAATTATCTTTTGCCAAGCTAAATGCAGTGGGTAATATGGTGGTAAGGCTAATGAAACTAGCATCGCAAACGATCAGGTCTGGTGGTAAACTAATTTGCTCAATTGTTAAATACCGGGCATTAGTTCTTTCAATTACTGAAATTCTAGGATTATTACGTAGCTTATGATGTAGTTCACCATATCCTACATCTACTGCAAAAATCTTTTCAGCATTCCTACGGAGCAACACCTCAGTAAATCCACCAGTACTAGAGCCTATATCTAGACAGACTAGCCCTTGTGGGTCAATATTGAAATGGTCTAGAGCAGCAATTAACTTTAACGCCCCTCGTGATACATAATCATGTATCGGGCGTTTTATAATAATATCACGAGTATCAGTTGATATGCCAGTACCTGGTTTAGTATTTTGCTGCTGATTAACATATACTTTGCCTTGTATTATTAAGCTTCGTGCTACGTTAATATCATCAACTAATTGGCATTCTACCAAATGCTGGTCAAGTCTTATTTTTTTCATAAATCTTCATAGCAACTTATACCAATTGCAATAATTAACACGGTGTATTTATCCAATCTCTATACATAATTGATTTTACTAAATCTACATTATGAGTAAGTTGATTCCAAGCGTAACAAGCCATAGTAACGATATCTTCATATACACCATAACATTGGTTAGACAAGAAATGATTTTTAATCCATTCCCAAACTTGTTCCATTGCATTAAGTTCCGGTGCATAGGGTGGAAGCGGTATCAAAGTGATATTGCTTGGCACAGTTAGTTTTTTGGCTGTGTGCCAACCTGCATTATCCGTTAGTAAAGCTATATGTCGGTTGCCTTGAATACTGCGAGAAAGCTCTTCTAAAAATTTATTCATTGCCTGTGTGTTTGCATATGGTAAAATTAATGCACAAGCTTCTCCTGTCTCATGGCAAGCAGCTCCGTAAATATATGTTGAAATAAATTGCTGTTGCCGAACTTTACGGGGTCTAGTGCCACGCTTAGCCCATATACGAGTTAAGATACCTTGTTGCCCAACTCTAGTTTCATCCTGAGACCATATATCAACTTTACATCTATCGATATTTTTTGGTAATAATTTTGTTAACATGTCTGGAAAGTTTTTTTATATCTATTTTGAGTCTCTTGATTTGATTTTGGATGCATTGAACGAGAAGTAATCCAGCTAAAACCAAGGCGGTGCATAGTATTGTAGACTGTTTTTAAAGCACATTTAGCACCATATTCCTCAAGTAACATGATATGTAGCTCTTTTCCAGTTATATACCCACCAGTTTTACTTTTACTGAGCGTATTGATTTTATCAAAAAGAGCAGATTCTTGTATAGTGTTAATCTTCCTAGGGGCACCGCTTCTTTGTGATTCAAATAATCCTTCAAAACCATGATTCCTAAATCTTCTGAGCCATGATTGCACAGTTTTCCAGTGTGACTTCACTATTTCAGATATGGCTTTAAAAGATTTGCCTAATTGAAGGTGATACATCGCCAATAAACGTATACGATTTCGACCATGCGGCTCATGTTTCATCATTTTTATAAAATCATGACCTTCAAAACCTTGCGGTAATATTAACCTAGCTATTTGAGTACCTATTTATCAGTTAAAAACCCATTTTATAACACCGTGTTCATTATTGCAATTAGTATTAGATTATACCCCTACCACCTGTACAATTTCCGTTTAAAAAAATACCAAAAATAATAAAGTACAAAAGTTCCAACAACGCTAAATGTAGAAAACAAAAAACCTTGTTCATCAGAAAGACCATAAGATATATATGAAGATAAAGCTCCAGAATACGCACCAATAGCACACATAGTTAAATATATTACAAGTGCGGTTCTAAAATCTTGTGTCTCAAATTTATTGGATAATATTAATATGTTACAAATAAAAATAGCACATAAACATACGCCAATTGTAGAAAGGAGATAGATATTACCTATTAAAGTTACCCCATAATTCGGTAAAAGAATAAAGCTGACTAAAAGGATAATTATCAATATTAAGTTAGCAAGATATTTATTGATTATTTTTAATAATAGAATAACAGGTGATATTAAGAAAAATATGCTTATAAGTGTAGAATGTGTAATAGATTCTATCTTTGATACAGGAAGATGTTTTTCCAATGCAAATTCTTCATAATACCACAATATATCGAAAGTAATGTAAGATACCATAAAGCCTGTTAGTATCTGTAATTCTATATTTTCTATTAAGAATGAAAACCTAGAAACTAAAGTTGTATTTTTATTAACACTCTCTTTTTGTAAGCAAGTTATAATAATGAAACTATAAAGTAATACGCATAATAATAACCCGTTTATGCCTGATACGAAAAAGTCGGTTAGTGAATTAACTACAAAATACCCAGCTATCCATAACAAAGAAAAAATGATAAGAGAGAAATATTTGTAATTATTAGTAGATTCTATAATTTTTATGATAGTTATGGTTATATAAGTGTAGTATGCAGAGGCCATTACAATAAAATTGATTCTAAGGAGTGTGTAGTCCTGCATCATAATTATGTTTAATATACCTATTATAAGTATAACTAAACTAATAATGGTAGTTTTGTTATCACTGATTTTGTTAATTAATGGGGTTAAGAATAAACCAGCTATTATATAACCTAACATTTCGATTGATTCGATATGGTTTAGTTCCTCCCCAGATAAGCCTTTACTTAGCAGAAAACTTGGCATTATAATTGCATTGATGTAAGTGATACATGCAAAAAGAAATACGCTAAGAAACAATAGCAAAACTGTTTTTAAATGATTATTTTGGGTCATAAATAATTGTTTGCTAAACTAGATTACATCGTATATAAATTTTGTTAGTTGAGAGGCGTTTCAGAGGTTTTTATATAACCAAAAGTACATTATATCACTCATTATGATTTGTCTAATTAATTTGTTATTTTGACCATTAATAAAATATTATATAACCAAGTAGGTATAATAGTTCTCGATGTCATCCCCGCTTCACTGTAGAATCCAAACATCTTGAATAACTGTTAGGTATCATGGATTTCTGCTTTTAGCTAGGAATGATCAATGGCATAGTAATGTTATATCGAATTTAGGTTAAGTAGAGTTTTTTAGTGATTTGTTAGGTTCATGTACTTGTTAAATGTTTTCTCATTAAAACTTAATATTAAGTTTTAAATTTGTTATAATATTCTCTAATATTGCTAAATTTACAGAGCTTAGAGATATATACTCAAATGATTTGAAGAATTGGGTTCGAAAATGAATGGTGAGTATGCTAGACGTACATATAGTATAGTTACGCATGCAAACCATGATATTTTCAAAAAACAATTCGTAGGAGCAGAAGAGTATACCTAGAAATTTACGAGTAAAAAATTAATGAGTAAAAAAATTATAGTTGATGCTAACTTCCCTAATGAAACAAGGGTGGTTTTACTGAATCATAGTAACAATATCGAGGATATTGAATATGAAACAGCCATAAAACAACAAATCAAAGGTAATATATATCTTGCAAAAGTTATAAGAGTTGAACCAGCGTTGCAGGCTGCCTTTATAGATTATGGTCCGGACAAAAGCGGATTCTTGTCTTTCAATGAAATTCATCCATATTATTATAATGTACCAGTATCTGATCTTAAATCTTTGACTTCTATAAATAAATTACAAGAAATTTCTCTTTTAGATATTACCCAAGATGATTTTGTAGAATCTGAAACAAAGAGGGATTATAATCCGATAATAGATAGTGAAGAAATTGATTTAAATGCCATAGAAAGATTAGTGGACGAAAAAATTCAGGTAGAATTTAATTTGGATGTCTTAGATAATGATATTGAAACAATAAGTGTAGACAAAAGTGATAGAGAAGAAGACAATAAACAAAAGCAATACAAAATTCAAGAAGTAATAAAAAAAGGACAAGTTATGCTTGTTCAAGTTACAAAAGAGGAAAGAGCTAATAAAGGTGCATCATTTACAACCTTTATATCTCTTGCGGGAAAGTATTGCGTTCTGATGGCTAATACTCCATTGCAGAATGGTGTATCTCGGAAGATATCCAATGCTGATGAGCGAAAAAGGCTTAAGAATATAGTCAGTAAAATAACTGCAAATAATAACAGTAGTGGGTCAAGTATCATAATTCGTACAGCTGGTGCTGGCTGTACTACTTTAGACATAAAAAGAGATTATGATTATTTAGCAAGATTATGGAATAAAATTAGGGAGAATACTCTTAAATCTGTAGCTCCCTGTTTTATACATGAAGAAGATGGTCTAATTCAAAAAGTCATAAGAGATATGTGTGATCCTACTGTTAAAGAGTTGATAATACAAGGTAGTGGGGCTTATCAAAATGCTGTGAAATTCATGAAGGATATATTACCTATTGATTTGGTTAAGCTCAAAGAATACAAAAATAAGGTGCCAATTTTTACAAAATTTGCTGTTGAGGAACAACTAGCAAAACTATACCAACCAGTTTTTGCTTTACCTTCTGGTGGTTATATAGTGATAAATCCAACAGAAGCACTTATTTCAATTGATGTTAATTCAGGAAAAGCAACTTCTGAAAAAAATATTGAAGAAACGGCATTAAAGACTAACTTAGAAGCGGCTAGAGAAATTGCTAGGCAAATTAAATTAAGAGATTTATCAGGCTTAGTGGTTATTGATTTTATCGATATGTATGAGGCTAGAAATCGTAGGATTGTCGAGAGGTCTTTTAAGGAATTTCTAAGTAGAGATCGTGCAAGAATTCAAACTGCTCATATTAGTCAATTTGGTTTGCTTGAGATGTCTCGTCAAAGATTAAGCCCTTCATTTTTGGAATCAAATTCATCGATTTGTTCATATTGTAACGGTAAGGGTCTTGTTAGGGCAGATGAGTCAAATGCTATGTTGATTCTACGTACAGTAGAAAATGAAATTTTTAATGAAAATATTGATTTAGTAAATATTTTTGCTAATATTCATTCAGTTATCTATTTACTGAATAATAAACGTTCAGAAATATCTCTAATTGAAGACAAATATAATTTAAAGTTAAAATTCCACGTTGATCCTTCTGCCACTTCTGATAATTATTCAATTGAAAAAATAAAATTGCCGAAGAAATCTAGCCATACAGAAACTGGTAATAAGCCATTAATTCAGAATCAGTCCTCTAATTATCAAGAAGAAAAGAGTATTAAAGAGACTCCTGTTCCTAACAAGAAGAAGCAAAAATGGAAAATATCTAATAAATTAGAAACTAGTAGTGAATCAAATAAGGATATAGAACAAATTGATAAAGAGGTAATTGATGCTATTAAAGAAACTAATAAGCCAGTAGTGGTAAATGAATCGGATAACGGAGATAATGACCTTGACACCAATAAGTCAAGCCGTCAATATATTGAGAAAAAATCAAATTATTCTCGCCCCTCTAGAGTACGTAACTATAATAAACGTAAGGTAAATAATAATGATAGTGGACAATCTCAGGAGGTAGCTAATAGTTAAAAATGGTAAATACAATATGGTACGTTTAAATTTATTATTAGCTCTTGCTTACTTATTTTTATTTACCTCTTGTAGTTTAAAACCTGTATATAGTAATAAATATAGTACGCAAGAATTAAGCCAATTAAGTAGCATTGAAATTGAACCAATAGCATCTATTGAAGGTGCAGAATTTTGTTACTATTTATCGAGTATTTTACCAAGGTCTACAACAGCAACAACAAAGTATTTATTAAAGGTAAAATTTACCAACAAACGTTTACCACTTATTCTTCAAAAGAATTCTGATGTGTTAAGAGAAGCAATCAGTCAAACTGTTCAATATAGGTTAGTTGATATTGTTACTAATAGAGAAGTGACAACAGGAACATTTAGTCATATAACCTCTTATAGTACAGCTGCTTTACCATATCATAGCTATATAGATGAAGAAGTAGCATTGAAAGACTTTACAAAACAAGGAGCAGATGATATCCTAGCAAGATTAATTTTATATTTTAAGAGAGTGCCTACGAACTGAATAATTTTTGAGGAATTTTTAGGAGCAATGTAGCTAAGTACCGCAACGTACTTAATGTACGTGAGGAACGGAAGCAAATTTTGACGACAGAATTACTAAAAAGAATCAGTTTGTTTTAACACAATAGAATTAAAGATGAAGCTTTACCTATCACAAATCATTCAGCTACTTGATAAGGTAGAAAATGGACAAATTAAGGCTCTGTTGCTTTATGGTCCAGATAAAGGGTACATTGATACAGTTTGTAAGACTTTAGTGAAGAAATTTGACTTACTAAAAACCTCTATAGAATATTCTGAAATTAAAAATCGATCTCTCGAGACGTTAGTTAATACCCAAAATTTCTTTATGAAAAAACAATTGATTATAGTAAGGTCAGTTGGCGAGTCTATAGATAAATCTTTAAAACTGGCTCTCAGTAAAGAGTCATTGCATTTCTTAGTTTTTATTGCGGATGAATTATCAGCTGCTTCTAGTATACGTAAGTTTTTTGAAACTGAAACTTATCTAGCTTCTCTAGCTTGCTATCACGATGATGAACACAAAATTACTAAGATAATTTTACAAAAATGTAACAGTGTTGGTAAGGTTATAAGTGAAGATACTGTTAACTATTTAACAGATCGTTTAAAAGGTGACCATCAAACACTAATTAATGAAATCAATAAGTTAATATATTTTACATTTGATAAAGATCAAATCACCTTGGATGACGCACTAGCTGTAGTTAGTGATGATTTTACAGGGAATGGGGATAATTTATGCGTTTATTTTTCCTCAGGAAATCTTGATAATTTTTTACAAGAATTTACCAAACTAAAACAACAAAATATTAATGAAGTGCTAATTATCAGAGCATTAATCAGGTATTATCTAAATCTATACACTGTATTGAATAAATTAGCAATGGGTGTTAATATAGATATGGCTATAAAATCAGTATCTCCACCAATTTTCTATAAATATGTGCCAAATTTTAAGCAAGCTCTAAATAAGGTTAACTTAGAAGATTGCATTAAAACATTGAAACATTTAGAGCAAGCAGAAATTGATTACAAGCTAAATCCAGCTGGCTTTGATATATATCAACAAGTTTATGTTAAAACATACTGATTGGAGATAATTATGCATAAAGCAAATTTTTAAGGAATCTTCTAGGTTCTGTTGACAAAAATTTTAACGTAACCATATTAAAGTTCCAACGAAATTTAGAAAAGCTAAGAAAGTGGCTGGAGCCTTATCAAATCTAGAAAATATACGCCTAAAATGTTTGATTTTACCAAATAAGCACTCAATTAAATATCGTTCCTTATAAGTATGTTTATCATATTCACGTTGTACTTTACGGTTAGATTTTGGTGGTATAACAATCTCATACCCCTGATTTTCTAAACTTTCTACAAATGCACTACTATCGTATCCTTTATCGGCTATCACAGTCGTATTCTGAACATCTTGAGTAAGATTTCCCGCTTGAGTTATAGCCGAGTAGAAATCATAGCTCTTACCATCTCCTTTAATTAATAAAGTTTCATTGCTATGATCGCCCTCACAGAACTGTGCGTGTGGTTTTCCCACACACGGCTCTTCAATATAGCTATTCTGCTTTGAAGTAGTACCATATAAAGAAAACTTTATTTTTGGCATTGGTAGCGGATTCCACTGCAAATAGTTTTTATACCAATTGCAATAATTAACACGGTGTATTTATCCAATCTCTATACATAATTGATTTTACTAAATCTACATTATGAGCAAGTTGATTCCAAGCGTAACAAGCCATAGTAACGATATCTTCATATACACCATAACATTGGTTAGACAAGAAATGATTTTTAATCCATTCCCAAACTTGTTCCATTGCATTAAGTTCCGGTGCATAGGGCGGAAGCAGTATCAAAGTGATATTGCTTGGCACAGTTAGTTTTTTGGCTGTGTGCCAACCTGCATTATCCGTTAGTAAAGCTATATGTCAGTTGCCTTGAATACTGCGAGAAAGCTCTTCTAAGAATTTATACTAATTGCAATAATTAACACCGTGTTAATTATTACAATTGGTATTATATCTATTTTGAGTCTCTTGATTTGATTTTGGATGCATTGAACGAGAAGTAATCCAGCTAAAACCAAGGCGGTGCATAGTATTGTAGACTGTTTTTAAAGCACATTTAGCACCATGATATGTAGCTCCTTTCCAGTTATATACCCACCAGTTTTACTTTCACTGAGCGTATTGATTTTATCAAAAATAGCAGACTCTTGTATACTGTTAATCTTCCTAGGGGCAGCGCTTCTTTGTGATTCAAATAATCCTTCAAAACCATGATTCCTAAATCTTCTGAGCCATGATTGCACAGTTTTCCAGTGTGACTTCACTATTTTAGATATGGCTTTAAAAGATTTGCCTAATTGAAGGTGATACATCGCCAATAAACGTATACGATTTCGACCATGCGGCTCATGTTTCATCATTTTTATAAAATCATGACCTTCAAAACCTTGCGGTAATATTAACCTAGCTATTTGAGTACCTATTTATCAGTTAAAAACCCATTTTATAACACCGTGTTAATTATTGCAATTGGTATAAATCCTTACCGTCATCTACTGGCAATGCATGTTCGATAAGCAACTGTCCGTCCAAACGGTTATTTGTTTTGATATTATATCCTTCATATCTAGTTTGTTGAATATTACGAGCCATTTCGACCCTGTATGCTATCTGCCTCGACTCTTCTTCTGTATTATCTTCTATTAAATCATAGTTATATGAGTCGATAGATCCTACCTCTATATGTAGATCAAATCGATCCATGATAGGACCAGAAATTCGCATCTGATAATCGCTCCCACATTTTGGGGCTTTAGAACATGCTTTGTGAGGATCGCTTAAATAACCACATTTACAAGGATTCATTGCTGCTATTAACTGAAAGTGAGCAGGATATTTTATATGCGAATTTGCTCTAGCAATTAGTATTTCTCCGGTTTCAATTGGTTGCCTTAAAGATTCGATAACGTTAGGTGAAAATTCTGGTAATTCATCTAAAAACAACACTCCGTTATGTGCTAACGAGATCTCTCCAGGTTTTACTCTTTTACCAACCCCACCGCCGACCATCGCTGCTATCGAGCATGAGTAGTGGGGGGGTGCGAAAAGGTCTAGCTCTTGATAGTTTCCCGTTTGCTAGCTTGCCTGCAACGCTTGCTATAGTACTGCACTCCAATATTTCTTCGGGTCGCATTTTGGGTAATATACCAGGTATACATTGTGCCAACATAGATTTGCCAGTACCAGGTGGACCAAGCATTAATAGATTGTGACCACCAGAGGCTGCTATTTCTAAAGCTCGCTTAGTGGCTTTTTGTCCTTTTTGATATCTTTAAAATTAAGGTAATTTATTATACTAGTGTCAATTTCTAATTCAGGTGATGATAATATTTGTGAGCCTTTAAAATGGTTAACTAACTCTATTAAATTTCCTGCTACCAAAATATTATTATTGCCAGACCATGCAGCTTCCTGACCATTAGATTTTGAACAAATTAGCCCTTTATTTCTAGCCAAAGCACCAATAGCAGCAGGTAAAGCCCCGCTGACAGGTAGAATAGAACCATCTAGAGATAATTCGCCTATTACTAGATATTCTTGTATTTCCTCAGCATTTTCATGCTGCTAAGTATAGCACAAGCAATAGCAAGGTCAAAATGACTACCTTCTTTAACCAAATCAGCTGGAGCTAAATTTATCAGTATTTTTTAAGCAGGCAAGGCAAGACCTATTGAAGAAAGTGCTGCTCTAACTCGTTCTTTAGACTCGCCAATAGTTTTATCAGCAAGTCCTACTATAGTAAAATTAGGTATCCCTGGTGATATCTGTACTTGCACATCAACATCGATAATATCTATACCGCTAAAAGTTAAACTACCAAGGTGAACTATCATTTTTATAAAATAAATTTTACTAGATCAAGATTCTTGATAATTTTTGATAATTGCTGGTCGACAAAATGTTCGTCAATAACTATCTCTTTTTCTTTCGTATCACTTACATTGAAGCTTATCTCCTCCAATAAATTTTCTAGAATAGTATGTAATCTTCTTGCTCCAATATCTTCAACTTCTAAGTTAACATTTGCTGCATAAGTAGCAATTTTATCTATTGCATTATCAGTAAATTTTAATTTTACCCCTTCGGTTGCAATTAAGGCTGAATATTGTTTTATTAAACTTGATTCTGGTTCAATTAAAATTTTTATCATATCGTCCTTAGTAAGTGAGCTTAACTCTACTCTAATAGGTAGCCTTCCTTGCAATTCAGGTAACAAATCAGATGGTTTTGATAAATGGAAAGCACCTGATGCTATAAATAATATATGTGCAGTTTCTATAGGTCCATGTTTTGTATTAACAGTTGTACCCTCAATAATAGGTAATAAATCTCTTTGCACTCCTTCTCTACTAATTTCTGAACTTTTCCCCTCAGCTCTTGAGGTGATTTTATCTATTTCATCCAAAAATACTATACCATCATTTTGTGCTAGCACTAAGGCATCTTGAATAATTTTTTCTTGATCGATTAATTTTTCTGACTCTTCGGCAGAAATAATTAAATGAGCATCTTTAACCAGCATTTTCTTAGTTTTTGTTTTATTAGTACCGATAGCTTTGCCGATCATATCAGAAATATTTAATACGCCCATGGCAGCTCCTGGCATACCAGGAATCTCAAAATTACTACTACCAAATAAGCCACCTGAATCTGTTATACTTATTTCAATTTCAGTATTGTCAAGTTCACCTTTTTCAAGCTTGCGACAAAATTTTTCTCTAGTTTCAGTTGATGCTGATTTGCCGACTAAAGCATCCAAAATCCTCTCTACAGTTTTTAAATGTGCATTAGCAATCACTGCTTTTTTAGCATTAGCTTTTTGTGTGTTAACAGCTATTTCCACTAAGTCTCGTATTATTGACTCAACATCTCGTCCAACATATCCTACTTCAGTGAATTTTGTTGCTTCTACTTTAAGAAATGGTGAGTCGCTAAGCTTCGCAAGTCGCCTAGCGATTTCAGTCTTGCCTACGCCAGTTGGTCCTATCATTAAAATATTTTTTGGCACTATTTCTTGACGAAGTGGTTCGTCTACATTTCTACGTCTACAGCGATTCCGCAACGCTATCGCAACAGCTTTTTTAGCTTTATATTGCCCAACAATGAATCTATCAAGTTCAGCTACGATTTTAGCAGGAGTTAATCCCATAGATTTAGCGGGAGTTAATCCCACTGATTTTTTCTTAATATTAGTACTCATATAACTTTTTCTAAAATAATATTATGATTGGAGAAAACACAGATGTCGGCTGCAATATTCATTGATTTTAAAGCAATCTCTTCTGCAGTTAGGTCATTGTCAAAAGACATTAAACCTCTAGCAGCAGACAGTGCATATAATCCACCAGAGCCAATGGCAGCAACGTCACCATCAGGTTCAACTACATCGCCATTACCAGTTAAAATTAATATATTTTTTTGATCTGCAACGATCATCATTGCTTCAAGTTTACATAAATATTTATCGCTACGCCAATCTTTTGCCAGTTCTACAGCACTTCTCAGTAACTGATACGAATATTTCTCCAACTTTAATTCTAATTTTTCAAATAAAGTTAGAGCATCTGCAGTAGATCCAGCGAAGCCAGCAATAATACTATTATTGAACATGACTCTTAATTTTCTTGCTGTAGATTTTAAAATTGTATTACCATGGGAGACCTGACCATCTGCTGCGATTACAACATTCCCACCTTTTCTTAAGCAAAGTATAGTAGTACCGTGTAATGTGACAGGACCGGGCGAGTTATCTGACATAAAGAATCTTTTAAATATTGATGTTTGGCTATTTGTTTATTATTATGCTATTTAAGTAATCATTTAATATCGTAATTACAAGACTTTCCTATGAATATTTATTCAATATATGTTAATCCTCAAAAAAAAGATAATGATTTTATTCTTATCAAGCAAGGTTTTTCATTATTTGCTGCGTTTTTAAGCGTGTTTTGGGCATTCTATCATAGAATGTGGTTACCACTAATAACTACTTTGATATTAAGTATTTTTATATCAAGTTTAGGTTGTACTAATTTTATTTCTGTAAGTCAACTCGCCATTATGTTGATATTTGGTTTTTTCAGCGATGATATGAGAGAATATGATTTGCAAAAAAAGAAATACCAACTGACAGACATAATATTAGCAAAATCTGAGATAGAAGCTGAATTAAAATTTTTAGAACGCTTAGAGGATGAAAAAAATGTGTTATAGTAATCTCAAATATTGACATTTGGGAGTAGATAATAAAAATGAGAGTATAATATGTATGACAAGAATAATGTTTTTGTAAAAATTATTGGTAAAGATATTCCAGCAGAGATAATATATGAAGATGATAATCTAATAGCATTTAATGATATAAATCCTGTAGCTCCAGTACATATAATAATTATACCAAAAAAAGAGTATATTGACTATAGTGATTTTATCCTTAAAGCTTCTAGCGATGAAATTAAAGATTATTTCACCAAACTAGCCTATATTGCATCGCTAGTTGGTTTAGATCAAGATGGCTATCGTTTGATTACTAATAAAGGGGTAAAGTCTGGACAGAGTGTGTTCCATTTTCATTTCCATATTATAGGGGGAAAAACTATTTCTAAGCTGATATAGTCAATTGATAAAAAGATATGTAGATGACAAAACAATATAATATTGCGGTAATTGGTGCGTCGGGTAATGTTGGGCGAGAAACTTTAGAAATTTTGTTTGAGAGAAATTTTCCAATTAATAATATCCACGCTATAGCTTCGAGTGAGTCTAATGGTAAAGAGGTTAGCTTTGGAGATGGCACTATAAAAATATCTGACATAGACAGTGTAGATTTTAGTAAAATCGATATTGCTTTTTTCTCAGCTGGTTCAGAAATATCAAAGAAATATGTACCCAAGGTTGCAGAACAAGGTTGCATAGTTATCGATAAATCGTCATTTTTCAGACTTGATTCTGATGTTCCTTTGATAGTTCCAGAAGCCAATCTAGCGAGCCTTAAAGATTATACTATTAAAAATATTATAGCTAATCCGAATTGTTGTACTGCTCCTATAGCTACTGTATTAAAGCCTTTGTATAATGCAGTAAAGATTAAGAGAATGGTGATATCGACTTATCAATCGACTTCAGGAGCAGGAAAGAGAGGAATGGATGAGCTTTATGAGCAAACCAAGGCAAAATATGTCTTTAAGGACATCGAGCCTAAAGTTTTCCCACAACAAATAGCTTTTAATTTATTCCCACATATAGGTGATTTTAATAAAGACGGTTCTACTAGTGAAGAATCGAAGATTTCCTTGGAATTAGAAAAAATTATAGGATCACATGCTAAATTTAGTGTAACTTGCGTAAGAGTGCCAGTGTTTGTTGGTCATTCTATTTCAGTGAATGTTGAGTTTAGTGGAGAGATAGATACTAAAGAAATAGAAGAAATACTACAAGAATCAGACTCTATTGTAGTTAATTCTCATTTGGATAAAACACAATATGTTTCTCCCATAGATGTTGTTGGTAAAGATCTTGTTTATGTTTCGCGAATTAGAAATGATCCTAGTCAAAAAAATACCATTAATTTATGGATTACAGTAGATAATTTACGTAAAGGAGCAGCTTTAAACGCTGTACAAATTGCTGAGGAGTTGATAAAAGGATATTTGTCGAAAAAGTAATTAGGTTATATTTCAGGGTAATTTAAAAGTCACAACTAATGATAGAAAAGTTTGTTTTTTTAATGCATAAATGTCATTGCAATGAGCCGCAAAGCGGCGACATGGTAATCCAAAAGTTGCAATGGCAAAAAATAAAACAGCAAGCTGTTTATTTGGATCGCCACGCCACTTTGTGGCTCGCGATGACAACTATTCGTTTCTATAATTTAGTATTTTTTATCATTAGTTGTGATTTTAAAATTACTCTGTTATACTTCTAAGCTCTAAAGGTATAATAAAGAGGTTGCCATATTATTTATTTTGCGTATAGTGTAGAGTCAAATAAAAAATATTACAAATAGTATAATTTTTACCAATTAGCAGTAAAAAATATAATAGAGCCAGGAAGCCATCAGGTTCGGATAACTACTATTATCAGGACAGGCTAATTTAATTTGTGTTAGATGATATAGATTATATATTCAGAAAAATATAATATAACAATGGTAATATGAGAAATAATAGTGCATTAGTATCTCAAGTAATAAATCCCCTAACTACTGCTCTTGAGAAATGCAAAATTGCGTTTTGGATAGTTTTTAGTTTTGCGTTTGTTATTAACTTGTTAATGTTGATAACACCTCTTTATTCCTTGCAAGTTCTTGATCGGGTTATAGGAAGTGGTAACTTATTTACATTAATGTGGTTGTCTATTGTTATTGGTACGATCTATTTTATTTATGGGTTATTGCAAATTGCTAGATCATTCACCCTAATTAAAGTTGGTGAATGGTTGGATAAAACAATTGGTCCTGTAATTTTTGGTCACTCTATTTCAGCCTCTGCAACTCGTACTAATATCGGTGCTAGTCAGTTACTTCGTGATTTCCAAGCAGTAAAAACCTTTCTAACTAGCACTGGTATTAATACTTTATTTGATGCTCCTTGGAGTGTTGTCTATATAATAGTAATTTTCTTAATTCATCCATATATTGGAATCCTTACATTAGCTGGGGCTATTATTATTGTATCTACGGCTTTCTTTAATGCAGCTGCAACTAATAAAACTCTCGGTGAAGCTACTGAATTTTCTATAAAGGGTATGACGCAAGCTGACATCGCCAATAGAAATTCAGAAGTTGTAGAAGCTATGGGCATGATGAAAAATGTTACGACAAATTGGCATCAGTTTAATATTGCTGCTTTGGAGAAGCAATCAATTGCTAGCTACCGTAATGGTGCTATTTCTAATTTTTCAAGATTTATCCGTAATGTTATGCAGATGCTGGTAACTGGTATTGGGGCTTATGTTGTTGTTAGTACTTCAGGAAGAGAGATGACTACTGGTGGTATGATTATGAGTTCCATTATAGTTGGTAGAGCTTTAGCCCCTTTTGATAACGCTATTGAGTTATGGAAAAGTATGAGCGGAGCTATAAAATCTTATAAAAATATTAATCAACTATTTGCTTCGTATAAATTAAGAGAAGAAGCAATGCCAATTCCAAATGTTGAAGGACATTTAACTGTGGAGAATATTTATTATTCGATACCAATTCCTCCACATATACCACAACCGCCAGTACCAAGATACATTTTAAAAGGAGTGTCCTTTGCGGTGCAGCCTGGTGAGATATTAGCAATTATAGGACCTTCTGCAGCAGGTAAGTCAACTTTAGCAAAAGTTTTAGTTGGGGTATGGAAAGCATCGTCAGGGACTGTTAGGCTTGATAGTGGAGAAATTTATCGTTGGAACAGGGAAGACTTTGGTAAACATGTAGGATATTTGCCGCAAGGAATAGAGTTATTTAGTGGTAGTATAAAGCAAAATATAGCTAGGATGGCTGAAAATGCTGAGCCAGAAAAAGTAATTGAGGCAGCTAAAATTGCTGGGGCTCATGAAATGATCTTAAGATTACCAGATGGCTATGATTCAGATATTGGAATAGCAGGCTCTAATCTTTCTGGCGGACAAAAGCAACGAGTTGGTCTTGCTAGAGCATTTTATGGTAATCCTAAATTACTTATTTTAGATGAACCTAATGCAAATCTTGACGAAGCAGGTGAAATAGCCCTATCACATTGCTTAAAGCAAGCAAAATCTAAGGGTATTGCTGTAGTTGTTATCTCTCATAGACCTTCTGTATTATCGGTGGTAGATAAGATTTTGGTATTACAAGATGGGGTGGTAGCTCTTTATGGCACTCAAGAAGAAATGCAAAATCGAGTTAAACTGTTGCAAAATGGTGTAATCCACATTAATGAATAAGTTTTAAATATGGAAGAAAAGTCAAATAACAATAAGCCGGCATTTACAGCGGAGCAACTTAAACAACTTTTGTCGCTACAAAATGATTTAACACACACAAAAAAAACAAAGGGAGCTATTGTATCACAAAAGGTAATAGTAAAGATTTCTAATGCCATTAAAAATACATTATATTATCTTGATCGTTTCGTCAATTTTGTTACTAAAAATAATGATGTTGATCGCAATGATGTAGTGCAAATTGCTAGATCCCCAATTCTTTTTGGGGTATATGTAATAATCTTTTTTGTATTAGTTGGAGGGGTATGGGGCAGTTTTGCTCCTCTTGATAGTGCTGCTACAGCATTGGGTGTTGTTATAACGAGTGGTAATAAGAAGACAATTAATCACCAAGAAGGTGGAATTATAGCTAATATTTTTGTTAAACAAGGTGATCAAGTTAAAGAAGGAGATAAATTAATAGAGCTAGAAGATACAAGAATTAAGTCAGCATATGAAAGTAATTTAAGCCAATATAGACATGCTTTAGCAACGGAAAGTCGTTTAATTGCCGAGAGAGATAATCAAGCTCAGATTGAATTTCCAGAATTATTAACCAAAGATATCAATTTACCTGAAGTAGCAAGGATTATACATACCCAAGAAAATTTATTTCAGTCTAAAAAAGAAGTATATAAAAGTGAAAAAAATGCCTTACAGCAAAGGATCGAGCAATTAAATAAAAAAATTGAAGGTACGCAGGCTAAAAAAGTTGCAAATGTAAAAACTCTAGAGGTTGTTAAGGATCGTTTAAAGGCAATGGGTACATTGCATGGAAAAGGTTTTGCCAATAAAGCCGCTTTATTAGACTTAGAAGCTAAGGAAGCACAGTACAAAAGTGAGATAGCTATGGCAGAAGCTGAGATTGCATCTATTAAGCATTCGATTATAGAGTGTGAGATTAGCATTATTAACTTACAGAATAAATATACAGAGAAAACTCTGACTGAACTAAAAGAGGCACAAGAGCTAGTAGCTCGTTTTAAAGAAGCATTTAATGCACATCAGGACTCTTTAAATCGAGTGGTTATTAAATCACCAGTTGATGGTATTATAAATGTATTGAACTATCATACAATAGGACAGGTGATTTCACCAAGTTATCCGATTCTAGAGATTTCTCCAACTGATGATAATTTAATAATAGAAGCAAAAGTTCCAAGCAAGAATATAGATTCAGTGCATGAAGGCTTGGTAGCAAAAATTCGCTTCAGTGCTTTTAAATCTAGAACAACGCCGTTATTTACTGGCAAAGTTGTTAAAATATCTCCTGATATTGTACAAGACAGAAATACTCCAAGCCAAGATCCTACCACTTATTATATCGCTAGAATTGAGATTGATATGGATGAGTTTAATAAGATTGCAAAAGCTAAAAAGTTAGAGTTACATCCTGGTATGCAAGCGGAAGTTCAAATTGTTACTGGCACAAGGACTCTCCTGAAATATTTACTTGATCCTATTACTGATACGATGTTTAGAGCATTTAAAGAGAAATAATACAGTTACCCCGAAAAGGTTTTAGCCAAAAACGATGTCATCCTAGTACTATAACTATAGTACTAACGTCAAAACGCTGTCATTCTAAGCAATTGCGGGAATCTAAAAAAATAACATAGAAGGTATGTTATCATAATACCCTACTTTTTTTATATAACCACCATTAAAATGGCTGCTGATCGTCTATTAGCCAGGAGTCGCGAAAAAGCGGCGACGCAACAATCCAAGATCAGGATACGCGAAGCGTTACTCTAAAAAAACAGCTGCGCTGTTTACCTAGATCGCCACGGCATCTAAAGAGCCTTGCTACGACGATTATAGAAAAATGTAGGGTACTATGGTTAACTTGTTACATCGATAGTTGAGATTAAGTAAGTGTATTAATTTTCGGATTTGATACTAGAGTTTTCTAACGTTTTATCAATTACCCTAGAAAGGATTTCTAAACTATATCCATTTGTTAGTATGCCATTAACAAAAAATGCGGGTGTACCAACAAAACCTTGTGAACTAGCAGCAAGGTTAGTATTAGCAAGTAATGTTTCGAAAATTTTATTATTATTAAGACATTTAGCATAAGTTTCTGCGGATACTCCACCAATTTGAGCTATATTTGTTAGTAATTCACGATATCTATTGCTACTACCCCATTTATCTTGTTGTGCTAGTATTACACTTTGGAATTTAAGAAAACTATCTAGATCATTTGGACAACGTGCCAAAATTGCTGCATCTAAATCTTGCTTATTACCGATAAATTCACGAATTATATAAGCAATTTTATTGGTATCAATATATTTCTTTTTAAGCTCAGGTAGAATTTTTTCATGATAATAAGCACAATGTGGGCAAGTTGGAGAAAAATACTCAACTACCACTACAGTTGCCTTAACATTACCAAGAACTATATCATTTTGGCTAACATTGAAAGTTGGTTTATAAGGCATCTGTTTCAAGCTAACATCATTTATATCAGTAGAGTTAGTAGCAGAATCCTCTACCGTATCTAGAGGTTCTTCCGTATTAGTTGAAGCCGTACTGTCTTGAGGATTTACTATTGTATTCCATTTATCATTGGCAAGGTTGTCATTATTTTCTTCTTGTGGAGCTTTTTCCTGCGTCACTTCAACCTTATTATCAGGTTGTTTGTTTTTATTATTAGATTTATCACTTTCTTCCGAACATGATATTAACAATAATGAAATTATAATGATAAGGATATTATGCATAAGTTTTGATATAGTTTTTAGTTAAATTAAATACTTTACTCTTCAGGATTTTATATTCCTTATGAGAAGCCCTTATAAAAATAAGGTTTTACTGATATTTAAGCAATAAAAATTTTTACTTATTCGTAACAAAATAATTAATTTATATACTATAAATATTTTTCTAATAAATAAAAAATACTATTAGTTAAAATAAAAATACTGTTATAATGATTTGAATCCCTTCGTAACTTTCGTGATAATTAAGTCTTATTTGCAAATAAGGTAACACAACCCAAGAAGAAGTGAAAAATATATTGGGATACCATGATGATACTGATATAATGCTTGATGGAAGCATGAAATGGGTATACATACGTATAATTTATGTTCTGATTAGTTAATTGATTCTCCTCCCTAGATACTGAATAACACGATAAGAAAATTAATTATGAAAGATTTTAATACTAAGGTTATTAGTAAGTATGAAGAAAGATTAAAAGGCTGTTTTGTCTCTTTAAGCTCTGAATGCATCGTGTCTTGTAAATATCCTAGTACTTTAAAAAGGTCTTTACGTACTTTTAATATTATAAAGATTCTACAACAGAATAGTGAGTTGCTTGATTATCTTAGTCTAGATAGTCAAAAGAACTTGCTCTCTGTTCTTGAGCATTACGGACCTCTCTCTATTGAAACGTTAAAGCAACAAAAATATCAAATGGAAGAAGTAACAAATTTTGTTACCTCTCTTAATCAATTGGTTGATTGCTTAAAAAGTTCTTCCACTTTATATCATGAAGAAAATAATAAGGCACTAAAACCTGTAATGGATTTAGCTAGAAACTTTGTACAACATTGTTGTATATTAATAACTGAAGATATTAAAAATCAAGATGTTATAAATAATCTACAAGCAACTGCAATTGTTTTAAATTTAGATAATTTATCGCTTGAGCAACAAAATCTACTTTTAGATCAATTGTTGCTCATTAAAGAATTATGGCAGATTGATTCTACTATTGACATAAAGAAAGAATCTGTTCCATTGTTATTTCATGCCAATATATTATTAACACTGAAAGAAGAAAACACTGTAGATTACACATACATTTTAAAAAAAATTACTAATTTTTTAATAGATGATCACAATGTATTGATGGAGTTAACCAATGCTAAGTTAATTTGCTTATATAATAGGCTAAAAGATTTATCTATTAAATCTCAGACCATAAACCATATTTTGCTAAGAATACATGATGAATCAAAATTTAGGAAGAGTTTCAGTAAACTTAATAATTCAGGATATGAGCTTTCAGTATTATTTGAAAATTATAATGCAATAATACATCAGATAGAAAATGCAGAGTTCGCTATAATAGAAAGATTCTTACTCCGGCAAAATGTCTTTATGCATGAAATTTTAATTAATATTACAAAGCATATAGATGCTATCAGGATGCTCAATATAACAGAAGATTCTGATCTGAATTATATATTAGCTCAGATTAGAAAAAGGTTAACTCAAAATATCCAAAGTGGTCATACTATTTCTTTAATGATTTCTTCTATTGAGTCTAAATTTTCTGCAAAACTTGAAGTTAAAATTATTAAACGATATGCTTCTTTAGATAGTTTTACTAAAAATGCTTTAAAAACTAGGTATCAGTTGTTATTTAAAAATATTACTTCATTATTAAAAAAAGAGCTAAATTATGCAGAGTTTGTACAACAGGTAATAACATGTAAAATTGCAGCTGATTATAAGATAAATAGCAATGTTACTTCAGTTAAAACGTTAAGACTAATTGAACAAGAAAGGTTAGAAGTAAAAAAACAATTATGTGAAATAAATTTTGTAGAAATTTTTAGTGACAAATATTTAAATAAAACATCTAGTTTAAGTTTTAAAAAATATGTCAGGAGAACTAGTATAACAACTCCTTCAGGTTATGTTACGGTAATTATTAGAATATTACTAACAAATTTTAGTGTTGAACAGCTTCAACTTTTATCACAATTTTTAATTAATGGTAATCTAATGACAATTCGAACAATCGTTCAACAAGAGTTGGTTATGCAAGTTAAAAAACGCACCACTATAAGTAAAGTAATATATTGTGTATTTACTAGAAAGAAAAATGAACTTACCATGCTCAATAATATCAAGAGAATTCTAAATGAATATACTAACCTCAATTAGATATAAGAACCCTTTTTTAGGGGGCATTTCTCCTTATATTAAAGCCAATTCAGAAGAATTTGATGCTAGGTTCTGTTGACAAAAATTTTAACGTAACCATATTAAAGTTCCAACGAAATTTAGAAAAGCTAAGAAAGTGGCTGGAGCATTATCAAATCTAGAAAATATATGCCTAAAATGTTTGATTTTACCAAATAAGCACTCAATTAAATATCGTTCCTTATAAGTTATGTGAAATTTGGTTCTACGCTGTTGGCTAAACTTTACGTAGGTTGGATTTTCACCAACTGTAATTTATCCGCTTTGCCTAGCACCATCATTTCTTTGCCCAGCAGTTAGTATAAACTTTAATGGATTACCAAGGACATCAACAAGGGCATGAATTTTAGTACTAAAACCACCTCTGCTGCTACCTAAAGCCGCTTCTTCTTGATTACCTTTGGGGATATATCCAGATGAGCAAGCATGTACTCCTGCGATAAATACTGTACCAACAACCATAATCATCAGCTAGAAGACGCCATTGGCAACCTGTTCTAACAATAAACCATATTGTTTCAAGAAAATATCTCATTTTTTCTTCATTCTTGTTGGTAGTTCCTTTTTTTGATAACTAGAAACTACCATTTCTTCTGACTATGGCAACTTTTTATTCCTCTTGCCTAACTATAATTTTTGTCAACAGAACCTAGTATTGTTTTCAACAATATGAACTAACTTTGACCCTAGATTTTTTAAAAGCTTTCTAGAATTTGTCTCTACCTTATAACTATCAACAAATTCAGTATTATACCAATTGTAATAATTAACACGGTGTTAATTATTGCAATTAGTATAAATTCTTAGAAGAGCTTTCTCGCAGTATTCAAGGCAACTGACATATAGCTTTACTAACGGATAATGCAGGTTGGCACACAGCCAAAAAACTAACTGTGCCAAGCAATATCACTTTGATACCGCTTCCGCCCTATGCACCGGAACTTAATGCAATGGAACAAGTTTGGGAATGGATTAAAAATCATTTCTTGTCTAACCAATGTTATGGTGTATATGAAGATATCGTTACTATGGCTTGTTACGCTTGGAATCAACTTGCTCATAATGTAGATTTAGTAAAATCAATTATGTATAGAGATTGGATAAATACACCGTGTTCATTATTGCAATTGGTATTAGACAAGAAATGATTTTTAATCCATTCCCAAACTTGTTCCATTGCATTAAGTTCCGGTGCATAGGGCGGAAGCGGTATCAAAGTGATATTGCTTGGCACAGTTAGTTTTTTGGCTGTGTGCCAACCTGCATTATCCGTTAGTAAAGCTATATGTCAGTTGCCTTGAATACTGCGAGAAAGCTCTTCTAAGAATTTATTCATTGCCTGTGTGTTTGCATATGGTAAAATTAATGCACAAGCTTCTCCTGTCTCATGGCAAGCAGCTCCGTAAATATATGTTGAAATAAATTGCTAAAGTTTTATTTTCCATAATATATATTATAGAACATTTATGTATTTTAAGATAAGCAATTTACTATCACCGTATATTTTTTCTTTAATGAGTTCCAAAGAGTTATCAGTAAAATCTTCATTTTTAGCAAGTTCGACTACAATAATGCTACCATCTTTTAACCATTGACCTTTTTTTAAAGCATTTACTGTTTTTGGGACAAGATTATGACCGTATGGCGGATCAATAAAAATTAAATCAAAGCTGTTTTTACATTTTGGCAAAGCTATAGCATTGATATTTAAGAAAGTCATTTTATCCAGCTCACCTATTTTACTAGCAAACTCTTTTGCTGCCTGTAAATAATTAGCATTTATATCAACTAATGTAACTGCTCCAGTACCTCTAGAACAGCTCTCAAAAGCTAAACTACCCGTGCCAGCAAATAAATCGAGAACTTTAGATTCATTGTTAAATAACCTACAATCAATGAATTCTCCTGAAGTTAGTATACTAAAAATCGCCTCTCGGATTTTCCCTGTGGAAGGACGATAGTTAGAGTTTTTTAAGGTAGGTATGATCCGATTTTTATGTTTGCCTGCTATAATTCTAATCATAAAAATTTCTTAAATTTTTCGAATGGCTGTTCTTTATACTGATTTGGTTGCAAATTACCTAATAAAAAATCTCCATAGCTAATTCTAATTAACCGGTTAACAGTCAAGCCAAAATGTTCAAATATCTTTCTAATTTCACGATTTTTACCTTCAGTCAAAACTACTTCAAACCAACAATTTGTCCTACCTGATTTTATTAATTTAATTGATTTAGGAGGCACCGTCAAGTTAAGAGAAATGTAAATTAAGTATTGAGCAAATGTAGGGAATAATTTATAGATTATCAGTGACAATTGTTACCTAAATTTCAGTGCTATGTGTATTATACCAATTGCAATAATGAACACGGTGTATTTATCCAATCTCTATACATAATTGATTTTACTAAATCTACATTATGAGCAAGTTGATTCCAAGCGTAACAAGCCATAGTAACGATATCTTCATATACACCATAACATTGGTTAGACAAGAAATGATTTTTAATCCATTCCCAAACTTGTTCCATTGCATTAAGTTCCGGTGCATAGGGCGGAAGCGGTATCAAAGTGATATTGCTTGGCACAGTTAGTTTTTTGGCTGTGTGCCAACCTGCATTATCCGTTAGTAAAGCTATATGTCGGTTGCCTTGAATACTGCGAGAAAGCTCTTCTAAGAATTTATACTAATTGCAATAATTAACACGGTGTTATAAAATGGGTTTTTAACTGATAAATAGGTACTCAAATAGCTAGGTTAATATTACCGCAAGGTTTTGAAGGTCATGATTTTATAAAAATGATGAAACATGAGCCGCATGGTCGAAATCGTATACGTTTATTGGCGATGTATCACCTTCAATTAGGCAAATCTTTTAAAGCCATATCTGAAATAGTGAAGTCACACTGGAAAACTGTGCAATCATCGCTCAGAAGATTTAGGAATCATGGTTTTGAAGGATTATTTGAATCACAAAGAAGCGGTGCCCCTAGGAAGATTAACACTATACAAGAATCTGCTCTTTTTGATAAAATCAATACGCTCAGTAAAAGTAAAACTGGTGGGTATATAACTGGAAAAGAGCTACATATCATGTTACTTGAGGAATATGGTGCTAAGCGTGCTTTAAAAACAGTCTACAATACTATGCACCGCCTTGGTTTTAGCTGGATTACTTCTCGTTCAATGCATCCAAAGTCAAATCAAGAGACTCAAAATAGATATAAGAAAACTTTCCAGACATGTTAACAACATTATTACCAAAAAATATCGATAGATGTAAAGTTGATATATGGTCTCAGGATGAAACTAGAGTTGGGCAACAAGGTAGCTTAACTCGTATATGGGCTAAGCGTGGCACTAGACCCCGTAAAGTTCGGCAACAGCAATTTATTTCAACATATATTTACGGAGCTGCTTGCCATGAGACAGGAGAAGCTTGTGCATTAATTTTACCATATGCAAACACACAGGCAATGAATAAATTCTTAGAAGAGCTTTCTCGCAGTATTCAAGGCAACCGACATATAGCTTTACTAACGGATAATGCAGGTTGGCACACAGCCAAAAAACTCACTGTGCCAAGCAATATCACTTTGATACCGCTTCCGCCCTATGCACCGGAACTTAATGCAATGGAACAAGTTTGGGAATGGATCAAAAACCATTTCTTGTCTAACCAATGTTATGGTGTATATGAAGATATCGTTACTATGGCTTGTTACGCTTGGAATCAACTTGCTCATAATGTAGATTTAGTAAAATCAATTATGTATAGAGATTGGATAAATACACCGTGTGCATTATTGCAATTGGTATTATATCATCGATTCAATAATAGTTACAGAGATGTACAAGAACAGATGGCCTATCGAGGTATTATTTTAAGTCATGAGACAGTAAGATTTTGGTGCAATAAATTTGCGGTTTATTTTCAAGATGTTATCAGAAAGCGAGAGAGGAAACCAACTGATAAATGGCATTTAGATGAGATGAATATTAAGATTAAAGGCTTTTTTATTCTATCTTATTACGAAACAAAACTACATGCTTTTTTGTCTAAATTTTTTAGCCCATTATATAAGAAGAGAAAGCAAATTCTGACGACAAACTTATCAGGAAGAATCAATTCGTAAGCACTCTTATTAAACAAAAAGGGCTTTCTTTTTTAAAAGAAAACCCTTTTGTTTGAAGTAATAGATAAGTAAACTTAAAAGATTAGTTTAGAAGTTTACACGAACTTTTAAAGTACCTTGGTGACCAACATATTTACTAGCTAAATATGCATCGTAACCAGCTCCATAGTCCATATTACCAGCTTTAGCAGTAACGCCTAAACCAAGGTTAAATAATGTTTTTGCCTCTTTGTCAGATCTAGTAGCAAACGAACTAGTCATACCATCTAATTTAGCACTAACTTTCCCTGAATCACCAAATAACTTTTGAGAAACAAAAGCATGTGCTTCAGGCATCACTGTAATACCGCTAGTATCTACAGAAACTGCAAATCTAGTACCAAGCACAGCTTCAACTTTATTGTTAGTCTTATTAGCAACGACCTTATTTACGTTGTCTGTACCAGTTTCTTTATAACCTTCATCGCTAGAACCTGTATAACGAATTCCAGCCATCGGTATTAATGACATTGAGTCAGACATTTTAGCATTGTAACCAAATAATACTTGACCACCGTAAGACAGAGAATCATAACTAGCTTGAGCAATCTGCTGACCACTAGCATTACGAGAAGTAGGAACTTTTCTAGGATCGCTATTCTTAATTTTATTTGAACCAAGAGAAACCAAACCTTGTACAAAGAAATTTTTATCAAGTTGTTGTGATCCATAAATAGAGAGCATCACAGTATTAATGTTTGTTTTTTCTCCAATTTTATAATCTTTGTATTTCATATCAGTTCTAACAATACTAACAGCAGCACCGATCATTAGATTTTCGTTTGCTAAAGCATCGAAACCAAGGATTCCACCAGCAGATTTCGTTTTATAGCCAACAACACTACCTTCACCCTTCTGAACAGCTTGATTATAGTATGGCATAGCCCATGCACCCATTGATGCACCAGCTACATCATTAGAACCACTACCTACAGGTTTTTGTTGTTCATCAACTTGAGCAAGTCTTGCTCCCACTAAACTAGCAATCCCAGCATTAGTATGTTCGACAGCATCAGTTACTAGTGCATTCTCAGCATTTACAATTCTTTTTAGTGCATCACCACGTACTTTTGGGTCTTGTGATAACGTACCAACATCAGTCATAGGACCTGGTGCCTCACGACCAAGCAAAGCAGCATTTTCCTGATCTTTATCATCACCACCAGCAAGTTTCACATCAGCTGGAGCTATAGTTGCAGCATCATTTGAACGCAACAAGTAAAAATCTTGATCATCTTTAGTAGAAACAGTCCACTTTACATATGCTTGATTTGTTGATTTTGCTACTGTTAGAGGACCAAATCGTGCATCATTACCTAGAATTAGATTTTTACCATTGCTAATCAACTTGTACTCTTGTTCCGCCCCTAATTGAGCTTCATCCTGCATGACTATAACATTAACTGGTACACTAGCAGCCACCTCTATAGGAGTATTAACTTCTATAGAACCAAGTTTTTCATCTGCAGTTAAGGTAGTTTTAATAGAAGTTTTAGGACCCCATGTAGAATTTACATCATTTTTGTTATCTTGGAAGATTAACTTACCAGAGTTCAAATTAATACTGCCATTAACATGTGAAGTACCACTAATTATGTTGTTATCAGCAATTACGATATTTTCAGTACCGAAGTTAACTACTTCTGCATACATAGCAGCATTCTTCAAGCCTACTTTTTTATTGCCATTAAATGTTATAGCCTTAAAACGAGCATTCTCTGTACCAAGCTTAGTACCAATAATAGCAGCATTATCTGTGAAGTTAATCTTATTATCTGCTCCCTTACTGGTTACAGCAGCTGTCAAAATAACACCATCTTTAAACTCAGCTACAGAACTACCTTTATCACTACCAACTTGTAGTCCACCAGCTACTTTTCCACCAGCTGTGTACTTCAATTTGTCATTAATAATAGCATTACTGACATAAGTATCACCAAAGTTTTCGGTATTTACTTCAAAAGTTGCAGCTTTTAAGTTGAGTCCGCTAGAACCTAAACCATAAACCTTATCAGAACCAGCCTTAAAGTTAACAGCACCTTGATTATCAGTTGTAGTTGTTACACCAGCAAAGAAGTCTGTAGTAGTAACATTTAAGGTATTATCTCCAGCAAATTGTAGATTAACCAAATGTTCCTTATCACCAATATGGTTAGGTTTACTAATAGTGTGATCAATAGCTGATAATATAACTGTAGGTCTAGCACCTTTAGAACTCGCACTATCAAGAGTACTATCAACACTTATCCCATCAAGTTTCATATTTGAAGCTAAAGTTAAGCTTGCAGCAGTTGCAAACTTAATATTGCTAAATTTTAGACCGTTATCACCTACTAATTCAACATTACCACCATGCAATTCTAAGGTAGATATACCGTTAATAACACCAGCATTAGCAGCTGCTGTAGTAGTGAATTTTACACCAGTACCAACACCAGCATCATTAACAAATTTCAGTGTTCCCTTACCAGCAACTGCTTTAGTAGTATAATTACCATCTACAACTAATGTAGATTCGGCATCTGCTAATTCTATATTTTCGCTGAAAAAGCCTTGACCCGATGTAATTGCCTTAACACCAGCATTTACTTTGAGACCTTTAAATTGCCTGGTTGATGTTCCTATGTCGCCTTTTAGAGCAGCATCCCCAGCAAAAACTAGATTACTTCCATTATCTCCACCGAAAGCAGTTATACACTTAGCAGTAATATCATTACCTTTATGAAGAGTAAGAGTCTTATTGTATTCTGTAAACTTGATTTCCTTTACTCCCCCATCCTGAGAGGTTGTTGTATTATATAAGTCAACATTCTCACTAACTTCAAATTTAGCTTCCTCTGCATTTGTTAAAGCTCCAAAGGCATATTTAGCAGCATCAACATTCATCTTGACTGTTGAAGCTCCACCACCAAAATCAATTCCAGCAATATTAACCCATTTATTGTCAGCTGCAGCTGCATCTATATTAAAGTTAGGTTTTTGTCCGTTCAGTAATAATTTCTTTAAAGCATTAGGATCATTACCAGCAGGATTCGTACCAATAATGCCAGTAATATTTAAAGTACTATCCTTTTTCATTTCAGTTGCATCAATAATACCGCCACTATTAGTACTCATTGTAGATTTAATGGTTACATCACCTGCTTTATGAGTTAATTTCAATGTTCCACTATCAGCATCATCAAAGATACTAGCAGCACTAATCATATGACCAGCAACTTTTACTGTGCTATCCTTAGGGATGATAATATTACCAGCTGTAATATTACCAATAATTTCAGCATCACCCTCAAACATTAAATTTGAATCAGTAGGGTTATTATGATGAATATTACCGATCAGTTTATAATCCTTATCAAATTTAAAATGTGTACCAGTCTTCATTCCTTTTAGTTCAGTGACAGTATGCTGTCCTGACAATTTCAGAATACCAACGTTATGTTCAATTACAAGCAAGTTGTTTACTGTACCTTTTAATGCACCCCCACCTTTAAAAACTATCGTTCCACCAGCGCTACCAGCAGCGTTTAAGTTAGCATGAAAGTTTCCTTCAAGGATTTTACCAGGTTCCACAGTAATTACACTATTTATATCATGGAAATCTGTTGTACCAAGATTACTATTGTCGTTTAGAGTTACATTCGACACTGCTGTTATCATGTTTGTCTTACCCTGATCTCCTACATCAACCTCATTGCTGAAAACAATCTTCCCACCGCGTAATTCAAGCTCTTTAGTATATACTCTTCCTTCAATTACTGCACGATGATCTCTATTAGCAGTAACTATGAATTTTTTAGCTCTATTCTCCTTATTTATACCAACTACGGCAGCATCTACAATTGTATGACTAAAAGTGCTAAGGTGCGCAGCACTATCGAAGTGAATTGTACCATCTCCATCTTTATTATTACCACCAAGAGATCCATTCATAACTATAAACTTAGAATGACCAGGAGCATTAGAAGTAAATAACAATGTACCATCACCATTCGCACCAAAGTTGATTCTACTATCTTTTTCCTGTTGTAATTTAAACGAGATATTACTAGTAGAGCTGAATTCAACAACACTATCATCAGAGATGTTAATTATGTAGGCTTTAGCAACTTCTGATTGCTTAAATGTTGTCTTAGAGTTAGCATTGTCAATATTCAATGTTGCACTTGTACCGTTCTCAACTTTAAATTTCTCAAATACGATGTTAGCAGGAGCAGTAGGACTAATATTCAAGGTCTGAACACCTGAATTTATGAAGCGAATCGTACCTAAAGCGTCATAATTGTTATTATCTGCAGTAAAACCATGTTTAGACTTATCAGCAGCTGCACCGTTTAAGGTAAGAGTACTACCAGGAGCAACAAAAGTAAATTGTACTACATTAGCATTAGCATTAGCATTAGCATCACCAAGAATATCAACGACAGAACCAACAGTAAGATTTGCATTAAGCTGTACAACAGAAT
This sequence comes from Candidatus Tisiphia endosymbiont of Neophilaenus lineatus, assembly GCF_964264975.1. Taxonomy (NCBI): domain Bacteria; kingdom Pseudomonadati; phylum Pseudomonadota; class Alphaproteobacteria; order Rickettsiales; family Rickettsiaceae; genus Candidatus Tisiphia; species Candidatus Tisiphia endosymbiont of Neophilaenus lineatus. The sequence continues at coordinate 536,039 of NZ_OZ183649.1, read as the reverse complement.
TATCCTTGCCACCAGAACTAATTGCCGTAAGTATCCGAGGAGCATCAATATTAATAATATGCTTATTATCACCAAATATAGCTGCCTGATTATCAGTTGGACCTGCTAGCCCCCCAGTACGATTGATAACAGCACCAACATCATTTACCTCTGCCCAATTACTATTTGCACCAGCTTTTGCACTAACGTTAGCTGGGGTATTAGTAGTAATCCTAGCTTTATCAACAGCAAATGCCGTATTACTTCCACCGACTATAACTGAAGCAATAGAAGCAGTCGCTAGCAATTTTTTCAAAAAACTGCTTTTTTCACTTTTATTATTCATAATTTTTTCCTATTTAAGTTAATTCATTTTCTAAATACAGTTTCTTAGAGCAATTAGTTTCAAAAATTATTTCTGCTCTATGTGATTCCCGTGCAGGTAGAGAAATCTAAAAAAACAGCCTAGCAGACTATATTAAACTTTTCTAGCCCCATACTTTCGCAAGGGTAACCATCGAATGCACAGGGATGACCCTACGCAATCATAATACCTTAAAAAACTTTTTAGAAATATCTAAACACGCAGCTACTATATATGTATAATATATGTAAAAATAATTAATTACAAGATACTTGACTATTTTTTTGATAAATTTCTATCAACTGTGTTATATTTGAAACAGCTATAGAAATTTGTTATACATGATAGTTTGACTTACTTGACTCCCAAACTTTCTTCCAAGCACCAAACAAACCACTGTGCATTTGTGATAACATAAACAAACTGTTGTGGTGATCTATCAATCTTAAGGCATAGCCTAAAATGAATCCTTCTTTAAACCATATAATACTGAATTCGATGTAACAAGTTACATCGAATTCAGGTTAAATTACCCTAGGTTCTGTTGACAAAAATTATAGTTAGGCAAGAGGAATAAAAAGTTGCCATAGTAAGAAGAAATGGTAGTTTCTAGTTATCAAAAAAAGGAACTACCAATATGAAGTATTACATAGAAGAACAAGCATGGGAAGTAATTTTATCATTTTTTAATGAAAGAAATGGTATACACAACAAGAATGAAGAAAAAAATGAGACATTTTATTGAAGCAATATGGTTTATTGTTAGAACAGGTTGCCAATGGCGTTTTCTAGCTGATGATTATGGTTGTTGGTACAGTATTTATCGCAGATTTAAGAGATGGTTGACAAAGGTATATGGGAGGATTTAATGGATTATACTAATTGCAATAATTAACACGGTGTTATAAAATGGGTTTTTAACTGATAAATAGGTACTCAAATAGCTAGGTTAATATTACCGCAAGGTTTTGAAGGTCATGATTTTATAAAAATGATGACACATGAGCCGCATGGTCGAAATCGTATACGTTTATTGGCGATGTATCACCTTCAATTAGGCAAATCTTTTAAAGCCATATCTGAAATAGTGAAGTCACACTGGAAAACTGTGCAATCATCGCTCAGAAGATTTAGGAATCATGGTTTTGAAGGATTATTTGAATCACAAAGAAGCGGTGCCCCTAGGAAGATTAACAGTATACAAGAGTCTGCTATTTTTGATAAAATCAATACGCTCAGTGAAAGTAAAACTGGTGGGTATATAACTGGAAAGGAGCTACATATCATGTTAGTTGAGGAATATGGTGCTAAGTGTGCTTTAAAAACAGTCTACAATACTATGCACCGCCTTGGTTTTAGCTGGATTATACCAATTGCAATAATTAACACGGTGTATTTATCCAATCTCTATACATAATTGATTTTACTAAATCTACATTATGAGCAAGTTGATTCCAAGCGTAACAAGCCATAGTAACGATATCTTCATATACACCATAACATTGGTTAGACAAGAAATGATTTTTAATCCATTCCCAAACTTGTTCCATTGCATTAAGTTCCGGTGCATAGGGCGGAAGCGGTATCAAAGTGATATTGCTTGGCACAGTTAGTTTTTTGGCTGTGTGCCAACCTGCATTATCCGTTAGTAAAGCTATATGTCGGTTGCCTTGAATACTGCGAGAAAGCTCTTCTAAGAATTTATTCATTGCCTGTGTGTTTGCATATGGTAAAATTAATGCACAAGCTTCTCCTGTCTCATGGCAAGCAGCTCCGTAAATATATGTTGAAATAAATTGCTGTTGCCGAACTTTACGGGGTCTAGTGCCACGCTTAGCCCATATACGAGTTAAGCTACCTTGTTGCCCAACTCTAGTTTCATCCTGAGACCATATATCAACTTTACATCTATCGATATTTTTTGCTAATAATTTTGTTAACATGTCTGGAAAGTTTTTTTATATCTATTTTGAGTCTCTTGATTTGACTTTGGATGCATTGAACGAGAAGTAATCCAGCTAAAACCAAGGCGGTGCATAGTATTGTAGACTGTTTTTAAAGCACATTTAGCACCATATTCCTCAAGTAACATGATATGTAGCTCTTTTCCAGTTATATATCCACCAGTTTTACTTTTACTGAGCGTATTGATTTTATCAAAAAGAGCAGATTCTTGTATAGTGTTAATCTTCCTAGGGGCACCGCTTCTTTGTGATTCAAATAATCCTTCAAAACCATGATTCCTAAATCTTCTGAGCGATGATTGCACGGTTTTCCAGTGTGACTTCACTATTTCAGATATGGCTTTAAAAGATTTGCCTAATTGAAGGTGATACATCGCCAATAAACGTATACGATTTCGACCATGCGGCTCATGTTTCATCATTTTTATAAAATCATGACCATGAAAACCTTGTGGTAATATTAACCTAGCCATTTGAGTACCTTTTATCAGTTAAAAACCCATCTTAGACCACTGCGTTAATTATTGCAATTGGTATGACTCTTCCGGTTCTGATTAACCCAATCTCCTTTAATATACTTATTAATAAGTCCCATATTTTCTCTCTCCAGTTATATTATAGATTATTAAAAATTTATTTACTATAGTATACTACTAGAATAATATCTGTTAACTAATGTCAAGCAAATAATAACAATATCTTTAATATTTAGGAACTTTTGTGTAAACTAACTTAGTCTAGATAGCATTCATGTAATCTGAGTTCGATGTAAGACATCGGTTTAATAGCCCCGATGTCACCTCTAACAGAGATAATACTGATAATTTGTTACATCGAACTTAGGTTAAATTACCTTATATTTCGACAACAAATTTTTGCTCTTGAATAAACTCATGATTAGCTATATCTTGAATATATCTACCAATAATATAACTCTTTTTATTAGACTTCTTTCGAAACTCTACTTCTGCTGGTGATTTGTACGTCGATGCGGTACTCGAATCCTCACGTACATTAGAGTACGCTGCTGCGGTTCTGCGTTCCGCGTCTCCTTCAAATCCCTCAGCACAAGCGAGTTTCGAAAGAGGTCTATTATAGTTATTTAATAGCCTAGTCATGATTCTCTACTTTTTTTGATAATACTTCATCAAGTTCTTGCATAAGATCTTCAGGGAGTTGTTTTACTTTATTGGGAGATTCTTGAGATTGTGATTTTTCTAACACATTTGTAGTATCAATAATCTTTGATTTTTTAGGTAATTTAATGAACTCCAAACTATCTTGTGGTAGAGTTCTTATAAGATTTTTACTTAAATTATCTAGATACGATGTAGTCACAGATTCCTTAAGCCATCTTGGATATTTATCAATAGTGGTATTTTGCATAACGTCTTTTAGGGTTTCTGCTTGTAAGTAACTGTCAGAAAAGAAAATTGTTAGGACTAGGAAGATACCTAAACAAATAATCATACCTCTAAGCATGCCTACGGCTAAGCCTAGAGATCTGTCAATGACCCTACCACTTGTAATAGAAATCATCAAAAGAAATTTACGGGTTACAAAGGAGCATATGATTAGAGAGATAATATAGGAAATAATCCCAGAGGTAACTAACAATGCAATGTGGTTATTAAAATATCGAGTAATAATGGAAATAGTATATGGAGATAGGTAATAGGCAAAAAGAATTGAGACTATAAAGCCAAGTAAGCCAATAGTAAGCTTTATTATTCCTCCATATGCCCCAAACATCGATGAAGTAGTAATAATTGCCAGTATTATTATATCAAACCAAGTAAACATTAGACTTTTTAAAAAATTACTTTAAGTTTAGAACAGAAGTTGAGTATATTTACTATCATGTTTTTAATTTTTATTAAACCTCTCAGATGAAGTTTCAAAAGAGGTCTATTGAATAGCAGTAATTTAACATTATATGTATCTAAAAGCTAGTATGTTAATAAATTTTAAAATACAATAAACATTATGAGTGTAAACGATAAGATTTTTGATAATTTATCTGATAAGGTTCTGATCGCTACTCCTTACATGCTTGATGGTATATTTAATAAATCACTTACTTATATGCTGTCTCATACAGCAGAAGGAGCAATGGGTTTAATTTGTAATAATTTGGTGAATCATATAGAGGTAAAATCGTTTTTTAAAATATCTGATGTATTGGATACACTGCTTGGAAGGCAGGGCAGATTGAAACAGAGATTAAGGAGAATTTGTGGATAACAACAAAATGTGATAAAGAATTTATTTTTTCTGATCATCCAGAGAATAAGTGGCACAATGCTTTACACAATCTCGGTATCAAAGAATCCCACTTTACTTCACGAATGGCTAATGCTTAACATCAGATCATAAACTTGAGAATTAATTCTTCAAGTTGTTATAGTAGTTTATGGAGGGAATCTTGACTTGGGTTGTTTTTTGTACAGTGATTGCAGGTTTACTAATCTACGATCTTGGTTTTGCAAACCAAGAAAATAAAGTGATGAGCTTCCGCCAAACTATTTATTTTAGCCTTTTTTATTTAATTATAGCATGCCTCTTCGGTATTTTCATTTTTTTTGATATGGGGGGAGAAAAAGCCCGGGAATACTACACTTGCTTTTTTATAGAGAAAGCTATGTCATTGGATAATATTTTTATTATATTGATGGTTTTTCAGTTTTTCTCTATTCCTTTAATATATCAGCATCGGATATTATTCTTGGGAATTCTAGGTGTCATTGTTTTTAGAGCCATAATTATATATCTAGGTGTCATTGTTATCTCGAAATTCTCTTGGTTATTATATATTTTTGCAGCTATTCTTATAGTTACAGGCATCAAAACTTTTTATATAGCAAAAAAAAGTTTTAAAGTAGAGGAATCGTATATTTATAGAATTCTACAAAAATACTTTCATCTTACTCCTAAAATTTCCGGTTATAAATTTTTTGTTAAAACTAATAATAGGTTAAGTATTACGCCTCTTCTTGCATCATTAATAATTATAGAAATCATGGATATTGTCTTTGCCATTGATAGTATACCAGCAATATTTGCTATCACTAAGGATCCTTACATAATTTATACTTCTAATATTTTTGCCATATTAGGTTTACGTGCCTTATTCTTATGTTTAGCTAATATTGTTGAGCAATTCAGTTATATAAAATATTCGCTAGCATTAATATTAATATTTATTGGCATAAAAATATTCGCTGAACATTTTATTGAGATTCCATCTTACGCTGCATTGGCTATGACTATTACTCTTCTGTTGTTTGGTATTATTGCTTCTATTATCAGGAGAAGGAGTGTATACTAAACTGTAAACCATTAGTAATATTTTAATTTAAGAACTAAAGAAATTTTACACTGGCATAAAATATTTTTTTATGCTAGAAGTTTGGAATTATTGTATCGTCTTATTCAAAGCTTACTTATGTATAGATTATGTTTATTCCATACAAGTCAATCATGAGTGGCTAGAGTTTGAATATTTTACTAAAATTAAATTAAGTTATGAGGTTCTAATTATGGATGCAAGTGTTGCTCAGAATATCATCGAACAAGATGTTATTGAAATCGTTGCTAATACATTAAAAGTAAAGAAAGATTCAATCACCCTTGAGTCTAGATTTGTTGAGGATCTTAAAGCCGATAGTTTAGATACAGTTGAATTAATGATGGCAATAGAAGCAAAGTATAAATGTGATATACCAGATGAAGATGCCAGTAAAATTTTAACTGTCTCTGATGTTGTACAGTACATAAATAAAAAAATAACTAATTAATAAATAATCATGTCGACTAGAAGAGTTGTTATAACCGGTATTGGGCTTATCACACCACTAGGAGTTGGTGTAAAGCCCTCTTGGGAAGGTATTATAAAGAACCGCAGTAGCATCAAGTCAATCACAAAATTTGACACTTCTAACCTTGCCTGTAAAATAGCGGGTACAGTGGATCACTCAACAGATAATGGTTTTAACCCGGAAAAATTTATTGACCCTCGCAATGTCCATAAGATGGATTTATTTATCCAATATGGTATAGGAGCAGCTACTGAGGCAATCGAGGATAGCGGGTGGAAAGTAAAAGATGAATTATCGGGAGATAGAACCGGCTTAATACTTGGTTCAGGAATAGGTGGACTTGGGATGATCGAAAAAACATCCGTAAAGTTTCATAAAGAAAATAATGGCAAAGTTAGTCCATTTTTTATCCCCTCCTCATTAATTAATCTCTTTGCAGGTCATGTTTCCATTAAATACGGATTCACCGGACCAAACCAAGCTGTCGTTACAGCTTGTTCCACTGGCTCTCATGCTATAGGGGATGCTATGCGTATGATTCAATATGGTAATGTAGATGTTATGGTTGCTGGTGGGGCCGAAGCACCGGTTACTCCGGTCGGGGTGGCTGGATTCGTTGCTGCAAGAGCATTATCTACTAAATATAATTCTACGCCTGAACTTGCATCAAGACCATGGGATCAAGATCGTGATGGATTTGTAATGGGAGAAGGGGCAGGTGTTGTAGTACTTGAAGAATATGAGCATGCTTGTGCTAGAAACGCTAAGATTTATGCTGAAATTATTGGATATGGTTCTACTGGCGATGCGTATCATATGACCTCACCTCATCCCGATGGAAGAGGTGCTTATAGAGCTATGTTTTATGCTCTTAAAGATGCAAAAATTGATGCAAGTCTTATTGATTATATCAATGCTCACGGCACTTCTACCCAAGTTGGTGATGCTATAGAGTTAACGGCTGTTCAAAAATTATTTTTGGATGCTAACCCGAATGTTCTTATGTCGTCAACCAAATCATCTATTGGGCATTTGCTTGGAGCAGCTGGTAGCGTAGAATTAATATATTCAATTCTTGCTATGCGAGACCAAGTTGCTCCACCAACTCTAAATTTGCATAAACCGATAGCAGAAGCAAAAATAGATTTAGTTGCTTTAGAAGCTAGAAATACAAAAATTAGTTATGTACTTTCTAATTCATTCGGATTTGGAGGAACTAATGCAAGCTTAATTATTAAGAAAGTATAGAATTTACTTTTGGTTTGTATCATTTGCAAAAGTTGCAGTAGGAAGCTGGTATTTATGTTGGATAATTGTTGTAAGCTCTAAGGGGGATTCAGTAATTGGTAAATGTTTGTAACATAAAGTATGTTAATATATTTTCTAGTTGTTTTGTTCCACAACACATGCTAATACTTATAAAATTTTTAAAAGTTTCTTCTATTATTTTCTTAATCTTTTCTAGAGATTTTATACTAACAGTTTCTAAATTGTGAATTCTGTCAAATATTTTAACCATTATGATATCATATATCTTGTGCTGCTATAATAATTCCATGATTTATGCCGAGCTAATCTTTCTGTCGCACTTACCCCTAGTTAGTTTTTCTATCTGATCAGCGATTAGATCACTAAAGATATAGGCAATCTTGCTGTTGGTAAGTTTAGTATCCTCAATGGTATCATGCAGTATAGCGGTTACAGTTAAATCGGTTCTAGATTGGCAACCAAATAGTGGTTGAAATTAATTAAAATAGCCTGCGAATTCAGTGTTATATATAGAAACAATCAGGTTTGAAGCAGCTGCCCACCTGATTATTAAAATATAACACTCCATTCAATAGACCTCTTTCGAAACTCGCTTATGCTGAGGGATTTGAAGGAGACGCTTCACCTCGAACCGCAGCATACTCTAATTCCGTTACGGATTCGAGTCTAATCCCAACGTCCAAATTACCAGCAAAAGTAGAATGATTCAAGCGGTTTAATAATAAGTCTATTGCAGATGAGTCTTTACCTGCACTACTATATCTGCAAAACCTTGTGGGTTGTTGACTGCCAATTCAGCTAGCACCTTGCGATCAATATCTATGGCAGCTTTTTTCAGTCCACCCATAAACTGCGAATATACTAAATCATGCTCACGTACTGCTGCATTAATTCTTTGTATCCAAAGCCCTCTAAAATCACGCTTACGATTTCTACGATCTCTATAAGCATATTGTAGAGCTTTTTCAACTTTTTCAATTGCTACCCTAAAGCAATTATTCGATCTCCCCCTATAACCTTTAGCAAGTTTGAGAATTTTTTTATGACGATTTTTTGAAACTTTTCCTGATTTTACTCGTGACATATCTCACCTATTTCCTTATTTAAATTATTAAATTCCATATGGAAGAAAGAATTTTTTCAAGTTCTTTGCATCTTGATCACAGAGAATTGTTGTTCCTCTAAGGTTACGAAGCTGAGATTTTGTACGACGTCGCATGAAGTGCTTTTTTCCAGCTTGAGTGGCACAGACTTTGCCAGTAGCAGTAAGCTTAAAGCGCTTTTTTACCGCTGATTTTGTTTTTAATTTAGGCATTATAATTCCTTTATTTGGTATTTTAAGATCAGTCTAGCAAAAACTAGGCATACCAAAGCCACGTTGCTAATAGACGTAAGTATAATGTTTTTAAGTATTATTGCAAGTCAATTTTGCAAATATTTTGGCTAGGTTCTGTTGACAAAAATTTTAACGTAACCATATTAAAGTTCCAACGAAATTTAGAAAAGCTAAGAAAGTGGCTGGAGCCTTATCAAATCTAGAAAATATACGCCTAAAATGTTTGATTTTACCAAATAAGTACTCAATTAAATATCGTTCCTTATAAGTATGTTTATCATATTCACGTTATACTTTACGGTTAGATTTTGGTGGTATAATACTAATTGCAATAATGAACACGGTGTATTTATCCAATCTCTATACATAATTGATTTTACTAAATCTACATTATGAGCAAGTTGATTCCAAGCGTAACAAACCATAGTAACGATATCTTCATATACACCATAACATTGGTTAGACAAGAAATGATTTTTAATCCATTCCCAAACTTGTTCCATTGCATTAAGTTCCGGTGCATAGGGCGGAAGCGGTATCAAAGTGATATTGCTTGGCACAGTTAGTTTTTTGGCTGTGTGCCAACCTGCATTATCCGTTAGTAAAGCTATATGTCGGTTGCCTTGAATACTGCGAGAAAGCTCTTCTAAGAATTTATTCATTGCCTGTGTGTTTGCATATGGTAAAATTAATGCACAAGCTTCTCCTGTCTCATGGCAAGCAGCTCCGTAAATATATGTTGAAATAAATTGCTGTTGCCGAACTTTACGGGGTCTAGTGCCACGCTTAGCCCATATACGAGTTAAGCTACCTTGTTGCCCAACTCTAGTTTCATCCTGAGACCATATATCAACTTTACATCTATCGATATTTTTTGCTAATAATTTTGTTAACATGTCTGGAAAGTTTTTTTATATCTATTTTGAGTCTCTTGATGTGATTTTGGATGCATTGAACGAGAAGTAACCCAGCTAAAACCAAGGCGGTGCATAGTATTGTAGACTGTTTTTAAAGCACATTTAGCACCATATTCCTCAACTAACATGATATGTAGCTCCTTTCCAGTTATATACCCACCAGTTTTACTTTCACTGAGCGTATTGATTTTATCAAAAATAGCAGACTCTTGTATACTGTTAATCTTCCTAGGGGCAGCGCTTCTTTGTGATTCAAATAATCCTTCAAAACCATGATTCCTAAATCTTCTGAGCCATGATTGCACAGTTTTCCAGTGTGACTTCACTATTTCAGATATGGCTTTAAAAGATTTGCCTAATTGAAGGTGATACATCGCCAATACACGTATACGATTTCGACCATGCGGCTCATGTTTCATCATTTTTATAAAATCATGACCTTCAAAACCTTGCGGTAATATTAACCTAGCTATTTGAGTACCTATTTATCAGTTAAAAACCCATTTTATAACACCGTGTTCATTATTGCAATTAGTATAAAATATCTTATACAAGGATTAATCGAGGTAAGAGAAAATTCTAATAAAGAGAGAATTAGGGGTATTCAAAATCGTAGAAATGTACAAAGTGAAATAGGTGACTCGTCCCAAATGTTCTGCTCTGGCGATAAGGACATGATATAATTTTTTTTCACAGCTACCTCTTGTAAAATTGACGAGAAGACACTATATCAAAACTTATCAAGTTGATTTATTAAATTGGGATTAGGAGTGTATATGGCAAAGATCATAGGTATAGATTTAGGAACAACAAATTCTTGCGTCGCGGTAATGGAAGGAAAAGAACCAAGAGTTATAGCAAATGCTGAAGGAGTTAGGACTACTCCTTCAATGGTAGGATTTGGTAATGACGGTGAAAAATTAATTGGCGATCCAGCAAAACGTCAAGCTGTAACCAATCCACAAAATACTTTATATGGTATTAAAAGATTGATAGGTAGAGGTTTCTCTGATCCTATGGTAAAAAAAGACCAAGATCTTGTACCATACAAGATAGTAAAAGCTGCTAATAATGATGCTTGGGTTGAAGTTAAAGGAGAAAAATATTCTCCTAGTCAGATTAGTGCTTATATTCTACAGAAAATGAAAGAAACAGCCGAGAATTATCTTGGTGAGAAGGTAACACAAGCAGTCATTACTGTACCGGCATATTTTAATGATGCACAACGTCAAGCAACCAAAGATGCTGGTAAAATTGCTGGTTTGGAAGTATTAAGGATAATCAATGAACCAACAGCGGCCGCTTTAGCATATGGTTTTGATAAAGCCGAAAGCAAAATAATTGCCGTTTATGATCTTGGTGGTGGTACGTTCGATGTATCAATTTTAGAAATAGGTAATGGTGTATTTGAAGTTAAATCTACCAACGGTAATACTTTCCTTGGCGGAGAAGATTTTGATTCAAGAATTCTAGATTATTTAATTGATGAATTTAAGAAAGAAAGTGGTATGGATTTACGCAAAGATCCTTTAGCTTTGCAACGTCTGAAAGAAGCTGCTGAAAAAGCTAAAAAAGAATTATCATCTGTACCTCAAACTGATGTTAATTTGCCATATATTACGGCTGATAGCTCAGGTCCTAAGCATTTAAATATAAAATTTACTAGGGCGAAATTAGAATCCTTAGTGGCAACGCTAATTGATGATACAATAGAACCATGTAAGAAAGCTTTAAAAGATGCTGGGCTAAAAGCTTCGGATATTCAAGAAGTAGTACTTGTTGGTGGTATGACTAGAATGCCAAAAGTTATTGAGAAAGTAAAGGAATTCTTTGGTCGTGAACCACATAGAGGAGTTAACCCTGATGAAGTCGTGGCTCTAGGTGCTGCTATTCAAGGCGGGGTATTAAATAAAGAAGTTACTGATATATTATTGCTAGATGTCACCCCTTTATCTTTAGGTATTGAAACTCTTGGTGGGGTATTTACTAGGCTGATTGATCGTAATACTACTATTCCGACTAAAAAGAGTCAGGTATTCTCTACTGCTGATGATAACCAGCATGCTGTAACGATTAGGGTATTCCAAGGTGAACGGGAAATGGCATCTGATAATAAGATACTTGGCCAATTTAATCTTGATGGCATTCCGCCTGCACCACGAGGATTACCGCAAATTGAAGTAACTTTTGATATAGACGTTAATGGTATAGTTCATGTTTCTGCCAAGGATAAAGCTAGTGGTAAGGAACAAAAAGTAACTATTCAAGCTTCTGGAGGTCTTAGTGATACAGAAATTGAACAAATGGTAAAAGATGCAGAAAAAAACGCTGAGGATGATAAAAAGCGTCGTGAATTAATTGAGGCTAGAAATAGTGCTGATAGCTTAATTTATTCAACTGAAAAAACTCTAAAAGAACACGATAGTAAAATATCAGCTAGTGATAAACAAGAAGTAGAAAATAGCATAACAGAGTTAAAAGCAGCTTTAGAGTCTGATAATCTTGAAGAAATTAAAGCAAAAACTAACACTCTGATGGCTAGTAGTATGAAAATAGGAGAAGCTATGTATAAATCTCCGTCAGGCGACGATAATAATGCGGAATCTGAAGCAAGTAATGACGATAAAGTAGTTGATGCTAATTACGAGGATGTAAGCAATAAGTAATTACTAATGAATGTAGATTGCTTCGTTGCCGCTAAAGTGGCTCCTCGCAATGACGATGGGTGAAAATACTTCCGTCATTACAAGACCACATGAGTGTAGTGGCAACCACATAGTACCCTACATTTTTCTATAATCGTCATAGCAAGGCTCTTTAGATGCCGTGGCGATCCAGGTAAACAGGAAGCTGTTTTTTTTAGAGTAAAGCTTCGTGTACCCTGGATTGCCGCGTAGCCGCTTTTTCGCGACTCCTCGCAATGACGAGTAACCCTATTCGAGTTAGCTAAAAGTAAAATTTAAAATAAGATATACTTAATTATGTCGACAAAAGATTATTACCAAATACTTGGGGTTAGTAAAACTGCTACCCAGGAAGAGCTAAAAAAAGCTTATCATAAATTGGCGATGCAATATCATCCTGACCGTAATACACAGGATAAACAAGCAGAAAAAAAGTTCAAGGAAATAAGCAGTGCTTATGATATCCTAAAAGATGAACAAAAAAGAGCTGCCTATGATCGTTTTGGACATGATGCCTTTCAGAATTCAGGTGGAGCATCGTCAGCTGGAAGACATAACAATAGTGGACCTGATATAAATGATATATTTGGTGAGTTTTTTAATGATTTTATGGGCAGCGGGACAAGAAGACAACGACCATCAACTAATATTAGAGGTTCAGATCTAAAATATGATATCACAGTTACTTTGCAAGAAGCATTTCGTGGTATCGACAAAAATATTAGTTTTACCAGTGAAGTAAAATGCCAAACATGTAACGGCAACGGGTCAGAAAGTAATGCCGGAATGACCAAATGTAACGCTTGTGCAGGACAAGGGGTTACTAGAAGACAACAAGGCTTCTTTACATTAGAACAAACTTGTGCAAAATGCCAAGGTGCAGGACAAATAATTAAAAATCCATGCAAAAAATGTCATGGTCAGGGGCGTTACTCACAACATAGAAATTTATTAGTAAATATTCCAGCTGGTATTGAAGAAGGTACTAGAATAAGGCTTACTGGTGAAGGAGATGCCGGAGTACGAGGAGGAAATAACGGGGATTTGTATATTTTTGTTACTATTAAACCGCATGACCTCTATAAAGTTGATGGAATTAATTTGCATTGCAGACTACCCATTAGCTTTATTAAAGCTGTTTTAGGTGGAGAAGTAGAAGTTCCCGATATAGAAGGCGGTAAGGTAAAATTACAAATACCCGCTGGCACACAAAATGGCGAACAACTTAGGTTAAAAGGCAAAGGTATGTCTAAGGTTAGATCAAGCATTAGAGGTGATATGTTTGCTCACATACATATTGAGATACCAAAGAATCTTAATAAAAAACAAAAAGAATTACTAGAATTGCTGGATAAAGAATTTACAAGCGACAAAGATGAGGATGATGCTAGTTTTTTTAATAAAATGAAAAACTTATGGTCATGAAATTTTATCCATTTTACTCGATAATCAAGTTTTTCCTTCACTGTCTTCAGATTTCTTATTTAAAGCAATTAAATAAACCTCTACTGACTCTTTACGACTAGAAGACGGTTTAAAATGCTTGACCTTATGAAAATTAAGTTTAACTCTGTTTAGCACATTATTCTCCGTACCACCTCGAAAAATTTTAGCAATAAAATGCCCACCCGGTCTTAAAATTTTTAAGGCAAAGTCAATCGCATGCTCACATAAGTCAAGAGTCCGAATATGGTCAGTTGTTGCATGACCCGTCGTATTCGCAGCCATATCACTCATTACCACATCAGCACTACCATCGAGCATCTTGATAATAATCTCTTTTGTATCTTCAGCATAAAAGTCTTTTTGCAAACAATGCACACCAATAATTGGTTCGATGCCAAGTAAATCAACTGCAATTATCACGCTATTATTACCACGTGACTCATCAGATTTAATAATTCTGCTAGCCACTTGACTCCATCCACCTGGTGCAGCACCTAAATCGACTAATTTCATCCCTGGTTTTAACAGATTAAATTTTTCATGGATTTCCAGCAACTTATAAGCTGACCTAGATCTATAACCATCAAGCTTTGCTTTAGCAACATATGGATCATTTAATTGGCGCGTGAGCCACTGTTTTGACGAATTTTTACGCTTTTTTGTAGTTTTAATGGCAACAAATTTACCTCTAAACCCTAATATATTAGATGTCATGACACATGATCTCGCTAGATTTTTTAGCAATTCTATCCAATACAGAATTAACAAAACCAACCTCATTTTCATTCAACATATCACTTGTAATGTCGGTGAATTCATTAATTACCACTTTACTTGGAACATTTGGAAAAAATTGTAATTCACAAATTGCCACACGCAAAAGAGCAAGAAGCAGAACAGGTAAGCTAGTAATTTGCCATTCCGATGTCAAATGCCTTGATATCATCTTATCAATTTGAGGTAAATTTACAACTACAGACTTTACTAACAATTCAAAATAACTTATACTTAACTTCACTTTTATTGGTTTGTTTAAATCATTAGCTACTCGTTCATCTTGATAGAATTGAACAATTTGTTGCATGATCCGATCTATGTTTTGATCAGGACTCTCCGGTTTATACTGATAAATTGCTTGTACTGCAGCAATACGTGCTATTGTTTTGGTACTAATTTTGGTGGTCATAAAAATTTTGATGTATTGGTATTTAATCTATTAGCTATAGCAAAAAAGCATAACTTAGTAAACCTCTTTAAAAAATAATGAGTTGTATGTTATCAATATTCGGATTTATTCTAACAATCAGCTTATTAGTCTTTATTCATGAGTTTGGTCATTATTACATAGCTAAAATATTTGGAGTAAAGGTTGAGGAATTCTCGATAGGTTTTGGTAAGGAACTCTTCTCTAAAATCGACAAAGATGGCGTAAAATGGAAAATTTGCACCCTACCCTTCGGTGGTTACGTTAAAATTTATGGATTTGACCCTGCAACACTTAAAAATACTCAGGATAATAGACCACTCACTTTTCTTAGCAAGCCTCTTTGGGTTCAATTCTTAATTATAGCTGCTGGACCTATAGCTAATTACTTGTTAGCCATTCTCATATTCACAACTATTTATTTTTCTCATGGTCAAGTAGAAATACCTCCTATAATTGGTGAAGTAGCGGTCAATTCACCTGCTGAATTAGCTGGGCTTAGAGAAAATGATAAAGTTATTATGATTGGCACTAATAAAATTGATAGTTTTGTCGATTTACAGAGAAATATATTCATGAGCGGGACTAAACCCATCAATCTTTTAGTTGAAAGACATGATGAGATTATTAATATTGTTATAACTCCAAAGGAGATTAGTCAAAAATTGGATAATCAACCTGAGATAAAAAAACCTTATATAGGAGTTATTGCTAAAAATGAACCTATTTTTATAAAAATGAATATTTTCCAAAGTATATATCAAGGTTCTGTAGATGTTGTTTATATCTCAGGTTTAATTTTAAGACACTTTGGACAAATGCTAATGGGAACAAGATCGTTAAATGAAATTGGTGGACCAATTACCATTGCCAAGGAATCAGGAAAATCTTTAGAACAAGGGGTAGCAAATTTTGCCCTATTTGTTGCCATGATATCAATTAATCTAGGTCTACTTAATTTGCTACCGATTCCAGTTCTAGATGGTGGACATTTAATGTTCATAATATATCAAACAATTTTTGGAAAACCACTTAGTGCAGCTATAAAAAATGTTATACTAAGACTAGGTATGGGGATAATTATTTTTCTTATTGTAATTTCCTTGTCAAATGATATAAAAAACTTAGTATTTTAAATTTCAGTATGACTTATAAAACCAAACAAAAGAAGGTTCTTGTGGAAACAAACGTCAAATCAACTATTAAACTAGCTATTTTGGCAACAACCGTTTTATATAATACATCAGCTTTATCGGCTGAGTATATTAAAAAAATAACTATTCAATGTAATAAAATAATCGAAAAATCGACTATTGAAAATTACTTAAAGCTTCAAGTAGGAGAAGAATATAATACATCCAAAGGAGATGAAGCAATCAAAAACCTTTACTCAACGTCTTTGTTTGACAATATAAGTATTACACTAGTCAATGGTGGTAATTTGATAGTTACTGTATCAGAAACTCCGTTTATTACTAAAGTAGTGTTTACAGGTAATTCTAAAATCAAAACATCCTCATTATCAAAAGAATTGCTTACCATGTCTGGTGAATCAATGAGTCCAGCTAAAATCCAACTAGATGTGGAAAAAATTAAAGAGATATATAAACGTTCAGGTCGTTTTTCTACAACCGTAACGCCAAAAATTGAGAGGCTTGAGAATGACAGAGTAAAAGTTACTTTTGATATTGCAGAAGGACCTAAAACAACTGTTAAAAAAATCTATTTCAGTGGAAATAATAATTACCGTAGTACAGAACTACAACCTGTTATCCTAACAAAACAGTCAAAATGGTTTAACTTTTTAGAAACAAATGATACCTACGATCCAGACCGCCTAGAGTATGATAAAGAATTGTTAAAGGAATTCTATCAGTCAGTAGGATTTGCCGATTTTCGTGTTATTTCTGTTACAGCAGAACTCAATCCAACCAAAGAATATTTTACTATCACTTACTCTATTGAAGAAGGGGCAAAATATAATTTTGGCAACATTACTATTGATAATAAATTACCTAATATTGATATAAATGAAATTAAAAAATATATGAATGTTAAGTCGGGTGATACATTTAATATTAATAGTTTAAATAAAATAGCAAATAAAATCTCTTCACATTTTGCAAGTAAAGGTTATCCAGGAATTAATGTTTACCCTGATATAAGTAGTAAAAACCCTGATAATACTGCGGATATTAAATTTGTTATAGATAAGGCAGAAAAAGTATTTATTAATCAAATTAATATTATGAATAATCTCAAAACTGAAGATAAAGTTATTAGACGAGAATTTAGAATTTCTGAAGGAGATATATTTAACCGTTCTTATATAGAAAAAGGTCATCAGAATCTACGTAATTTGGATTATTTTGAAAAAGTACTTATTAGCGTTACACCAACAACACGAAAAGATAAATATGATATTAATATTGACGTTGAGGAAAAATCAACATCTTCAATTAGTTTTGATGCTGGCTATAACACAGCGGGAGGACCATTTGGACGTATATCATTTTTGGAACGTAATTTAATTGGTACTGGAAAAGTGTTAAATGCTGGAGTACAAGTAGGAAAAAAGAGTATTAGTTACTATGGTGGCATAACCGAACCTCATTTTCTTGATAAAGATGTATCGCTAGGTTTTAATGTTTTCAATAATTATAGCGGTCGTGGGACTTCATGTTTTTCACAAGGAGATCAAAATTATACGTTAAAATCTATGGGACTCAAACCTTCTCTTGGTTATGATATTGCGGAAGACTTAAGACATGAAATTGACTATACTCTTAAGAGAGATGTATTAAGCTCTCCAGGTAATGCAAGTTCTATATTCTTAACTGAACAGATGGAAAAATTCATCACATCAGCCATCGGACATACTATCACTTATGCTCAGCTTGATAGTAGTATTATTCCTAAAAATGGTTATGTTATTAGCGGCACTCAGGAATTTGCTGGTGTTGGGGGTAATAATAAATATTTAAAACATGAACTAGACGGTAAATATTTTAAATCTTTTATCAATAATAAATTCACTTTAAAACTTTCAAGTAGTGTCGGTGATATTATGGGTGTAGGAGGTAAAACTGTAAGAATTGCTGATCGGTTTAATTTGGGTGATTATAGCCTTAGAGGATTTGCTGCTAGTGGAATAGGTCCTAGAGAAAAAACAACAAATGAAGGTCTTGGCGGAGAAAAATATTATACATTTTCAACAGAACTCAACTTTCCAACTGGTTTACCAGAAGATTTTAATTTAACTGGAGCTGTTTTTATGGATGCTGGTAGTCTTTGGGGTGTAGGATTAAATTCTAAAAGTATTTATAAATCTGATAGTTTTTATAATGATAAATCACTTCGTGCTTCTGTTGGGGTGGGTTTTATATGGGTTACTCGCTTTGCCCCTATCAGAATGGATTGGGCTTGGCCAATTAAAAAGAAACCTTATGATGAAAAGCAACTTTTCCATCTAAAGTTTTCTACACATTTTTAATATTGTAACATGAGTTCGATATAATATAGTAAAATCCTATATAATTAAGAGATTAAATTTAAAAAAACTTGTAAGCTCTATATGAAATTAACAAAATTATTATTTTATACCATCACTACCTGCTTAGCTTTATCTAGCTGTAAAACTAAGAAGATAGATGAAGATTTAATTGTTCCAGCTCCTGAATTATACAATAATGGCATTGTTTTACTGGAAAAACAAAAATATTTGAAAGCTGCCGAGGAATTTTCTAGAATTTTTTATCAAGATCCTGGTAATAAAATGACTCCTCAAGCTGAGTTAATGCAAGCCTATTCTTTATTTTTAGCATGTCAGTATGAGGAAGCGGTAGATGTACTTGATACTTTTATTAAGCTTCATCCAATGCATGAAGATATTGCATATGCGTATTACCTAAAGGCATTATCGTATTATATGCAAATCTCAAATGTACAGCTTGATCAATCAAGAACCTTTTTAGCTAAAGAAAGTTTTGAAGATGTTATAAAACTTTTCCCTAAAACAAAATATTCAATTGATGCATCTTTAAAAATTGATTTAGTAAATGATCATTTAGCCGGTAAGGAAATGGATGTAGGTCGTTATTATCTCAGTAAAAATAACCCGATAGCTGCTATCAATAGATTTCAGCTTATTGTGGATAATTACCAAACTACATCACATATACCAGAAGCACTTTATCGTTTAGTAGAAAGTTATTTAATGTTGGGGCTTAACATTGAAGCAAAGAAATATGCTGCAGTACTTGGTCACAACTATCCAGATAGTAACTGGTATAAATATTGCCAACCGTTTATTAACAACTTTCCAAAGGGACCAAATAAAACACCATCGCAATAATAGAATTTTTTTACAATTCTACTTTTGCTGGTAGATTTTATGTGACTCTTGAGTTCAAATCCATAATGCAGACTTTCATACTGCTTACGGTTTTCTGCTTTTCTTGCCTCTTCTACAAATTCTCTAGCATAAGTACCTTATTTAGGCTCTATATATGGGTTTATTGCAACAGTTTCATTATATACTCGGTGAACTTCAAGAAGAGCTAGGCAGTAGCAAAGTCGAGCAGCGTAGCGTACATGAGTAACTAGGCAGCTTCGATCTTTGGTCGCGGGAACGCCAATTCTTGAAGTTCTACCTGAGTATACCTGAGTTAACCAATGGTTTAACTGGAATTATGTATGCAGATAAAGGATATATTAAGCAAAACTTATTTACGCGAATTCAGGATAAGAATTAGTTAATTCTTATCCTGAATCCGCATTAGATGGTATCGAGTGACCTAGATGCCCAAATTAGCAACAAAAGTAGAGTTATACAAGAGGCAAAATGTTACAAAGTCTTTCGGTGAAGAATTTTATTCTGATAGATGAATTAGACATAGAGTTTGAAAAAGGACTATGTGTGATTACCGGTGAAACTGGAGCTGGTAAGTCTATTTTGCTAGATGCAATTTTGTTCTCTTTAGGTAACAAATTCTCTGATAATGTAATAAAACATGGATGCGATTATTGTACGGTTGCTACAACATTTACTCTCAATAATGATTTAAAAAAGCTTTTGGAACAATTTAATATTGAGTGTGACCAAGAATTACTGATAAAACGTATCCAAAAATCTGGTAACCGCAAAAAATTTCTTATAAATGATCAAGCGGTGACAGTAAATACCTTACAACAAGTAGCAGATTATTTATTTGAACTTCATGGACAAAATAGCCCTACTACCCTTCTTACCCCCTCCTCCCATATTAATATTCTAGACGATTATGGAAACCTTCTAGGTTTAAGAGCTGAATTATCCAAGCATTTCAATATTTTACAAGCAACTACTAAAGAAATCAATAAAGTCACAAAAGATAAAGATACTATAGAACGAGAGATAGATTATTTAAATTTTGTAACCAAGGAATTAAAAACTCTTGACTATCAAGTAGGAGAAGAAGAAAAACTTACCACTATAAGACGCAGTTTACAAAATCGTGATAAAGAAATACAAGTAACTCAAGATATATTATCACATCTTGAAACTCCTGAAATTAATAAGTCCATTACTAATGTTCAACGTTTAATAGCCCGTAACTTACAGGAAAATGAAGAATTTGCCTCTATTTCATTAAATTTAGATGATTGTTATAATAGTCTAGAAGAAGCACGTATAAAATTACAAAACATTATTAATAACTTTGATACAAATGAATTTAACTTAGATGCAGTGGAAGAAAGGCTGTTTAAAATTCGTGACATAGCACGAAAATATAATATTTCTTGCGATACAATACCTGAATTTGTTGACAATTCTACCCAACAATTAAATGCCCTGAAGGATAAAATTAATAACGTTAAAATCCTAGATATTAATAAGCTAGCTGGTCATAAAAAATATTTTGAACTAGCTGAAACTTTATCGCATCAGCGTTCTAAAATAGCCAAGAACCTAGAATTAGCTATGCAAAAAGAGCTTGAACAACTTAAAATGGAAAAAGCGATTTTTAAAGTAGAAATAGTATCTAAGGATAATATTGCAAACCAAAATGACAATAAACATTTTTTGGAAGACAGGGATACTTCTAAAGTAATGTTATCTAAGGTATCAGATAATGGTATCGATAATGTGCGTTTCGTTGCCTCAACTAACCCTGGTATGCAACTTGCTCCTATTGATAAAATTGCTTCTGGTGGTGAATTATCAAGATTTATGTTAGCACTAAAAATTTGTCTTTTTGATAAACTACTTAAGGAAACTATTATTTTTGATGAAATAGATACGGGAATTGGTGGTATCGTAGCCGATAAAGTAGGAGAAAAACTAAAAAATCTTAGCTCTATTGCCCAAGTTATCGCAATTACTCACCAACCGCAAGTGGCAGGTAAGGCAGATCAGCATATTGTCGTTAACAAGCTACAATTGAATGAAAGTACTAAAATTACTATAAAAAATCTAAATCTTCAAGAGAGGCAAGCTGAACTTGCTCGTATGATCTCAGGCAAATCTATTACCGATGCGATCTTGAAGGCAGCTAAAGAGCTTCTACATCCTTAGCCGTCCTTCCCCTTAAGCAACCACCTTTTTCTTAATTACTTTATTAGGATTTACTTGAAGTTTTTCTTTAATTCTAGCTGCTTTACCACTTAGATTTCTTAAATAATATAGTTTAGCACGACGTACTACACCATATTTAACAACTTCAATCGAATGTACAATTGGTGAGAAAATCATAAATCGTCTTTCTATACCTTCACCATGACTGACCTTACGAACTACAAAAGAAGATACAACACCACTATTTCTTCTAGCAATTACTACACCTTCATACATTTGAAATCTTTCTAGTAATTTTTCCTTACCCTCTTTTTCAACTGCTCGATCAATTATTTTTACAGTAACCTTTACAGTATCCCCTGCTTTAAAGTCAGAAATCTTTTTATTTTCCGTTAGTTTTAGAATTTGCTGTTGTTCAAACTCTTCAATAATATTCATTACCTTAAACTCCTATAAATATTTAATAAATCCGGCCTACGTTTTTTAGTAATCTCTAAAGATTGCTTGCTTTTCCAATCTCTAATTAACTGATGATTACCAGACAACAAAATACTCGGAACTTCTCTATTTTTCCACTTTGCCGGTCTCGTATATAGAGGACATTCAAGCAATCCAGCGAACTCTCCATTTTCCTCAAAAGATTCTGATTGCAATGTGTCTTGATTCAGTAATACATTCGGAAGTAATCTAATCAAGCAATCAAGAATAGCAAGAGCTGCCACCTCACCACCAGATAAAATATAATCCCCTATACTAATTTCCGTCATATTATACTCTTCAATTACACGTTCGTCAACCCCTTCAAAGCGACCACATAAAATTATTATTTGCTTTTCTTGTATAATTTCACGAGCAATATTTTGGGTAAATAGCTTTCCTCTTGGTGAGGGATAATATATTTTGGCATTAGGATTTGAAGACAAAACATGCTCTATACAACTACCCACCACATCTGGACGCATTATCAGTCCGTTACCACCACCATAATGCTCATCATCAACATTTTTATGCCGAGTTAATCCAAAATCTTTTATATTAACCACATTATAAGACCAAATACCCTTTTCTAAGGCTTGCCCTGCAAGGGAATATTGCAAAAATCCAGGGAACATTTCTGGAAATATGGTTAATATTGATGCATGTAATGAAGACATTTAATAAATATGATGAAATTTTAAAATAAAAAAATTGATTTGACTTATATTATAGTTTATATAATTAGGCAATATGAATCCACTAACACTTTATTGTTAGTCTTCATCATTTATTTTTCGGAGCATGGCGCAGCCTGGTAGCGCATTTGGTTTGGGACCAAAGGGTCGGGAGTTCAAATCTCTCTGCTCCGACCACTTTCTTATTATACCAATTGTAATAATTAACACGGTGTATTTATCCAATCTCTATACATAATTGATTTTACTAAATCTACATTATGAGCAAGTTGATTCCAAGCGTAACAAGCCATAGTAACGATATCTTCATATACACCATAACATTGGTTAGACAAGAAATGATTTTTAATCCATTCCCAAACTTGTTCCATTGCATTAAGTTCCGGTGCATAGGGCGGAAGCGGTATCAAAGTGATATTGCTTGGCACAGTTAGTTTTTTGGCTGTGTGCCAACCTGCATTATCCGTTAGTAAAGCTATATGTCGGTTGCCTTGAATACTGCGAGAAAGCTCTTCTAAGAATTTATTCATTGCCTGTGTGTTTGCATATGGTAAAATTAATGCACAAGCTTCTCCTGTCTCATGGCAAGCAGCTCCGTAAATATATGTTGAAATAAATTGCTGTTGCCGAACTTTACGGGGTCTAGTGCCACGCTTAGCCCATATACGAGTTAAGCTACCTTGTTGCCCAACTCTAGTTTCATCCTGAGACCATATATCAACTTTACATCTATCGATATTTTTGCTAATAATTTTGTTAATATGTCTGGAAAGTTTTTTTATATCTATGTTGAGTCTCTTGATTTGATTTTGGATGCATTGAACGAGAAGTAATCCAGCTAAAACCAAGGCGGTGCATAGTATTGTAGACTGTTTTTAAAGCACATTTAGCACCATATTCCTCAACTAACATGATATGTAGCTCTTTTCCAGTTATATACCCACCAGTTTTACTTTTACTGAGCGTATTGATTTTATCAAAAAGAGCAGATTCTTGTATAGTGTTAATCTTCCTAGGGGCACCGCTTCTTTGTGATTCAAATAATCCTTCAAAACCATGATTCCTAAATCTTCTGAGCCATGATTGCACGGTTTTCCAGTGTGACTTCACTATTTCAGATATGGCTTTAAAAGATTTGCCTAATTGAAGGTGATACATCGCCAATAAACGTATACGATTTCGACCATGCGGCTCATGTTTCATCATTTTTATAAAATCATGACCATGAAAACCTTGTGGTAATATTAACCTAGCCATTTGAGTACCTTTTATCAGTTAAAAACCCATCTTAGACCACTGCGTTAATTATTGCAATTGGTATAAATTATAAACAGGATGATTTGGTATTTTTTCCAAAGCTCCTCGATTATTTTTACTAACTATCCAAGGTACATGACTTGCTGACTGTGCTATTAAATTCACACATCGATAAACTATAACATTATAACATTTTTACGATATGCCTCTATACTAACTTTTACATCCCTAAATTCCGAATTCCCTAAAGCAGTAAAATCAATAAATATATGTGATTTACAGGACTTAGCTTTAAAGATTTTTTTTAAATATTTTATTATCATATTCACCTAAAATAAATAATAATTGTCACTTATAACATATTTTGTACTTGCACTAAGTATTTTGGTGCATAAATAACTTCCAAATCTTTAAATTTTACAATAGAATATGTATAATCTTAAGTTCGATGTAAGACATTGGTTTAATAGCCTAGGGTAACATCACACCCCTAACAGAGATGACACTGAGTCTAGTGTTAACTTGTTACATCGAATTTAGGGATATATAAGGAATTCAAACTAATAGAGTTATATTAATGTCTGCTCAAATAATAGAGTTGTTGATTTTTGCTGGAGTTGCTTTTATTATTATAAATAGGCTAATTGCTACTCTTGGCTCTACATCAGAGGACGATCCAGCTAAACGCAAATCTTCCTTTTTCGGTGAAACAGGAATCAAAGACGTTACTTATACAGCAAAAACTGCTGCTGGTAATATTTTTAAGAATAATTTGCCTCATAGCGTGGTAAAAACCCCTACTATTTACCCTATGGAGCTTGATGGGTTAATAGTTGAAGAGAATTCCACTGCTATAATAGCTGGTCTTGAAGCTGTATTGGCTAAACTTCCATCATTTAAAGCAAGAAAATTTCTACATAGTGCAAAAGCAGCCTTGGAACTGATTATTGAAGCCTCTAATGATGATGATATTGAAGATTTACTTACATTGGTGGATAAAAGATATATACAAGAATTCCATATTTTTTCTGAAACTTATGGAGAATTTGTCAATGGCAGCGTACTAGATGCTAAAATTTCTGAAGCTTATACATTCGCTAATAATATTTTCATAAAAGTATTATTCACAGGTGAAAAAATAACTAGTAGTATAAAATATATGCAAGAAGAATGGACGTTTTCTAGAAGCCTTATCTCTAAAAATATAGATTGGTTCTTAACTAAGGTTGATCGCTTGGAAGAGGAGAAACAGTCAGTTTCCTAGCTTCTATTGATTCACTCCCAAATTTGTAGATCCAATGAAGTTTCAACAAGAGTCTATTATTTTAAACAATGAACAAGATTCTATATCGTTTGCACAAACTATTGCTAAAAATTTAGAATCTAGTGAAATTATAACTTTTTCCGGTGGTTTAGGCTGCGGAAAAACATTTATATGTCGAGAGATCATAAAGTATTTTTGTGGCTCTGCTACTCATATTATTAGTCCTACTTTTAATTTGCTACAAATTTATACGACATCAAAATTCACGATTTATCATTTTGATCTTTATCGTTTAAACTACTTAGAAGAAATTTATGAACTAGGTATAGAAGAAGCCCTTCAGGGTAATCTTTGTCTAATTGAATGGCCAGAACTAATTGAAAAAATATTACCTAGACCTATAACCAAAATTCATTTACAAATACTCGAAGGTAACAAACGATCTTGTAGCATTGCTTGTTTCTGATATCCTTTGACAAAACGATTTTTATAGTCGCTATAAAACATAGAAAAGATATATATAAAGATAATTGCAGTTATTGAAAAAGTTTTTTTATATTATACTCTGCCACTTTCAATAAAAATAATTAGAATGACCCTTGATAATATTATTGTATTAGTATATTTGCTATCAATACTTATTGTTGGTACATACTACAGATCTAGACTTATAAGTTTTACAGATTATGCTACCGTTCAAGGTAAGACTAGCAATAGTAAACTATTGTTGGTTGCAACTATTTTTGCTTCATCTGTTGGTGGAGGTGCTACTTTTGGTATTGCTGAAAAAGCCTTTTCCGGTGATTTATCGTATAGCTACGGACTAATACTTACTCTACCAATCGATATACTCATAGCTATTTATCTTGTACCCCAAATAACTAAACATTATGGAGCAGAAAGTGTCGGTGATATAATGGTAAAATATTATAGTATATCAGGTCGTTTTATTGCTGGCACTGCATCTGTTATGGTATCTATAGGCTTTGTTGCTGCCCAAATTAGCGTTAGTGGTTATATTTTTCAATATATTTTAAAGATTAATTATTTAGAAGGAGTAATATTAAGTTATGGAATTGTTATCATCTACACAACTATTGGTGGATTACAATCGATTATGTTTACTAATTTATTACAATTCTTTGCAATGATAATGGCTATTCCAGTTATTGCCATATGTGGTCTCAATAAAGTTGGCATCAGTGAATTTATCCAACAACTACCTAATGAAAAAGTGTATTTTATCTATAATAATAATTTTGCCAGTGAGATATTTATTAATACGATAACTGTCATTCTAGGTTTTTGTGTAATGAATTTATATCCTAATTTTATTCAGAGGGCTCTAATTAATAATAATGTAAAAAAGACTAGTACCGCTATATATATAAAATCAGTTATATATACTATATTCTTAATATTTATCACCTTAAATGGTTTGATTGCCTATAATCTTTATCCCAATTACTCCTCTAATCTTGCATTACCACACCTAATTGATCAAATAGTGCCCTCAGGGTTACAAGGCTTTGTGATAGTTGGCTTACTTGCAGCAGTTATGTCTACTGCTGATTCTGATTTAAATGTTACCTCAATAGCTTTAGTGAAGGACTTATTAAATCCTATTTTTAAAATACAAAATCAAAAGAAATTATTGTTAATTGCTAGAATCACTAATGTCGTAATCGGCAGCTTTGCAATAATTGTTGCCTTAAAATTTAATAATGTAATTGATTTAGTAATGTTTATTACTGGATTTTGGGGACCACTAATATTAGTCCCTCTAGTATTTGCTCTTTTCAACATTACTATAACACAAAAAATGATGGTTTTATGTGGATTAAGCGGGGTCACATCTTTTCTCATTTGGACATATTTTTTCACTCATAATTTTCGTCTAAAGGCTGTCTTTGTTGGTACTATGTGCAGTTTGTTAGTCTTCTGCATAGGATTAATTACCAAAAAGCTAGGTAATTTGAAAGTTGAGCTATAAGCCTTGATAAATAAGGAGTATACTCAGGTAGAACTTCAAGAATTGGCATTCCCGCGACCAAAGATCGAAGCTGCCTAGTTACTCATGTACGCTACGCCGCTTGACTTTGCTACTGCCTAGCTCTTCTTGAAGTTATACTATCGTCTACCAACTCTTCATTTACGAGCAGTATACAGTCGTACGTACAGTTAATGTTATGTCAAACTCAGGTTGTTTGGTAAATTATGTTACAAAAATCTAAACTTATAGGTAGTGAATTAATAAAATCTCATCTTGAGAATGCTCCTAATCTTCCTGGGGTTTATAAAATGCTGGGTGCTGATCAGCAAGTTATCTATGTGGGGAAAGCTAAGAATCTAAAAAAACGTCTTACTAACTATATTAAAACTGATCTTGACAATAAAACAATACGCATGCTATCTCTAACACATCATTTAGAGTATAATGTTACTAACTCCGAAATTGAAGCTTTATTACTTGAAGCACAATTAATCAAAAAGTTTCAGCCAAAATTTAACATATTACTTAAAGATGACAAATCTTTTCCCTATGTCAAATTACGTTTGGATACTGATTACCCACAATTAATTAAATATAGAGGAAAAAATTTATCTAGTGGTGAATTCTTTGGTCCGTTTGTTTCTTCAGAGCAAGTAGATACTACCCTAAAAGAATTACAAAAAATTTTTAAACTACGTTCTTGTAGTGATAATTATTTTAAGAACCGCCAGCGTCCTTGTTTACAATACCAAATTGGTAGATGCTCTGCCCCATGTGTTGGCAAAATTACTAAAGAAGATTATAGTGAGCTGGTTAGCCAAGTAAGAGACTTCTTAATTGGTAAAACTAAGGAACTACAAAAAACTCTATCTGACAAAATGGAACAATTAAGTCTACAATTACGTTTTGAAGCTGCTGCCGAAATACGAGACCGAATAAAAGCACTGAGTTATATCCAACTAAAATCAACCTTATCCAGTAGTTCTATAAAAAATGCTGATGTTATAGCTATTGTTGAAAAAAATAATTATTACTGTATCCAACTATTTGTATATAGATTCAGTCAATCTTACGGAAATATACCTTATTTCCCAATTCACACTGAAGAGAGCAACAAAGCTGAAATTTTAACACAATTTATCAATCAATTTTATCAAACTGCTCAGATTCCAGATGAGATAATTATAAATCATCCAATCATTGATCTAGAATTAGTAACTAAAGCTATTAAACAACTTAGTGCTAATAATAAATTGTCTATAATACACCCTATCCGTGGTAATAAAGTAAAATTATTAGAAAATGCTGAATTGAATGGCCAGCTAGCACTTGATCAGCATTTAAAACAATTTGCTAAAAATCAAATGATCTTTCAACAAATACAACAATTATTCAACCTACCACTACTACCAGATAGAATAGAAGTTTATGATAATAGTCACATTATGGGAACATTTGCCGTAGGTAGTATGATCGTTGCAACTAAATTCGGTTTCGATAAAAAAGAATATAGGATTTTTAATATACCCGCTTCCAGTGGTTATGCCAAAGGAGGTGATGCTAATAGAGGTGATGATTATGAAATGCTAAGAACAGTCCTAACAAGAAGATTTACAAGATTAAAAAACGAACCTCTAAAGAGTATAGTTAGTTTGATGATTATTGATGGAGGAAAAGGACATCTATCAGTAGTACAAAAAATAATGGCAGAATTCGACCTTGCAATTCCATTTGTTTGTATGTCAAAAGGACCTGACAGAAATGCCGGATGCGAACAATTTCATATGCCCGGTAAAGAGTCTTTTACAATCGATAAAAACCTGCCAATTATGAAATATTTACAGATTCTGCGTGATGAAGCACATAATTTTGCTATAAAAAATCATAGGCTACGTCGTTCCAAAGGCATTAAAGTTTCTAGTCTAGATGACATAAATTCAGTTGGTCTTATCCGAAAAAAAGCCTTGTTACATTATTTTGGCTCATATAAAGCAATATGTGATGCTACTATTGAGGAATTATCTAAGGTAAAAGGTATAAGCAAAACTCTTGCAAAGCATATTTGCACATCATTACATAACAAATAACCTAAATTTGATTATAACTCTTCTAAATAGTTTTTATAAAATTTAGATAAAAGATAATTGCTCTTTCGAAACTCGCTTGTGCTGAGGGATTTGAAGGAGAAGCTTCACCTCGAACCGCAGCGTACTCTAATTCCGTTACGGATTCGAGTACCGCATCATTATTGTCCAAATCACCAGCAGAAGTAGAGTTTCGAAAGAAGTCTATTATTAAGATTAGATAAGTCTAGAACTATACCACCCTGGTAAGCTACCTGTATCACGAGTAACAGGTAAAGCTTGTACTTTAACTACAAAAAAACATGTTAAAATTAAGATGATTCGAATAATCATTATTGTCTCATAGCATATTTTTAGCCAGTTTGTCTTTTAACTACGTTAGGTGAGGCTGGAGAATAATTTTCATCATGCTTAGTTAATAACTCACGAGCTATGAATATATTACCTGATAACTTACCTACAGCTACTATCCCTTGATTCTCACGAAATAAGGCGGGTAAAACTCCTTGGTAAGATATTTCTAGGTCTTTAATGTCATCTGTAATGACAAAATGCACTTTATCAGCAGTAATTTTTCTGATTGAGCCTACTTTAACTAAGCCCCCTACTCTCAATTCTTTGCCAAGTTTTGACTCGTTAATTTTTGACGGAGGGTAAAAAAATACTACACTATCTTCAAGATTGTATAATATCATATATATTCCCCCAGCACTGCATAAAAGGTAAAATAATATAAACTTTAATCTATTTTTTACCTTTTTTTGCATTACTTGATCTAACTTTAATTTTATTATAATCTAGCCAACTTGTTATTAACAATAATGCAAGAGCAGCAAAAGCAAACAGGTATGAGACTAGTAGATAATTAAACATCTTAATATCTTTTTTGATTTTGCTGCTTCACTCTAATAAAATCTATAATCTCTTGAGCAGAACTATTTAAGTAAAAATGCTTTATATATTTCCCTTGTTGATCCATTAAATAACTAAAAGAAGAATGATCAATCATATAATTTTCACCATCATTTGCTTTAGCATAATACACTTTAAACTTATCAGCCACCTCTTTAATTTGTTGTTCATTACCTGTTAAACCAATAAATTTAGGATTAAAATGCTTTAAATATTCTTTAAGCACTGCTGGAGTATCACGCTGAGGATCTACAGTAATAAAAACAAATTCAACATCAATTTTATATTTATCAAGAGTATTAATGACCTCTGTTAATTTTTGCAAAGAAGTAGGACAAATATCAGGGCAATAAGTAAAACCAAAATAAATTAAACTTAATTTTCCTTTCAAATTATCACTATTAAAAGTCTTGCCGTCTTGATCAGTTAGCTCAAAGTGTCCACCAATTTGCACGTCAATATTATCCTCTCCTCCCTTCCCAGCAAGGGGTTTTTGCGGTATATCAAAAGATAACCAAAAATACAATGACGTAATAGTTATCAATAAACCTACTACTAAGATAATTTTTATAACAATATTAGCCTGACAATTCGAATTAATATTACATTTTTTTTGCATTGTATTCTTCACCTTTGCGATACTATTTTTTTATAACAGACTACTTATTCAATATTTGTGCTACTTCTAATGCAGCATAGCTAACAATGCCCTTTGCTCCAGCACGCTTAAAACATACTAATGATTCTATTATGCTTGCTTGCCAATTTAAGGCATTGGCATCTGCCGCAAATCTTAACATGGAATATTCACCACTTACCTGATAAGCAAATATAGTAGTATTAAAGTTATTGACCGCTTGTGCTATGATGTCTAGAAACATCATACCAGGTTTAATCATAATCATATCTGCACCTTCGGCAAGATCATGTTCTATCTCTAACATAGCTTCTCTGCTATTACGTACGTCCATTTGGTAGGTCGCTTTATTTAGATAAGCTGTCTTATTATTGTTCAATGCATCTCTGAATGGACCATAACAACTTGAAGCATATTTTACCGCATAAGATAGTATATTAACGTTAATAAACCCTTCTGAATCTAGTATTTGACGTATGCCCATAATCCTACCATCCATCATATCAGATGGGGCTACAATATCTACCCCAGCTTTTGCTAAAACTAAAGCTTGATTGCACAAAGCTTTAACCGTTCTATCATTATCTACATCCCCATTATTTAGAATACCATCATGTGCATGGGTAGTGTAAGGATCTAGGGCAACATCACATATTATACCAATATCGATGTTGGCATTTTTTATACTTCGTATAGTTCTACACATTAAGTTGTCTAGATTATATGCTTCATCAGCATTATCGCTTTTTAATTTTGGATCTATACAAGGGAAGAGTATTATAGCATTTATGCCATTTGCATAAGCCTGCCTAGCCGTCAATACTACTTGATCAATAGATAATCTATATATGCCAGGCATAGTTTTGATCTCTTGACGCTGGTTCTCGCCCTCAACCACAAATAATGCTAGCACTAAATCATCCACGCCAAGCCTATTCTCCTCTACTAATTCTCTTAGCCACCGCGTTTTTCTATTTCTTCTTAATCTTATTGTTGGGTACATCACTTTTCCATGTTTTTTTGTTTAATAGCACTAGTCTATTATTTTGCGTTCAAAGCCGCAAGTAGGCTTTTAATTACCCTGTCTTAGGTTCTTATATCTTACAAATGTGTTATAAGTAATTAAAGAGGGTGACTTGAATAGATCTTGACTAAAATAGTCGCTAAGAGAATAAGTACCCTCTTTTTGGTAGTTTACCTTGAACAAATTGCAGAAGGTGGTCTTAAAAAGAGCAGCCTTGCACAATAAGAAGAAGGAGATTATATCATGAATAAAATAATAGGTCTAGACGTAAGTAAAAACTGGCTTGATATATGTGTATTATACCAATTGCAATAATTAACACGGTGTATTTATCCAATCTCTATACATAATTGATTTTACTAAATCTACATTATGAGCAAGTTGATTCCAAGCGTAACAAGCCATAGTAACGATATCTTCATATACACCATAACATTGGTTAGACAAGAAATGATTTTTAATCCATTCCCAAACTTGTTCCATTGCATTAAGTTCCGGTGCATAGGGCGGAAGCGGTATCAAAGTGATATTGCTTGGCACAGTTAGTTTTTTGGCTGTGTGCCAACCTGCATTATCCGTTAGTAAAGCTATATGTCGGTTGCCTTGAATACTGCGAGAAAGCTCTTCTAAGAATTTATACTAATTGCAATAATTAACACCGTGTTAATTATTGCAATTGGTATAAACAGCGAAGCTGTTTTTTTAGAGTAACGCTTCGCGTATCCTAGATTGCCGCGTCGCCGCTTTTTCGCGACTCCTCGCTAATAGACGATCAGCAGCCATTTTAATAGTGGTTATATAAATGTAGGGTACTATGCTTCTATATACTACTATGATTTCAAGAGTTGATAGACGATAGTATAACTTCAAAAAGAGGTAGCATTAGCAAAGTCGAGTGGCGTGGCGTACATGAGTAACGGAGCAGCTGAAATATTTAGGTCGCGAGACCTTAATTCTTGCAGTTCTAGCTGAGTATAAGATGATAAGTGCAACCTGTATCACTTCTGAAATGTATCACTTCTGAAAACAGCCTTATGTTGTCCTTTCAACTAATAAATTAATTTCTTTAGCCAAATCCACCTATTTTGCTGAGCTATTTGGTGTTGATATATTTTGACTTGTTTGTTCTTTTAGTAGTTTACTTTTTTCTTCTATTGAATTAAGAAAGAAATAAGTGCAGGTTAGGAAACCAACTAAAAGCGGTATAAATACAAAGAGAATTGCCTTTAGTTTCCTAGCTGATTCTTCACGATCCAGTCGTTTTTCTCTTTCTTCTTCTGTTTCAACAAATTTATTATCGGTATTTCTGTCAGTATCTAAATTATCTTTTGACATTTCTATAATCTAAGGTTCTCGTGAGTTGTATTGTAATGCTATCTTTAGTTAGCTCTTTAATTTATGCGTATTTAAGTTATAAAATATACCCTTTAATAATTCTTAAGCTTTGTTTTTTATGTTATCACAAGTCTTAGTCATCTCTCCTGTCATACTATTTATGGCATCAAACATTTTCATTGAAATATCAGATGCCATACTGACAAACTCTTTAATGTTATTGATTGAAGTTTCGCAAGTCGACTTAAGGTATTTTTGCTGACATTCGGCTATTTGGTTTAAATCTCCAGAAGTTATTGCATCTTGTGTAGAATTCAGCATATTTATAGCATTGTTTTGAAAATCCTCTGAATTTTTTTGGATCATAGACTGCAGTGATTCAGTAACAATCTGATTTGTTGTAGTAAGTATTTTAGTACTTTTCTTGATAGTATCTGACATAGCAGAAAAATCCATAACAGGTAAGTTTTTTACGGAATTTATGTAAACTTCTGGATTCAGAATTTCATAAAATCTACAAATTGGGCAGTACTATTAGTCATTGTAAATCCTCTAAATTAAGTGATCTATTTATTGTGTAAATCATAAATCTCATGTTACCATTTATAAAAATACAAGTCAATAGCTGGTTAATAATAATCTTAATATAATCAATTGATTATACCAAAAACCCTAAATATAAATATTATATCATCAGCTGCTTCTTTTAGATGATCGAAACGACCAGAAGAACCTTTATGCCCTGAATCCATATTAGTTTTTAGCAATAATATATTATCGTCGAGTTTTGTTGCTCGAATCTTTGCTACCCATTTAGCCGCTTCCCAATAGCCAACTCTAGGGTCAGAGATTCCAGCAGTGATAAATAGACTTGGGTAATTTTGGGATTTTATATTATCATACGGAGAATAAGACTTGATATAGTTAAAATATTCTAATTCTTTAGGATTCCCCCACTCTTTAAACTCACCGGTGGTTAACGGCAATTGTTCATCGAGCATAGTATTTAATACATCAACAAAAGGTACATGGGCAAGTGCCGCTTTAAATAATTCTGGCTGTTTATTAATGACCGCACCAATTAACATCCCCCCTGCACTTCCACCACAAATTACTATATTACCCTGGCTAGTATATTTTTCTTTAATTAGCTCTTTACTAACCGCAATAAAGTCATCGAAAGTTCTTTTTTTATTGAGGAACTTGGCAGCCTCATACCAATCATGCCCGAGATCATCTCCCCCTCTAATATGGGCAAGGGCATAGACAAATCCACGATTTACAAGAGAAATAGCTGTATTCCGGAAGGATACTGGTATGCTAACACCATATGAACCATAGCCATATAAATATAAAGGATTCTTTCCATCCTTGTTAAATAACGATTTTTTATATAATAAGGTAACTGGTACTTTAACCCCATCATTATCAGCAAATATCCTTTCTACCCTATATTCTTCAGGATTAAAGCCACTTGGGATTTCTTGTACTTTCAATATTGACAGTTGCTCACTATTAAAATCATAACTATAAGTGGTGTTTGGTCTAGCAAGTGAAGAATAATTTACTCGAATATCATCTTCATCAAAGTTAGTAGACATGGCTGAGGCAGTAAAAGCAGCATCTGGGAAGTGGATAATTTTTTCATCCTGTTCTTTAAGATGTTTTATTTTAATAACTGGTAATCCTTGATCACGATAATTAACTATCAAATAATTTCTAGTGATGGCAAAGCTTGACAAATATTTATCCGAGTCTTCCGGTATATAATCATTTTTCCATAAATCATTTTGAAAATTATGTACATTTACTAATACTATACGAAAGTTCTTTGCCCCCTCGTTGGTATTAATATAAAAATTATCACCATTATGCTTAACATTATAAAAAATCCCATCCTTTGCAGCTCTAATAAGTTTAGGCTGGAAGCTATGATCACTCATTTCTATAGCATATATTTCATTTTCATTATGACCAGAAATATCAATAAAAATATATTGTCGACTAGATGATTTGCCTGCATTCAACTGATATAATGGATTTGTTATATGATGTACTAACTTATCATTGGAAATTACATCACCTAAAGAGTGGAACATTAATTTATCACAACGAGAATTCTCATTAATCGGCATATAAAAGAATCCTTTCAAACCTTCATGCCAAATTATATGGCGACTAACGTTATCTATTTCATCTGGTAGATATTGTTTGGTCTTTAAATTATAGACTTTAATTGTATATTTCTCATCACCGGTAAAATCAACACTATAAGCTAGTAAAGTATGATCAGGAGAAACGGCTACTTGCCCTACATCAGTAAATTTACTATCTTTGGCAAGAACATTGATATTTAATATAATTTCTTCCAAAGCATCTACTGACCCTATCTTTCGGCAATATATCGGATATTCGGTATTTTCTTCAGTTCTAGTATAATAATAATTATTATCTTTTTTTACATAAGTTGACTGATCAGCAAGCTTAATCCTGACTTTTAATTCTTCAAAGATTTTATCTTTTTCTTCTTGTAACGGCTGAAAAAATTGCTCGGAATATTTATTTTCTGCCTGTAAATATTCTATGATTTCTTTATCGTTAACATTAGGCCATTTGATATCTCTAAGCCAGTGATATTCATCTGTAATTTTCTGACCGTGCAATGTAAAGCTATAATCGATCTTATTAGCTATGGGTGGCTTCATTTTATTCTCCTCTACTACTTGTAATCAATAATATGGTAAAAATAATTAATAATATCATTACTACCAACAAACCGGTTGACTGATTATGCCAAGATTTCATCTTACGTAAAGTATTTTTTTCTACTCTCTTAAAAACAGGGTACTCCGCCCCTAGTCTATCATGAAACCCCTGCCCCACTAAGTGATATTTAGAATAAATACGACGAATATTATTTTCAATAAACTGAAATAAGTCTAAATTTATGTTGGTAGTTAAACGCCTAGAAATCGTTTTACTAAGAACTAAGGCGAATATTATACCTATTACTATAGGTACCATTTGTTTTACTAAATCCAACCAATTTGTATCAATTATTTCAATAGGATAAGATGACCATACTAGTTTCAAACCTTCTTCTAAACAAAAGCTAGTTGCTAATAAAAACGATAGCATGACAAATAAACTAACTTTAGTTAGAATATTTAACTTAAGGTAAAAACCACTAATCAAAGATTTGTATTTAACCGCAGAAAATAAAGCAATGCATGTGACAATCTTGAGTAGGAAAATAGCATAATAATTAATATCTTGCTCCAAAGCATTGGTTACAACAATTTTGGTAACAAAACTAGCAAAAGGAGGCAAGGCTATAATGAACAATACACTAACTATTAAACTAACAAACAACAAATGACTTTTGGGCGAGTAAATTCCTTTTATTTCAGAACAATTTTCTATCTTTTCTTTGTCTATTAATATAGCAACGTATAAACAAAATAAAGCTTTATACAGTATATGGACAAAAAGAAAAACTATGATTCCTAAATTTGCTTGTTGAGATTTTGTGCCAATAGCAATTAGCATGAATCCAAGCTGAGAAACAGTAAGATAACCTACTAATCTTTTGATGTTATCTTCTAAGCAAGAATAAACCCCGCCATATATAATCATTAATAATCCAAAGAATTTAAGTATTTCTAAGCCACTAAATAGTTTAAGGAGTATAATTATCGATATTTTACTAGTAAAGCTAGTTAAATATATCATCCCTGAGCTTGAAGCAAATGGATAGCAATTAACAATCCATCCAGAAAAAGGTATGCTAGCTACATTAATCAAACAACCACAAAGTATTAGAGCATAAAATATAAAACCAGCCTCTTGATTTTCTATCAATGAGGTAAAAGAAATAATTTGTGAACTAGAGGTGTGAGTAATTATATAACTAATCCCTATTAAAATAAGACTACCACTTATAAGATGGGTAAGCAAATATTGTCTTGCTGCTCTAACACTATTTTTGTAATTGCCATGAAAAATCAACAAAGCAGCAAATATCATCATCATTTCTAGAGAAGCAAACAGCGAAACAAAATCCCCAGCAAATAAACAGACCAAAGAACTAGCTGAATATAGGCTACCTATAACTACCTCAAATTTTCTGTTTTTACTTATGGCATATAAGTTAGTAGCCAGCGTTACAACAATAAAAGCAAGTGCTATTAACTTATTTTCACTACTAAAATTAATAACAAAACTATTATTGTATAGATTAACTACCATCTCATCTTTGTTGTTAATTAATAATATGCCAACAACTATAGGATAGATTATTACAATAATATAAAATATTTTATAAAATGCATTTCTCATTATTTAGCCTCAATTTGATGAAGAGATAGGTTAACCTGACTTATATATTTGCAGCAGGATAGCTAAATAACATTAAGTGGAATAAATTTAATCCAAAATGCACCATCATTGCACATATGATCCTATTTGTTTTATCGTAAGTATATCCGTAACATAAAGCACAAATCGTGGCTAATATTATATAAATGCTACCCCCTTGAAAATGAGCTAAACCAAATATAAAAGATGCAATAATAATATGAGCATTTTTACCTCTTATCCCTAAAATATTAAATCCTGCAAGTGGTTCTAATAAAGTTTTTAAGGTATTCTGTAAGAATCCACGAAAAATTACTTCCTCTGCCATACATACAAAGAATAAGTTATTAATTGCCCAAATCAATAACACATTTGGTATCTTCGGATCGAATTTTACATATCCACTAATAAAAGCAGGGATTAAAACTCCTGCAATACAAAGTAAAAGAAAACAAGCTGTTTGTTTTAAAGATTTTACATCTATAGTTTTCTCTAAAATATAAAAATTACTTATAGATATAGAGTATTAGTGCAGACATAGTCTTGTCAAAATTTAAAAACATAGAAAATGGACGTGACAACTCAGAAAGCTGGACTTTATTTAAAACTAATATATTAAAGAAGCCTGGTATTAAATGAAAAGCAAATCCAGCTATGAAAGAGGATATTCCTATAAAGAATAGAATTTTTAAAACTTTATTGACATTATTAAGGTGAAAATATAAGTATGTCATTATACTAAAGCAACACAACAAAGTTAATCCAACGATATTTATTACGCCCTGAGATAATCCTACAATATTTGTTATAATGATGCTTATGTATAAAAACTTTTTATCTCTATGAAACAATGCAATAATTATTGTAATAATTAATAAAATATAAGTTATGTTCATCTGATTCCTTTATATTTGTGTTAAGTTATTTTAGCACCCCTGTTTTGGTGCTAGATATAGAATGTCTAAAACACCCTTCCTGTCTATTTCTTTAGATTGCCGCATATGCGAGAATGACATCAATTCTATCACCACGAATTCAAGTTATAAATACAAAAAACTTCTTAATAAAAATCTGTATAAAATAAAATAATACCACCATGCACGAGCATATAACTAAACTCAATAGCATAGAATTAGGTAATTTATTTTCTATAGAAAATATTTTTGAATTATTATCAATAGGCTTATAAATAAATATTATCAGCTTTGCTAAATACAGTGCAGAGAACAGCGTACTTAAAGCTAGTACTACCATAACTAATATTTGATTTTGTTCTGCAGCAGCTAACATAATATAAA
Source organism: Candidatus Tisiphia endosymbiont of Neophilaenus lineatus (assembly GCF_964264975.1). NCBI lineage: Bacteria > Pseudomonadati > Pseudomonadota > Alphaproteobacteria > Rickettsiales > Rickettsiaceae > Candidatus Tisiphia > Candidatus Tisiphia endosymbiont of Neophilaenus lineatus. Next base: position 497,170 of record NZ_OZ183649.1, on the reverse strand, counting down.
ATTTACTAATAAAACCACCAAAAGGAGGAATGCCTATTAAGGATAAACTGGCAATAAGTACCATAAGGCTAGTTTTTGGCATTTCTCTACCAGCATTGATCAGGTCAGAGACTTGGTTAGTTTTCTTTAAGATATAAATACTTCCCATCCCATAAAACAAACAGATTTTAGTGAATGAATGTGAGGATAAATGTAGGATAGAAGCTCCTATAGATTTTGAGGTAAACATGAAGCTACTCAATAAAGCTATCCCTAACTGGTTAATCGTAGAATAGGCTAGAATCTTCTTAATATTATCACTAGTTAAGGCTTTAAAGGAACTATAAAATATGGTGATAATAGGAAAGAAAAGAATCCAATTAAATTCTGCAAAAATAGATTGTAAATATTTAAGACCAAAAATATATATCAGAATCTTATAGATACAAAAAAGCCCAGTTTTAACCACTACCACCGCATGTAGTAAGGCACTTACTGGGTAATGTGCTACCATTGCTGCTGGTAACCATTGATGCAAAGGGTATAAGGCTGCCTTCGATATGCCAAAAATAAACATTAATAATAAAATTATTATTTGATTCCTGGAAAAATAATGTTCGATAAAACCTTGTGATGTAAAATCACCATGCCCTGCTTTAGCATAAATAATTATTAAGGCTGGCAAGAATAGTAATATCCCCGAGATCATCAATATTTTTAAATATTTATAGACCCCGACCATAACTTTATCTCCACCACTATGACCAATTAATGGAGCAGTTGATAATGTTAATATTTCATAAAAAATAAACATAGTAAAAAGATTTGAAGATAATGCTACCATCCCACCAGATAACACACTTAGATTAATGAAGAATAGAAAACGACTGGAATTATCAATATTATTAATTGCCAAATATTTGGTGGTGTAAATTAACTCACAAATCCATAAGAAACTCAGTAAAGTTAAGAAAATGAGACTGAGTGCTTCTAAATGCAGCCCTATAGAAAAATTACCATATATGTTTATTGACAGATTTGCTTTTACACCTTTCAGAAATAACCAATCAATAATTAAAATATTGACAAAAAAGAAGCTGCTAATAGTAATTAATAAGGAGTTACGCGTATTATTATCACTATTACTAATAAAGGGAGTAACTAAATTTAGTATAGCTAGCAGTAAAGTTGATAAAATCAAAAAACTAGGGGTAACAGAAGGGTACATTACTGTCCCCCTAATATTTGTAATTGGTTTAAGAATATTGGTAGAAAAAATTGTATTATACTAATAAAAATTAGTCCACAATACTTAGTGTTCGATTTTAATTGTGTATAATCATAGTGATCCCAACATAGTTTTTTGGCAATTTTATAATGATAAAGTAACGACATAGCAGAACTTATGACAATAATAACAAACTCTAGCCACATATCTTCCACAACCAACAACTCAAAAATACTAAGCTTAATGAAAAACATACTACTTATTGGCAAACCACAACTGCAAATTAGGCTCAAAACTACCAAGACCCGCCATAACATATTCAACGGTTTCGAAATATCAGAATAAGCAATGATCAGAAATAAAGCAATCTTATTAATACTATCAGCAAACAAAAAGGGAAATAACAGTGATTCACCTCTAGGAATAACTAAAAGCAAAAACATATAACCAATTTGTACCGCCGAAGAATATATAACAATATTTCTAACTTTTTGACTTCTGTAAGCAAAATATGTACATAAAGTAGTAGTTATCAAAGCGATTAAGCTGATAAAATTTGATAGATACTTAATGATCACATTGTAATCAATAGTAAAATGAATGAACCGCAAGATTATATAAATACCAATTATACTGGATATACTAGCAAGATATGTCAGAATAACCGGAGCAGCTGAACTATAGGCTCTGATCATCCAAAAATGCATAGGGAAAAAAGCTGTTTTTAGTATAGAGCCAATCAGAAAAAAACTAATGCCTAACATCACTATTTTGGAGTCATAATGCGTCTTAAGAAGCATTGAAACGTCTAACATATTAAGGCTGCCTATGCTGCTTAATAAAAATCCAATGCCTATTAATATCAAAGTTGCCCCAACCGTACCGAGCATCAGATAATCAAAAGCACCGATGACAGCCTTGGGGTTATTACCCTGTGCCATTAGTGCATAGGTACTTAATGAAGATATTTCAATGAATACATAAAGATTAAAGAGGTCATTAGTACTTAATATACCAAGATAGCCGCTATGGGCAAATAATAGAACTGCGTAAAATAACGATTGCCTTTTGTTATCAATAAATTTAAGTACGGTAGTTGTAAGCAATTTGTTACAAAAAATTAGAAAAAATAATAATACGCAATTAATATAGATGATTATAGGTTGGTTCAGATAATCTAGCTTATATTCAATACCTATAGGACCATGCCAATCACCAAAATCATATGACACCGCACCTTTATTAATTGCTGATAAACCACAAATACTTAAAAATAAACTTAGTGCAATCGAAATAACTGCTATAATTCGAGTGGCAAGCCTATAGCGAAAAGTGAGTATTGAGAATAACGCTCCAAAAAATGGCAGCAATACTTGCAAAGCAGGAAAATGTTTAATTAATGTCATTCACTTCGATCATTAGTCGTTTCACTAAAATTAATCTCACTTTCTGATATAGTATTAAATTGCTTAGAAATACGGTAAATCAAGCTAAGACCCAATGATAAAGTAGCAAATCCAACAACAATAGCCGTGAGCATTAACACCTGAGGGAGTGGACTTGAATAGCTATGTAGTGTTGTACGTTCAATTGGTACAATACCTCCACTTACCTTACCAAGCATAAGGTAAAAAATTAGCACCGAACTTTGCATTACACTAAGCCCAATAATTTTACGAACATAATTATCACTGGTTAGCATTATAAACAAACCACTAACTAACACTAGTAGTGTAAAAAAATATAAAATTTTTGAGATATATATAGTTTCTAAAAACATTGCTACTTAACTTAATTAATACGGCTTAAATGCTTCATTAAACACACATACTATTTTTTTACCATGACGTATTGACAGCTTGTGAAATACTTGTTCAATAATCACCATATTAGCGTTATCTTGTGAGAGTCTATAATTTACCATCGACTCTCTAAGAGCTTCATCAACTGCAAAAATAGCTGGTAACTCAGCATTTTTATCTCTGAATTGTAGGTAAGTATACACTCCATCATCAAAAATTTTAATTGGTGCAATCGATTCATTACCACTTATGGAATAATTAAAATTATATTTTTCAGGATGCGATAAATCAAGGTTAGCTGAAGATGTAACGTAATTTTGTAAGTGATCTCCAGAATTTTCATCATCAGGATAAATAAACCTTAAATTAAAAACCATATCTGGATCTCTCATATCTAAGGCTTCTGTAGCATATAGTTCAAAAAAGTAAGTTCGCTTATTAGTAATAAGCGTCATATTAGTTGTAGCATCTTGTTCCATCGGTTTAATGAATATCCTATGCCCCGCTGGTACTATTTGCCAAGAAGTGGTATCTCCCATGGAAATACTAACTATTTCTTCATCATTTGCTAGCTCTATACTAGCCTGATAACCATAATATCCAGTAAACTTAAATACATCATCAGGACTATAAACCATTACCCTGATTCTACTATCAATCGGCATTGGTCTAGATTCCCTAACGGCTAACGCAGTATTTACAAAAAATACTGCTATAAAAAATATTATTAGTTGCTTCATCTTATTTTTTTACTTTTATCTTCTATTAACTTAAGTTTGTAACCAGTAACAGCAAAATTAAATCTTGAGTTAGGCGGTAGATGTATATTAATTGCATCTATTTCAAAATTTATTGTAGCTTGCCACACCATATTTTCTAAAATATCATTAGAAGCGTTTTTTGCCAAAGATGTAAATGTAACTTCAGCCTTATTATTTTTATGATAAACCACTGATGATATATTAACAGAACGCTTTAAGGACTTTTGGTAACGCATAACTGGAGACGATGGATTGTCAATATTCATAAAATTGGCAAATTGTCTAAATATTATACGCGTAGAATTATTTTGCATAAATATATACTGAGGACGAAGTAAGTCATAGTCATATGATTCTCTATGTATAACGTAATTTCTAATCATAATATCTGCAATAGAATTAATTGCATTATGCTTAATATGATTAGCGTTAGTTATTGTTACACTTTTAAGGGATTTAGCACTAATTGCGTATCTCACCTGACGCTTTACTGGTAATAAAGTCTCAAAATTAATCACCACACTTAGAAATAATACAAAAAGAACTACACTAAATATCAACAAAAATGTTCTGTGTACAAGTGGATATATATATTCAAAATTATACCATCTTTTCGCATCAACAAAATATTCACCAGACTTAATATATTCTTGAACAGAATTTAACAGCTTATCCATTAGTTTTAAATAATTGCTTACCTATATCGGATTCTAACACATATTAGAAAAGATGTTATAATTTTTTATAAAAATTATTCTTTTATACTAATTGCAATAATTAACACGGTGTTATAAAATGGGTTTTTAACTGATAAATAGGTACTCAAATAGCTAGGTTAATATTACCGCAAGGTTTTGAAGGTCATGATTTTATAAAAATGATGAAACATGAGCCGCATGGTCGAAATGCGTATACGTTTATTGGCGATGTATCACCTTCAATTAGGCAAATCTTTTAAAGCCATATCTGATACCAATTGCAATAATTAACACGGTGTATTTATCCAATCTCTATACATAATTGATTTTACTAAATCTACATTATGAGCAAGTTGATTCCAAGCGTAACAAGCCATAGTAACGATATCTTCATATACACCATAAGGCACCGTCAAGTTAAGTAAAATAGTATCAAAAAGAGCTATATTTTTAGATTTCAGGCAGCAAGAAGTCTTTGAGTGCCTTCGTCCAAAATGGATTTAGCTGATGCAAATGCAATTCTTTGCTCAATTGCTGTTTTACTATATCTTCCAACATTTACGGCAAATATATTTCTGACTTTTCCCATCAGTGATAATTTACAGTGGGCTGAATTAGGATGCTTAAATTTAATTAATATCTTCTCGTTGCGCCTAGTTGGTTGATGAGCATTCTCAACACGATTATTTAGTCTTTTATGAGTGCGATGCTCAGTTTTAGGGCACATAAGCTTAATCGGCTTAATGTAACTTCTGAGCTTATCAGTAACAATTACTCTTGGAGCTGGATAATGACCCAATAATTTTGATAAAAAACGAATAGCTGATTTTTTGTTACGATGCTTCTGCAGTAATACTTCTAATTCATGCCCCTCAGAGTCAACAGCTCTCCATAATATAAATACCTCGCCTTTAATCTTAATATTCATCTCATCTAAATGCCATGTATCAGTTGGTTTCCTCTCTCGCTTTCTGATAACATCTTGAAAATAAACCGCAAATTTATTGCACCAAAATCTTACTGTCTCATGACTTAAAATAATACCAATTGCAATAATGAACACGGTGTATTTATCCAATCTCTATACATAATTGATTTTACTAAATCTACATTATGAGCAAGTTGATTCCAAGCGTAACAAGCCATAGTAACGATATCTTCATATACACCATAACATTGGTTAGACAAGAAATGATTTTTAATCCATTCCCAAACTTGTTCCATTGCATTAAGTTCCGGTGCATAGGGCGGAAGCGGTATCAAAGTGATATTGCTTGGCACAGTTAGTTTTTTGGCTGTGTGCCAACCTGATGGTAAAATTAATGCACAAGCTTCTCCTGTCTCATGGCAAGCAGCTCCGTAAATATATGTTGAAATAAATTGCTGTTGCCGAACTTTACGGGGTCTAGTGCCACGCTTAGCCCATATACGAGTTAAGCTACCTTGTTGCCCAACTCTAGTTTCATCCTGAGACCATATATCAACTTTACATCTATCGATATTTTTTGCTAATAATTTTGTTAACATGTCTGGAAAGTTTTTTTATATCTATTTTGAGTCTCTTGATTTGATTTTGGATGCATTGAACGAGAAGTAATCCAGCTAAAACCAAGGCGGTGCATAGTATTGTAGACTGTTTTTAAAGCACATTTAGCACCATATTCCTCAACTAACATGATATGTAGCTCTTTTCCAGTTATATACCCACCAGTTTTACTTTTACTGAGCGTATTGATTTTATCAAAAAGAGTAGATTCTTGTATAGTGTTAATCTTCCTAGGGGCACCGCTTCTTTGTGATTCAAATAATCCTTCAAAACCATGATTCCTAAATCTTCTGAGCGATGATTGCACAGTTTTCCAGTGTGACTTCACTATTTCAGATATGGCTTTAAAAGATTTGCCTAATTGAAGGTGATACATCACCAATAAACGTATACGATTTCGACCGTGCGGCTCATGTTTCATCATTTTTATAAAATCATGACCATGAAAACCTTGTGGTAATATTAACCTAGCCATTTGAGTACCTTTTATCAGTTAAAAACCCATCTTAGACCACTGCGTTAATTATTGCAATTGGTATTACGCTTGGAATCAACTTGCTCATAATGTAGATTTAGTAAAATCAATTATGTATAGAGATTGGATAAATACACCGTGTTAATTATTGCAATTGGTATTAGCCTGTTCAAAAAGCTAATTTTATGTCTACAATACCAATAAAAATCGTATTAAGAATAGTCAAATTAAAAAGAATATTTGACTCAAGAAATGTTTGTTGTTATAAGCTCTGTATATATTAAGTGTACACTTATACACTAGTACTTAATGATGGGGCGTAGCCAAGTGGTAAGGCAACGGTTTTTGGTATCGTCATTCGGTGGTTCGAATCCATCCGCCCCAGCCATTCTCCGATTTTAGTGCATTTTACGAATGCATCAAACGGTGGACGTAGCATCAAGTTTAGCTTTCCGTCTTTTAATTTTAGGTTCGAAAAGACAAGATTTAACAATTTGCGTAACTCTTTGAAGAATATGCAACAGGAATGTATACTCTTAGGTCTATGGTAAACATGGCTAAAGAATTAGGCTTAAGAAGTAAAAAGGATTGTCACCTAAATAAAACAGTTATACATCGTTTAATACAACAACCATTTTATTACGGTGAGATGAGAGTAAAAGAAGAGATGTGGTCACATGGTTATCGACCTATTATAACAAGAGAGATTTTTATGGCATGTAAAGATGTACGTTGAGGTTGGAAGAAGAAGCCATTCAAATATGGTGGGAAAGATTTCCTCTTTAGAGGATTAATCACCTGTGCAGTAACTGGCAAAATGGTAACATCTGAAATTCATAGTAAAACATATCCAAATGGTGAAGTGGATGAATGGACATATTTAGCTACTTGGGATCCACATAACCTAGACAAGAAAATATATATAAGGGAAGATGAGGTTTTAAAGCAAATAGAAGAGGTTTTTAAAAGAATAGGTAATAAGAAAGACCTGGAAATGCTAAAAGAGACCCTTGCCTATTGAAAAAATACAAATGAGCTAAAAAAAGATGAGCATGGGCAAGCGACGGCCACTTTAAAGAAAGAACATACAGAAAATGAAAATAAACTAAATTCATTAATTGATTTAAGATTAAGCAGCGAACTAAGCAAAGAAGAATTCCAAGCAAAGAAACAACAATTAAAAGATCGTCAATATGAAATTGCTCGTTTACTTAAAGTTTATGAGGAAGCAGACGATAAATTTACTGATACGGCTACAATGCTAATAACTCTAGCTTCTGAAGCCTATGAAACCTTCAAAGGTTCTGAAAGCCCTCAAAAACGCAAAATGATAAATTTCGTATTTCAGAACCTCAAACTAAGGGGCAAAAAACTTGAGACCTCTCTACGTTTCCCGTTCGATATTTTTGAAAAAACGACAACTTGTACAAAAATGGCGGGGCGTAGTGGACAATTTCAAAACCACGATAGACATAAAATTACTGATTATTCAAACGCTTACAGTCTATTACTAAAGCTCTGTAACCTGATATTGTAAATCCATATTTTTACCACAAAAAGCTAGAGAAAGTTTAATGATCTTTTTGACGTAAGAATATTCTTTAACCTTTACATCATATTGCTTATCTATAATTTGCTTTAATCCCATTTGGGCTACCAAGGCTAAATCTTCTGTATTTTTGGCGATCTTGTACTCAATAATAATAGCCTTATCTTCTTTACCAACCTTGGGGATCATGATAATATCAGCTCTACCACTTCCTGACTCCTGTTCACTTGCTATTATGAACTAGGTGCTAACATATTAATTAAACCAAGCATAAAGCCGCTATAAAATAATTCTGCCTTTTTCTCTCCTGTTTGATGAAAACTAGTAGAATTTAGCAACAATTCTTGTAAACACTCTTTAAATTCCTCTACTTTACCTGTTGGCAATAAACTAATAATATCTAGAGCTATCAATTTTTAATTGATCAGTAACCCATTGTAGTACTCTTGTTTCATAGATATATTTTAGTTCATAATTAGGGATAGATAGCTCATAGATATTTTTTTCTGATATTTTGGCAGTAGGATTTAAATAACCGCTGAACAGTAATAAACTGAGCAATCCTACTGGCTTATTGATATCAGCAAAACTTATTTGTTTGGTAATATGTGAGATAATACTTTTTCCAGCAGCTAAGCTCTGTAAATCTTCTTGCATTTCGTCTGACAATAATGCTTTATCAACAAGACCTGTGCCTCCACTATCTAGCCAATAATAATCAAGCTTACCTTTGTGTGCTAAACATTGCATTAGTGACCACGGATTGTACATGACCTCTCCACCAAATGTATAACCATTATACCAATCCTTAATTTGTTCAGTATTAGTGTCGAGCGGTACTTTTGTAAGCAAATCATCTACCTCTGCTTGAGTGAAGCCATAGAACTTAGAGCAATCATCATCAAGTAATGTATATTCAGTAACATTATTCAAATCTGAAAACAAATTAGCCTTAGCTATCCGTAATATCCCAGTAATTACGCCTTTCTCTAAGTAGGGATTCGTTTTTAAGCTGCTCCCAAATATTCCTCTAAATAACTTAAGAATCTGCTCAAATTCTTTTGTTTTATGATCAAATTCTAAATACGCATTATTAATTGGTGTATCATATTCATCTATTAATATGTATACTTTTTGTTTAAAATGTTTATACAATATTTGACTTAAAAACTTCAGGCTATTTTTTAAATAGCTTATATTAATGTCACCACTTAGATAATTTTTTAACTTTACTTTTTGCGGAATACTGAAAAATTTATTATCTTCTTGAATATATTGTTCTAAATAATTAAATCTTTCAAATAATTCTATTATTTGATCTATAATGCTACTAACAATTTCCTTATAATTATTCCCCTTCACTTCTTTAAAATTTATATATATTACTGGAAATTGACCTTGACGCTTTATTATATTTTTATGAATGGATATTTTTAAAGGCTGTAACTCTTTGGTTTCATCAAAGTCCAAATCTACTATGCCTCCAGTAAAGAGTTTATGATTTACTCTCTTTTCTTGAGCTAAAGGCTTGCCTTTTTCATCTATTTCCATTTCAAAGAATCTTCTAATCATATCCATGTTCAAGCTCTTACCCCAACGTCTTGGTCGGGTAATTAGAATTACTTCTCCACTGTCTTCTAGTAATTCTTTGATCATTAAGCTTTTATCAACAAATACATCACTATTTAACAATAACGTTTTAAAGTCATCAGTACCTACCCTCATTCTAGGTAGTTTATGCTCATCTAAAATCCTATTAATACTTTCAGTTGTTGTATTGCTCAAAGGGTTAAAGGTCATATTTTTTTTATTATTTGATAATTTACTTGGTTGTATGAAGGTTTAGTTTTTATAACGAAACCTTTATGGTATTAATCAATTTAATGTGTAAGGTTCTCTAGCATATAAGAACCATTGTTCCATGATTTCTTTAGCCCACATCTTTTTAAACATTAATTCAGGGTCTTTATAAATTTTCATGTATAATTTAAGACTTTCTTTGGTTAACGCCATCTTAGATATTTGTTTTATCATCTTGATAGCGTTGCTCACTGCTTTAGAAGTTAATACTAAACAAACTGATGATAGTAAATACTCCTGATTTACCTTCACTACACGACACCCTATAATATCTCCTATCTCTATATCTTGGTTACTGTCTATGCCTTGTATGATAATTGGTTTGTGCTTGCTCTCAATCATGTTAGTCAAAGTCAGATTCTTTCCTCTATGTACATCTGCTACTTTATAAATACACATGTAAGAATCTCGTAACCCTAGCAAATACTTTTTGTCCATATCAGTAAAAGAATCCCCTTGAGTTTTTAACAAGTGATCAATACAATTCCAATGTGTTTTAGTAATCCTATGTGGATATTCGTTACTCAGAAAAAACTCTGTTGCACCATAAATCATATAATTGGTAATATTCTCGCCTAATTTATTACTTAACTCTAGAAGATTAACTTCTGCTGAATTTTCATCAAAATTATCCGGATCGGTTATCTCGCTAATAAAACTGCCAATAACGTCATGAAATAGTAATGTGTAATCTTCTTCTAAGTTTTTAATTAATGATATTATTTGGTTAATTTTCATCATATAAAAATAAGTACGTTAATTAATAGGTCTATTTCTAATAGCTATATTTTTTATTTTATTATACCTAATTCTTTTACCATTTACAACATACGACAAAACCTCATTTGTTGAATCTTGTAAATGTTATTGGATAGATGAACTGAGCTATATACCAATAAAAGCCGAGGCTAGATTCTTATTATTTGAGCTGTTTGCTAAATTATACGAACAATCTTCGTTCATTGTAACGACCCATTTAAGGTTTGAAGAATGGGGGGATATATTTGGTAATCCTAAGGCAACAAAGGCAATTATTGATAGGATAACGCATCATTGTCAAATCATAGAAATTGGTAATAAAAGTTTTAGAGGAGGCAAAGATGTAGATTAAAGATTAAAATAATAGACTATGGTATGAATTAAAAATTCTAATAATTTTAGAAAATTCTATCTGAATTTCAACCAACATTAACTAATTTTTTTATGTGGTTAGAGGGGTCAATAGTTTATTATAATAGGGGGGCAAAAGATGATTACAATTTACATCAATACCATCTCCTTGACAGAAATAGCACCGTGGGGTCGTTTGATATCTTCTCATGCTAGCCGATATCGGTGGACATACCACCATCTATTATACCAATTGCAATAATGAACACGGTGTATTTATCCAATCTCTATACATAATTGATTTTACTAAATCTACATTATGAGCAAGTTGATTCCAAGCGTAACAAGCCATAGTAACGATATCTTCATATACACCATAACATTGGTTATACCAATTGCAATAATTAACGCAGTGGTCTAAGATGGGTTTTTAACTGATAAAAGGTACTCAAATGGCTAGGTTAATATTACCACAAGGTTTTCATGGTCATGATTTTATAAAAATGATGAAACATGAACCGCATGGTCGAAATCGTATACGTTTATTGGCGATGTATCACCTTCAATTAGGCAAATCTTTTAAAGCCATATCTGAAATAGTGAAGTCACACTGGAAAACTGTGCAATCATCGCTCAGAAGATTTAGGAATCATGGTTTTGAAGGATTATTTGAATCACAAAGAAGCGGTGCCCCTAGGAAGATTAACAGTATACAAGAGTCTGCTATTTTTGATAAAATCAATACGCTCAGTGAAAGTAAAACTGGTGGGTATATAACTGGAAAGGAGCTACATATCATGTTAGTTGAGGAATATGGTGCTAAATGTGCTTTAAAAACAGTCTACAATACTATGCACCGCCTTGGTTTTAGCTGGATTACTTCTCGTTCAATGCATCCAAAGTCAAATCAAGAGACTCAAAATAGATATAAAAAAACTTTCCAGACATGTTAACAAAATTATTAGCAAAAAATATCGATAGATGTAAAGTTGATATATGGTCTCAGGATGAAACTAGAGTTGGGCAACAAGGTAGCTTAACTCATATATGGGCTAAGCGTGGCACTAGACCCCGTAAAGTTCGGCAACAGCAATTTATTTCAACATATATTTACGGAGCTGCTTGCCATGAGACAGGAGAAGCTTGTGCATTAATTTTACCATATGCAAACACACAGGCAATGAATAAATTCTTAGAAGAGCTTTCTCGCAGTATTCAAGGCAACCGACATATAGCTTTACTAACGGATAATGCAGGTTGGCACACAGCCAAAAAACTAACTGTGCCAAGCAATATCACTTTGATACCGCTTCCGCCCTATGCACCGGAACTTAATGCAATGGAACAAGTTTGGGAATGGATTAAAAATCATTTCTTGTCTAACCAATGTTATGGTGTATATGAAGATATCGTTACTATGGCTTGTTACGCTTGGAATCAACTTGCTCATAATGTAGATTTAGTAAAATCAATTATGTATAGAGATTGGATAAATACACCGTGTTCATTATTGCAATTGGTATTAGGTAATAAGGAGATTAGATTTGCCGATGGTAGTTGTACTATTATATTAGATTCTCCATTCCTTAGCTTTAGTATGAGTCTTATATACATAACAGATGAGTTTCTGACAAAATTTAAAGGTAAGCAAAAAGAAGAAGAAAAAGGTAAAGAATTGCTATAATTCAATTATAGGAGGTTTTGAGGTATAAGCCCAACAAACATAAGCCACTGCAAGGGCATCTGCTTCATCAAAGTTACTGATTGCAATTGCTCCTGGTAGTAAAAGTTTAATCATTTGCAGAACCTGATTTTTTTCAGCATGACCATAACCCACTACAGATTTTTTGATAACATTAGGTTTAAATTCTTGAAAAGCAATATCATATCCTCCTATAAGTGACATGACTGCTCCTCTAGCATATCCCAATTTTAAAGATGAAACACTATTCATATTAACAAATGTCTCCTCCATAGCAACAATAGCAGGTTTATATTGTACTATTATCTTTTGCAAGGACGAGCTAATGAAAGCTAGCCTTTTATGCATTGCTTCGCTTGATTTAGTCTTTATGACCCCACTACCTAAATATTTCAGAGGAGCGGTATCGATTACCCCCCATCCCATACCAGCTAAAGATGGGTCAATTCCTAGTATAATCAAAATTATTCCCCCACTAATAGATTTTTTGTAAAAAATTATCTAATTCTTCAATTCATTTATTTGAATATATTCCCTTTTAAAACTTTGATATAAAACTGGAATAACAAATATAGTGAAAAGAGTTCCTATACTCATTCCACCAACTATTACCAAACCAATAGAATTTTGAGCGGCTGCTCCTGCTCCAGAACTAATCACTAATGACATTGCACCAAAAATAGTTGATAGAGTAGTCATTAGAATAGGTCTAAGTCTTAAGCTAGAGGCTCTAGTTACAGCTTCTCTAACACTTAGTCCTTGGTCTCTTAAGTTATTAGCAAATTCTACTATCATAATAGAATTTTTTGTTATCAAACCAATTAAAGTGATCAAACCAATATTACTATACATATTAAGCGTATTACCACATATTAAGAGCATTAATACCCCTCCAGTAATTGAGAATGGTACAGCAATAAGTATTAATATAGGATCAGTAAAACTTTCAAATTGGGCCGAAAGCACTAAATAAATAAACAACAAAGCAAATAAGAAAGTAACAATAAGATTACTTTGTGATTCTGTCATTCTTTTAATCTCTCCAATATATTCTAATATAGTTGTGCTACTATCCAATAATTCATCAGCTATAGTATTTATCGAATTTATGGCATCGGTAATTTTTTGGTTTGGAGCTAAACCTGACGAAATCGTTACCGATCTAGAATTATTATAGTGGTTATAAGACTCAATAGACACTTTCTCAACCATATTAGCAACTACACTTAATGGCAGCAAATTATTAGTTGGTTTATTGGTTGGTATCAGTATCTTACTAAAATGATCGGTACTATTACGGTATTTTAGGTTATATTGCATAGTTATATCATACAGATTATTGCCCATTCTGAAATCACCAATTTTTCTTCCTGCCAGCAAATATTGCAATGTTATCCCTATATTTTCTAAACTCACACCAAGCAGATAAGCTTTATCTCGGTTAACAATTACGTCAATTGTCGGCATAGAAGAATTTAAATCACTACCTACATTGATAAAAACTGGATATTTCTTCATTCTATTAACAAATTTCTGTGATATTTGATCTAACTCATCATATTCAAGTGAGGTCTGTAAAGTAAATTCGACAGCATTTCTAGCATTACCACTAACCAATGAAGGTGTATTTTGAACAAAAATCGACATTCCTGCTATTTGTTGAAATTGCTTATTAAGCATATTTTTTATAGCTTCTTGTGACTTTGATCTTTCTTTCCAATCTTTAAGAGGTACGAAAGCAAAAGCACTGTTACTACCTCCAGAGCCAATTATTGTCAAATAACCGGCTATATCTTTATGAGAACTAAGTATTTTTTCAGCTTCCACTACTGTTTTCTCTGATTGTTTAATACTAGAACCTTGAAGACCAGTGAAGAAAACTTGTAAAAACCCATCATCTTCCTGGGGAATAAAAACTTTTTTGACAAAGATCAAACTAACAACTAGTACAACTAAAGATAGTGCAATAATAAGTGAGAATTTCTTTTTATGATCAAGAGCAAGATTTAAATAGTACAAATACTTGCTTTGTACTAATTTAATGAACTGATCAAATTGAACTAAAAACCCTAAAGGAGGTCGATCATTTTTACCAATCATGCGACTTGCCATCATTGGCGTTAAAGTAATCGCCACAAAACCAGAAAATAAAACGCAGAATGCTAAGGTCCAAGCAAATTCAATGAATAACTTACCAATAAATCCATCTATCAAACCTATTGGTAAGAATACTGAAACAAGTGTTATAGTAATCGCTACAATGGCAAAACCAATTTCCTTAGATGCAAGAAAGGCAGCTTCTATAGGAGAATGCCCCATCTCATTGTACCTAAAAATGTTTTCTAACATTACTATTGCATCATCTACTACCAAGCCAATAGCTAATATCATTGCTAAAAGGGTAAATATATTGATAGAAAATCCTAAATAATACATAACAATAAATGTACCAATTAATGATATCGGAACAGTTACAAATGGTATGAGGGTGATTTTTACTGATGCCAAGAACAGATATATTACTACCATAACCAAAACTAATGCTTCCATGATAGTGAAGAACACTGATCTGATTGAAGCCCTAACTGGAATTGATGAATCATGGGCTATATCAATTGTTATACCTTTAGGTAGATTTTTTTTTATTTTATCTAGTGAATATCTAACCTCTTGGGATAAATCAAATATGTTTGCCTTCGATTGTTTTATAAGACCAAGTGCTATAGAGTTTTTTCCGTTATATCTAAAAATTACCTCAGTATCTGGAGGGGCTAAATATATTTTAGCAATATCTCGTAACTTTAATATATTAGCATCTTTCACTTTTAGTATAATTTTTTCAAACTCTTCCGGTTTACTTAAAGAGCCATCTAATCTTACAGTAAAATCACGTGCAGCTGTTTTAATAGTTCCTGCTGGATAATAGATATTTTGTTTTTTTATAGCACTCTCCATTTCTAACACTGACATTTTATGCTGATATAATTTTACCGGGTCTGGTTCTATACGCATAGAGTACTCTTTAGCACCATATATCTCAACCTGACCTATTGTTTCAAGTTTTTCTAAAATGGGTTTTACGCTATCTTGAACAATTTGGGTTAATTGTAAATCATCATATACATCACTACTGATACTTAAATACAAACTAGGTAAATTATCTGCATCCATCTTAGCAACATACGGCATGCTCATATCTTGGGGGAATATGGAACTTATATTAGAAATTTTAGACCTAACATCGTTTAAGGCTGTTTCTATATCAGCCGATGATAGAAATATTAAAGTAATATGACTGCTACCTGTATAGCTTTGTGAAGTGATAGTATCAAGGTTCTTGACAGTTTTTAGTGCTTTCTCAATACGAGTTGTTATCTCTTTCTCCATATAAAGAGCATCTGCCCCAGGGTAATTTGCATATACTGTTATTACAGGAAAAGAAATATCGGGAATACCCCTAATTTGCAGTTTAGGAAAAAATACCGCCCCTAAAATAACAACCACTAGACTCAATACTGTTGCAAATACTGGACGTTTTATACATATTTCACTTAAGTACATATTATAAATAAATCCTACTTATGCAAATTTGGGATAAGAATTTGTCAATTCTTATCCCGAATTGGGGTTACTCCACTCCAATTACTAGTCTTTTTTCAATAATTTTAGCTAATTTACTGATAATTATTACCATAACATAGTAACAAAGTCCTGCTATTAACATAGGGGTAAAATAAGTATAACTTTCAAGCGATACTAACTGAGCTCTACGCATTAAATCCATTTCACCGATCATTGATATAATTGATGATTCTTTGATTAAATTAATAAGCTCATTAACCAGTGAAGGTAAGATATTTCTTATGGCTTGGGGCAAGATAATATCTTTCATCATTAATCTCTCGGGTATAGCTAATGCTTTAGCTGCCTCAATCTGTCCTTTATCAACACTATTAATTCCAGCTCTAATTATTTCCGAAACATATGCCCCGGAGTTTAATGAGAAAGCTATGCTACCAGCAACGAAGACACCAAGCTTAATGCCAATTACACTAGGTAAACCAAAATAAATTATGCTAAGTTGTATAAGTAACGGAGTACCAAGAAAAACAGATGTATAGAAATTAGCAAACAGTCTTAACGCACAACTTTTACTTACCTTACAAATTGCTAGTAAGATACCAATAATCAACCCTAATAACACTGAAACTATACTGTATTTCAGTGTTACTACCATCCCTTGCATAATAAAATATATAGAAGAAAAATCAAGTAATCGCTCAAACATCTAACACTCTTAAATAACCTCAATTTTGGAATTGTTCCAAACTTACTACCTATTCAAATTTTCGTATATTACGAGCAACCTCAATGGAAGAATTCATCATATTAGTACAATATATTTCAAACATTTTCCGCTGTACAAAGCTAAATCTGGTAACCCCTTACATTTTAACAAATCTTTAGTAAGGACAACATTCTCCTGCATCCCTTTACTCATCGATGATAAGAGTTGATTAAATATATCTTCGGTTACTCTAATACGACTATTAACAACTGCTAAATTTTTAGAAATTGCAGAATTTACTATATCAGTATACTCTTTTGATAATCTCGATAATTGACTAACCAAATTGTCTATTGTTTCAGATTTCATTTCAGAACTATCTGAATTGTCCTTTAATTGAATATCCGGGGGTAGTTTTTTATTTGAGTTTAACTTATTTTTGCCCATATTTTCTCCATTTTAATATAAATATACTCTAAATTGATACTACCACTAAGCATTATTATTGACGAATATGTCTTATATTATTAAGGTTTGTAACCTCTAGGTTGCAATTGGAGCGTATAGGGTTAATATCTATGCCACCACGTCTTGTATATCTCGCATAAACAGTTAATTGATCGGGAGTACAAAACTTATTAATATCACAAAAAATACGCTCAACGCATTGTTCATGAAATTTATTATGATTACGGAATGATAATAAATATTTTAACAAAGAACTATGATCAATTTTCTTGCCTCTATAACTAATTTGTACTGATGCCCAATCTGGCTGGTTAGTAACTAAACAATTCGATTTTAACAAATTAGAATATAGCACCTCATCTACTACTTGCGTATTGTCTTCAGACAATTTTGGCAAATTTTGACTAGTCTCAAAACTAGTAATTGTCACCTCCAGTTTATCCAAATTTATGCCTGAAAAGGACTGCAGCTTTATTCCCTCATATGATTCTAAATCTTTTATAGAAACAGTTACAGGTGCTTGAAATACCAAACTTAAGTCCTTTGCAATTAATTCTTTTACTTGGTCTCTATTATCAAACTTAGTATTATTAAAAGAATTTAAATAAAGCTTTAGTGATTTTGATTCTACAATATTAGACGACTCACAACTTACCATGAACTCCAATATTTTTACTTCAGGTTTACCACTTGGGCTTAGCCAAGAAACTTCATAACAATTCCAAATGTCAAATCCATTAAACGGCAAAGAACCTACTATCTGTAAGCTATCTCTAGCAAATTTACGACTGATTGGGTGTAGTAAACTATTGTCATACAAATCTGCATATTTAGTTTGCTTTCCAAGTACGGTTTCAAGAAACATTATTTTATCCAGTAAGTCATATAGTTTGGATGTCCTGTATCATTCAACAAATATTTGAGACCTATAGCGATTCTTAATATAAACCAAACAAACAAGCATGCGTATAACACCGGACCAATTAGTATTATAGTGGTTATCATAGATATTATAATACCAATAAATCCTATGCAAAAAGTACGTAATATAAAAGTGTAATGGCTAGCTAAAAGTCCATCTTTAATATCCTTATTAATATATGCAAAAACTGCTCCAATAATAGGTAATAACGGTGCAACTACTCCGCACAGAAATAATATATAAATTACTATAAGGTTTGTTTTCCCTGCATTTATATATTTCTTAATCTCCTGATCCATGTTCATCTCTTAAATTTTTAACTACTAGATGCATTATACTACCATATTTTATATAGTCTATCTCATTATCTGTAAAAACTTGTAATATTACTTTAATAGTCTCAACTATACCACTGTTTCTCTTTATGATACAATTAAGTTGCTCATAAGGCGTTATTTCATTACTCAAGCCGGTAATGGTGACATACTCAGAACCATCAAGTTTTAAGTCATTTACAGTAGAAGAAGCAAGAGCAAGCGGTAAAACACCCATACCCACTAAATTTGATCTATGAATTCTTTCAAAACTTTCAGCAATTACTGCTTTTACTCCAAGTAAACTAGTACCTTTTGCTGCCCAGTCTCTTGATGAACCAGAGCCATATTCTTTACCTGTAAAAATTACTAAAGGCACAGAATGAGCTTTATAATCCATTGCAGCATCATAGATACTCTCTTGATTACCTAGTTGGTTTATAGTTACCCCTCCTTCAATTCCGGGACACATGGCATTTTTTATCCTATTATTGGCAAAAGTACCTCGCATCATTACTTCATGATTGCCACGCCGTGATCCATAAGAATTGAAATCAATAGGTAGAATGCCATGCTCAGTTAAATACTTAGCAGCAGGACTTGTTTTACTAATATTGCCGGCTGGAGATATATGATCAGTCGTAATAGAATTGCCAAAAATAGCTAATATTCTAGCAGATTCTATATTGTGCAAGTTACTAGATATATGTTCAATACCTTCAAAATAAGGAGGATTGTTGATATAAGTACTATCTTTGCTCCAATTATAAGTATCAGTTTTAGTTACTTTAATATCTCGCCACTCTTTATCACCTAAAAATACCTCACTATATTTGTCTTTAAACATTTTAGAGTGAATAGATTGCTCTATTAACTCTTTTATCTCTTGGTGGGTTGGCCAAATATCCTTAAGATATATATCCTTACCATTATGACCTTTACCTATCACGTCAGTTTTAAGATCAATGTTCATAGTACCTGCTAGGGCATAAGCAACGACTAAGGGAGGAGAAGCCAAATAACTAGCTATTGTTAAAGGGTGTACCCTTCCTTCAAAATTCCTGTTACCAGATAACACCGAAGCAACAACAAGATTGTTCCCGGCAATAGTCTCTTCTATTTCCTGCATAAGCGGACCGGAATTGCCTATACAAGTAGTACAACCATAGCCGACAAGATTAAAACCTAAATGATTTAGGTACTGGTCAAGTCCACTTTTTTTCAGATATTCCGTTACTACTTTTGAACCAGGAGCTAACGAAGTTTTAACCCATGGTTTTTTCATCAACCCAAGTTCTACTGCTTTCTTAGCAAGCAAGCCTGCTCCAATCATCACAGTAGGATTCGAAGTATTTGTACAGCTTGTGATTGCAGCTATTACGACATCACCATGCCCTATACTATATTGTTCATCAACAGGGTACTTTTTATCAATATCAACATCACCTCTAGTTAGAGAAGGTAGTTCAGTTTTAAAATTACTAGCAGCATTTTTTAGGTTAACCCTATCTTGCGGACGTCTTGGTCCAGCTAAGGAAGGTTCTAAAGTAGATAAATCCAGTTCTAATATATCAGTATATTCCGGAGTAATTATTGGATCAAACCATAATAACTGTAGCTTAGCATATTGCTCTACTAGCTTTATTCTATTTTGATCTCTAGCTGTAAAATTAAGGTATTTTATAGTCTCATTATCAATTGGGAAGAACCCACAAGTAGCACCATACTCAGGAGCCATATTTGATATAGTCGCCCTATCTGCCAATGTAAGGCAGGAAAGCCCAGCTCCATAAAATTCAACAAATTTGCCGACTACATTTTTCTTTCTTAGCATTTGAGTAACTGTTAGCACCAAATCTGTAGCAGTAATCATTCCCTTTAAAGAGCCAGTTAACTTAAAGCCAATTACCTCTGGTAAAATCATTGATAAAGGTTGACCGAGCATTGCCGCCTCAGCCTCAATTCCCCCAACTCCCCAACCAAGAACTGCTAAACCATTAATCATCGTAGTATGACTATCTGTGCCAACTAATGTATCCGGATAAGCGAAAGTTACACCATTTTGTTGTTTGCTCCACACAACATTGGCTAAATATTCCAAATTAACTTGATGACAGATTCCTGTTCCTGGAGGTACTACTCTAAAATTATCAAATGCTTCTTGCCCCCATTTCAAAAATTCATAACGCTCTAGATTCCGTGCTACTTCCATTTTGACATTCTTAGCAAACGCATCACTTGTTCCATAATAATCAACTTGTACAGAATGATCTATGACAAGGTCAACCGGGATCAGAGGATTAATCTTTAATGGATTACCCCCTAGTTTTTTTATAGCATCACGCATAGCAGCCAAATCAACAATAGCAGGAACTCCGGTAAAATCCTGCATTAGTACCCTAGCCGGCATAAACGGTATCTCAGCGTCAGATTTTCTAGCCTTAAGCCATTCTTTAAATAGTAACAAGTTTTTTTTATTACCAGTTAGACGCAGGACATTTTCAAATAATATCCTTAAGCTATAAGGTAGACGCTTTAACTCAAGATTAATATCACTTGCCGCTTTATTTATATCAAAAATTTTATAAAGATTATCTCCTACAGATATTTCTTTAAGATAATCAGGATTCATTCCCGTTCCTCCAATTTTTTTAATCATTAGGGTTTACGCGAATTTGGTATAAGAATTTGTCAATTCTTATACCAAATTCGGTGAAATTATCGAAACAATCAGATTTGAGACGGCTCTGCATCTGATTGTTAAATTAATATTTTGCTAAAAACATGATTTTAAAAAATTAAAATCATATTTTTAGCTTTAGAAAGGTTTAAAATGCATTTACAAAACCGCTTTAAGAATGCATTTTTCCTTATATTAAAGGCAATTCGGGATAAGAATTAGTTAATTCTTATCCCGAATTGGCATACTTTGAGTATACACTTAAAAATACCTACCACTAAGCCTTTCATTTAACTTAACTTGAAAAAATAAATATTTGAAGTAAATTATATAAAAAATTTCTTAGAATCGTATAAATGCTGTCATTTGAACAACTCACTTTTATTATAGACGAAAAAACTATCTTCACTAATATTAGTATGACTTTTTTACCATCATCTATAGTTTATTTACAGGGAGCAAATGGTTGCGGGAAGACTTCACTACTTAGAATTGTAGCTAATATACAAAATCCAACAAGTGGCAATGTTTTGTATAGAACATTGAACTGTAAATATTTAAAGAAACCTTATTGTAATTATATTGGACATAATCTTGGATTAAAATCCCAAATAACTGTATTAGAGCATCTAAAATTTTGGTCTACAATTTATGATTCCCTTGAAGCTTTAGAATCTTCGATATACTATTTCAAGTTACATAATATTTTGCATGAGAAATGTTACAAGCTGTCTGCTGGTAACCAAAAGAAAGTTGCCTTAGCAAAACTCATTGCTTGCCAGTCAAATTTATGGCTATTAGATGAAGTAGAAGCAAACCTAGATCAAGAAAACAAAGAATTACTATATAACTTGATTATTTTGAAAGCAAATAATGGTGGAGTTATTGTGTGCACCTCCCACTCTAATATAGATATTAAGACAGCACAAATAATCAATTTTAAGGATTATAATTGTTAGACCTTAGTAACCTTAATTCGATATAAGAATTAATAATTCTTATATCGAATTGGCTTCTTATAATAAAAAATGCATTCTTGCAGCGGTTCTACGAATGCATTTTAATCTATTACCGCTAATAATTTTATTTTTATAAGTATAAAAATAAAATTATTAGCAAATGAATATTTAACAATCAGGTGAAGAACCGCTTCAAACCTGATTGTTTCTATATTCGATGTAACTTGTTACATCGAACTCAGGTTTAGTAAGTTTTTGTAATATCGATTTAAGACTTTTACACCCAAAATCCAAACTATACAAACAACAAAAAAAACAACCATCAGAAAACCAGCTAGATCGTTATGTACAGCATTTGGGAAAATACTGAAAGAGACGAATTGCATAATTGCTCCAGAAGATTTTCCTACTTTGTATCCAAGTACATCTACTGCTGCCTTTCCCTTAGTTTTCATTTCATTATCAAGAGGTATATATACCATTTCTTTAGTAGAATCAAACAATGAATATTTTACGCTTTTCCCTAAAACATGCCACAAACCACCTACAAAAACAATTATCATTAATGGAGAAAAATAACTAAGACCAGTCATAATTGCCAATAAAGGTTTTTCTAGTACAACAAAGGTAAAAAACATCATACCTGATAACAGTGTTACGATAGGGGTGATCACTGCTCCCCAAAACCAACCACAAACCCTAACTAAACTACTACCTAGAAAAGCACAAATTAAAGTAAGTACTCCTGTCCAAAAAAACACCTCACCAGTGTAAGATATAAATGCTTGGGTACTAGGGTATAATTGCTTGGTTTTAGACATCCATAATCCTTCAATTAGGTTGATTGTCATGGAATATGAAATCATTAATACACAAATAATTCCTAAATATTTAGATGTAAAAATTATTTTGCTGCTGTCAACTAACCCCAATTTTAGTATATCGGTTCTTTTATTTTTGAATCTAATATTTTTAGTAGTTTCTATAATTTTCAATTCAACAAATCTATGCAAGATTAAACAAATTAGGCCAGAAATTATAATGATTAGCATAAACGATTTAAGGAGAATTTCTATTTTGTCGTTAAGATGGGAAAATAGAGGTAACAAAAAATGTTCACCTTTGGCAAAATATATAATTATACTGCCAGATATTAGTAAGTTAGTTTGACCAAATAAGGAAAAAAACGTATAAAACCTTGGAGCTTCTTCAATACTGGTAATCTTATTAGCAAGTTGCCAGTATAATAGTGTAAATACAATTACTGGCCACAACTCCCCCATTATATAAAATAACACAATACTCCATTTTCCCCAAATGATGATAAACCATTTTAAATGTGGAAGTACGGTAACATAATATTCTATTACTTCAGGATCTGGATGAAGATATTCCCGGTATGGAAACAACACAAAACCAAATAATATGAAGAATCCCAAGAAAAAAGATACTACTATCCTAAACACTTGCTCATTTGTCATAATATTACAAAGTTTGGAGTAAAGAATTACAAATAAGACACCCATAGGCATCTCACCCCAAAGTTTTATAAAGCTTAAAACTTCCGTACTAATTAATGTCACTAACAAGCTATCTTTGATACTACGTACTAGATTTTGGTTAAGGAGAATACAAAACATTAGTAAAGCCATAGGTATAAACTTTACTAATTCGTTAGATCTAATAGGCCAAACAACGTGTCTAAATTTACTATTTCTAGCCCTATTCCACATATTACAAGAAGAATTTACTGCATCCATTTAATACCCATGCTCATTTCCAAGCAACCTAAACTATAAAAAAAACCATGTCAAGTAGTTTTATAATTTAATACTCGATAATCAAGTTTTTTTATATCCCGCTACGGCACCGTCAAGTTAAGTAAAATAGTATCAAAAAGAGCTATATTTTTAGATTTCAGGCAGCAAGAAGTCTTTGAGTGCCTTCGTCCAAAATGGATTTAGCTGATGCAAATGCAATTCTTTGCTCAATTGCTGTTTTACTATATCTTCCAACATTTACGGCAAATATATTTCTGACTTTTCCCATCAGTGATAATTTACAGTGGGCTGAATTAGGATGCTTAAATTTAATTAATATCTTCTCGTTGCGCCTAGTTGGTTGATGAGCATTCTCAACACGATTATTTAGTCTTTTATGAGTGCGATGCTCAGTTTTAGGGCACATAAGCTTAATCGGCTTAATGTAACTTCTGAGCTTATCAGTAACAATTACTCTTGGAGCTGGATAATGACCCAATAATTTTGATAAAAAACGAATAGCTGATTTTTTGTTACGACGCTTCTGCAGTAATACTTCTAATTCATGCCCCTCAGAGTCAACAGCTCTCCATAATATAAATACCTCGACTTGAATCTTAATATTCATCTCATCTAAATGCCATTTATCAGTTGGTTTCCTCTCTCGCTTTCTGATAACATCTTGAAAATAAACCGCAAATTTATTGCACCAAAATCTTACTGTCTCATGACTTAAAATAATACCTCGATAGGCCATCTGTTCTTGTACATCTCTGTAACTATTATTGACTCGATGATATAACCATACTGCATGGCTAATAATGCTTACTGGAAAACGATGTCTCTTTGGGGATTGAATAATACACATAGCACTGAAATTTAGGTAACAATTGTCACTGATAATCTATAAATTATTCCCTACATTTGCTCAATACTTAATTTACATTTCTCTTAACTTGACGGTGCCCTTTACATCATTTGAGTGTAGATAATTTAAGCGGATGATGATCTAAAGCCTGTTTTAGATGCTTTGTTTGTATATGTGTATAAATTTGGGTAGTACTAATATCAGCATGTCCAAGTAGTTCTTGAATTACCCTAAGATCTGCACCGCCTTCTAACAAATGGCTTGCAAAACTGTGACGTAAAGTATGTGGGGAGATATTACTTGGGTCTAGCCCAGCCTTAATAGATGCTTGTTTTAACAGAATTGCGAAATTCTGCCTAGTCATATGACTATTAGTTGAAGAAGAGCAAAATAAATAAATTTGACTTTTAGGGTGTTTTTTGCTTATAAATTTACTACGAATAGTTAAATAATCGGACAAACTCATGCTAGCCTGTTCATTGATTATCACCATTCTTTCTTTATTACCTTTACCGATTATTGAAAATATTTTTCTAATATTTTGGGACATTTGATTTACTAAAATATCAGTTAACCTTATACTGACAAGCTCAGAAACACGTAACCCACTTGCATATAATAAATGAATCATTGCTTTTAGGCGTATGGAATCAGGGTTTTTGTCTTGATTGCAATAGAAAAGTAAATCTTTGATTTTATCAATTGATAATGTAGAAGGAAGTTTAGCTTGATATCTTGGTAAATCTACCATCAAAACAGGATTATAATTGGTATGCTTTTCGCTAATTAAAAATTCATAATAGTTTTTTATAGTGGATATCTTCCGGTTGATTGATCTTGCCTGCAAGCCATTTCCAGCCAAATATTCTATCCAGTCTCTAATATTTTCAGCTTTAATATTCAGCTCTAACAATTTATTCTGTGATAAAAATTTCTGGAAATCTAACAGATCACCTTTGTAGCCAAGTACGGAATTATTAGCTACACCACGCTCCGCTATAATCATTTCTAGGAATTGTTCGATAAACTCTACCATATTACGTACAGTTTGTTTTAATGGAGGCCAGGGCCGGAATCGAACCGGCGCATTGAGGATTTGCAGTCCACGGCATTACCACTTTGCTACCTAGCCTAAAGAGCTGAGATACTAACCAATATTAGAGCAAAAGGCAACTTATTTTTCTTTTGTTTTAGGTAGGGTAATATTTTTTTATAACTTATACTTTGTTATCCTTCTAAAATATGCTATACTACCACAGAGTAAAATTAGTCTGTGTTGTATACTAATTCTGTTTCGAAGAATTGTTATTTGAAAATATCAAGGACTCCCGTACCGTATGTACGTCTAGTGTGTTCTCTCCTCATTTTCAAATCTCATTTGGAGTCACATTCAAGTATATTTAGGGAGTGTTATCTTTAGTGTTGTGATTTGCAAAATATCTATAGTTATGATTTAATTATTTGCAACTCACTGACACAAATTCAAATCAATTGACCATGGTCTAAGTTTTTATAATGGAAAGGAGTAAGCATGTCAACATCGTCTGAATTTAAAGTAGGAGAAAGAATTGTATATCCATCTCATGGAGTTGGAGAGATAGTAAATGTAGAACACCAAGTCATAGCTGGTACTGATATTAAGGTTTATGTAATATCATTCCCTCAAGACAAAATGACTTTGAAAGTACCGGTAAACAGAGCTGCTATTTCGGGTCTTAGAAAACTTGTTAGTAAAACTGATTTAGCTGTAATATATTCAACGCTTCAGGGTAAAGCTAAGCAAGGTAATAGGATGTGGAGTAGAAGAGCACAAGAATATGAGGGTAAAATAAATTCTGGTAATGTAGTATCTGTAGCAGAAGTGGTACGAGATCTCTATAAGAATGTTGATAGTGACCGATCTTATAGTGAAAGGACTATTTATGAATCAGCCTTAAATAGGCTAGCTGGGGAGCTTGCAATTCTTGAGAATATAAATCCTAACGAAGCAATTAATAAATTAATTGAAGTATTGAGAGATAAGCTCGCTGCGTAAATTGAAAATTCATTTTCCCGAGTTGATATACTGCTATGATTTCAAGAGTTGATAGACGATAGTATACTCAAATGATTTGAAGAATTGGATTTGAAAATGAATGGTGAGCATGCTAGGCGTACATACAGTATAGTTACGCATGCGAATCCATGATATTTTCAAAAAACAATTCTTCAAAGCAGAAGAGTATATAACTTCAGGAAGAGCTAGGGGCACCGTCAAGTTAAGAGAAATGTAAATTAAGTATTGAGCAAATGTAGGGAATAATTTATAGATTATCAGTAACAATTGTTACCTAAATTTCAGTGCTATGTGTATTATTCAATCCCCAAAGAGACATCGTTTTCCAGTAAGCATTATTAGCCATGCAGTATGGTTATATCATCGATTCAATAATAG
Organism: Candidatus Tisiphia endosymbiont of Neophilaenus lineatus; assembly: GCF_964264975.1. Lineage (NCBI taxonomy): Bacteria > Pseudomonadati > Pseudomonadota > Alphaproteobacteria > Rickettsiales > Rickettsiaceae > Candidatus Tisiphia > Candidatus Tisiphia endosymbiont of Neophilaenus lineatus. Next base: position 469,767 of record NZ_OZ183649.1, on the reverse strand, counting down.
TTACAGAGATGTACAAGAACAGATGGCCTATCGAGGTATTATTTTAAGTCATGAGACAGTAAGATTTTGGTGCAATAAATTTGCGGTTTATTTTCAAGATGTTATCAGAAAGCGCGAGAGGAAACCAACTGATAAATGGCATTTAGATGAGATGAATATTAAGATTAAAGGCGAGGTATTGATATTATGGAGAGCTGTTGACTCTGAGGGGCATGAATTAGAAGTATTACTGCAGAAGCGTCGTAACAAAAAATCAGCTATTCGTTTTTTATCAAAATTATTGGGTCATTATCCAGCTCCAAGAGTAATTGTTACTGATAAGCTCAGAAGTTACATTAAGCCGATTAAGCTTATGTGCCCTAAAACTGAGCATCGCACTCATAAAAGACTAAATAATCGTGTTGAGAATGCTCATCAACCAACTAGGCGCAACGAGAAGATATTAATTAAATTTAAGCATCCTAATTCAGCCCACTGTAAATTATCACTGATGGGAAAAGTCAGAAATATATTTGCCGTAAATGTTGGAAGATATAGTAAAACAGCAATTGAGCAAAGAATTGCATTTGCATCAGCTAAATCCATTTGGGACGAAGCCACTCAAAGACTTCTTGCTGCCTGAAATCTAAAAATATAGCTCTTTTTGATACTATTTTACTTAACTTGACGGTGCCTCCGCAAGTATTTGCAAGAGGCAACTATCTGAGTCAATCTGCAGTCAATTGAATAACAAAATTTGGCATTACTCCCTGCTCAGTTGCTGCAATTTCCAAATGGTACATTTTTTCTTCAATAGTATGATACTGGTTATGAAACTTTGTAGCATTACCTGTTAATACTAAAGCTGAATTAATTCCTACTTTATTCGCTCCTAAAATATCAGTATAGAAAGTATCGCCTATCATAATAATACGTTCCAATGCAATATTTGGTAATTGGGTTAATACTTTATGATATATTTCTATATAGGGTTTGCCGGTAAAAATTACTTCACCACCAAATTGTTTTATTTTTGCAGCAAAGTATCCAGCACAATATCTCTGTATTCCTTGTTGTCTAATTCCAAGGTCTGGGTTCGCACATATGCTAACCATGTTTCTTTTAACTGCAGTTTTTAATAAATCGTCAAACTCATTTAAATATCCAATTTTTCCTTCATCACGATAAAGCGTTAACAGCAAAATATTAGCTTCATTTATGTTTGTGGTGGTAGGCGTCTGTAATCCGTCCATAAGATCGTTATTTTCTTGACCAAGATGATAAACTATAGGATTTTTTATACCAAATCTTTTATCACTTTCTAGTATCATATCAATTGCTACTTCACCAGAACTAATAATCATTTCTTTCGTTGCGTTAATGCCCCAGCTGTTAATTTTAGTAAATAAGGAAAATGTGTTGCGTGGGGCATTAGTAACAAAAAAAACTTTCTTTTGTTGTTTAAGTATCTTGTTAATATTGTCAACTACTCCGGGATAAATTTGGTTACCTTCTACTACCACTCCCCAAAGATCAAATAAAAAAACATCATAATCATCTATTACAGATGAAATATGTCTAAAATCTAGTTTTGTCATTTTGCACACTATACTTATAGGATAATCTGATGATAATAGACAATAAATATTTTTAGTAAAATATATTTGTTGAAAATTGTAGGGTAATTTAAAAGCCTACCCTAACAAAATCTCTCATAAAAAAATAAATTATGTTAACAAATTATTTTGGTTTCCTTAGAAAGGTTGGAATATCATGGATATCAACTTCTACATTATCCTTCTGAAGAATAGGGGGTGTAGGCTTTTTTATTTGCTCCTGAGTTTGAGTAGTATTAGATCTGAGTGAATTCCACATTCTACTTAGTAAAGATGATTTTGTATCATTACTGCTTATAGTGTGCTGATTTAGCATATCAATTGATGTTGCTTGAACACTTAAATTTAAATGTTGTGTTTCAGAATCCACTAAACTAGGCTTTTCACCAGTATATTGAGCAAAATCTGGAATTTCTTCTAATATTGTTGTTTCTATCGAATTGGACTGACTATCCATCTGTTCAGAACTCGTAGTAGTACTTGCTATTAATTCAATAGGTTGGGATTTGCTACTTATTGAGTGATCAGCATCAATACCAGTAGCAACTACCGATACTCTAATAACACCATTTAATTCTGGATTAAACGTAGAGCCGAAAATAATATTAGCATCGCTATCACCTACTTCTTCTCTAATTCTATTAGCAGCACTATCAACTTCAAATAATGTCATATCCGTACCACCAGTAATGTTAATTAAAACCCCCCTAGCACCACGCATTGAGTTATGATCTAATAATGGGTTAGAGATAGCTGCTTCAGCAGCTTTAACTGCCCTATCCTCGCCAGAGGATTCCCCTGTACCCATCATAGCTTTACCCATTTCGCTCATCACCGTTCTAATGTCGGCAAAATCTAGATTGATAAGCCCTGGCATGATCATCAAATCAGTAACCCCTCTAACTCCAGCATGTAATACATCATCTGCCATTTTAAAGGCATCTGCAAATGTAGTACTCTCATTTGCTATACGAAATAAATTTTGATTCGGTATTACTATCAAAGTATCAACAAATTTCTGTAAATCTAGTAAACCTTGCTCGGCAGTTCTAATTCTATGCTTTCCTTCAAAATGAAAAGGCTTAGTTACCACTCCGACAGTAAGAATTCCTAGTTCCTTGGCTATCTTTGCAACAACCGGAGAAGCACCTGTACCAGTGCCTCCACCCATCCCGGCAGTGATAAACACCATATTGCTACCCTCTAAGTATCCCTTAATCTCGTTAGCTGATTCTTCAGCGGCTAAAGCACCAATCTCTGGAGATGCACCAGCTCCAAGACCCTTAGTAATAGCAACTCCTAACTGTATTTTATTATCACATAAAGAATGTTCTAGTGATTGTGCATCAGTATTAGCAACAACAAAATTTGCTCCTTGTAATTTTGCAAGTACCATATTATTTACCGCATTACCACCAGCTCCCCCAACACCAAATACTGTAATAACTGGTTTAAGAACTATATTCTCTAGTGCTTTGAAATGTAAAGCCATAATAATACTCTACCTGTTAAGTTAAATTGTTGTTAGTATAGTAAAGAATCCAAAAATTTCTACCATAAAATAACCTTCCTTATAGTTAAGAGTTGTTTTAAATTACTCGAATAAATCAACATGAGTACCACTGCGGTGTAATATAACTAAGGGCACCGTCAAGTTAAGTAAAATAGTATCAAAAAGAGCTATATTTTTAGATTTCAGGCAGCAAGAAGTCTTTGAGTGGCTTCGTCCAAAATGGATTTAGCTGATGCAAATGCAATTCTTTGCTCAATTGCTGTTTTATACCAATTGCAATAATGAACACGGTGTATTTATCCAATCTCTATACATAATTGATTTGACTAAATCTACATTATGAGCAAGTTGATTCCAAGCGTAACAAGCCATAGTAACGATATCTTCATATACACCATAACATTGGTTAGACAAGAAATGATTTTTAATCCATTCCCAAACTTGTTCCATTGCATTAAGTTCCGGTGCATAGGGCGGAAGCAGTATCAAAGTGATATTGCTTGGCACAGTTAGTTTTTTGGCTGTGTGCCAACCTGCATTATCCGTTAGTAAAGCTATATGTCGGTTGCCTTGAATACTGCGAGAAAGCTCTTCTAAGAATTTATTCATTGCCTGTGTGTTTGCATATGGTAAAATTAATGCACAAGCTTCTCCTGTCTCATGGCAAGCAGCTCCGTAAATATATGTTGAAATAAATTGCTGTTGCCGAACTTTACGGGGTCTAGTGCCACGCTTAGCCCATATATACGAGTTAAGCTACCTTGTTGCCCAACTCTAGTTTCATCCTGAGACCATATATCAACTTTACATCTATCGATATTTTTTGCTAATAATTTTGTTAACATGTCTGGAAAGTTTTTTTATATCTATTTTGAGTCTCTTGATTTGACTTTGGATGCATTGAACGAGAAGTAATTCAGCTAAAACCAAGGCGGTGCATAGTATTGTAGACTGTTTTTAAAGCACATTTAGCACCATATTCCTCAAGTAACATGATATGTAGCTCTTTTCCAGTTATATACCCACCAGTTTTACTTTTACTGAGCGTATTGATTTTATCAAAAAGAGCAGATTCTTGTATAGTGTTAATCTTCCTAGGGGCACCGCTTCTTTGTGATTCAAATAATCCTTCAAAACCATGATTCCTAAATCTTCTGAGCCATGATTGCACGGTTTTCCAGTGTGACTTCACTATTTCAGATATGGCTTTAAAAGATTTGCCTAATTGAAGGTGATACATCGCCAATAAACGTATACGATTTCGACCATGCGGCTCATGTTTCATCATTTTTATAAAATCATGACCTTCAAAACCTTGCGGTAATATTAACCTAGCTATTTTAGTACCTATTTATCAGTTAAAAACCCATTTTTTAACACCGTGTTAATTATTGCAATTAGTATAACTATTATTGAATCGATGATATAACCATACTGCATGGCTAATAATGCTTACTGGAAAACGATATCTCTTTGGGGATTGAATAATACACATAGCACTGAAATTTAGGTAACAATTGTCACTGATAATCTATAAATTATTCCCTACATTTGCTCAATACTTAATTTACATTTCTCTTAACTTGACGGTGCCATGTTATGGTGTATATGAATATATCGTTACTATGGCTTGTTACGCTTGGAATCAACTTGCTCATAATGTAGATTTAGTAAAATCAATTATGTATAGAGATTGGATAAATACACCGTGTTAATTATTGCAATTGGTATTAGAAGCAGGTTGGAAATTTCTAGCTAGCTTAATACAATGAGTATTGCGGCATTTAATACCATATTTTACGATTGTTGCGTTGTGTACTTGAATAAAACCACTTTTTTGTAACTCAAGTAGGCATTGTCTTACACGTTCTTGACAGACACCTAAATGTTCTTGAAAGAAATGATAGGTTTCCTTAAGTTCGTCAATGCTATTATTATGATAGATTTGCAAGCGAAAGACTATTAGAGAGAGTAACTGCCTTGCAGTCTTACTTAATATTTTTCCATTATGAGATGAGAGATTATTCCATTCAGGTGGAATAAAATTGCCAACAAAATTATAGAAAATAATTTGATTTTGATCATCAAAATTATGCGTTGCACAATCATTAGTAAAATGCGATGAGCATATAGTGAGCATAAGGCCTCAACTTAAACATCAGTTTAGAAGAGGTATTTAAGACAAATATAGTACTATTTTTAAAAACGCGATGAGCATATAGTGAGCATACGGAGTATGAAGGGAAAATTAAGCGAAGTACGAAAAAGTTGATTGTAAGGTGGTGGAGCCAGAGGGAATCGAACCCTCGACCTCTTGAATGCCATTCAAACGCTCTACCAACTGAGCTATGACCCCTAAATACCCTATATATTCTTTTGCGGTGAGTATACTCATTATAGCTAACCCGCTTAGCATTTAGCCATAGTAAACTGGTGTCACTGCAAGGAGGCAGAAGCCGACAAAGCAATCCATTGCTAATCACTTTTATGGATTGCTTCGTCGCTACTAAAGTAGCTACTCGCAATGACGTTTGTGAATTTGGCTAAATATTAGTCGGGTTAGCCATAGTCCAGTTTTATACTATAGTTATAAAGATGAATCCATAAATTTTTTGAATATTTCGTTATTTTCTAATATTTTAAGCTCTTCCTTACACCAAGGGGAAAAATTTTCGGAGTATTCCTCTATGTATAACTTAAAACCTTGCCATTTAAATAATTTTACTTCGGCTACTTCTTGTTCATTTATTTTAATAATATCATCTGATAAAGCTAAATATATGGGGCATATTTCATTTTCTACAATATTATTTATAGCAAATTTATAACGATAATTAGCAACAAAATATACTTTCTGCAGATTTACTAAACCTAATTCAAATTTTGCATGCCTATAAATTGCTTGTTCATAAGTTTCGTTAATTTGTGGATGTCCACAAAAACTATTTGACCAAAATCCACCCCAAGTTTTTTTGAGTAAACTTCTTTTTTGTATAACAATTTCTTTTTGACTATTGAAAAGAAATACAGAAAATCCCCTATGCAATGGAGTATTAGAATTATGAGCTTTTAACTTATCCTCTATTCCAAGGATATTATCTTGTTCATCAACTAATACCACATGTTCTGAGTATAACATAACACTAATTTCCCACTAAGTGTTTTTCTATAATATTTAAATAATTACCTAAAATTTGTTGGTTTTTATTGACAAATTCCAAAGCATTAGCCTGATAAACTTTAGCTTCCTGAGTACCAGTCTCAGATAGAAGATACTCAATTTTATTCAGCAAATCGTTTTCATCTCGAATTTGAGTAGCAGCTTTATTAGTAAGCATTTCATTAGCAATATTAGCAGAATTACTCATATCTGGTCCAAATATAATATAATTGGCAAAATATGCTGGCTCAAGTACGTTATGTCCACCTTGTTTAAATGAACCGCCAACAAATGAGATATACGCTATGCTAAAAAATAATCCTAGTTCTCCAAATTTATCAACGATGTAAAGATCATCAGTCAGAATAGGTATGTTTTGTTCAGACTTAATGCTATAGGTTAAATTTAATTGAGTACATGCTTTTCCTATATCATTTTTACGTTCAGGATGGCGTGGAATTAGAATAAAATAGCAATTTGGATATCGTTGTTTTATTGGTTTTATAACATTAAGTAATACTGATTCATCTTCCAGATGGGTGCTGGCAAATACGATGATTCTTTTAGTACTCACATGTTGTGCTAAAATTGCTAACTCGTGTTCATTCACGGATAATTTTTTGTTGGCAAATTTGATGTTGCCTAAATTTTCTATATTATTCATGCCAAGTTGCATGAATTTCTGAAAATCGGTGTTACTTTGAACAATAATTTTACTAAAATTACAGGTAATTGACCTAAAAAATGAACTTATTTTTTTCCACGATTCAAATGATTTATCAGAAATACGTGCATTCAATAATAATAGTTCACAATGTTTTGCCCCTTCACTAATGAGACATGGCCATAACTCTGATTCAACAAAAATTCCTAGGTTTGGTTGCCAAGTTCTAAAAAACTTTTTAACAAAAATAATATTGTCTATAGGAATGAATTGATGAATGGCATTTTGCGGTAGTTTTTGTTGTAATATTTTTCCAGAAGTTCTAGTTCCCGAAGTAACCAAAAACTTTAAGGAGGTTTTTGGCATAGTTCTTTTTAACCAAAGATTATTAATATTTTCAACTAAGGTAAGCGCTATAATAGATTCCCCTACACTGGCTGCATGTATCCAAACTAAAGTTTCATTTCGTTTAGTATGTGTATGCCCAATAGCAAAACGTTCACCAATATTTTTTATCTCTTCTTTACCAACAATAACTCTTAATACTAATAAAAAAAAATACACTGGAAGAAGTAGAAGACTTAAGATATGGTATAAATAGATCATAGATAGATTTACTTCAACCCTGTTAATGCTTGTGCTAAATTAATATTGTCTTGGTTTTCATTTCCTACAAAAGCTAGTGGTAAGCCTATAAAAGTTGTTATTTTACCAAAAGGTAGAGGCATAATCAGTTTATCCCAACTTTTGAGTAAAAAATATCTAGAAGCACTACAAGAAACTAGTATCAATTTTATATTATATTTTTGAGCAATTTTGTTAATATTACTATTGATCTTATAAATAGGTCCACGTGGACCATCTGGTGTGATCACTATATTACTACCGTTATGTAACTTTTTGACAATTGTTTTTAAAGCTGCTACGGAATTTTTATTAGTCGAACCATTTATTACCCCAAAGCCAAACTTATTGACAATATTACCAATTATTTTACCATCCGAATGAGGAGAAATAAGTGCATAAATATCTTTATGACCAGCAAATATTCCTGGACCGAAAGCAAGTCTGTTATGCCAAAAGGCAAAAATCACCCCTTTTTCTGCTAAAAATTGCTGTTTAGTGTAATTATCTGAAAAAACAAATTGCCAGCGACAGGTAAAATAAACCACTCTCAAATAAGTATACAATAACTTAGTAACTACACTAAGTACAAAATTGTTTTTTTTAAGGATTTTTTTTATCACGTTAATTGATTACAAGCATTCTTTATACGCGAGCACGCTTGCTCCAAGTTTTTTATCGAAGTTGCATATGAAATTCTAAAATAACCTTCTAGACCAAATGCAATACCAGGAATAACCGCAACGTTACATTCTTCAAGCAGATATTCTCCAAAATCGTTACTATTTTTGATAATTTTACTAGTGGGAGTTTTCAAACCAAATAATTCATTACATTTAGGAAATAGATAAAATGCTCCTGCTGGTTTATCACAACTAACACCTTTGATATCACTTAGAATTGATAAGGTTAGGTCACGTTTTTTTTGAAAGTTTTTTGCATTAGGTTTAATAAAATCTTGAGTGCCAGTTAAAGCTTCAATAGCTGCCATTTGGCTTATAGAGCAGGGGTTAGAAGTACTTTGTGACTGAATAATAGTCATTGCCTTAATTAATGATTTAGGACCAGCCCCATATCCTATACGCCATCCTGTCATAGAATAAGCTTTTGATACACCATTTATCGTAAATATTCGATCTTTTAAATCCGGTGCTACTTGGGCAAAAGTATAAAATTTAAAATCATCAAAAATAATATGCTCGTAAATATCATCTGACATAACATTTACATTGGGATATTTGCGTAGTAACTCAGCAATATCTGCTAACTCTTGGTAAGAGTATGCAGCCCCTGTTGGATTACTTGGTGAATTAATAATTAACCATTTAGTTTTTTGGATAATTACTTGTTCTAGAGCTTCAACAGTAAGTTTAAAATTGTTGTCAATGCCACAATTAACAAATACTGGAATCCCTTCAGCTAACATTACCATATCTGGATAGGAGACCCAGTAAGGACTGGGAATAATTACTTCGTCCCCTTGGTTAAGGGAAGCCATAAATAAATTATAGATTACTTGTTTACCACCGCTTGATACGATTATTTCATCTAGATCATAATCTAAATTATTTTCATACTTGAATTTAGTCTGTACTGCTTGTTTTAGCTCCAAAATGCCATCAACATTAGTATATTTTGTGAAACCATCTCGCAGTGCTTTAATTGCAGCCTCTTTGATATTATTGGGTGTGTCAAAGTCAGGTTCACCAGCCCCAAGAGAGATTATATCTCTACCTAGCTTTTTTAGTTCAAATGTTTTTTTTACTAAAGCTAAAGTTGGAGATGGTTTTATTAGATCTAAGCGTTTAGCAATAAGTGGCATGATTCTATAAAACCTTATAATTATTTTCGTATTACCCGAATTTTGGATAAGAATTTGTTAATTCTTATCCAAAATTCGGGTGCATTATACTATAATTGTTAAAAAAAACAATTCTTGAAAGCAGAATTTAGTACAATATAATTTATTACTATTAAGTATTAGTGTCATTTGATATATATGTTATCATATGATGAATATATGTTTAAAAAATCAAATTTATAGCAATTTATGTTCGGCAGCAAAATTATTCGTAACAGTTACGGCTCAATAAAAGACAAAATAAAATTATACTATAATTATAGTAAGAATTTCCCATCTTGGTATAGGGAGAAAATCTTTACATCTATCAATTATTTTGTCGATGTAAAATATAAGGTAACACACTTAAAAGAAACTAATTTTAATCTTGGTATAGAACATTTGTATAAAAATAACTTAAATGACGCTATACTAAGGCTTAAATTGGTTGATACAATTCTTTCTCCTAACGACCATCAAGCTAATTATTGGCTTGGTTGGACATATTTCTTAAAAAATAACTATGAAAAAGCTTTGTATCATCTACAAAGAGCTTTTGAAGCTGATCAAATAAAGTTAGCATCTTTTCTACAAAATTATAATAATTTGTCAGAGATTCCACCGCAAATTTGGCATCAATATAAAAATCTTACCGCTGAATATTATGGCAATAAATTTCGTAGTAATAATAAACTATACCTACCTTACAGTTTTGTAAGTACAACTATGAATAACATAACAGACTTACCTGATAATTACCATATTTTGGAGTTAGGTAGTAATATAGGCTTAGTGGGTTATGAAGTGACAAAGCGTTTTCCTGATGGCTTTACTTTTACCGGTGTTGAAAATTCAGAAATTATGAATAAGCTTGTTACCGTATATGGCAATATTTATGAACAGTTATTAGAAATTTCAATATCGGATTTTATTAAACACGACTCTAATAAATATGATGTAGTACTGAGTTTTAACTCTCTTGCGTTTACTAAAAAACTATTAGACTACTTTAATTCTATTTATTCTATAGTTAATGTATTAGGATATTTTGCATTTTGTTTACCAATAGATAACGTCACAAACCTTTCATTAAAGAGAAAAGAATTTATTTTTACTATAGCAGATATTAAGAAAGCTTTAGGTCAAACTAAGTTTACCATATTAAATAGTGAAGAATTAGCTATAGAAAAAAATGATAAATACTATATGGTGATTTGTAAGAAAAACCATTAATACTGCCATGAAGCAATTTATATTACTGTTGTTAGTTAATTTTTCTACTATAACTGCAATAGCGAGTACTCAAAATACTCAAGATGATGAAGATTTTAGGTATGTTTATAATGAAGGTAAGGGATGTACTCAAGTCTATGACCCTTATGAGAAACTAAATCGTAAATTTTTTGCCTTTAATTCTGTTTTAGACTATCTATTCTTACGCCCTATTAGTATAGGCTATAAACGAATTAGTAATAATTATACTAGGGCTAGAGTGAGCAGTTTTCTAGATAATATTAGTGTACCTTTGACTGCCGTCAATTATGGCCTACAGATGAATTATGACCAAACTATGAAAAGCTTATGGAGATTTTTAATCAATGCTACGTTTGGTATAGGTGGGTTATTTGATGTAGCAGATAAAATTGGATTGAGAGTTACCAAACAAACTTTGGGTAGTACTTTTGCCCACTATGGAGTTGGTCCTGGACCATATTTAGTCATACCATTTTTTGGTAGTACTAATGCAAGAGATAGTACAGATGCTATATTTACAAATAGTTACTTAAATCCTATAATGTACACGGTACATAGAGATTTTGAAATCATAGTTTCTAGTGTACAAGTTATAGATACTAGGTTAGGATTATTACCGTTTACTGACTATATAGGATGTAGTTCTACTGACCCTTACATAGCTGTAAGATCAGCTACGCATCAAAATCGTGAATCGGTAATTGTCTATCCTAATCAATTTAAATGCCCTAAACCTAATTAAGAGTAGTTACTTATGAAAAAAATTATTGTTTGCTTAATTTTAAGTTGTCTATCTTTGTCAGCCTATTCTGCTACTGATGACAAAATGGTGGTTGATAATTATGTTAATCAGCTAATAAGAGATGGGCTAGATGTATGTAATGATGAGAGTTTAGATCAAGATGCCAAAATAGCTAAAACTAAAAAGCTAATTTTAGGTAACTTAGATCTGAATTGGATGGCTAAATTCACCCTTGGTGTTTATAGAAGAACTCTAACTCCTGAACAAATTAAACAATTCACAGAAATTTACAGTAATTATGTAAGCAAGGCCTATGCTGATTTAGTAAAGAATTACCAAGGTCAAGAACCTAAAGTCCAACAAGTACGTGTTCTTGATGAAGGAGAGTTTATGGTAGAAATGTTAATAGGAACTGCTAAAGTAAATTACTTAGTACGTCAAGTAAAGGGTACAAGCGATAAAACTAATTTAAAAGTCTCAGATGTTATTACAGAAGGTGTTAGTCTTATCAATTCTCAACAGTCAGAGTTCATGAATATTCTCAGTAATAGTGGTTTTGATAAGTTAATAGATGAATTGGGAAAGGGGTCATAAAACCTACGAAGATTGATATACTACTCGTAAATGAAGAGTTAATAATTTTTTCTGCTATTGAATAAAAATATTTTTCATAAAACACTTAGTGAAAATTATAATTATTATATACTACAAAAACTTAAACCAATTATTATAATTAGCATGAAAATTCTTGCAGGTCTTAGTCATAAAAAATTAGCTAGATATTTAGCTGAGGAACTAAATTGTCAATATGTGGAAACTTATATTACAGCTTTCGATGATACTGAAACAAGGGTACAAATCCTTGAAGATATTCATAAGTGTGATGTTGTTATAGTACAATCTACTTCTAGACCAGCCAATAACCACTTGATGGAACTTTTATTATTAGTTGATACGGTAAAAAGAGCAGGAGCTTCACAAGTAACTGCGGTTATACCGTATTTTGGTTACAGTCGCCAAGATCGTAGATATTGTAGTTTTACTCCAGTATCGAGCCGCCTTGTAGCGAGTATGTTGGAAGTTGCTGGTGTTAATCATGTAATAACTGTCGATTTGCATTCACAGCAATTAGAGGGTTTTTTTAAAATTCCAATACAAAATCTTGATCCAATAAGTTTATTTGCTCCGATTATTGAAACTTATAATAATTCTATTATTGTATCTCCAGATGTTGGTGGTTTTGTACGTGTACGTGATGTTAATAGGCTTTTTAACATGAATATAGCTGTTATTAATAAAAGTAGAGAGGTCAAGAGGTCTACTGATAAATGCCAAATGTCAGAAATAATAGGTAACGTTTCCGGCAAGCATTGTGTATTAATTGATGATATTGTTGATAGTGGCGAAACCCTGTGCAAGGGAGCTAAGCTATTAATGGAAGTAGGAGCTTTATCTGTCAATGCTTTTATAACTCACCCAGTGCTTTCTAGCATGTCCAAAGAAAATATTCAGAATTCTGATATAATGAACGTATATATAACTGATACAATAGAAACTACTGATTTACCATCTAAGTTCCATGTAATATCAGTTGCTCCAATTATTATAGCAGCATTACAAAAATCTACAAAATCATGAGAATTTAAGACTTTATGCATACTGATAGATGTACACTTGAAATAGATTTAGCAAAAATTCGTGCTAATTATCGTATTATTTCTAAAATTTGTAAAACTTCAGAGATTGCCTCCGTGGTAAAGGCTAACAGCTATGGACTTGGTGCTGATGCTATCGCACCAGCCTTACAGATGGAGAATTGTCAGAGTTTTTTTGTAACCTCAGTTGATGAAGGAATATCATTACGTAAAGTATTGGGGCAAAAATCTAATATTTTTGTGTTTAATGGTGTATTTAGCAATGACGTTGAGGAATTTAGAAATAGTAATTTAATTCCTGTGCTTAATAGTTTAAAACAAGTTGAAATTTGGCAAGAGTTTGCCTCTCTTAAAAAAGAAGTATTACCTTGTACAATCCATGTTGATACTGGTATGAATCGCTTAGGAATGATTGACACAGAAATGCAACATATAATAGACAAACCTGATCTATTAGTTGGTCTTGAATTGCAGTATATTATAAGTCATTTATCTGCATCTGAAATAGTTGATGATCCTTATAATTTACAACAATTAAAAAAGTTTAAGCATTATTTAAAATATTTCCCAAAAGTCAAAGCTAGTCTAGCTAACTCTAGTAGTATATTTCTAGGGAAAGAATATCATTTTGACTTAATACGCCCTGGTGCTGCATTGTATGGTATTAATCCTTTGGGTAATACATTTAAAAATCCAATGCATAATCCGATAAGACTGACTGCTCCAATAATACAATTGCAAGAATTACCACCGGAAAGTTACATTGGTTACAATATGACCTTTAAAACAAATAGTAATAGGCTAATTGCTACCTTGCCTCTTGGTTATGCTGATGGCTATCCCCGGGCTTTTAGTAATTGTGGGGTAGTAGTTATTGATTCCCATTCAGCTCCTGTAGTTGGCAGGGTATCAATGGATTCAATGATTGTTGATGTTACTGAACTACCACCAAACAAAATTTTTCTAGGACAACAAGCTGAAATTATAGGGAATTATTGTACTTTAGATAAAATAGCGAATATAATAAATACCATTGGTTATGAAATTCTCACTCTACTAGGCAGCAGATATAAGAGAGTATATAAAAATGATTCTTGATACCGTTAATTTATTAGGTAAACATACTATTGGTTTTGCAAGGACTATAGGGGCTTTTTCTCTATTTACTATTGCGGGAGTCACTAGTATTTTTAAAAAACCTTTATACTACAACTTAGTGTTAAAGCAGTTATTGTCTATAGGTTTTTATTCCCTACCAGTTGTAGCTATGACTACCTTTTTTTCCGGTGCTGTGCTGGCATTACAAAGTTATACAGGTTTTTCTCGTTTCTCGGCTGAAAGTTCAATAGCTACGGTGGTAGTCCTTTCAATAACTAGAGAGCTTGGACCAGTTCTTGCTGGTCTTATGGTTGCTGGTAGGGTTGGTGCATCAATTGCTGCTGAAATAGCTACTATGAGGGTGACTGAACAAATAGATGCACTTTATACTTTGTCGACTGATCCCATAAAATATTTAGTTTTTCCAAGAGTACTAGCCACAGTTATTACATTACCATGTTTAGTATTAATAGGTGATATATTAGGAGTAATGGGTGGTTATTTGGTAAGTGTTTATAAGCTTGATTTTAATAGTTTTAATTATATAACGAATAGCTTTAAGTTTTTAGAACCAATAGATGTCATTTCTGGTTTGGTAAAAGCAGCAGTGTTTGGTTTTATTATCTCAATAGTAAGTTGTTATAGTGGTTATTATTCAGGTACAGGAGCAAAAGGAGTTGGGATGAGTACAACTTCCGCGGTAGTAAATTCTTCAGTTCTTATTCTAATCAGTAATTACTTGATAACAGAGTTGTTTTTTAAAGTATAAGACTCGAGAATAGATTATGGATGAATCAAAAATAAAAATACGTTCATTATATAAATCTTTCGGCGATTATAAGGTACTTGATGGTATAGACTTAGATATAAAACGGAATAGTTCAATAGTAATTCTTGGGGGATCAGGAACTGGTAAATCAGTGTTAATAAAGACTATAGTTGGTTTAATTCAGCCTGATGAGGGTAGTATAGTTATTGATGAAGTGGAAACTGTAAATATTTCAAGTAAAGATAGATTTAAAATGATGGAAACCATGGGGTTTCTATTTCAGGGGGGAGCTCTTTTTGATTCTTTAACTATTCAAGATAATATTACATTCTTTACTGAAAAACTGTATAAATTATCTCCAAAAAATAAAGAAGAGTTAGCTGCATCTAAACTTAATTCTGTAGGTTTGTCTAAAAAAATACTGGGTCTTTATCCATCTGAGCTTTCCGGAGGTATGCAAAAGCGAGTATCTTTAGCTAGGGCTATTTGTGGCGATCCGTTGATTCTTTTCCTTGATGAACCAACTACCGGTCTTGACCCTATAATGGCTAATGTCATCAATGAATTAATAATTAAAGTTCAAGAAGAGCTAAAGGCTATTACCATCACCATAACTCATGATATGAATAGTGCTTATATGATAGCTAAAGAGGTTGCTATGATTTATAAAGGGAAGATTTTATGGTTTGGTAAAAAAGATGAAATAAAAAATAGTGATAATCCTTACTTGCAACAGTTTGTTAATGGTTTAACTACTGGACCAATTGAGATTTAGTATGGTATATTCAATAATAAAAAGTCAACTAAATCTACAAAATTAAATAACAACCTCCATAGAACCTAATGAGTTTCTTAACCAAGTTTTTTGAAAATTGAAAAAATGTTATAATTATTTCAATTTTAGGTATAATTTTTAATTGACTAGCTAATGTATAAGTTGTAAAATATGTCTTTTAAGTAGCTTCTTGGTATACTGCTCGTAAATGAAGAGTTGGTAGACGATAGTATAACTTCAAGAAGAGCTAGACAGTAGCAAAGTCGAGCAGCGTAGCGTACATGAGTAACGGAGCAGCGGATATCTTTAGACATGACGACGCCAATTCTTGAAGTTCACCGAGTATACAAGCATTATTTATCGATAGCTTAAAAAAATTATCGTATATTACTTAGTGCTTGAGAATTTTTTTGCTATACTACCAATGAGTATCATATATATTTAAGTTATTTATTATGGCTATTTCCCGTTTTCTTGATCCAAAAAATGATTTTTGCTTTAAGCCAATCTTTGGTACAGAGAAAAATAAAGATATATTAATTCACTTCCTTAATGATATTTTGGGATATCAGGGACAAGATCAAATTATTGAGGTTAGTTTTCTTAAAACCATACAAGACCCTGCTATTGCAGCATATCGGCAATCTATAGTAGATGTTTTGTGTAAAGACCAAAATGGCACGCAAGTAATTGTGGAAATGCAGGTTGGCGAACATAAGGGATTTGAGAAAAGAGCTCAATTTTATGCGGCTAAAGCCTATTCACAGCAAATACTTAAAGAAGATGAAAATCATAAAAAATTAGCAGTATATGCTAAGCTTAAAGGGGTGATATTTTTGGCTATTGCTGATTTTATCATGTTTCCTGACAAGAAAGATTGGAAATCAACCCATAGATTATTAGATTCCAAAAGTTATGAGCATGATCTTAAGGATTTTTACTTCATCTTTGCTGAACTAAAAAAATTCCATAAAACCATTGATCAGTTAGAGAATATTGAAGAAAAATGGATGTATTTCTTTAAACATACCCATCATATAGTACTTTAGTAGAAATGGAGCATTTAATTGGTCACGATATTATCATTAAAAGAGCTTTCCAAGCAATAGATCAAGCCTCTTGGACGGAAGAAGAGTTAAATACCTATGATCATATAACCAAAACTTAACTAGATAATCTAGCGGTAGAGCAGTTTAAAATCGAACAAGCTGAAAAAGCTGCTGAAACTAGGTTCTTATATCTTTAAAATATGCTATAAGTAGTTATAAGAGGGTGACTTGATAGGTTCTAGACTGAAATAGTCGTGCACAGAATAAGTACCCTCTTATGTAGTTTGCTTTGAACAAATTGCAGAAGGTACTGGAAATCAGTAGCCTTGCACAATAAGATGAAGGAGATTCTACTATGAGAAGAATAATAGGTCTAGATGTAAGTAAAAAATGGCTTGATGCATGTATATATGTATCAAACAATAAGCCAATATATCAGCGTTTTGCAAATGATAATTTAGGTCATGAGGAATTTATCAAACTAACGAAAAATCAAGGAATTGAGCTAATAGTGTGTGAAGCCACTGGAGGATACGAGGCTGAAATTTGCCAAAAATTATATAGTAATGGGCAACGAATTCATAAGGTAAATACTTATAATTTTAATTCATTTAGTAAGTCAGTAAATTTTTGTAAAACTGACAAACAAGATGCTTTTAAACTAGCGTATTACGGTGATAAAATGCAACTTACCGCAAATTACCTATATCAAGTTGAATCAGAAACTTTAAAGAGATATCAGCAAAGACGGGAAGATTTAGTATTGATGCTTAGTAATGAAAAAAAGAGGTTGCATAATAGCATTGATGGTATTGACAAAGAGAGCAGAGAAAAACTGATGAAATTTTTGCAAAAGGAAATAGCGGAGCTTGATGAAAAATTAAATGAGCTGATAGATGGCTCAGAAGAACTAAAAGAGAAAACAAAAATATTAGAAACGGTGTCTAGTATTGGCAAATGTCTAGCTAGTAAATTAATTAGCTTTTTACCTGAGTTGGGGAAGAAACATTATAGTAGTAACGAATTATCAGAGATGGTTGGGATAGCTCCATATGCTCGGGATAGTGGTAGTAAACAAGGTCGTAGATTTATTAGAGGTGGCAGGAAAATACCACGAGATGCACTATATATGGCAGTACTAACAGGTAAAAATGGCTTTCAATATTTAAAAGCTTTATATGACAGACTTATTAATAATTTTAAACCTAAGAAAGTTGCGACAGTAGCTTGTATGCGTAAATTACTGGAAGTATGCCATAAGCTTATTCAACAAAAACGTGTATTTGTTGTTAATCAATAATATTTTTTATTTATATAAATACAGATAAAAAATATTTAATTTTCTTTAAAAAGATAATTGCTGTTGACAAAAATTATAACGTAACCATATTAAAGTTCCAACGAAATTTAGAAAAGCTAAGAAAGTGGCTGGAGCCTTATCAAATCTAGAAAATATACGCCTAAAATGTTTGATTTTACCAAATCAGCACTCAATTAAATATCGTTCCTTATAAGTATGTTTATCATATTCACGTTGTACTTTACGGTTAGATTTTGGTGGTATAACAATCTCATACCCCTTATTTTCTAAACTTTCTACAAATGCACTACTATCGTATCCTTTATCGGCTATCACAGTCGTATTCTGAACATCTTGAGTAAGATTTCCCGCTTGAGTTATAGCCGAGTAGAAATCATAGCTCTTACCATCCTTTAATTAATAAAGTTTCATTGCTATGATAGCCCTCACAGAACCGTGCTTGTGGTTTTCCCACACACGGCTCTTCAATATAGCTATTCTGCTTTGAAGTAGTACCATATAAAGAAAACTTTATTTTTGGCATTGGTAGCGGATTCCACTGCAAATAGTTTTTAAACCATTTATAGCTTACTTTTCTACTACCTCTTCGGTTTATCCACTTATACTAATTACAATAATTAACACGGTGTTATAAAATGGGTTTTTAACTGATAAATAGGTACTCAAATAGCTAGGTTAATATTACCGCAAGGTTTTGAAGGTCATGATTTTATAAAAATGATGAAACATGAGCCGCATGGTCGAAATCGTATACGTTTATTGGCGATGTATCACCTTCAATTAGGCAAATCTTTTAAAGCCATATCTGAAATAGTGAAGTCACACTGGAAAACTGTGCAATCATCGCTCAGAAGATTTAGGAATCATGGTTTTGAAGGATTATTTGAATCACAAAGAAGCGGTGCCCCTAGGAAGATTAACACTATACAAGAATCTGCTCTTTTTGATAAAATCAATACGCTCAGTGAAAGTAAAACTGGTGGGTATATAACTGGAAAGGAGCTACATATCATGTTACTTGAGGAATATGGTGCTAAATGTGCTTTAAAAACAGTCTACAATACTATGCACCGCCTTGGTTTTAGCTGGATTACTTCTCGTTCAATGCATCCAAAATCAAATCAAGAGACTCACAATAGATATAAAAAAACTTTCCAGACATGTTAACAAAATTATTAGCAAAAAATATCGATAGATGTAAAGTTGCTATATGGTCTCAGGATGAAACTAGAGTTGGGCAACAAGGTAGCTTAACTCGTATATGGGCTAAGCGTGGCACTAGACCCCGTAAAGTTCGGCAACAGCAATTTATACCAATTGCAATAATGAACACGGTGTATTTATCCAATCTCTATACATAATTGATTTTACTAAATCTACATTATGAGCAAGTTGATTCCAAGCGTAACAAGCCATAGTAACGATATCTTCATATACACCATAACATTGGTTAGACAAGAAATGATTTTTAATCCATTCCCAAACTTGTTCCATTGCATTAAGTTCCGGTGCATAGGGCGGAAGCGGTATCAAAGTGATATTGCTTGGCACAGTTAGTTTTTTGGCTGTGTGCCAACCTGCATTATCCGTTAGTAAAGCTATATGTCGGTTGCCTTGAATACTGCGAGAAAGCTCTTCTAAGAATTTATTCATTGCCTGTGTGTTTGCATATGGTAAAATTAATGCACAAGCTTCTCCTGTCTCATGGCAAGCAGCTCCGTAAATATATGTTGAAATAAATTGCTGTTGCCGAACTTTACGGGGTCTAGTGCCACGCTTAGCCCATATACGAGTTAAGCTACCTTGTTGCCCAACTCTAGTTTCATCCTGAGACCATATATCAACTTTACATCTATCGATATTTTTTGCTAATAATTTTGTTAACATGTCTGGAAAGTTTTTTTATATCTATTTTGAGTCTCTTGATTTGATTTTGGATGCATTGAACGAGAAGTAATCCAGCTAAAACCAAGGCGGTGCATAGTATTGTATACTGTTTTTAAAGCACATTTAGCACCATATTCCTCAAGTAACATGATATGTAGCTCCTTTCCAGTTATATACCCACCAGTTTTACTTTCACTGAGCGTATTGATTTTATCAAAAATAGCAGACTCTTGTATACTGTTAATCTTACTAGGGGCACCGCTTCTTTGTGATTCAAATAATCCTTCAAAACCATGATTCCTAAATCTTCTGAGCGATGATTGCACAGTTTTCCAGTGTGACTTCACTATTTCAGATATGGCTTTAAAAGATTTGCCTAATTGAAGGTGATACATCGCCAATAAACGTATACGATTTCGACCATGCGGCTCATGTTTCATCATTTTTATAAAATCATGACCATGAAAACCTTGTGGTAATATTAACCTAGCCATTGGAGTACCTTTTATCAGTTAAAAACCCATTTTATAACACCGTGTTAATTATTGCAATTAGTATTATATAGAAGAACAAGCATGGGAAGTAATTTCATCATTTTTTAAGGAAAGAAATGGTATACACAACAAGAATGAAGAAAAAATGAGACATTTTATTGAAGCAATATGGTTTATTGTTAGAACAGGTTGCCAATGGCGTCTTCTAGCTGATGATTATGGTTGTTGGTACAGTATTTATCGCAGATTTAAGAGATGGGTTGACAAAGGTATATGGGAGGATTTAATGGATTATGTTAAAGTAGATGCAGATATGGAATCAATTATGATTGATGCAACTATTGTGAGAGCACATGCTTGCTCATCTGGATATATCAAAGGTAATCAAGAAGAAGCGGCTTTAGGTAGAAGCAGAGGTGGTGTTAGTACTAAAATTCATACCCTTGTTGATGTCCTTGGTAATCCATTAAAGTTTATACTAACTGCTGGGCAAAGAAATGATGGCGCTAGGCAAAGCGGGTAAATTACAGTTGGTGAAAATCCAACCTACGTAAAGTTTAGCCAACAGCGTAGAACCAAATTTCACATATATGGAGGTAACGAATTATGTGAAGCTGAGAGGAGGGATGTAGTGGGTTGTAACGTAAGTGAAGGATATAAGCTCCGAAATATGCGATATCGTAGAGGTTGACATGCTTCATTTCATGGAAAACAGGATGTGTAGTTGCGATAAGGCGAGCAACTATTGCTCTACCGGAGTCACAGACCATGACACGCTACAAGATGGAATTTACCTGAACCTAGGAGATCCATTGTATTCTTACGCAAGTGAGTACTTTAAAACAAGCTGTTAAGAGCAAGAATTAAAGGATGATACAATGGAAGTCGGACTGACTCATACTAATTACAATAATTAACACGGTGTTATAAAATGGGTTTTTAACTGATAAATAGGTACTCAAATAGCTAGGTTAATATTACCGCAAGGTTTTGAAGGTCATGATTTTATAAAAATGATGAAACATGAGCCGCATGGTCGAAATCGTATACGTTTATTGGCGATGTATCACCTTCAATTAGGCAAATCTTTTAAAGCCATATCTGAAATAGTGAAGTCACACTGGAAAACTGTGCAATCATCGCTCAGAAGATTTAGGAATCATGGTTTTGAAGGATTATTTGAATCACAAAGAAGCGGTGCCCCTAGTAAGATTAACAGTATACAAGAGTCTGCTATTTTTGATAAAATCAATACGCTCAGTGAAAGTAAAACTGGTGGGTATATAACTGGAAAGGAGCTACATATCATGTTACTTGAGGAATATGGTGCTAAATGTGCTTTAAAAACAGTATACAATACTATGCACCGCCTTGGTTTTAGCTGGATTACTTCTCGTTCAATGCATCCAAAATCAAATCAAGAGACTCAAAATAGATATAAAAAAACTTTCCAGACATGTTAACAAAATTATTAGCAAAAAATATCGATAGATGTAAAGTTGATATATGGTCTCAGGATGAAACTAGAGTTGGGCAACAAGGTATCTTAACTCGTATATGGGCTAAGCGTGGCACTAGACCCCGTAAAGTTCGGCAACAGCAATTTATTTCAACATATATTTACGGAGCTGCTTGCCATGAGACAGGAGAAGCTTGTGCATTAATTTTACCATATGCAAACACACAGGCAATGAATAAATTCTTAGAAGAGCTTTCTCGCAGTATTCAAGGCAACCGACATATAGCTTTACTAACGGATAATGCAGGTTGGCACACAGCCAAAAAACTAACTGTGCCAAGCAATATCACTTTGATACCGCTTCCGCCCTATGCACCGGAACTTAATGCAATGGAACAAGTTTGGGAATGGATTAAAAATCATTTCTTGTCTAACCAATGTTATGGTGTATATGAAGATATCGTTACTATGGCTTGTTACGCTTGGAATCAACTTGCTCATAATGTAGATTTAGTAAAATCAATTATGTATAGAGATTGGATAAATACACCGTGTTAATTATTACAATTAGTATAACACCAAATGTAAATACAAATCCCAAACTGTATCTTTTATACTATCATCAAATAGTTGTTTAAATTGTACATATTCAGCCTTTGCTGTCACCTCTTTATCTGATTGATAATTCTCACAAACTGTTGCAATATCAATTTGATACTTATTACTTAAATATGTGTTAATTATTGCAATTGGTATAAGAAACTAACTTGATGTAAAATAGATACAATTTTATTGAAATTAGATTATAAAATAATATATTCAAAAGTTCTAAAGAAGTCTCAGTTGTAGTCAATTTAGTGTTTGCTATAATCTAGCCAACGAGATATAACAAATCTTGCTGGTATGTTAGTATATATTCTTCTGCTTTGAAGAATTGTTTTTTTAATAGCAAGGACGAACGTAACAACGTATCTTATGTACGCCCCGCTTGTTCTTCATTTTCAAATCCAATTCTCTAAATCATTTGAGTATACTAAATACATTAATGTCTGAAATGTTAACAATTTATTTGGAGAGTTGAGCATATGAATAAAGGAGAATTAGTAGCATTAATGGCTGAAGTAGGTCATTCAAAAAGTGATGCAGAAAAGGCCCTTACTTGGGTTGTAGACAGTGTACTTAAAGCACTTAGTCGTGGTGAGGACGTTAACCTAGTGGGGTTTGGTTCTTTCCATATACAAAGTAGAGCTGCACGTGAAGGTCGTAATCCAAAAACTGGTGAGAAAATGCATATTGCTGCCTATAAACAACCAGTCTTTAGAGCCGGTAAGAAAATGAAGGAAGCTTGTAATAATTCGTAAGTTCGTATTTTACTTAGAACCTGCTTCTGTAAAATGTTATAGTTTTACCAAGGGTGCAAGTTTAAGTAACCTGAGTTTAATACAACAAAGCTAGTGTCATCCCTGCCTAGGTAGGGATTGCCATCGCTTTTGCCATACAAGTATCATTACTTACGTTGGCATTTCTGGGTCACAACTGTCAAAAGTTTGAAAGTAGAGCGGGTTTTAGGCAGGGCAGTTTAAAAGTTGTATATGGTCAAGGTCATTGCGAGAAGACCGTAAGTCGACGAAGCGATCCATAAAAGTAACCAAAAATGGATTGCTTCGTCGGCTTATACCTCCTCGCAATGACCTTGGTTATTTTTCTGTAACTTTTAAACTGCCATTATGACTTCTAAAACCGCTTCCTCTTCTAACTTTCGACAGCTGTGGTTTCTGACCCATGTGGGCAAAGCCTAGAAACCTATTTTTTATTATACCATTAGCAGAATGATCCAAGAATATCTTGAATGTAGATTCAAACAGGCTAGGCTTTATAATAGTTGGTTGATTGATGTTGATGATACCGCAAAAGCTTTAGAAGATTTGCTTATATTTATAGAAAGCAGTTTGATTGTAGATAAAATTCAATTAACAAATCATCCAGATTATCGTTTAGTAGCTAGGGATAATTCTGTGACGAGCAGTGTCAAAGACATATCTATTGACCAAATTAGAGATTTACAGCAATTTTTTTATAGAACATCATCAATATCTAAATATAGAGTAGCTGTTATTTATCAAGCAGATCTAATGAATCTCAATGCAGCAAGTTCCTGTCTTAAACTTTTAGAAGATACGCCAAAGGATAGTTTTATTTTCTTGATTACCTCAAGGGTTGCCGGAATAATAAGTACTATAAGATCTAGATGTGCTAAAATTAACATAAAATCACAAAATCGCTTAGTGGGAAGCGATATATATGTTAAATTTACGACGTACATTGCTAACTATGCAAATCCTAAAGTGAAGTTAGATCTTATCGAAGAATTTACCAGTAAAAACAAGGAATTATGGGGAGATTTTGCTTGTAGCATGCTATATCTAGTTAATAGAATTACTAAAAAATCTCTCAATATCAATATTGAATTCAATGAATTAGAGAATAAAATATTTAATCAATTGCGTTCTAATTCCCCTGATTATTTGATAACAAAATTTGCAAATATCAAACGAATAATAAATAACACCATAGATTATGACCTAGATCTAAGGGCTAATACCATAGCATTAATAGAAGAGTTATGGTAATTTTGTCGTCGGAATTTGTTTCCGTTCTTATTCAATGTCATTCCCGTGAAGGTTTTGCCCGCGTGGATCACTAGTATGTCATTCCTGCTTCGGTGAGGAATCTAAAAAAATAGCCTATAGTAAACTACTTTCGCAGGGGGTGATGACATCCTTAATAGTTAATACTACTATATATTCCAACTCTTGATTGTGACTTTGAAACTGCTCTGAGAAGCAGAAGATATATTTTTATCTTGCATTGTTTGAATAAGTATGTTATAATCCGTCGCAATCGTAATATCCGTTTGATACGGAGGTAAGTTTTTTTAATTTTATAGAAAAATATAAGAACATGTCCCAAGATATTTTAACAGTAAATACAGTTACACTTGTTCAGGAAGCTTTTCCTTTAACAAAGGAAGTAGATAACACAGAATCTTCAAGCGAATTAGGTGTATCTAAAACGCCACAACAAGTGGATGATATTATTAGTAAGCTGAGGGAAAATAGTTTGCATGTTTTTGAGAAATATTTACGTAAAGAGTTTTTTAGCACAGTAGCTGGCAATCAAGGTGAAGTTGATATAACAAAGGATATTTTTCAGATAATGTGTCACTCATTATTATATAATGAGCAGAAAGGTGCACTAAGTCTATTTATGACGATAAAAGATATAAAGAAAAGACTTGATGAAATAGAGACAACATCAGAGGGTGCAAAAAAAATTAATAAGTTTAAAGAGGAAATTGAGCAATATAGAGCAGATGTAATTAAAAAATTATCAACTAATGAAGGAATCGCAGATATTATTACTGGACGTTTACAAGATGATCTTGTTAGTATGATAGTTTTAAGAGACTCGAATGAAGAGGCTAGATTTAGTACAAAAGATATTGCTTCGGAAGTTACGAAATATATAACAATCCCTGATAAAGTGCAAACTTATATGTTAAAAAATGGTTATGGTGTGTCTCCATCTTTTAAGACAGTCATTAATAGAACCGGACTTAAGCATTTTGCAGTAGAAATAAACCAAGGCAAAAAGGGGGGAGAGTGGGGTTATTTTGAACAGGAGAAGTTCACTTCAAAGAATATTCATAAATTTGCTGATTCTGTGAATAGTATTGTTACCTCTATGGAAATAATATTATTATCAATTCAGAAGTTAAAAATAACCAAAACAACACAAAGTAAAAAACTGATAGCTAAATTATTGCCAGTATTAGCTGATTTTAATGATACATATTTAGAGAACAATAAAGATAAAATTGTAGTACAACTTACTGCAAATCTTACTAGGAAGTATAGTAAATGGGTCGATACTTCTACTAAAAAGTTAGAAAAGATATCTAAAAGAATAACTGAATCATATAATAAGGAAAAAGGGATTTATATTAAAGAAGAAAATACGGATTCTATAGATATTCATGATGAGTCAAGTGATATATCAATAACTTTCCTTGAAGCAATGGAGTCTCAAGATGAAGACCATATTACAGATATTGATGAGCCAATAAATCAACTAGATTATGATATAGAACAGCAACCTGTGCCTACTGAGATATTTCATGTAGTAGAAAATTATGAAGAAACGATAGAAGAAGAAAAGATAGAGTCTATTACTGATGTTGAGGAGCTAAAAAATATAACAATAACTTATCCTGCAACAAGAGAGTTTCAAATGGACATAGCTACTGATCAATTAAGTTGTGATTTAGAAGCGGTAGGACAACATGATGTAGAACAGCAATCTAGCCCTATGCAAGAATCCCTAACTGAGTTTCAAGATTGTAATGATCAACAAGAAAAAACTAGCTCTATTAATATAGCAAGCGATAATCTTGATAATACAGAGGTAACAGTTTTAAATGAACAACATACTGTTGATAGTAATCAATCTGATATATCACCAAATGATAGAGGTTGTGATGTAGCTACAGAAGCATCTTATATAAATAGTACTGAAGCTACTACAGTGATTGATAGCACTAAATCTGAGATTGAGTCTTTAGAAGCTAATAATAGACCTCTTTCGAAACTCGCTTATGCTGAGGGATTTGAAGGAGACGCTTCACCTCGAACCGCAGCGTACTCGAATGTACGTGAGGATTCGAGTACCGCATCAACGTACAAATCACCAGCAGAAGTAGAGTTTCGAAAGAGGTCTATTATAGAATTAGTAGAAAGCCCCATGGTTATAAGTCACATTTCTAGTTGGAATATATGGGCTATGTGGACTGCAGTTAAATCATATATTAGTAGTACATTACATGAAATTAGTGATACCGTACTAACTTCTATAAAGCAGTGGGATCATCATCACTATGGAAGTTATGACTTAGGTCATCCTTATAAAAGTCATGGTCTAGGAGAAGAGGCAAGCCTAATAGGGGAGAATCCAGCCTTATTAGAAAGTGTTAAATATTTCAGCAATCTTGTAATTTAAAGACTATATAGCTAACTGTAGTTACTACACAGAGCTGTCATTCTAAGCAATGGCGGGAATCTAAAAAAATAGCCTAAAAGACTATTAAACATTTTGAAACCCTAGCTATACTAAATGTTTGACACGGGAATCCTGCACATAAAATATCGTGAGGGGGTACATTTTGTTCGTGTACTTGTGTTATATCACCATCAATTTTATGATCACAGCTAAAATTAGCTCTATATGTTTTTAATGCGGATGTATCATACCAATTGCAATAATTAACGCAGTGGTCTAAGATGGGTTTTTAACTGATAAAAGGTACTCAAATGGCTAGGTTAATATTACCACAAGGTTTTCATGGTCATGATTTTATAAAAATGATGAAACATGAGCCGCATGGTCGAAATCGTATACGTTTATTGGCGATGTATCACCTTCAATTAGGCAAATCTTTTAAAGCCATATCTGAAATAGTGAAGTCACACTGGAAAACTGTGCAATCATCGCTCAGAAGATTTAGGAATCATGGTTTTGAAGGATTATTTGAATCACAAAGAAGCGGTGCCCCTAGGAAGATTAACACTATACAAGAATCTGCTCTTTTTGATAAAATCAATACGCTCAGTAAAAGTAAAACTGGTGGGTATATAACTGGAAAAGAGCTACATATCATGTTAGTTGAGGAATATGGTGCTAAATGTGCTTTAAAAACAGTCTACAATACTATGCACCGCCTTGGTTTTAGCTGGATTACTTCTCGTTCAATGCATCCAAAATCAAATCAAGAGACTCAAAATAGATATAAAAAAACTTTCCAGACATATTAACAAAATTATTAGCAAAAAATATCGATAGATGTAAAGTTGATATATGGTCTCAGGATGAAACTAGAGTTGGGCAACAAGGTAGCTTAACTCGTATATGGGCTAAGCGTGGCACTAGACCCCGTAAAGTTCGGCAACAGCAATTTATTTCAACATATATTTACGGAGCTGCTTGCCATGAGACAGGAGAAGCTTGTGCATTAATTTTACCATATGCAAACACACAGGCAATGAATAAATTCTTAGAAGAGCTTTCTCGCAGTATTCAAGGCAACCGACATATAGCTTTACTAACGGATAATGCAGGTTGGCACACAGCCAAAAAACTAACTGTGCCAAGCAATATCACTTTGATACCGCTTCCGCCCTATGCACCGGAACTTAATGCAATGGAACAAGTTTGGGAATGGATTAAAAATCATTTCTTGTCTAACCAATGTTATGGTGTATATGAAGATATCGTTACTATGGCTTGTTACGCTTGGAATCAACTTGCTCATAATGTAGATTTAGTAAAATCAATTATGTATAGAGATTGGATAAATACACCGTGTTAATTATTGCAATTGGTATCAATCTCGCTAGTGTAAACGCAGTTACCACCAACAGACTCAAATGATCTTCTTACACCACCAATCCCAGCAAATAAATCAATAAAAGTAAAGTTATTATACATAAACCTCATTATAATGCAATTAACCACAATATTACAAATATATTCAATAGATATCTTTCGAAATTCTACTTCTGCTGGTAATTTATTTGTGCTACCGGTACTCTGCTTTTCACGTGCATCATAGTCCGCTGCGGGCTGAGGTTTCGTGGTTTCTTTAAATTCCTCAGCATAAGCAAGTTTGCTAAAGATATCTATTATTCATAGATATATCAAGCGTATTTTTTGCAACATCTATTCCCATAAATATCTTGCTTTTTTTAGTCATTTGCTTTACACTAACTGCAATAATGAACACGGTGTTAAAAAATGGGTTTTTAACTGATAAATAGGTACTCAAATAGCTAGGTTAATATTACCGCAAGGTTTTGAAGGTCATGATTTTATAAAAATGATGAAACATGAGCCGCATGGTCGAAATCGTATACGTTTATTGGCGATGTATCACCTTCAATTAGGCAAATCTTTTAAAGCCATATCTGAAATAGTGAAGTCACACTGGAAAACCGTGCAATCATGGCTCAGAAGATTTAGGCATCATGGTTTTGAAGGATTATTTGAATCACAAAGAAGCGGTGCCCCTAGGAAGATTAACAGTATACAAGAGTCTGCTATTTTTGATAAAATCAATACGCTCAGTGAAAGTAAAACTGGTGGGTATATAACTGGAAAGGAGCTACATATCATGTTATACCAATTGCAATAATTAACACCGTGTTAATTATTGCAATTAGTATAAAAAAACTTTCCAGACATGTTAACAAAATTATTACCAAAAAATATCGATAGATGTAAAGTTGATATATGGTCTCAGGATGAAACTAGAGTTGGGCAACAAGGTATCTTAACTCGTATATGGGCTAAGCGTGGCACTAGACCCCGTAAAGTTCGGCAACAGCAATTTATTTCAACATATATTTACGGAGCTGCTTGCCATGAGACAGGAGAAGCTTGTGCATTAATTTTACCATATGCAAACACACAGGCAATGAATAAATTCTTAGAAGAGCTTTCTCGCAGTATTCAAGGCAACCGACATATAGCTTTACTAACGGATAATGCAGGTTGGCACACAGCCAAAAAACTAACTGTGCCAAGCAATATCACTTTGATACCGCTTCCGCCCTATGCACCGGAACTTAATGCAATGGAACAAGTTTGGGAATGGATTAAAAATCATTTCTTGTCTAACCAATGTTATGGTGTATATGAAGATATCGTTACTATGGCTTGTTACGCTTGGAATCAACTTGCTCATAATGTAGATTTAGTAAAATCAATTATGTATAGAGATTGGATAAATACACCGTGTTAATTATTACAATTGGTATTACCTATAATTAGTGGTTGTTTTGCAAAGTTTTGATACATGATTATAAATTCGATCTCTAAAGGATTCTGCTACCGTTTGTATCATACTTTGTAATTCAAGGGAGGAGGTCATCAAGATACCTTCGGTCTTTAAGGACCTATCTAATTTAAACTGTGTCACTCTTTCCTGACCATATTAACTCCATAAAGAGCTAATATTCAAGATACAATCCAAAAAATAACCTGCAAAGGTCGTTAGATAATATGGATTCCTCTACCTAAGCGGGAATGACATTGAGTTAGATTACCTGCGTATGACATAAAACGATGTAGACCAACTACTTTTGTTATAAACAAAAAATAAGAGTAATTTCTATGCTAATTAGAAAAATTAAATTTAAAACATATAAACTCCTCTCTTACATAATATTGTTACTACCTTTAATAGCAAATGGTAAGATTATTGATGTTAATAGTTTAGCCCAAATAAATAAGGACTACGAAGAATTATGCAATAATTATTCCCCTAAAGATATCTTAGTGGTTTTGGGTAGAGAAAAAGTTATATTCAAATCATTTCTCCCTCCAATTATCCAATTAAATAAAAATGAATTATCTAAGCTACATGAAATATTCAAAGCAGTTAGACCCTCAAAGGATGCTTATTTTGATACAATACTGCTGACAGAGTATAAAAATGAGTTATTAGATGTCAATTTGCCTAATTTTATAAAGAATATAATGGATAAAGGTAGCCCCGTAATTGTGAGTGATCATGGTTTAACTGGTAACTTTAACAATATAAAGAAGCTAGAAATATGGGAGGCTGAGTATTTAAAGAAATTTAATATTGATTTGTCCAACAGTTTCCCACAACATAATTATCTTATTTTTAATAATATGAAGCCTTTTGATAATACTTATCCGACATTTTATCAGGGTATATTAAGTAGTAATAATAATGCTTTATTTCAGTTGATATTAAATTTTTTAATAGAAGTGAAGTTTATGGCAAAAGTTTTAATAATGGTTGATGGAAATTCCAGTGAGTTGACTGCAATGGAAAGTCAACTAAGAAATTATGACGATAATGTGATGTTTATTGGCTATAATTATAAATTATCTGACCAAAAAGAATCAATATTCAATTCTCGTGATTTAAAAAAATCACTTAATGAATTGGTTAATAAGGTAAATGCAGTAAAGAGAAGCAATGGCAAAATCACAGTTAAGAATCAAGAGAG
Source organism: Candidatus Tisiphia endosymbiont of Neophilaenus lineatus (assembly GCF_964264975.1). Classification (NCBI taxonomy): domain Bacteria; kingdom Pseudomonadati; phylum Pseudomonadota; class Alphaproteobacteria; order Rickettsiales; family Rickettsiaceae; genus Candidatus Tisiphia; species Candidatus Tisiphia endosymbiont of Neophilaenus lineatus. The sequence continues at coordinate 438,776 of NZ_OZ183649.1, read as the reverse complement.
TGTAAATCCGTATGATAATAAAAAATAACTTTTTATTAAAATTATTGTTAATTTTTATTATGTTACCATGTACAGCTTATGCAATAATTATTCCCACTTATTCTATAGATTCTGTTACGGTAAAAAATTTACTTGAAAAAATTGATGCATTTAGCTTAGTGCTAATCAATATTGATGATACAATAGTTACGCCTAAGTCTAAGATGTTTCGTTATGCTAATCCTTATAGAGGGTTTGTTGAAGAGCTGGCAAGTTTGGCAAAATATCATCCTAATGTGGATGAGATAATTGCTAAGTTGCTATTGCAAAGACAAGTTATGTTAGTAGAAGCTAGTTGGCCAAAATTTATTGATAAATTGAAAAGTTCAGGGGCTTTGGTTTTTGGGTTTACTAAAATTAACCCAGCATGTAGACTGATTAAAAATTATGAGGAATGGCAATATGAGCAGCTAAGTAGACTCGGTATTAAATTTACTGATAAAATTAATAATAAAGAAATATTAAAATTTGATGAAACTGATAAAAGGTCACCAATTTTTCATAAAGGTATAATATTTACCGACTATCTAAATAAAGCTCAGGCACTACATGAGTTTATGAGTATCACAAATATTTTACCTAATAACATTATAATCTTTGAGAATAGAAAAAGTGAATTAGATAACATAGATAATTTTCTAAGAACAATTGATCTAGATTGTTATGGGGTAGAATATTTAGCCGTTACAGAATTACAAGGCACTCCACAGGAGGATATAGTAAAATTTCAACAGGAAATATTATTAAAAACAGGAAAGTGGTTAGAAGATGATGAGGCTAAACAATTTATAACAAATAGCAAATGATGAATAATAAATGATGCTTAATTTAATTAAGTCTTTAAAAAGTTTAATTACTGAAGCTGGTGGGATTGCTTTAATTAGAAGAGATTTAGGGTTAATAGTTTCTTATAAAGATGATAATTCTCCCGTGACAAATGCTGATAAGGAAATTAGTAGCTTTATATATCATGGTTTAAAGAACCTAGCACCTAATATTCCTGTAGTTTGTGAAGAAAGAGATATAATTGCTCTGAATGACAATCAATGTTGGTTGATTGATCCGATTGATGGTACCAAAAGTTATATAAAAGGTGAGGATACGTATACAGTAAATATTGCATTGATAAAAAATGGTATGCCTATTATTGGTTTTATCTATCAACCATCTGTGCAGAAATTATATTATACAGATGCTAATAATGCTTTAAGAATTGAACAAAATGGCGTAGAAACAAACTTCGATGCCTTACCTAAAACTCATTATAGGGCTGTTGTTAGCTCACGTTCGTCAAATTCAGATATCAAGGAATTCCTAAAGAAACATCTAATTACTGAAATAGTTACCATACCAAGTTCAATTAAATTATGTTTAGTAGCAGAAGGGAAAGCGGATATTTATCCCAAGTTTGGTCCAACTATGGAATGGGATATTGCAGCGGGACATGCGTTAATTAAAGCTAGTGGTGGAAATATTGTGGATATAGATGGAAATGAATTAGTGTATCAAAAGAAGAACTTCCAAAATCCTCATTTCTATGCTTATAGTCGATATTTCCCTATCTTTACTTCATTTTGATATTGATTTATAACCTCAAGTATTGATGTAATAAATTAATAGTAGGCTCAAGTAATCATCGCCATTAGGGGGTATGTCACCCCTACGTAGGCAGGGGGCTAATACTAATTGCAATAATTAACACGGTGTTATAAAATGGGTTTTTAACTGATAAATAGGTACTCAAATAGCTAGGTTAATATTACCGCAAGGTTTTGAAGGTCATGATTTTATAAAAATGATGACACATGAGCCGCATGGTCGAAATCGTATACGTTTATTGGCGATGTATCACCTTCAATTAGGCAAATCTTTTAAAGCCATATCTGAAATAGTGAAGTCACACTGGAAAACTGTGCAATCATCGCTCAGAAGATTTAGGAATCATGGTTTTGAAGGATTATTTGAATCACAAAGAAGCGGTGCCCCTAGGAAGATTAACAGTATACAAGAGTCTGCTATTTTTGATAAAATCAATACGCTCAGTGAAAGTAAAACTGGTGGGTATATAACTGGAAAGGAGCTACATATCATGTTAGTTGAGGAATATGGTGCTAAATGTGCTTTAAAAACAGTCTACAATACTATGCACCGCCTTGGTTTTAGCTGGATTACTTCTCGTTCAATGCATCCAAAATCAAATCAAGAGACTCAAAATAGATATAAAAAAACTTTCCAGACATGTTAACAAAATTATTAGCAAAAAATATCGATAGATGTAAAGTTGATATATGGTCTCAGGATGAAACTAGAGTTGGGCAACAAGGTAGCTTAACTCGTATATGGGCTAAGCGTGGCACTAGACCCCGTAAAGTTCGGCAACAGCAATTTATTTCAACATATATTTACGGAGCTGCTTGCCATGAGACAGGAGAAGCTTGTGCATTAATTTTACCATATGCAAACACACAGGCAATGAATAAATTCTTAGAAGAGCTTTCTCGCAGTATTCAAGGCAACCGACATATGGCTTTACTAATGGATAATGCAGGTTGGCACACAGCCAAAAAACTAACTGTGCCAAGCAATATCACTTTGATACCGCTTCCGCCCTATGCACCGGAACTTAATGCAATGGAACAAGTTTGGGAATGGATTAAAAATCATTTCTTGTCTAACCAATGTTATGGTGTATATGAAGATATCGTTACTATGGCTTGTTACGCTTGGAATCAACTTGCTCATAATGTAGATTTAGTAAAATCAATTATGTATAGAGATTGGATAAATACACCGTGTTCATTATTGCAATTGGTATAAAATAACTCAACACAAGCTATCTTGGTCATTTTTCTAGATTCCTCTGCCGCCCTTTTACGCAGGGGAATGACATAACGCTTGCAAGGACGACACCGTAGGCTATTAAACCGATGTCTTACATCAAACTGATTTGTTTTAGGTTAAAAATTTTTACAGAAACCTAAAGCACTCTAGCGTAAATATAATAATCCCTATGTACTCCTTGAACAATTTCATATTTCTTAAGCAAACCCTCTTTGACAAAATTACATCGTTCTAAAACATTAATTGAACGTAAATTGTCATTTATTACAGTAGCTTGGGTTCGCACAATGCCAGCATATTCTATAAATCTTAAAATAGCTTTGATTGATTTTAGCATAATTCCTTTACCCCAAAATGCAGGATCAAGATCGTAGCTTATTTCTGCTTTGAGGTGCATTGTAGAAACAGTATTAAACCCAGCCGTGCCTATAAGTTTATTATTATCTTTAAGGGAAACACCCCAGTAAAACCCTCTTTGGTGATGAAATAAGCTAGACCAATATTTTAGTTCATCAGCAGCTTGTGGAATAGTTGATGGAATGTTGTTATCTGTCAAGAAAGGACTCATCTCTAATTTATTCATATAACCAAAATAGTCTTCTGAATCATCACTAGTTAATTCTCTCAGTACTATGTTGTCTAGGTCTAACATAGGAAATTGATGATATATAAAACTATTAAGCATGTGTAGAAGCGATTTTATAATTAATTGGGTCAATTGTATTATTTTCTTCAAAGGCCTTAAGTCTAAGTAAGCAGGCATGACACGTTCCACAAGATGACCCATTATCTAATGGGTCATAACAAGAAATTGTTTTGGAGTAATCTACTCCTAATTCTAGACCAGTTTTGATAATTTGCCCTTTTGTCATATTTATTAAGGGAGCATGAATGGTAATTCGTGTACCCAATACTCCTACCGCAGTTGCAAGATTAGCAAGCTTCTCAAAAGCGTCTAGGTACTCTGGACGGCAATCTGGGTAATTAGCATAATCAGTTGCGTGTACCCCCATAAAAATATCAAAGGCTCCTATTATTTCACTAAATCCCAAAGCATAACTTAAAAATATAGTATTACGTGCTGGTACATAAGTGATTGGTATATTATCCCCTAAATCACTATGATCTTTATATTTTGGTACTTCTATGGCATCATCAGTAAGAGCTGATCCGCCAAAGCTACGTAAATCAATATTTACAATTTTATGTTGTTTGATATTATAGTTCTTAACTAACTCTTTAACTTTCTCAAGTTCAATATTATTATGTTGAGAATAGTTAAAACTTATGGCATGAATTTCGTAATTCATTTTTTCTATCATTGCTAGTACTGTAGCTGAATCTGCACCGCCACTAACTAAAACTACTGCCTTCTGCATAAAAATCTCCTATAAGTAAGCTTAATTCTTATATCGAATTGGCTTTGTTATTTTACGTCCCAATTTTCTTGTTATACCCACAGGTAAGATTAATTTTTAACACCTCCTGCCACACCTTATCCCAGCCTTTGGTATGAGTAATATTGGGGAAAATCTTTTGCTGTGTACAATCTAAAGGACTAGTTTTTATATAGCCCTGCATAATTTTGCTCGGTACTATTGCATCCTTGCTTCCTGAAAGATGTAATTGCGGAATATTGCTAATTTTTATTGCATAATCTATGGGATTTAGTGACTCCTTTAACGCATATATCCCATGATGTTTACTGAAATTCTCAATATCAAGATTACCAGCTATAGTTATTATATCTTTAATATGCTTATTTCTTGCTGCCACCAAGATAGCAACTCCACCACCACCAGAAAAACCAACCAAACTAGCTGGATTACCATTATTTATACTATTTATTACTATATTTGTTGATTCTATCACCTCTTCAGCCATTCTTTTGTCTGTCCAATAGGCTTGATTACAGTTTGGATTAAGCTCCACTGGTGTATATTGGCATGGACGAGCTATATAAACTATATTAGGTCTAGTATCAAGGGTAGCAAGCTTAAATAACATAACCTTGGAAGGGGTTGGATTGTCTGCAATGGCATAGCGTCCTATACTAATACTCCCATCACCTTCAATATAAAACACATAAGGACTATCTTTATCTGAAACACGTTGGTAAGTTGTAATGACAAAATCCCCTGCCTTAACAAGTTTCTTCTCAAACTTGTTTATTGAAGCCACCTTTTCTGCTTCCTTAACCCTTGTCTCTATAGACGAAGCACAAGAAGAAAGCAGAAGAGGGATAAAAAGTAGAGCAATTCTAGGCTTAGTGACTATGTTAACAAGATTAGCCACAGACAAACCTAGTTCATAAAAAGCATTTGTGCAGATTGATGTAACATCAAAAAATGTCAACATTTTCCTTATATCCTTTACTCAGGGTAATTTAAAAGTCACAATTAGTAGTTGTTATAGATATAAGCTCAACTACCAACGATGTCATTCTTAGCAACGGCGGGAATGACATCGAGTGCATTTAAGCACTTCTTCCTTTCTCTATTAGACCTGCAGCCCTACTTTTAAATTACCCTGCTTACTATCCCTCTAAATTTGCTACTACTCCAACAAGAGGAGGGGCGTCATTATTTTCCCCTACTGGTTAAGTGCACAATTAGGCAGTAATAGTCCGACTATTTCCGATAGTGCTTGCAAACTATAATTACAAGAGTATGCATCAAATACAGTAAAGGTAGTATGTGCTGCAGCTACTTGTTGTAACATGTCACAACTTATGTCATTGCCATAACTAATCCCAAAAGCTTTGATCTTAGGAAGAGCTTTAACCATTGCATATGCTCCTTTATTAGTTATATACTTTATTAGTTATATAATTTGCTCTCGCATCAAAATATTCAAGACCATGGAGGCTGTTAACTATTTCTATTATTCCTTCATCACCAATGTTACAGCCACCTAGATTGAGCTTAGTAAGCTTAAGCTCAGATATTCCCTTTGCCATTTCGGTACTGAAGCTATTATTTTCAAAATTAATAGCAGTAATTTTACTCTTCTTTATTGCGTTTATTAGTAACCGGAAATTATCTATGCCCATCTCACCAATACCCCACATAACTGCATTAAGTTCCATAATACCTGGGGTAGTTTCTATAAATTCAGCTAACCATCCTATATCAAATATCTTTTCAAAACATCTGTTCCCCCCTTTCCCACTAGAGAATTTGTTACCCTCTTTATTGAAATCTAGCACTCCATCTTTTAAATATGGAGAAAAATTTGTTATCTTTTCTGTTAATGGCATAATCATTACCCCTATTAAAATTGTTACTGCACTAAACATGATACTATTCAATTATATCACTCATCTTACGCATGGCATTTAAAACCCATAGAGAAAGCAGCTTGGAGTCGTTGCGAGGAGCTACTTTAGTGGCGAAGAAGCAATCCTAATGGATTTGGATTGCCACAACCACTACGTGGTTTCGCAATGACGTTGTGTTGTTTCTCCCATAACTTTTAAACACCATGCGTAAGGTGGTCAGTTAAAAAGGTATTTCATCATCTAGATCACTATGGTCAAAATTAGTAACCATATTTTTGGGTGCAACAGAATCTGGTGATTGAGTACCACCCCCTTTAGAATCCAACAATATAAATTGTGAGTTAAAATTCTGTAGCACTATTTCTGTTGTATATTTTTCATGCCCAAGGTTATCCACCCATTTTCTAGTTTGTAAATTACCTTCCAAGTAAACTTTAGTTCCTTTTTTGGCATAATTTTTTACAACAGATACCAACCCCTCATTAAATATTACTACTCTATGCCATTCAGTTTTTTCCTTCTTTTCTCCAGTAGCACGATCTTTCCATGTCTCAGAAGTAGCAACACTAAAGCTTGCTATCTCTTTACCATCAGCCGTGTGCCTGATTTCTGGATCACGTCCTAAATTACCTATTAATATTGCTTTATTTAAACTACCAGCCACAAATCATTACCTAACTTATTTAAAACTTTATTATTGCAATAGTAATTCAAAACAACTTATAATGCTACAAGTTTTTTGACAGTTCCTTAAAAATTTATAACAAAATCATTATGCAAGAATATATTAAAGTTCGTGGTGCTAAGGAGCATAATTTAAAAAATGTAAATGTTGATATTCCTAAAAATAAGTTTGTTGTCATTACAGGCCTTAGTGGTTCTGGTAAATCTTCACTAGCTTTTGATACTATTTATGCTGAAGGACAACGCAGATATGTTGAAAGTCTATCTTCCTATGCTAGGCAGTTCTTGCATCTTCAGGATAAGCCTGATGTTGAGTCAGTCTCTGGGTTGTCGCCGGCAATAGCTATTGATCAAAAAACTACATCTAAAAATCCACGCTCTACAGTTGGTACTATAACTGAGATTTATGATTATTTGAGATTACTATATGCACGGGTAGGAGTACCATATTCTCCAGCAACGGGTTTACCAATAAAGAATCAAACTATATCGGAGATGATAGATGCTATTCGTGACCTTCCTAAGGGAAGTAAATTATACATTTTAGCACCCATTATAAGAGGGCAGAAAGGTGAATTCAGACATGAAATGCTTGATCTTAAAAAACAGGGTTTTGGGCGATTATTTATTAACAATGAAATTTATGAGATTGATAATCTGCCAAAATTTGATAAGAATAAAAAACATAATATTGAAGTAATTGTTGATAGGATTTCTCTAGAAGATGATTTAGGTATCAGGCTTGCAGATAGTTTAGAAATAGCTCTTAAACTAGCAGATGGTATAGTATATATTGAAATTGTTGACTTGCCAAATGGATTAGAAACCAACCTTACTAAAGGTTCAAAAATCATTTTCTCAGAAAAATATTCTTGTCCAGTTTCTGGTTTTCAAATTACTGAAATAGAACCAAGAATTTTTTCCTTTAATAGCCCATTTGGTGCTTGTCCTAAATGTGAAGGTATCGGCACAGAATTGTGTCTTGATAAAGAATTAATTGTTCCAGATAAAAGAATTAGTATTAAAGATGGAGCGATAGCACCTTGGGGGAAAATATCCTCAAAGTTTTTTTTAGAAACATTAAAAGCTTTAGCGAGTCATTACGAATTTTCATTAGACACTCCTTTTGTAGAACTACCAAATATTGTACAGCAAGTATTATTCCATGGATCAGGTGACGATGTTATAAAATTTCAATATCATGATGGTTCTAAATCTCAGGTGGTACAGCAACCTTTTGCTGGAATAATACCTAGCTTACAAGAAAAGGAGCGTAAGGCTGATTCTTCCTTAGTAAAAGAAGAATTATTAAAATATAAATCAGAGTACAAATGCACATCTTGTGAAGGTTATAGACTAAAAATGGAATCTCTTTGTATTAAAATCGCTGATATGCATATTGGACAAGTATCTACCATGAGTATTTTACAACTACAGAAATGGTTTAATCAATTAGACAAACAGCTCAATAAAAGACAAATGACTATTGCTGAACGTATATTAAAGGAAATCAAAGAAAGATTACAATTTCTTATGAATGTTGGTCTTGATTATCTTGCCTTGTCTAGAGCATCAGGAACTCTGTCTGGTGGAGAAAGTCAGCGTATTCGCTTGGCATCACAAATTGGTTCAGGTCTTAGTGGTGTGTTGTATGTACTTGATGAACCCTCAATTGGTTTGCATCAACGTGATAATGCTAGATTAATAGAGACTCTAAAGCATCTTCGAGACCTTGGTAATACAGTGCTTGTTGTTGAGCATGATGAAGAAACAATGTACGAATCGGATCACATCATAGATGTCGGACCAGGTGCTGGTATTCACGGTGGATATATAATAGCACAAGGAATAATTGAGGAAATTAAACAATGTCCCAATAGTATAACGGGTAGCTATTTAAGCGGTAAACAATCTATTGAAGTACCAACAAATACCAGAGTATCACCTGCGGGTAAGGTAATAGCATTAACTGGGGCTATTTCTAATAATTTACAGGATGTTAACATTACAATTCCTCTGAGCAGTTTTACAGCAATAACAGGGGTATCAGGTAGCGGTAAATCAAGTTTAATAATTCACACTTTATATAAAGCAGCTTTAAAATTTTTAGAACCCTCTTCAAAAAACTCTCCAGGAGAATATAAGTCAATTAAAGGTCTTGAATATATTGATAAGGTTATTGATATAAACCAATCACCAATAGGTCGCACACCAAGATCAAATCCAGCAACTTATACTGGTGCGTTTACCTATATTAGAGACTGGTTTGCTGAACTACCAACTGCAAAAGCACGGGGTTATAAAGTTGGTAGGTTTTCATTCAATGTTAAAGGTGGAAGATGTGAATTATGCCAAGGTGATGGTCTGATTAAAATAGAAATGCATTTTTTACCTGACATTTATGTAAAATGTGATGTTTGTAATGGAGACAGGTATAATAGAGAAATCCTTGAAGTTAAATATAAGGATAAATCTATAGCTGATGTTCTTAGGATGACAGTTGAGGATGCAATGAGTTTCTTTGCTAAAGTACCCCTAATTTACGAAAAACTTGTTACTTTAAATGAGGTAGGACTTGGTTATATAAAAATTGGACAATCTGCTACCACTTTGTCTGGAGGCGAAGCACAAAGAATAAAGTTAGCTAAAGAGTTATCAAAACGCTCAACCGGTAAAACTTTATATATACTTGATGAACCAACAACAGGGTTGCACATAGATGATATTAATAAATTGCTTAAAGTGCTGCATAAGTTAGTTGATATGGGTAATACGGTTATAGTTATTGAGCATAACCTAGATGTTGTCAAAACAGCAGATTATATTATAGATGTTGGTCCTGAGGGCGGAGATAAAGGTGGTAGTATAGTAGCTACTGGGACTCCGAAGGATATCGCTGCTTGTAGTGAGAGCTATACTGGACAATATTTAAAGCATTATCTAGACCAGTGTTAAGGTAGCTACGATGAGCCGCCACTTTCATTAGCTAAGATTATTAGCGATAATAGATTAAAATGCATTCGTGCCAGCCGCTTCAAGAATACATTTTTTTGATATTCTAGTCAGTTTTAACGCATTCGTAAAATGCACTAAAATCGAAGAATGGTGGGCCCGGCAGGACTTGAACCTGCGACAACACCGTTATGAGCGGTGGGTTCTAACCAACTGAACTACAGGCCCTGTTATAAGGGTCGTTAAGGTTTATATAATTATTAGCTTTCTAAGTCTAGTAAAAATTTTATAACACTTGAAAAAGTTTTAATTAATTTAGGACTTTTTGGTCCAATTTTTCTGATTATTTATTTTGTTTGCATAGCTATAACAATATATTGCTTTAAAAAACATGATCCCCAGCACCCAACTTGATATTATTAATTCCATTATTTTATATTTTAGGGCTAGTTCTAGATTTACAGCTCTCATATAGGCACCGTCAAGTTAAGAGAAATGTAAATTAAGTATTGAGCAAATGTAGGGAATAATTTATAGATTATCAGTGACAATTGTTACCTAAATTTCAGTGCTATGTGTATTATACCAATTGCAATAATTAACGCAGTGGTCTAAGATGGGTTTTTAACTGATAAAAGGTACTCAAATGGCTAGGTTAATATTACCACAAGGTTTTCATGGTCATGATTTTATAAAAATGATGAAACATGAGCCGCATGGTCGAAATCGTATACGTTTATTGGCGATGTATCACCTTCAATTAGGCAAATCTTTTAAAGCCATATCTGAAATAGTGAAGTCACACTGGAAAACCGTGCAATCATCGCTCAGAAGATTTAGGAATCATGGTTTTGAAGGATTATTTGAATCACAAAGAAGCGGTGCCCCTAGGAAGATTAACACTATACAAGAATCTGCTCTTTTTGATAAAATCAATACGCTCAGTAAAAGTAAAACTGGTGGGTATATAACTGGAAAAGAGCTACATATCATGTTACTTGAGGAATATGGTGCTAAATGTGCTTTAAAAACAGTCTACAATACTATGCACCGCCTTGGTTTTAGCTGGATTACTTCTCGTTCAATGCATCCAAAGTCAAATCAAGAGACTCAAAATAGATATAAAAAAACTTTCCAGACATGTTAACAAAATTATTAGCAAAAAATATCGATAGATGTAAAGTTGATATATGGTCTCAGGATGCAACTAGAGTTGGGCAACAAGGTAGCTTAACTCGTATATGGGCTAAGCGTGGCACTAGACCCCGTAAAGTTCGGCAACAGCAATTTATTTCAACATATATTTACGGAGCTGCTTGCCATGAGACATGAGAAGCTTGTGCATTAATTTTACCATATGCAAACACACAGGCAATGAATAAATTCTTAGAAGAGCTTTCTCGCAGTATTCAAGGCAACCGACATATAGCTTTACTAACGGATAATGCAGGTTGGCACACAGCCAAAAAACTAACTGTGCCAAGCAATATCACTTTGATACCGCTTCCGCCCTATGCACCGGAACTTAATGCAATGGAACAAGTTTGGGAATGGATTAAAAATCATTTCTTGTCTAACCAATGTTATGGTGTATATGAAGATATCGTTACTATGGCTTGTTACGCTTGGAATCAACTTGCTCATAATGTAGATTTAGTAAAATCAATTATGTATAGAGATTGGATAAATACACCGTGTTAATTATTGCAATTGGTATTATTCAATCCCCAAAGAGACATCGTTTTCCAGTAAGCATTATTAGCCATGCAGTATGGTTATATCATCGATTCAATAATAGTTACAGAGATGTACAAGAACAAATGGCCTATCGAGGTATTATTTTATGTCATGAGACAGTAAGATTTTGGTGCAATAAATTTGCGGTTTATTTTCAAGATGTTATCAGCAAGCGAGAGAGGAAACCAACTGATAAATGGCATTTAGATGAGATGAATATTAAGATTAAAGTCGAGGTATTTATATTATGGAGAGCTGTTGACTCTGAGGGGCATGAATTAGAAGTATTACTGCAGAAGCGTCGTAACAAAAAATCAGCTATTCGTTTTTTATCAAAATTATTGGGTCATTATCCAGCTCCAAGAGTAATTGTTACTGATAAGCTCAGAAGTTACATTAAGCCGATTAAGCTTATGTGCCCTAAAACTGAGCATCGCACTCATAAAAGACTAAATAATCGTGTTGAGAATGCTCATCAACCAACTAGGCGCAACGAGAAGATATTAATTAAATTTAAGCATCCTAATTCAGCCCACTGTAAATTATCACTGATGGGAAAAGTCAGAAATATATTTGCCGTAAATTTGATACTATTTTACTTAACTTGACGGTGCCTTATCAGATACTTATCAGGAATTTAGAACATTCTGTGACTCTGCACAAAAACTTTTCTGTTACTTTTCTATTGTTTTTCTATTGCTCTTACACCAAAGTTGCCGAAATACGACCACAAAAAAACTATCAATTCTTTAAACAAAAAAATAGGCAAGACAAAATCGATCATTAATATAGAAACCTTCACAACCTAAAAATTAAGTTGAATATAAACTATTAACAAGCTAATATGCAAGGTACTAAAAATTAGATACAATATTAGATAAAATAAAATGATTACTATTACTTTTCCAGATAGAACGCAAAAACAATTTGAAAAAAATATTACGGGATTGGAAATAGCTAGTCAAATTTCTACTTCTCTAGCAAAGAATGCTTTGGTTGTTGAAGTAAATAACGAGCTAAAGGACTTAAGTTTACCTATAGAATCTGATTGTAATTTGAGAATTCTTACCAGCAAAGATTCAGAGTGTTTGGAAATATTACGCCATGATGCTGCTCATATAACGGCAGAAGCAGTTAAAGAATTATTTCCAAATGTCCAAGTGACCATAGGTCCAGCTATCGAAAATGGCTTTTTTTATGATTTTGCTAAAGATAAACCGTTTGCCCCGGAAGATTTGGTGATGATAGAAGCAAAAATGCATGAAATCGTCAAAAGAAACGAAAATATCACTAGAGAAGTATGGAATCGCGATCAAGCCATAGAATTCTTTAAGTCAATAGGCGAGCATTATAAAGCCGAGATAATTTCAGAGATTCCAGCAAGTGAGGAGATTACATTATACCGCCAAGGTAACTTTGTTGATCTTTGCCGTGGTCCGCATAGCCCGTCAACTGGCTTCATCAAACATTTTAAACTAGTGAAAGTGGCTGGAGCGTATTGGCGTGGTGATAGTAAAAATCCTATGTTACAAAGAATCTATGGGACAGCTTGGGCAACAAAAGAACAGTTAGACAAATACCTTTATATGATTGAAGAGGCAGAAAAGCGTAATCATAGAAAATTAGGTCGAGAGCTTGGATTGTTTCACTTTCAGGAAGAAGCTCAAGGTATGGTATTTTGGCATGATAAAGGTTGGAGTATATATCGCATTATCGAGCAATATATCAGAAATAAAATCAGAAAAACTGGATATATCGAGGTGAAAACTCCTGTGCTTGTTGATAAAAGCCTGTGGGAAGCGTCTGGTCACTGGGAAAAATTTAGGGAGGACATGTTTGCTCTAAATCTTGCTGATGATAAAACATTAGCCATGAAACCAATGAATTGCCCATGTCATGTGCAGATTTTTAAGCAGGGTATCAAAAGTTATCGAGACTTACCACTACGTATGTCTGAATTTGGTTTATGTCATAGAAATGAAGCATCTGGTGCATTGCATGGTCTGATGAGAGTAAAGGCTTTTCGACAAGATGATGCACATATTTTTTGTACTGAGGAACAAATTAACAGTGAGACAGTAAAGTTTTTTAGCCTCTTAACCGAGGTTTATAAGGATTTTGGTTTTTCTGATATTAAAATTAAATTCTCAGATCGTCCTAAAATACGAGCTGGCAGCGATGAAGTTTGGGATAAAGCAGAAAATGCTCTAAAAAATGCCGTAAAAGAAGCCGGTTATTCTTATATATTAAATCCCGGTGATGGTGCGTTTTATGGACCAAAACTAGACTTTTGTCTTAAAGATTCAATAGGTAGAGAATGGCAGTGCGGCACTCTGCAAGTTGATTTTGTTTTACCGGAACGTCTTGACGCTCATTATATTACTGTAAGCGGTGAGAAAAAGAGACCAGTAATGTTGCATAGAGTTGTAATTGGTTCTTTTGAACGGTTTATAGGCATATTAATTGAAGAATATGCTGGACGCTTTCCTTTATGGTTAGCCCCTGTACAAGTAGCTATTGCCACCATTACAAGTGACTTAAATGACTATGCATTGGAAGTACACAAATTGTTGATTAGTGAAGGAATACGGTCAGATGTCGATATTTCGCCTGAAAAGATTAATTATAAAATACGCTATTTTTCTAATAATAAAGTACCTATAATAGCCGTTGTTGGTAAACAAGAAATGCTAAATAATACTGTGACTATAAGACAACTAGGATCAGATCAGCAGGAAATTATTTCTCTACAAAATCTAGTAAAGCTTGTAAAAGATCAGAATATTCGCTATTTAACATAAATACGCGAATTTGGGATAAGAATTTATCAATTCTTATCCCAGGGGTATAATGGAAGCAACTGTGTCGTACGTGTAAAAAGTACACAAAAACACAACAATAACTAATAACAATTTTTATGGAGAAAATATCATTTCTGGAATTAAGAATAGTAATTTTCCGAAGGCTAATAGGGAAATTAGGGCTATTCAAGTTCGTTTAGTCGACGAGAATGGTGAGATGCTTGGCATCGTTAGCATCAAGAATGCTCTAGAACAAGCTGAAAAAGCTGGTTTAGATTTGGTAGAAATTTCACCAAATGCCGAACCACCTGTTTGTAAGATTTTGGATTTTGGTAAATTTAAATATGAGAGTAAAAAGCGTGTCCAAGACAGTAGGAAAAAACAAAGGGTTATTGTCCTTAAAGAAATGAAGTTTAAGCTAAACATTAGTCAAGGTGATTTTAATGTGAAACTTCGCAAGATCAAAGATTTTTTGAAGGAAGGTGACAAAGTAAAAATTTCTTTATGGTTTAAAGGCAGAGAGATTATCCATAACGATATTGGTATGAAGTTATTTGACCGCATATCGTTAGAACTAGAGGGCTTAGCTAAGATTGATTCTGCTCCTAAAATGGAAGGTAAACAGATAATTATGTTAGTCAGCCCTGATCCAAGTAAAATACCAACTAATTAGAACTATTTATGCCAATTAAAATTCTAATGCCTGCTTTATCTCCAACTATGACTGAAGGAAATATTGCAAAATGGCTTAAAAAAGAAGGAGATAAAGTTGTTCCAGGAGATGTTGTAGCAGAAATAGAAACAGATAAAGCTACCATGGAAGTGGAAGCTGTAGCAGAGGGAATTTTTGCTAAAATAATTGTGCCACAAGGTACAGACAATGTGCCGGTGGGTTCGCTTATCGCTGTATTACTTGAAGATGGTGAAGATGCAAACTTATTGGATAGTTTTATAGCAAGTAGTGATAATTCTGCTAAACCATCTACAGAACCAGTAACATCTATAGAAGAAACTAAGCCGGTTAAGTACGATCAGCAACCGCAAACAATGAATGTGAAAGCTTTAGGCAGGATATATGCTTCGCCTTTGGCTAAAAGACTAGCTGCTATTGATAATATCGATCTGTCAAATATTCAAGGTAGTGGACCTCATGGAAGAATAATAAAAAAAGATGTGTTATCATACGTAGTGCTACCCACGAATAGTGGTAAGATTAGGGCGGTGAACAGCAATAAAGAAGAGTACAAGTGCGTCCCCAATAATAATATTCGTAAAATTATTGCTAAACGTTTGCTTGAATCTAAACAAACCATACCGCATTTCTATCTCTCAATAGAATGTAACATGGATAAGTTATTGGATATTAGAGAAGATATAAATAAATCACTTGTAGAAGAGAGGAAAATTAAAATTACAGTTAATGATTTTGTTATTTTAGCAGTGGCAAAAGCTTTAAAAGCTGTACCGGAAGCAAATGTTAGCTGGGATGAGTCTGCTATTCGGTATTATAATAATGTTGATGTATCGGTTGCTGTGGCAATTGATAATGGTCTTATAACGCCTATAGTCAGAAATGCCGATCAAAAAGATATAATTACATTATCGCAAGAATTACAAACTCTTATAAAAAAGGCTCGAGATAATAAACTAACTCCTGAAGAATTTCAGGGTGGAAGTTTTTCTGTCTCTAACTTAGGTATGTACGGTATTAAGAACTTCAGTGCTATAATAAATCCGCCACAAAGCTGTATCTTAGCAATAGGAGCAAGCTCAAAACGTGCAATAGTTGAAAATAATCAGATAAAAGTCGCTACTATCATGGATGTTACTCTTTCTTCTGATCATAGAGTCGTTGACGGTGCTGTTGGAGCTAAATTTTTAGCTTCATTTAAAAAATTTATGGAGAGTCCTGCGTTAATGCTCATATAACGTTTGATTGACACCCTACCCTCACCATAACTTAAAACTTAAATCATAGAATAAATTATGAGTTTTTCCGATAATCTAGCAAAAATCTTGAATAAACATACAGAATTATCGAAAAAGTTGGCCACTGGTATAGTCGGAGATGAGTTTATAAAAGCATCGAAGGAATATGCCGAGCTAGAGCCTATTGTTCAAACAATTAATGAATATAATAAATCTGTATCTGAATTGCATGACATCAAAGAGATGGCTCAAGAAGCAAATTTGGACAATGATACACAGACGATGATATATGATGAGGGGCATCGTTTAGAGATACTGATGCCTAAATTAGAAAAGGCAGTAAAACTCTCTTTGTTGCCAAAAGATGAAGCTGATACAAAAAATGCTATTATTGAGGTAAGAGCTGGTAGTGGTGGAGAAGAAGCAGCGTTATTTGCTGCAACTTTATTTAATATGTATCACAGATACGCCGAATTAAAAAGCTGGCGTTTTGAAATATTATCAATCTCAGATACTGGTATTGGTGGATATAAAGAAGCGTCAGCACTAATTCAAGGACGAGATGTGTTTTCCAAACTTAAATTCGAGTCAGGTGTACACCGAGTGCAAAGAGTTCCTGAGACTGAGTCAAGTGGGAGGATACATACTTCTGCGGCTACCGTTGCTGTCTTACCTGAAGCAGAAGATGTAGACATTAAGATCGATGACAAAGATTTACGAATTGATACATATAGGGCATCGGGTGCTGGCGGACAACATGTCAATACCACCGAATCAGCCGTAAGGATTACCCATTTACCAACTGGTATTGTCGTTGCATTACAAGATGAAAAATCACAGCATAAAAATAAAGCTAAGGCTATGAAAATTCTTCGTTCTAGAGTTTATGAAGCAGAGCGATATAAAAAAGATATGGAAAGAGCCGAAGTGCGTAAAGGTCAAGTTGGTTCTGGTGATAGGTCAGAAAGAATTCGCACCTATAACTTTCCACAAGGTCGAGTTTCTGACCATAGAATTAACTTAACTCTTTATAAAATAGAAGATATTGTAAAAAACGGGCAATTAGATGACTTTATTGAAGCTTTGATATCGGCTGATGAAGCAAGAAAACTTTCAGAAGTTTAGGTTATATACAATGCAAATCTTATATTTTTTAAAGGCTACACCATTTTGGGTATACTTATTATTTGGTTACTTAATTTTTAGAGGGATTAGAGCAACTAAGCAAACAATTATATTGCCATCAAGATTATTTATTGCTCCTATTATTTTCTTGTTACTTTATATAAAAGGATTTTCTAATAATGTACAAGACTTAATATTATTTTGTATATTGCTAATTATCTCAATAATTATTAATTGGCGATTTTGTGACAAACCTCTTATACAGGTTAATAATAATTAAATAATTATTCCAGGTTCATGGCAACCTTATTGATACTTATCATTTTTTCAATAAAATATTTTTTTGGATATATGAGGGCACCGTCAAGTTAAGTAAAATAGTATCAAAAAGAGCTATATTTTTAGATTTCAGGCAGCAAGAAGTCTTTGAGTGGCTTCGTCCCAAATGGATTTAGCTGATGCAAATGCAATTCTTTGCTCAATTGCTGTTTTACTATATCTTCCAACATTTACGGCAAATATATTTCTGACTTTTCCCATCAGTGATAATTTACAGTGGGCTGAATTAGGATGCTTAAATTTAATTAATATCTTCTCGTTGCGCCTAGTTGGTTGATGAGCATTCTCAACACGATTATTTAGTGTTTTATGAGTGCGATGCTCAGTTTTAGGGCACATAAGCTGAATCGGCTTAATGTAACTTCTGAGCTTATCACTAACAATTACTCTTGGAGCTGGATAATGACCCAATAATTTTGATAAAAAACGAATAGCTGATTTTTTGTTACGATGCTTCTGCAGTAATACTTCTAATTCATGCCCCTCAGAGTCAACAGCTCTCCATAATATAAATACCTCGCCTTTAATCTTAATATTCATCTCATCTAAATGCCATGTATCAGTTGGTTTCCTCTCTCGCTTTCTGATAACATCTTGAAAATAAACCGCAAATTTATTGCACCAAAATCTTACTGTCTCATGACTTAAAATAATACCTCGATAGGCCATCTGTTCTTGTACATCTCTGTAACTATTATTGAATCGATGATATAACCATACTGCATGGCTAATAATGCTTACTGGAAAACGATGTCTCTTTGGGGATTGAATATAATACACATAGCACTGAAATTTAGGTAACAATTGTCACTGATAATCTATAAATTATTCCCTACATTTGCTCAATACTTAATTTACATTTCTCTTAACTTGACGGTGCCCTTTTAGTTAAACGCCATTGCGAGAAGCCGCTTTAGTGGTGACGCAGCAATCCAAATTACTTATTATATTTTTGTGGATTGCTTCGTCGGCTCATGCCTCCTTGCAATGATGGTTTTTAACTTTCAACACTTGTACTCCCATTATCCGAACGAAAAGTTAAGTTTGGAATATTATAGTAGTGAACTAAAAACCTACTGACAAAAGCACCTGCAATTACTGTAATCATAGAATATTTTATTGTATTATAATTAGGATTATAAGCATAAACATCTAATAATATACTAAAAATTCCACCCCATAATATGAATATTTCAAAATTAACTTCTCTAGGTATATACTCCATATTCTTGTCATGCTTACAAATTAAATTCCGCAATATTATACCAGCACTAGAAGTCAAACATGCAAAACATGGTCCCCAAAACTCTAACGGTTCAATTCTTTGTACAATTACGGTTACAACGCCAATTATCATAAAGGATGCCTGCCCTAAAGAATCACAAATAACAAGAGGATTACTCCATATTTTTTGGATAAAACTATCCTCATATAACTGCTTATTATAATAAGCTAGGAGTTTAACGGTAAAGAAGCCAATAAGTACCGTTATAAAAACACGAAAAGTATAATATGGAGTCAAAACAAGATTTATATTATAACCATGGTGTACTATTATAATATCGAGTAAAATACATCCTAATAGAGACGGTAACATTGCTAATACAAAAGTACTAAACAACGTGGCATTTGTTTTAGAGGATATAGTGATAGCAGAAATCGCGAATGCTATACTCCCGATAACTCCAATAATATAACACCATTCTGAATCAATAGATTTTGGCAATAAAATATGATATATATAGCTTTTAACGATTTTTTTATATTCATCGCTATCGACAAATTCTTTTATTGAATCGTTAAACCGTGCAACTATGTTAGGAGTTACAGTTTTCTTACTGAACATTAAATGTACAGGGGTTTTAATACCAGTAGGGATTTCTTCTATTTGATCTTTTTTAATATAGTTTAATGAAAGAGCTACCCCTGAAATTCTGTCAGCAAGAAACCCATCAATTTCATTACGTAGCAACCCATGAAATAACTCTAGATTACTTCCATATTTAATGATAATATCGTTATTACTCACCTGATTTAGGTAGTCAGTCGTTCTTGCATCACCATAAACAGCTTTTGTAATTATACCAAGACGGAAATTTAGTAAACGTATCTGAGCTAAAAATTCATTTATATTACTAAAACTCAAATGTTTTTTTGCTGAACGTAAAGTAAATAAGGAAATTTCTTCAAATCGATATGGAAGAGAAAAATTGGCAAAGTCTGCTCTCTCAGCAGTATAAGTAGCTCCCGCCACCATATCACTGTCACCATGCCCTATATTTGATATTGCTCGCTCCCACATAGAATCAGCATATTGTACTCCAATGCTAATTTTGCTACTAATACTATTAATTAATTCAATATCTAAGCCAGTAACACAATAGTGACCATTTTTAGCTATATGACTAAATTGGTAGGGTTCTAGTGGATACCAATCAACAAGCAAATTATCTTTATCAGACATTTCTTCAGTACATTGAGTAAAATATTTGTCCTGAATATTAGATAGTTGATTACTACTATCCTCAGGATTAGCAAAGGTAAAAAAGTTTTGCACAATAATAATAATCGGGATGATACTTTTAAGTACTTGCATTTTGCATTAGCTCTCCTAAATTAAGGTCTATTCCAAGTTTTTGCAGCATACATTAATATCACCGTCAAAGAACTTAATATTAAATTCTTGTTTTTTGCTTGCAACAACTTTTGATGTTATAAATTCTCCATTTTCTGATTTAATTACCGCAAAGCCACGTTTTAGTACAGTTTTATAATCTAGACTTGTAAGTAGCAAATTATTTAAATTTAATTGATGCTCATAATTTTTTAACTTAATGCTAATAGATTTTAGCATATAATTAGATTGATACACTAATTCCAACGACTGATAATTAACTATTGTTAGAGGATTTAATATTTCTATATTAAGTGAGTCAAGTTTTGCCACTTTAAATCTGAGTAGGTTAGGCAAAGAATCTGTTAATCTAAAACTGAGTTCATCAAGAAGTTGTTGATTATAGTCTATATAAGTAGTTATACTCCTAAAAATGTCAGTATTAGAGTTAACTGCTTGCTGTTCATATTTAACTAGCTGATTAATACGACTGCATAATGCATCATAATACGAACTGATTGTATAATGTAAATTAGAAAGCACAGGTACAGCAAATTCAGCTGCAGCAGTTGGTGTGGGGGCTCGCCTGTCAGCTACCAAATCGATTAAAGTATTATCCACTTCATGTCCAACTGCAGAAATAATAGGAATAACTGAATTAAATACGCTCCGTACTACTACCTCTTCATTGCAAGCCCACAGATCTTCTATAGACCCCCCTCCCCTTGCAACAATTATAATATCGGGTTTTATATCTTTATCTAATTCATTAAATCCTGAAATAGCACTAGCAATTTCACTTGCAGCATTTTCGCCTTGAACAGCAACTGGCCATACTAATATATGAGATGGACAGCGGTCATTAATACGGTGTATAATGTCCTTAATTACCGCCCCAGTCATTGATGTAACCACCCCAATCTTATTAGGCAGAAAAGGTAGTGGCTTTTTTTGTTTATTGAATATACCTTCTTTTTCTAATCTCTCTTGCCGCTCCTTGAGAATTTGCATGATAGCACCAAGACCTGCAGGTTCAAGGACTTCTACCGATAGCTGATATCGTGAATTTCCTGCATACCCAGAAAGCTTACCTCTAGCTACTACTTCCATACCATCAATTGGTACAAACTTAATTTTTGCTAGTACAGGACGCCAACAAGTACAGGCTAGAATAGCTGTATTTTCTTTAAGATTAAAGTAACCATGACCAGAAGTTGCTATCTTAAGACCAGAAATTTCTCCCTTTACTCTAATATAACCAAAATTATTCTCTAGCAACTCCTTGATCTTACTAGAAATTTCAGTAACTGAAAATTCCTGATCTACTAGATTAGTAATAAAACTATCTTCTTCTAACATAATGATACACTGATTTGGATAGTGGGTTTTGAAAATGATTTTATATAAGCATTTTAAACTAATAAATTCAAGAATAAATAGACAATTAGTGTATTATACCAATTGCAATAATTAACACGGTGTATTTATCCAATCTCTATACATAATTGATTTTACTAAATCTACATTATGAGCAAGTTGATTCCAAGCGTAACAAGCCATAGTAACGATATCTTCATATACACCATAACATTGGTTAGACAAGAAATGATTTTTAATCCATTCCCAAACTTGTTCCATTGCATTAAGTTCCGGTGCATAGGGCGGAAGCAGTATCAAAGTGATATTGCTTGGCACAGTTAGTTTTTTGGCTGTGTGCCAACCTGCATTATCCGTTAGTAAAGCTATATGTCGGTTGCCTTGAATACTGCGAGAAAGCTCTTCTAAGAATTTATTCATTGCCTGTGTGTTTGCATATGGTAAAATTAATGCACAAGCTTCTCCTGTCTCATGGCAAGCAGCTCCGTAAATATATGTTGAAATAAATTGCTGTTGCCGAACTTTACGGGGTCTAGTGCCACGCTTAGCCCATATATACGAGTTAAGCTACCTTGTTGCCCAACTCTAGTTTCATCCTGAGACCATATATCAACTTTACATCTATCGATATTTTTTGCTAATAATTTTGTTAACATGTCTGGAAAGTTTTTTTATATCTATTTTGAGTCTCTTGATTTGACTTTGGATGCATTGAACGAGAAGTAATTCAGCTAAAACCAAGGCGGTGCATAGTATTGTAGACTGTTTTTAAAGCACATTTAGCACCATATTCCTCAAGTAACATGATATGTAGCTCTTTTCCAGTTATATACCCACCAGTTTTACTTTTACTGAGCGTATTGATTTTATCAAAAAGAGCAGATTCTTGTATAGTGTTAATCTTCCTAGGGGCACCGCTTCTTTGTGATTCAAATAATCCTTCAAAACCATGATTCCTAAATCTTCTGAGCGATGATTGCACGGTTTTCCAGTGTGACTTCACTATTTCAGATATGGCTTTAAAAGATTTGCCTAATTGAAGGTGATACATCGCCAATAAACGTATACGATTTCGACCATGCGGCTCATGTTTCATCATTTTTATAAAATCATGACCTTCAAAACCTTGCGGTAATATTAACCTAGCTATTTGAGTACCTATTTATCAGTTAAAAACCCATTTTTTAACACCGTGTTCATTATTGCAATTAGTATTATAACCTCAAATATTGATGTAAGACATCGGTTTAATAGCCTAGGTTATGCCATAACTGCGAAAGTTAAAACCCGTCATTGCAAGGCCACGTGAGCGTAGTGGCAATCCACATTAATTAGATTGCTTAGTCGCTACTAAAAGTAGCTTCTTGCAATGACGCCGAGCTATTTTCTTCATAAATCTCTCCTTGCCAAATGTGCATAGTCGTCATACTTTAGTAAATCAATAGCATATGGAAAGTTTTTATTCGTTACATAATATTCTAGTACTCGCATCATCCCCTGTTTATGACGATCTAAGTCTTCTTTCATTAAGTCTATTTCCAAAGTTTGGATTATTGGCTTCGAGCTAGAAATTTTTACATAAGTAACCTGTTTAACGCTATGAACTTTCATAGCAAAACCACCTTCCTGTAACATTAAGCCTTCAATGATTAACTGCGGAGATAATCCAGCTTCTACATCTTTTTTACTCGGTAAGCTACCAGTCTTATAATCGATAATGACAGCTGCCCCAAGCTTATCTACCTCAATTCTATCAGCAACTCCAATTATTGTTAATTCTTGCCCTCCAATATTTAACAAAATTTCTCCTCTACATTCTGAATAAATATATTGGAAATCACTTCTACGTTTTTCATCAAACTCAATAAAAGACTCAGCAATAGGAATAAATTTTATTTGCCAAATTTTTTGTGTATAGGCTGGCAGAATAGTATTCTGTAAAATATTATTACTAATTTCCAATATTAATCCAACTTTGTTATTTTCTAACTTATCATAATTTTTAGAATATTGTTCTAAGATCTTATGAACAAAACTACCAAATTCAGATATTTTAGGCTCCTGCCCTATCATATCCTTGCTTCTCAAATTCAAAATCTTCTTAGCATAGAAACTATAAGGATTCCGTACCAACATTTCTATATCAGTAACTGAGATTATCTCAGGAAAAATTGGACTACTAACGTAACTAAGTAAATTAACGTCCATACCATCATTGCGAGGAACTGTTTTAGCAGCAAAGAAGCAATCTAGATTAGTATAAGTTTCCTTGGATTGCTTTGTCGATTCTACGACCTCCTCGCAATGAGGATTAGAGTTTATTTCCCCTACGATTTTTAAATCATCCTGTAAATTGGAACTAATATTAATAGGATTAGTTATAATTGACTCAACCATATTAACATTATTTGGTACATCCACTAAGTTATTTTCTGATAAATATGTTAAATAATTTTCTGAAATCAAACTTTTCTGTAAAATAAATTGCAATTTTAATAATAAATTTGATGGTAACACACCAGCTTTACTATCTTGTCTTTTTGCTCTAGTAATTATCACTTGAGCATTATGCAAAAATAAATAGAAATAATATTGATGTATGGCATATTCAGTAGCAATATGTAATTTTTTAAGCGTCTGCTCATTAATCCACTGATTCACAGCTGATGACGAAGCTAAGCTTCTTTGATTAAAGTCGGCTAAAATTACTAGGTCAAATTTAAGTAACATTAAATCTTCAGCTTTACCAATAATTATATTTTTAGAATAATTATTATGTACAAAATAGTTACAACTAGACATTAAAGATTTAAGTAACTCTGGAAAGCATTTTTTATTATTTAATGTTAGACTACAATTATTTTTTATTAAGCTAGATAGAAAAGTTGATAGCTCAGCAGCCGGCTGTTCATACCAAATATTTGGATAAAGTTTTTCAGCAATCTTAATCGAGGATTTTAATATTTTAACAAAACTACTAGCATCCAAACTACTAATACTATTTGTATATAGTAAGTTTATTAGTTTCTTACACCAATTTATTAACGCATCATCATTAGTTTTTTCTACTAAAGACAGCATTTGGCCGGATTGCCGTGTAAAACGGTTTTGACCACTCATTAAGAGTTCTAATTTTGCTACTAATTTACAATTAATAAAAGGATTCTTTAATAGTAAGAATAACTTTTTTATCTCAAAATCATTACATAATATTTCACTAACAGAAATTATTAGAGAACTAACTAACGTTTTTGTTAAATTATCACCTAGTAAATCTTGAAATTCTAAGGAATATTTGGTCAAAGAATTACAGTAAAAATCTTTGGTTGTTTGATTATTAACAATAATAGCTATCTTCTTATCACTATACTGTTTACAGATCAGGCTTATTTGTTCTGCTTCTTGAAAAATATCCTCAAGCTCAAAATATTTTACTAGACCAATGTCATCCCTATCTCCTTCAATGTTTAAATGTTCCTGCTTAGCAAGTGTTAAATCTTTATCTTCAAAAATTATCTGATCTAAAATAGAATGATGTTGCTGCTCATTACCTAAAGGCTGAAAATCTGATAAATCTTTATTTAGAATTGTCAGTAATTTTTTTAGGCTATATAAATAATCTTCTTCTGGATTATCATATTCTAATAGAGGTCTATTACTAATAGGCGGTAAAATTATAAAACCACATGGTAAATTAGCAACATTCTTTAAGAAATTCCATGATATAAGATTGTGACCCATGATACCCGCTACTATTAAATTGGTATCAGCTCTTTTCAACCGTGCTATCTCTGCTTCCATCATAGTTATTTGATAATTTACACGATCTAGCAATCCTATCTGTTTTTTCCATTGCTGATGAGTATATTTAAGAAATTCATAAATAACATTCCAATGTTTTGATGGATTCATTTTTTCTATTTCATTTACAGAATCTATTGATAAATCATTACAAGCTAGCTGATAAAATAACTCTGCTATTGTTGAACAAAACTGTAAAGATTGTGTTATACTGAATTGTAGCTTAGGGTAATTATGGATGATTTCTGCTAATATAATTCTCTCTTGCAAAAACGTTATAGGCTCTAGATTTTCTGATGTAATACCAAATATTTCCTCACCTTCAGCCATAATATTGGAAAAAGGGATAATATTCGGTAAAATCGCAATATTTTGCTTCTTAATCAAAATATTTTGTAAATTTAAACAAGCAAAGCCACTCGGCAATATAATTTTAAGATTGCTAATAGATTCTTTAGCAAAATTATCTAGAATAAAATCAGCTACTATATCCAAAAACGATGAAGACGGATTGACTCTATAAAGGTTCATTAAATTCCCTAATTATATCATACAAATATAATAACATAACTTGACAGCACCACTAATAACTAAAACTCTTAAAAATCTTGTTTTAGTAAAACCGGCAATTAAAGGAATAAATTTGCCCCATAAAGGTATTATCGTAAACCAAAGTATAAATATGTTATATTTTAAAAAAAATTGAGAAAATGATTGGTGGTTAGTATGAACCTGTTCATTTTTAGAATAATAAAAAATTTTCAATAATATCAAACCAAAGAAATAATTTATAGCAGTAGCAAATAATGAAGCAATGGTAGCGACAGTAACTATTATTAAATTATTATAAACACCAAATATCCTCATAGAGTAAACGATTAATTCACTATCTAAACTTATAACTAAATTACCTACTAAACTATCAATAAATAATAACGAATATGCCTCAAACTGCCCCATAATTCAAACTGGTTTATAAAAATAATAGGTTTGACAAAATATTATCGATACTATAGTTTGCTACCTTAAAATACAACATAATTATAATGTAAATTTTCCTGTGAATAAAGCTTTATCCTTAAAAAAACCACTTTTGCTATAGTCTATTGCCACCCTGTTTTTTGCTTTTCAATTTATATTAAGACTCTCAACTGGAATTCTTAGAGAAGAAATTATACAAAAATTTGCCATTGATACCATAGCATTTGGCACGTTTGCTGGATATTATTATCTAGGTTATGCAGGAATGCAATTACCAATTGGTATAATGCTAGATAAATTTAATTTTAGGATTATCACATTCTTATCTCTCTTAGTTACCTCTCTTGGTACTCTAACTTTTGTTGCTAGGTTCTATTGACAAAAATTATAGTTAGGCAAGAGGAATAAAAAGTTGCCATAGTAAGAAGAAATGGTAGTTTCTAGTTATCAAAAAAAGGAACTACCAATATGAAGTATTACATAGAAGAACAAGCATGGGAAGTAATTGCATCATTTTTTAATGAAAGAAATGGTATACACAACAAGAATGAAGAAAAAATGAGACATTTTATTGAAGCAATATGGTTTATTGTTAGAACAGGTTGCCAATGGCGTCTTCTAGCTGATAATTATGGTTGTTGGTACAGTATTTATCGCAGATTTAAGAGATGGGTTGACAAAGGTATATGGGAGGATTTATACCAATTGTAATAATTAACACGGTATATTTATCCAATCTCTATACATAATTGATTTTACTCAATCTACATTATGAGCAAGTTGATTCCAAGCGTAACAAGCCATAGTAACGATATCTTCATATACACCATAACATTGGTTAGACAAGAAATGATTTTTAATCCATTCCCAAACTTGTTCCATTGCATTAAGTTCCGGTGCATAGGGCGGAAGCGGTATCAAAGTGATATTGCTTGGCACAGTTAGTTTTTTGGCTGTGTGCCAACCTGCATTATCCGTTAGTAAAGCTATATGTCGGTTGCCTTGAATACTGTGAGAAAGCTCTTCTAAGAATTTATTCATTGCCTGTGTGTTTGCATATGGTAAAATTAATGCACAAGCTTCTCCTGTCTCATGGCAAGCAGCTCCGTAAATATATGTTGAAATAAATTGCTGTTGCCGAACTTTACGGGGTCTAGTGCCACGCTTAGCCCATATACGAGTTAAGCTACCTTGTTGCCCAACTCTAGTTTCATCCTGAGACCATATATCAACTTTACATCTATCGATATTTTTTGCTAATAATTTTGTTAACATGTCTGGAAAGTTTTTTTATATCTATTTTGAGTCTCTTGATTTGATTTTGGATGCATTGAACGAGCAGTAATCCAGCTAAAACCAAGGCGGTGCATAGTATTGTAGACTGTTTTTAAAGCACATTTAGCACCATATTCCTCAACTAACATGATATGTAGCTCCTTTCCAGTTATATACCCACCAGTTTTACTTTCACTGAGCGTATTGATTTTATCAAAAATAGCAGACTCTTGTATACTGTTAATCTTCCTAGGGGCACCGCTTCTTTGTGATTCAAATAATCCTTCAAAACCATGATTCCTAAATCTTCTGAGCGATGATTGCACAGTTTTCCAGTGTGACTTCACTATTTCAGATATGGCTTTAAAAGATTTGCCTAATTGAAGGTGATACATCGCCAATAAACGTATACGATTTCAACCATGCGGCTCATGTTTCATCATTTTTATAAAATCATGACCTTCAAAACCTTGCGGTAATATTAACCTAGCTATTTGAGTACCTATTTATCAGTTAAAAACCCATTTTATAACACCGTGTTCATTATTGCAATTAGTATAATTTTAGCATTAATCTTAGTAGTAGGTCCATGTAGTTCTAGTACTTCTATATTTTCATAAGCCTCAGATGCTAGAAATGTTATAATACAGGTGTTGATTTTTTAGTAACGAGCCTTGACGCGATTAGATATATAAGATATAATTATATACTAAATTTCTTTTATAAGATATTAGTGCTAACTATATTTAGTGATATAATATACAAATTAACAAAAAGCAATAGTAGAAAATGTTTAATCGAATATATACTCAGGTTCTAAGAAAATCCCCTTGGGGAGATTCTGAAGAGGAAGAAAAAAGTGAATATAATATATTTACTAGGCCAAGGAAAAAAAATAAGTTTAACCTTCATGATTTCTATAATAAGTTTGGCTTCAACAATAACATAATGGTGTTAGTTTTGTTGTCGTTAGTTGCTGTTTGGTTTGCCTCCGGAGTTTATGAAGTTAAGGAAGGAGAAGAAGCTGCAGTAATGAGGTTTGGTAAGTTTGTCCGTAAAGGATTCCCTGGTTTGAATTATCACCTTCCATTACCGTTTGAACAGGTAGTAGTTGAGAAGGTAAACCAGTCTCGTAGAATTGAGATCGGCTATAGATCAACAAGTAGCCTTAGGTCTAATGTGGACAACACCAAAGCTGTGGCTGCTGAAAGTACTATGCTTACTGGCGATGAGAATATTGTTGCACTAAATTGTGATATAATGTGGCATATTACTGATTTAGAAAAATATATTTTTAATATTGTTAATCCAGAAGATTCTGTAAAAACAGCTGCTGAAAGTGCTATAAGAGAAGTTATAGGCAATACTCCTATCTCTTCGATATTATCAGACCAAAAACAAGAAATCACTAATAAGATTGAAGCTTTAACACAGAAAATCCTTGATCATTATAATGCTGGTGTTGGTATTGAGAAAGTGCAGTTACTAAAAGCTGAGCCGCCAGCTGAAGTAATTGATGCTTATAGGGATGTACAAACTTCTAAAGCCGATAAAGAACGTGAGATAAATCAAGCACAATCCTATAATAATGATATTTTACCTAAAGCTAGAGGGCAGGCAGCTAAAATTGTCCAAGAAGCAGAAGGTTACAGACAAGAGGTTATCTCAAGAGCTGAAGGAGACAGCAAAAGGTTTGCTGCTGTATATACACAATATGTTGCTAATAAGTCAATAACTAAGGATCGCCTTTACTTAGAAGCTATAGAAAATATTCTAATGGATACCAGCAAAGTTATTATGGGTACTAATGGCGTTTTGCCGCATATGGCAATTCAGCAAAATAAAATTAAGGAGTAGTGCTGGATGAAGACAATTTATTATATAAGTTTCGTAGTGTTCGGATTATTATTATCAGTTACCAGTGCTTTATTTACTGTTGATCAACGCCATTCCGCTGTGGTATTTCAATTTGGTGAAGCAATGAGAACCATTGAAAGTCCAGGATTAAATATAAAGATTCCATTTATTCAAAATGTTGAATTTTTTGATAAACGTATCTTAAATGTAGAGGCGGAAGCAAAAGAGCTAACTGCTTCTGATGGAAAAAGGGTAATCGTAGATGCTTTTGCCAAATTTCGTATTGTTGATCCTGTGATGTTTTACAAAACTGTACATAACTACCAAGGTGTTAAAATTAGACTTAATAAAAACCTAGAATCTTCAATGAGAAAGGTTATAGGTAGATTACCTTTGACTAGTCTTCTTACAAGTGCAAGGTCTGACATAATGTCAAATATCTTAAACCAGGTTAATGAGGAAGCAAAGAATTTTGGACTTGATGTAATTGACGTTAGAATCTTAAGAGCTGATTTACCGAAAGAGAATAGTGCAGCAATTTATCGCCGCATGCAAACTGCTCGTGAAAAAGAAGCTACCCAAATAAGAGCTGAAGGACAAGAAGAAGGGGCTCGTATAAGATCAAGAGCTGACAAAGAAAGTAAAATATTACTTGCTGAAGCTTATATGCAATCTCAAATCATAAAAGGTGATGGTGATATGGAGGCAGCTAAGATATATAATCTTGCTTATTCTGTTGATCCAGAATTCTATAAATTTTATAGATCCTTAGAAGTATATAAAAATTCTTTAAAGAAAGATGATACTTCTTTTGTGTTGTCTCCGGAAGCAGAGCTATTTAAATATCTAAAGTTGGGTAAATAGAATGACATTGAGAGAGTAAAAATGATTAGTAATTGGGTGATGATATGGTCCAAAATATTCGTAAGTTTAACAATTTACTAAGGTATTTAATTGTCACTTTTCTGATGACTATGTGGTTGGCATCTTCTGTTTTTGCTGAAAATATCCAGCCAAGCAAAATTACTCCTGAGGAATCTAATAATTTACAGTCAGTGCCAATAAAGATACCTGAATCCCATAATTATAGTTTTGCAGACATTGTTGAGCCACTTATTCCAGCTGTGGTAAATGTGTATACAGTACAATATAACCAAAAATTAGAGGATTCTCATAAAAAATCTTTTGAGCGTTTTCCATTCGATCATTTTAATGAACTTTTGGAGCGTTTTAATCTACCTTTTGATTTTGATGAGATGTATTCAAATCCTAAATCTGTTCCCCTTGGCTCTGGTTTTATTATAGATCCTACAGGTTTTATTGTTACCAACCATCATGTAGTTGCAAATGCAGATGAGATTCACATAAAATTAACGAATAATAGGGAGCTATCAGCCAAATTGGTAGGTAGTGACAAAAAAACTGATCTTGCTCTTTTAAAAATTGAGATCGAAACTCCTTTGCCTTTTGTAAAATTCGGTGATTCCAGTAAAGCTAGGGTAGGAGATCAGGTTATTGCTATTGGTAATCCTTTTGGTAGACTTGGAGGAACAGTAACTGCTGGTATTATATCTTCAAAGGGACGTGATATTGATAACACTAACGGTATAGTAGATGATTTTATACAGACTGATGCGGCTATTAATAATGGTAATTCCGGTGGTCCAATGTTCAATATTAATGGTGAAGTTATAGGAGTCAATACAGCAATATTTTCACCTTCTGGGACTAGTATTGGTATTGGATTTGCTATTCCATCTAATACTGCTAAATCAATTATTGACCAGCTAAGGCAAAATGGAAAAATTAATCGCGGTAGGCTTGGGGTAGTAATTCAAGAATTAACTAATGAAATAGCTGAAGGGTTTGAGTTAAAAGAAGCTTCGGGAGCGTTAGTAGTGGAAGTACAAAAAGATGGTCCAGCTGATAAATTTGGTATAAAACCTGGGGATGTAATAATAGAATTTGCTGGACAACCGGTAAAAAATTCTAGGAGGCTCCAGATAATGGTTGCTGAAACTACCGTCGATCAAGAGGTAAAAATTATCGTTGTACGAAATGGCAAAAATCAAGAATTAAGTGGCAAGATTAGTAGTGAAGAGGATATAGAGCCAAAAAAAGTAAACGACAAGGTAAGCGATAAAACTTCTGATAATAAATTTTCTGTTGTAAAAAATAATGTTACTTTTAGTAATTTAACAGATAACCTTAAACGAAAATTTGCTATTAAAAGTAAAGTTGAGGGCATTATTGTAACTGATATCGCAAAAGATGGAAAAAATTATGGTTTTAAAATTGGTGATTTAGTAATAGCGAGCAATCAACAACCTATAGCTTCTATAGATCAATTAAATATATTGTATGACAATGCCCAATCTATTAAAAAGCAAAATATAATCTTGTTGGTACAGAGACGAGGTGTTTCTATGTTTACAGCCTTGCCAGTTACCAAATTTGAAAATTAGTAGTAATGAAGTCAGTATGGATAATGCTAAAATAGCAGTATTAAGTTTTTATAGTTTTACTAACCTAGAAAACCTTGAGATTTTGCTGCCAAAGATTTTACTTATTGGTAAAAACAGAAGAATTAGGGGTACTATTCTTTTAGCTCTAGAAGGATTTAATGGTTCAATTTCTGGGACAAAAGAAGATGTAAATTTTTTAGTAGATGAAATTATAAAACTTACATCTGCGGAAGATGTAAATATTAAAATAAATTATTGTGATATCCATCCCTTTCAAAAATTAAAAGTAAAGCTGAAAAAAGAAATTATTGCTATGACAGTTGGGGATCTTGATATTGCAAATCTTAAAGGAGAATATATTGAACCACAGGACTGGGACAAGTTTATTAGCCAAAATAATGTGGTATTAATAGACACTAGAAATGACTATGAAGTTTGTGTAGGTACTTTTAAAGGGGCTATAGATCCGAAGACAGAAACGTTTAAGCAATTTCCCAAATGGGTAGAGCAGAATAAAGAATTACTTGCTGGAAAAAAAGTAGCAGTGTTTTGTACTGGTGGGATTAGATGCGAGAAATCAACAGCCTATTTGAAGAAACTGGGTTTTAATGATGTGTACCATCTTAAAGGCGGTATTTTACAATATTTAGAAGTGACCCATAATCGTAATAGGTTATGGCAAGGAGAATGTTTTGTATTTGATGACAGAAGAGCTGTGGCAAGTGACTTGTCACCAGCTGAAGGACATTGGTTGGAACGTGGTGATCAATAGATATCTTTGGCAAACTCTACTTCTGTTGGTAATTTATTCATGCTCCCGGTACTCTGCTCCTCACACACAGTTGAGTATGCTGCAGGTCGAGGGTTTCGTGGCTTCTTTCAATTCTTCAGCATAAGCGAGTTTCACAAGATATCTAATAAGCTATTATAGGCAGGAGCAAATTTTAATATGAATTGTCATCACAACATAGGCTGATATCTAAGAAAATAGCCTAGAAGAATGTGTTAAATATCATAGCCCCCTGTTTACACAGGGGTGAGATAACATGGCGAGTAAGCTGCACCGAAGCAGGGATGATATTTAGTCTCTTAATTATCTTGAATAGAGTTCAACTACTAAATGTACTTCTGGTTCAAATGGGTACGGAACATCAGAAATTACTGGGATTCTGACAAACTGACCAGACAATGAATTGGAATCAAAAGTTAAATAGCTTGGTACAATGTTTCCTTGTTTGCTAGCTGTCTCGAGTATTACAGGGATTTGTTTTGCTGATTCCTTTAGCTCGATGACATCTCCTTCTTTTAGTCTTATACTTGGGATATTAACCTTTTTACCATTCACTTTAATGTGACCATGGGTAACAAATTGTCTTGCAGCAAAAATCGTTGGTGCAATATTCATTCTGTATATAACAGCGTCAAGCCTTCTTTCCAATAGGGCGATAAAATTTTCACCCGTATTGCCTTTCATTTTTTGTGCGAGAGTAAAAGTATTTCTAAATTGCTTCTCGTTAATTCTACCATAATGGCATTTAAGTTTTTGTTTAGCCTTCAAATGTAGACCATAATCAGAAGTTTTAACCATACTATTCTGACCATGTTGACCAGGACGATAATTTCTTGTATTGAAGGCATCTTTACTATCGCCCCACAGGCTTACACCAAGTCTTCTGCTAGCCTTATATTTAGAATTAATAATTTTTGTCACGCTCTATGTCTCATAATTTTGATATCATACTGACGTCATTATGACGTTAATTTAAGTATACTCTTCTGCTTTGAAAATATCATGGATTCGCATGCATAACTATACTATTGTACGTTCCGCTTACTTACCATTCATTTTCAAATCCAATTCTTCAAATTATTTGAGTATATATATTTTAAGTATATATATTTTAACAATTAAAGTCAATTCCTCATTTTTTGAAATTATGATACGCAAATTATGCAAGAGGTCTATTCTAATTCCTTGATTTTATCGGATGATTCGAGCAACTGGGCATCAATAATTTCAGATTTTGATGAAACAAGCTGATAACGCTCTATAGGATGCTGGATTGTTTTGTTACCAATATCTATGCCTAATTTTTGAATATTCCTAGCCTTAGATAAAAAATGTCGATTAAAAGAAGCGGCAAATTTATCATAATTATTGACTATATGCTGAATATTATTGCCAAGTTTCTGCGAATGCTCCGCTAACGAAGCAATAGAGGTCAATAATTTTCTTACCTCTTCTATAATTAATTTGTGATTTTCTGACCGTCTATAATCTGAAATTTGGAATTTAGCAAATGATAGCATATTCATAAGTCCTGCTGGACCAACTGGGAAAATATTGCTTTCCCAGGCCTTGTATAAAAAATTATTATCTGCAATCAGAATTTTTTCAATTGCCTGTTCAGTAGGGACAAACATCAAAGTAACTATATTACCAAAATGTTCCTTTTTATCTTGGAAACTAGCTAAAACATTTTCCGCGTAATCTTTACTATTTAAGGACTTTAAATGATTATTCATGGTTTTACTAAGATTAGAACTATCTTGCCCTAAATCTACTAAAAACTTTGAAGCTTTTGCATCTATAACCATTAAGTTACCAGAAGGTAAGAAAACTAGGGCATCTGGTCTAAGTTTTAAATTATCGGTAGTTGTCACAGAATATTGTATGATAAAGTCTAAATTAGAACGTAGACCTGATGATTTTAGAATGTTCTCAAGAGTAATTTCAGCAAGTAATCCAGCTCCAGATGGAGAAAGAAGGGATTGTTTAATAATGTCTACTGTTCCTTTAGATTGTTCGATATCCCTACTTAATGACCCAACCATGTTTATTAAACGTTCAAACTCGTTATTAAATTTGCTTGTTGCCCCCGAAATATTTTTTTCTGATAATTCCCTTGCTTCTTGATTCTCCCGTCTATGAATTTCAATTAATTGTTTAGACAATTCATTACCAAGATCAAATAAAGCATTTTTTGCCGATACATATGACTCCTGCCTTGCTTTATCTGCTTCAGCTATCAATTGATTCTGATAGTCTACTTTACTAGATAATTGCTCAATTTTTTGGATATAAGAAATTTTTTCTTGCTGCAAAATTTGATTCTGCTTATTTGCTTCTAAATAGTTATTTGATAGAAAGCCTAATTCTGCATTGAGCTTGGTTGTCTTATGATAAAACCAAACAAACAAGCTAAATAAAACAACAAGTCCGGTAGTAAGCAATAATGAAATATAACTCATTGATAAATTTACTCTTTAGTTAGTAATTTCGGAATTACCCGGTCTTCTAAAGGACCAGTTGGCATAGCTGGCTTTAATAATTTCGGAGTTAAAATGAATTTAGTCTTTTGTTCAATAGGCGAAAGAGTAACAAAATAACTATGCGGTTGCTGAATTATCCCGTATTTATCCCATTCTGGGTATAGCCTATCTAGGTTACCTTTAAATTCATGAGGACCATAAACTTCAATCTCACCAAATTTATATTTCTT
Organism: Candidatus Tisiphia endosymbiont of Neophilaenus lineatus; assembly: GCF_964264975.1. NCBI lineage: Bacteria > Pseudomonadati > Pseudomonadota > Alphaproteobacteria > Rickettsiales > Rickettsiaceae > Candidatus Tisiphia > Candidatus Tisiphia endosymbiont of Neophilaenus lineatus. The sequence continues at coordinate 403,176 of NZ_OZ183649.1, read as the reverse complement.
CAGTGGAAATACTTCGTTAATATAAAAGAAATCATTAGGAAAGCTACGTAACGTTCTAAAATTAGCAGATATAAACATGTTGTCTTTTGGACGGAAAATAAAAATATCTATACATACCTTGTTGCATATAGTGTAAAAATCTTGATGGTAAGTTTTATAACCTAACTTGACAAAATCTGTTAGTATATCTTGTAACCTTATTTCATCAGCGTGCATTATAGCAATATCTAAGTCATCATCATAAGGTATAAGACCTTTATGCCTTGCTGCCCCAAGAAGTGTACCGCCCTCAATCCAATATTGTACGTTATGTTTAGTCAATATTTCATGAGTATCTTTCATTAATTGGTATAAGCTTAGGGCTTTATTTTCACTAATTGTATATTTCTGTACTTGTTGGTCGGTAGGAGTTACATATCTCCATTGGTGATCATAAAACTCTACATAGCCTAGATACAAACCATAAACAATTATAATTATTCCAGCTATTTTAAAGAAAAAGTTATTAGTTTTTTTACGATTTTTGTGCATATATATTCCCATGTTTATTTTAGTAGACTTTTTTAAAGTTATAAACTATAAGTTGCTTTAGTTAGATAATTATATAATTAATGATATATGAAAGTAAAACCAGTAATTATGGATGGTGGTCTAGGAACTAGATTATGGCCATTATCACGACAGATGCAACCAAAACAATTTATAAAAATATTTAAGAATTTGAGTTTAATACACAAAACGGTACCGTCAAGTTAAGAGAAATGTAAATTAAGTATTGAGCAAATGTAGGGAATAATTTATAGATTATCAGTGACAATTGTTACCTAAATTTCAGTGCTATGTGTATTATTCAATCCCCAAAGAGACATCGTTTTCCAGTAAGCATTATTAGCCATGCAGTATGGTTATATCATCGATTCAATAATAGTTACAGAGATGTACAAGAACAAATGGCCTATCGAGGTATTATTTTAAGTCATGAGACAGTAAGATTTTGGTGCAATAAATTTGCGGTTTATTTTCAAGATGTTATCAGAAAGCGAGAGAGGAAACCAACTGATAAATGGCATTTAGATGAGATGAATATTAAGATTAAAGTCGAGGTATTGATATTATGGAGAGCTGTTGACTCTGAGGGGCATGAATTAGAAGTATTACTGCAGAAGCGTCGTAACAAAAAATCAGCTATTCGTTTTTTATCAAAATTATTGGGTCATTATCCAGCTCCAAGAGTAATTGTTACTGATAAGCTCAGAAGTTATACCAATTACAATAATTAACACGGTGTTCTAACATGAGTTTTTAACTGAAAAATAGGTACTCAAATAGCTAGGTTAATATTACCGCAAGGTTTTGAAGGTCATGATTTTATAAAAATGATGAAACATGAGCCGCATGGTCGAAATCGTATACGTTTATTGGCGATGTATCACCTTCAATTAGGCAAATCTTTTAAAGCCATATCTGAAATAGTGAAGTCACACTGGAAAACTGTGCAATCATGGCTCAGAAGATTTAGGAATCATGGTTTTGAAGGATTATTTGAATCACAAAGAAGCGGTGCCCCTAGGAAGATTAACACTATACAAGAATCTGCTCTTTTTGATAAAATCAATACGCTCAGTAAAAGTAAAACTGGTGGGTATATAACTGGAAAAGAGCTACATATCATGTTACTTGAGGAATATGGTGCTAAATGTGCTTTAAAAACAGTCTACAATACTATGCACCGCCTTGGTTTTAGCTGGATTACTTCTCGTTCAATGCATCCAAAGTCAAATCAAGAGACTCAAAATACATATAAAAAAACTTTCCAGACATGTTAACAAAATTATTACCAAAAAATATCGATAGATGTAAAGTTGATATATGGTCTCAGGATGAAACTAGAGTTGGGCAACAAGGTAGCTTAACTCATATATGGGCTAAGCGTGGCACTAGACCCCGTAAAGTTCGGCAACAGCAATTTATTTCAACATATATTTACGGAGCTGCTTGCCATGAGACAGGAGAAGCTTTTGCATTAATTTTACCATATGCAAACACACAGGCAATGAATAAATTCTTAGAAGAGCTTTCTCACAGTATTCAAGGCAACCGACATATAGCTTTACTAACGGATAATGCAGGTTGGCACACAGCCAAAAAACTAACTGTGCCAAGCAATATCACTTTGATACCGCTTCCGCCCTATGCACCGGAACTTAATGCAATGGAACAAGTTTGGGAATGGATTAAAAATCATTTCTTGTCTAACCAATGTTATGGTGTATATGAAGATATCGTTACTATGGCTTGTTACGCTTGGAATCAACTTGCTCATAATGTAGATTTAGTAAAATCAATTATGTATAGAGATTGGATAAATACACCGTGTTAATTATTGCAATTGGTATTACATTAAGCCGATTAAGCTTATGTGCCCTAAAACTGAGCATCGCACTCATAAAAGACTAAATAATCGTGTTGAGAATGCTCATCAACCAACTAGGCGCAACGAGAAGATATTAATTAAATTTAAGCATCCTAATTCAGCCCACTGTAAATTATCACTGATGGGAAAAGTCAGAAATATATTTGCCGTAAATGTTGGAAGATATAGTAAAACAGCAATTGAGCAAAGAATTGCATTTGCATCAGCTAAATCCATTTTGGACGAAGCCACTCAAAGACTTCTTGCTGCCTGAAATCTAAAAATATAGCTCTTTTTGATACTATTTTACTTAACTTGACGGTGCCATTTAATAGGTTATTAATCCTGAGTAATAATTCTTTCGGTTCGAAAGGTTTGGTCAGATAATCAGATGCACCAGATTCTAATCCCTTGATACGATCACTTGGTTGTGATAGTGCAGTTAGCATAACATATTGGTATAAGGTTTTTACTTGATCTTATAGTATGGGCAAAATCAAGCCCTGTAACATTCGGCAACATAACGTCTAGAATAATTAAGTCATAAATAGAGGATTTTAATAGTTCCTCAGCTTCTTGGACAGAAGCTGCTGTTGATACTAAAAAGTTGTTTTTATACAAAAACTGTTTTAAAAGTTTTTGTATTCGAGTATCATCATCGACTACAAGAATGTGGGGTTTTGAGCTTTGCATAAATAAATTTTCGGTGATAAGAATTACTATAGTTTAATAGTGGAACATTGACAATGACAATAATACAAGAAAATACATTAACTGAAAAGCCGTTTAAAAATCTTAATCAACTATCAGGTTATATCTGGATTAATGGTAGATTTATTGATTGGCAGGAGGCTAAGATACACGCTCTTACTCATAGTTTACATTATTCTGGTGGAGTTTTTGAAGGAGAAAAAGCCTATAATGGCAAAATCTTTAAATTAGAAGAACATACCCAACGTTTGATAAAGTCGGCAAAAAGTTTAAGTATAGAGGTACCGTATAGTTTTGAAGATATTATAACAGCTCACCAGTTACTTATAACAAAGAATAATATTAAAGATGCGTATGTTCGTCCTTTAATTTGGTATGGTAGTGAATCTCTTAATCTAACTAATGTAAATTTATCGGTTAATTTATTAATTGCTGCTGTTCCATCAACTCCTAGACCTTCTGATGATTTAAGTTTGCATATTGCACGTTGGCGGAAATGCCATCCAAACTCGTTGCCGCCGCAGTGTAAATCGTCAGGGCATTACAATATGATGATAGTATGCCAAAAAGAAGCTAAGTCTTTGGGTTATAGTGATGCAGTTCTATTAGATTGGCGAGGATTTATTGCTGAATGTACTACTACAAATATCTTTGTTGTAAAAGGAGAGCAGTTATTTACACCGATAGCTGATAGTTTTTTAAATGGCATAACGCGTCAAACAGTTATAAAACTTGCTAAAGAGTTAAATCTTGAGGTTAAGGAAGAGTACATAACTCTAGATAGGTTAGGGGAGTTTAATGAATGTTTTATGACTGGTACAGCTGCAGAAGTTAAGGGGATTAAATCGATTAACCGTGGTGATCAAAATATTATCTTTGAAGATAGTAAAATTACTAATTTGTTAAAAAAAGAATATAATAGCTTAGTACGTAAATAAATAGTGATATAATGGAACTGATGCGATGAACAATAATATATTTAAAGGGCTTATTACAGCCATTATAACCCCGTTTAAGGATAATAAATTAGATTTTGTTTCTTTGGAGAAAATACTTAACTATCAAATTGATAATAAAGTTGATGGAGTAGTGATTGCTGGTTCTACTGGTGAAGGTCCTAGCTTAAGTTTACAGGAATATCAATCTTTGTTAGAAATAGCTGTAGAAATTACTAAAAACCGTACCCAAATAATAGCAGGTTGTTCAGCTATGACTACCAGCACTGCTGTAGATATGATACAAATATGCACAAAAATTTCAGTTGATGGGTTTATGTGTAGTATTCCTTCTTACGTAAAACCCATGCAAGAAGGAATTTATTTACATTTTGAAGCTATACATAATGCTTCTATAGATAGGGCAAGTAATTTGCCCATAATGCTGTATTCAGTACCTAGTAGAACTGTGGTTGACTTTTCAGATGACACGATAGTTAGGCTCAGTAAACTACCACGTATTGTAGCTTTTAAAGATGCAGGTAATGATTTAGAACGTCCTTTGAGAATTAAGGCTGCTGTAAGCAAAGGTTTTAATTTATTGTGTGGTAATGATGAATTAGCTTTATCTTATAATGTTCATTCGGGAGTAGGGTGCGTTTCTGTTGCATCTAATGTTACGCCTAGCTTGTGCAAGAAGTTACAGGATAATTGTCGTGATGGTATTTACCAAGAAGCTCTGCAAATTCAACAGCAATTATTGCCTATATATAAGGCATTATTTGCAGAATCCAATCCAATACCGGTAAAATATGCTGTGGCAAGATTAGGGTTATGTTCTAATGAGTTACGGCTTCCTTTAACTTCAGCTGGCAAAGTCACTGAGGAGAAAATAAATAAAGCTATGGACTATGTCGGAATATAAAAAAGTAATAGCTCAAAATAAGAAGGCATATTTCAATTACTTTATTGAAGAAAAAATTGAAGCTGGCATAATATTAACTGGGAGTGAAGTTAAATCGCTACGTCAAGGCAAAACTAGTATAGAAGATAGTCATGCCGAAAATTCGGCAAACGAAGTGTTTTTGTATAATTGTCATATTGCGGAATATGACAAAGCTAACAGATTTAATCATTCTACTAGAAGGACACGTAAGTTGCTTCTTAATTCTAGTGAAATAAAGAAAATAATTGGTAAAATTCGCCTAAAAGGCTACACTCTTGTTGCTCTTTCTTTATATTTCAATAAAAAAAATAAAGTAAAAGTTGAGTTAGGCATAGCAAAAGGTAAGAAATTACATGATAAAAGACAGTCTATTAAAGAACAAGATTGGAATAGGGATCAGGGACGGATTATGCGTGCGAAGTAGGATAAAAATAATTTTTATGCGACACTCTACAGCACCTTAACTTCTTAGAGCCTAAAGCACCCATTATACTGCCATATAAACAAATAGGTAAAGTTAATGACAATAACTCCTGACTACATAATTGAAAGAAAACAAAATAAATTAAAATTAAGGCTGTGGAAGTTAGCAACAATTTTAATGTTTATAGTTTTAATTGTTGTTATGATTAAGAAATTTAATTTGCCAAGTTCTGAATATGTAACTACTAATAGTAACTATATAGCTGCAGTTTCAATAGAAGATATAATTTTTGAGGATACAAAACGTGATAAAAGATTGGAGAAAATCATTGATGATGATAAGATTAATGCTCTAATTGTTAATGTTAATTCTCCTGGTGGAACTGTGGTTGGATCAGAGAAAATTTACAATATACTCAGAAAAATATCAGCAAAAAAACCGGTAGTGATTGTTATGGGTACATTGGCAGCGAGTGGAGGATATTTGATATCATTAGGAGGGGATTACATAATTAGTCATAATGGAACGATTACTGGTTCCATTGGTGTGATTTTCCAAACTCTAGAAGTAACAGATTTAGCAAAGACACTAGGTATTACCTTCAATAATTTTAAATCTGGGGAATTAAAAGCTGCTCCTAATCCTACTGAGAAAGTTACAGAAGCTGTTCGTCAAGCTATAATGTCTAATGTACAGGATACTTATGATTATTTTATTGAACTCGTTGCTTTAAGAAGGGGATTAGCAATTGAAGAAGTTAAAAAAATAGCTGATGGTCGGATATATTCTGGTCGCCAAGCTTTGAAACTAAAACTTGTTGATGCTGTGGGTTCTGAGGATGATGCGATTAAATGGTTACAGGAAGTCAAAAAAATTGATAAAGATTTGAAGGTAAAAGAATTTAAAATAAAACCGAAATCAAAATTTCTTGAAATTATTATGGAGGATTTTGATAGTGTTTTACCAAGTTTTTTTAAAAATAAATTTCAAGGAATAAAAGCAATTTTTTAATTTATGGCAAGAAAGTCTGATTTAGTGGATAAAATATCTAAGGAACTTAATTATCTTTCTGAGGAAGATATAAAAGATTCTATAGATTTGGTATTTGATTATTTACAGTTTAGCCTCGCTGAGCAAAATCGTATTGAAATTAGAGGCTTCGGTAGCTTCTCAATTAGGGAGTGGAAATTTCCCAATAGTGAGCGGTCATATAAAACTATCTATTATCGTGGACATCGCTAGGCTTTTGGAAAAGGGAGGGAATAATTTTTATCCCGAATTCGCGTTCTCATGTTATACTATTAGCCAAAGCCAACTTCCTAGCCTCTGCTGATTTACCAGTATAAACTATATTTTGGTAATTAAGTTTGATAGCAGTAAATAAAGCTGCGTGATCGTTTCCTACATTAACAATAATTTTTACGATTTGGGGAAATTCTTCAATTAGTTTTTTAAAAATATAATCCCACACTAGCATACCGTAATATCTCGTGCTACCACTTTTGTTAGTTAAAATAACCGGCTCATGGAATTTGGATAAGAACTCTCGTGCATCGCTTAAGTTTTCTATTGTGTAAGTTATTGGATTTGGCATATTTTGACTTTTTACTTACTCAAATTAGGCTCTTATATCTTAAAAACATGTTATAAGTAGTTATAAGAGGGTGACTTGATAGGTTCTAGACAGAAATAGTTGTTCACAGAATAAGTACCCTCTTACAAGGTTTGCTTTGAACAAATTGCAGAAGGTGCTTGAAATACAGTAGCCTTGCACAATAAGAAGAAGGAGATTATATCATGAATAAAATAATAGGTCTAGATGTAAGTAGAAAATGCCTTGATATAGAAGTAGGGTTAGTTTCATAATTATTAGCGGCACCGTCAAGTTAAGTAAAATAGTATCAACAAGAGCTATATTTTTAGATTTCAGGCAGCAAGAAGTCTTTGAGTGGCTTCGTCCCAAATGGATTTAGCTGATGCAAATGCAATTCTTTGCTCAATTGCTGTTTTACTATATCTTCCAACATTTACGGCAAATATATTTCTGACTTTTCCCATCAGTGATAATTTACAGTGGGCTGAATTAGGATGCTTAAATTTAATTAATATCTTCTCGTTGCGCCTAGTTGGTTGATGAGCATTCTCAACACGATTATTTAGTCTTTTATGAGTGCGATGCTCAGTTTTAGGGCACATAAGCTGAATCGGCTTAATGTAACTTCTGAGCTTATCAGTAACAATTACTCTTGGAGCTGGATAATGACCCAATAATTTTGATAAAAAACGAATAGCTGATTTTTTGTTACGACGCTTCTGCAGTAATACTTCTAATTCATGCCCCTCAGAGTCAACAGCTCTCCATAATATCAATACCTCGCCTTTAATCTTAATATTCATCTCATCTAAATGCCATTTATCAGTTGGTTTCCTCTCTCGCTTTCTGATAATACCAATTGCAATAATTAACACGGTGTTATAAAATGGGTTTTTAACTGATAAATAGGTACTCAAATAGCTAGGTTAATATTACCGCAAGGTTTTGAAGGTCATGATTTTATAAAAATGATGAAACATGAGCCGCATGGTCGAAATCGTATACGTTTATTGGCGATGTATCACCTTCAATTAGGCAAATCTTTTAAAGCCATATCTAAAATAGTGAAGTCACACTGGAAAACTGTGCAATCATCGCTCAGAAGATTTAGGAATCATGGTTTTGAAGGATTACTAGCTATTTGAGTACCTATTTATCAGTTAAAAACCCATTTTATAACACCGTGTTAATTATTGCAATTAGTATTACTGGAAAGGAGCTACATATCATGTTAGTTGAGGAATATGGTGCTAAATGTGCTTTAAAAACAGTCTACAATACTATGCACCGCCTTGGTTTTAGCTGGATTACTTCTCGTTCAATGCATCCAAAGTCAAATCAAGAGACTCAAAATAGATATAAAAAAACTTTCCAGACATGTTAACAAAATTATTACCAAAAAATATCGATAGATGTAAAGTTGATATATGGTCTCAGGATGAAACTAGAGTTGGGCAACAAGGTAGCTTAACTCGTATATGGGCTAAGCGTGGCACTAGACCCCGTAAAGTTCGGCAACAGCAATTTATTTCAACATATATTTACGGAGCTGCTTGCCATGAGACAGGAGAAGCTTGTGCATTAATTTTACCATATGCAAACACACAGGCAATGAATAAATTCTTAGAAGAGCTTTCTCGCAGTATTCAAGGCAACCGACATATAGCTTTACTAACGGATAATGCAGGTTGGCACACAGCCAAAAAACTAACTGTGCCAAGCAATATCACTTTGATACCGCTTCCGCCCTATGCACCGGAACTTAATGCAATGGAACAAGTTTGGGAATGGATTAAAAATCATTTCTTGTCTAACCAATGTTATGGTGTATATGAAGATATCGTTACTATGGCTTGTTACGCTTGGAATCAACTTGCTCATAATATAGATTTAGTAAAATCAATTATGTATAGAGATTGGATAAATACACCGTGTTAATTATTGTAATTGGTATCAAAGACTTCTTGCTGCCTGAAATCTAAAAATATAGCTCTTTTTGATACTATTTTACTTAACTTGACGGTGCCTATGAGAACTGTAATACAGATTTTGCTGATATTTTAATAGGTAAACTAAATGAACTAAATGGTTGTAGTACTAGTTTCACTTTTGACCATAAAGCATCAACTCTGCCAATATACTCGGTGAACTTCAAGAATTGGCGTTGTCGTGTCTAAAGATCTCCGCTGCTCACGTACTAATGTACGCTCCGCTGCTCGACTTTGACACTCCTAGCTCTTCTTGAAGTTGACCTTCATCTACCAACTCTTCATTTACGAGCAGTATATTTACTACAATAAAATAATCAAAAAATAATTGAATTAAATTCAAATTAGCTATTAGTGTTCGTATATTTATGGTTTATAATGCCATTAATTATTATAAGTAAGGGAAAATATATGCAAGAATTTGATTTAATAGTGATTGGTGGTGGTCCTGCTGGTTATACAGGAGCAATAAGAGCAGCCCAGTTGGGTATGAAGGTTGCCTGTATAGAGAAAAGGGTGACGCTTGGTGGTACTTGCCTAAATGTTGGCTGTATTCCTTCCAAGGTATTGCTAAATTTCTCTGAGAAATATCATGAAGTATTGAACCATTGTGCCGATATTGGTATTATGACCTCAGCCAAACTTGATTTACAAAAAATGATGACTAAAAAAAGTCAGATAGTATCAGACTTATGCAAAGGCATAGAAAGCTTGTTTGCAAAAAATAAAATCACTAAATTTACAGGAAGTGCCAAATTTATTTCAGCCAATCTTGTGGAGATTACTAATGGTACATCAATTGAACAGATATCGACTAAGAATATTTTAATTGCTACTGGCTCTGATATTATTGAAATGCCCAATATTGTTGTTGATGAGGAATATATAGTTTCATCAACGGGAGCTTTGAGTCTTGCTAAAGTGCCAGAAACTATGGTAGTGATTGGTGGTGGTTATATCGGTTTAGAGCTTGGTTCGGTATGGAATAGGCTTGGTTCTAAAGTAACGGTTATTGAATATGCTGGAAGTATTGTGCCAGCTTTAGATAAAGAGATTATCGGTCAATTTACCAAAATCCTGCAAAAGCAATCTATTGAATTGTGCTTAAATACCAAGGTGCTGTCTGCTGAAAAAAAAGCAGGAAAAGTTATTTTGAATATACAACAAACAGCCGATAACTCAGTGCAACAAATAACTACTGATATAGTGTTATTGGCTGTTGGTAGAAAAGCCCATACAACAGATTTAGGTTTAGATAAATTAGCTATTGAAACGGACAAACAAAATAGAATTACGGTGAATAGCCAATTCCAAACAATAATTCCGAATATTTATGCTGTCGGTGATGTAATTGCTGGTCCTATGCTTGCTCATAAAGCAGAAGAGGAAGCTGTTGCTGCCGCTGAAATTATGGCAGGCTTAGCAGGTCATGTTAATTATAATCTTATTCCAAGTGTTATCTACACTTATCCAGAAGTGGCAAGTGTTGGTTTAACAGAAGAACAATTGAAAGAAGCTAAGATTGATTACAAAGTTGGTAAATTTCCGTTTTTGGCAAATAGTCGAGCGAGAAGCACAGGCTCTACTGATGGGATGGTAAAAATATTAGCTGATAGCGTAACGGATAAAGTACTTGGAACACATATTATAGGTTCTTCAGCTGGTACTATGATTGCAGAGCTTGTAGCATTTATGGAATTTGGTGCTTCTTCAGAAGATATAGCAAGAACTTGCCACGCCCATCCTACCTTGAGTGAAGGCATAAAGGAAGCGGCTTTGGCTGTGGATAGGAGGAGTATTAATTTTTAGTAAGCTGTTTAAATAGTAATTGGTTTTTACACAACAAAACCAAATAATTTTTTGATTTCAGTAAGAGTTTTAGCAGCAGTAATTCTAGCTTTATCCGCTCCTTCATGTAGTGTAGTTATCAGATAATCTTGGTTTTTCATTAACTCTGCATATTTGGTATTAATGGGAGTTAGAGTTGTGATGATAATATCAGCTAGATCATCCTTAAATTTAGCAAAACCGGTATTTTGGTATTGATTAACTATTGTGTCAACATTACTACCAGATAAACTGCAATAAATGTTAATTAAATTGCTGATTTCCGGTCTATTCTGAGGATCATAACTAATCTCAGCTAAATGATCGGTTTTAGCTTTTTTAATTTTTTGGTAAATTTGATCCCGGCTATCATTTAAATTAATACGAGATAAATCAGATGGATCAGATTTACTCATTTTTTTACGACCATCTTTTAAACTCATTATTCTTGATGAACCTTGAATTAATGGCTCAGGTAATTTTAGGATATCTTGATTGAATTTCCTGTTGATGATAGCCGCAATATCTCTAGTAAGTTCTAAATGTTGTTTTTGATCATCGCCAACGGGTACTATATCAGCATTATATAATAATATATCAGCCGCCATCAATACTGGGTAAGACAATAATCCTAAACCAGCACTCTCCTGGTCTTTTCCTGCTTTGTCTTTAAACTGAGTCATCCGTTTAAGCCAACCAAGCGGAGTAACGCAATTTAATATCCAAGCAAGTTCAGTATGCTCCTTCACCATACTTTGGGCAAATATAGTGGTTTTCTCCTGCAAAAGTCCTGTTGCTATATACATAGCAACAGTTTGCAATATAGAAGAATTTAGCTCTATAGGTGAACGATCTATAGTAATAGAATGCAAATCAGCTAAAAAGAATAAGCAACTGTACTCATCTTGAATCGTAAGCCAATTAGATATTGAACCAAGATAGTTTCCTAAATGCAGAGTCCCGGTCACTTGACATCCGGATAGAGCTGTTTTTTTCATTTAATTTCCCCGAATAATTACTAATTATATCTATATGTAGACGCAATTTTATGCTATTGTACCCATTAATTATTAACAACTAAGATTAACCAACTATGTTTTGGCGTTTAAGAGTATTAACATTTTATGCATTACTTGCTATATTTACCATTACATTCTTCCTTATATGTTACATACCCGTGACATTTTTTAATGTCAACTATTATATACGTTACAGGATTGGAGTTATTTTCTCCTATGTATTTATTTGGCTGGCTAGAATCTTTTGTGGTTTAAAATACCAAGTTTCTGGTCTAGATAAATTGCCTTCATTTCCTTCTATAGTATTGTCTAATCACCAATCATGCTGGGAACAAATATTTGTACAATTAATTATACCTGAACATTCTTGGGTATTAAAAAAAGAGTTATTTAATATCCCATTATTCGGTTGGGGATTGGAAATGGTTAAGCCAATTGCCGTAGATCGTAATGCCAATATTTCAGTTGGTCAAATTTTAAGAGAAGGACAAGAAAAGATAAAAAGTGGTTTATGGTTGGTTATTTTCCCTGAATCTACTAGATTCAAACCAGAACAAAATGCTAAATTTAAACCCAGTGCAGCAAAATTAGCATCACTAGCAAAAGTACCGATCGTGATGATGGCTCACAATGCAGGGGTATACTGGCCAAAGGGTTTTTGGATTAAGAAACCAGGGGTAATCCAAGTAAAGATTATTGATGTTATCCCGATAGAGGAAATAGAGCAATCTGATGTTCGAGAATTGACAAGTAAGATAGAACAGGTAATCAATACTGAAAAGCAAGTATTATTTGAACAAGCTGGTACACTCAAATGATTTAAAGAATTAGATTTGAAAATGAGGGGCGAGCAAGCAGAAGAATATACTTCCGAAGGAACAGGGATGACACCCACAACTGTTGAAAGTTAAAAAACCGTCATTGCGAGGAGACCGTAGGTCGACGAAAAGCAATCCATATGACAAGCTTCATAGATTGCCACGCTCACGTACGTTCGCTCGCAATGACTCATAGGTGGGAATCTAAAAACACAAAAACACCTTAGACTTAAAGGTTTTTGAAATCCCAGCTTTCGCTGGGATGACATAATGGCGGTGACATCACCCCTAAGAACATTTTTTATTACAGCAATTCTGATTAAGCAACATGTTCAAGATCAACAACACCTGTTAAAGTTATATGACCAGGGTGAAGTCCATCTAAAACCAATTGACTTGCCTCACTCCACTCATTTGGAGGGGATTGTTCAGGAACATAACGTGTATTAAATTTCTCAAACCAAGTGGCGGTTTTATCACCACATTTTCCATCAACTTCAATACCATAACCATGGTATTTTAACTGTGTTTGAACATGAGAGACTTTTTGACCTTCATCATCTTTTCGTATTAATATCTTTTCTGCTTGTTCTTTCGTAGTAGGTATAAATTTACCAAAGCCAGCATCTGCAAGTTGTTTCCAAGGGAAGAATTTTCCCGGGTGCTACATGCCTTTCAGCAACTTCACCAAGCCCTACAAGATTCTCCTCAAGATTCAAGTTTGGGTATCTAACTGTGATATCTTTAAGTAATTCTATTAATTTATTTATTTGAGAGTCTGTAAAAGCACTTTTTGCATTATTAATAAGCATAATGCCTATACCAAAGTCATTAACCTTTTCTTGCCCTTTCCAACTACTCTTACCGGCATAAAAGGTTTTTGATTCTAAGTGATTATGGTCTTGGTATTGCTGCTCTGCTTTTTTGTTTGGTTCTATATCTATCTTGTAATGTACACTTGTTCCATTATATTGCATAGTTTCTATTGCAGAATTTAATGTTTCACAAACAGAATAGGTTAGTACCACACAACTTGCGTTCTACTCCCGATTCTCTAGGTGCAGAAAATTTACTATCATTAGTAGTGCTAACACCATTATTTTTACTCATTACAACCTCCATTAAATAATTTTAACCTAATTATATTTACGCTGAACAATAATATACAGCCAAATTGTTGAGTGTAGAATCACTAGATTGTTATATCTAGATATAACAATCTAGTACTTAATATTTGTAACATTGTATTTTTATTGAGTCAATACCTTAATCAGTTAAAATACTTACGCTCCTTAGTTACAACTTCATCTTCATTAGAGGAGGCTGTTTTGTTATTTTGCCATTTCTTTGCATATTCGCGTTTATTACCATTATTATCGCTGTTATCTTTATAAGACTCAGATTTTTGATTAGTTGTAACGTCCCGAGTAATTTCAGCATCGATATTTTTTATGGTTAATTTAGCTTTGCCTTTATTGTCGAAACCAATAAGTTTAACTTTTACTATATCCCCATGTTTTAAAACACTAGATACAGACTCAATACGTTCCTTTGAGATTTCACTAATATGGATGAATCCATCACGATTACCTAAATAATTGATAAATGCTCCAGAGTCTAATATTTTAACAACAGTTCCATTGAATATGCCGCCTATTTCAGGATCAAAAGCAATTGACTTAATTTTTTCGACAGCCATATCTAGCTTCTCTTTGCCTACAGCCGAAACAGTTACATTGCCATCGTCGCTTATGTCAATTTTAGCCGATGTCATATCACAAATTTCGCGTATTACTTTGCCACCCGGTCCTATGACGTCTCTAATTTTATCTTTATCAATTTTAAAACTTTGAATACAAGGTGCATACTGGCTAATATGGTTATTGGTTTTATTAATAGTCTTATCCATTTCTTGTAAAATATGAACAAGACCAAGCTTTGCTTGAACTAAAACATGCTTCATTATTTCAAACGTTACTCCAGATATTTTTATATCCATTTGTAATGCGGTTATGCCGTGTGTACCACCAGCTACTTTAAAATCCATATCTCCAAGATGATCTTCATCCCCCATAATATCGGATAATACTACAAACTTATCACCTTCTTTTATCAAACCCATAGCAATACCTGCTATAGGAGTTTTGATCGGTACTCCAGCATCCATAAGAGCCATGGAACTACCACAAACAGTAGCCATGGATGATGATCCATTACAGGAGGTAATTTCTGACACTACTCTAATAGAATAAGGGAACTGTTCTTTAGTTGGCAACATACGGTTAATGGCTCTCCATGCTAGTTTGCCATGACCTATCTCTCTGCGACCAGGAGCTCTTACTGGGGTTGCTTCGCCTACTGAATAAGGAGGGAAAATATAGTTAAGCATAAAACGCTCTTTATATTCCCCGTCTAAACTATCAACAATTTGTTCATCTTGACCAGTACCTAGTGTTGTAACTACTAAACTTTGTGTTTCTCCTCTAGTAAACAAGCTTGAACCATGTGTTTTTGGCAACAAAGCCACTTCACAAGCTATGTTTCTTATATCTTCCGGTTTTCTACCATCGATACGAATATTACTCTTTAATACGTTTTGCCGTAATATTTCTGATTCTACTTCTTTAAGAGCGAACTCAATCTGAGCATTAGTAAGATTATTATTAGCAATATCTTCGGCAAAATGTCGCTTAATTATATCAGAAACATGCTTTACCGCTAAGACCCTTTCTTGTTTTGATTTGATAGAAAAAGCATGCTGAATATCTTCTGATGCGATGCTTCTAATTTGTTCCTTTAAGCTAGTAGGGAATAAATCAGTAAGCTGTAATTTAGGTTTCCCAGCAATATTTACTAAGTCATTAATCAATTCAATTACAGGCTGTAATGCCTTGTGACCAAACTCAATAGCTTCCAACATTTTTTCTTCGGACAATAGATCAGCTTCAGACTCAACCATCATAACTGACGTCTTAGTGCCTGCCACTACTAAGTCTAATTTACTATCCTTTAATTGACTAAATGAAGGGTTTAATATGAATTGATCATTTATCAAACCAACTCTGCTAGCTGCTACTATATCTTGATAGGGTGCATTAGACAAAGCCAATGCAGCCGATGCTCCAATAATTGCTAATATACCCGTATTACATTCAGGATCGTATGAAAGAACAGTACAAATTACTTGTGTTTCATTAAGAAAGGCTGGGTGGAATAATGGTCTAATCGGTCTATCGATCAAGCGTGAGACTAATATTTCGTTTGCTGACCCTTTACCTTCTCTTTTAAAAAATCCTCCAGGTATTTTACCAGCAGCAAATGCCATTTCTTTGTAGTGTACAGTAAGAGGAAAGAATCCTATCCCTTCTTTTACTTCTTTGCTACTCACGGCAGTACATAATAAAACACTTCCTCCCATTTTTACCATAACTGCTCCATCAGCTTGACGAGCAATTTTACCAGTAGTTAATTCTAGTCGTTTCCCACCTAATTCTATCGTTTTTGTTATTTCTTCAAACATTCTTATTCCTTATTTAATGAACAAAAAACCCGGCTAAAATTTTGATTTTTTAACCGGGCTTTATTTTACTTTCTTATTCCTAGTTTATTAATCAACGACAAATATCTGCTTAGACTTTGCTTCTTGATATAATCCAACAATCGACGCCTACGACCAACTAACATCAATAATCCTCTTCTCGAAGAATAATCTTTGTGATTAGTTTTAAAATGCCCTGTTAAGTTATTGATTCTTTCAGTTAGAATTGCACATTGCACTTCACTAGAACCAGTATCGTTTTCTTTAGTAGCATATTCTGTAATTAATTGCTGCTTACGCTGTGCTGTAATCGACATCATTAATCTCCACGTTTATTTTTATTAGGTTAAATACTCGGAAAGAATTAAAGCAATTTTCACTCAAGCTACCAATTGCTAAGAGAGAGTCATGATACCGAATCCAAATTAATTCAATATTTTCAGGATAATCAAAATAGCATTTCTGACCATGAATGATTTTCTTAGCTTGGTCAGTAGTAGCATCAAGCACCAGGATGTCGTCCAGTACTGCTTCAATCTTTATAGCTTTTTCTGCAAGAAACTGTTTCATTTCTTGCTTTTGTATATCAAGTTCTGTTAATTTAATAGCATTGCATGCTGCAAATATTCCAACTTTAGTACGCTGTAATTCTACCACAAATCCTAAACTTTGCAAGGATAAAGTAATATCTTCTGCTAGAGTCCTTACATAAGTCCCTTTAGAGCATTCAACCTTATAGGTAGCTTGATTATTTTGGTGATTGAAATTAAGACATTCTAAATTATATATTTCAATATTTCGAGGAGTTAATTCTACTACCAAATCTTCTCGTGCTAACTTATAAGATCTAATACCGTTAACTTTTATAGCAGAAAAGGCAGGAGGACGTTGTTTTATTGTACCTATAAATTTTTTACATATATTATGGCAATCAATTGAAGTAGGAATATTATCAGTAACCTTTATTATTTTTCCTGAAGCATCTGCTGTATCAGTTTGCCTACCAAACTGTACCGTAAAAATGTAAGTTTTCTTTGCATCTACTAGAACTCGTACTAGTTTTGTTGCTTCACCAATTGCCAAAGGTAATACACCTTCAGCTTCAACATCCAAAGTCCCACAATGACCAACTTTAGCCCCTAAAAGGTTTTTCTTAATGATAGAAACAAGCTTTGCTGAGCTTATGCCTTTAGGTTTATAAATATTAAGCCAGCAATTATTAAGGTAAAACGTCATTTGTTCGGTTATTTACGAATATTGTTAGCATAAGAGTAGTTTAAATCTTAGCATAATCCTATCCTATGAAAAAAACACTGTTTTTCTTACAAAAAAGCACTTTGTATATCAAAATATATATTTTATATATAGAATGTTATGATAAAATAGAAATGATAGGCTAACTATATATTATACTAATTGCAATAATTAACACGGTGTTATAAAATGGGTTTTTAACTGATAAATAGGTACTCAAATAGCTAGGTTAATATTACCGCAAGGTTTTGAAGGTCATGATTTTATAAAAATGATGAAACATGAGCCGCATGGTCGAAATCGTATACGTTTATTGGCGATGTATCACCTTCAATTAGGCAAATCTTTTAAAGCCATATCTGAAATAGTGAAGTCACACTGGAAAACTGTGCAATCATCGCTCAGAAGATTTAGGAATCATGGTTTTGAAGGATTATTTGAATCACAAAGAAGCGGTGCCCCTAGGAAGATTAATACCAATTGTAATAATTAACACGGTGTATTTATCCAATCTCTATACATAATTGATTTTACTAAATCTACATTATGAGCAAGTTGATTCCAAGCGTAACAAGCCATAGTAACGATATCTTCATATACACCATAACATTGGTTAGACAAGAAATGATTTTTAATCCATTCCCAAACTTGTTCCATTGCATTAAGTTCCGGTGCATAGGGCGGAAGCGGTATCAAAGTGATATTGCTTGGCACAGTTAGTTTTTTGGCTGTGTGCCAACCTGCATTATCCGTTAGTAAAGCTATATGTCGGTTGCCTTGAATACTGCGAGAAAGCTCTTCTAAGAATTTATTCATTGCCTGTGTGTTTGCATATGGTAAAATTAATGCACAAGCTTCTCCTGTCTCATGGCAAGCAGCTCCGTAAATATATGTTGAAATAAATTGCTGTTGCCGAACTTTACGGGGTCTAGTGCCACGCTTAGCCCATATACGAGTTAAGCTACCTTGTTGCCCAACTCTAGTTTCATCCTGAGACCATATATCAACTTTACATCTATCGATATTTTTTGCTAATAATTTTGTTAACATGTCTGGAAAGTTTTCTTATATCTATTTTGAGTCTCTTGATTTGATTTTGGATGCATTGAACGAGAAGTAATCCAGCTAAAACCAAGGCGGTGCATAGTATTGTAGACTGTTTTTAAAGCACATTTAGCACCATATTCCTCAAGTAACATGATATGTAGCTCTTTTCCAGTTATATACCCACCAGTTTTACTTTTACTGAGCGTATTGATTTTATCAAAAAGAGCAGATTCTTGTATAGTGTTAATCTTCCTAGGGGCACCGCTTCTTTGTGATTCAAATAATCCTTCAAAACCATGATTCCTAAATCTTCTGAGCCATGATTGCACGGTTTTCCAGTGTGACTTCACTATTTCAGATATGGCTTTAAAAGATTTGCCTAATTGAAGGTGATACATCGCCAATAAACGTATACGATTTCGACCATGCGGCTCATGTTTCATCATTTTTATAAAATCATGACCATGAAAACCTTGTGGTAATATTAACCTAGCCATTTGAGTACCTTTTATCAGTTAAAAACCCATCTTAGACCACTGCGTTAATTATTGCAATTGGTATTATTCAATCCCCAAAGAGACATCGTTTTCCAGTAAGCATTATTAGCCATGCAGTATGGTTATATCATCGATTCAATAATAGTTACAGAGATGTACAAGAACAGATGGCCTATCGAGGTATTATTTTAAGTCATGAGACAGTAAGATTTTGGTGCAATAAATTTGCGGTTTATTTTCAAGATGTTATCAGCAAGCGAGAGAGGAAACCAACTGATAAATGGCATTTAGATGAGATGAATATTAAGATTAAAGTCGAGGTATTTATATTATGGAGAGCTGTTGACTCTGAGGGGCATGAATTAGAAGTATTACTGCAGAAGCGTCGTAACAAAAAATCAGCTATTCGTTTTTTATCAAAATTATTGGGTCATTATCCAGCTCCAAGAGTAATTGTTACTGATAAGCTCAGAAGTTACATTAAGCCGATTAAGCTTATGTGCCCTAAAACTGAGCATCGCACTCATAAAAGACTAAATAATCGTGTTGAGAATGCTCATCAACCAACTAGGCGCAACGAGAAGATATTAATTAAATTTAAGCATCCTAATTCAGCCCACTGTAAATTATCACTGATGGGAAAAGTCAGAAATATATTTGCCGTAAATGTTGGAAGATATAGTAAAACAGCAATTGAGCAAAGAATTGCATTTGCATCAGCTAAATCCATTTTGGACGAAGCCACTCAAAGACTTCTTGCTGCCTGAAATCTAAAAATATAGCTCTTTTTGATACTATTTTACTTAACTTGACGGTGCCAACTCAGATTATATATTATCATTCGAGTATATCCACATCCACCTCTTCCTCAGGGCTATCAGCAATCAATGCGGTAGAAACTACTTTTTCTCCTTGTTCGGTTTTGAATAATATTACACCACTAGTATTACGACCAGTTATACGTACAGATTCAAGTTTACACCTAATTAGTTTGCCATTATTAGTAATTAACATCAACTCATCAGACATATCAACCGGCATTACTCCAACAACTAATCCAGTTTTATCAGACACATCCATATTAACAATACCGCTACCACCACGGTTAGTAATCCTATATTCGTATGCAGAACTTCTTTTTCCAAAACCATTTTCACTAACAGTAAGAATAAATTCTTCTGAAATAGCCATTTCTAAAATCTGTTCTTTATTTAACTGTACACCAAATTCTTCCGGAGTGAATTCCTTGCCATCAGCGATTAACAACCTATTTTCTATAGGAATTGATAAATAAGCTTCCCTTTCATCCATTGTACATGCTATGCCTTTTAATATTGTCATAGAGATAACGTAGTCACTAGCAGCAATCCTCATACCTCTTACACCATCAGAAGTACGGCTTTTAAATACCCTAACTGAACTAGCTGGGAATCTTATAGCTTTACCAGCTTTGGTTGCCAGTAAAACATGGTCTTCATCCTTACAAACTTTAACATCTATTAAATGGTCATTATCATCAAGCCTAATAGCAATTTTACCATTTGATTGAATACGTTTAAAGTCTGATAAATCATTCCTTCTAATGTTACCTTGGCTTGTAGCAAAAATAATATTCAAATTATCCCACTCATCCTGATTTGCAGGCAATGGCATAATATTATTTATACGTTCTCCTTCTTTTAAAGGTAAAATGTTGACTATTGGTCTTCCTTTACTCTGAGGATTACCAAGTGGCAGTTTATATAATTTTAAGCTGTATACCTGCCCGGTATTTGAGAAAAACAACATCGGTGTGTGAGTACTGCCAACAAATATTTGAGTGGTAATATCTTCGTCTCTCATTGACAGCCCTGCCCTTCCCTTTCCTCCTCGTTTCTGTGCTCTATAGGTAGCAAGAGGTACGCGTTTAATATAACCGCCCAATGTCACGGTCACAACCATTTCTTCTCTTTGGATAAGATCCTCAATATCTTGATCAAAGTCACCTAATTCAATGCTAGTAAGGCGGGGAGTAGCGAATTCATCTTTGATTCTAATTAACTCATTTTTTAGGATATCTAGAAGTTTCTCACGTGATGCTAGAATGTCAGTATACCCCCTAATCTCCGTAGCTAGTTCTGCAAGATCATTTTCTAATTTATTTTTCTCCATAGCAGTTAAACGTTGCAATCGCATTTCAAGAATTGCTTTTGTTTGTGTTTCAGTAAAATAACATTTACCATCATCTGCTATCATTGCTCTATCATCAACAAGTTTTACTAGATCTAGTATAGATGACGCATCCCAAGTTCTTTGCATTAGTTGCTCTTTAGCACTTGCCGGATCATTTGAAGATTTAATTATTCTAATAACCTCATCAATACTACTAACAGCAATCATTAGTCCCAATAAAATATGTGCCTTATCACGAGCCTTATTTAACAAATATATCGTCCTGCGAGTTATTACTATTTCTCTAAAATTGACAAAAGCAGCTATCACTTCTTTTAAGTTCATAACTTCTGGTAGCCCATCTCTTAGAGCTAACATAATCACACCAAAACTAGTTTGCAGCTGAGTATAGGAATATATTTGATTTAGCACCAATTCTGCTACAACATCTTTCTTTATTTCAATTACTACTCGAATACCATCTTTATTTGATTCATCTCTAAGATCACTGATACCTTCAATACGTTTTTCCTTGACCAGTTCGGCAATTTTCTCAACCAATTTAGCTTTATTAACCATATATGGTATTTCTGTAATAATAATAGCCTGTCTATTATTAGCAATCTCTTCAATTTCGCTACGTCCTCTAGTTAGAATACTACCCCTACCTGTTAAATAAGCTGACCTCATACCGCTTGTACCAAGTACGATACCAACAGTAGGAAAGTCAGGACCTTTAACTACTGACATAAGTTCTAATATTTCTACATCATTATTATCAACATATAGGCAACAAGCATCTATTATTTCTCCAAGATTATGAGGGGGAATATTGGTAGCCATGCCAACAGCAATACCATTAGTTCCGTTCACCAAGAGATTGGGAAACATTGATGGTAATACCAATGGTTCTTTTTCAGAACCATCATAATTTGGCGTAAAATCAATGGTTTCTTTATCAATATCTTCAAGCAATGTATGAGCAACTTTAGCAAGTCTTGACTCTGTATACCTCATAGCAGCGGCAGCATCACCATCTCTTGAACCAAAATTACCCTGCCCATCAACGAGCGGTAATCTTAAAGAGAAATCCTGTGCCATTCTCACTAATGAGTCATAAATTGCAGCGTCGCCATGCGGATGGTATTTACCCATCACATCACCGACAGTTCTTGCTGACTTACGATAAGGTTTGTTAAAGTAATTAGATGCTTCATACATTGCATAAAGGATTCTGCGATGCACTGGCTTCAGACCATCACGTACATCTGGAATGGCTCTACTGACGATTACACTCATAGCATAATCTAAGTAAGAGCCTTTCATCTCATCTTCAATGCTAATAGATATTAAGTTTTGACGATCTAAATTAGTCACAGTTAGAACCTACATTTATTAAAGTAATATTAGAATAGTTTAAGTATATTACATATTCAGAAAAAAATCTATTGCTGAATGAGCGTAGACTAGCTGGAAAAGCTATTTTTTTCCAAGTATAGCTATAACCCGAAGAACAGATTCCCCGGCACCGTCAAGTTATACCAATTGCAATAATTAACGCAGTGGTCTAAGATGGGTTTTTAACTGATAAAAGGTACTCAAATGGCTAGGTTAATATTACCCCAAGGTTTTCATGGTCATGATTTTATAAAAATGATGAAACATGAGCCGCATGGTCGAAATCGTATACGTTTATTGGCGATGTATCACCTTCAATTAGGCAAATCTTTTAAAGCCATATCTGAAATAGTGAAGTCACACTGGAAAACCGTGCAATCATGGCTCAGAAGATTTAGGAATCATGGTTTTGAAGGATTATTTGAATCACAAAGAAGCGGTGCCCCTAGGAAGATTAACACTATACAAGAGTCTGCTATTTTTGATAAAATCAATACGCTCAGTGAAAGTAAAACTGGTGGGTATATAACTGGAAAGGAGCTACATATCATGTTAGTTGAGGAATATGGTGCTAAATGTGCTTTAAAAACAGTCTACAATACTATGAACCGCCTTGGTTTTAGCTGGATTACTTCTCGTTCAATGCATCCAAAATCAAATCAAGAGACTCAAAATAGATATAAAAAAACTTTCCAGACATGTTAACAAAATTATTAGCAAAAAATATCGATAGATGTAAAGTTGATATATGGTCTCAGGATGAAACTAGAGTTGGGCAACAAGGTAGCTTAACTCGTATATGTGCTAAGCGTGGCACTAGACCCCGTAAAGTTCGGCAACAGCAATTTATTTCAACATATATTTACGGAGCTGCTTGCCATGAGACAGGAGAAGCTTGTGCATTAATTTTACCATCAGGTTGGCACACAGCCAAAAAACTAACTGTGCCAAGCAATATCACTTTGATACCGCTTCCGCCCTATGCACCGGAACTTAATGCAATGGAACAAGTTTGGGAATGGATTAAAAATCATTTCTTGTCTAACCAATGTTATGGTGTATATGAAGATATCGTTACTATGGCTTGTTACGCTTGGAATCAACTTGCTCATAATGTAGATTTAGTAAAATCAATTATGTATAGAGATTGGATAAATACACCGTGTTAATTATTGCAATTGGTATAATATAATTATAGTAAAGTTTTTCTCTGCACTAATACTCGTCATCCACTTTTTTTAAATATTTTTTTATTAATTCTTTGAATCACATATATACGTCAAATAAGTCACAATAGATAAAAATTTGTAATTTGTTTATCAACTGTTTAAAACCTTCTTGACTCTATAATTATAGTACAATATCCTAAAAATTCCATATAATCCCAAGTTATCCCAATTATAACCAAAAATTAGTTATAACTTAATTATGGGATAATATTTAAGCAATTTTGCTGTCATCTCAGTGTAGGCTGGGATCTGATACCCCATGTGGTAATTATTGAAAGGTAAAGGGTAAATGAATATTTTTTTATCAAAATATATAAACAATCTTGATAAGAAAGGTCGGGTTTCGATACCTGCCAGCTATAGATTAGCTTTGTCTAGTCAGTCATTTAATGGGATTATTGCCTATCCGTCTTTTAGAAATAAGTGCATTGAAGGCTGTAGTTTGAAGAGGCTTGAGGAGCTAAGTCAAATAATCCAAACCTTAGATCCCTATTCTGAGGAGCGAGATGCTTTCGAAACGATCATTCTTGGTGAAGCTATCCAGCTTAGTTTTGATAGTGAGGGAAGGGTGATTCTACCTAAATCTTTAATGGATCACGCTGGTATATCAGATCAAGCTTGCTTTGTAGGGAAGGGATTGGTCTTTGAAATTTGGCAGCCACAAAATTTTGAAACGTATCTTTCTTCAGCTCGGCAAATTGCTCAAGATAACCGTTTAACTCTTAAGAATATCAATAAGGATATATGATACAAGAATCCGCCTCATCTCATACAGCTGTTATGTTAAATGAAGTTAAGAAAGTCTTGTGTCCTAAAGATGGGGGGAATTATCTGGACTGTACTTTTGGTTTTGGTGGTTATAGTCGGATGATACTTGATTGTTGTAATTGTCAATTAGTGGCAATTGATCGTGATCCAAATGTTATAACCTACGCCAATCAATTGATAAATTATTATCCTGGTAAAGTGAGATTTATTCAGACAGGTTTTGCTGAAAGCTTTTCAGAATTAGGTTCGTTGAAATTTGATGGCATAGTTATGGATTTAGGGGTTTCTTCTATGCAACTTGATTCTGGAGATAGAGGGTTTTCCTTTACTCATGATGGTCCACTTGATATGAGGATGAGCAGTACGGGATATAGTGCTGCAGATTTTATAAATAAGGCTGATGAACAAGAAATAGCTGATGTGATTTATAAATATGGTGATGAATCTTATTCTCGAAGAATCGCTAAAAATATTATAGAACACAGGTTATTAGAGCCTATTACCAATACAGCAAAATTTGCCCATATTGTTCGTAGTAGTATAGGTTTTCGCAAAGGTAAAATTGATACCGCTACTAAGACTTTTCAAGCAATTCGTATTTACATCAATGATGAATTGGGGCAATTAGAAAGGTTTCTAAGTAATAGCAAGAATATTTTAGCACCAAATGGTCGCCTAGTAATTGTCTCATTTCATTCATTAGAAGATCGAATTGTTAAAAATTTTTTAAAAGCAAATTCTGCTAAATTAGTTGCTAGGTCTAAATATGCGGCAAAAATTCTAGCCGAAGAAAATTCTAAGGAATGGCTTAAAATTCTTACAAAAAAACCATTATGTCCATCGTCTAGGGAAGTTGCACTTAATCCAAGAGCAAGATCTGCAAAATTAAGGGCTGGACAAAAAATAGATGGTACTACATATGGTAGTTAGAATATTTAGTTGTATAACTGTATGTACTATAATTTTTTCTATTTATGGATTATTTAGAGTTAAAGATCAGGTTATTGCCTTGCATTATCAGCTTGGAGAGGTTTCAAAACAGTTGACTGGTGAGAGTGATAGAATTCACGTGTTAAAAGTCGAACAATCATACCTTACTTCTCCTGCTAGACTAAGAAAATTAGCATCACTTTATTTACAATTAGATACTGTTAAAGTTAAGCAAATAATTAGTGATCCTTTGCTACCTGAGAGTAAGAAATATGCAAAGTCTAACGAAGTAGGTGGTTCATATTTTAGTAAAACCAATGTTAAGTGGCGTTATAAAACAATTGCTAATAATAAATACATAAAAACCGTTTCAACTAGAAAATCAGAGTATATTCGATGAAAATCAACATTAGTATAGTACTTACATGGCAAAAAAGATGTTATCTTGTTTCGGTGCGGAATCTGAAAAAATACCTTGTAAGACTATTCAGTATTATATATCTGCTACTTTTGCAGAATGATATACTAGTAAGCAATTAGCAGCAGTATGTAGATGGATAATAATATATTTTTATTAGCATTTATAAAAAATATTCTAACTAAAATGAAAAGAAATTTTAGTAGTATTATTTTATGGGATGTAGGTGCTAACAATACCAAAATCAGATTATTAATAGTTAGCTGTTGTTTTGCTATATTTTTTTGTGGTTTATTATATCGCTTAATAATTGTTGCGACCAATGGCTATGTTAAGCTAGAATATCAAGTAAAAAATAGTGACTTTAGGAAAGAGATAGTAGATCGTAATGGTAACTTATTAGCAGTCAATTTACCTTCCTCCTCATTGTTTGCTAATCCACAGAAAGTAATTAATCCTTCGCAATGTTTAGAAAGATTATCCAATATCTTGCCTGAGATTGATAAAATGAAGTTACTTGCAGAGTTACAAAGTAACAAAAGTTTTGTATGGATCAAAAGGGATTTATTGCCAAAAGAGCAAGAAGCGATATCAAATTTGGGAATGCCAGGTTTTAGTTTTGAACAAGAACAAAAAAGAATCTATACTTTTTCCAATTTATTGTCACATATTATAGGATATGTGGGTAGGGATTTGGTTGGTCTTGCTGGGTTAGAAAAAACCTATGATAAGTTTCTAACTAATTCTGACTTTATACAGCCGGATCAACTTAAAAAACCTCTTGAACTATCTATAGACGTAAGATTACAAAATATTCTAAGTGAAGAAATAGATAGGACGTTAAAGGAGTTTAGTGCAATAGGAGCAGTAGGAATAATTGTCAACCCTAATAATGGTGAGATTTTAGCTATTGTTAGTAAGCCGGATTTTAACCCATATTATCCGAGTAGAGCAAAGCCAGAAGAGCTATTTAATATGGCAAGTCTTGGTATCTATGAGATGGGGTCTGTATTTAAAACTTTGACTATGGCCGTAGCTTTTGATACTGATGCTATAGCAATGAATGATGCTTATGATATTAGCTATATGAAGGTAGGGGGGTTTAATATCAAAGATTATCATCCAAGGCAAGGGTGGCACAGTGTTCCAGAAATTTTCTTGCATTCGTCGAATATTGGTGTTAGTCAAATTATGCTTGAAGTTGGAAAGAATGATTTTAAAAATTATTTAAAGAAATTAGGTTTACTAGATCAGCTTAAAATTGAGTTACCAGAGAGAGGTACTCCTTTGTTTCCATCTGACAAGAGGTGGAGTGATCTTACTACTGCTGTCATGGCCTATGGTTATGGCATTTCAATTAGCCCTTTACACTTTATGCAAGCAGTATTGCCAATAGTAAATGGAGGGATATTATATGATCTGACTTTAATCAAAAGGTGCGATGAGCGTTTTGTTGGCACGCGTGTTTTTAGTGAGAAAACCTCTAAACAAATGAGAGAGTTATTTCGTTTGGTGGTAAAAGAAGGGACAGGACGTAGAGCCGATGTTAAAGGATATCTTGTCGGTGGTAAAACTGGTACTGCTGAAAAATTAACTTCAGATGGGCATAGCAAGAAAAAATATCTTAAAAATAGCAGAATTTCATCATTTTTAGGTTTATTACCAGCCATTGATCCCCAATATATTATTTTTATAATGTTTGATGAACCAAAAGGAACAAAAGAATCATTTGGCTTTGCTACTGCTGGCTGGACTGCAGCTCCTGCTGTTGGAAGAGTTCTTGAGCGAATGGTAGCACTATATGGAATAGAGCCAGTTGAAAAAGAGGAGGGGTTATAATATTTTTTCTGCAATAGTGTCAATTATCTAAACCATATTCCAACTGATGATATTTTTTCTTTGCTAAATATCTTTTGTTAATATATACTTTATATATTAAATTATATTGAGGAATTATGAAAAATATTATCTTTTTAATTTTAACAATAATTCTATCATCTTGTGGGGAACCGTCAAGTTAAGTAAAATAGTATCAAAAAGAGCTATATTTTTAGATTTCAGGCAGCAAGAAGTCTTGGAGTGGCTTCGTCCAAAATGGATTTAGCTAATGCAAATGCAATCCTTTGCTCAATTGCTGTTTTACTATATCTTCCAACATTTACGGCAAATATATTTCTGACTTTTCCCATCAGTGATAATTTACAGTGGGCTGAATTAGGATGC
The DNA here is from genome assembly GCF_964264975.1 of Candidatus Tisiphia endosymbiont of Neophilaenus lineatus. Taxonomy (NCBI): domain Bacteria; kingdom Pseudomonadati; phylum Pseudomonadota; class Alphaproteobacteria; order Rickettsiales; family Rickettsiaceae; genus Candidatus Tisiphia; species Candidatus Tisiphia endosymbiont of Neophilaenus lineatus. Next base: position 375,048 of record NZ_OZ183649.1, on the reverse strand, counting down.
TTAAATTTAATTAATATCTTCTCGTTGCGCCTAGTTGGTTGATGAGCATTCTCAACACGATTATTTAGTCTTTTATGAGTGCGATGCTCAGTTTTAGGGCACATAAGCTTAATCGGCTTAATGTAACTTCTGAGCTTATCAGTAACAATTACTCTTGGAGCTGGATAATGACCCAATAATTTTGATAAAAAACGAATAGCTGATTTTTTGTTACGACGCTTCTGCAGTAATACTTCTAATTCATGCCCCTCAGAGTCAACAGCTCTCCATAATATAAATACCTCGCCTTTAATCTTAATATTCATCTCATCTAAATGCCATTTATCAGTTGGTTTCCTCTCTCGCTTTCTGATAACATCTTGAAAATAAACCGCAAATTTATTGCACCAAAATCTTACTGTCTCATGACTTAAAATAATACCTCGATAGGCCATCTGTTCTTGTACATCTCTGTAACTATTATTGAATCGATGATATAACCATACTGCATGGCTAATAATGATTACTGGAAAACGATGTCTCTTTGGGGATTGAATAATACACATAGCACTGAAATTTAGGTAACAATTGTCACTGATAATCTATAAATTATTCCCTACATTTGCTCAATACTTAATTTACATTTCTCTTAACTTGACGGTGCCTTCTAGATAGCTATTCGCTAATAGACATTTAGGAGCTTATAACAATATACTCGATGAAAATCAACAATTGCGTTGTCGTTATCCAAGACCTGCGGTACTCACGTACTAATGTACGCTGTGCTCCTCGGCTTGGACACTTCTAGCACTTGTTGATTTTGATCTTCGTCTACCAACTCAGAACTAATTGATAAAATCAAAGTCTTTCCCTTGTTGAATATATTGTCTTATTCTTGACATTAATTCTTGGAAATACACCAAATTATGCCACGTCATAAGTACCGCCCCTAGAATCTCTTTTACCTTTACCAAATGATGTAAGTAAGCTTTATTATAATTTTTACATGCTGAGCATGGACAATCATATTCTAGCGGTTCATGATCGCTACTATATTTACTATTGCGAATATTTACTATACCATATTTGGTAAAAGCTTGACCATTCCGACCCGAGCGGGTTGGAATAACGCAATCAAACATATCTACTCCCCTTGCAACCGCACCAATAATATCATCTGGTTTACCAACCCCCATAAGATATCTTGGCTTATATTTAGGTAACAAATCCGGAGCATAATCTAACACATTGAACATTAGTTCTTGCCCCTCACCTACTGCTAGACCTCCGATAGCATACCCTTCAAAATCTAATTCTACCAAATTTTGTGCTGACTGAACACGTAACTCCTGATATATACTCCCCTGTACAATACCAAATTGACCATAACCTTCTCTTTGAACGAAGGTTTTTCTTGACCTCTCTCCCCATCTAGATGTCAATTCCATAGATGATTTTGCTTGCTCAAATGTTGCAGGATATGGGGTACATTCATCAAACGCCATAGTAATAGTGCTATCAAGAAGATATTGTATCTCAGTTGCACGTTCGGGAGTTAACATATGCTTACTACCATCAATATGAGAGTTAAAAATTACACCTTCTTCGGTAATGTTACGTAATTTCGATAGGGACATGACCTGAAAACCACCTGAGTCAGTAAGTACAGGCTTTGACCAGTTCATGAATTTACGCAAGCCCCCAAGCTTAGCAATTCTTTCAGCAGTTGGCTGCAGCATTAAGTGATAAGTATTACCAAGTACTATATCAGCGCCGGTAGACTCTACGGCTTCGGGTAACATGGCTTTTACCGTACCTTTAGTACCGACTGGCATAAAAGCTGGGGTACGTATCTGACCGTGCCTAGTAGTAATAACACCAGCTCTTGCTTTTTTATGTTGAAACTTTAAGTCAAATGAAAATTTTTGCATTATTAATTTACCTTTTCAATACACATAGCTATCCCCATCCTCCCACCTATACAAAGTGTTGCTAGCCCTTTTTTCACGTTAATTTTTTGCATTTGATGAATTAATGTTACCAAGATTCTTGCCCCACTTGCTCCTATTGGATGACCAAGAGCAATAGCCCCTCCGTTCATATTGACTTTATTAATATCCCAATTCATCTGTTGATTTACATAAATAGCTTGAGCGGCAAAAGCTTCATTAGCTTCTATTATACCAATTGCAATAATGAACACGGTGTATTTATCCATAGATAATCTCTATACATAATTGATTTTACTAAATCTACATTATGAGCAAGTTGATTCCAAGCGTAACAAGCCATAGTAACGATATCTTCATATACACCATAACATTGGTTAGACAAGAAATGATTTTTAATCCATTCCCAAACTTGTTCCATTGCATTAAGTTCCGGTGCATAGGGCGGAAGCGGTATCAAAGTGATATTGCTTGGCACAGTTAGTTTTTTGGCTGTGTGCCAACCTGCATTATCCGTTAGTAAAGCTATATGTCGGTTGCCTTGAATACTGCGAGAAAGCTCTTCTAAGAATTTATTCATTGCCTGTGTGTTTGCATATGGTAAAATTAATGCACAAGCTTCTCCTGTCTCATGGCAAGCAGCTCCGTAAATATATGTTGAAATAAATTGCTGTTGCCGAACTTTACGGGGTCTAGTGCCACGCTTAGCCCATATACGAGTTAAGCTACCTTGTTGCCCAACTCTAGTTTCATCCTGAGACCATATATCAACTTTACATCTATCGATATTTTTTGCTAATAATTTTGTTAACATGTCTGGAAAGTTTTTTTATATCTATTTTGAGTCTCTTGATTTGATTTAGAGACTGTACCTTTATTGATAACTACCCCAATTCAGGATAAGAATTAGTTAATTCTTATCCTGAATTCGCATGTAACTAGTATACTCGAATGATTTGAAGAACGGGAACAACAACAGACACGGGGTGATTGAACGTAGTATACTTTTCTGCTCCTAAAAATTGTTTTTTGAAAATATCAGGAACTCGCGTACTCATGTACTAAATGTACACCTAGTTCGCTTGCCTATTATACTCGATGAAAATCAAGAATTGTGTCGTCATTATCCAATATCTGCGTTGTGCACATACTATATGTCACACTGACTGAACAAAAAGGTTAGGTTGGTTGCACAAAGTGTAATTTAAACAATTTTATGATTAAGAAATCAAAAAATTGCTTAGAACGACTATAAGCTTGTTTAATTAATCTTATACCTAACTGTAGTACAGAATCACTCCTACATCCTAGCATTTTCTTCATTTTTATCGGTTGCTCTTGCTCTCCAATTGCTCCTATTTTTATTGCCATTGCATAATAGAGTATCACAGATTTTTTTGTATTCAATCTAAAATACTCTATTTACTAGCTCTTTCAATCATTCCATCTCTTTTGTCCAGTAGTGTGACTATATGTACGCTCCGCTTGCTCCTCGACTTGGTAATTCCCGCTACTATCATGATTTTGATTCTATCAACTCTTCATTTACAAGCAGTATATATAGGCTTCGCTCCATCGTTCCTGCTATCCAATTCTCCTGAATTGACTATAAATTAGGACTCTACCTTTTCTATAGTAATGGTTGAATCTGGCAGCTTAGTGATTTTTTCAATCTTTAAGCGAGCGGCTTGTAGTTTCTTTTCACAGTGATCTTTTAGTAAGACCCCTCTTTCAAAACTATTAATTGATGAATCTAAACTTTCCTCTCCCGTATCAATTTTTTTTACAATTTCTTTTAGTTCAGCTAAGGCAGCTTCAAAGCTCATATTTTCAATAGATTTTAAGTCTAGCATAATAATTTACCTCCTTCAAATTTACTTATGCTGTGAAGTATACTCGGTGAACTTCAAGAATTGGCGTTGTCGTGTCTAAAGATATCCGCTGCTCCGTTACTCATGTACGCTACGCTGCTCGACTTTGACACTCCTAGCTCTTCTTGAAGTTATACTATCGTCTACCAACTCTTCATTTACGAGCAGTATATGTCCTCAGCCTTGCCTAATTGTGCAGCATAAGTACCCTTAAGTATTTTTATCGTATTTCCAAAATGAATGGCTGCTTCGTCTACTATTAAATTTTTAACCCATGTGTTAAAGGTTAGATACCACAACTGTTGAAAGTTAAAAAATCGTCTATTAGAGAAGCACCGTTAGGCACTGTGGCAATCTTCATGGGGGTAGTCAAGACTCCTTTACAAGATTGCCACGTCGCCGCTTGCAACGATTCCTCGTAATGAAGGTTTAAGTCTTACAACAGCACTTCGCTAATAGACGATTTTTAACTTTCAACAGTTGTGGGTTGGATACCCAAAATTGCTATAATTTTTTATATACTCTAGAATAGAAAATCAAGAATTGTGTTGTCATTATCCAAGATTTTAGCGGTACTCACGTACTTCATATACTCTGCTCACCTCTTGTTTGTTGTCCCCATTCTCCAAATCATTTGAGTATATATATTAGTTCCTAATATACTTTCTATCTAGCTCGTTATATAGTCTATAAATTGCAATTTCTCGATCTGTAATCTTTTTACTAGCAATTTTTAGTAATCTTTCTGATGACTTTTCAGTTAATTGGATTGATGAATGTAGCTGTTCAGCAAGCTTCTTCAGTGATTCCTGAATTTCCATAAAAGATTTTTGTAATTGAGCTTTAATAGATACAGAAGAATTCTCAAGCTCATTAAGCTTTACATACACATGTTCTACCAGTTGATTAATTTTATCTTGCAGTAAATTTAATTGTTGTTTGCGTCCCTCTATTAGGTATTTACTAGTCTCATTTATCTTGGCTTGTATTCTGATTTTGGAAGTAACTTCTAAATTCCAAGCTAGTCCAAGTTTGCTCATTACGTATATTATCCATTTATGGACATCAAAATGATACCACTTAGCACCATTGCGATAATCTGATGGGAAGGCATGGTGGAAATTATGCCAGTTTTCACCTAATAAGAACAAAGCCATCCACCAAATATCTCCTGCAGTACCTTTATAATATTGTTTACTACCAACAAAATGACATAGAGAATTAACGCAAAAAGTTGCATGTTGTTGCAGTGCTCTACCAATACCAATAAACAAGAAACCAGCATAGGCAGAGATGATAGTACCACCTATTAAGTAACCTATTAATGCTGGAAATACAATATTCATAAACGCAGCAATTTGCCAATAACATTTTAATTGCCATCTTAGCAATTTGTTTCTACCAAGTTTAACCATAGTAATTCGGTCAATGGACTTATAGCTTCCATCAATGATCATCCACCCAATATGTGACCATAAAAATCCTAAAATTCTATTCTCAAACTTCAATGGGCTATGCGGATCTTGATCTTTATCAGTATAAGCATGGTGTTTGAAATGATTAGATGCCCAGGACAACACTGGTCCTTGTAACGTACCAGCTGACATCATAACAAGAATAAATTCCACCACCTTATTTGTTTTAAAGGCATGATGTGACCACAGCCTATGCAACCCAACACCAACAGCAATATTAGAACCATAATAGCCAGCTATAAACAAACTTATCTCAAATACACCTATTTTATGGCTAGCATAGTATTTTATACCCAAATATGAAAGTATAATTGGGTATATAATTAGCACAAAGAAAATGGACCAAATGATTCTTTTTAGCATATATCTAATCTTTAAATAAATTAAATGTCCTTAACTCCATAGTTACAATATAACATATTGCAACATATTGCAATATGGAACATATGCAATATTACATTTTACGTTTCCATAATTTGTTAAACATCCGTTGTCCGAAATAGAAACTAATAATACCAATTGCAATAATGAACACGGTGTTATAAAATGGGTTTTTAACTGATAAATAGGTACTCAAATAGCTAGGTTAATATTACCGCAAGGTTTTGAAGGTCATGATTTTATAAAAATGATGAAACATGAGCCGCATGGTCGAAATCGTATACGTTTATTGGCGATGTATCACCTTCAATTCGGCAAATCTTTTAAAGCCATATCTGAAATAGTGAAGTCACACTGGAAAACTGTGCAATCATCGCTCAGAAGATTTAGGAATCATGGTTTTGAAGGATTATTTGAATCACAAAGAAGCGGTGCCCCTAGGAAGATTAACAGTATACAAGAGTCTGCTATTTTTGATAAAATCAATACGCTCAGTGAAAGTAAAACTGGTGGGTATATAACTGGAAAGGAGCTACATATCATGTTAGTTGAGGAATATGGTGCTAAGTGTGCTTTAAAAACAGTCTACAATACTATGCACCGCCTTGGTTTTAGCTGGATTACTTCTCGTTCAATGCATCCAAAATCAAATCAAGAGACTCAAAATAGATATAAAAAAACTTTCCAGACATGTTAACAAAATTATTAGCAAAAAATATCGATAGATGTAAAGTTGATATATGGTCTCAGGATGAAACTAGAGTTGGGCAACAAGGTAGCTTAACTCGTATATGGGCTAAGCGTGGCACTAGACCCCGTAAAGTTCGGCAACAGCAATTTATTTCAACATATATTTACGGAGCTGCTTGCCATGAGACAGGAGAAGCTTGTGCATTAATTTTACCATATGCAAACACACAGGCAATGAATAAATTCTTAGAAGAGCTTTCTCGCAGTATTCAAGGCAACCGACATATAGCTTTACTAACGGATAATGCAGGTTGGCACACAGCCAAAAAACTAACTGTGCCAAGCAATATCACTTTGATACCGCTTCCGCCCTATGCACCGGAACTTAATGCAATGGAACAAGTTTGGGAATGGATTAAAAATCATTTCTTGTCTAACCAATGTTATGGTGTATATGAAGATATCGTTACTATGGCTTGTTACGCTTGGAATCAACTTGCTCATAATGTAGATTTAGTAAAATCAATTATGTATAGAGATTATCTATGGATAAATACACCGTGTTCATTATTGCAATTGGTATAAGTCAAAGTAATAATTGTTGGTTTTACTAAACCACATAATAGTTTCATGTCTTCCAGAGAATCTTTTTGAAGCATGTAATCCATGTCAAAATGCCAAATAACCCTATTTCTCATTTTCATTTTTAACTCTGAAAATATAGGATATAATAAAATATCTAAATTGATGACTTTTTTTTGCCAATTATAATATTTATTAATATCTGATTTTTTTCGTATTCCTTACCTATATTATATGGTGGTGATGTTATTATTAAGTTGATACTGTTATTTGGAATTTGTTCTAATAACTTCATGAAATCACCTTCAAATAGAGTTGCTTGATTATTTAAATCAAAACTATTTTTCAAGATATTATGTTTTTGTTTTTGATAAGACAACTTATTCACAATTTCACTAAAGCTATGATTCTTTTCCTGTATTTCAGATATTCTAATTGCTTCTTGTACCATATTCTAGAAAATTAAAGTTTTATCAGTTAGTTTAGTATTAGATAAATTACTTAGAAATTCAACAAATCTTTCGTATTTATATGAAAAACCATTAGCTTGTTAACTTCTAGTTTAAACATAAATCAGGAAATTATCTACTAACTTTTTAACTTGCTTGCGAGTTTCTTGCTCACAATCACTGTTATCTTGCGTAGCTTTCAACCCATCTAATACGTTGCAAATCATCTCGCCAACTTCTATAAACTCCTTTTCTTTAAATCCTCTAGTGGTGCATGCAGGAGTACCAAGCCTAATACCAGAAGTGATGAACGGTGAAGTTGTATCAAAAGGTATAGAATTTTTATTACAGGTTATCCCTACTCTTTCAAGTGAATCTGCGGCCATCTTACCAGTTATACCATATTTTCGTAGGTCCACTAATACTATATGATTATCAGTACCATTAGTTAAAATATCATAGCCTCTTGCCATCAAACTGTTAGCAAGAGCTTTTGCATTACTCATAACCTGTTTTATATAAAGATGATAATTTGGTTTTAAGGCTTCCAAAAAGCCTACTGCTTTTGCTGCAACAATATGCATTAACGGTCCACCTTGCAGCCCAGGAAATAAAGCAGAATTTATCTTTTTACCCAATTCCTCATCGTTTGAAAGAATAATACCACCACGTGGACCACGCAGAGTTTTATGAGTAGTAGAGGTAACAGCATGAGCATAAGGTAAGGGACTTGGATGTTCGTTTGTAGCAACAAGTCCTGCAATATGGGCAATGTCCGCTAGTAAATATGCCCCTACTCTATCAGCAATCTCCCTAAATTTGCTAAAATCTAATTGACGTGAATAAGCAGAATAGCCAGCTATAATCAATTTAGGTTTATGCTGCATTGCTAATTGCTCTATTTGCTGATAATCAATTAAATAAGTTTCTTTATTTACCGAATAGAACACAGAGTTAAACCATTTGCCAGACAAGTTAGGCGGAGCACCATGAGTCAAATGCCCCCCTGTATCTAGCGACATACCAAGTATGGTGTCATGTGGTTTTAATAGGGCTAAAAATACTGCCTGATTAGCCTGAGAGCCGGAATGAGGCTGAACGTTAGCATAGTTACAATTAAATAGTTTTTTTACTCGTTCTATCGCTAACAGCTCAGCTTTATCAACCTCTTCACAACCATTATAATAGCGTTTTCCAAAATATCCTTCAGCATATTTATTGGTAAGAACTGACCCTTGTGCTTCTAATACTGCCGGGCTTACAAAATTTTCAGAAGCAATCAATTCGATAAAATCATGCTGACGCTTTTTTTCAGCATTAATAATTTGGTATATTTCATTATCTGTTTCAGATAATTTATTAGGACAAATAGTCATTGAGCTAACCTATAAGAAGTAACTAATTTTTATCCCGAATTGGCTTTAATATAAGAAAAAATGCATTCTTAAAGCGGCTTTGCAAATGCATTTTAAACTTATAGACGTATATGTCTATTAGCGAGCGAACGTATGTGAGCGTGGCAATCCATGAAGCTTGTCATATAGATTGCTTCGTCGACCTACGGTCTTCTCGCTAATAGACGGTTTTTAGGCTAAAACTTTTTCGGTTTAGCTATAACTTAATTTACTTCAACGCTTTCAAGCCTTCTTCAAGACCTTTCGTAGAGAGTGGAAGATTTACTTGTTGACCAGCTGAATTCATTATCCCCACGATAGGATTAGCATCTTTTGATAAAATATCTTTAAGATCTTTATCTGATATTTCAGCAACAGCCTGACAAGAATCTTTTGTACAAGTAACGTACTTACCTGGAGCAACTAATTTTTGGGAACTAATAATTGACGTACCTGGAGCAACAGAAACATCAGCAGGAACTACTTGTATCATTTTTAAACTTCTTGCCTTACCACTACCCAAATAACCTATTTGATACACAGCTAACACTTGTTGTTTACCATCTTTATTAGTAGAGTTAATTGCTTGACTTAAAAAACAGACCTGTTTTTTTTCAGCATCTGTGGTGCAGTTAACTACCCAATCTGAGAATTTTTGCCCCTCTTTAACCGCAGCATCAACTCTACTAGGATTACCCAAAAATAGTCCCAAACCCATTACAGCAAGACCAGCTGTAACAAACAATGATTTTTTAATACAATTTGTCATAATTCTACTTATTTAATATTATTAGTGGACAATGACAGATTCAAACTGCCACCCTTTCGTGAGCAAGGATGTCGTAATTTTGACACCTAATTTCTCTTTTTCAGTCCTTAACACCTAGTCCTTAATATTTCTTCGCCTACTAGAATTTAAGGACTAGAGGATATCTAAATTTAATATATTTGTCAATCTGTTAAAATCGTTTTCATAACGCAAATATTTTTAGGTTAGCTATAGCCCCTTGTATTATTATTAACTTTTAATTATATAAAATACTTAGTGGGGTTAAATATTATGATATATTCTCACCTTAATACGATAAATGCACTTTTGGAGCGGCTGACACGAGTGCATTTTAACAATCAGGTTTGACTTAATTTACAATTTATAAGGTTATTGAAATGGACATGAATAAATTTACTACACATGCAAAATCTGTTATCTCTAATGCTCAAAGCTTAGCAGGAAAGAATGATCATCAGCAAATATTGCCATTACATATATTGGCAAGCTTATTAAACGATGATAGTGGTGTTATTACTAATCTCATTAATATTTTGGGTAGTAGCTTAGACGATTTAAATAGAGCTTTAACTATAGAATTAAACAAAATCCCAAAAGTACAAATTGAGGGAGGAGGACAGCTTTACCTATCATCAGCAGCACTAAAATTACTTGATAAAGCATCAGAGCTTGCCAAGAATAATGCTGATAGTTTTGTGACTATTGAGCGAATTTTTGAAGGCTTATCATATGACAAAACCTCTGCTGGTAAAATTTTATCGGATAATTCAATAACTAATAAGAAAATAAATGCAGCAATTTTACAGTTAAGAAAAGGTAAAAAAGCAGATAGCGAATCTTCTGAAAGTAGTTACGATGCCCTAAAAAAATACGGTAGAGATGTAACCGAGCTAGCAGAACTTGGTAAACTTGATCCAATAATTGGCAGAGATGAGGAAATTAGAAGAACAGTACAAGTTTTGTCGAGAAGAATGAAAAATAACCCTGTACTGATAGGAGAGCCAGGAGTTGGTAAAACAGCCATAATAGAAGGGTTAACCCAAAGAATATTTAGCCAAGATATTCCTGAAACTTTAGCAAATTGTCGTATCATTGAACTTGATATGGGAGCCTTAATTGCTGGAGCTAAATATCGTGGAGAATTTGAAGAACGACTAAAAGCTGTATTAAATGAGATTAAAAACTCTAGTGGAGAAATTATTTTATTTATTGATGAACTACATCTTTTAGTAGGAACTGGTAAGACAGACGGAGCTATGGATGCATCAAACTTACTAAAACCCATGCTTGCTAGAGGGGAACTCCATTGTATTGGTGCTACCACTTTAGACGAATACCGTAAATATATTGAAAAAGATGCAGCTCTTGCTAGAAGATTTCAACCAGTTTATGTTAGCCAGCCAACAGTAGAGGATACTATTTCAATTCTACGTGGCATTAAGGACAAATATGAATTACATCATGGTGTAAGAATTGCTGATAGTGCTATAGTTGCTGCTAGCACTTTATCTAACAGATATATTACTGATCGTTATTTACCAGATAAAGCTATTGATTTAATCGACGAAGCATGTAGTAGGCTAAAAATAGAATTATCTAGTAAACCAGAAGAATTGGATGAGCTTGATCGTCGCATCATTCAAATAAAAATTGAACTAGCAGCTCTAAAAAAAGAAGACGATGAATATTCAAAAAAGAAAATTATCCAATTAACAGATGAATTAGCCAAACTTGAATCTCTTTCTTATGATATGAGTGCTAGCTGGCAAGCTGAAAAATCCAGGATACATATTGAGCAAAAATTAAAAGAGGAGCTAGAAAAAGCTAAAGCAGAACTCGAAAGAGCAGAAAGAAGTAGTGATCTTGCCCGAGCTAGTGAGCTGAAATATGGTATTATTCCTGATTTAACTAAGAAACTACAACAAGCAATAGAAGGGGGAAATAACCAACTATCAAAAGAAGTCGTATCAGAAAACGATATAGCTATAATCATCTCCAGAATTACTGGTATACCGATTGATACAATGTTATCAAGCGAGCGTGAAAAGCTACTCGCTATAGAAGATAAACTGCGTCAATCGGTGATTGGTCAAGATGAAGCTATAAAAGGAGTCAGTGATGCTGTACGTCGTTCTCGTGCTGGTTTGCAAGATATTAACAGACCACTGGGGTCATTTTTATTCTTAGGTCCCACTGGTGTTGGTAAAACCGAGCTAACTAAGGCTTTGGCACTTTTTTTATTTGATGATCGTAATGCTATACTCAGAATTGACATGTCTGAATATATGGAAAAACACTCTATATCACGTTTGATTGGAGCTCCTCCAGGGTATGTTGGTTATGAGCAGGGAGGCATCTTAATCGAAGCAGTACGTAGGAGACCTTATCAAGTCATTTTATTTGATGAAGTGGAGAAGGCTCATTCAGATATTTTTAACATCATGCTGCAGATTTTAGATGAAGGACGACTAACCGATAGTCAAGGGATAGTCGTTGATTTTAAAAATACCATTATTGTTCTTACTTCTAATCTTGGAGCTGAAATACTTATTAATCAACGAGAAGAAGATGACCAACATAAAATCAAAGAACAAGTAATGGAATATGTACGAGCCGTATTTAAACCTGAATTCTTAAATAGGCTAGATGAGATTATTCTATTCCATAAACTAACTCATGCCAACATCCATGATATTGTTAAAATACAATTGGATAATCTGAAAAAAATTCTTTTGCAACAAAATATTATATTGCAATTTGATGAATCAGCTATAAATTACCTTGCTGATAAGGGCTATGACTCAATGTTTGGTGCTAGACCATTAAAAAGAGTTATTCAACGAGAACTACAGAATCATTTTGCCAAAATGATTCTTTCGAGTAGTATCATGAGCGGTGATACGGTAAACATCAAATCAACTGGTAGTGAACTAGTTATTAATAAAGTAGCCTAAATAGAAAAGAATATGATAGATACTACTAAACCTAAAATTTGGGTACTGGCTGACAGCTGCGTAGGTAACGCTAATCAAGCCATAGCTCTAGCAGAAAATATCAAGCTTGGTTATGAATTAAAACCTATTGAATATAATTTTTGGGGTAATTTACCAAATTTCTTACTCCGATTCAGCCCTATCCATGTAAAAAAGGAACTATTACAATCATGGGAAATTATTACAGACAGGCAAGGATTCCCAGACTTAATAATTTCTGCCGGAAGAAGAACTGCTTCTTTAGCAAGTTATTTAAAACATAAGTCTAATGGTAGAATAAAAATTGTTCAAATTATGCACCCTAACCTGCCGTTCAAACAATTTGATCTAATTATTTTACCACACCATGATAAAGTTAGTAAAGAAGAACTAAATATGTACTCAAGTGATTTGAGTATATTGAGAATTACTGGGGCTTTAAACAATGTCCAAGCAAAAATACAGGATGGCGGCATTGAATTACGTAAAAATCATCCAAAACTTGGGAAATTTATTTCAGTAATTATTGGTGGTAATAGTAAAAATTATACTTTTACCAATGATAATGCTCGCCAAATTGCAACAATATTATTTAATCTTATACAAAAAAGCAAAGAATATAGCTTGTTTATTAGTTTTAGTAGACGTACTCCTAATTCAGCAAAAGAAATTATTAAAAACAATGTATCTTCCTCTGCCATTATTTATGATCCAACAGAGGAAAAAGCTAAACCTAACCCCTATTTTGGTATGTTATCACAGGCAGATTACATAATTTCCACTGCTGATTCGATTTCAATGTGTAGTGAGGCAGCCTCCACTGGCAAGCCTCTTTACATATTTTGCCCTAATAATTTTAAATTACCTAAACATCTATCATTTACACAAAATTTGGTAGAATTAGGAATAGCAAAAATATTAGACGAATCTGTAACTCAGCTTGAACAGTATAATTATGTCCCGCTTAATGAAGTAGAAAAAATTGCTAATATAATAGTCTCAAAAAATTGGACACGCTCATGATATTAATTGATTCTCATTGCCATTTAAACATATTGAAAGAGGATTTATCAGCAATAATAAGCAGAGCTGAAAACAATAATGTTAAATACATGCAGACTATATGCACTACCCTTGAGGAATTACCAGCTATTTTAGAAATAACCGAAAAATACGGCAATATATTTGCTTCATGCGGCGTACATCCTAATGAAGTTAAAGAAATCACTATGTGTGAAACTATTGTGGATTATTCTAATCACCCCAAAATTATTGGTATTGGTGAAACTGGTCTTGATTATTATTACCAAACATCTGACAAAAATAAACAGATTGGCTCTTTTGAGCAGCATATACAAGCATCTCAAAGTATTGGATTACCAATTATAGTACATACAAGAGAAGCAGAAGAAGACACCATTGATATTTTAAGCAGTGAAATGCAAAATGCACCATTTACCGGTCTTATTCATTGCTTTACCACTTCAAAGCATTTGGCAAAGAAAATGCTTGATCTTGGTATGTATATATCGGTTGCTGGAATTGTAACTTTTAAAAATGCAGCTAGTTTACAGGATATAGTACGTTATATTCCACTAGATAGATTATTAATTGAAACAGATTCTCCTTACTTAGCCCCTCTTCCAATGCGTGGAAAGCAAAATGAGCCAGCTTTTGTTAAATATGTAGCAGAAAAAATAACTGAAATAAAGGAAGCAAACCTAGAAACAGTAGCAAGTGCCACTTCCAAAAATTTTATGTCTTTATTTACTAAAACACATCTTATATATTCAACTAATGTTTGAAAGGAAATGGTCATATATTGCTAATAAAAATTTTAATTAATGAGTTAAATATGTTTGTCACCTTATTAAAGTTACTACCTCCTACTCTATTGGTTAATTCTGTTAAATCTTTTGCTATGGTTCTAGTATTTATGTTACCAACGGTGTACGCTCAACAACAAGCTCAACCTGAAATACGGAAAATTGTCCCACTAAAACTAGCTCCTGATAATCTTGGTCAAAAAATTATATGTTATCGCCCTACAAGGCATGGTATACCAAATATGACTGTTACTAAGCTAGGTGATAAAGTTATTGCCCATAATTATGCTCATAGTGGTAGTGGTTGGACATTAGCAACAGGAGCTATTGCTTATGTCAATGAATTATTGCAAAAATCAGAATATGCTACTGATTTAAAACCCGATACTCCCATTACTATTATCGGAGCTGGTGTTATACCAATTGCAATAATGAACACGGTGTATTTATCCATAGATAATCTCTATACATAATTGATTTTACTAAATCTACATTATGAGCAAGTTGATTCCAAGCGTAACAAGCCATAGTAACGATATCTTCATATACACCATAACATTGGTTAGACAAGAAATGATTTTTAATCCATTCCCAAACTTGTTCCATTGCATTAAGTTCCGGTGCATAGGGCGGAAGCGGTATCAAAGTGATATTGCTTGGCACAGTTAGTTTTTTGGCTGTGTGCCAACCTGCATTATCCGTTAGTAAAGCTATATGTCGGTTGCCTTGAATACTGCGAGAAAGCTCTTCTAAGAATTTATTCATTGCCTGTGTGTTTGCATATGGTAAAATTAATGCACAAGCTTCTCCTGTCTCATGGCAAGCAGCTCCGTAAATATATGTTGAAATAAATTGCTGTTGCCGAACTTTACGGGGTCTAGTGCCACGCTTAGCCCATATACGAGTTAAGCTACCTTGTTGCCCAACTCTAGTTTCATCCTGAGACCATATATCATACCAATTGCAATAATGAACACGGTGTTATAAAATGGGTTTTTAACTGATAAATAGGTACTCAAATAGCTAGGTTAATATTACCGCAAGGTTTTGAAGGTCATGATTTTATAAAAATGATGAAACATGAGCCGCATGGTCGAAATCGTATACGTTTATTGGCGATGTATCACCTTCAATTAGGCAAATCTTTTAAAGCCATATCTGAAATAGTGAACTCACACTGGAAAACCGTGCAATCATGGCTCAGAAGATTTAGGAATCATGGTTTTGAAGGATTATTTGAATCACAAAGAAGCGGTGCCCCTAGGAAGATTAACACTATACAAGAATCTGCTCTTTTTGATAAAATCAATACGCTCAGTAAAAGTAAAACTGGTGGGTATATAACTGGAAAAGAGCTACATATCATGTTACTTGAGGAATATGGTGCTAAATGTGCTTTAAAAACAGTCTACAATACTATGCACCGCCTTGGTTTTAGCTGGATTACTTCTCGTTCAATGCATCCAAAATCAAATCAAGAGACTCAAAATAGATATAAGAAAACTTTCCAGACATGTTAACAACATTATTACCAAAAAATATCGATAGATGTAAAGTTGATATATGGTCTCAGGATGAAACTAGAGTTGGGCAACAAGGTAGCTTAACTCGTATATGGGCTAAGCGTGGCACTAGACCCCGTAAAGTTCGGCAACAGCAATTTATTTCAACATATATTTACGGAGCTGCTTGCCATGAGACAGGAGAAGCTTGTGCATTAATTTTACCATATGCAAACACACAGGCAATGAATAAATTCTTAGAAGAGCTTTCTCGCAGTATTCAAGGCAACCGACATATAGCTTTACTAACGGATAATGCAGGTTGGCACACAGCCAAAAAACTAACTGTGCCAAGCAATATCACTTTGATACCGCTTCCGCCCTATGCACCGGAACTTAATGCAATGGAACAAGTTTGGGAATGGATTAAAAATCATTTCTTGTCTAACCAATGTTATGGTGTATATGAAGATATCGTTACTATGGCTTGTTACGCTTGGAATCAACTTGCTCATTGTAGATTTAGTACAATCAATTATGTATAGAGATTGGATAAATACACCGTGTTAATTATTGCAATTGGTATTATATACCCACCAGTTTTACTTTCACTGAGCGTATTGATTTTATCAAAAATAGCAGACTCTTGTATACTGTTAATCTTCCTAGGGGCACCGCTTCTTTGTGATTCAAATCATCCTTCAAAACCATGATTCCTAAATCTTCTGAGCGATGATTGCACGGTTTTCCAGTGTGACTTCACTATTTCTAGATATGGCTTTAAAAGATTTGCCTAATTGAAGGTGATACATCGCCAATAAACGTATACGATTTCGACCATGCGGCTCATGTGTCATCATTTTTATAAAATCATGACCTTCAAAACCTTGCGGTAATATTAACCTAGCTATTTGAGTACCTATTTATCAGTTAAAAACCCATTTTTTAACACCGTGTTCATTATTGCAATTAGTATTATTCCTAACCAAGAAGAATTAATAGAGATATTTGATGCCCTCAATTATTTTCTCAAGCAAAGCCAAGTTGCAAATAATGTTAGCTTAGTGTATGGTGGATCTGTAAATTTAGGTAATATAGAAAAAATATTAAGTATACAGAATATTGATGGGGTTATGATTGGCAAATCTTCACTTGATTATCAAATTTTAGTTCAAATATTAAATTATAGGTTTTTTGAAAAATGATGAATATATTACTTTTTGTTCATATTGTAATAGCAATACTGCTAATTATCGTAATTCTGATGCAAAAGACTGGCAATGATGGGTTAAGTGGTATGAGCGGTGGTAGTGGTAATATGGGTGTTGTAACAGGCAGAACTGTAGCTAATTTCTTGACTAAAACCACGGTAGTGCTTGCCACCTTGTTTATAATTAATGCTATTATTCTTGCCAATCTGTCTTCTAAGAAAAACCTTGGGATAATTAAGAAAATTGAGCAAGTTGACGATAAACAAGAAGAGTCTAGCTTGCCAATTGCCAAGTAAAATTTAAGGACCAAGTTATGCAAAAGATAATTGATTTACATAATATCAAAATTGGTAATACCTTACCATTTGTGTTTATTGCTGGACCTTGCCAAATAGAAAGTCTAGATCATGCATTATTTATGGCTGACAAGCTTGTGACCCTTACTGCTAAACTTAACATACCCTTTATCTATAAATCGTCATTCGATAAAGCTAATAGAACTTCAATAAATGGTATCCGGGGTAGCGGTCTTGAGAAAGGGCTGGAAATTTTGTCTAAAGTAAAAACAGCCTTTAACTGCCTTATTCTTACTGACGTTCATACAGAGAATCAGTGTGCTAAAGTTGCTGAAATTGTTGATATAATCCAAATCCCTGCCTTCTTATGTAGACAAACAGATTTGCTGCATGCTGCAGCTATGACTAATAAGGTTGTTAATGTTAAAAAAGGTCAGTTTCTTGCCCCTTGGGATATGAAGAATGTGTATGCTAAACTTGAAGCGTTTGGTGCAAAGAATATCATGCTTACCGAACGGGGTGCATGTTTTGGTTACAACACACTAGTATCAGATATGCGTAGTTTGCCAATTATGGCAGAAACTAAGACCCCTGTAATTTTTGACGCAACCCATTCAGTTCAGCAACCAAGTGGTATAGGCAACAGTAGTGGTGGCGAAAGAAAATATGTTGAAATATTAGCAAGGGCAGCTGTTAGCGTCGGAGTAGCAGGTGTTTTTATGGAAGTTCACCAAGACCCAGATAATGCCCCAAGTGACGGACCTTGTATGATCAAGCTGGATGATT
Organism: Candidatus Tisiphia endosymbiont of Neophilaenus lineatus; assembly: GCF_964264975.1. Taxonomy (NCBI): domain Bacteria; kingdom Pseudomonadati; phylum Pseudomonadota; class Alphaproteobacteria; order Rickettsiales; family Rickettsiaceae; genus Candidatus Tisiphia; species Candidatus Tisiphia endosymbiont of Neophilaenus lineatus. The sequence goes on along the minus strand of NZ_OZ183649.1, from coordinate 356,895 downwards.
TAGAACCTATATTGGTTAGGTTAAAGAGCTATGATGAGCTAACTAAAGCAATATTTAAGATATAACCTAGATAACAACAAATAAGATTAGATATACTCTTCTGCTTTGAAGAATTGGTTTCGCGAAACTGCGGGGTACTCACGTACGCTCATCCCTTGTTTTACGTTCCAATTCTCCAAATCATTTTAGTATACTGCTCGTAAATGAAGAGTTGGTAGACGATAGTATAACTTCAAGAAGAGCTAGGCAGTAGCAAAGTCGAGCGGCGTAGCGTACATGAGTAACGGAGCAGCTTCGATCTTTAGACATGACAACGCCAATTCTTGAAGTTCTACCTGAGTATATATATTTATGAGGGAGTAAATTATACTACTCATTGGAGCTTCCTCCCCCAAGATTGAAACACCCCACCTGCACTTTGTATAACCGTCTTATCCTGAATAATCTGATCCATTTCTTTTAACATCTTTTCTATTTCTAAATTATCGATCAACTTATGCTGAATAAAATGTTCTTTTTCTTCTAAAAGAGATAATTTTAATAATAATTTTTCTTCAGCCCCATTAAAAACTGGTTGATGAAAATCAAATTTTACATCTATTAATTGAAGACTACACAAAGTATTAAATAGCTTTATACCATAAGAATAATCTACACTAAGTCTTTTTTCAATTTTATGTAATAATTCTTTATATTGTGCTATTGAACGAGCATATGGATAATTAAATATAGCTGTATAATCATGCTCTTCACATGCAATAGTTCCACCCGGCTTTAATAAACTTAACATATTATTTAAGGCTTTTTGAGGATGTGTTAGATGTATGAGTACAAACCTACAATATACGAGGTCATATTGCTCATGACCCTGATAATCTTGTATATCTGCAACTTGGTATTCAACAATATCGAGGTTTTTACTACTTAACTTACTTTTAGTAAGCTCTATCTGTTTTTGGCTTATATCTAGGCATAATAGTTTGCCATCTTGTCCAATTTTCTGATATATTACATCAATAGACTCCCCCGATCCACAACCAATAATTGCCACTTTCATATTTGGACGAAGTGCTAGCCTATCCAATAGAATATTAGTATATTTGCCATATATTTTATTCAAAATACTGAGCCTATAATCCGTTTCATCGCCAGTTGCCAAAATATAGCTATTCTTTTTTACCATTTGATTAGATTTTATATATCTCTTTTTTAGTCAATATATTGCTGATTTGGTTTATTGATAGCAAGAGAAAATAATATAGAAAATTGAAATAATAAATTCTTGATTGTAACAATATCACTAGGTTCTGTTGACAAAAATTATAGTTAGGTAAGAGGAATAATACTAATTGCGATAATGAACACGGTGTTATAAAATGGGTTTTTAACTGATAAATAGGTACTCAAATAGCTAGGTTAATATTACCGCAAGGTTTTGAAGGTCATGATTTTATAAAAATGATGACACATGAGCCGCATGGTCGAAATCGTATACGTTTATTGGCGATGTATCACCTTCAATTAGGCAAATCTTTTAAAGCCATATCTGAAATAGTGAAGTCACACTGGAAAACTGTGCAATCATCGCTCAGAAGATTTAGGAATCATGGTTTTGAAGGATTATTTGAATCACAAAGAAGCGGTGCCCCTAGGAAGATTAATACCAATTGTAATAATTAACACGGTGTATTTATCCAATCTCTATACATAATTGATTTTACTAAATCTACATTATGAGCAAGTTGATTCCAAGCGTAACAAGCCATAGTAACGATATCTTCATATACACCATAACATTGGTTAGACAAGAAATGATTTTTAATCCATTCCCAAACTTGTTCCATTGCATTAAGTTCCGGTGCATAGGGCGGAAGCGGTATCAAAGTGATATTGCTTGGCACAGTTAGTTTTTTGGCTGTGTGCCAACCTGCATTATCCGTTAGTAAAGCTATATGTCGGTTGCCTTGAATACTGTGAGAAAGCTCTTCTAAGAATTTATTCATTGCCTGTGTGTTTGCATATGGTAAAATTAATGCACAAGCTTCTCCTGTCTCATGGCAAGCAGCTCCGTAAATATATGTTGAAATAAATTGCTGTTGCCGAACTTTACGGGGTCTAGTGCCACGCTTAGCCCATATACGAGTTAAGCTACCTTGTTGCCCAACTCTAGTTTCATCCTGAGACCATATATCAACTTTACATCTATCGATATTTTTTGCTAATAATTTTGTTAACATGTCTGGAAAGTTTTTTTATATCTATTTTGAGTCTCTTGATTTGATTTTGGATGCATTGAACGAGAAGTAATCCAGCTAAAACCAAGGCGGTGCATAGTATTGTAGACTGTTTTTAAAGCACATTTAGCACCATATTCCTCAAGTAACATGATATGTAGCTCTTTTCCAGTTATATACCCACCAGTTTTACTTTTACTGAGCGTATTGATTTTATCAAAAAGAGCAGATTCTTGTATAGTGTTAATCTTCCTAGGGGCACCGCTTCTTTGTGATTCAAATAATCCTTCAAAACCATGATTCCTAAATCTTCTGAGCCATGATTGCACGGTTTTCCAGTGTGACTTCACTATTTCAGATATGGCTTTAAAAGATTTGCCTAATTGAAGGTGATACATCGCCAATAAACGTATACGATTTCGACCATGCGGCTCATGTTTCATCATTTTTATAAAATCATGACCATGAAAACCTTGTGGTAATATTAACCTAGCCATTTGAGTACCTTTTATCAGTTAAAAACCCATCTTAGACCACTGCGTTAATTATTGCAATTGGTATAATAAACTGTCAAAATACGTCGTTGACATTAAGGATAATTTTGATGAGACTCTAAATATACTCTATGCTAATGGAGCTTGGAAAGAGGATGCGGCATATTCTATTGATGACAAGATTCTTTCTGTAGTTGATCTTGGTGGAAAAGCCGGAGCTGATTTACTAGTTGTAATGAATTTCTATGCGGAGAGTAAAACATCTAGTGCAGTAACTAAGGATTTTTGTACAGAGATTTTGAAGGGATGTATAACTGGTAGAGTCAATTTAGACCCATCAGAATTTTCGCGAGTTAGATTAGCTATTCTTGATGTACCAACTGGTAGGGTACTATAGACACACTCGGTAGGACTGTCTAGTGATATGATTGACACCACTATTGCTAGTTTTTCTGATAGTGACAAAGTAGATAAGAAAAATCTTTCTAAGTTGTTTATAATTCAGCACTTGCAGATCTCCCTGACGCGAAATAGGTCTATTATACCTTCTTATATTCATCCACAGATGGCTGGTTGAATGGGTTGATTTTTAGGTGATTTGCAATTAGTATAGTACTCAACATTACGTGAATAATTTGATCTACAATTACCTGTTCATCGATATATACAAAATTCTCTAGCTTCACTGGTCGTTTAACTTGATCTAATGCATTATATATATTATTAGCATGAGCAGTTAGAGCTATTTCAATAGACCTCTTTCGAAACTCTACTTCTGCTGGTGATTTGGACAATGATGCGGTACTCGAATCCGTAACGGAATTAGAGTACGCTGCGGTTCGAGGTGAAGCTTCTCCTTCAAATCCCTCAGCACAAGCGAGTTTTGAAAGAGGTTTAATATCTGAGCTTGCTTTGTTAGTAATAACTTGATAAAATTTATCATCCGGACCTTCTAAATAAAGCTGCAATTGACTGTGTTGATCAAATGTTCCTTTTGCTATTATAGGAGTTATACCAAAACCATTCTTACCAAGTGATTCAGCTATAATCTGTTGTTGCCATCTACATAGACCATCTAATTGATAACAATAATTAAACATAACTAACATATGTCTATTTAAAGAATATTGATTAAGGTAATACTCCGCTATCTCACAAATATTAAATCCATCAAGAATAATATCTGATATTTTTTTTGAAGCAGCTAGTACAACTTTATGTACATCAACTCCTGCAACTGCGGTTGGGAGCAAAGATGCATTAGAAATTATGCCAAATCTTCCACTACGAATGTTATCATGTTCTAGACAATTTGTACCAAAAGACTCTGCTAAATTACGTAATAAATTATTATTAAACGGTACTATTACATAAACATTTTGAGGGGGAATATGTAAAACTTCTAAAACATACTTAGTTAATAAATAGGTTTCATTTGTGTTCCCAGACTTACTCAATGAGAAAAAGACTGCTTTACTTAAATCAACTAATGCCAGTTTTTCATCAATTTCCAACTGATCTACACTATCAAGATATATTAGCCTTTTAGTAGCTACTGCCTTTATACTTAATAATGCTCTAACATTTAGAGAAGACGCACCAAAACCTATAACTACCACAATATCATATTTTAAAGCAAGCTGAGCTGCGATATCCTTTATTGCATCTTGCTTAATCAGATCAAACCTTAAAAAATCATATTTATTGGCTTTAATCTGTAAAATAAGATCGTTATATACCTTGCTAAGCATTTAATCTCCAGTTACGCGAATTTGGGATAAGAATTAAGGTAATTCAGGTTATCATAATTTCAATAAGTTGCCTATACCACTACGCATGAGGCTTTTGGGATTCATATTGCTTGCCTTTTTCATGAAACCACTTATTTGTTTAAACTGTTTCAATAGACTATTCACTTTTTGGACTGATGTTCCAGAGCCTTCAGCGATACGTTTTCGACGTGAGGCATTTAGCAAATCTGGGTTTTTTCGTTCTTTTTTAGTCATAGATAAAATTATTGCTTCTTGGTGGTCTATTAATTTGCCACTTAATTTCGATTGATCGACTTTATCGATAATTTTATTAATACCAGGCAACATACTCATCATACTACTGAATCCACCTAGTTTCTTTATACTCCTCATTTGCGTTAGATAATCTTCCAAATCAAATTTACCTTTTTGAAGTCTAGCAGCCGCTCTTTCTGCCTCTTGATGGTCTATTATGCTTGCTGCTTTTTCAACGAAGGAGATTATATCTCCCATATCTAATATTCTTGAAGCTATGCGTTCTGAGTCAAACAATTCTAGATTTGTCAATTTCTCGCCAGTGCTTAAGAACTTAATAGGTTTCTTGGTAACATGTTTAATGCTTAGAGCCGCCCCACCTTTGGCATCGCCATCAATACGGGATAAAATCACGCCGGTAATCCCTAATTTTTGATCAAAATTGCTAGCTATAAGTACCGAATCTTGCCCCGTCATTGCGTCAACTACCAAAATTATCTCTTTTGGGTCTATTAAATTTTTTATATTTGATGCTTCTTTCATCATCTCATCATCGATTTGCAACCTACCTGCTGTATCATAAATAACGACGTCATAGGCAGATAATTTCGACTCGTGTAAAGCTCTTTTCGCAATATCTATAGGAGTATGGTTGGGGACAATAGTTAAACAATCTACCCCTATAGATTTACCAAGGATAGTTAATTGTTCCTGTGCAGCTGGTCGATAAATATCAAGAGAGACTAAAAGTACCTTTTTATTTTGATTTTTTAGCCTAAGTGCTAATTTGGCACTTGCTATAGTTTTTCCACTACCTTGCAGACCAACCATTAAAATATTTACCGGCGGTTCAGATTTAAGCTGTAAACTACTTTCATCTAGAGACGAGGATAATATATTAATTAACTCATTATGGACAATCTTTACTATCATCTGCCCTGGAGCTACTGATTTTAGGACTTCCTGCCCCGTAGCTTTTAATGTTACTTCAGAAATAAAATCCTTAACTACCGGTAGTGCAACATCTGCTTCAAGAAGGGCAATCCTAATATCACGCATAGTATCGTTTATTTGGAACTCCGATAAAGTACCACTTCTTTTGATACGATCAAAAATTTTCGTTAGATTTTGAGTTAATGTTTGAAACATAAAATGTAATAAATTACTTGAATGCACCATATTGTAGCATATTTACTAATAATCACTAAGCATATTAGCAAAAAAAATAGTAATTAATTTGTGAAATAAAATTTTCGGATTCTATTGAGAACTAGGTTCTGTTGACAAAAATTTTAACGTAACCATATTAAAGTTCCAACGAAATTTAGAAAAGCTAAGAAAGTGGCTGGAGCCTTATCAAATCTAGAAAATATACGCCTAAAATGTTTGATTTTACCAAATAATACTAATTGCAGTAATTAACACGGTGTTATAAAATGGGTTTTTAACTGATAAATAGGTACTCAAATAGCTAGGTTAATATTACCGCAAGGTTTTGAAGGTCATGATTTTATAAAAATGATGAAACATGAGCCGCATGGTCGAAATCGTATACGTTTATTGGTGATGTATCATACCAATTGCAATAATTAACACGGTGTATTTATCCAATCTCTATACATAATTGATTTTACTAAATCTACATTATGAGCAAGTTGATTCCAAGCGTAACAAGCCATAGTAACGATATCTTCATATACACCATAACATTGGTTAGACAAGAAATGATTGTTAATCCATTCCCAAACTTGTTCCATTGCATTAAGTTCCGGTGCATAGGGCGGAAGCAGTATCAAAGTGATATTGCTTGGCACAGTTAGTTTTTTGGCTGTGTGCCAACCTGCATTATCCGTTAGTAAAGCTATATGTCGGTTGCCTTGAATACTGCGAGAAAGCTCTTCTAAGAATTTATTCATTGCCTGTGTGTTTGCATATGGTAAAATTAATGCACAAGCTTCTCCTGTCTCATGGCAAGCAGCTCCGTAAATATATGTTGAAATAAATTGCTGTTGCCGAACTTTACGGGGTCTAGTGCCACGCTTAGCCCATATACGAGTTAAGCTACCTTGTTGCCCAACTCTAGTTTCATCCTGAGACCATATATCAACTTTACATCTATCGATATTTTTTGGTAATAATTTTGTTAACATGTCTGGAAAGTTTTTTTATATCTATTTTGAGTCTCTTGATTTGACTTTGGATGCATTGAACGAGAAGTAATCCAGCTAAAACCAAGGTGGTGCATAGTATTGTAGACTGTTTTTAAAGCACATTTAGCACCATATTCCTCAAGTAACATGATATGTAGCTCTTTTCCAGTTATATACCCACCAGTTTTACTTTTACTGAGCGTATTGATTTTATCAAAAAGAGCAGATTCTTGTATAGTGTTAATCTTCCTAGGGGCACCGCTTCTTTGTGATTCAAATAATCCTTCAAAACCATGATTCCTAAATCTTCTGAGCCATGATTGCACGGTTTTCCAGTGTGACTTCACTATTTCAGATATGGCTTTAAAAGATTTGCCTAATTGAAGGTGATACATCGCCAATAAACGTATACGATTTCGACCATGCGGCTCATGTTTCATCATTTTTATAAAATCATGACCTTCAAAACCTTGCGGTAATATTAACCTAGCTATTTGAGTACCTATTTATCAGTTAAAAACCCATTTTTATAACACCGTGTTTATTATTGCAATTGGTATTATATTGAACTCATGTTAACTTTCAGTGTTGTTCTCTTCTATAGCCTCATCTACTTTACTATCCTCTAGTTTAAACTCAAGCAAATTAATTGAACCTATATGTATACCATTATCAGAAAACTCAATATCAAATTTCACCTTTTCATAAGTTGCTAATTCATTATCATCTGTCTTAACTACTCCAGATAAAGAAGAATCAACAGCTTTCTCAATGATAGTTTTGACCATTTTTTTAGGTAATAACAAATTGTTAGGAATCAATTTATCGATGATATCATGGTAATTAGTCAATTCAAAAGATAATTTACCTTTTGGTAACTTACTATCAAAAAATTGTAAAAACCCTACCAAATCTACTTGGGCATTATCATCACAAGAAAAAACTAAACGATCAATATTTAGATTTCTGATAGAATTTGTATCTTTACCCTGGTTAGTAGCAATATTGAACAGTGTGGCTAAATCAAGCTGTGCTGTTTTGAAATTAAGAAAATCTTCCCCCGCAGAGTACAACAAACGTAATTGTAGAGCTATATTTTCACCGTCCTGAGATTTTGCCTTATTGATTAGGAAAACTAAATCAGCAATATTAAAAATTTCCTTCTCTTCCTGAATGAAGGATAATAATTTATTGTTAACTTGCAGAAACTTTACGATAGATTTTAAATTATCTCCATGGGATAATTTATATATAGGTTTATTAAATTTAACTAGTGCTGTAATATATTCCTTGGACTGAACACTATACTCTACTAATTTACAATCAAAATTCTCTTGTTGTTTTATTCCTTGTTGTCCTAAAATCAATCTAGCTTTTTTAAAACTAAAATCAAACAAAAATGTCATTTCCTCAGTAGATATTTTTTTGGAATTAACATGATCGATAAATTTCATTTTTGGCTCGACTAAATGAATTTGAAAGCGAATAGGAAAGCCAGAAACTTTGATTTGGCTATAAGATATTTTAGTATTATCTGTCTCTGAATTTTTTATAGTATTTACTATATTGCTTTTGATAGTATAAGCAATGCTAAACCATATTATGGTGTAAATTAAACAAATAAAAAACAAAATTTTACGTATCACTCTATATACTCAATTATAAGTTAATATTACGGGTAGTAGATGGCAAGCGAACCCTTATACCGTCAAGTTCTTCACTAACAATAATCTGACAACCAAGTCTTGAAGTATGGGTAAGACCAAACGCTAAGTCAAGCATATCTTCTTCTGCTTCAGAAGGATTTTTTAATTTGTGGTACAATTCCTCATCTACAATAACATGGCAAGTGGCACATGCTAGTGATCCTTCGCATGCACCTTCAAGATCAATGTCATTTTGATGAGCAATTTCCAAAATAGACAGTCCTATAGGGGCATCTACTATTTTTTCTGTACCATCTTTATCTACCACAAAAATTACTTTAGGCATTAATTATTCATTCCTTTTTAGTTTATTTCATCAATATGCTTACCTTTAAGTAAGTCCAAAGTAGCACTATTTAATCTTTCAGAAAGAAAATTCTCTGTTATATTCTCAAAATTCTTGCTACATTCTATAATGTAATCACGATCATTTGAGTTTATTGCTTCTTCTAAAGTTTTAATTGCCATATCAATTTTTCCCATTTCATTCTTTGCAAGAAGATTTGGCATCTCCCTAATAGCATTTTTTATATTATAAATCAAAGATTTTGTATCAATAATTGTTTCTTGCAATAATTTCTTATTATGATCACTGGCAGCATTTTGATAAGCATTTTCTAGAATTTCAGTAATTTCACTTTCATTTAAACCATAACTTGGTTTTATTTCAATATTATGTGATATATTACTATTTTTCTCTAGAGCTGATACTGACAAAATACCATCTGCATCAATAGAAAATGTTACTTCTATCCTCACTCCACCTGCTTTCATTAGTGGCAATTTTAGTTCAAATCTTGCGAGTGACCGACAATCTTCTCCCATTTCTCTTTCTCCCTGTACCACATGCAACTTCATAGAAGTTTGGTTATCTACATAATTGGTAAACTCCTTAGTAACCGATATTGGTATAGGACTATTACGCAGAATAATTTTTTCAGTAATTCCACCATTTAGTTCGATACCAAGTGACAAGGGTACTACATCAATTAATAAGGAATTAATATTTGCCGAAGTTAGGTTCTCTGCTTGCAGAGCTGCCCCCCATACTACCGCCTTATCTGGGTTAATATCTGAAAAAATAGTAGTATTAAACATTTGTCTTAAACTCTTACTAATTAACGGTATGCGAGTTGAACCCCCAACCAGGATAATACCTAAAATATCAGGGTTATTTGCCTGTTCTAGCGTATCTTTAGTAATAGCTATTGTACGTTCTACTAATGGTGATATTAATCGTTCAAAATCCTCTATATTTAATTCTAATATCTTCTTTTCATATATAATACTACATTTATTTTGTACACTAAGTGTTTCTTTAGTTTTTTTTGCTAATTTTATTAATTCATTAGATTTTACTAACTTATATTTATTACAAAAATACTTCATCACTAAGTGATCAATATCATCACCACCTAAAATATTATCTCCGCCAGTGGCAATAACCTGAAGTACGCCGGTTTGCATATTGAGAATTGATACATCAAAAGTCCCGCCTCCTAGGTCATACACTAAATAGTACCCTCTATACCCTTCATCTTTCAAGTGTTGGCGTTGTCGAGCTTCGGGACTACGCATGCTCATGTAGGTTTGAATACACTCCGCTTGCTCGCCACTTGCTCTCCTAGCCAACTCTTGAAATATATCGGGTATATTTTTATTCAGACCATATGCATAAGCTGCTGCTGTTGGCTCTGCAATTAACCTTAGTACTTCAAAGCCAGCAATTTTTGCTGCCAGCATTACTTCTCCTCTAGCGGCATCGTTAAAATGTGCTGGCACAGTTATTACTGCTTTTTTGATTTCTAAATTTAATTTCTCAGTAGCTTGTTGCTTTAAATATAGGAATATTTGTGCGGCAACTTCTGGAACAGTCATCAGTCTTTCAGCAAATTTTATTCGTAATATTTGACTGTTTAAGTCAATATAATCTTTCACTAAGGCAAAAAGTGTCGGATTATTTTGTATATCAGATAATTTTTTACCGAAAAGTCTTTTAATAGAACGCAAATTATTGACTATATAATTATCACCGACAATAAAGTTTTTATCCTGAAAGGCTATAACTGAGGGGATAAGTTCTAGATTCTGATCATCTGTAATGATTTGTACCATTTGTTGATTTGACCAAGCAATTAATGAGTTTGTTGTACCAAAATCTATGCCAACTGCTATATCATTATCATTTTCTTTATGCTTGGAAGAACCAGCCTCACTAATTTCTATTATTTGCATGACTTGATTTTTAGCTGAATATTATTAATTAAGTTTTCAAGATATTTAAATCTTATAGTAATATCAATAGCATCTTGCATATTGTGATTTTGAAATGCAGTAGTTAGCGATTTAGTAAGTTGTTGTTTTTCAAGAATTTTGTTATTTAGCATAGATTGTAACTTAGTTAATTGTTGAGTAGTTTCAACAAGCTCTAATTCATTCCATATAACATTTAATTCTTCCTTTGAAATACCCTGCCTAACTGTTATATCATCTAAGACTATATTGTTTAACAAGAGAAGATACTCAGCTCGGGATAAATCGTCTTTAAGCGTTGCATAAGCCTTATTGATATCAATGGAGATAGATAAATTTTTTTGCTTTTCTCTGTTAGAATTAATTCTATCTGGATGATATTTTAACTGCATAGCAAAATATTGACTATCCAAGATAAGCAAGTCAATATCATATTTTTTCTCTATGCCTAATAACTCAAAATAACTGCTCATAACTACTTCTAGTAACGCGAATTTGGGATAAGAATTTGTCAACTCTTGAAATCATAGACAATATAGCATAGTAAAGTATCAAATCTATTAAATCTTACGTATCCTTAAAAAGGCTGGTACAAATAACATGCTAAATAACGTAGTCAATAAAAAAAGTTGAGACCAGTCCATATAATTTGCACAAATGCCAGATAAAAAGGATAAAATAATACGTACGAAGGAGCCAAAAGAAGATATAATTGAGTATTGTGTGGCTATCAATTCGCTACTACATAAACTAGAAAAATAAATAAGAATCGCTGTATTACCAAGCCCGCAACAAAAATTCTGTACAGTAATTGTTATAGTAAATATAAACATATCATGGCCTACCATAGATAAAAACACAAACATTAAGGGTGACAGTAATTGTAGACTACCACATATTATGATGCTTCGGGATATTCCTATTTTTGCAGTTAAAATACCGCTAATGACTCCTCCAGAGATCATTAGCATGAATCCATATGCTTTTGAAATAGAAGCAATTTCTTGAGAGGTAAAAGACAAGTCAATAAATACTGGCGAACTCATTGCCATAGGAATTGAGTCGCTTGCTTTATATAGAAAGACAAACAGTATAATGAACATCCAGTTTGGATGATTTCGTTTTAACAATAGTAAGCTATCACCAATAACTTGAAAATATTGTGCAGGTGAAATTAAATCAGTAGAGATGTGTTGAGTTTTTTTTGTAACAGGTTCTTGCATATATAAGGTTATTATAGGTGCAGCCATTGTTATAAGAAAGATATATAGATATACAAAGTACCAATTAAAGAGGCAAGATAAATATAATGCCCCTGTACTATTAATAAGTATTCCTATGCGAAAACCAGTTGAGCTAAAAGTTGTAGCAATTGAGAGATCTTCTTTTTTTATAGTCCGTTCTATACGGTATGCATCTAAAACAACATCTTGAGTTGCTGCACAACAGGAAATAATAAAAATTAAAATTGCGGTAATAATTATGTTAACAGGGGGGTCTATAATTAAAAACCCGCTAGTAGTGACTAATAAACATGCTTGGGTAACTAATGTCCATCCACGTCGTTGACCAAATTTTTGACATATAACAGGTATAGAATATTTATCAATAAATGGTGCCCATATTGGTTTTAAGCAATATGGAATAGATGTTAGAAACATTGCACCAATAATATCAGTTGAATATCCCGCCTGTGATAATTGGTAATGAATAGTAAATGATACTAAAGAAAAATTTACCCCTGCAACTATTCCAAGCAAGAAGAAACAAATAAAATAAGAGCGTGTATGATTAGTTAGCATATTCAGGAGTGATATCCATCTTTTCAAACAATTATTTAGACATTATACCAATTGCAATAATTAACACGGTGTATTTATCCAATCTCTATACATAATTGATTTTACTAAATCTACATTTGGTTAGACAAGAAATGATTTTTAATCCATTCCCAAACTTGTTCCATTGCATTAAGTTCCGGTGCATAGGGTGGAAGCGGTATCAAAGTGATATTGCTTGGCACAGTTAGTTTTTTGGCTGTGTGCCAACCTGCATTATCCATTAGTAAAGCCATATGTCGGTTGCCTTGAATACTGCGAGAAAGCTCTTCTAAGAATTTATTCATTGCCTGTGTGTTTGCATATGGTAAAATTAATGCACAAGCTTCTCCTGTCTCATGGCAAGCAGCTCCGTAAATATATGTTGAAATAAATTGCTGTTGCCGAACTTTACGGGGTCTAGTGCCACGCTTAGCCCATATACGAGTTAAGCTACCTTGTTGCCCAACTCTAGTTTCATCCTGAGACCATATATCAACTTTACATCTATCGATATTTTTTGCTAATAATTTTGTTAACATGTCTGGAAAGTTTTTTTATATCTATTTTGAGTCTCTTGATTTGACTTTGGATGCATTGAACGAGAAGTAATCCAGCTAAAACCAAGGCGGTGCATAGTATTGTAGACTGTTTTTAAAGCACATTTAGCACCATATTCCTCAAGTAACATGATATGTAGCTCTTTTCCAGTTATATACCCACCAGTTTTACTTTTACTGAGCGTATTGATTTTATCAAAAAGAGCAGATTCTTGTATAGTGTTAATCTTCCTAGGGGCACCGCTTCTTTGTGATTCAAATAATCCTTCAAAACCATGATTCCTAAATCTTCTGAGCGATGATTGCACAGTTTTCCAGTGTGACTTCACTATTTCAGATATGGCTTTAAAAGATCTGCCTAATTGAAGGTGATACATCGCCAATAAACGTATACGATTTCGACCATGCGGCTCATGTTTCATCATTTTTATAAAATCATGACCTTCAAAACCTTGCGGTAATATTAACCTAGCTATTTGAGTACCTATTTATCAGTTAAAAACCCATTTTATAACACCGTGTTAATTATTGCAATTAGTATTACACCTCAATTCAGGATAAGAATTAACTAATTATTATCCCGAATTGGCTTTAATATAAGGGAAAATGCATTCTTAAATTGGCTAACGCGAATGCATTTTAAACCTTTCTAAAGCTAAAAACATGATTTTAATCTTTTAAAATCATGTTTTTAGCAAAATATTTATTGAGTAATACAGCTTTTTTAATAATTTCATATAGTTAATATGCTAACCTTATGTATGAACCTCCTGTAAAATGCAAGAAAAAAATAACATATATAAACGATCCTAGGTTCTGTTGACAAAAATTATAGTTAGGCAAGAGGAATAAAAAGTTGCCATAGTAAGAAGAAATGGTAGTTTCTAGTTATCAAAAAAAGGAACTACCAATATGATTGTATTACATAGAAGAACAAGCATGGGAAGTAATTTTATCATTTTTTAAGGAAAGAAATGGTATACACAACAAGAATGAAGAAAAAATGAGATATTTTATTGAAGCAATATGGTTTATTGTTAGAACAGGTTGCCAATGGCGTCTTCTAGCTGATGATTATGGTTGTTGGTACAGTATTTATCACAGATTTAAGAGATGGGTTGACAAAGGTATATGGGAGGATTTAATGGATTATGTTAAAGTAGATGCAGATATGGAATCAATTATGATTGATGCAACTATTGTGAGAGCACATGCTTGCTCATCTGGATATATCAAAGGTAATCAAGAAGAAGCGGCTTTAGGTAGAAGCAGAGGTGGTGTTAGTACTAAAATTCATACCCTTGTTGATGTCCTTGGTAATCCATTAAAGTTTATACTAACTGCTGGGCAAAGAAATGATGGCGCTAGGCAAAGCGGGTAAATTACAGTTGGTGAAAATCCAACCTACGTAAAGTTTAGCCAACAGCGTAGAACCAAATTTCACATATATGGAGGTAACGAATTATGTGAAGCTGAGAGGAGGGATGTAGTGGGTTGTAACGTAAGTGAAGGATATAATACCAATTGCAATAATTAACACGGTGTATTTATCCAATCTCTATACATAATTGATTTTACTAAATCTACATTATGAGCAAGTTGATTCCAAGCGTAACAAGCCATAGTAACGATATCTTCATATACACCATAACATTGGTTAGACAAGAAATGATTTTTAATCCATTCCCAAACTTGTTCCATTGCATTAAGTTCCGGTGCATAGGGCGGAAGCGGTATCAAAGTGATATTGCTTGGCACAGTTAGTTTTTTGGCTGTGTGCCAACCTGCATTATCCATTAGTAAAGCCATATGTCGGTTGCCTTGAATACTGCGAGAAAGCTCTTCTAAGAATTTATTCATTGCCTGTGTGTTTGCATATGGTAAAATTAATGCACAAGCTTCTCCTGTCTCATGGCAAGCAGCTCCGTAAATATATGTTGAAATAAATTGCTGTTGCCGAACTTTACGGGGTCTAGTGCCACGCTTAGCCCATATACGAGTTAAGCTACCTTGTTGCCCAACTCTAGTTTCATCCTGAGACCATATATCAACTTTACATCTATCGATATTTTTTGGTAATAATGTTGTTAACATGTCTGGAAAGTTTTTTTATATCTATTTTGAGTCTCTTGATTTGATTTTGGATGCATTGAACGAGAAGTAATCCAGCTAAAACCAAGGCGCATAGTATTGTAGACTGTTTTTAAAGCACATTTAGCACCATATTCCTCAAGTAACATGATATGTAGCTCTTTTCCAGTTATATACCCACCAGTTTTACTTTTACTGAGCGTATTGATTTTATCAAGAAGAGCAGATTCTTGTATAGTGTTAATCTTCCTAGGGGCACCGCTTCTTTGTGATTCAAATAATCCTTCAAAACCATGATTCCTAAATCTTCTGAGCGATGATTGCACGGTTTTCCAGTGTGACTTCACTATTTCAGATATGGCTTTAAAAGATTTGCCTAATTGAAGGTGATACATCGCCAATAAACGTATACGATTTCGACCATGCGGCTCATGTTTCATCATTTTTATAAAATCATGACCATGAAAACCTTGTGGTAATATTAACCTAGCCATTTGAGTACCTTTTATCAGTTAAAAACCCATCTTAGACCACTGCGTTAATTATTGCAATTGGTATTACTTCTCGTTCAATGCATCCAAAATCAAATCAAGAGACTCAAAATAGATATAAAAAAACTTTCCAAACATGTTAACAAAATTATTACCAAAAAATATCGATAGATGTAAAGTTGATATATGGTCTCAGGATGAAACTAGAGTTGGGCAACAAGGTAGCTTAACTCGTATATGGGCTAAGCGTGGCACTAGACCCCGTAAAGTTCGGCAACAGCAATTTATTTCAACATATATTTACGGAGCTGCTTGCCATGAGACATGAGAAGCTTGTGTATTAATTTTACCATATGCAAACACACAGGCAATGAATAAATTCTTAGAAGAGCTTTCTCGCAGTATTCAAGGCAACCGACATATAGCTTTACTAACGGATAATGCAGGTTGGCACACAGCCAAAAAACTAACTGTGCCAAGCAATATCACTTTGATACCGCTTCCGCCCTATGCACCGGAACTTAATGCAATGGAACAAGTTTGGGAATGGATTAAAAATCATTTCTTGTCTAACCAATGTTATGGTGTATATGAAGATATCGTTACTATGGCTTGTTACGCTTGGAATCAACTTGCTCATAATGTAGATTTAGTAAAATCAATTATGTATAGAGATTGGATAAATACACCGTGTTAATTATTATAATTGGTATAAATTATCACTGATGGGAAAAGTCAGAAATATATTTGCCGTAAATGTTGGAAGATATAGTAAAACAGCAATTGAGCAAAGAATTGCATTGGCATCAGCTAAATCCATTTGGGACGAAGCCACTCAAAGACTTCTTGCTGCCTGAAATCTAAAAATATAGCTCTTTTTGATACTATTTTACTTAACTTGACGGTGCCTCCAGCCACTTTCTTAGCTTTTCTAAATTTCGTTGGAACTTTAATATGGTTACGTTAAAATTTTTGTCAACAGAACCTAGCTAAAATATCAGAAAAATGCATTCTTGAAGCACTTACTATAAATACATTTTAATCTATTATCGCTAATAATCTTATTTTTATTGGTATAAAAATAAGATTATTAGCAAATGAAATATTTAACAATCAGGCGTCAAACCGCTTTAAGCCTGATTGTTTACATTCTCATTCCAATTTCGGATTAATGAAATTAATCCGAAATTGAGGTTAAATATCTATATGCTGTTTCTCATAACTCTCATGTCGCTCTTGTGCTTCAATACACAAAGTTGCAACTGGTCTTGCCTCTAGACGTTTTAAGCCAATTGGCTCTCCAGTTTCTTCACAATAACCATATTCATTTTTTTCTATCCTTACCAAAGCTTCTTCAATTTTATCAAGAAGCTTACGATACCTATCTCTTGTCCTAAGTTCAATTGCTGTATCCGTTTCAATTGACGCACGATCATTTAAATCTGGCTCATTCCAATTTTCTTCCTTGAGATGGGTTAAGGTTTCTCGTGATTCCTCTAGTAAAGAACTTTTCCACTCAAGGAGTTTTTGTCTAAAATATTCTAACTGTTGAGGATTCATATATTCTTCATCACTGGAAGGTTTATACCCTTTTAGTAAAATAATTTTAGACATACAGGCTTCTCATATTCAAACATGGGATAATATAACCTATAATTCAAAAGCATGGCAAGAAGATTATAATACTTCCCCTTTAGATGTTGATATTGGGTGAGCATTATTATAAATATTTTCCAAATGTTTTAGACTAATTTTAGTATAACGCTGGGTAGTTGACAAACTTTTATGCCCAAGTAATTCCTGAATAGACCTTAACTCTGCTCCATTCTCAAGCAAGTGCGTGGCAAAACTATGTCTAAAGGAATGAGCTGATAAATGTTCTGATAATCCATAGAAGCGACGTAATTTTATCAGTTCACGATTAAATACTGGAGCTTGTAATTTTTTACCCATTTTACCTCGAAATATCTGATCTTTTTCATCTATACTATAAGGTAATTTACTTAAATATTGTTCTATTAAATTTCTAGCAACTGGTGTCCATGGTATTATCCGTTCTTTTTTACCCTTCCCTGTTATTTTTATAAAATCTAAGTTTTGTAAATGAGATGTAGTCATAGATAATGCTTCGGATATTCTAAGCCCAGCAGCATAAATAAGCACTAAAAGGGCTTTATTTCTTAACTCCACCCATTCTAAATCAGCGAAATCATCAATATGTTCAATGGATAATTGAGCATCTGACTGCGACAAAGATTTCGGTAATATTTTAGCTTTCCTAGGATTTTTGACGGAGAAAATTGCATGGCAAGTGATATTAACAGTCTTCTCTAGATATTTAAAAAAATTCTTTATAGCAGACAAACTTCTAGAGTTAGAAGCTGTTAGGTAATTATCTTGTTGCCTTTTAGAAAGCCAGCTCCGTACTAATCTTATGTCAACTTGCCTTATAGAACTAATGGTTATGATTTCAGAATTATAGTGAGTCATAAAATTCAGAAAATGTTCTAAATCATTCTTATAAGAAATTATGGTATGTTCTGAACAATTTTTTTGTAATTTCAGATATTTTTGCCATTTATCTATTAGCTCTAATACTTCTCGTGTTTTTTTCTGAATCATTGATCATTTACCTATACAAAAATTACTAAATATCTCTCCTAAAACTTCTTCAACACTAATCTTACCAGTAACATTACTTAAACTTCTGATAGCCATTCTAACATCTTCTGTGGCTAGCACTAAGTCATTTTCAATATTAAAATTTTCTAAATATTCCAACGCTTTTTCTATACAGGTTCGTTGACGTTGTCTAGTAATATGCGGCGATTCGGTTAAACCTGCTATATTATGAGCAATATTTTCGATTTCCTTTAATAAAATATCCAGTCCTATTTTTTCTTTTATAGAGATTTTTAAATAATTTTTGTTTAATGGCAGCAACCTATCTTCCATGATGTCATTCCCGCGTAGGCGAGGATCTATATCCCGCACTGCAGCAGGATGACAATGCCCCAAACTTTTATCCAAAAGATCAATTTTATTGACCAGCATTATGCTATTATCATCTATTAAATCTATAATATCAGCCATCTCCTCAAAATATGAGGGTGAGTTGCTTAACTTTATAGCATCAAGCATAATTATTTTGATATCAGCCATTTTTGCTGACTCAATTGCACGTTTGATACCTTCTAGCTCTATTAAATCATTACTCGCCCTTATACCAGCTGTGTCTTGTAATATAATTGGGTATCCTCCTATATCTAGATGCCCCTCAATTATATCACGAGTTGTACCTTCAATGTTTGATACAATAGCAACGTCTCTTCTCATCAAAAAATTAAGTAAGCTAGATTTACCAACATTAGGAGTTCCTAAAATAGTCAATTTAATACCGGTTCGAAGCAGCTCCCCCCGTCTATTATCGTTAAGGTGTTTTATTATAGCATATTTAAGTTCACCACTAAGAGTCATAACTCTATTTAATATTTCTTGTGGAATATCTTCATCGGGGAAATCAATATAAGCTTCTAGGAAACCGATGATGGTCAGTAAAGTTTGTCTCCACCCATTGTAAAGTTCTTCAAGTCCTCCACCAACTTGCTTAACCGCCTGCCTATGTTGCCACACAGTTTCTGCTTCAATTAAATCAGCAATACCTTCTGCTGCAGTTAAATCAAATTTGCCATTTAAAAACGCCCTACGGGTAAACTCTCCAGGCTCTGCCATTCTTAAACCATCGATGATTAACAATGTTTCAGTTAGCATGGCAGCAATTGCTATACTGCCATGTGTATATATTTCTACTACATCTTCTCCAGTAAAGCTAGCTGGAGCTTGGAAGTATACTACCACCGCATCATCAATTAATTCTTGATTCTTAGGATTTATGAGTTTTTTACAGTACATAATTCTTGGAACAAACTCTATATTATTATTCTTAAGCAAATGTTTTAAGGCAAATAGGCTTTTAGGTCCAGAGATACGAAAGACTGCAACACCAGCTTTTCCTAGTTTAGAGCTTTGAGCGAAAATAGTTTCCACAATAGTAGTGATCCTCTTGCTTAAGTAATTTATTTAATTATAATTAATAGCAAGTAGACAAGAATTAAACAACTTAAATTCTACACAAAGATGTCATTTCCGCTTTGACAGGGGACTATATTACTTAATGTCATTCGAGCTGCAGCGGGAATCTATATCCCTGCCTACGCAGGGATGACATTAAGGGAAGTAGGAATGATTGCATGAACTTTGTCCATATATGACATCGAGTATACTGTGATATTATTCCTAATTTAAGCTATTTAAACACTTGTTGCCTACTTGGTAATCTATTGAAACAATTATAAAGTTTGGTAACAGCTATGACAACAGAAAAGACATCTTTAGCTTTGAGTAAGCTTACCTGTCAAGTTCCTAATTATAAATCAGAAATTTTATCACTGAGTACAGTAAAAAATGGGAATCCATTTTATAGCACCCCTCTTTATAGTAAGTTTGTACAGAAATTTCTAGCTTATATCCCTGTAGACTATAGATTTAGAGATAGACTAGAATTATTTGATGAGTTTACAAATAAGGCCTTTCAGTTCTTTCAAGAAAAACAGCCTGATAAAAGAAAGTTGCAGATTGTCAGTACAGTAATTGAAAATGATCCTGCAATTAATATTTGGCTACTGAATGATAACAAATCATTTATAGTTGATTCGATCATTTGTTTATTAACAAGTCTAAATTTAAAAGCTAAATTTTTACTTCATCCTATTATAGCTTGTGTAAGGAACAATGATGGTAACTTACAAGAAATATTGGATATAAAGAAAGATAGAGAGGAATCTTTAGTCCATATCACTATTCTAGGAAGTTTTGATCAAAAAGATATTAGCTCTTTGGAAATGACTTTAAATGAAGTTCTAGATCAGGTAGATACTACTTATAATGTATGGTCTAAAATCTTAAACAGAGTGACGTTAATTTCAAACGATATCCAAAATAATCAGCAATTATATAATGAGAATCATTTAGATTATCATGAATCTATAAATTTCTTAGATTGGTTAAAAGATGATAATTTTACTTTTCTAGGTATGATTAACTTTGATCTAACTTCTAAAAATTTTTCATTGGAAGATGGTATTAAAAAGATATGGCAAAATAGTGGTGAAGTGCTTGATATTATAGAACGTTCAGCAAATTCATTACATAAAAATAAACTAATTATTTTAGGTAAAATTAATATCTTATCAAAAGTACATAGAAGTAACTTAGTAGATTATATTTTAATTAAGAAAATTGATCAGGAAAAAAAATATCATTCAGGTAGTATAATTTTTGGCTTATATAGCTCTGCAATGTATTATCAATTAGTTACTGATATTCCCATACTGAGACAAAAACTAAAATTTGTTCTAGATAAAGCCGCTTTCCCGGTTGGTGGATATAATACCAAGAAACTTAAAAATATAATTCAATCTCTGCCTAAAGAAGCTTTGATACAAATTGATGAAGGTGATCTATACTGTATGTGCTTACATGTATTCTCAGGGATAACGAGTAAAAAACTCAAATTATTTATTCAGCAAGATTGGTCTGGTTCATTTATTAATGTCATAATATTTTTACCAAGAGATCGTTTGACACTAGAAGTACATAGTAGCATAAATTATTATTTATCAAATATACTTAGTGGTCTAATACTTTTAGATTATACTGCAGAAGTGGTAGAAAATTTTTCATATTTATTTATTACGTTGGAGCTACAGGGTAAAAAGAATATTGATTTTGATGTTGAACTAATAGAGCAAGAATTAGATAAGCTCTCCACTCGTTGGAGTGAAGATTTTTACCAAAAGTTATGTAAAGAATTTGGTGAATACCAAGGGGGAGTAAATTTTAAGCTTTTTGACCCAATTTTTCCTATCGACTATAGAGAAAAATTTAATGGACAAACAGCTTTAATAGATATTGACTATTTAAAGGAAGCTAGTATTTATCGCAAACCGATATTTAATTTAATTGCTATAAATAATAAAGAGTTCCAGCTAAAAATTTACAGCCCAACACCTAAATTAGCTCTTTCAGACTTATTACCATCTATAGAAAATTTGGGATTCAAAGCTATAGATGAACAAAGCTTTACCATAAAAGGAGCAGGAGATATTGAAGAAAGTTGGATATATGAGTTCACTCTCGAAACATTGATAACTATTGAAAGCAATATTGATTTACTTAAAGCAAACGTAGAAGAGGCTCTAGATAAGATATATCTTGGACTTTTGGCTAATGATTCTTTAAGCAAATTAATAGTGTTATCGGGCTTTAATTGGTGGCAAGTTAAGTTGGTTAAAGCATTAACTAGATATTTACATCAAACCGGCTTTGTCTATGGTAAGGGCTACGTTCAGTTGACCTTAATAAAGCATTTTTTATATACTAAAATGTTGGTTGATTTGTTTGATACTAAATTTAATCCCGCAAATTTCTCAGATGAACGTTTAAAAACTATAAAAGATAGTATCTTTAACTATCTTAATACAATTACTAGCAGTAGTGAGGACAAGGTTTTAAGACAGATGTTTGATATTATTGAAGCTATTGTAAGAACTAACTGTTATCAGCCTAGCTCTAATGACTTAAAAAGTTCAGCTAACAAGCATAGTACAGTCAGTAAAAATTATTTTTCTTTTAAATTTGACTCGCAAAAAGTTCCTCACTTGCCTTTGCCAGTACCATTTGCCGAAATATTTGTTTACGATAATGATTTTGAAGCTATCCATTTACGAGGGGGCGTCGTCGCTCGCGGAGGTATTAGATGGTCTGATAGAGGTGAGGATTATAGAGTAGAAGTATTAGGACTAATGAAAGCCCAAATGACCAAAAATTCAGTTATTGTACCTGTTGGCTCAAAAGGTGGATTTTTCGTTAATTTCACTGATGATAATATGACTCGCCAAGAATATATGGCAAGAGTGGTGCAGTGTTATAAAAATTTTCTCCGTGGATTACTTGATATTACTGACAATATAATTGATGGTAAAGTTATTCAGGCAAAAAATACTATTATCTACGACCAAGAAGATCCATATCTTGTGGTTGCAGCCGATAAAGGTACGGCAACGTTCTCGGATTATGCAAATAGTGTGTCGGCTGAATATAATTTTTGGTTAGGCGACGCTTTTGCTTCCGGTGGATCAGTAGGTTATGATCATAAGAAAATGGCTATTACCTCAAAAGGAGCTTGGATTTCTGTAGCAAGCCATTTCCATGCTATGGGTATTGATGTACAAAAAGACCCTATTACTGTTGTTGGTATTGGCGATATGTCTGGGGATGTTTTTGGTAATGGCATGCTTAGGTCTAATACCATAAAACTTGTTGCGGCATTTAATCATAAACATATATTTATTGACCCACAACCTGATCCAATTATTAGTTTCAATGAACGTATGCGACTATTCAAGTTACCTACATCAAATTGGTCTGACTATAATCAACAATTAATTTCAAAAGGTGGCGGAGTTTTTGAGAGAAGCAGTAAGTCTATATCATTATCCCTAGAAGCCAAGTTATTGCTAAAGATAAACATTAACGAATCATCTCCTGAACATCTGATTAGAGCTATTTTACAAGCAGAAGTTGATTTGCTTTGGAATGGCGGTATAGGAACCTATATAAAAGCTTCAACAGAAAGTCACTTAGAGATAGGCGATAAGGCAAATGATAATCTTAGAGTCAATGGTAAAGATATCAGAGCTAAAGTAATAGGAGAAGGAGGAAATCTTGGCGTATCACAACAAGGTAGAATAGAATATAGCAATCTAGGCGGGAGAATAAATACTGATTTCATTGATAATTCAGCTGGTGTTGACTGTTCGGATCATGAGGTAAATATCAAAATTGCTCTTAATCAGGCTATGTCCTCTAATAAGATTAGTTTAGAAGAACGTAATAAGTTCTTATTTACTATGACAAAACACGTCGAGGAACTGGTTCTAGTTGATAACTATAAACAAACTCAGGCACTTGATATAATGCAATTATCTAGTACTTCAACTATTGGAGTATTTAGCCAATTTATTGATACTTTAGAAGAAGAAAAATTAATTAATAGAACTGTTGAGTTCTTACCAACTCAGGAAGAACTCAGTAAAAGGGCAGTTAATAAGGAAAATATGACCCGTCCCGAGCTTTGTGTATTACTTTCTTATAGTAAACGCTCAGTCTATCATGATTTAATAACAGCAACATTTTCAAAAGATAAGTATTTTGAATCTTATCTGATTAATTATTTTCCAAAACTAATGCAAGAAAAATTCCGTGAGGAAATTTTAGCTCATCCGCTTAAACATGAAATTATTCGAACCGTTGTAACAAATAAAATTGTTAATCAATTAGGCGGACCATCACTTAATCTTATAAAACGTGAAACTCAGGCTGCTCTTTGTGATATAGTTCGTTCGTATACTATTATCTGTGAAATTTTTGATTTAGATAATCTATGGGCTATAGTAGAATCTCTAGCAAGTAATATAGATCATAAAGTTAAAATTGACATGTTCACTGAGCTTGCTAAAATTATGCGTAGAGGTATCTCTTGGTTTCTAAAGCATATAAAACATCCTATCAATATTAGCAATACCATTGATGAATTTTATAAACCAGCTAGAATGCTTAGTAAAGTGGTTGGTAATCTTCTTTTAGGAGAAGCAAAAAACAAATTCGATAATCAAGTTAAGCAATATACTTTATCAGGAGTGACAGATGAAATAGCTCGCAGGATTGCAACTCTTGACAGCCTAGTGTCTGTCTTTGATATAATATATATTGCAAAAAAGACAAAAGCTAAAAATAATGATGTTGCTAATTTATATTTCACTACTGGTAATAAATTTAGTATTGATTGGCTTCGTAAATCTTGTGATAAACAACTAAATGATTCCTACTGGAATAGATTATCAATTCAATCATTAAAAGATGACTTATATGATAAACAAAGACAATTATTGGCTAAAATAATTAACAACTCTAAATTAAATATTGATTTAGAGTTATGGATTGATAATAATATAGATGCCGTATGTATTTTTTTAGATTTTGTAAAAGGAATTAGATTGCAAGAAACTATTGACTTAAATATTTTAATTTTAGCAAACAAAAAATTTGAAACTTTTTTGCGTAAGCTTGAGTAATGCGTTATGTCGTCATCCCTAAAACAAGCGAGAATAGAATCTGGTAAAACTCTTGAAGAAATATCTAGCTATTTGAAGATTAGGAAGCAATATTTGGTAGCTCTTGAAGAGGAGGATTTTAGTTCGATGCCAGCGGAAGTTTATATAAAAGGTTATCTTAAATTATACTCAAACTATTTAGGGATAGATGTAAATCTCAGTGAAAAAGACAAGCAGGAATCTTCAAAAGATATTGACCTCAGAAATAGGTCATATCCAATGATATTGGACTATAAATGGAAAAAACAACTAATTATTATTTCTGTTTTAATATTAATAATAATTCCAATAATTTATCACTTAATATTATAATCTGAATGAAAATAACTAATGATTTATTACTTAAGTTAATGCAAGAAGTGGTTCAAGGTCTTGAAGGTCTCTTATCAAATATCGCTAGACAGCATGAAGAAATCAATAAACTGCAGGATGAAAATAAACAGCTCAGGGATAATTATGCAAAAATACTTGAGCAAATAGCCATATATATTGCTGAACTTGAAGCAATAAAACATAAAAATACATAAAGATGTCTATAGTAACAATAACACTTGGTAGCAAAACTTTCCAACTCGCATGTAGTGAAGGATCAAGAGAAGAATTATGCAATCTTGCAGCCAAATTAAATGAAAATATTGCTCAGATAAAAAAAGTGAACCCATCAGCATCATGTGAACTATTATTAGTTATGTCTGCATTGAGTTTACAGGAGCAAGTACAAAACTTGACTAACAAAATTGCTAAAATTGATGGTGCTAATATACCTCCCGAAGAAGAAAAATTTGCAGAAACGTTAAGTACTATAGCAGGATATTTAGAAGACCTTGCAAGAAAGATTGGAAAGTGATATTATATAATCCCGTGTATGAAACATCAATGTTTGAAATGTAATGGGCTGCTTGGTTCGTGAGCTTAACGTATTGCCCCGGGACTATAATTTTTACTATTAGGAAACCGTCCCTGTCTGAATCTATTATACAGATATATGGATTCCACCTTACATACAGGTTCTTTGAGGTTCTTAGGCAACGACCGAAGTGGTTCATTTTTTTAGGCAACTTTTGTGCTATATTACATAAACAGGATTTTTACTAATAATAGAGTGCAGTCTGCTTTATTAATGCTGGTGGGCTGTTCTACTACTCTATTACTAGTGACTTATAATCCAAATGATCCTTCCTTTAATTCTGTCACAGACAAATATCCTAGCAATTTATTAGGTCATTTCGGTGCTTATTTGTCAGATATTTTTTACCAGTTTTTTGGTATAGCGTCCTTTATTTTACCAATTTGTTGTATTTTTTGGTCTCTGAGTGTATGGCATTTAAAGAAGAAATGGGCTACCGTCAGGATAATTGTGATGCTGCTGTCAATTATATCATTATCGATAGTCTGCACTAATATAAAAATTAATTATTTACCGGCAGGTGCAGGTGGGACAACAGGTACTATTATTTATCCAATAATCAAGCAATTGGACGCTAGAGCCGATTACGTTTTAATTATTACTACATTTATTTTATTATTTTTATTGACTGAAATAAAATTTTCAGTTTTTGGGATCGCTATAATTAAATTATTCAAACTAATACCTTATAAAAAATTTATACTTTTACCTGCAATATCAACAAATAGCAACTCAACTAAACCAGTTCTGACAAAAAAGACTCCTTTTATTAATCAAGAAAAAGCAACGTATGCTCATAAAATAGATGCATTACAAGAAAAAAATAATGACATACACTCCCATTTTTCAAAACAACAATCTCCATTCAAAAAAGAAAATGGCGAATTACCATACTTGCCCCCTATCAAATTATTAAAACAAGCTGACAGTCAAAATATAAAAGTAGAAACTGCATCAGAATTACAACATAATGCCCAAACGCTGTTAACTGTTCTGAATGATTTTGGTGTTAAAGGTCAGGTCATTAATATTAACCAAGGTCCAGTGGTAACGTTATATGAATTTGAGCCAGCTGCAGGTACTAAATCTTCTAGGATTATCGGTTTATCAGATGACATTGCTAGGTCTTTATCTGCGATATCAACTAGAATAGCTGTAATACCAGGTAGAAACGTTTTAGGTATTGAATTACCCAATAAACAACGAGCTTTCTTTTGTCTAAGAGAATTAATTGAAACACCGGAATATCAAGATAGCAGTATTATGCTACCATTGATTCTAGGAAAGGATCTCGCTGGCAAACCTTTTGTTGCCGATTTAGCAAAAATGCCCCATTTGTTAGTTGCTGGTACGACAGGCTCCGGTAAATCAGTGGCAATTAATGCTATGATAATTTCCCTACTTTACCGCTATACCCCGGAGGAATGCCGTTTAATAATGATCGATCCCAAAATGCTTGAACTATCAACCTATGATGGCATACCACATCTTCTGACCCCAGTGGTTACCGAACCAAGTAAAGCCATGGTAGCCCTGAAATGGGCAGTAAAAGAGATGGAAAATCGTTATAGAGCAATGTCAAATATTGGGGTCAGAAATATAGCAGGTTATAATGCTAAAATTTTGGAGGCTGCGTCAAGCGGTAAAATATTAGAACGCTCTGTCCAAACAGGATTTGATCCAGAAACCGGTAAACCTATTTATGAGACAATTGAAATGAATATGGAAAAATTACCATTCATTGTAGTAATTGTTGATGAAATGGCTGATTTAATGTTGGTAGCTGGCAAAGACATTGAATTGTCAATACAGCGTCTAGCTCAAATGGCAAGAGCAGCAGGTATTCATATTATCATGGCAACCCAAAGACCTTCTGTTGATGTTATTACTGGGGTAATCAAAGCTAATTTCCCGAGCCGTATCAGTTTTAAAGTAACTTCTAAGATTGATAGTAGGACTATTCTTGGTGAACAAGGCTCTGAGCAATTACTTGGTATGGGAGATATGCTTTATATGGGTAATTCGTCCAAGATTACCAGGGTTCATGGTCCATTTGTTGATGATAAAGAGGTAGAAAAAGTAACCCAATATTTAAGATCAACAGGAGTACCTGAATATCTTTCAGCAGTGACTCAGCAATTAGATGATGATGAAGTAAATGCCGAAAGTCTAGGAGATGATTCAAGCAGTGATGAAACTTTATATAAAAGAGCAGTACAAATCGTACAATTAGAACGAAAAGTATCAATTAGCTATATACAAAGATGTTTACGAATTGGCTATAATAGAGCGGCTACTCTTGTTGAAAAAATGGAACAAAATGGGGTAATATCTCCTCCTAACCATACTGGTAAGAGAGAAATATTATTGCCAGAAAATTAAGTTCTTATATATACTCAGGTAGAACTTCAAGAATTGGCGTTCCCGCGACCAAAGATCGAAGCTGCCTAGTTACTCATGTACGCTACGGGCACCGTCAAGTTAAGAGAAATGTAAATTAAGTATTGAGCAAATGTAGGGAATAATTTATAGATTATCAGTGACAATTGTTACCTAAATTTCAGTGCTATGTGTATTATTCAATCCCCAAAGAGACATCGTTTTCCAGTAAGCATTATTAGCCATGCAGTATGGTTATATCATCGATTCAATAATAGTTACAGAGATGTACAAGAACAGATGGCCTATCGAGGTATTATTTTAAGTCATGAGACAGTAAGATTTTGGTGCAATAAATTTGCGGTTTATTTTCAAGATGTTATCAGAAAGCGAGAGAGGAAACCAACTGATAAATGGCATTTAGATGAGATGAATATTAAGATTAAAGGCGAGGTATTGATATTATGGAGAGCTGTTGACTCTGAGGGGCATGAATTAGAAGTATTACTGCAGAAGCGTCGTAACAAAAAATCAGCTATTCGTTTTTTATCAAAATTATTGGGTCATTATCCAGCTCCAAGAGTAATTGTTACTGATAAGCTCAGAAGTTACATTAAGCCGATTCAGCTTATGTGCCCTAAAACTGAGCATCGCACTCATAAAAGACTAAATAATCGTGTTGAGAATGCTCATCAACCAACTAGGCGCAACGAGAAGATATTAATTAAATTTAAGCATCCTAATTCAGCCCACTGTAAATTATCACTGATGGGAAAAGTCAGAAATATATTTGCCGTAAATGTTGGAAGATATAGTAAAACAGCAATTGAGCAAAGAATTGCATTTGCATCAGCTAAATCCATTTTGGACGAAGCCACTCAAAGACTTCTTGCTGCCTGAAATCTAAAAATATAGCTCTTTTTGATACTATTTTACTTAACTTGACGGTGCCCCTCACCACAATGTCTTAAGTTATCAACAAAGCTTTTTGATTTAGCTAAGAAGAGAATTTCCAGGGAGTTCAAGATCAAAGGAATAACTAAGAATATTCTTTTTTTACTAATAATGCAATCTTGCGATACCAGTGTTTTATAATATAAAATTTGATAATATTTTGTTTTAGTTATTTTTTTACCCAAGGAACAATACTTATTACCCAATAAATATTTGGATGCATAATCACTATATTGATCAAAATATTCTTGATATTTGTCATTGTCCAACATATTTTTATACACTACTAATTACTAGGGATCAATTTAAATATCTTGACATAGGGAGGCTAATAATATATAAGTTCCTAATTTTCTTTGGTTTTCATAATAGCCTTAAGCCATTATAGAGAAACTCTTGAACATGTCCTCAAGTTTTTTTTTTGTCTTAGGGAATCCTTATTATGACTAGTATACAGTCAAACTTATTTAAAAGCAAATTCAGAACTATATTTTGGCCTATCCATAATCATGAGCTTGGAAAATTCATACCTATGTGCGGTCTGATGTTCTGTGTCCTATTCAATCAAAACATATTAAGAATTTTAAAAGATAGTATTTTAATTTCAGAGATTAGTGCTGAAGTAGTAAGTTTTACTAAAGTTTATTGTGTAACACCTGCAGCAGCTTTATTCGTTATAATCTATGCTAAGATGCTTAATCATTTTAGTTTTGAAAAGATTTTTTGCTATTTCATCACTTTTTTTGTTGGATTCTTCATTCTTTTTGCTTTCATTATTTATCCAAATGTCGATATTTTCCATATTAGTCCAAATTCACTAGAACAAATTATGGGAACTTATCCTCATCTTAAATGGTATATAGCTTTAATTGGTAATTGGAGTTATATGGTTTTCTATACATTATCTGAACTTTGGCCAAATATCTTTTATGTTTTACTTTTTTGGCAGTTTGCTAATGAACTTACTACAACAGAAGAAGCAAAAAGGTTTTACACGCTTTTTTCATTATTTGGCAATTCTTCTTTAATATTTGTGGGCTTTTTGATGATGAACTTATCATCTGAGAACAGTATTGCTAAATATTTTTTAACCGTATTGGACAACAAAACTACACTTATAAAAATATCAACAAGTCTCGTGGTAGTTTCTGCTGTTATATCATGTTTACTTGTAAAATTTATTACCAAAAATGTTTTTACAAATCCAACATTTTATGCAAATGTTAAAAGTGGTAGATCTACTAAAGAAGGAATGGGTTTAATTGAAAGTTTTAAATATATAACAAGATCAAAATATTTATGGTTAATGCTAATTTGCTCTGCTGCCTTTGGTTTATCAATGAATTTGGTAGAAGCAGTATGGAAAGCAAAAATTAAGGAATTATACCCCACTGTTAATAGTTATGCAGAATTCAATAGTCTTTACATTCTTTGGACTGGAGTTGCTATTATGGTAATGACTATAATAGGCAATAATATAATGCGTAGCCATGGCTGGTTTGTTGCTGCAGTAATTCCGCCAATTGTCATGATGATTACTGGTATATTGTTTTTTATCTTAATCGTATTTGACCACCAAGTATTATCGATATTTGATAGTAGCATTCTCATGACACCTTTAGCTCTTGCGGTGTCAATTGGTGCTTTACAAAACATTCTAGTGAAAGGTAGTAAATATTCAATTTGGGATACCTCAAGAGAAATGTTATATATTCCTCTTGACCAAGAGCTAAAGACAAAAGGTAAGGCAGCTGTAGACGTCATTAGCTCGAAGGTTGGTAAATCTTCGAGCGGGTTAATACAGTCAATTATTTTCACATTAATACCAACAGCCACTTTTAGCTCTATATCACCATTTTTAATGGTGGTATTTACCATTGTTTGTATTGTATGGATTCACTCGGTAAGAAAAATATACTTTGAGTATAAAAAAATTGCCTAGCCTACTTCACTATGCATACTTAGGTAGGACTTCAAGAATTGGTGTTCCCGCGACCAAAGACCGAAGCTGCCTAGTTACTCATGTACGCTACGCCGCTCGACTTTGCTACTG
Source organism: Candidatus Tisiphia endosymbiont of Neophilaenus lineatus (assembly GCF_964264975.1). Lineage (NCBI taxonomy): Bacteria > Pseudomonadati > Pseudomonadota > Alphaproteobacteria > Rickettsiales > Rickettsiaceae > Candidatus Tisiphia > Candidatus Tisiphia endosymbiont of Neophilaenus lineatus. Next base: position 325,567 of record NZ_OZ183649.1, on the reverse strand, counting down.
CCTAGCTCTTCTTGAAGTTATACTATCGTCTACCAACTCTTCATTTACGAGGGCACCGTCAAGTTAAGTAAAATAGTATCAAAAAGAGCTATATTTTTAGATTTCAGGCAGCAAGAAGTCTTTGATACCAATTGCAATAATTAACGCAGTGGTCTAAGATGGGTTTTTAACTGATAAAAGGTACTCAAATGGCTAGGTTAATATTACCACAAGGTTTTCATGGTCATGATTTTATAAAAATGATGAAACATGAGCCGCATGGTCGAAATCGTATACGTTTATTGGCGATGTATCACCTTCAATTAGGCAAATCTTTTAAAGCCATATCTGAAATAGTGAAGTCACACTGGAAAACTGTGCAATCATCGCTCAGAAGATTTAGGAATCATGGTTTTGAAGGATTATTTGAATCACAAAGAAGCGGTGCCCCTAGGAAGATTAACAGTATACAAGAGTCTGCTATTTTTGATAAAATCAATACGCTCAGTGAAAGTAAAACTGGTGGGTATATAACTGGAAAGGAGCTACATATCATGTTAGTTGAGGAATATGGTGCTAAATGTGCTTTAAAAACAGTCTACAATACTATGCACCGCCTTGGTTTTAGCTGGATTACTTCTCGTTCAATGCATCCAAAGTCAAATCAAGAGACTCAAAATAGATATAAAAAAACTTTCCAGACATGTTAACAAAATTATACCAATTGCAATAATTAACACGGTGTATTTATCCAATCTCTATACATAATTGATTTTACTAAATCTACATTATGAGCAAGTTGATTCCAAGCGTAACAAGCCATAGTAACGATATCTTCATATACACCATAACATTGGTTAGACAAGAAATGATTGTTAATCCATTCCCAAACTTGTTCCATTGCATTAAGTTCCGGTGCATAGGGCGGAAGCAGTATCAAAGTGATATTGCTTGGCACAGTTAGTTTTTTGGCTGTGTGCCAACCTGCATTATCCGTTAGTAAAGCTATATGTCGGTTGCCTTGAATACTGCGAGAAAGCTCTTCTAAGAATTTATTCATTGCCTGTGTGTTTGCATATGGTAAAATTAATGCACAAGCTTCTCCTGTCTCATGGCAAGCAGCTCCGTAAATATATGTTGAAATAAATTGCTGTTGCCGAACTTTACGGGGTCTAGTGCCACGCTTAGCCCATATACGAGTTAAGCTACCTTGTTGCCCAACTCTAGTTTCATCCTGAGACCATATATCAACTTTACATCTATCGATATTTTTTGCTAATAATTTTGTTAACATGTCTGGAAAGTTTTCTTATATCTATTTTGAGTCTCTTGATTTGATTTTGGATGCATTGAACGAGAAGTAATCCAGCTAAAACCAAGGCGGTGCATAGTATTGTAGACTGTTTTTAAAGCACATTTAGCACCATATTCCTCAACTAACATGATATGTAGCTCCTTTCCAGTTATATACCCACCAGTTTTACTTTCACTGAGCGTATTGATTTTATCAAAAATAGCAGACTCTTGTATACTGTTAATCTTCCTAGGGGCACCGCTTCTTTGTGATTCAAATAATCCTTCAAAACCATGATGCCTAAATCTTCTGAGCCATGATTGCACGGTTTTCCAGTGTGACTTCACTATTTCAGATATGGCTTTAAAAGATTTGCCTAATTGAAGGTGATACATCGCCAATAAACGTATACGATTTCGACCATGCGGCTCATGTTTCATCATTTTTATAAAATCATGACCTTCAAAACCTTGCGGTAATATTAACCTAGCTATTTGAGTACCTATTTATCAGGTAAAAACCCATTTTATAACACCGTGTTAATTATTGCAATTAGTATAATAGCTCTATTTTCAAACAAAATTACTGAAACTAGAGAAAATTTTAACAATTATAGACCTAGGTTATTTAAATTACTTTCAACTTAAAGTTGGAATTTTTAAACTGCCCTGATTGGATATAGACAAAGGAGTGTTTTACATGACAGCAATATTATGGTATACTGATGCCAAAGTGTACTCAGTCACCAAATTCTCATCACTTGACTATAAATATCAAGTTTATAACTTACAATAATATATTATGAATTTTATCGATGAAGCTAAAATATACTTAAAAGCCGGTGATGGTGGTGATGGGGTGATTAGTTTTCATCGAGAAAAATATATTGATATGGGTGGACCTGATGGCGGTGATGGTGGTCGTGGTGGTAGCATTATTTTTAAGTGCAATTCTCATCTTAATACTTTAGTAAATTTTAGGCATAAACTGCATTTTAAAGCAGAAAATGGTGAGAATGGTCAAGGCTCAAACCGTAGTGGGAAGTCTAAACCTGCTTTACTCTTAGAAGTACCAGTAGGAACACAAATATTCTTAGAAAATGGCGATGTTCTACTATATGATTTCACTTCCGATGAACAAACTTTTGAAATTCTTAAGGGAGGCAAAGGCGGGCTTGGTAATAGCCATTTTAAGTCATCTACCAATCAAGCTCCGCGACGTAGGACTGCAGGTGTTGTTGGAGAAGAGATGTGGGTAAATTTACAACTCAAACTACTTTCAGATGTTGGTCTTATAGGTCTACCTAATGCAGGCAAGTCCACTTTTCTTGCAGCAACGACGTCAGCAAAGCCTAAAATTGCTGATTATCCATTTACCACACTAAGCCCTAATCTTGGTGTGGTTTATGTAGATGATGAAGAATTTGTGATGGCTGATATCCCAGGTTTAATAGAAGGGGCTCACTTAGGACATGGACTCGGTGATAAGTTCCTAAAACATATTGAGAGATGTAATTTATTGATTCATTTGATATCAGCAACAAGTGATAATTTGATTGCTGATTATAGAACTATTAGGAACGAGCTTGTATCATATTCGAGCTTATTAAAAAATAAGCTTGAAATAATTTGTTTGAATAAGTGCGATGTTTTGTTAGAAGAAGAAATTAAAGACAAAATTATAGAATTGCAAAAAATTACTAGTGAGGAAATTTTTTTAGTGTCTAGCTATACAAGAACTGGATTAAATAGGCTAATTAAAAAAGCTCTTGAAAACGTAAAAAACACAAATCACCCTAAATTGGGGTAAATTAGCTCCCTTCCATATATTTTGCAAACTTATTTTTCTCATCCCGATATTTATCTGCATCCGGTAGGGCTGGTTTTCTAACAGTGATATTCGGCCAAATGCTTGAGAAAAATTTAGCTCTCTCTATCCAATCAATCAGCTGGTCTGACTCTGGCTTAATAGCTTTAACCGGACACTCAATCTCACACACTCCACAATCAATACATTCATCAGGATTAATTACCAACATTAACTCCCCTTCATAGAAGCAATCGACAGGACATACTTCTACACAATCAGTATATTTACATTTTACGCATTCGTCGGTAACAACATAAGTCATAAATTGTCATACTCCTTGAACTTGGTGATTAAAACGCAAGCTCTCAAACCCAATACTAATAAAAAATACAGTATAGCACTTATCAACATTAGCACTAAGGGCAATAACATAGAATTATCAATTGTCGGACTACCCAGCCTTAAAACACTTGCTGGCTGGTGTAAACTATACCAAATATTTACCGAAAATTTTACTATAGGAACATTGATAAAACCAATCAGAGCAATCACCGAAGCTGGTTTTTCAGTACGGCTTATCCTATCACCACTATTTACCACCACGATATAACTTAAATAAAGCAAGAATAGTACGAACATTGAGGTAAGTCTAGCATCCCAAACCCACCATGTTCCCCAAATAGGCTTTCCCCATAATGCCCCCGTCACCATGCTAATCAGGCAAAAAACTGCACCAATAGGGCTACTGGCCACTGCCATTAAGAACGACATTTTCGTCTGCCACACTAGGTTAGACAAACTACAAATAGCTATAAATGTGTAAATCCCTAGTGCCATCCAAGAAGCTGGTACATGAACATACATAATCCTGACCATATCACCTTGTTGGTAATCTGGTGGTGAGACTATCAAAGCTTGATATAACCCCAACCCCATTGTTACCAACATTGCAACTAGCAATAATGGTAGCATGGTTCGTACTAACTTACTAAAAAAATAAGGGTTTAGTAATTTAAACATTTAGACATTTAGACATTTGATTAATTATTTTTAAATATTGATTATAAAATAAATCACTATTGATGTTAGTCACTTGCCAATTCTCACTTTCAATTGCCACTACTTCTACTTTAAAATTTTTATAAAGAGCAACATCTTGATCAAGACTTAGCAATAAACATTTACTATTGGACATGCTTAATAAATGCTCAAGATTACTAATATATTTGAGACTCTTTTGATCAGAGCTATATAATTTTGCAACTCTTTTTTGGCTATTATCAAAAAAATATTCTAAACTATCACTAAGCAAGATCACATCTGTTAAAGACGCTAATCTTTGATGTTTGATTTTCGCAAGATCATCTATTTGTTTTTTTGCCTCTTCAAAATTTTGGTAAACAGCTGAACTCATCTCAGGAAATCGTTGAGATAATATCTGAGATAATTGTTCCAATAGTATTTTTACATTATCTAAATCAAGCCAAATATGCCAATTACTATATGAGTCATTACTAATAATTTTTAGCCTATTAAAATTACTAATTTTAATGACATTTTTACTATGACCATTCATTAATTTGCCAGCAAAGCCATCAAATTGCTCATCTATATAAAATACAATATCTGCATCTTTGACTTTTGTAAGATCACTAGGTCTCAAATTATAGTGATGTGGGCAATCATTGTTATTGGCAATGGCAACAATTTCTGCTTGCTCTTTCACTAACATCGCTATAATGCTTGCTAGTGGGGTTATGCTAGTAACAATTTTTATCCTACCTACGTTAGCAAAAGATACCTGACTAAGTAATATCATAATTATAGCAATAAAAATACTAGCACTAATATTAATTTTCATTTTTTTCTTAATTTTCACCATTATTTTGCAATGCCTTGGATGTTTTATTTTTTCCAAGTATACTCAAATGATTTGAGTATATACTATTCTACTTTGGGAATTATTTAGTCGCTCCGTCAAAAGTCTAAAAACACAACACCTACTGTATTTAAACGAAAAAGATGTCATTCCTGCGTAGGCAGGAATCTATAATAGCTCGGGTTTTTTTAGGAACAATTTTAGATTCCTGCTTACGCAGGAATGACAAACATTGTTCTTTGGTTAAACTATAAAGTTCTGAAAATCCATAAGGTTTTGAACATTTTATTTTAGACATGTTCAATTTTCTCAACAATTTCTTGTAAGTTATCTTTTGGTTTATTTCTTTCTGCCCACGATAATGCTTTATCTAGTTTAGTTAAAGTATCTCCTTGAGATAACCATTTTTCTAAGGTTGGAACAAATTTTCCTGTCTTAATGATCATGTGCCATTATCTAATTGTTCGATTAATACCATTTGTCCTGCAAATACTTTGCCAAGCGATAGTTGACCGTTACTACCTATTACTTTCACTTGTTGATTTTGATTCATAATATTTTCCTAATTTATTACCTTATACCAATTGCAATAATGAACACGGTGTATTTATCCAATCTCTATACATAATTGATTTTACTAAATCTACATTATGAGCAAGTTGATTCCAAGCGTAACAAGCCATAGTAACGATATCTTCATATACACCATAACATTGGTTAGACAAGAAATGATTTTTAATCCATTCCCAAACTTGTTCCATTGCATTAAGTTCCGGTGCATAGGGCGGAAGCGGTATCAAAGTGATATTGCTTGGCACAGTTAGTTTTTTGGCTGTGTGCCAACCTGCATTATCCGTTAGTAAAGCTATATGTCGGTTGCCTTGAATACTGCGAGAAAGCTCTTCTAAGAATTTATTCATTGCCTGTGTGTTTGCATATGGTAAAATTAATGCACAAGCTTCTCCTGTCTCATGGCAAGCAGCTCCGTAAATATATGTTGAAATAAATTGCTGTTGCCGAACTTTACGGGGTCTAGTGCCACGCTTAGCCCATATACGAGTTAAGCTACCTTGTTGCCCAACTCTAGTTTCATCCTGAGACCATATATCAACTTTACATCTATCGATATTTTTGCTAATAATTTTGTTAACATGTCTGGAAAGTTTTTTTATATCTATTTTGAGTCTCTTGATTTGACTTTGGATGCATTGAACGAGAAGTAATCCAGCTAAAACCAAGGCGGTGCATAGTATTGTAGACTGTTTTTAAAGCACATTTAGCACCATATTCCTCAACTAACATGATATGTAGCTCCTTTCCAGTTATATACCCACCAGTTTTACTTTCACTGAGCGTATTGATTTTATCAAAAATAGCAGACTCTTGTATACTGTTAATCTTCCTAGGGGCACCGCTTCTTTGTGATTCAAATAATCCTTCAAAACCATGATGCCTAAATCTTCTGAGCCATGATTGCACAGTTTTCCAGTGTGACTTCACTATTTCAGATATGGCTTTAAAAGATTTGCCTAATTGAAGGTGATACATCGCCAATAAACGTATACGATTTCGACCATGCGGCTCATGTTTCATCATTTTTATAAAATCATGACCTGCAAAACCTTGCGGTAATATTAACCTAGCTATTTGAGTACCTACTTATCAGTTAAAAACCCATTTTATAACACCGTGTTAATTATTGCAATTAGTATTAGGAATTTATTATACGATAATTATATTATTTTATCAATAGAGCCTAGACTGTCGGAAATAACTAATTCAAGTAATTGATGTTTATTAAGTGTAAAATCACTGGCTATCCAAGATTTCTTTAATTTATCTATCACTGTGCCAATAGCTTTACCATGAATATTTATTTTCTGTAAGTCATGCCCATTTATTGGAAATATTGGTCGGGATTTAGATTGGTATCTATTTAAAAATTTCTTGGCCACCGTTCTATCTACTTTGCCTAGTGATACTAGAACACTTATATACTGCAAATAATCATCATTTTCCCACCAAATTTCTCGTAATGTAAATTCGTTGATTTCTTTATTAACAAACCTAAGTATAGTAATGATTTTGAGGGCGATTTGCCGAGAAAATTTTAAATTTAGTAAATCACTTAGTGGTAAGTTCTTTGTGTAGTAAAATAAAAGTGAATATCTAGTGTAAGGCTCTAAAGAACCAAAATTAATTGCTCCCATCAAAGGTTTCTTATCAAACTGACTAACTGGTAATATTATTTGCAATATGCCATTATCAAACATTTGCTGCAAAATATTAGGACTATTATCTGAGATAATCAACTTGTCCATCTCCCATTTTATCCGTTCTTTTGATAATAATTTAAGATTTTCTCGCAATTTAATACAGGCAGCTAGCCCATTACGATCTAACTGTCTTGCATAATAACAGGAAAAACGGAAGAATCGTAAAATACGTAAAAAATCTTCTTCAATTCGTTCAAATGGCTGTCCGATAAATATTACCTTAGATTCTTGTAAATCATCTATTCCACCAAAATAATCATAAATTTTATGCTCAAATGGACAATAGCTTAGTGCATTAATAGTAAAATCTCTTCTAGCAGCATCCTCCATAAAATCATCAGTAAAAATAACTTCTGTGTGCCGACCATCACATTTTATATCTTTTCTAAGTGTAGTAATCTCAAATTTCTCATTATTTAATAAAACCGTAACTGTGCCATATTTTATACCAGTTGGGATAACATTAATATTGGCTGTTGATAAAATATCTGTTACTTGCTCTGGTAATAAATTGGTTGCTATATCAATGTCGTAGTTAACAACACCAAGAATAGCATCACGAACGGCCCCTCCGACAATCCTTGCTACTCCGCCACCTAGTTTAATTATTGACAAAATTTCTTTGTAATAGCGTGATTGGATAGATAATTCCTTTTTTACAATGTACATTATAAAAACACCTTATTTTTATTTTATGTCATTAGACTTGCTGCATAAATCAAAGATAGTTGAGGGATTTTTAGGAGAAACGAAGCCGAGCACCGCAGCGTACACAGACGTACGTGAGGAGCGAAGGCGAGTTTCGACGACAAAATCACCAACTAGATTGACTTATGCAGTAAGTCTATTATTTACAAGCATATTCTTGATTTCATTCAGTGTTAGCTTTTGTTTCTTTAATCGTTGAATTTCTATACATTGTTCAATCATTTCAGGCGAGTAAAGCTGATAGCGTGATTTAGTAACATCAGCAATTTCAAGCAAGCCTTCCTTAGTCCAAAAACGAATTGTTGACACAGTTTCACTGACAGCTTTTGCAAGCTTACCAATTCTTAATAATTTCTCTGATAATACTACATCTGAAGAGTTTACAAAGTTTGCTGCTTTAAGATAAATATCAAGAGAACGATTGACTGCATTAAATATAATCTTTTCATAGGCTTCTTTTGAACCACCAAGTTGTGCAGTTTCTAGAGATGTTACATAAGGTAACCTCTCTTGTAGTCTAATACCAATTGCAATAATTAACACGGTGTTAATTATTGCAATTAGTATAAATTCTTAGAAGAGCTTTCTCGCAGTATTCAAGGCAACCGACATATAGCTTTACTAACGGATAATGCAGGTTGGCACACAGCCAAAAAACTAACTGTGCCAAGCAATATCACTTTGATACCGCTTCCGCCCTATGCACCGGAACTTAATGCAATGGAACAAGTTTGGGAATGGATTAAAAATCATTTCTTGTCTAACCAATGTTATGGTGTATATGAAGATATCGTTACTATGGCTTGTTACGCTTGGAATCAACTTGCTCATAATGTGTAGATTTAGTAAAATCAATTATGTATAGAGATTGGATAAATACACCGTGTTAATTATTGCAATTGGTATAATAATAGCCGGTGGATAGCCTGCCATTATTAGAATTAAATTCATCAATAATCGTGCTGTTCGACCATTCGCGTCTGAGAAAGGATGGATAGTTACTAGTCGATAATGTGCTTCTCCTGCAAGTGCTACAGGATGCATATCTTTAGATGAGTTTAGCCATGCAATGAAATCTGCCATCAAGTTTGGTACTTTTACTGGATTTGGCATTATTACCCTTGAACCTGAAATACGTACTGCTGCTTGCCTATAATATCCAGCATTATAATCATCGATACCCTTTAGGATGAGAGCATGAATTGATAAAATATCGTTTTCAGTAATTTCACAAATTTTCTTTTGCTGTATTTCATGGATTAAGTCCAAAGCTTGTGCATGATTTTTTGCCTCAAGATGTTCTACTAACGATTTTCCACCAACTGTTAAGCCTTTTTCAATCACCACAGCAGTTTCCAAACGCGAGAGAGTATTACCCTCAATAGCATTACTGGTATAAGTCAACTCTACCTTAAACCACTGCTCCAAGTTTTCAACCAACTCTGGAGTTAATGGTCTGATTCTATCCAGTTGCTTTTTTTTGTTGTCTAGTAGGTAATATTTCATATAGTAAAATATAAAGTATCACTTAATGCTTTTCAACAATTATTTTATCATCTATATTTAATAATTAATTCCCTACTAAACTATTAGCAAATGCAGTCGGATCAAACGGTTTTAGATCGTCTACCTTCTCCCCTACCCCTAAAAAACATACTGGTAAGGCGAATTTTTGTACGACTCCTACCACTACACCAGCTTTTGCCGTACCATCTAATTTAGTGACTATCAGACTTGTTATGTTAGCAATAGCGGTAAATTGTGCAACTTGGTTATATACATTCTGTCCAGTGGTCGCATCAATTACTAATATACTATGGTGAGGAGCTGTATCATCAATCTTCTTAATAACCCTAACAATTTTGGCAAGTTCTTCCATCAAATTCTTCTTGTTATGCAACCTTCCAGCTGTATCAATAAATAATACATCAACATCATTTTTTATTGAAGACTGCATAGCAAGATAAGCAACACTAGCAGGCTCAGCTGATTCTTCACCAGCAATAAGCATTGAACCACTTTTATCAGCCCAACTAGATAATTGACTAACAGCAGCAGCCCTAAATGTATCACAAGCAGCAATTGCTACTTTTTTCCCCTGTCTACGATAAATGCTGACTAGCTTGCCTATTGTCGTAGTTTTCCCTGACCCATTAACACCGCAAACTAGGATAACATTAAGCTTCTTATTATGTAATTCAAAATTTTTACTAGTTTTTACCAATAATTGCCCGATAATGTTAGCTAGCTGTTCTTTGATTACCAAACCACTTACTTCTTTATCAAATTTGATAGCTCTTAGTTTATCAACCAGCTCTATTGCCACAGAGGCTGTGATATCTGCAGATATTAACAACTCCTCTAATTCATGTAAAGTTTGCTCATCTAGTTTTTTTTTATAAAATATTTGGTCAATGCCCGAAGATATTTTATTTGAACTATTAACTAATACCTGCTTTAATTTAGTAAATATAGATGTCATTTTACCGCCGCTCTTTTAAGTCGATCATTGATTGCAACGCCAATACCAACCTCTGGGATAGAGGCAACGGCAATTGCTAATCCATTTAATTCTGCGTAATTATCCAATATTCTAAGACTGGCAAATAAGTTGCTAGCAGCGATAGTTAAGTCTCCGGTTAAACTTAAATTAAGCGAAAAATTACCCTCTAGCTTACTATCAGAAAAATTAAGACCTACCTCATTAGCTTCTAAACTCTCTGCATTCAATCTTACTTTAACTCTTGGCGAGTAATGTTTATTCATCATACCCGGAGCTTTAATTTGCATCAAGCTGGATGTTTTATCTAGTTTCTTACCAATTACCTTCTCTAACGCTTCCAGCGTAATAAAACCATCTCGCAAAATAGTTAAGTTATTAGTAGTACTATCTACTATGGTTGATTCTATACCATATTGACACTTACAATCATTTAAATTATCCTCTAAAATAAAAATATCTTGGTCATTTGCAAAATGTTCCTGTACATGCTGTAAAGTCGTGCTACTAATATAACCTGATGGGTTAGCACTAGGGGCTGCTATAGGAGTAGCTGACTTTCTTATTAGCTCCAAAGCAATATTATGTGATGGTATACGAAGGGCAACCGTTGTCATCCCAGATAATACTGATGCTGCTATATTTGCCCCACTTTTTAATGGTACAACAATAGATAAAGGTCCTGGCCAAAACACCTCACTTAACTTAATGGCATCTGCATTAAATTCTCCGATAGTTTTAGCTTGGCTCATGGTTGCCACATGAACAATTAGAGGATTTATGCTTGGACGCTTTTTTATCTTAAAAATCTTCTGACAAGCTTGCTCATTACTAGCATCTGCCCCAAGTCCATATACTGTTTCTGTGGGGAATGCTACTACATTGCCAGATTTTATAAATTTGGCAGCCTGCTTTAATGTATCAGTCATAAAGCACTAAATTTTGCTAATTTATCAAATAATTGGGTAACCATTCTGAGCAACAATAAACGATTATTGGCAATGTTACGATCTTGATCTTTGACCATGATATTATCAAAAAATTCAATGACAGGTTTTAATATTTCTAGTAGTAGGCTAAGAGTTTTAGTAAAATCTTTTTCTGTAATAGAACTATCAATTTGCTTAGAAATAACTCCTAATGATAAAAATAATTGTTGTTCATATTGTGAAATAAAAGCCTTTTGATCAACTTCTCCTTCTATATTACTACCTTCTAGTATATTATTTGCTCTTTTGTAAATAGTTAATAAATTCTCACCATCCACTCCAGCGAGAAACTTTTGTAAAGCACCAAGCTTTATTTCGCTAATCACTAAATCTCTTTCAATATCAAAATCAAGCACCGCATTAATTAACGATATATCATAGTGATTTTTAAAATAATATTTGGCTCGTTCTTCTAAGAACTCTAAAATTATCTGACTAATTTTATTTAGCCCACTATCATCCCCTCCTCCCTTTACGTCTTCAAACATAGTTTGATATAAGTGAACTGCATACGCAACTAATTCCTTAACATCAATATTTAATTTATTAGCTAAAATTATCCTAATAATACCTAATGCTTGCCGTCTGAGCGAATAAGGGTCTCTTGAACCATTTGGCTCTTCTCCTATTAATATCAAACCTACTAAACTATCCAGTTTATCAGCAATCGCCAATATTGCACTATTTCCCATTGGCAAATTATCTGATGGTCCTTGTGGTTTATAATGATCTCTTATTGCCAAAGCAATCTGATCATTTAACCCTTCGGCTTTGGCGTAATAATATCCCATAATACCTTGCAGTTCAGGGAATTCTCCCACCATTTCAGTTGTTAACTCACTTTTACAAAGTTTAGCTGCTACGTGCAAATCCTGATTTCCTGGCATTAGATAATTACAAATATCATCAATTCTCTCTGTTTTTTGTTTGATACTGCCAAGCTTTGCATGAAAAGTTATCTGCTCAAGCTTTGGCAATTTTGATTCTAAACTATTAGATAAATCCTGCTGATAAAAATATAACGCATCAGATAGTCTAGCAGCTAGTACTTTTTCGTTACCACTTATTATAACATTTTGATCATGTCGCATATTACTAACAAAAAGAAAATAAGGGGCAAAATTACCAGCTTGGTCAAAAGTGCTAAAATATTTCTGGTGGCTACGCATTGAGCTAACTAGTACTTCACTAGGTAACTGCAAAAATATCTCAGGTATTTTACCCACCATAACAACTGGCAATTCTATTAGTCCTGTTACTTCTTCTAATAATTTCTTATCCTCTTTTATCACTAAATTAAGTGAATTGGCTATTTTTGATAGCTGACTTTTTATTATCTCCTTACGTTCTTCTTGGTCAATAATGACATTACTCTCCCGCAGCTTATTCTGGTATTCAGAAAAACTGTCTATAGTAATCAGTTCAGGACTAAGAAATCTGTGCCCAAAGGTAATATTATTTGCCGTCAAATGTCCATATTTAATGGCTAGTATTTCTCCATCAAATATACATAAAATATTCCTAAGCGGTCTAATCCAACTTATATCATAATTCCCCCAATACATAGATTTTGACCAAATATACTTACTAATTGCTTTAGGAATTATCTCTTGCAATAATACTCGTATATCGGTTTCTATGGTACTCTTTACTATTATATAATATAATTGCCCTTGCACTAATAGCGTAGATAATTTATTTTGCTCAATATTATTTGATCGACAAAACCCTTCTACAGCCTGCTGCGTTGCCGAAACTTTTGGTCCTCTTATGGTAATTTCTTTTGGTAGTATAGATTTTGGTAAATTTGTAATATGTACAGCAATTCTCCTAGAGCCAACATATAGCTGAACATCAGCAACTAGCTCGCTTTCCTGCAAGATTGTCGTAAATATGGTTTTATAGCTTTCCGCTGCATTTTTCTGAATCAAAGCCGGTATCTCCTCGCTCAAAAGTTCTAATAATAACTCACTCATATTAACTCTTTTTTATCTTCTAGTTACACGAATTTGGGATAAGAATTTGTCAATTCTCATCCCAAATTCGGTAAAATTATCGAAACAATCAGATTTGAGACGGCTCTGCATCTGATTGTTAAATTAATATTTTGCTAAAAACATGATTTTAAAAAATTAAAATCATGTTTTTAGCTTTAGAAAGGTTTAAAATGCATTTGCAAAACCGCTTTAAGAATGCATTTTTCCTTATATTAAAGCCAATTCGGGATAAGAATTAACTAATTCTTATCCCGAATTGAGGTTAATTCTAACCATTTATTACAGCACCTTTTTGCCAAATTACGTATCCTGAGTATGTAAGATGCTCTCTCTGTTACACTAATTACCCCCCGGGCATTTAACAGATTAAAAAGATGACTAGCTTGAATACAATAATCATAAGCTGGCAAAGGTAAATCTGCAGCGATTAATTCATTACATTGTTTCTCACTATCAATAAAATGCTGAGATAATATGGCTACGTCAGCTAATTCTAAATTAAATTTCGAAAATTGTTTTTCAGCGGCAAAATCTACTTCACCATAGGTTAAAGCCTTTTCTCCAACTTGACCATTCCAGTCAAGATTTCTTACCTCATTGATTCCTTGTATATAAAGTGCTAGACGTTCTAAACCATAGGTAATCTCACCAGCCACTGGACGACAATCAATACCACCAATTTGTTGCATATAAGTAAATTGTGATACTTCCATACCATCACACCATATTTCCCAACCAAGCCCAGCAGCACCAAGACTAGGAGACTCCCAATCATCTTCAACAAACCTAATATCATGTTTTTGCAAATCTATACCAAGACATTCAAGACTCTTTAAATATAGCTCTTGTATATCATCAGGAGAGGGTTTTAGTATAACCTGAAATTGATAATAATGCTGCATTCTATTAGGATGCAAAGCGTATCTACTATCATGAGGACGCCGAGAAGGTTGAACGTAAGCTACAAACCAAGGTTTTTTACCAAGAGTTCGTAGTACAGTAGCAGGGTGAAAAGTACCAGCTCCAACATGAGCGTCATATGGCTGCAAAATTACACAGCCATAATCTTGCCAGTAATTTTGCAAGGTCAAGATAATTTGTTGAAATGATAATTTTTGCATATTGGTAAATTTGTTTATTTTTTAGAGGAACACTCCCTATTTTGTAATTAGGGAACTTCCTGCACCTTCGATGTCACCCCACAACTGTTGAAAGTTAAAAAATCGTCATTGCGAGGAGACCGTAGGTCGACGAAGCAATCCATATGACAAGTTTCATGGATTGCCACGCTCACATACGTTCGCTCGCAATGACATATCTTGCACACTTGATAGAAATGGTTAAATCTTACTCCATGTTCCCATTGGACTCTGTTTATAACAGTCAATCATTGGGGTTGCAATAGTTAGTTCATTTATTGTTTTAATTACTAAACTTAAATTGTCTAAGGCATCGTATATTATAACTATTCTCTGAAAGTGAGCAATATAGTGTTTGTTATTAAGAATTGCTTGTATATCAAATGGGGCAATGATTATTAGAATCGTAGCTTGATTAGGATTCTCTAACTGATGAGTAATATAGACTGGTTGTTTTTCTGGTAATGGATCAAGCTTACTACCATGTGGAATAAACTGTTTTCTAGAATAAGTCCATATCATCTTATTCAGTGACTCTTGGACTTCAATATCTGGAGCTAAAACGATAATTCTTAAATTGCTATGATAAGATTTTTCTACTAAAAGACAGGTTGTTTTGTATAGCGATCCTTCGGTAGTATGGTAAAGACTAAATTGTTGCATGATAATTCTCTTAATATTTAAAACTTGATTATCGAGTGTTACATCAAATTCAGGTTATTAGAAGCCCTCTATCTCTACCTTCCAAATCCTGATAAACTTGCTTAACCGTATAACCATAACTAACAAAAATTTCTGTAACAGCTGCCAATTGATTAAAACCAATCTCTAAGAATAATTTACCATTTTGTTTTAAAAATCCCTTGGCTTCTTTAGCGATTATGTAATATGAAGCTAATCCATTATCTTCAGCAAATAAGGCTAAGTGGGGTTCATATTTCAGGGTCTCAGAAGACATATAAACAGTATCATCAAAAGAAATATATGGTGGATTACTTACGATGATATCAAATTCTTGCTTTTCTAGATTATCAAACCAGTTACTATTATTAATTATTTTAAACCTATCAGAAACTTTATGTTTTATAGCATTTTGACTAGCTATAGCAATCGCTTCATTACTTATATCAGTTGCAGTTACATTGCTATTTGGCATTTCCAGTAACAAGCTCAAAGCTATACAACCACTACCTGTGCCAAGTTCCAATATTGCTAGCTCTACATTTGTTTTTATATCGCTTAAAATCGCATCTACAATAATCTCAGTATCTTGCCTAGGAATAAGCACTTTATCATTTACAATAAACTGGTAACTATAAAATTCTTTATATCCTACAATATAAGCTATTGGCTCTAGTAATGTACGCCTATTAACCAAATCCTCAAAAATAATTTGCTCTTGTTGTGTCAATTCTTCTTCTGACCTTGCTAATAAATATTCAATAGATTTACCAGTTACATGCTGCATCAATATGCGTGATTCTAGGTTTGCTGATTTAATACCCACTGCTTGCAACTTGCTAGCAGCATAAATTAAGGATTCTTTTATATTCATGCAATTATTTCTACAATATCCTGTGGCAAAGGTGATTCCAATTCTAATAATTTATCACTTACCGGGTGGGAAAAACTTATATACCAAGAATGTAATGCTTGCCTCTTGAAATCCATTAATTTTTGTGGTACTCTGCTAAAATTAGAGCTAACTTTCTTGCTATTCTTGCCATAAGTTTGGTCTCCTACTACCGAATGTTTTAAATGACTCAACTGTACTCTGATTTGATGAGTTCGCCCAGTAGTAAGTCGACATTCTACCATACTTATAATACCATCAAAAAATATTTCCTCTGTTTTATAATGAGTAACCGCCTCTTTGCCACCAAATTTTAGAATAGTCATTTTTTGCCGTATAATACGGTCTCTGCCAATATTATTTCTTATAACGCCCTCTTGCGGATTGATAATACCCCAAACGAGTGCTTTGTATTTGCGTACAAGATTACGATTTTCTATTTGTTTTGCAAGATGTACATGGGCAAAATTATTCTTTGCTACCACCATCAGTCCTGATGTATCTTTATCCAAACGATGAACTATGCCAGGTCTTTCTAACCCTCCTATGTTAGATAAAGATTTTGCATGATGTAATAAGGCATTTACCAAAGTGTCCTGGTGGTTACCACTACCAGGATGGACTGTCATACCAGCTGCTTTATTGATCACCATTAAATCTTCATCTTCATAAAAAATATCAAGTTTAATATCAGCTTCCTGCATTGTTAATGGATCAGGAGCTTTAAAAAATACTGAAATAAGGTCATTCTCCTTGACCTTAAAGTTAGAATCAGAAATAATCAAACCATTAACTTGTACTTGGAAGTCATTTATACTTTTCTGGACTTGGCTTCTAGATGTTTTACTGATAAGGCTTACCAAAGCCTTATCAAGTCTAAACCCATCTAGATTGTTAGGTACGTTATATTCTTCCATCTACTACGAAATATTTTTTAAAATAATAAAATGACTTATTTAACAAAAAAAATCAACCAACTAAAATGGTTGCAAGCAATTGGTATAGATTATTATTTGTCAGAATCAACTATTAATCAGCAAAAAATACAGATTAATTCTAATAGACCTCTTTCGAAACTCGCTTATGCTGAGGGATTTGAAGGAGACGCTTCACCTCGAACCGCAGCGTACTATAGTTCCGTTACGGATTCGAGTACCGCATCATTGTCCAAATCACCAGCAGAAGTAGAGTTGCGAAAGAGGTCTAATATTAAAGCTAAGCCGATTAGTATTCCATTAGCTCTACCTAGCTCCAACAGTCCTGGTCATTCCCACGTAGGTAAGAAGCCAGAACTTGTACAAAAACAGGATGACATCATTTCGTTGTCTAGAACTTTAGCTGACTCAGCTCGCAATTTAGAAGAATTAAAAAAACTACTAATGGATTTTGATGGTTGTGGTTTAAAGAAATTAGCTAATAAAACCGTATTTGCTGATGGCAATCCACAAAGTTCTATAATGTTTATTGGGGAAGCACCGGGTAGTAGCGAAGATGCACAAGGGATACCATTTTGCGGGGAAAGTGGTAAGTTACTTGATAATGTATTAGCCTCTATCAATATTTCAAGAGAACATAACGCTTATATTACTAACACTGTATTTTGGCGACCACCAGCCAACCGCCAACCAACGCAAGAAGAAATAGATATTTGCCGACCTTTTGTTGAGAAACATATTGCTTTAATAAACCCAAAACTAATTGTTTTAGTGGGAAATGTCGCGGCAACCAGCTTACTTGGCAAAAATGCTGGTATAAGTAAAATCAGACAAGAATATTATTTATATACCAATCAGTATCTTACCAAGCCAATTCAAACCACTTCTATCTTTCATCCTGCCTATTTGCTTAGACAACCAATGCAGAAAAAAACCACTTGGTATGATTTACTAAAAATCCATGAATATATCAATACAAGTGGGATATAGGGTGTTGTCAAACTACCATATACCCTACATTTTTATTTCACTACTGTTAAGGGGTCTTCCGAGCGTCATTGCGAGAAGCCGCTGAAAGCGGCGACGCGGCAATCCAAGATACGCGAAGCGTTACTCTAAAAAAACAACTTCGCTGTTTACCTAGATCGCCACGGCATCTAAAGATGCCTTGCTATGACGATTATAGAAAAATATAGGGTACTATGCCCCCCTACCCCTAGTTGCTTGTTTCACTCCTTTTTCTACAATGATATCTTTTATTGCTACACCTAGATTGACAACACTTTTAGCAAGTTCTCCAGTAGCTATCGCATTGTTTAAAGTACCTTTAGCTATAGTACCAACCTCATGACATGCAGATTTTATCACATTCCCTACTGCATTTAAAATTGGATTATTTTTAACTGCATTAGTTGACCCTTCAAATATTTTTTCAACTTTCTTGAATTGCTCTTTGGCGAAATCTTTTAAGCGACCGGTAAGAGTTAATGAATCATTCAAGCTGTCTAGGGGTTTTTTATGATCTACACTATCAGCAAATGTCCTCAGTTTTTCAAATGAACTCATAAATTTCTCAAAAACCTCTCCAGCTTTTTCAAATTCTAATTTCTCTACCCCAGAAAGAGCCTTACTAGTAGTACCAGCAAAAAGCCCACGGGCTTGTTCAAGATTCTTTTGTACATCCTCTAGTTGTTTCAAAGCTAGAAAAGTGTTAGGCATTTCTCCTATATGACTCTTTAGCTCTTCTGCAGACAAACCTTCTTGGGCTTCTTTTGGTTTTTGAGTTACAGCTTCCTTATAAGACGGTAGAGAATCCACTTTTGGATTATTATCGTCACTTTTACTCATAATATCCTCTATTTTAATTATACTATTCACCTAGAAGCTATCATAAAAGTAACTGCACCGCAACCACTAAAAATCTAAATCAGCATAACAAGGTGGTGGAGTGAAACATGGTATTTGGTCATATAATAAGGAGCGGAAGCTAGGTCTAGATTTTATGATTGCATACCAATGACGAATAGACAGCCATTTGTCCCAACTAATTTCGCCAAAATAATCTAGAACCGATATATGACAGGCAGCAGCTATATCTGCACAACTTAAGGAATTTGAGGCAATAAAGCTACGTAGCTCCAATAAACTGGACATATAGTTTAAATGGTGTGATAAATTAGTCTTTGCTGCTCTAAGAAAATCGGTCCTAGGGCCACCTAATTGGCAGAAGGACCTTACTATTTTTTCATCGATAATAATTTTTGTTACTTCACGGTAAAATTTTTCGTTAAACCAACTGAGCAACCTACGAATTTCACATTTAATATCAATATCTTCATCGATAAAATTAAAATTTGGATATTTTTCATGTAAATACTCAGTGATGGGATAAATTCCTGCTATAATTAGAGTGGACGCCTCTTGTAAGACAGGTGTCGTCCCCGCCTGATTTAAAGATAAAAATTCCTTATCTCGAAGCCAATAATCCTCCTTAACCATAGTAAACTGCACATCTAGCTCTTTTAAATACACCCGAACTTGACGTGATAATGGACAAATAGGATAATGGTATAATGTTCTCATATCCCTTATTTAAACATTAAATCTAAAATGCACCACATCTCCATCCTGCATTTTATACTCCTTGCCCTCTAAACGCATTTTACCCATTTCTTTGGCTTTCACTTCACCATTAAAATTTATATAATCCTCATAACTAATAACCTCAGCCCGGATAAAACCTTTCTCAAAATCAGTATGAATAATACCGGCTGCTTGAGGAGCTAGCGTACCATTACGAATGGTCCAACCATGTGTTTCTTTGGGATCAACAGTAAAAAAGCTTCTTAGGTCTAATAAGTTATACATTTCTTTGATAATTTTACTTAGACCCGTTTCCACAAGACCCATACTATTTAAGAATTCAGATTTCTCTTCGTCACTTTCTAAAATTGCAATATCCGCTTCAATTTTTGATGAAATAATAACATGTTTTGCACCTTCTGCCTTAGCTTTTTTGGCTACAAGTTCCGTAAATTTATTACCAGTAACCGCATCTTCTTCCAGTACATTGCAAGCATAAAAAACCGTCTTAGAAGTTAATAATTGTAATTGTTCCAAAGCCTCTTTACTATAAGTCCCAATCATGCTACGGACTGGTTTACCTATTGCGAGAGTTGCTTGAATCTCTTTTAATAATTCTACTTGCTCTTTTAAAGCTTTATCGCCTGTTTTCAAACGTTTCTCAGAATTTGTTAAGCGTTTTTCTACCGATTCAAGATCTGCTAAAATTAATTCTGTTTCTATTATCTCAGCATCATATATTGGATCGATCTTATTATGCACATGAGTAATATCTATATCTTCAAAACAACGTAGTACGTGCAAAATAGCATCGACTTCTCGTATGTGAGATAAGAATTTATTACCCAGCCCCTCCCCTTTACTAGCACCTTTTACCAAACCTGCAATATCTACAACTTCTATATAAGTAGGAATAATTTTAATAGAATTAGCAATAGCTGCCAACTCATTTAGCCTATCATCCGGTACTGATACTATAGCAGAATTTGGTTCTATAGTGCAGAAAGGATAATTAGCCGCTTCTGCTGCAATACTAGAAGTTAACGCATTAAATAAAGTTGATTTTCCTACATTTGGTAAACCAACAATACCACATCTTAGTGTCATAAATCTTTCCTTAAATAATATGCTTCCGAATATTTATCATAACCACTTCTTACAAACTCTAATTTAAAACCTAATTTTTCATAAAATGGTTTGGCCTGCCAATCAGCAGTATTTAAAGTCATAAATTTACAATTACGCTCTCGTGCTAGATTTTCTGCCTTGGACATTAGAAAAGTACCATAATTCTGACCTCGAAAATCTTTAGAAACCCATAACGTATCAACGTGTAAACAACCATACATAAGTACACCTTTTACACCAGCAACAAAGTTTTTATTATTATCAAAACACGAGAAGGAAAAAGATTGGACGGCATCAAGACCCTTCTTGTTTTTAGCAAGTTCATCTAACCCATCCTGCATTATCTTTGAATATTGTGCATCCATATCATCTGCATAGACACAAGTTAATTGTTGTTTCATATTTAAACGATGCTCCTTTTAAACTCTTCCATTTCACCTAAAAGCAATAAACGGAAATTATTAATTATTACCTCAATGGAATTAACAATAATTTTATACTCTTCTTTAGAAAAAGCAGATAAGACGTAATCCGATATATCATCTTTAGCAACCGGTCTTCCTACCCCGATTCTGATACGGTGATAATCATTTCCTATACACTGATCCAATGATTTTAGCCCATTATGTCCACCACTACCACCAGCCAATTTATATTTTATTCTACCAGTTTCTAAATCTATATCATCATGTAAAACAAAAATATTTGGTGGTTTGATATTATAGTAAGAACATATTGCTTGTACTGCCTTTCCAGAAAGGTTCATATAAGTTAGAGGCTTTGCTAATAGTAACTTATGTCCGTCTATTACCCCTTGAGTCAGTTCAGCCTGAAATTTGGATTTTGTATTCCAAGAAATTTTATAATATTCTGATAAATAATCAATAGCTATGAAGCCAACATTATGGCGAGTATTTTGATACCCTTTGCCTATATTGCCCAAACCTACAACAAGTATATATCCTTTGTCTTCAGATTTAAGCATATTATAATATCATTAGAGAGCGATTTGTATACTCGATGAAAATCAAGAATTGTGTTGTCATTATCCAATATCTGCGGTGTTCACATACTATATGTACGCCTAGCACCTCAACCCACAACTGTTGAAAGTTAAAAAATCGTCTATTAGCGAAGCAGTGTTGTAAGGCTTAAACCGTCTATTAGCGAGCGAACGTACGTGAGCGTGGCAATCCATGAAACTTGTCATATGGATGCTTCGTCGACCTACGGTCTCCTCGCTAATAGACGATTTTAACTTTCAACAGTTGTGGGTGATATCCAAGACATATTACCCTTATAGCTTCAAAAACAACTACTTTGCCGGCTTCACTTCCTCAGTTGCAGCTTCTTCATCTTCTGACTTACTACCCTTACGACCAATTATAGTAGCCATAATAAAATCATTTTTACTAGCTAGCTGGACTCCTTCAGGGAGTTTAATGCTTTTTGCTTTTAAAGACTGACCGATATGCATGTTGGTAACATCAATATTAATATTTTTAGGTATATTATTGACATTACATAAAAGAGTTATAGTTCTTTTTATTATATTGAAGAATCCACCTCTTTTAACTCCCAAAGCTCTTTCTTTACCCTCATAGACTACCGGCACTTCCATTCTTTGGGTTTTTTCCTCTAAATGGACAAAGTCAACATGCCTAACTATGTCAGTGATAGGATGCAATTCTACAGCCTTTGGTAACACTTTATGCGTTTTACTACCCACTTTAATTTGAATAACTGTAGAGATAAAACCGGGTTTTCTATAATGCTTAGTTATCTCTTTTTCTTCGATAGAAACGGCTAAGGCTTCTTTACCTGCTCCATAAACTATGGCTGGCACCATACCTTTCCTACGTAGTTCTCTTGCGACTCCCGTACCAAATTTCTCCCGCATTTCTGCTGCAAGTTCTAATAGTTCACTCATCTTTTTCTCCTAAGAGCTTTTAAAGCATAGATGATAGTACTAAATGTTAAAAAATTCAAGTATTAATTTGACAAGCAGCTTTAAAGCTGCTTACATTAATGCCACAGGGTAATTTCAAAATTGTAATCAATTCTAAAAAAATATCATTGCCCAACTAAAAGCGGGTATGATATCTTTTTTGCTGACCCTACTATTAAGAGTTAATAAGGAGGTATTTACATGTCGAAAGATAAAGATCAACAAATAGAAAGTGTGTTATCACAGGAAAAAGGTAAATTACTGGATACAATAAATTCTATAGGGAATCTTTTAAAGGCTAATGAACAATTAGAAAATAGTAGACATCTACAACAGAAAGTGAAAGATTTAAAGAAAGAATACCCTTCTTTACCTTGGTTTAGAAGGTTTGTACATACTGTTACACAAGTAAAATATCTGTTTATAAAAAATGATGAGGAAATTGCTGAAGAAAAGAGAAGAATCAACAGAGATGTACTCAAAGGTGTTGACAAGATATTAAGAGATGTAGGTAAACAAAACTTATCTTTACAGGAAATTATAGATATAGAGTTACAAGCAGGATGTAATAAGATCCTAACCAAAGAACTATCAGAGAAACAACTAGAACGGGTAAAAGGATTAAGAGAATCCTTAGCAAATTTAGGTATATCTCATGAAAAATTTAGCCAAATTGTACCACAAGTTTATAATGCTGATGAAGCAAAGGCACTACACCAAGAAAGAATAAGACTGTTACACGTACAACAAGACCTAGTTAAGTTGCTAAAGGCTAATGATAATATTAAAGAACTTCTTACAATAAAGAAAGAATTAGCAGAATTGTGGGAAGAATTACCATCAACATGGCTAGATGGTCTTAAAAAAATTACTGCAAAGATTAAGCATGTTTTCGTAAATACTCCAGAACAAATTTTAGAAAAAAACATACCTCATAATAATAAAATATTAAAAAGGGTTGATGAGGGATTAGAGATCACTGGTAAAAACATAAAAGATTCAACAGTAGCTAGAACAAATAAGTTACTGGAAAAACTAAAAGAACTTGAAGGTAGAGATATACTAAAGCTCAGGTCAGGCAAAGTAGAAGCTTTAAGAAATGAGCTTGAAACCACTTTTATATCTGCAGTTACTGCTTCACATCCATTGTCTATAAGCCAAGATTTGGCTCAATCTCAAACCATGTCATCATCAATGCCTGAACGGATAATAGCTAAACGCCCAGCACCACCTCCCCCACTTATGCGTACTACGTCGATGCCGAACCCAACTATTCATCAAGCAGCGGAAAACACTATAACAAGATCTCTTTCATCTTCACCCCTTCCCCATACATCATTGCAGGATTCACAAAATATTCAGCATAGAGAGGAAACTAAACCGAAAACACATATAGCTGGTAAAGGTAAAGCACCATCTCCTCCACCGTTGCAGAATCAAGAGGTGCAGCAAGCAGCAGAGTCTGCTATACCTCCAGCTCCTCCGTTGCCGAGTCAAAATACAATACTGCGTCAAGCCCCACCGCCTCCTACACATTCTGTGCCGTTGCAGAACCAAGATGTTCAGCAAGCAGTGGGAAATGCTATGGCAGGTCAAGCTCAGAAGGCAGCAGCAGTAGTAACACCGAAAGGACAAGGAGAAGATAGGGGAGCATTATGGGATGAAATTAGGAAGGGGAAACAACTTAAAACGGTAGCACCCACAACAACCTATCCAGCACCTCCACCGCCTTCGCCATCAGGTTCTGATCATGACAAAGCAACAGTAAGAGAGCAAGGGGAAGGAAAGACAAACTTCTTAACTGAAATGGTACTGAAGGCAAAGCTTAGGGAAGAAAAGCTATCTGAATCAGGGAGAAATAAAGCACTAGAAGAACTAGAGGAAAAACAAAAAACACCACCTACTCGATCTTCTAGCCCAGTGGAAAATCTCTTTAAGGAAGCTTTGGTAGAGAGATTTAAGGCATTTCATGATGATGAAGATGATGAACCTGAACATGCTGATCTTGTGAAACTTATTACAGAGAATAAGATCGATGTAGCTACTCGTAAGAAGCTTGAGAAACAGGCTGGTGTTGAAAATGTTGGTGAGTTAGTTAAATTTATTCAGGAAGAGTTTAATGAGTTTGATGATTATTATGATGAAAAGAAAGAAGCAATACAAAAAAACGTCATCCAGCAGCTAGAGAAGATTAAGGAAAATCTTGATAGAAGAGAAAAGTTACCGTCTACCCCTGTTGCTAACGTTGATACGACAAAAGGACAATTCCCACCAAAGTTACAGTCAGCAGCAAAAGCTATTGGAGAAAATCTCCCCATGACTCCAAAAGATGGATACAAAACCCTTCCTCCTACTCCATCCCCCAAACTAGTTGCTATCAAAAAAGAGCCTAGTTCTAGGGAAGTATAGTAATTTATGCGAATTTGGGATAACATCTAGGCTACCTCATGTCTTGTATACTACTCCCGCGAATTCGGGATAAGAATTAGTTAATTCTTATCCCGAATTCGGTGAAATTATAGATTGCTTCGTCGACCTACGGTCTCCTCGCAATGACGTATATGTCTATTAGCGAGCGAACGTACGTGAGCGTGGCAATCCATTTTGCTAAAAACATGATTTTAACTTTAGAAAGGTTTAAAATGCATTCGCGTTAGCTGCTTTAAGAATGCATCTTTCCTTATATTAAAGCCAATTCAGGATAAGAATTAGTTAATTCTTATCCTGAATTCTTATGTTATTGTTACTGATTATGACACATATAACAACTATTGATTGTAATTTTAAATTATTTTTTAATTTATGATTAAATTGTTGTTGATTATTTAAATATTTGGTATATAGTTGATCTAGGATAAAAAAATAGCTTTATGCAAACTACCTTACCTGATCGCTCACTAGTGATTAAAGAAAAACTAGATAATATTAGTAAAGAAATCCTATATGTAGGCAAATCAAAAATAGCAATGATTATCTTATACTAATTGCAATAATTAACACGGTGTTAAAAAATGGGTTTTTAACTGATAAATAGGTACTCAAATAGCTAGGTTAATATTACCGTAAGGGGCACCGTCAAGTTAAGTAAAATAGTATCAAAAAGAGCTATATTTTTAGATTTCAGGCAGCAAGAAGTCTTTGAGTGGCTTCGTCCCAAATGGATTTAGCTGATGCAAATGCAATTCTTTGCTCAATTGCTGTTTTACTATATCTTCCAACATTTACGGCAAATATATTTCTGACTTTTCCCATCAGTGATAATTTACAGTGGGCTGAATTAGGATGCTTAAATTTAATTAATATCTTCTCGTTGCGCCTAGTTGGTTGATGAGCATTCTCAACACGATTATTTAGTCTTTTATGAGTGCGATGCTCAGTTTTAGGGCACATAAGCTGAATCGGCTTAATGTAACTTCTGAGCTTATCAGTAACAATTACTCTTGGAGCTGGATAATGACACAATCATTTTGATAAAAAACGAATAGCTGATTTTTTGTTACGACGCTTCTGCAGTAATACTTCTAATTCATGCCCCTCAGAGTCAACAGCTCTCCATAATATCAATACCTCGCCTTTAATCTTAATATTCATCTCATCTAAATGCCATTTATCAGTTGGTTTCCTCTCTCGCTTTCTGATAACATCTTGAAAATAAACCGCAAATTTATTGCACCAAAATCTTACTGTCTCATGACTTAAAATAATACCTCGATAGGCCATCTGTTCTTGTACATCTCTGTAACTATTATTGAATCGATGATATAACCATACTGCATGGCTAATAATGATTACTGGAAAACGATGTCTCTTTGGGGATTGAATAATACCAATTGCAATAATTAACACAGTGGTCTAAGATGGGTTTTTAACTGATAAAAGGTACTCAAATGGCTAGGTTAATATTACCACAAGGTTTTCATGGTCATGATTTTATAAAAATGATGAAACATGAGCCGCATGGTCGAAATCGTATACGTTTATTGGCGATGTATCA
Source organism: Candidatus Tisiphia endosymbiont of Neophilaenus lineatus (assembly GCF_964264975.1). Lineage (NCBI taxonomy): Bacteria > Pseudomonadati > Pseudomonadota > Alphaproteobacteria > Rickettsiales > Rickettsiaceae > Candidatus Tisiphia > Candidatus Tisiphia endosymbiont of Neophilaenus lineatus. The sequence goes on along the minus strand of NZ_OZ183649.1, from coordinate 298,836 downwards.
CCTTCAATTAGGCAAATCTTTTAAAGCCATATCTGAAATAGTGAAGTCACACTGGAAAACCGTGCAATCATGGCTCAGAAGATTTGGGAATCATGGTTTTGAAGGATTATTTGAATCACAAAGAAGCGGTGCCCCTAGGAAGATTAACACTATACAAGAATCTGCTCTTTTTGATAAAATCAATACGCTCAGTAAAAGTAAAACTGGTGGGTATATAACTGGAAAAGAGCTACATATCATGTTACTTGAGGAATATGGTGCTAAATGTGCTTTAAAAACAGTCTACAATACTATGCACCACCTTGGTTTTAGCTGGATTACTTCTCGTTCAATGCATCCAAAGTCAAATCAAGAGACTCAAAATAGATATAAAAAAACTTTCCAGACATGTTAACAAAATTATTACCAAAAAATATCGATAGATGTAAAGTTGATATATGGTCTCAGGATGAAACTAGAGTTGGGCAACAAGGTAGCTTAACTCGTATATGGGCTAAGCGTGGCACTAGACCCCGTAAAGTTCGGCAACAGCAATTTATTTCAACATATATTTACGGAGCTGCTTGCCATGAGACAGGAGAAGCTTGTGCATTAATTTTACCATATGCAAACACACAGGCAATGAATAAATTCTTAGAAGAGCTTTCTCGCAGTATTCAAGGCAACCGACATATAGCTTTACTAACGGATAATGCAGGTTGGCACACAGCCAAAAAACTAACTGTGCCAAGCAATATCACTTTGATACCGCTTCCGCCCTATGCACCGGAACTTAATGCAATGGAACAAGTTTGGGGAATGGATTAAAAATCATTTCTTGTCTAACCAATGTTATGGTGTATATGAAGATATCGTTACTATGGCTTGTTACGCTTGGAATCAACTTGCTCATAATGTAGATTTAGTAAAATCAATTATGTATAGAGATTGGATAAATACACCGTGTTAATTATTGCAATTGGTATTATTCAATCCCCAAAGAGACATCGTTTTCCAGTAAGCATTATTAGCCATGTTGGACGAAGCCACTCAAAGACTTCTTGCTGCCTGAAATCTAAAAATATAGCTCTTTTTGATACTATTTTACTTAACTTGACGGTGCCTTTTACTTAACTTGACGGTGCCAGTACTATCTTTAATATTTTTTTTAATTAGTGGAAAAGTTATAATCTGCTATAATGAATTCTTTACATAATTCAAAGGAAATTGTAGTGCAAAAATTTCTAAAATATTCAGTAGCGTTACTCATTTTAATAATTGCTATACTGCTAATAACACCTCTATTTATTTCCTTAGAATCATATACAAGACTAGCTTCTGATAAAGTCAAAGAAACAACTGGTAGAGAGCTGCAAATTAATGGAGATATCACCATCTCTTTGCTGCCCACTCCGACTATTACCATTAAGGATGTAACTCTTACTTCTCTACCTAATGCCCATTATCCTTCTTTATTGGAAGTTAAGGAAGTATCTGCTTCTCTTTCTATATTATCCTTACTTAAAGGAAAGATAGACATTTCAACGATTGAAATTAACAAACCAGTAATTAATTTAGAACGGATGCTTAATGGTGTGGCTTCTTGGGAATTTGCCAAAATACCAAGCAATGTTAGTAAAACTTCAATGGGTGAAATGAATGATAACAAGGCACCGTTTTCTTTATATATCAACTTAATTAAAATCGTTGATGCTAAGTTAAATTATGTTGATTTTGCTGATAAGACTAAGGGTAATAATGCTATCCCAACAACAATAGATATTGATAGATTAGAAATCAAAGAGCTGCACGGCCCATCTGATTTAGCTTGTCAGTTTTATTCTTCCGGTAAGAATTATGATGTCAAAGGTAATATACAAGACAAGCAAGGTGTCATAACTTTAACCATAGATTTAAATGCCCTACAAGAAAAGGTTAATTTCTCAGGTAACTTTGCTTACGACAATATGACTTTTGCTGGACAGCTCAAACTGGAAGGAGCTGCTAAAAATCTGCAAAATATTTTTCCTGATATACCTATCCTACATGATTTAGATCATAAACTAACTTTTAATATTAATAGTGATAAGAAATTATTAAAAATTAGTGACATTGATTTTACCGCAGGTAAGATATTAGCTAAGGGTAACGCTAACTTCCATTTTGCAGATAATAAGGTAGATTTAAGAGTTAAATTATTAGATAAGACATTTTTTCTAGCAACAAGCTTTGCCTATTTAGATCAAAATTTATCTCTAAATGACATTAATTTTACTGCAGATAAAGCTAATTTAACAGGCAATGTTGGGGTTAAGGATTGGGATCAAGAGCTAGTGGTTTCTTATAATGTAAAAATTAGTGAGATACCCACCATTGCTAGTTTATTTGGTAAGACTCTACCGATTAGTCTTGGAGATATGTGGCTAAAGGGTGAGACTATTAAACAACAAAAATTTCTTAAAACTAATATAAATAAATTTACTCTTGAGTTTAAAAAGAAGCCTATAAATTTCAGTGGAGCAGTAACTATCAATTTAGTGTCTGCTAAACCAAAAATTTTATCAGATATAATGATAGCTTCCCTAAATTTAGATGATTTCACTGATGTGCCATCTAATAGCTTATCTACTAGTTCTGGGCAAAGTGTAAATAATTCTGTGCCTTGGTCTAAAGACATTATAGATTTATCATTTTTAAATAAGCTTGATGGAGACTTAACTTTAACTATACAAAAGATCATTAAAGGAAGCCTGATCTTTGATAATGTCAAAACTACTATGTTACTTGCGGGTGGTGTGCTGGATATTAAATCTTTAAATGGTAATTTATTTGGGGGAAGTTTAACCGCTACTGGACAAATTTCTTCACAAGTTAATCAACCTGTTAGTTTTAAAGCTAGTCTTAAAGATGCTAAGTTAAAAAATATAGTCTCACAGGGCAATAAAATTAAAGTTACGCAAGGGACGGTTAATCTAATAACAGATCTCAAAACAAAAGGTCAGAGCCAATTTCAATATGTAGGTAACTTATTCGGTAAAGCAACATTAACAGCATCTGACGGTATAGTTAGTGGATTTGATCTGCAAAAACTATTAGATAGCCTTAGAAATATTAGAGACCTTCAAACTATTTTAACAATGCTCGATGGTTTCTTTGCAAGTGGTGAAACAAAGTTCCAAAAACTAGTAGTAGATAGTGAAATAACAGAAGGTATAATTAACATAACAAACGGTAAGTTAGATGCTGCCTCGTCAGAGATAACAGTTACTGGAAATGTTAACCTGCCTAAATATACACTTGATATAGATAGTGTTATTAATGTAAATATAAATTCGATACCACCATTGAAAGTTCGCCTTTATGGCAATCTGAATGTTCCACAACATAAACTTGATACTAACGCATTAAAGGAATATCTCACGAAAAATTTAGTAAATAGTTTGGTTGATGGCGTTAAGAAAGGTACAAAGCCTGAAGATATATTAAAAAATATTATTGGAGGAAGAAAAAATAAACAATCTGAAGGAGAAGGAACACAAAACGATCAACATGTAGAACCTTCTAATAATGTTCCTGTCAACAAAGTAAAATCTACCATTGAGAAAGGATTGAAAGGGTTATTTAAATAAAATAGTCATCCTGAACCGTCATTGCGAGGGGCTGCGACAGCACCGTCAAGTTAAGTAAAGTAGTATCAAAAAGAGCTATATTTTTAGATTTCAGGCAGCAAGAAGTCTTTGAGTGGCTTCGTCCAAAATGGATTTAGCTGATGCAAATGCAATTCTTTGCTCAATTGCTGTTTTACTATATCTTCCAACATTTACGGCAAATATATTTCTGACTTTTCCCATCAGTGATAATTTACAGTGGGCTGAATTAGGATGCTTAAATTTAATTAATATCTTCTCGTTGCGCCTAGTTGGTTGATGAGCATTCTCAACACGATTATTTAGTCTTTTATGAGTGCGATGCTCAGTTTTAGGGCACATAAGCTTAATCGGCTTAATGTAACTTCTGAGCTTATCAGTAACAATTACTCTTGGAGCTGGATAATGACCCAATAATTTTGATAAAAAACGAATAGCTGATTTTTTATTACGACGCTTCTGCAGTAATACTTCTAATTCATGCCCCTCAGAGTCAACAGCTCTCCATAATATCAATACCTCGCCTTTAATCTTAATATTCATCTCATCTAAATGCCATTTATCAGTTGGTTTCCTCTCTCGCTTTCTGATAACATCTTGAAAATAAACCGCAAATTTATTGCACCAAAATCTTACTGTCTCATGACTTAAAATAATACCTCGATAGGCCATCTGTTCTTGTACATCTCTATAACTATTATTGAATCGATGATATAACCATACTGCATGGCTAATAATGATTACTGGAAAACGATGTCTCTTTGGGGATTGAATAATACACATAGCACTGAAATTTAGGTAACAATTGTCACTGATAATCTATAAATTATTCCCTACATTTGCTCAATACTTAATTTACATTTCTCTTAACTTGACGGTGCCTAAGTTATTATTTTCTTATTGACTTCCATTACGGATGCTCGTGTATTTTCAAATCCAATTCGTAGGATCATTCGAGTATATATATTGATATTAGTAGAATAATTTGTTATATACACTATTTGGATTAACCAAAATTATTTAGGCTACAAGAATAATTTTATTAAAAACTGATTATTAATTGCGGTCGTGGCGAAATTGGTAGACGCACAGCCTTGAGGGGGTTGTTCTTAACAGAGTGGAAGTTCAAGTCTTCTCGACCGCACCAATTCCATATGTTTCAACTTAGTTGTCTTATAAAACCTAACATGTTAGAATACAAGTGACTCATCCTTCTTGGCTATTGAGGGTACTTTTAGAAAATTCAGTATATATACTCAAATCATTTGAGTATACTCGGTGAACTTCAAGAATTAAGGTCGTCGTATCTAAAAATCGAAGCTGCTCCGTTACTCATGTATGCTCTGCTGCTCGACTTTGCTACTGCCTAGCTCTTCTTGAAGTTGACCTTCGTACTAACTCTTGAAATCATAGCAGTATACTCAAACGAGGAGTTATGCAAAATCAATCAAAAAATATGTTGTCGGTTCATCAAAACCAATTTGACGAAACATTTGAGCACATTAATAATCTTCTGAATAATGATGAATTTGGCAAAGCAATAGAGATTATGAGTAATCTTCACTATGCAGATCTTGCAGATTTTTTAGATAATATAAATCAGAAAACTTATAAAACAATTCTTCCTTTGTTACAGGATACACTAAAGCCTGAAACTTTAGTACAGCTTAGCGTGAACAGTAAACCACTTATAATGCAAATTTTAGGTGTACAGAAAAGTGTACAGCTAATTAATCAACTTGCTATAGAAGATGCTGTTGAAGTTATCGAGGATCTTGATGATCTAACAAAAGAAATGATCTTAAATAATCTCAAAGCAGAAAAAAGACAGCAAATTATAGAAGGCTGTACTTACCCAGAAGATACTGTTGGTAGGGTAATCGAAAGAAATTTTGTGTCATTTCAAGAAGATTGGACAGTAGCCACGGCTATAGATTTTATTAGACACAAACATATAACACAAGATTTTCATGCTGCTATTGTACTCGACAGTAAATACCGACCTATAGGTAGTATACTTCTAAGCACTTTACTGAAGCATAAAGGGGATAAGTTAGTAAAAGATCTTATGAATCCTGAATTTAAAATTACCGATGTATTCACTAATTTAAGTGAGTTAAGTTTTATTTTTAAACAATATGCTCTAACAATTGTACCAGTGGTGAATAAAAGCGGTAAGTTAATAGGTACCGTTTCAATAGATAGTATGCTTTACATCATTGAACAACAAACCGAAAAAGATATAATGTCACTCGGTGGCGTTCATACTCAAGATACATTTTACAATCTATTTTATACTGTGAGACACAGATTCCCTTGGTTATTTGTCAATTTAATTACTGCTTGTATGACATCGATAATTATTAACCAGTTTAGTATTACAATCTCAAAACTTATAACACTAGCAGCTATTATGCCTATTGTTGCTTCTATGGGAGGGAATGCCGGCACACAAGCCATGACAGTGACAGTTAGAGCACTTGCCAACAAAGATATTCACCATAATAATGTGCTGAGAGTGATTCTTAAAGAAATAGCTGTATGCGGATTTAACGGCTCTATATTGGCCTTAGTTGGGGCACTATTAAGCTTAGCAATGCTTTCTGATCCAAATCTTAGCTTGATTTTCTCCATAGCCGTTATCCTAACGTTTCTCATAGCTGGTCTTTTTGGCTCAGTAATACCAATTACTCTACATTATTTAAATATTGATCCCGCCACTGGCTCAGGTGTATTCTTAACCACCATAACTGATTCATTTGCATTTTTTACCTTTCTTACTTTAGCTTATACTTTTTTGGTGTAATACCAATTGTAATAATTAACACGGTGTTATAAAATGGGTTTTTACCTGATAAATAGGTACTCAAATGGCACCGTCAAGTTAAGAGAAATGTAAATTAAGTATTGAGCAAATGTAGGGAATAATTTATAGATTATCAGTGACAATTGTTACCTAAATTTCAGTGCTATGTGTATTATTCAATCCCCAAAGAGACATCGTTTTCCAGTAAGCATTATTAGCCATGCAGTAGGCACCGTCAAGTTAAGTAAAATAGTATCAAAAAGAGCTATATTTTTAGATTTCAGGCAGCAAGAAGTCTTTGAGTGGCTTCGTCCAAAATGGATTTAGCTGATGCAAATGCAATTCTTTGCTCAATTGCTGTTTTACTATATCTTCCAACATTTACGGCAAATATATTTCTGACTTTTCCCATCAGTGATAATTTACAGTGGGCTGAATTAGGATGCTTAAATTTAATTAATATCTTCTCGTTGCGCCTAGTTGGTTGATGAGCATTCTCAACACGATTATTTAGTCTTTTATGAGTGCGATGCTCAGTTTTAGGGCACATAAGCTGAATCGGCTTAATGTAACTTCTGAGCTTATCAGTAACAATTACTCTTGGAGCTGGATAATGACCCAATAATTTTGATAAAAAACGAATAGCTGATTTTTTATTACGACGCTTCTGCAGTAATACTTCTAATTCATGCCCCTCAGAGTCAACAGCTCTCCATAATATCAATACCTCGACTTTAATCTTAATATTCATCTCATCTAAATGCCATTTATCAGTTGGTTTCCTCTCTCGCTTTCTGATAACATCTTGAAAATAAACCGCAAATTTATTGCACCAAAATCTTACTGTCTCATGACTTAAAATAATACCTCGATAGGCCATCTGTTCTTGTACATCTCTGTAACTATTATTGAATCGATGATATAACCATACTGCATGGCTAATAATGATTACTGGAAAACGATGTCTCTTTGGGGATTGAATAATACACATAGCACTGAAATTTAGGTAACAATTGTCACTGATAATCTATAAATTATTCCCTACATTTGCTCAATACTTAATTTACATTTCTCTTAACTTGACGGTGCCCTTGTTACGCTTGGAATCAACTTGCTCATAATGTAGATTTAGTAAAATCAATTATGTATAGAGATTGGATAAATACACCGTGTTAATTATTATAATTGGTATAAAACAGCAATTGAGCAAAGAATTGCATTTGCATCAGCTAAATCCATTTTGGACGAAGCCACTCAAAGACTTCTTGCTGCCTGAAATCTAAAAATATAGCTCTTTTTGATACTATTTTACTTAACTTGACGCTGCCTTTTTTTGTGCTAGTACAAAAGCTTCCAAAACCTGCTAACGTCAATCTTTGATTGCTTGCCATTTGCTGAATATTCTTAAATATTTGTTCGACTATTTCCTCGCATATAATACTTGATAGCCCTAGCTTAGATTTTAATATGTGAGCAATTTTCTCTCTAGTAATAGTCTTAGTTGTTACCATCTGATTAAAACCGATCCCCAAGTTATTCCAGCACCGATAGCTGTAAAAAGGAGTATATCACCTTTTGTGATATTAGCATAAGATTTAAGAGAAGCAAGAGCCAAAGGGATTGAAGCAGCAGAACAATTGGCATGCTGCGCAACCGTTTTTACTACTTTACTTGGATTAATTTTTAGTCGCTCTATAACTGCATCTATAATCCTTATATTTGCCTGATGTGGAATAAAATAATTAACATCATCTATGGTAAAATTATTATTATGTAATATGTCTTCAGCTGATTTGCTCATTTTTCCTACTGCATGCCTAAAAACTTCCCGTCCTTTCATTTTTATTTTACCGCTTTTGCCATCTGTACTTACACCACCATCAGTGTAAAGAATATCAAAATAACGACCATCCGAGTAAATATTACTATCTATTATACCAGAACTATCCTCACTATATTGCAGAATTACAGTACCAGCACCATCACCGAATAAGATGCAAGTAGTTCTATCGCTCCAATCTAGTAGAGACGACATTTTTTCAGCACCAACCAGTAATATTGTTCTATATTTTCTAGATTCAATCAAAGAGTCAGCAACATGTAAACCATATACAAAACCCGAACATACCGCTTGGAGATCAAATGAAGGTACATTATTAAGCCCAAGATAACCTTGTAACTTAGAAGCTATAGAAGGAAAACTATTATCTGGAGTGGTGCTGCAGGTAATTATTAAATCTATAGATGATGCCTTTAATCCAGCATCATCTAGAGCATTCTGACTGGCTTTAAGAGCTAAATGTGACGTATATTCATCGTTCCCGGCAATGTGCCTTTGTAATATACCCGTCCTTGAGCGAATCCATTCATCGTTGGTATCAACCGATAACGATAATTCTGCATTGTTAACAATGCGTTCCGGCAAATATGCACCACACCCAAGAATTTTACAAGCCATACTGGTTTATGCTACTTCTTCATCTTTTTCTTCTTTCTTCACAATAACTTGACGACCATTATATGTGCCATCAGCTAAAGATATATGATGAGGAAGTTTATATTCTCCTGTTTGAGAATCTACTACTACATTAATCTTACCAAGTGCAAGATGAGAGCGTCTCATATTACGTCTTGATTTTGATGTTTTCTTCTTTGGAACTGCCATATAGCCTCTTAAAAATTATACTTAATTTGTGAAAAAGTGTTTGTCAAATCGATTAAGCAGTATATTATACTTCCATTGCAAAATCTAGGTATTTCAAACATAAATTTTATGAAATTTTTTATAATTCGGACTTTTCTTGTTTCATCAATATTCTTTACATTATGTAGTTGTCAAACTATAGAATCAAGAGGGCAGTATGTAGATAATAATTTATTACCTACGCTTGAGAAGAGGAGGCTTAGTAAGTCCGAGGTAAAAGATTTAATTGGCACACCAACAATTATACCTGACTATACACCGAATACTTGGTATTATATTCAACGTTCTTTAGCTAGGAGAACATGGTTTAAACCAAAAGTGATTGAACAAAGAATAGTAAGAATTACTTTTAATAAAAATGATATAATTGAAGAAGTTTTAGTACTTAATGACTCACATAAAGAAGATATAATGTTAATTAAAGAATATACTAAAACTTATGGTACAGAATTAAATGGACTACAAAAGTTTGTAAAAAATATTGGTAGGTTTAATAAAACTACCGACGGAAAAAATAAGAAGAAACGATAAAATCATACTTGCAATATTTCATAGATACTGTATAAACTAGAACGCTCTGATTCTGAGAATATTAGATAATCTGAGAATGTTTTAGTTGCATGTTGATATCTTAGTTAAATGTTATCCCTGCGAAGGTAGCGGGATCTATAATATCTAATAGTCTTTTAGGCTATTTTTTTAGATTCCGCTACCTACGTGGGAATGACATTAAGGCTATCACCATTGCTATGGCTAAAACTTTCTTTGGTTAGCTATACCAAAGAGTTTATGGCCCCTTCGTCTAGTGGTTAGGACGTTACCCTTTCACGGTGAAAACACGGGTTCGAGTCCCGTAGGGGTCACCAGTATCTTTATGTGGTAAAAATGATGTCATCCTTGCGTAGACTTTGTCAACGTCGATCACTAGTATGTCATTCTTAGCAATGGCGGAAATCTATAATATCTAATAGCCTTTGCAGGCTATTTTTTGGATTCCCGCTTTTAGCTAGGAATAACCTACTCATGATCTACGCAGGCAAAGCTATATGCGGTCGTAAGAAACAACAATATAATTGTCGAATGTAATATATTGCTTGCAAAAACTTGAAAAGTGATAGATCACTTTTCAAGTTTTTATTTTTTTATGTAAAGTTTATGATTACTACACCTTAAGGATTATATGTCACAAGATTACATGTCACAAAAGCTTGGTTTTTGGTCAGTTTTGGGTTTAGTTATTGGTAGCCAACTTGGCACTGCTATTTTGATATTACCAGCAGGTTTAGCCCCATTTGGTATTTTTAGTTTAGTTGGATGGATAGTATCTTCCTGTGGTGCCATAATAATAGCACTTTTATTTGGTATACTTTGTGCACGATTTCCACAAACAGGTGGACCTCATGTTTATTTAAAGCAGGCATTTGGCAATGATGTAGCATTCTTCACTGGCTGGATTTATTGGATTATTTCATGGGTTAGTACAGCTGTAGTAGTTATTTCAGCTGTTACATATTTAACACCTTTAATTGGTGTGCATAATAGTTTTATATGCTTAATTCTGCAAATATTATTGTTATTTGCTGTTATGTTACTAAATTTTAAAGGTATAGGAGTAGCGGGGCGTGCTGAATTTATACTAGCAATGTTAAAATTTATTCCATTAATAATAATACCAGTTGTAGCATTATATCAGTTTGATAGTAATAATTTTGTTATGGATAAGAGAATGACTAATTTAACTTTTTCTCAAATTCTTGGTGAAGTAACGTTACTGACATTTTGGGGATTTATTGGTGTAGAGTCAGCAACTGCTCAAGCTGGTTCAGTAATTAACCCATCAAAAACAATACCAAGAGCAATAGTAATGGGTACACTCTGTGTGGCTATTTTATACCTTATTAATAGTATTGGAATAATTGGTTTAATTCCACGAGAAGATTTGATACATTCTAACGCCCCTTATGTAGATGCTACTCAAATAATTTTTAGCGGTCAGTGGCATCTACTTATTTCTTTGCTTGCTTCAATTATTTGCATTGGAACGTTAAATGCTTGGGTATTAATCAGCGGACAAATTGCTTTAGGATTAGCACAAGACGGTTTAATGCCATCTTTTTTTGCTAAGAAAAATAAAAATGGAGCTCCAATTTGGAGTTTGTTTGTAAGTTGCATTGGAATATTATTATTATTGATTAGTACAACAAATGAAGATTTGTCAGAACAAGTTACCGCAATAATTAGTTTTTCAGTTATCTCTTTTTTATTTGTATATCTAGCCTGTAGTGTAGCTTTTTTAAAATTACTGCTAGCAAAGTTAGAAGAATCTTCACTATATAAATGGTTAATTGCTTTCGGATCAATTGCTTTTTGCCTATGGATTATTTGTGAGACACCATTAAAGGTCATAATACCAGCTATCTCATTTATATTAAGCGGAGTACCGGTTTATTTTCTTTGGTATAAAAGGCAATAAATGCTTAAATTTTGTATATTGTTGTTAACTACACTATTATTACAAGGATGTAGCTCCCTACCAACAAGACGCTTTTAACTATTACTACTCAGCAATTACAAAAAGATCATAAACTAAATCACGGCACTTTAATTATACAATATAATTTAGCAGCACTAAGGGCACCGTCAAGTTAAGTAAAATAGTATCAAAAAGAGCTATATTTTTAGATTTCAGGCAGCAAGAAGTCTTTGAGTGGCTTCGTCCAAAATGGATTTAGCTGATGCAAATGCAATTCTTTGCTCAATTGCTGTTTTACTATATCTTCCAACATTTACGGCAAATATATTTCTGACTTTTCCCATCAGTGATAATTTACAGTGGGCTGAATTAGGATGCTTAAATTTAATTAATATCTTCTCGTTGCGCCTAGTTGGTTGATGAGCATTCTCAACACGATTATTTAGTCTTTTATGAGTGCGATGCTCAGTTTTAGGGCACATAAGCTTAATCGGCTTAATGTAACTTCTGAGCTTATCAGTAACAATTACTCTTGGAGCTGGATAATGACCCAATAATTTTGATAAAAAACGAATAGCTGATTTTTTATTACGACGCTTCTGCAGTAATACTTCTAATTCATGCCCCTCAGAGTCAACAGCTCTCCATAATATAAATACCTCGACTTTAATCTTAATATTCATCTCATCTAAATGCCATTTATCAGTTGGTTTCCTCTCTCGCTTTCTGATAACATCTTGAAAATAAACCGCAAATTTATTGCACCAAAATCTTACTGTCTCATGACTTAAAATAATACCTCGATAGGCCATCTGTTCTTGTACATCTCTGTAACTATTATTGAATCGATGATATAACCATACTGCATGGCTAATAATGATTACTGGAAAACGATGTCTCTTTGGGGATTGAATAATACACATAGCACTGAAATTTAGGTAACAATTGTCACTGATAATCTATAAATTATTCCCTACATTTGCTCAATACTTAATTTACATTTCTCTTAACTTGACGGTGCCGTGTGAGATTGTTATACCACCAAAATCTAACCGTAAAGTACAACGTGAATATGATAAACATACTTATAAGGAACGATATTTAATTGAGTGCTGATTTGGTAAAATCAAACATTTTAGGCGTATATTTTCTAGATTTGATAAGGCTCCAGCCACTTTCTTAGCTTTTCTAAATTTCGTTGGAACTTTAATATGGTTACGTTATAATTCTTGTCAACAGAACCTAGGTCCTTGCATACATTTTCTATCTAGCTTCTGTAAAGGTTTCATTTCTATAGTCTATATGTTCATTATTTTTAGGAAGTACCCACAAATTGAATAATTTTTGAGGAATTTCTGAGTAAAAGAGTAGCCAAGTAACCACAAACAGTACATAATATGTCCATGAGGAACGAAAGCAAATTTTGACAACAAAATTACCAAAAGGAATCTATTCGTGAACACTCCTTTTTGTTCTCGAATCCTCACTTGCATACCTACTATTACCTACATCTTTTAAAAGTCGTATATTTGAACCTACTGACGTCATATACGACGCCCCACAAATCTAGAATGTGGGTAATAGTAATAAGGCAGGGATAATACATCCTAGGCTATTAAACTATCTTTCATCGAGATTGGTATTACATAAAAGGCATACACAAGAAGCTAGAAGCTAATTCATATTTTTAATTTTTTGAGATAATCTACTGATTTTACGTGAGGCTGTATTTAATTTGATAATGTTTTTTGTTACACCTTTCATTATTTCAGATTGTGCAACAGTCAAAGCTAATTTAGCTGATTCTTTTGAGCCACTAATAACTTCTTGCAAAACTTTTTTTATATATGTTTTAATTCTACTTGACCTATTCTTATTTATTAAAGTTTTTTTTATTGTTTGTCTTATTGCCTTTTTTGCTGATGAATGATTAGCCATATTTATTATTTTCCTACAGATTTATTAGTTTTGTTCTTCATGGTTATGACTTTCTACTTTTGGGGTCATACAGCCTTTACTATTTACATCTCTATCAACGAACTCAATATAAGCTACTGATGCCATATCTCCATAACGAAAACCAGCCTTTATTATCCTAGTATAACCACCTGGACGTTCACTATATCTTTTACCTAAAACACTAATAAGTTTTTCAGTAGCAACTTTATCTTTGATTTTAGCAAGCAACATTCTTCTAGTCGCTAAATCAGATTTCTTGGCCTTAGTTATTAGTACTTCAATATATGGTCTAAGCTCTTTAGCCTTAGGTAAAGTTGTTTTTATTTGCTCATTCATCACAAGTGCAGCAGCCATATTAGCAAACATCGCCTGTCTATGACTACTTGTTCTATTAAGCTTTCTACCCTTAATTTTATGTCGCATGTTATTACCTTTTTATTAACCTCAATTCAATATAAGAATTGTTAATTCTTATATCGAATTGGCTTGTTATAAGGAAAAATGCATTCTTGAAGCGGATTTTACGAATGCATTTTAATCTATTACCACTAAATAATCTTATTCTTATATCATATAAAAATTAAGATTATTAGCAAATTAATATTTAACAATCAGGTGATGAACTGCTTCAAACCTGATTGTTTCTATATGTATCCCTGAATTAGATATAACCTGTTACATCTAATTCAGGTTTTATTAATATGGATCTTCATAACGCTTAGATAGTTCCTGAATATTTTCTGGAGGCCATCCTGGTATGTCCATACCAAATTTTAAACCAAAGCCTGATAATATATCCTTAATCTCATTAAGAGACTTTCTACCAAAGTTTTGAGTTCTAAGCATTTCTGCTTCTGTTTTGATAACAAGATCACCTATATAAATTATATTTTCATTTTTTAAACAATTCTGAGATCTAACAGATAATTCTAATTCCTCGACTTTCTTCAACAACACTGGATTAAATACTAATTCTTCTAACTTATCCTGTTTATCTTCTGTTTGTTCTTCAAATGTAATAAATAATTGTAACTGATCTTGCAGAATTCTAGCAGCAAGTGCTATAGACATCTCCGGAGAAATACTACCATTAGTTTCAACGGTCATAATCAATTTGTCATAATCTGTAACTTGACCAACACGTGTATTATCAACTTTATAGGTAACCTTTCTTACAGGACTGAATAACGCATCTATTGGGATAACACCAATCGCTAATTCCGAACCAACGCTGATTGCAGCGGGAACATACCCTTTTCCTGTCTCACACACTAATTCCATTTCAAGCTGAGCCCCTTTTGCCAAAGTACAAATCACATGGTTAGGGGTTAGTACCTCCACATCATGCCCTGTTCCAATCATCCCAGCAGTTACAACGCAAGGACCAGTAGCACTTAATCTGACAATCTTTCTTTCCGAAGAATGCATCTTAACGACCACAGACTTAAGATTCAAAACTACATCAACTAAATCTTCCTTAACCCCAGGTATAGCAGAAAATTCATGCACCACCCCTAGTATCTTTATTGATGTTATTGCAGCACCCTGAAGAGATGAGAGTAGAATTCGCCTCATAGCATTACCTATTGTTAAACCAAAGCCTCTCTCTAAAGGTTCAACCACAATTTTTACTATATTACTACTCTTATCAGGACTGTCATAAACTATCTTAGAAGGTTTTATTAATGCACTCCAGTTTTTATTTAATGATAACATTATTTACCTATGCCCCTATACTCTTCTTCTTTTTGGTGCTCTAACACCGTTATGTGCAACAGATGAAACATCTAAAACTGACGTAACTATAAAATTTTGACTAAATACCGCACGCATAGCCGATTCCCTTTGAGCCCCTGCACCTTGCACTCTAATTGAAACAGTTTTCAGACCGTGTTCTTTTGCAACTTCTGAGGCTTTATCAACAGTTATTTGAGCAGCATAAGGCGTAGCTTTTCTAGCCCCCTTAAAACCATGTGTACCTGCTGTTGAAAAAGCTATAGCATTACCTTGCATGTCCGTAAAAGTAACAATAGTATTATTAAAAGTTGTCTTTATATGAACAACACCAAGAGTGATATTTTTTCTTTTTTTCTTGACCTTAGTATTAGCCTGACTCATCATTATACCATATTACTTTGTAACTTTTTTCTTACCGGCAATCGCAACAGCTTTACCTTTTCTTGTTCGAGCATTAGAATGAGTATTCTGACCTCGAACAGGCAACTTTCTTATATGTCTAAGACCTTGGTAACTTCTAATATCCTTTTTCTTCTTGATATTAAGGTTCACCTCTCTTCTTAAATCACCTTCTACTTTATATTCTTTTTCAATAATATTACGTAAAATAATAAGCTCTTGATCTGTTAAGTCTTTGACCCTTTTACTTTCAGATATTCCAGTTTTTCGACAAATCTCTTCTGCAGCAGAAAAACCAAGCCCATAAATATACGTTAAGCTCACTACTAATCTTTTGTTTGCTGGAATATTAACACCCGCTATTCTTGCCACAAATAATCTCCAAAATTTCGATAATAACCAAAAGGGAATAATATAAAAATATCCCTTAAAGTCAAATCATTTTTAATACTTTATATAAAACAAGCTCTACTTCTTCTTTATCCTTATTTGCATCAACAACATAGAATTCACTATTATCTCTATAATAGTTAAGTAACGGATAAGTTTCTATTTTATATTCTTCTATTCTTTGCGTAATAGTCTGTTCATCATCATCTTGTCTGTGCATAAATTTATCTGATCCACAAACATCACAGACATTATCAACCTTAGGTTTAATGAAATAACTATTATAAATTTGTCCACAATTTTCACAATTAAACCTACCTAGAATCCTCTTGATAATCACTTGATCGTCTATGTCAAAAAACACAACTTTAATCTTTTGATTAGCAAACATTCTTAGAAAATTCGCTTGCTCTAAATTACGAGGATAACCATCTAGAACATAACCGTTGTTATATATATCCTGAGTTAAAAACTCCTTAACTACATTATTCACCAATTTAGGAGGGACAAGTTTTCCTTGTGCCATATACTCTTTAATTAACAAACCATCCTTGTTATTAATCTTTACCATTTGCCTGAATATATCACCAGTAGACACATGAGGTAAATTTAACTTTCTTGCCAATAACTGCCCTTGAGTTCCCTTCCCTGAACCAGGAGACCCTATAAGCACTATAATCATTTGACACTCTTCTTTAAACATAACATAATATATACCCTCCACTAAGTTAAAATGTATAATTTTTGCTTTAAAGAATTGTTTTTTTATAATATAAGTTAGTTTTTTAACTTCATTTTTTTAATTAATCCCTTATACTTACTGCTAAATAAATGAGTTTGAATTTGTACAAATGTATCTAGAACAACATTAACAACAATTAAAAAACTTGTACCCCCTAAGGCAAAAGATACGGCATATTTATTCATTAACATTTCAGGAACTATACATATAAAACTAAGATATATACCACCTATTACAGTTAACCTAGTTAACAAATAATCAAAATATTCCGCAGTATTCTTACCAGGTCTTTTGCCAGGAATATATGCCCCGTATTTTCTTAAGTTATTTGCTGTTTCTTCTGAATTAAAAACTACTGCTGTATAAAAAAAACTAAAAAACATTATCAACGCAACATACAACAAAATATATAAAGGCTTCCCATGCCCTAGATGGAAAGTTAATAAACTCATAATTTCTGAATTATTGCTAGAAAAATTAGCTATTGTCACAGGAAACAATAAAATCGAACTAGCAAATATTGGCGGAATTACCCCAGAAGTATTAAGTTTAAGAGGCATATGAGTCGAATCACCACCATAAATTTTATTACCAACTTGTCTTTTTGGATATTGTACCAAAACTTTTCTCTGTGCCTTCTCAAAGAAAATTATTATAGCTATAATTACAATAACTCCTAAACAAATAGCCATAACTACTATCGGAGACAAACCACCACTTCTTGACAACTCAAACATGCTTATAATACCACTTGGTACACCCGACACTATACCTATAAATATAATTAAGGACGATCCATTACCAATACCTCTACCAGTAATCTGTTCACCAAGCCACATTAAGAACATAGTACCTACAACTAAAGTAATAACGGTAGTAACCTTAAAAAAAAGCCCCGGTATAATAACTACTGAACCTACATTAGTCACAACATGTTCCAAACTTACTGCAACACCATATGCCTGAAAAGAAGCTAATAAAACAGTTAAATACCTAGATAATTGATTGATTTTCCTTTTACCAACCTCACCTTCTTTTTTTAAATTCTCTAAAGGCTTGTAGGCTATTGACATTAATTGAATGATAATTGAAGCAGTTATATATGGCATAATTGCTAAAGCAAAAATAGACATTCTACCTAGGGATCCCCCAGATAGCATATTAAACATACCAAGTATACCCGATTGATTTTGTTCAGCCACGCTGCTTAATGCAACCGAATCAATACCCGCTATAGGAATAAATGACCCAAATCTACATACTATAAGAGCCAAAATAGTAAAAATAATCCTATTAGCTAAGTCTTTATTAGATTTTTGTGTGGAATTTAAACTCATAAATTACAATATTTGACCACCAACTTGTTCTATTAACTTCTTAGCAGAGCTAGAATAAGCATCTAATTGAAATGATAAGGGACTATTAAAATCACCACTGCTAACAGATAATAACTTAACCAATAAGTTAGTATTCTTAATTAACCCGACTTCAACTAATCTATCCTTTGTTACAACTTCTGTTGAGTTCAAACGATTTTCTGCTATTAAAAATTCTATATCAGCAATATTTACTACACTATATTTCTTAGAACTAGGACAGTTAAAGCCTCTCTTTGGCAATCTTTTAATCATAGGCATCTGCCCCCCTTCAAAACCTTTGATAGCTACACCAGATCTAGATTTCTGTCCCTTAACACCTCTGCCACATGTTTTACCTTTACCACTACCAATACCGCGACCTACTCTTTTTTTATCTTTCTTGGCACCAAAATTGTTATATAACTCATTTAATTTCATTTTCTAAACTCTAATTTATTCTAATTTATATTTTCTACTTTTAACAAATGTTGTACCTTCTTGATCATCCCTCTAACAGAGTGTGTATCTTTCAAAATAACAGATTTATGCATTTTATTTAGACCTAAACCTACCAAGGTTTCTTCCTGATCATATTTACGACCTATACTACTACCAATTTGGGTAACTTTAACCTTTACCTCATTCACTTTTTCTTGATTACTACTCATAAATTCCTACAACCCAATTATTACTTTACTTTAAATATAAAGACTCACTATAGCCCGTTGCTTCAAAGCCCCATTCACACGCAAATTTGGGATAAAAATTTGTCAATTCTTATCCCAAATTCGGTGAAATTATCGAAACAATCAGATTTGAGACGGCTCTGCATCTGATTGTTAAATTAATATTTTGCTAAAAACATGATTTTAATCTTTTAAAATTAGCTTAAGGTTTAAAATATATTCACAAAATCATTTTAAGAATGCATTTTTCTTTATTTTTTAGATTCTGCTACCTACCAAATCAAAACTTCTTAAGTTGACACTCATGAGCCTACGCTGGAAGGACTATTACACTACTTAAACTTGCACACTTGGTTCTGATATTATTTGTTGCCCTTTTGTAGATTTAGTTGATATCTCATTTATTCTTTTTCCTCTCCTTTCAGCAATATTCTTTGGAGAAGAGAGTTGAGATAACGCATCAAAAGTTGCAGCAATCATCGCATATACATTACTAGAACCCAAAGATTTGGCAACAATATCATGAACTCCTAAAGAATCAAAAATTGCCCTCATAGCACCGCCAGCGATAACACCAGTACCGGCTTTGGCTCTCCTTAAAATGACTTTAGCTGCTCCGCTTTTACCAATGACATCATGATGAATAGTCCTATTTTGATAAAGAGGAATTTTAATCATATCTTGCCTTGCTTCTTGAGTAGCCTTAGCTCTAGCTTCTGTTACCTCTTTCGCTTTGCCATGACCATAACCAACCTTACCGGCTTTATCACCAGCAACAATACAAGCAGAAAAAGAGAATTTTCTACCCCCCTTTACTACTTTAGTAACTCTGTTTACATCCACCAAAGTTTCTGTTAGTGCTTCACCCGTATTTTTTTTAGCTTTAGCCATTTCTTAAACCTAAAATTAAAATTTCATTTTTTTTCTTGCTGCATCAGCTAAAGCCTTAACAACACCATGATATTTATAACCACCCTTATCGAATACAACTTCTTGCACCCCTTTAAGCGATGATCTTTCGCCTATTAAATCACCTACTTTCGTGGCTGTACCAATATTACAGTTGGATTTTTTTAACTGTCTAATTTCTTTATCTAAAGTCGAAGCAGATGCAATAGTTATTGATTGTTTGTCATCTATGACTTGTGCATATATGTGCTTTCCAGACTTAAAAATAGACAGCCTGAGTCTGTTTGATTTTGATATCTTAGACCTTACTCTAGCCTTTCTTATATCAAACTTTAACTTTGAACTACGCATATTGAACTCTTAAATTTTAATTTTTCTTACCTTCTTTTCTCTGAACATATTGACCTTTGCGTTTAATACCTTTACCTTTATATGGTTCAGGTGGTCTCTGCTTTATAATAATTGATATAAACTGACCTAATTTTTCTTTATCAACACTTTCCAATATAATCTGATTTTGTTTAGGAGTGGTAACTTTAATATTTTGAGGTATTTCTACTTTAGTATTATGACTTTTAGCAAGCATTAAGTTTAAATATTTATCCTTCACCAAAGCCTTATAACCAACGCCATTGACTTCAAGCTCTTCTGTAAAACCTTCTTTAACACCTTTTATCATACTATTTATTATACTTCGTGCCGTACCCCACATAGATCTAGCACTTTTAGTCTCTGCTAATGGTTTTACAAAAAGCTGATTATCTTGCAATAAAATTGCTATATTTCCTGCGAAAGTTTTTGTTAATTCTCCCTTGGGACCAACAACATTAACTTTCAACCCATCAAGTTCAACTTTCACCCCTTCAGGCACAGGGACTGGTAATTTTCCAATACGTGACATCTTTATACCTTAAAACACTTTACAAATTACTTCACCGCCAATTTTTTGGCTATGTACTTCTCTATCTGATAAAACTCCTCTAGAAGTAGAAAGAATATAAATACCCATATTGTTATAATATCCTTTTAATTTATCAATAGAAGAATAAATCCTCTTACCTGGTTTTGAAACTCTACTTATTTCACATATAGCAGGTTTTCCATTAACAGAATATTTTAGATCCACTTCAATATGACTTATATTACCATCCTTGACAACTACATACTCTTTTATATAACCTTCTTTTTTTAAAACATCCAAAATAGCACATTTTATTTTTGAACAAGGTAGAGATATATTCATCAATTTACTTTTTTGACCATTTCTAATTCTAGTCAACATATCCGCTATATTATCTGTCATTGACATACGATAAACCTACTATTTTAACCTCAATTCGATATAAAAATTCTTATATCGAATTGGCTTTGTTATAAGAAAAAGTGTACCCTTGAAGCGACTTTTACGAGTACATTTCAACTTTTTTCATCATTCAATGGGTGATTTTAATTATTAAAACCACCTATTGAATAGAATATTACATTTTAACAATCAGGTACTGAACCGCTTCAAACCTGATTGTTTCTACTTAACCCTTGAATTCGATATAATAAGTTATATTGAATTCAAGCTATTTTACCAACTTGCTTTAATCAAACCAGGAACTAATCCCTTACTACCAAGATCTCTCAGCTTATTTCGCGATAGACCAAATTTACTATACACTCCTCTTGGACGTCCAGTAAGCTCACACCGATTTCGAACTCTATTCATAGCTGAGTTTCTAGGTAACTTAGCTAAAACCATCACTAACGAAAATCTTTCTTCCAAAGATAAAGTTTTATCGTAAATCTTGTCCTTTAATTTAGCACGCTTGTTATATAAACTTTGTGCCATCTTTTTTCTTCTATTATTCTTTTTTATAGAACTTACTTTAGCCATCTATTTTTCTTCTAAAAATTAATTATAAAAAGGTAAATTAAAGCCAGAAAGTAATAATTTACCTTCTTCATTATTCATAGCACTTGTAACAATCGTGATATCCATACCACGAATTACATCTATCTTGTCGTAATTAATCTCTGGAAAAACAATCTGTTCTTTTATACCAAAAGTAAAATTACCTCTACCATCAAAGCTTTTGCTTGAGAAACCTCTAAATTCTTTAATACGCGGTAGAGCAACGATTACTAATCTCTCTAAAAAATCATACATTCTATCTTTGCGCAGAGTAACTTTACAACCAACTTTCATACCTTCACGAAGCTTAAAAGTAGCAATAGACTTTTTGGCCTCAGTTACTAAAGGCTTTTGTCCTGAAATTAGAGTTAGATCATTGACAGCATTATTAATTATCTTAGAATCTGCAACCGTCTCACCAACACCCATATTAACAACAATTTTTACAACCTTAGGCATTTGATGTTTATTCTTGTACGCAAACTCTTTCTGTAAGTTTGGTACAATCTCCTTAGTGTATAAATCTTTAAACCTGAGCAACATTACTTACCTTCCTTATTACTAATAATTTCACCAGACTTCTTAGCTACTCTTACTTTAGAGCCATCTTCTAGAAATTTAAAAGCAACTTTTGTATGGTTACCTGTTTTAGGATCTATGTGAGCAACATTGGATATATGTATGGATAATTCCTTTGACACTATGCCACCTTCACTTGTTTTACTCGCCTTAACATGCTTGCGAACAATATTTATACCCGAAACAATAGCTCTATTTTGCTCAGGCAAAACCTGTAAGACCTTACCCTTTTTTCCCTTATCTTTTCCAGTGATAACAATAACTTCATCACCTTTCTTAATTTTTAGCTTAATCATTACAACACCTCTTCTGCAAGTGACATAATCTTAACGAATTTTTTTGCCCTTAATTCTCTAGTTACAGGACCAAAAACTCTTGTACTTATTGGTTCTCCTTGCTTATTTAAAAGTACTGCTGCATTAGAATCAAACTTAATTGTACTACCATCTGCCCTTCTAACACCCTTTTTTGTTCTAACAATTAGAGCCCTATGTACATCACCTTTTTTTACTTTTCCGCTTGGTAAAGCTTCTTTTATAGATACCACAATGACATCCCCAAGATTTGCTATCATGTGATGTGAACCACCAAGCACTTTAATACACATAATTTTTTTAGCACCAGAGTTATCCGCAACATCTAAGATGCTCTGAATCTGAATCATAACTTACTTCCACTTGAGAATTTAATAACGCAACAAAATAAACAATCTAAATAACAAAGTCAAAGAATAAAACTCACCATGCTGTGACAACCAAACCTATCATTAGAGAGACACCTTTACATCCCCTAACACCATCCAAGACTTAGTTTTAGATATAGGACGACTTTCAACTATACTAACCTTATCACCATCCTTATAAGTATTCTCTGGATCATGAGCAGCATATTTTTTAGAGACTTTTACAATTTTTTTGTATATAGGATGCTTAAACCTACGCTCTACTTTAACTGTAATAGTCTTATCAGTTTTTGAACTTACAACAACGCCCTGTAGCACTCTTTTCGGCATTTCCCTATTCTCCAGTTTTTGATCTTATAGTTAACTCTGTATTAATACGAGCTATTGTTTTTTTTACAAAAGAAAACCTGCTAGTATTTTGTAATTCACCTAATGTTCTTTGAAACCGTAGATTAAAAAACTCTTTTTTAAACAAAATTCTCTTTTTGTGAAGCTCTTCCGTAGTCTGCCCAACCAATTCCTTTGCTAATACCCCTAAATTATTCATAACGCCTCACTATCTTTGTTCTTACAGGCAATTTTGCACTAGCAAGCTCAAGTGCTTTCGTCGCTATATCATCTGTAACCCCTTCCACTTCAAACATAATTCTTCCAGGTGATACTCTCACTGCAAAAAATTCAGTAGAACCTTTTCCTTTACCCATTCTAACTTCCGCAGGCTTCTTTGACACAGGCAAATCAGGAAAAATTTTAATCCATAATCTCCCCTGCCTTTTCATACAACGAACTGCAGCCTTTCTTGCTGCCTCTATTTGTCTTGCGGTAACCCTTAAACCATCTAACGATTTCAAGCCAAAAGAACCGAAAGCTAGCATAGTACCAGCCTTTGCTTTTGAGGAAACTCTCCCCTTATGTGCTTTTCTAAATTTTTGTTTTTTCGGAGCTAACATTATTTTACTTCAAAATTAATTATGTTTCTTTCTATTTTCCACATGATCACCCCTATAGACCCAAACCTTTATACCTATAACTCCATAAGTTGTCATAGCTTCAGCAGTCGCATAGTCAATATCAGCTCTCAAAGTATGTAAAGGTACTCTACCTTCTCTATACCACTCTGTTCTCGCTATTTCAGCTCCAGCTAAACGTCCAGAACAAGCAACCTTTATACCTAACCCTCCTTGCTTAAAGCATGCTTGGATAGCGGTTTTCATAGCTTTTCTAAAAGACACTCTTTTTTCAAGCTGCATAGCAATCGTTTGAGCAATAATGTTAGAGTCTATATTAGGCTTCTTTACTTCATGTATGTTAATATATATTTCTTCTAAACCCGTAATTTTTTGGACAGATTTTTTTAATTTATCAATGTCGTTACCACTTTTACCTATAATAACTCCAGGCTTTTTAGCAAAAATATTAATTATAACATTCTTATTAGAAGACCTCTCTATTAATACTCTACTAACTTGTGCTTGCACATAGTTCTTATTAACTAGATTTCTAACCTCTAAATCTTGGATAAGAAGGACTTTATACTGCTTCTTATCAGCATATAACACCGAGTCCCAACCTTTAATTAATGTCGGACCAACTCTAAAGCCATGCGGATTAACTTTTTGCCCCATATCTTATTTCCCCTCAACTTCAGTAACTGTAATATATAAATTACTAAAAAATTTATTAATCCTTGTTACTCTTCCTTTAGCTCTTGGCATAATTCTTTTCATCACCAACGCCTTACCTACAGTTGCAGAAGTAATAAACAAAGTATCAATATCTAAACCAAAATTATTTTCAGCATTAGCAACAGCAGACTGTAAACATTTTTTTACATCTTGAGCAATTCTTCTAGGGGAAAAGGTAAGCTGAATTAGAGCCTCAGACACTTTCATATTCCTAATAGAAGTTGCAACCAAATTCAATTTCCTCGGACTCACTCTAAGAGACTTAGCAATTGCTGTAGTAGAGCCTTTATTCACCTTCACCATATCTATTTTCTCTTAACTTTTTTATCTGTGCCATGACCATGAAAAGTCCTAGTTGGAGAAAATTCACCTAATTTTTTACCAACCATTTCTTCACTTACAGTAACAGGTATAAATTTATTTCCATTATGTACAGCAAATGTTATTCCAACAAAAAATGGTAAAATTGTTGACCTTCTAGACCAAGTCTGAATCATTTCTGATTTACCAGATTCAATCAATTTTTGTACTTTTTTTATCAGATAACCATCTACAAAAGGTCCTTTCCAAACTGAACGAGCCATAATTACTACCTAATTACTTTCTTCTCTTAATAATAAATTTTGATGTAAGCTTATTCTTACGTGTTTTCTTACCCTTAGTTGGGAAACCCCATGGAGTCACTGGATGGCGACCACCAGAAGTTTTTCCTTCTCCTCCCCCATGTGGGTGATCGACTGGATTCATTGCAACACCACGAACATGTGGTCTCCAACCTAGCCATCTATTTCTTCCGGCCTTACCTAATTTGGTATTTTTTTGATCAGGGTTTGAAACAACACCTATGGTAGCCTTACAATCTAACGGTATCAATCTAAATTCTCCAGATCGAAGCTTGATCTGTGCATAACCCGAATCCTTACCTACTAAATTAACAGAAGTACCAGCAGATCTTGCAATTTGACCACCTTTACCAACTTTCATTTCTACATTATGTAAAGTAGTACCAACAGGAATAGATTTCAAAGATAAACAATTTCCTACTTTTATGTCAGTGTTATCACTTGATACTATTCTATCTCCTACAATAAGCTTTTGTGGTGCTAAAATATAAGAATACTCACCATCATCGAATTTAATTAAAGCAATGAAGGAAGTTCTATTAGGATCATATTCTATTCTTTCAACAGTGGCAAATATATCCTGTTTATTTCTTTTAAAATCGATTATACGATAAAGTCTTTTATGCCCTCCTCCTCTATGCCAAGAAGTGGTTCTACCCAAATTATTTCTACCACCAGTCTTAGATAAACCTTTAGTTAAAGGTTTATGAGGCTTACCCTTCCAAAGATCAGATTTATCAACCTGTACTAATTCTCTAAGGGATGGAGTAACTGGATTAAACTTTTTTAAAGCCATTTATTTAATACCCCCAGTAAAATCAATAGTATAATCTTTTTCTAACGTCACAATTGCTTTCTTTTTATCTGATTGTCTGCCATTAACACCCTTGAATCTTTTTCTCTTACCTTTTACATTCATTATGTTAACTTTTTTAACCTTAACCTGAAAAATCTTTTCAACAGCCATCTTGATAGAAGCTTTCTCAGCACTACCAGCAACATGAAAAGTAAACTTATTTTGTTGCTCAGATAAAATATTGGTCTTCTCAGTGATCACAGGATTCCTAATAATATCATAATGTTTATAAGACTTCACTTTAACCTCTTTTCTAAAGCATCTACAGCTTCTTGTGATAACAAAACATAATCATGGCGTATTATATCATAAACATTTGCACCAATTTGCGGTACTGAAATAGTATTTGGAATATTTTGTACTGCCAAAGAAAAATTGATATCAACTTCATCACCACTAACAATAAAATAACTTTTACCATGAAAATTATTTAATAATTTTATAAGATTAGAAGTTTTGGATTCATGTAATTTTAAAGAATCTACTATTAGCAGCTTTCCCTCAGCCAATTTTTCTGATAAAGCATGTTTTAAACCAAGTTTTCTAACTTTTTTTGGTAATTTTGTAGCATGACTCCTTGTTACTGGACCGTGAGAAACTCCACCACCTCTCATTTGGACAGATCTTAAAGATCCTTGCCTTGCATTACCCGTACCTTTTTGCTTAAAAGGTTTCTTTGTAGTACCAGATACTTGCGACACTGTCTTTGTTTGATGTGTACCAGCCATAGCTTTAGCTCTCTGCCAATCAACAACAAGCTTGATAATATCTTCCCTAACAAAATCTACAGCAAAAACTTCGTTATCTAAATCAATCTCACCAACAGCTTCATTTTCAAGATTTAATAATTTGGCTTTCATATAGTTTATCCTATAGCTGTAATAGTTTTCTTAATAGCATCCTTAATGTAGACATAAGATCGTTTTGAACCGGGAATATTTCCACTAACTATGATTATGCTTTTTTCCATATCAGTATCGACTACTTTCAAATTTTGAATAGTAACTCTTGTATTTCCCATGTGACCAGCCATTTTCTTATTCTTAAATACTTTACCAGGATCTTGTCTACCACCAGTAGAACCATGCGAACGGTGAGACACAGATACACCATGTGAAGCTTCAAGTCCTCTAAAATTATGCCTTTTCATACTACCAGCAAAACCTTTACCAATAGTAGTACCTACAACATCTATAAACTGACCAATAACAAAATGATCCACATGCAATACAAAACCTATATCAAGGAAACAAGCTTCAGAAATTCTAAATTCCTTCAATTTTTCCTTTGGCGTAACTTGAGCATTAGCAAATACCTGCTTCATTGGTTTTGTTACTTTAGATAATTTTTTATCTTTTACCCCAATAACCAAAGCATTATAGCCATCCCTTTCTAGGGTCTTTTGTCCTACTACTTGGCAATCTTCAACTTGTAGAAAAGTAACGGTAGATCTCTCACCTTTTTCATTAAAAATTGAACTCATACCAATTTTTTTAGCAATTAAACCGGTTCTCATCACTCAACACTCTCTAACTTAATCTCAACATCAACACCAGTAGGCAAATCAACTGTTTTTAAAGCATCAACAGTCTGAGGAGTTGGATAACTTATTATCAAAAGTCTTTTCTGAATTCTAATCTCAAATTGCTCCCTTGATTTTTTATTGACATGCGGAGACCTATTAACAGTAAATCTCTCAATTGTCCTTGGCAACGGAATTGGACCAATTATATCAGCACCGGTTCTTTTAACAGCCCCTACTATTTCTCTAGTACCTTGCTCAAGCGAGCGGTGATCAAACGACTTTAAATAAATTTTGATTTTTTGATTATTTTTCATTAACTAAACCTTTTTATAAACAGCTAGACCAGTCAAAGCACATTCTTTAATAGACTTACTCTAATTAAACATATTTTGCCTAACCCTAAAAAAATAGTCATCCTGAACTTTTTCAGGATGACTATTTCTTATTATTTTATAATCTTTGATACTACACCAGCTCCTACTGTCCTACCACCTTCACGTATAGCAAAACGTACGCCCTCTTCCATAGCTATCGGAGCGATCAATACAATTTTCAGATTCGCATTATCACCAGGCATCACCATTGTTTTACCATCTTTCAAAGTGATTTCTCCAGTTACGTCAGTCGTTCTAAAATAAAACTGTGGTCGATATTTATCTGTAAATGCTGTATGACGACCACCTTCTTTCGTGGTAAGTACATAAACTTCAGCTGCAAACTCAGTATGCGGAGTTATACTTCCAGGCTTAGCTAACACCTGACCTCTGCATACATCTTCCCTTTTAGTTCCACGCAGTAATATACCAACATTATCACCGGCTTCACCTTGATCTAATAGCTTCTTAAACATTTCCACACCAGTACAAGTAGTTTTTTGAGTATCTCTTATACCGACAATCTCTACCTCTTCACCAACTTTTACTATACCTTTTTCGATTCTACCAGTAACAACCGTACCTCTTCCAGAAATAGAAAATACATCTTCTATCGACATTAAGAAAGGTTTATCTGTATCTCTCTTAGGTTGAGGTATATATTCATCAATAGCATTCATCAACTCTTTAATCGCAGCTTCACCTTCAGGTTTTCCTTCTAGAGCCTGTAAAGCTGAACCTCTGATAACTGGTATATCATCTCCAGGAAAATCATACATTGATAAAAGTTCTCTGACTTCCATTTCTACTAAGTCAAGCAATTCTGGATCATCAACCATATCAACTTTATTCAAAAATACAACTATTGCAGGTACGCCAACTTGCTTAGCAAGCAATATATGTTCCCTTGTTTGGGGCATTGGACCATCAGCAGCAGATACTACCAATATAGCAGCATCCATTTGAGCTGCACCACTTATCATATTCTTTATATAATCTGCGTGACCAGGACAATCAATGTGAGCATAATGCCTTTTTTTAGTTCTATATTCAACGTGAGCAGTAGCAATAGTTATACCCCTTTCCCTCTCTTCAGGAGCTTTATCAATGTCATCATAATTAGTAGCCTGTGCTCCACCTTCTTTTGATAACACTAAAGTTATTGCAGCTGTTAAAGAAGTCTTACCATGATCTACGTGTCCTATAGTACCTATATTACAATGGGGTAGATCCCTTTCAAATTTTACCTT
Organism: Candidatus Tisiphia endosymbiont of Neophilaenus lineatus; assembly: GCF_964264975.1. Classification (NCBI taxonomy): domain Bacteria; kingdom Pseudomonadati; phylum Pseudomonadota; class Alphaproteobacteria; order Rickettsiales; family Rickettsiaceae; genus Candidatus Tisiphia; species Candidatus Tisiphia endosymbiont of Neophilaenus lineatus. The sequence goes on along the minus strand of NZ_OZ183649.1, from coordinate 269,573 downwards.
TGCCATAATTCATTCTCCACAATTTAAGATTTAATACAATTTAACATAAAAATACAAATTTATCCAATTTCCAATTATCACCAATACTCTTGGAGCGGGTGATGGGAATCGAACCCACGTGACCAGCTTGGAAGGCTGGAGCTCTACCATTGAGCTACACCCGCGTATCTACCTAACCAACTTGTGGTGGAGGAAGAAGGATTCGAACCTTCGTACGCTCACGCGGGCAGATTTACAGTCTGCTGCCATTGACCACTCGGCCATTCCTCCAAAGAATTTACGCAAGTATTAAATGGTCTAATTAAACGTAAAGCATATATATAACTTAGTATAAGTACCAACAAATCTTTTTTGCTCTTTTCCAAGGACATTTGAACTTCGGGCTACAATCCTTTATAAATAAGGATACAACCCTTTAATACATCAGTATTATTCCATGCACATCGCATGGGTATCAACTTAAGAAGTCTCGATATCCTTCCCGCGGCAGCAATTCAAAAAACAACCTAAATGGCTGTTAGGTATCATGGACTTGCCTACATGGGAAGAACATATTTTTTGTTATAAAGCTGAAACTCAAATGACCCCGGCTCTTTTCTCTTGAACTATCCTAGGTTCTGTGAACGTTTCTATGTAATGAGTAGATTTATAGGCATTTTCGCTCGTAGAACCGTAGCGTACTAAATGTACGTGAGGATTCGAGAACGAAAATAACGACGAAATCGACCATTAGATAGAAACGTTCACAGAACCTAAATAAGCTAATATTAAACTTACATTACTTCAGAACGTTTATCAGTTGTAACTTTCTATAATAAATAGTAGTTTGTGTCAAGAATAAATTACTCTAGGTTCTAATAAGATGAGAAATAAAGCTAAAATTTCTAAAGATTTGCACTATATATACGGCAAACATCCAGTATTTGCAGCATTAAGCAACCCAAAACGTTATATTCAAAATGTTTTATGTACAGAAGATATTTTCAATTTGCACAAAAATTTAATCTCTAACCACCCATATGAGATTACCAACATAGATTACTTAACCAGTCTTTTTGGTTCAAATCATAATCATCAGGGAATAGCCGCTAACGTTAAAAGTATCTTCTCTAATCGTATTGAAGATATTGACATAACTATTCCTAATTGTAAAGTTGCTATTTTGGATCAAATAACCGATCCACAAAATATTGGTGCTATTATTCGTAGCGCAGCTTCTTTTGACATCACGACCATAATATTACCTCTAGATAATGCACCTGATGAAAATGCTACCATAGCAAAAACAGCTTCTGGAGCTTTAGAAGTAGTACAAATGGTTAAAGTCACTAATTTAAGGTGGTCAATAGAATATCTAAAAAAACATGGGTTTTGGATTATTGGTCTTGATGGCAATGCAAAACAATCTTTAAGTACAAAAATATTTTCAGATAAAATGGCAATAGTACTTGGTTCTGAAGATAAAGGAATCAGACGTCTAGTTAAAGAAGCATGTGATCACTTAGTTAAAATACCCATTTCAAGTAAAGTAGAAAGCTTAAATGTCTCAAATGCTGCTGCAATAGCGTTTTATTTAATTTCATGAGACTCTTGATGTCATTCCCTCTTCGGTAAGGAATCCATATTTTTAGTAGGAGGAATTCTACCAATCATTTCATCTAGTGATATTTGAAAATGATCCGCTAGGGCTATTATAATTTGACTATTTAAAGTTTTTTTACTAACGTCCACACCAATATAAGTTGTTGTCATATAGAGCCTCATGATTTATATTAATAATAGGATATGCAAGGTTTAAACCTTATGACATCCGTTCGTAGTCTTTATCCAAAACAGGATGGGTCTTTGCTGAGGTATGAAGTCTTTAAAATTCAAAGCTTCAATTCGACATACAGTTTACCCATCCTACCACTATATATAACTGATCATGTTATATTGATCATGGTTTTTTTATTGTATGAGTGCGATATAAGAATTAATAATTCTTATATCGATACTTGCTTTGTTATAAGGAAAAATGCACTCTTGAAGCGATTCTGCAAGTACATTTTAACTTTTTTCATCATTCAATATGTGATTTTAATAATTAAAATCACATATTGAATGGAGTATTATATTTTAACAATCAGATGGGCAGCCGCTTCAAACCTGATTGTTTCTATATATAACACTGAATTCGATGTAACTTGTTACATCGAATTCAGGTTATATTATACCAATTGCAATAATTAACACGGTGTTAAAAAATGGGTTTTTAACTGATAAATAGGTACTCAAATAGCTAGGTTAATATTACCGCAAGGTTTTGAAGGTCATGATTTTATAAAAATGATGAAACATGAGCCGCATGGTCGAAATCGTATACGTTTATTGGCGATGTATCACCTTCAATTAGGCAAATCTTTTAAAGCCATATCTGAAATAGTGAAGTCACACTGGAAAACCGTGCAATCATCGCTCAGAAGATTTAGGAATCATGGTTTTGAAGGATTATTTGAATCACAAAGAAGCGGTGCCCCTAGGAAGATTAACACTATACAAGAATCTGCTCTTTTTGATAAAATCAATACGCTCAGTAAAAGTAAAACTGGTGGGTATATAACTGGAAAAGAGCTACATATCATGTTACTTGAGGCATATGGTGCTAAATGTGCTTTAAAAACAGTCTACAATACTATGCACCGCCTTGGTTTTAGCTGGATTACTTCTCGTTCAATGCATCCAAAGTCAAATCAAGAGACTCAAAATAGATATAAGAAAACTTTCCAGACATGTTAACAAAATTATTAGCACAAAATATCGATAGATGTAAAGTTGATATATGGTCTCAGGATGAAACTAGAGTTGGGCAACAAGGTAGCTTAACTCGTATATGTGCTAAGCGTGGCACTAGACCCCGTAAAGTTCGGCAACAGCAATTTATTTCAACATATATTTACGGAGCTGCTTGCCATGAGACAGGAGAAGCTTGTGCATTAATTTTACCATCAGGTTGGCACACAGCCAAAAAACTAACTGTGCCAAGCAATATCACTTTGATACCGCTTCCGCCCTATGCACCGGAACTTAATGCAATGGAACAAGTTTGGGAATGGATTAAAAATCATTTCTTGTCTAACCAATGTTATGGTGTATATGAAGATATCGTTACTATGGCTTGTTACGCTTGGAATCAACTTGCTCATAATGTAGATTTAGTAAAATCAATTATGTATAGAGATTGGATAAATACACCGTGTTCATTATTGCAATTGGTATTATACCTATAAAAGAAATGTAATGAACGTACCAAGGAAGACAACGAAAATAACAATTCACAGTAAAAAAACTGTTATTGACTTTAGGGGAGTATAGTTTAAAATTAAAAGTGAAGTAACTGCAAAGTTACTTTGGGGTGTAGTAACCTGTAAGTCCGTTAGTGGTAAGCATCAACCATTAAATGATGTGTCCTCGACTGTAATGGTCGGGGAGATGTTAACTATGTTCAAGGCTTAAGGTGTAAACCTTAGGCCTAAAGGCTAACGTAGCTGTCTAGCGGCAGTTTTACTAACTCCCCGATCGCCAGGTTAAAACTTAATAACTTTAAGTTTAATCAACGAGGGAATGCCATTATGAGACATACAACAACCTTAACTTCAAATGCAATAATTTTTCTTACCCCACCTTATAACAAAAGTAATGATCTTAAGCTCAGAAACGATGTCATTACTACTAGCCAACAAGAAGGATTAACAGTAGTAGAAATTATCGAATCTAAAGGACCTTATGATTATTGTACTCTTGGCAAATTAATTCGCCGAGTAATGACTTGTAGTGATAAATCTGTCATCATTCTAATTGACGAGGACTTGCTATATACACCAATTAATACGTTATTTTGGTCTGTACTTGGGACTTTGTCATCTGCCGGCTTAATTACCGTTACTACTTACGAAAGATTCTATAAAAAAGTACTCTTGAAAAAAGTGAATATAGAGGATGATTATTTTTTATACGTTGCTGCTACTTATTGTAAGAGATACCATACATTTGGTAGTAAAAAACCAAATTTAAATATAGATGAATAAACTTATTAATTAAAATAGGAGAGTGGTGGAGACGAAGGGAATCGAACCCCCGACCCTCTGCGTGCAAAGCAGATGCTCTACCCCTGAGCTACATCCCCAAACCATATTAATGATAGGTAGCTTATATACCTTTTTACATGTAAGGTCAACAAACTTGTTTGAAAACTTAATATTTAGGCTAAATTTTTGTTCTGTCCCAAGGTAATGCCTTGCCATCAGAACCAAGTACCAAATCTCCTGATACATCATATTCTGCTGCCAAAAAAGAAGATTTACCGGATATAAGTTTTACAGGCCTAATTTTTTGTCCATTATGAAAATACTCCTTTGCCTGTTCTCTAGAGGTTGGGTTATTTTTAGATGCTGTTTTAGCTTTTGACATATATGTAATAATCTCAAATATCTTTCTATAATATACAAATCTAAGTACAAAATATCTCACCTTTAATATTTGTCAAGAAAAAGCTGTGAAATGATGTAATAGTGAATTATATTGGATCAATACAATTATATCATATTTTATTAAACCACTAAGATGTTTAAAATACTTCCAAAAACATTTTATGAAAGAAATACGCTTATTGTCTCACAAGAGTTACTTGGAAAGGTTTTGTGCTTTGGTAATATAGAAGCACGAATTATTGAAACAGAAGCTTATGTTGGAGAAGATGATCCTGCTTGTCATGCAGCAAAAGGTATAACGCCCCGTGCAAAGATTATGTATGGTTCTGCAGGTCATGCATATGTATATTTGATTTATGGTATGTATTATTGTTTAAATATAGTAACAGAACAACAGGGATTTCCAGCTGCTGTATTAATTAGGGGAGTGTATCAATATAGCCCTTTACAAGTTTTACTTGATGGACCTGGTAAATTATGTCGTACTCTTGGAATTAATAAAACCCAAAATGGTCAAGATGTAACTACTAATAAGTCTTTTTGTATTATTGATGTAGGTAATACCCCTAAATGTATTAATACTCCTAGGATTGGTATTAGCAAAGGTACAGACAGACTTTGGCGTTATTTAGAGGTATAATTTACGCGAATTTGCATAACTCAGGTTAAATTATAATGAATATACAAGACCCAAGTATTTCAAAGAGTCAAGCTACTTTGCCTAAGGTTACCATATACACTGATGGAGCTTGCTCAGGTAATCCTGGACCAGGTGGCTGGGGAGCGTTATTACAGTTTCATGGAGCTAGTGTAGAGCTAGAGCCAAATGCTTTGAAAAATTGGTATAACAAAAAAAAGTTAAACATGTTAGATATATGTGAGAACTCTACGAAGTTTCGTGATAGCGTGCCTTTAAAGCAGAAGAGTATATTCGGTCATGAACTATATACCACTAATAATCAAATGGAAATGACAGCAGTAATTGAAGCATTAAAAGTTCTTAAAAAATCATGCTATGTAGAAGTTTACACAGATAGTAAGTATTTACAGCTTGGAATAACACAGTGGATTAACACATGGATAAAAAATAACTGGCATAAAAACAACAATGATCCCGTCAAGAATGTTGATTTATGGAAAAAATTGTACGAAGAGTTAAGTAAACACTATATTATTTGGCATTGGGTTAAAGGTCACAATAATAATGAAGGTAATGAAGTGGCTGATAGACTAGCTGTGCAAGGAAAAGAAACTGCTATAAAAATACTTAAATGTCATTCATAGATAATTTTTTTATACCTATTTTCTCTAAGGAGATTGGAAAAGATCAATTTGGTAACAAATATTATCAAAGTAAAAAGCAGAATTATTTAGGTCAAGCTAGAAGACAGGTGGTTTATAAAGGTAAAGTGGAAGCATCGAAAGTTCCTCCCATGTGGCATGCTTGGTTGCATTATATGACTAATGAAGTACCAACTAACAATAATAAATTTGACTGGCAACAAAATTATCTCCCTAATATTACTGGCACTAGCTTATCTAATAACCTAATAAAAAATAGTACAACTGAAGCTAAATATAGTAGCTGGAAACCTTTAGATAAATCAAAATAATGAAAAATAATGTTATAGAAACTTTAGTTGGCTTTATAGTAATACTAGTTGCTTTAGCCTTTTTTGTTTTTGCTTATAGAATTGGTAACTCATCAAAAGTTGCATCTGGGTATATAGTTAAGGCAAATTTTCAGAATGCGGAAGGGATAGTTCAAGGCAGTAGCGTGATGTTAGCGGGTATAAAAATCGGATCAGTAACTAACATAACTCTAGATAAAACTAGCTTTTTTGCCTTATTAACCATTAACATCAATAATGATATAAAGTTACCTAAAGACACTAGTATAGCAATAGTCACAAGTGGAATACTTGGTAGTAGATATATATCCGTAACCCCCGGTTCATCTGAAGAAAATTTGGCTGGAGGTGATCAGATAAAATACACCCAGTCAGCAGTTAATATTGAATCCTTAATAGGTAAATTAATCTATTCCTTTGGTAGTGGTCGTAAGTAACAGGAAGTTCGATGTAACAAGTTACATCGAACTTCCGGGATATATTGATATATATAGAAACAATCAGGTTTGAAGCGGCTGCCCACCTGATTGTTAAATATTAATTTGCTAATAATCTTATTTTTATAAGTATAAAAATAAGATTATTAGCGATAATAGATTAAAATGCATTCGTAGGAGCACTCCAAGAATGCATTTTTCCTTATAACACAGCCAATTCGATATAAGAATTAGTAATTCTTATATCGAATTAAGGTTAAGTAATATTTTTAAATTATGACAAATAACCTATTAGTGTAGCTCGAAATTAGTGTATACTGCAAAAATATTGAGAATTGATGAATTATATTGTCAATGTTTTTGTTATGAAATAAGTTATGATCATAATTTATGATTATATTGTTTGAATTAATTTATTCACTAACTTGTCTTAGGCTTTACAAGTAGTGGGGATGTACAATGTTTAAGTTAGCTAATATATTAAATATACTAAAATCACCTTCTGATGTGGTAGAGAACCAAAGCGTTCAGTCTAATAACTTTGTTAAAGCTACTAGGAATTGGTACGAGGAAAGATCTGATAGGTTAATTGTACAACGTAATATCTTGTTGGTATTATCTATATTACTAATAATACTTATAATGGCATCCATAGCAGCGGTAACTATAGTGGTAAATTCAAGAGAGTTTAGTCCTTTTGTTATCCAAATTGATGATAGTACGGGAATGGCAACGATTGTAAATCCAATATCTTCGGAGATACTAAACGGTGACGAGGCACTTTCAAGGTATTTTATTAAAAAATACCTCATAGCTAGAGAAACATATAATCCTGTTGATTTTGATACTGAAGCAAGGAAAAGCGTTAGATTATTATCTTCAAGTCCAGTATATTATAACTATCTAGGATATATACAAAATAAAGATATAAATCCAGTTTTAATATATGGTCAAAACAACACAACTTTTTTAGTAATTAAATCTTGGTCAGGAGTAGAAAAAAATAAATATATGGTTAGGTTCTCTATTAATGAAACAACAGGCAATAAAACGGTTTTCAATAAAATAGCTGTGGTAAGTTACGCATATATTCCAATGGAATTAACAGATGCAGATCGAGATATTAATCCAGTAGGTTTTCAAGTTAATGATTATAGGGTAGATGATGATAATAGCTAGACTTCTTTTCGTAGCGGTAATATTATTACATTCGTTTATTGCCAACGCTTGTGCAGGTAATATGCATATAGATAATGATGTAGATGATCTAGCCATAACTACTGATAACAGAATTAAAACTTATATACATAATCCTAATGAAGTTTATTTATTAGTTCTGCATTTTGGTTTTCAGTCAAGTATAGAATTTGCCAAAAATGAGGAGATCCAAAATATTGTTCTAGGGGAATCCTATGCTTGGAAAATGACTCCGTTGGCAAATAGATTATTCATTAAGCCATTGGAAAAAAACATTAGAACAAATATGACTATCATAACTAATAAAAGGACTTACCAATTCGATGTTGTATCCAAAGAATTGGAAGAAGGTCGTGAAAAAGACTTGGTATATGTAGTTAGGTTTTATTATCCTAAAAAAAGGTTTAGTACTTCACAATAATACCTCAATTTGGGATAAGAATTAATTGATTCTTATCCCAAATTCGCATAATAATGATATTAATTTACTATGGCAAAGCAAAATAACACCTCTTCTCAAATCAGTACACAGAGTGCAGAGGAACAAGACATACCAGAAGTTCAAAATGAGCTATCAAAAGTTGCCACTAATCCTAAGCAAAGCATTCTGATTCTACTTGTCATTTCTGCTGTCTTTATATTTATTTTTTTTAAACTTTTTATTGCTGATAATAAACCACCTGAGGTGGTAGCTCCATCAGCACCTACTGATATTACTAAACCGACACAAGATAATTCTAAAAATCTACCAGAGATTCCGAAATTACCAGAAGCACCTAAACTCGAAACACCTGTGGAGCTTCCACCACCTCCTCCCCCTAAAGTTGCTGATGTGCCAAAGCTTCCTTTACCTACTACTTCAGTAGATAATAATAGTGCTGATAACGCTTCTCTTCCTTCCGTTGTATCATCACCCCTTCCTGGAGGAATAGCTGAAAGTGACGAGGAAAAGAAACGCCGTGAAGCAAAGAGAAAATCTTCTATAGTATTAATTGCAGGAGTTCCAGAGAAAAAAACACCAAGTCAAATTGCCGAAGAAGCAAATTTTCAAGATCGTGGAGATATGGCATTTGTTCTTGGTCGTGGTAAGATAATTGAAGCGGTACTAGAGACTGCTATTAATAGTGATTTAGGTGGAGAAGTAAGGGCAATAATTAGCAGAAATGTATTTTCTGAAAGGGAAAATATTATTTTAGTTCCTAAAGGATCAAAGATTTTTGGTGCTTATACAACTGGTATTGATGGAGCGTATGGTCGAATTGCAATAATATGGAATCGTATTGATCTGTCAAACGGTTATACCATTACCTTAGATGCTATAGCTGTTGATAATCTTGGAAGGAAAGGTGAGCAAGGAAGAGTAGATAATAAATATAAAGAACGATTAACCAATGCTGTATTATTATCGGCATTTAATATTGGACTTGCCAATGCCCTTGACAAAGTGGTAGCTCCCCCAGTTAATTCACAAGCTGCTGGTGCTAATGCTGCTGTTGCTGCTAATATACAAAGTTTAGCACAAAGTATTAATAATGGTCCTGGTACTGAGGATGTTAAAATTTCACAGATATGTTCTAGTGTCATGAACGCCATTCCCGATAAGACCTCATCAGCCTATATTTCCATGATGCAGGCTTGTAATACTGCACAAAATCCAACTGGATCACAGCTTGGTCAAAGGCTTGTTGCCTTAATGACTGCAGTAACTAATGCAGCAGCTAGTTTGCTAACTAGCACTGCAACTGCTAGCACTCCAACCCAAGCACAAGCAGCTTCAAAAAAAGCTTTTACTGATATCAGTGATACTATGAAAGGTATGATTCAGCAACATGAATTTAAACCAACTATTACTATAGATCAAGGTACGGTAATTAAAATTTATGTCAATAAAGATTATAAATTTCCTCAATCTGTACTAAGAAAATCAAGATTGATAAAATGAGTGATAATTTTGCTGCATTAGAGACTTTTCTATTACCATTTAAAGAACTGTTCGCAGAAGATGGTGTTAATGAGATCATGGTAAATAAACCAGGAGAAGTATGGGTTGAGAAGAAAGGAGATTTGTTTTGTAAATCAGTACCTGAACTTGATTTTGAACATCTTATATCTCTTGGTAGGCTTGTAGCTCAGTCAACTGATCAGACAATTTCTGAGGAAAAACCTTTACTCTCTGCGTCCCTACCAAATGGCTATCGTATCCAAATAGTATTTCCTCCTGCTTGTGAACCAGGCCATGTCGGATATGCTATCAGGAAAGGTAGTACAATGAACCTTACACTAGATCAATATGCCCAGTTGGGAGCTTTTGATTCAACATCTACTGGAGAATTAATTGACGAGAATGCAAAAATCTTAAATAATTATTTAAAAGAAAATAAAATAAAAGAATTTATTCGACATGCTGTAATTTCTAAAAAAAATATTATTATTAGTGGTGGTACATCAACTGGTAAAACAACCTTTACTAACGCTGCTTTAGCAGAAATTCCAAATAGCGAGCGATTAATTACTGTTGAAGATGCTAGGGAGGTAATCTTAGCAAATCACCCTAATAAATTACATCTCCTCGCTTCAAAAGGGGGGCAAGGTCGTGCAAAAGTTACTACTCAGGATTTGATTGAAGCGTGTTTACGTCTAAGACCTGACAGAATTATTGTAGGTGAACTTAGAGGAGCTGAAGCATTTAGTTTCTTACGAGCAATTAATACAGGCCATCCTGGCTCTATATCTACTTTACATGCTGATGCACCAGCAATGGTCATAGAACAACTTAAGCTAATGGTTATGCAAGCTAGTTTAGGTATGCCACCAGAGGAAGTGAAAAAATATATATTAGCGGTCGTCGATATTGTGATACAATTAAAACGTGGTAGTGGTGGGAAGAGATATGTCTCAGAAATATACTATAGTAAGAATAGGCAAGACTAATGATGGCGCTAGGCAAAGCGGGTAAATTACAGTTGGTGAAAATCCAACCTACGTAAAGTTTAGCCAACAGCGTAGAACCAAATTTCACATATATGGAGGTAACGAATTATGTGAAGCTGAGAGGAGGGATGTAGTGGGTTGTAACGTAAGTGAAGGATATAAGCTCCGAAATATGCGATATCATAGAGGTTGACATGCTTCATTTCATGGAAAACAGGATGTGTAGTTGCGATAAGGCGAGCAACTATTGCTCTACCGGAGTCACAGACCATGACACGCTACAAGACGGAATTTACCTGAACCTCTAGGAGATCCATTGTATTCTTACGCAAGTGAGTACTTTAAAACAAGCTGTTAAGAGCAAGAATTAAAGTATGATACAATGGAAGTCGGACTGACTTATAGTACTCTGAGCATGGGAAAGCCATGTACATGGGGAAGGGGTCAGCAATATAGCGTTAGTGTAAGTACGCTTAATTCACTAATACACGGAGGTTAGAGAGTAGAATGGAAAGTAAACTTAAACTTATATCTGCTAAAGCTAAGGAAGATAAGAAGCTAAAATTTACAGCACTTGTGCATCATATAAATAAGGAGAATCTTATTAAATGTTACAAAGAGCTGAAAAGGAACAGAGCTTATGGCATAGATGAAGTAACGGTTGAAGAATATGGCAAGAATCTAGAGGAGCATGTAGAAAAGCTTGTGCAGAGATTAAAAGATAGAAGCTACAGGGCTAGTGCAGTTAGAATGGTATATATACCTAAAACTAACAGCAAAGAAAAGCGAGGGCTTGGTATTTCAACAGTTGAAGATAAAATAGTGCAATTAGCAGTAAAGAAATTGTTAGAAGCAATATATGAGCAAGATTTTCTAAAATGCTCTTACGGATTTCGACCTAACTTAAGCTGTCATTCAGCAATAAAAGCCTTAAATGAAGTGGTAATGAAAAAGCCAATTAATTATGTTGTAGAAGTAGATATTAGGAAATTTTTCGATAACATAAATCATTATTGGTTGCAAAGGTGTTTAGAAGAAAGAATATTAGACAAGAATTTTATGTGGCTAATAAGAAGACTTTTAAAAGCTGGAGCAACTAAGGATGGTGTTGTTAGTAGCAGTGATCAAGGTATACTGCAAGGCTCAGTAGCAAGTCCAATACTTGCAAATATTTACTTACATTATGTCTTAGATCTATGGTTTGAGAAAGTCTTTAAGTCAAAAGCTAAAGGCTATGTTGAGTTAATAAGATACTGTGATGATTATGTGGTGTGTTGTGAAAGTGCTAAAGATGCAGAAGAATTTTTAAACTTACTACAAGAGAGGCTAAAAGGTTTGGGATTAAGCATATCAGAAGAGAAAACAAGGAAGGTTAAGTTTGGTAGACGACCTTGGCAACTAGCAAGTAAAAGGAAAGAGAAAGTGGAGACATTTAACTTTCTTGGTTTTACTCACTATTGTGGAAAAAGTAGGCAAGGATACTTTGTAATGGGTCATAAGACAATGAAGAGTAGCTTTGCAAGAAAACTAAAAGAAACTCAAGAATGGTTAAAGTCAATAAGATCGCAAATAGCTTTGAAAGAATGGTGGCCAACACTAAAATCAAAACTAACAGGACATTATAATTATGTTGGTATTAGCGGTAATTTTCAATCGATCTCTAAGTTTTACTATAGAACTGTACAAATGGTACATAAGTGGATAAACCGAAGAGGTAGTAGAAAAGTAAGCTATAAATGGTTTAAAAACTATTTGCAGTGGAATCCGCTACCAATGCCAAAAATAAAGTTTTCTTTATATGGTACTACTTCAAAGCAGAATAGCTATATTGAAGAGCCGTGTGTGGGAAAACCACAAGCACGGTTCTGTGAGGGCTATCATAGCAATGAAACTTTATTAATTAAAGGATGGTAAGAGCTATGATTTCTACTTGGCTGGGATTGGAGAGAATAGTAAACATTATCCGTAACCTCTTAGGTCATTTTATAATACACCCTTTGGTAGTATTTTGTACGATATGGATTAGTGGAGTGCTAGTTGCATTTACTACTAATGAGATTAGAGCTATAAATGTTGACTTAACAGCCATAGATATAGCTTATAAGTGGACTTATTGGCTAGTTAGTGTATGGTCGCAATTAACTTTTCAAGCATATAACTACTTAAAAATTAAGTTAATATTATCCCTTACTATGCCGACAATTATAGTTATCATATTTTACTGGAAAAATCTTAAAAGAATAAAGAATTTTGAATTTTTTATTCAACCGGAAAAAGTTTATGGTGATGCTAGTTGGGCTACTGAAGCTGATGTAGATAAAGCCGGTCTACGTTCAAAGCATGGTATGTTGCTTGGCACCAATAGCGGAGGATATTTTGTTGCTGATGGATTTCAGCACGCTTTGCTTTTTGCCCCAACCGGTTCAGGTAAGGGGGTAGGATTTGTAATTCCTAATTTATTATTTTGGGAACACTCTATTATAGTACATGACATTAAGCTAGAAAATCATGGTTTTACAAGTGGTTGGAGGCAGAAGCAAGGACAACGAGTATTTGTTTGGGAACCTTCCAATCCTGATGGGATAACTCATTGTTACAATCCTATAGACTGGGTAAGTACCAAGCCAGGTCAAATGGTGGATGACGTACAAAAAATCTCAAATCTGATTATGCCTGAAAAAGATTTTTGGAATAATGAAGCACGAAGTTTATTTCTTGGTGTAGTACTATACTTAATTGCTGACCCGACAAAAACTAAATCCTTTGGCGAAGTGGTCAGGACAATGCGTAGTGATGACGTAGTGTACAACTTGGCAGTAGTTCTAGATACTTTAGGTAAGGTAATACATCCTGTGGCCTATATGAATATTGCTGCATTTCTACAAAAAGCAGATAAAGAGCGTTCAGGTGTTATCTCTACAATGAACTCTTCTTTAGAATTATGGGCAAACCCGCTAATTGACTCAGCTACTGCATCATCTGACTTTAATATACTTGAGTTTAAGAAGATTAAAACAAGCGTTTATGTTGGTTTAACTCCGGATAATATACAGCGTTTACAAAAATTGATGCAGGTTTTTTACCAGCAAGCTACAGAGTTTTTAAGTCGCAAAATGCCTGATTTAAAAGAAGAACCTTATGGGGTTATGTTTCTACTTGATGAATTCCCTACTTTAGGCAAAATGGATACATTTAAGGCTGGTATCGCATTTTTCAGGGGATATAGAGTTCGCTTATTCTTGATTATACAAGATACTCAGCAGCTCAAAGGAACTTATGAGGATACTGGAATGAACTCATTCTTGTCAAATGCTACATATCGTATTACTTTTGCAGCTAATAACTATGAAACAGCCAACCTGATATCACAGCTAGTGGGTAATAAAACAGTTGAACAACGATCTTATAGTAAACCACTATTTTTTGATCTTAATATTTCAACAAGAACGCAGAATGTATCACAAGTTTCAAGAGCTCTGCTTTTGCCTCAAGAAGTAATTCAATTACCAAAAGATGAACAAATCGTTTTAATTGAGTCTTTCCCACCTATTAAATCTTTAAAAATTAAGTATTATGAGGATAAGTTCTTTACAAATAGGTTATTACCGCCTACATTTGTTCCAACTCAAAAACCTTATGATCCAAATAAAAATAATGTAGATGAGGAACAAGAAAATACGGATTCTACTACTAAAAAAGATTAATTTTTTAGGTAAGCAATAAGATAAAACTCTATGCGTTCAGCCATTATTGATATTGGCTATAATGCCATAAGAGCTGTAGTTTATGAATGTGATAGACTTGGAGCTCCAGAAATTTTCAATGATAAATTTAAAAGTGATATTATCAATTTACTTAATCTAGATGACCTAGAAGTAAAGCATCAAGTATATTTATCACTACAATATTTTGTACATATTTTTGATAGGTTATCAGTAACAGATGTTAAATGCGTTGCTACTGCTGTACTTAGAGGGCATCCAAGAGCTGAAGAATTGAGAGAAATAGTTAAAAGAAAATTTAATATTAATATTGAAATTATTTCTGGTAATCGCGAGGCCTATCTTACAGCTGCCGGATTAATTTCTGGTATCAATGATGCTTGTGGCATAGCAGCAGACCTAGGTGGAGGTAGCCTTGAGCTTGCCCAAATCAAAGACAAAAAAGTGGGAATCTTAAAATCTCTACCTTTAGGCACTAGCTTAATCACTAATAATCATTTTGACGATATTAATATAATTAGCCAAATGATCAACAAAGAGTTTGGAGAGGTATACCCAAATCATTCGGGTATACAACAATGTCAACAAGGGTATCATTGTCCAAACTTATACTTAATAGGAGGAGCTTTAAGGCTAATTGGACGCTCTTACATGGAGTTTGTTCATTATCCTCTTAAGAACTTACATAACCTTGCAATAAATCGTAGAGAATTTGAACTATATCTCGAAAAATTAGCTCATGCTCATAGTATGAGAACACAATATAAATCAAGAATTCATTCTAACGCAATTTTGGTGGCAAAATCTATGCTAAATGTCTTTTTACCTGAAAAGGTAATAATTTCAAATTATGGTTTAAAAGAAGGTGTTAGATTTGTTTGTCTCCCTAAAGAAGAACAGGAGAAAGATATTATTTATGAAAGAATCAAGACATTAGTAAATTTTGATGAAACTACTTGTAATATCAAAAATTATACAGAAGTCATTAAGCCTATCTTAATTCAACCAGATACAACAACAATTAGTATAATTACTTTGGTCATAATGCTTGCACAATATAATAAAAATATCGATAAAACTCTTCGCTCTAATTTTATTGTTGAATTTATTTTAGCTTCAGATATTCCTTTTAGTCATCGTCAGAGGTTGATGCTTAGTATTGCTCTTGCACTTACCTATACAGCAAGAAGTGATACATATATTAATAGATTAGCAAAAAGAATGATTAATTCATATGATTATTGTAACAGTCATATAATAGGTAATTTTATAAAAATTGCTAGGGAAATTGATGGACCAAGATTTCAGTCACCATCTTTTTCTCTTGAGTTAAAAGATAATAGATATATTGAAATTTCTACACTAAATATTTTACCAAAAGCGGTGTTTGAAAAAGTGTGCGAACGTCTGAAAGCTATAGGTTTCGCCCGAAAAATATTTATTGAAATAAAATGATAACAGTCTTATATTGCAAGTGTACAAGCTTTTTTAGAGTACGCGAGTTCCTCATTGTCAAAAAACAATTCTTCAAAGCAGAAGAGTATACAATAAATTAATACAACTACTGTTACATAATACGTCAGGAGATATATATGTTTATAGAAAATGCCTATGCAGATAACAATGATACAATATCAATAACAGAAACTGAAGAAGTAACTCCAGTAGCTGAATCATCATCTACTCAATCAATATTAACAAGCCTTGTACCGATGGTATTAATCTTCGTTGTATTCTATTTTTTTCTAATTAGACCACAAGATAAACGCCGTCGTGAGAAAGAGGCTATAGTTGGTAGCGTTAAGAAAGGAGAAGAGGTGGTAACTAATAGTGGAATTTTTGGAGTAGTAAACAAGATTAACGATGCTGACAACACGGTAGATCTTGAAGTAGCTGAAAATATACGAATCAAAATTCTGAAATCTTCAATACTTGATATTACAAGTCGTCATAAAACAGAAGTTAGTGCCAAAAGTAAAAAAGATAAAGGGAAATGAGCTGTGTATAATATTCCTAAATGGAAAATATTCCTTTCTATTTTATGTACAATAGCAGCCTTTATTTGTGCTTTACCTAATTTTACAACTATAGATTCTAAAATACTGCCAAACCATAAGGTGAATCTTGGTCTTGATTTAAGAGGTGGTGCTCATCTATTGCTAGATGTAGATTTTGATAGTTACTTAAATGATGTAATGGACAGTCTAGCTGACCATTTACGAAAATATTTACGGGAAGATAAAATAGGTTATAAAAATCTTGTTGTTAAGAACAAGGCGGTGCAGTTTGAATTGAGAAACCTAGAAGATTATAAACAGGTCAAAAAGATCTTAGGTAAAGTTGACCAAGAAATTACTGTAGAAAACGATAATACTAATATTAAGCTTAGCTATAGTGATTCGAAGCTTGCTGAATTAAGGTATCAAGTTATTGCCCAATCAATTGAAATAATTAGAATGAGAGTGGATAGCACCGGCACAACAGAACCTAACATACAAAGGCAAGGTGATAAACATATATTACTGCAAGTACCAGGTGAGGAAAATCCACAACAACTTAAAAATATTCTTGGCAAAACTGCAAAACTAACCTTTCATTTAGTAGATGAAACTGCCAACATACAACAAGCATTAAATGGACATTTACCCTTTGGTTCAATTTTAGTGAAAGGGGAAAATGAAAATAAGCAAGAATATTACGTAGTTGTTAAGAAAAAAGCTATTGTTAGTGGTGACCAGCTAACAACTGCCCAAGCTTCTTTCAATCAAAATTCCCAACCTGCTGTTGCTTTTTCTTTTAATAATCTTGGTAGTAAATTATTTGCAGAAATAACCAAGAATAATTCTAGCAAGAGGCTTGCTATCGTGCTTGATAACAAATTATTAAGTGCACCAGTAATTAATGAACCAATTCTTGGAGGAAGCGGTATAATTTCAGGTAATTTTACTGTTGAATCAGCAAATGAATTAGCGTTATTACTTAGGGCTGGTTCGTTGCCAGCCCCTTTAAAAATAATAGAGGAAAGAACCGTAGGACCAAATCTTGGAGCAGATTCAATAGAGGCAGGCAAGAAAGCAGGTATGATTGGTTTTGTTAGTGTGGTAATATTCATGATTTGGTCTTACGGAATTCTTGGCATTTTTGCCAATATAGCATTAAGCCTAGCTTTACTTTATATTTTAGCGTTATTGTCACTTTTTCAAGCTACATTAACTCTGCCAGGAATTGCTGGTATAATCCTAACGATTGGTATGGCAGTTGATGCCAATGTACTCATTTATGAAAGGATAAGGGAAGAACTTAAAAAAGGTGCATCTAATCTATATGCCATAAGGATAGGATTTGAATCAGCTTTTGCTACAATCCTTGATTCAAATGTTACAACTTTGATTGCAGCATTTTTACTTTTTATATTTGGAGCTGGAGGTATAAAAGGTTTCGCAGTAACACTCACTATTGGTATAATATCATCTATGTTCTCTGCGATTATTATTACTAAGTTGTTGATTGATACTTGGATGAAGTATCAAAAGCCCAAAAATCTAGGGTTATAATTAAACGAAGAAAATTATATTATGCTTCAAGCCTTAAAAAGAATGCTACTATCTGTAACAGTTGCCCTAACTACCAGCGTAACATACGGGGATTATAAACATTCATCAGAACTTTCATGATTCGAATTAGCTGCTAGCAAATTAGGTTTTACCTCACCAACCCAGCAAGAAGCTTTGTTAAAGATTTTTTATCTAGCTGGATATTTTGAACCACAAAAATTATGGCACGATCTAGTATGTTTTGACAAGACTAATGTATTCAGTATAAAACACAAGAAGAATGTCCATTAGGTCTTTTTCCTAGAAGATTCTATCTTAATTATGCAAGCAGCAATGAGAGAAAACTCACAGAAGACCTGATGAGTAGTGACCTAGTAAACAAGTTCCTTAATAAGGATCAAGTTAAACGTACTGAAATAATCAATACTAAAGTAGGCAAGAATAAAGAAAGGCCTGATACAGCCACTACTGCTCATGATGCAGCAGTTAATTTTGCTGAAAGAATTTTAAGTAGAAAATTTGGTAGACAAAAAGACTTTGTTATTTTATTTGTCAGTAATACTAATTGCAATAATTAACACGGTGTTATAAAATGGGTTTTTAACTGATAAATAGGTACTCAAATAGCTAGGTTCATATTACCGCAAGGTTTTGAAGGTCATGATTTTATAAAAATGATGAAACATGAGCCGCATGGTCGAAATCGTATACGTTTATTGGCGATGTATCACCTTCAATTAGGCAAATCTTTTAAAGCCATATCTAAAATAGTGAAGTCACACTGGAAAACTGTGCAATCATGGCTCAGAAGATTTAGGAATCATGGTTTTGAAGGATTATTTGAATCACAAAGAAGCGCTGCCCCTAGGAAGATTAACAGTATACAAGAGTCTGCTATTTTTGATAAAATCAATACGCTCAGTGAAAGTAAAACTGGTGGGTATATAACTGGAAAGGAGCTACATATCATGTTAGTTGAGGAATATGGTGCTAAATGTGCTTTAAAAACAGTCTACAATACTATGCACCGCCTTGGTTTTAGCTGGGTTACTTCTCGTTCAATGCATCCAAAATCAAATCAAGAGACTCAAAATACATATAAAAAAACTTTCCAGACATGTTAACAAAATTATTAGCAAAAAATATCGATAGATGTAAAGTTGATATATGGTCTCAGGATGAAACTAGAGTTGGGCAACAAGGTAGCTTAACTCGTATATGGGCTAAGCGTGGCACTAGACCCCGTAAAGTTCGGCAACAGCAATTTATTTCAACATATATTTACGGAGCTGCTTGCCATGAGACAGGAGAAGCTTGTGCATTAATTTTACCATATGCAAACACACAGGCAATGAATAAATTCTTAGAAGAGCTTTCTCGCAGTATTCAAGGCAACCGACATATAGCTTTACTAACGGATAATGCAGGTTGGCACACAGCCAAAAAACTAACTGTGCCAAGCAATATCACTTTGATACCGCTTCCGCCCTATGCACCGGAACTTAATGCAATGGAACAAGTTTGGGAATGGATTAAAAATCATTTCTTGTCTAACCAATGTTATGGTGTATATGAAGATATCGTTACTATGGCTTGTTACGCTTGGAATCAACTTGCTCATAATGTAGATTTAGTAAAATCAATTATGTATAGAGATTGGATAAATACACCGTGTTAATTATTGCAATTGGTATAAAACCCCCTGTATTAATGTTAATAATTTTATGGGCATAAGTAATTTCTCTATTTCGCAAACCACAATTTTCACGACCAAACATGATAGCGACTTTAAGACCTGTAGGATAATCCGGACATAAATTCTCTGATAGAACATAGTTTTTATTGATATTACGTGTTGCTGAACTTGTTGCATATAAATAATCAATATCCTCTATACTTGCTTCCAAACTATCATAAATCTTAGCATTATCTATGATATTTACCGCTGATACCGCCATACTACGTGCCTGTTCATTCGGCCAACCATCTCTAGGTAAAACGATTCTCAACTCTGAAACATCAAAATTTTTCATTGCTCTAGCAGTAGCACCAATATTCTCACCCATTTGAGGTGCTACTAAAATAATAATTGGCATAAACATCTTTGATTAATATGTAATTATTTTCTTTTAAATAGCTACTTAATTCCTATTAACTACTCGTATCCAATTACTATACTCTTTTATCTCTGTCAACTATTAGTTTCATAACGAACCAATGATTTTTTCATTTTCCCTAATCTTCTTTAATCAAAGAACGTATCAATGCATTAACTGCTTGCTGATGTTCTGAGTTACGAATTTTCATAAAATTCCTTGATACTTCTATACACATACGCTGATGTTGAGTAAGCACAGGCTCGACATTGTCAACATCTTCTAAACCTTGATAGAAATAATCGATATTTTTATCTAATGCTTTAGCAATAAGAACCAACCTACCTATTGATATTCTATTAATACCCTTCTCATATTTTTGTAACTGCTGATGTGTTACCTCTATTACCTCTGCAAGTTGTTGACGTGACAACCCTTTGGCAAGCCTTAAAGAATAGATTTTCCCACCTATAAATTGATCAACTTTTTGTATGTAGTCATTTCTTCGTACCATAATTAACTCCTTTATGCATGAACTATTAAATTTTAAGAATATAATAGATTATTAACAAATAAAAAGATTACTGTCATATATTCTATAACCTAGAAAGCCAACAATTCACATAGAAATACCCACATGTAAACTGTCTACTATCAGTAAATATTGATTATATTTTTTGTTTATGTACAAGTAGTACTTAATATTTTTTAACTATTATATAATTATACTAATCTTATAGATACTTAACAACCTTGTAAATTATAATTTCATTTTTATCGTATTTTTTTAACCTTTTTTTACTATTCTAGATAAAATAAGACTAAAAAAATTAAAATCATAGAATTAATACTAATTGCAATAATTAACACGGTGTTATAAAATGGGTTTTTAACTGATAAATAGGTACTCAAATAGCTAGGTTAATATTACCGCAAGGTTTTGAAGGTCATGATTTTATAAAAATGATGAAACATGAGCCGCATGGTCGAAATCGTATACGTTTATTGGCGATGTATCACCTTCAATTAGGCAAATCTTTTAAAGCCATATCTGATACCAATTGCAATAATTAACACGGTGTATTTATCCAATCTCTATACATAATTGATTTTACTAAATCTACATTATGAGCAAGTTGATTCCAAGCGTAACAAGCCATAGTAACGATATCTTCATATACACCATAACATTGGTTAGACAAGAAATGATTTTTAATCCATTCCCAAACTTGTTCCATTGCATTAAGTTCCGGTGCATAGGGCGGAAGCGGTATCAAAGTGATATTGCTTGGCACAGTTAGTTTTTTGGCTGTGTGCCAACCTGCATTATCCGTTAGTAAAGCTATATGTCGGTTGCCTTGAATACTGCGAGAAAGCTCTTCTAAGAATTTATTCATTGCCTGTGTGTTTGCATATGGTAAAATTAATGCACAAGCTTCTCCTGTCTCATGGCAAGCAGCTCCGTAAATATATGTTGAAATAAATTGCTGTTGCCGAACTTTACGGGGTCTAGTGCCACGCTTAGCACATATACGAGTTAAGCTACCTTGTTGCCCAACTCTAGTTTCATCCTGAGACCATATATCAACTTTACATCTATCGATATTTTTTGCTAATAATTTTGTTAACATGTCTGGAAAGTTTTTTTATACTAATTGCAATAATTAACACGGTGTTAATTATTGCAATTGGTATAACATGATATGTAGCTCCTTTCCAGTTATATACCCACCAGTTTTACTTTCACTGAGCGTATTGATTTTATCAAAAATAGCAGACTCTTGTATACTGTTAATCTTCCTAGGGGCACCGCTTCTTTGTGATTCAAATAATCCTTCAAAACCATGATGCCTAAATCTTCTGAGCCATGATTGCACAGTTTTCCAGTGTGACTTCACTATTTCAGATATGGCTTTAAAAGATTTGCCTAATTGAAGGTGATACATCGCCAATAAACGTATACGATTTCGACCATGCGGCTCATGTTTCATCATTTTTATAAAATCATGACCTTCAAAACCTTGCGGTAATATTAACCTAGCTATTTGAGTACCTATTTATCAGTTAAAAACCCATCTTAGACCACTGCGTTAATTATTGCAATTAGTATTAATTAAATTTAAGCATCCTAATTCAGCCCACTGTAAATTATCACTGATGGGAAAAGTCAGAAATATATTTGCCGTAAATGTTGGAAGATATAGTAAAACAGCAATTGAGCAAAGAATTGCATTTGCATCAGCTAAATCCATTTTGGACGAAGCCACTCAAAGACTTCTTGCTGCCTGAAATCTAAAAATATAGCTCTTTTTGATACTATTTTACTTAACTTGACGGTGCCGTCGAAACTTGCCTGTACTCCTCTCTTACGTCCATGTACGTTGCGGTGTTCGGCTTCGTTTCTCCTAAAAATTTCTTAGCAAAAGCGAATTCTGCAAGAAGTCTATTAAGAAAAAACTGTCATGTTTTTAATAATCCGATTAAGAATCCTCCAGCCATAAGCATAATAGATATCCAAATAAAACTCATCATTGGTTTGTAATATATTTTTGCGTGAATTACATCATCATCAATTTTACTTAGAACCGCGTAAAGATCATAAGTTAAATAAGAATATATATTACTTTCTTGGGATAGTTGTTTTTCTATTATATATAATCTATTCTCAGGCTTTAAGATGGTGATATTATTTTGTTGATCCTCAATCCAAAATTCAGCAATTTGCCGATAATAATTTTGGGCTGAGGATACTCTCATATCTTTTAAGGTAACTTCAAACCCACCGGCTGTTACCTTGTCTCCAACTTTTCCTATAAAATCTACTTCACTTTGTAATAATGAATTAAGAGTAATAGTTAAAACAAGTAAGCCAAAGCCTAAATGCCCTAAGATCATAGCAATATTAGCTTTTAGTTTGGTTCTAAAAAAATTGCTTTTTGCTAATATATAATAACAATTTTGTATTATTAGAAAAAGAGAGAATGTTACGGCACATGCTGAAATAAAACCATACTGAATTTGGTATGAGCTAATAACAGTTATTGCAAAAGAACTAGCTAAAATTAGTAGCTGTTTTTTTCTGGTATTATAAGCAATGCCAACTAGTAGAACTGTTGGAATAATGAAGATTATAAAATTATTGATAAAGAATATTTCACTAATGGTAATAGATTCTTGGTATAATAAAGAATAAACTATGGGGTAAATGGTGGCACATAGTAATATTACTAGGGCTGTTAAGAAAAATATACTACCCCAAATAATAAGTTTGTACTTAAAGTTATGCTTGTCTAATCCTGTAGAATCAGGTTGAGTGATATTTTGTCCTTTTACTAACAGTAACACTAAGCTTGATATAGCAATAATAGCAAATATTACCAACATGTAGATTGCTCGCTCAGGTGATGAGGCAAAAGAATGGATTGAGGTGATTAGCCCTGAGCGTACTAAAAACGTACTAAATACTACTAGTAAAAAAGTGATAATTGATAGGGTTATGCTCCAGTTTGTCATTCGTCCAGATTTTATCGTTACCAAGATTGAGTGATGTAGAACGATAGCCGACAGCCATGGTAGTAGGGAAATATTTTCTACTGGATCAAAAAACCAAAAACCACCCCAGCCAAGCTCTCTATACGCCCACCATGATCCTAGTGCTATTCCTAAGGTTGAAAATAGCATTCCTAAATTGGTAAATATTTTAATTGCTCTGAGATTAACAAAGTCTAAACTAGACGTAAGCAAGATTACGCAAGCAGATGTGAAAGGTACGACGTAACAGACATAGCCTAAATATAATATAGGGGGATGTATTATTAGGGCAATATCTTGCAGCATGGGGTTTAAGCCGAGTCCCTGGGTGGGACGGAAGGATAGGCTATCAAATGGGTTAGAGGTAAAATAAATGAAACTACCGAATAAGATTTGTATTAGTGCTAGTATAATTATGTGATAGACTTGAATTAGACGGCTATTGAATAGTGCAATATAAATAACACCTATAGTTTGTAATAAACATAGCCATAATAGGATAGACCCCTCATGACTCGCCCAACTAGCAGCAATCTTAAATCCTAGAGGCTTTAATGTACTAGAATTCAGAAAGACATTCTGCACAGAAAAATCTGATATGATAAATCCATATACTAATAGCAAGAAAGATAATAATGTTGACAGGAAACTAAGGTAGAAAAAAAAAGTAGCAGAACGATATAAATATAAAGAACTAACAACTGTTAGTATGCTGAATAAAATTGCAGATATTTGTAAATAATTGCCAAGACTACTTATCACTTTCAGATTCTTTATTTGGTAGAATAATGACTTTTATGCTATCAAGTCTGTTACCTATTTTTTTGTTAATAGTGATACTTAAATTAAATATCTTGATAGATTCTCCTTGATTGGGAATACGCTCAAGTGTATGGATAATTAAGCCAGCTATGGTATTTGCGTCATCATCAGGTAGACTCCAATTTAATTCTCTATTTACATCTCTTATGGTTACAGATCCATCAATAATAAACTCCTCATCAGATTTTTTTACAATTGTGTTAATAGGATAATCATGCTCATCGATAATAGGACCAACAATCTCTTCTAGAATATCTTCTAGAGTAATAATACCTTGTAGATCACCATATTCGTCAACAACACAGGCAAAATGGCTCTTTCTTTCTCTAAAAGCATGAAGTTGATGAGTTACCAAAGCATTATCAGGTATAAACCAAGGCTGATTTACTAATTCTTTGATATTAATTTTTTTTGCATCGTTATTCTTTTCATAAAGAGCCCGGAGTAGATCTCTCATGTGAAGTACGCCAATTATGTTGTCCTGAGTGTCCTTCCATAATGGTATTCTTGTATGGGGGCTAGATAATAATGCTCGCCTCACTATCTCCTCTTTAGGCAAATCTACATTAATGGCTACTATGTTACTTCTATGTATCATAATTTCAGATACTGTCATTTTCCTAATATCTAATATACCCCCTAACATGTCACGGTCAGATTTATAAACATTACCTTCTTGATGATAATGTTCAATAACTCCTCTGACTTCTTCTGCTCCCGAGATATTTTGTTGTAGATTAATACGGAAAATAAAACAGAACAGCTTAACTATAACTTCAAAAAGAGAATTAATTGGTTTCAAAAGCTTTAGGAAAAATATAATTGCTGGAGAAGTGAATAATGCTAACTGTTCTGCTTTTGCTACAGCAATAGCTTTAGGTATTATCTCGCCGAAAACAATTATCACGAAAGCCATCACTGCTGAAGCTACGACAGTGCCACTATCACCTAGCCAATCGATAAATATACTGGTAGCAATGGTAGTGCAAACAGTATTAAGCAGAGTATTACCAATCAATAATGTGCCAATTACTTTTTCTTTATTCTTGAGAACTTGTAATACAGTGTTACGTTTAATAGCTTTTGCCTTAAACGTTTGTATTTTCCCCGGAGAAGACGCGGTGATGCCCGTTTCAGTAGCTGAAAGCAGTGCGGCACATCCTATCATTAGAACAATAATGATTGTCAAAAAAATAGTCATTGATCCTTGTATAAATTATTAGCGTAAATCTAATTATATTGGCAATTGTGCAATTCCCCTAATACTTTTTTAGTATGCTCTTGCCTTATACCAATTGCAATAATTAACACGGTGTTATAAAATGGGTTTTTCACTGATAAATAGGTACTCAAATAGCTAGGTTAATATTACCGCAAGGTTTTGAAGGTCATGATTTTATAAAAATGATGACACATGAGCCGCATGGTCGAAATCGTATACGTTTATTGGCGATGTATCACCTTCAATTAGGCAAATCTTTTAAAGCCATATCTGAAATAGTGAAGTCACACTGGAAAACCATGCAATCATCGCTCAGAAGATTTAGGCATCATGGTTTTGAAGGATTATTTGAATAACAAAGAAGCGGTGCCCCTAGGAAGATTAACACTATACAAGAATCTGCTCTTTTTGATAAAATCAATACGCTCAGTAAAAGTAAAACTGGTGGGTATATAACTGGAAAAGAGCTACATATCATGTTACTTGAGGAATATGGTGCTAAATGTGCTTTAAAAACAGTCTACAATACTATGCACCGCCTTGGTTTTAGCTGGATTACTTCTCGTTCAATGCATCCAAAATCAAATCAAGAGACTCAAAATAGATATAATACTAATTGCAATAATGAACACGGTGTTATAAAATGGGTTTTTAACTGATAAATAGGTACTCAAATAGCTAGGTTAATATTACCGCAAGGTTTTGAAGGTCATGATTTTATAAAAATGATGAAACATGAGCCGCATGGTCGAAATCGTATACGTTTATTGGCGATGTATCACCTTCAATTAGGCAAATCTTTTAAAGCCATATCTGAAATAGTGAAGTCACACTGGAAAACTGTGCAATCATGGCTCAGAAGATTTAGGCATCATGGTTTTGAAGGATTATTTGAATCATAAAGAAGCGGTGCCCCTAGGAAGATTAACAGTATACAAGAGTCTGCTATTTTTGATAAAATCAATACGCTCAGTGAAAGTAAAACTGGTGGGTATATAACTGGAAAGGAGCTACATATCATGTTATACCAATTGCAATAATTAACACCGTGTTAATTATTGCAATTAGTATAAAAAAACTTTCCAGACATGTTAACAAAATTATTAGCAAAAAATATCGATAGATGTAAAGTTGATATATGGTCTCAGGATGAAACTAGAGTTGGGCAACAAGGTAGCGTAACTCGTATATGGGCTAAGCGTGGCACTAGACCCCGTAAAGTTCGGCAACAGCAATTTATTTCAACATATATTTACGGAGCTGCTTGCCATGAGACAGGAGAAGCTTGTGCATTAATTTTACCATATGCAAACACACAGGCAATGAATAAATTCTTAGAAGAGCTTTCTCGCAGTATTCAAGGCAACCGACATATAGCTTTACTAACGGATAATGCAGGTTGGCACACAGCCAAAAAACTAACTGTGCCAAGCAATATCACTTTGATACCGCTTCCGCCCTATGCACCGGAACTTAATGCAATGGAACAAGTTTGGGAATGGATTAAAAATCATTTCTTGTCTAACCAATGTTATGGTGTATATGAAGATATCGTTACTATGGCTTGTTACGCTTGGAATCAACTTGCTCATAATGTAGATTTAGTAAAATCAATTATGTATAGAGATTGGATAAATACACCGTGTTAATTATTGCAATTGGTATAATGCCGTACAGTTTCCTAATGCTACTGATAATGCCTTACAGCCTTCCTTAACGTCTAATTTAAATTCTACCTTACGGTTGTTCACTGACGAGCAAGATGATCGACCAATATTAGGAGACGACAGCGAAGGCTCTAAAGAATAAACCACAAACCTAATACCAATTGCAATAATTAACGCAGTGGTCTAAGATGGGTTTTTAACTGATAAAAGGTACTCAAATGGCTAGGTTAATATTACCACAAGGTTTTCATGGTCATGATTTTATAAAAATGATGAAACATGAGCCGCATGGTCGAAATCGTATACGTTTATTGGCGATGTATCACCTTCAATTAGGCAAATCTTTTAAAGCCATATCTGAAATAGTGAAGTCACACTGGAAAACCGTGCAATCATGGCTCAGAAGATTTAGGAATCATGGTTTTGAAGGATTATTTGAATCACAAAGAAGCGGTGCCCCTAGGAAGATTAACACTATACAAGAATCTGCTCTTTTTGATAAAATCAATACGCTCAGTAAAAGTAAAACTGGTGGGTATATAACTGGAAAAGAGCTACATATCATGTTACTTGAGGAATATGGTGCTAAATGTGCTTTAAAAACAGTCTACAATACTATGCACCGCCTTGGTTTTAGCTGGATTACTTCTCGTTCAATGCATCCAAAATCAAATCAAGAGACTCAAAATAGATATAAAAAAACTTTCCAGACATGTTAACAAAATTATTACCAAAAAATATCGATAGATGTAAAGTTGATATATGGTCTCAGGATGAAACTAGAGTTGGGCAACAAGGTAGCTTAACTCGTATATGGGCTAAGCGTGGCACTAGACCCCGTAAAGTTCGGCAACAGCAATTTATTTCAACATATATTTACGGAGCTGCTTGCCATGAGACAGGAGAAGCTTGTGCATTAATTTTACCATATGCAAACACACAGGCAATGAATAAATTCTTAGAAGAGCTTTCTCGCAGTATTCAAGGCAACCGACATATAGCTTTACTAATGGATAATGCAGGTTGGCACACAGCCAAAAAACTAACTGTGCCAAGCAATATCACTTTGATACCGCTTCCGCCCTATGCACCGGAACTTAATGCAATGGAACAAGTTTGGGAATGGATTAAAAATCATTTCTTGTCTAACCAATGTTATGGTGTATATGAAGATATCGTTACTATGGCTTGTTACGCTTGGAATCAACTTGCTCATAATGTAGATTTAGTAAAATCAATTATGTATAGAGATTGGATAAATACACCGTGTTAATTATTACAATTGGTATAACACTTCAAGCTAGGGTAATTTTAAAGTCAGCCTGTAAGGCTAATAGCGTAGTACATTTTTTGTATAATCGTCATCGCGAGACACCTTTAGGTGTCGTGGCGATCTTGTGAAGTAAGAGTTGCTACTTCAAAATATTGCCACGTCGCCGCTTTCAGCGGCTCCTCGCAATGACGTATTTTTTAATAATTCTAAAAAACTTGATTATCGAGTATTAGGCATTTTCTTTTCAAATATTCTCTTTTAGCCAAATTAGAAACTTTTTAAACCAACTAGTATCATTATTATCATTCATATCAAAATTATTTTTTTGTATTTTTAAAGATTGATTTTTTACCATACCTATAGAAGTGGAGTATATATGGGGATTATAATCTTCAGCAAAACCTATTAAGACCTCTGGTTTACCAATTCGTACTTGTTTTTCAAAAATTTTGCTTGCCAGTTCTTTTACTCCTCGAAGCATTGCCCCACCGCCGGTAATAACAATGCGATAAGCGATCATATTGCCTGCAACAACTTTGTCATATTCTGCTTGAACCATCAATAATATTTCTTCTACTCTTGGATTAATGACAGATGCAAGATATTTTGAAGTAATTGTTGGTCTACCGCTATCAGGAATCTCCATTTCAGAATCTTCTAAAATAATAACACTATCTTTATCAAAAGAAGATGGCATAGCATTACCATGAAGAATTTTAAGTTTTTCTGCAACATCAAGGCTTACTGAAAAGACTTTTGCTATGTCAGATGTAATATGAAAGCTACCTATATCTATGTAGCTTGTATATAGTAATTTACCTGAGACGAATACACCAAATGAGGTAGTTCTAGCACCCATATCAATTATAATAGAACCAAGAGCTTTTTCATCTTCTGAAAGACAAGCAATTCCCGAAGCGTAAATTGCTAATATAATATTATTTATTTCAACATGACATTTTGCAAAACAATTGGTAATATTCATCAGCATATTAGAATTTGCTGTAATAATATGTAATTCACACCCTAATTCTTTGCCAAACATCCCAACTGGGTCTTCAATAGCATTATTATCGTCAAGAATAAATTCTATAGGAAAATAATGAATAATTTCTCGGTCTTTAAGCTTGAACTCCAATAAGGCTTTTTTGATAAGTTTTTTGATATCTTGCTGTGAAATTGGCTGATTAGAAAGTTTTATTTTATTATTTATGTAATAAGACTTAGTGCCATAGCCTGTTAGTGATATAGTTATTTTTTTTATGTTTTTACCGCAATCTTTTTCTAATGCATAAATCGCCCCGACTATGCTATTTTCTGCCTCTTTTAAATCTAATATGACTCCTGATTTAATGCCTTTTGAGTAATACAGATTTTGGCTTATTATTTTTGCTTCCTCTCTTTTGTCAATATATGCCGCAATGCAAGCTATTTTACTACTACCAAGGTCAAGAGTAACAAAGTTAGACAATTTGGCTTTCATAACTTTTAATATTTTTCCATGTAAACTTTACTCGAATCTCGTAAATCTACAATTTTATAGTTCTGATTAAATAATATATTTTTCATATCCAATCCTGCAAGATAATCTAAAGCATATTCAAACCTTAAGTCCGGCATTTTAACAGTAATACCTTGTTCTAGATTTAAATCCCAACGTCTTCCTCCATAACGTACAGAAGAGATAATTTTTTTAGCTAATTCAGGGTGTTTAGCTAAATCCTGAATTAATTTGCTAGTATAAATATTAGCATCTGATCCCACAACATGCAAAAGATTAGAGAAACTACCTATATTATTGGTAATTTTATATCCTTCTTGATCAATAAGAAAAACTTGCCCGTTAATCTGCCAAATAGCAATAGGCACTCTCTCAATTAATCTTATGTAAATAGTGTTAGGTAATCTTCTCTCGATAATTGCAACATTTTTAATCCAAGGATTGCGTTGCAAATTATTCTTTATTGCCTCCATATCTAGAGAAAGAATAGGTGTACCCTTATCAGCATTTAAAGTAGCCAATATATCTTCTGCCTTAGTATTATATTGTCCTTCTATTAAAACATTTTCAAGTTTAAATCCAATATCAGAAGTAAATTCGTAAGTATTTTGGATAATTTCTTGTCTTATAGGAGCAAAATAGCTAGTAAAGAAAAATGCAGACAGCAAAACCACTAGGGCAATTTTAATAAAACATACCACTCTAATATACAACACTGCCAACTTTCGTCGCAGCGGTATATTGGCTTTTTTCTTCTTACTAGACGCTTTATTCCTCTTCATGTGTCAATACATGCTGTTTCTAAAATTCTTTCAACTAGTGTACGGAAATCCATCCCCTGTAAGGCAGCTATTTCTGGTATAATCGATAAGGAAGTCATACCAGGATGGGTGTTAACTTCTAGAGTAAAAAATTCATTCTTGCTTTCATCAAAAATAAACTCCTCTCTAACTACACCTCTACAATTCATGGTTTGATATATTTTTTCCGACTCTTCTAATAATTTATTATACATATTCTGTGGTAGTGGAGCTGGACATAAATGCTCAGCAAATCCATCTGTGTATTTAGTCTTATAATCATAAAAACGCTGTTTCAGAAGTTTTATTTCCAATACCCCTAAAGCTTTGCCGTTTAAAACGGCTACCTGCATTTCTCTCCCCTTAATATATTCTTCAATCATTACCTGATCACCATAAGGAAAATCATAATCAGCAAAGTTAAAATCATCTTCAACAAATATTATTTCAACGCCTATGCTTGATCCTTGGGTGAGAGGTTTTATCACATATGGTCTTGGCATAGGGTCGTTGCTAATATTGTCAGATTTATTAATGACAATACTCTTGGCTATCTTAATATCATTAACAACAAACCATGCTTTTGCATGTGTTTTACTAAATGCTAAAGAAGAAGCAAGAACACCACTATGAGTATAAGGAATTCGTAGGATATTGAGTAATCCAGGCAAACAACCATCTTCACCATAAGTGCCATGTAAACAATTATAAACTATATCAGGCTTTATCTGCAACAATACTGAAGCAATATCTACTCCCATATCTATGCAAGTAACTTTATACCCACTATCTACCAACGCTTGGTTAACCCCCGAAGACGATACTAAAGAAACTTCTCGCTCAGCCGACATACCGCCACCTACTACTGCCACATGTTTTTTTCCTTTATCGCTTAATATTGTAACCTTAGAATTGGCAATAAAGCTTGTTTGATATTTATGCATATTTCCCTATTCGTTTAATCTCCCATTCTAAACTAATTCCACTATCTTCAAATACATTTTTTTTAACAAGAACACCTAGATCTTCTAAATCACGAGCAGAGCTATTACCATGGTTTATCATAAAATTACAATGTAGTTGTGACATAGAAGCCCCGCCAATTCTGTATCCCCTCATACCAGCTTTGTCAATTAATTGCCATGCTTTATGATTCTCTGGATTAGCAAATGTACTGCCGCTCGTCCGTTCTTTAATCGGCTGGGTTGCTAGTCTATTTTTATTTATTTCATTCATTTTTTCTAAGATCATATGACTATCTCCTATAGCTGTCTTAAAGATCGCCTTGGTTATAATCAACTCTTGTGGTAAATTATTACCACGATATTTAAAACCTATCTCCTCGTTAGGGATTAGGATAAAATTCCCTCTAGAATCTATTGCTTCAATTGCTATTATGATATCTTTAAACTCTGAACCATACGCCCCAGCGTTCATAACCACTCCACCACCTATAGTACCCGGTATACCGCTGAGAAACTCAAAGCCAGTAATTGAATGTACCTGACAAAATTTAGCAAGGTTAAAATTAAGGCAACTACTCCCTACCGATATTTGATTATTCGGCATTAATTCTATATTAGTAAAATTTTGACCAAGTTTTATTACAACTCCCTCTATACCACCATCTCTAATAATAATATTTGATCCAGCCCCTAAAACAGTTATTGGTCTCTGTTGTTGGTTTTGTGCTACAAAATCTGCTAAAGTCATTGAGTCTAATGGTTTAAAAAATATCTCCGCAGGTCCACCAACTTTAAACCAAGTTAGATGACTTAGATTGTAATTATTCCTATATTCACCAAGTAATTCCATAATTATAAAATATCTACTTAATAAATTTGTTAAAATAACGTCATCTACTCAGGTAGAACTTCAAGAATTGGCGTTGTCGTGTCTAAAGATCTCCGCTGCTCACGTACTAATATATGGACGGAGTCCATTGATGGGTTTGGACGGAGTCCATGCCATCATTGCGAGGAGCTACTTTAGTAGCGACAAAGCAATCCAAAAAATAACCAAAATGGATTGCTTCACTGGCTTATGCCTTCTCGCAATGACGTTCTCGCGTAAATTGCTGATGCACATTATTTACCCAAGTAGAAATACTTCCAGCACCCATCATAATTATTATATCATTTGGCATAGCCTCCTTGGCAATAATGCCAGCTATATCCTCGTGATTCTCAATAAATGATACCATTGCATGGGATTTAGTATTTTTGATTTTGTTTACTAAGTTTCTTCCCGTTATACCATCTATTGGCTGTTCACCGGCAGCATATATATCTGTAATATACAACTGGTCAGCGTCAGAAAAACAAGTTACAAAATCATCAAATAAATATTTAACTCTTGAATATCTATGTGGTTGAAAGATTGCTATAACCTTACTCTTTCGCTTATTAGCAATATTTCTTGCCGTAGCAAGTGTAGCTTTTACTTCCTCCGGATGGTGAGCATAGTCATCAATTATCGTAGCATTGTTATATTCTGCCACTTTAGTAAATCGGCGTTTTATCCCTTTAAAGCTATTAAATCCATTTTTAATAATTTTGATACCAAAATCAAGCTCCACAGCTATCGCGATAGCAGCAAGAGCATTAAGGATATTATGTCTTCCTGGGGTAGGTAAAGTGATTCTCTCGATAGTTGTTACGCCATTTACATTAGGTAAACTAATTCGCACATCAAAAGTTGACGATTCAATATCAGAATCTAAATTAAAGGCTTGTATGTTAGCATCATCCGAGTCTATTCCATAAGTTATGATTCTACGCTCAACTATGTCATTTACTAGTTTTCTAACAGCTTGATGATCAATACAAACAACTGCAAAACCATAAAATGGTAAATTAGTTATAAAACTTCTAAAAGCTTGAATTAAACTATCAAAATCATGGTAAAAATCTAGATGTTCAGAATCGATATTAGTTATTACAGCAACGGTTGCTGGTATGTGAATGAAAGTTGCGTCAGACTCATCGGCTTCGGCTATCAGATAATTCCCAGACCCAAGATAGGCATTAGTAGATTTACTATTAACAATACCACCATTAATTAAAGTTGGACAAAGCCCGGCAGCTTCAAATAAACAA
Organism: Candidatus Tisiphia endosymbiont of Neophilaenus lineatus; assembly: GCF_964264975.1. Classification (NCBI taxonomy): domain Bacteria; kingdom Pseudomonadati; phylum Pseudomonadota; class Alphaproteobacteria; order Rickettsiales; family Rickettsiaceae; genus Candidatus Tisiphia; species Candidatus Tisiphia endosymbiont of Neophilaenus lineatus. The sequence continues at coordinate 235,622 of NZ_OZ183649.1, read as the reverse complement.
GCAACTAGTGATGTTGTAGTAGTCTTTCCATGCGAACCAGAGATTGCTACAGAATATTTTAGCCTCATTAATTTAGCCAGCATCTCAGCACGCCTAATTATTGGTATCTTTCTATGTAAGGCTTCCTGAATTTCAGGATTATCTTTATTTATAGCTGATGATACCACTACATATGAAACATTAGTGACATTTTGTCCTTGATGACCTAGGAAAACCTTAATACCATTATTTTCTAGTCTTTTGGTATTATAATTTTCTGCTATATCAGACCCTTGCACTTTATATCCGAGATTATGTAGTATTTCGGCAATGCCACTCATACCGATTCCTCCGATACCTATAAAATGTATCGTATCAAGAGTTCCGTTTATTTTTTTTAGTTCTAATAAAAACATTTTAATAATAGTTATAGTTGTTTATCTCTTGCATAATCAGTTTTTAACCAAAGGTCAAGCTTTTAAGAAAAAATTTCGATTGATTTGAGTATATATTCCAAAATCTTGCAATTCATTGAGTATACTCACTAACAATAATCACAGGTCTCTGTGATCAAACCCATTAACTGATCTATTTCAGGTTTTATTTGCGATTCCCAAGTTTTAGCAAATGTACAATCCATAGGATCAATAAGCAATACTGTTGTTCTTGCTATCAATTCGTGATCTGCTACAATAATTTCATAAGTCGCTCTCATTTTATTAGAATAATGATTGTACTCATCTACAGTCATTTTTGACTCCCAACTTTTACTATTACTACATTTAGCCATTATTTGTGATCTACTAAAAGAATTAACACAAATAAATATTATATCAGGAAATTGTACGGTCTTATGAGTAGTTTGTACCTGATCTGTATAATGTTTTTTTACCATCTCCCAACTAAATCCTTGATCTTGACAAACAGCCCCTTGGTATCCCACTACTTCTAGAAACCCTCCTTTACAAAATATGTACTGATTATTTTTTAAAGCAGTACTAATTAGGTTATCATAGATATTACAGCTTGCACTTATATATAATGATCCACTTACTGTATTGTTAATTTTATCTTCTACTCTATCAAATTGAACAATTTTCTCTCCAAACTCAGTACTTTTGGGATCATCTACAATCGAGATAAGTTCTGGTGCAACCTTTCTTTCTTGTATCATACTAATTGCAATAATTAACACGGTGTATTTATCCAATCTCTATACATAATTGATTTTACTAAATCTACAGGCACCGTCAAGTTAAGAGAAATGTAAATTAAGTATTGAGCAAATGTAGGGAATCATTTATAGATTATCAGTAACAATTGTTACCTAAATTTCAGTGCTATGTGTATTATTCAATCCCCAAAGAGACATCGTTTTCCAGTAATCATTATTAGCCATGCAGTATGGTTATATCATCGATTCAATAATAGTTATACCAATTGCAATAATTAACGCAGTGGTCTAAGATGGGTTTTTAACTGATAAATAGGTACTCAAATAGCTAGGTTAATATTACCGCAAGGTTTTGAAGGTCATGATTTTATAAAAATGATGAAACATGAGCCGCATGGTCGAAATCGTATACGTTTATTGGCGATGTATCACCTTCAATTAGGCAAATCTTTTAAAGCCATATCTGAAATAGTGAAGTCACACTGGAAAACCATGCAATCATCGCTCAGAAGATTTAGGCATCATGGTTTTGAAGGATTATTTGAATAACAAAGAAGCGGTGCCCCTAGGAAGATTAACACTATACAAGAATCTGCTCTTTTTGATAAAATCAATACGCTCAGTAAAAGTAAAACTGGTGGGTATATAACTGGAAAAGAGCTACATATCATGTTACTTGAGGAATATGGTGCTAAATGTGCTTTCAAAACAGTCTACAATACTATGCACCGCCTTGGTTTTAGCTGGATTACTTCTCGTTCAATGCATCCAAAATCAAATCAAGAGACTCAAAATAGATATAAAAAAACTTTCCAGACATGTTAACAAAATTATTAGCAAAAAATATCGATAGATGTAAAGTTGATATATGGTCTCAGGATGAAACTAGAGTGGGGCAACAAGGTAGCTTAACTCGTATATGGGCTAAGCGTGGCACTAGACCCCGTAAAGTTCGGCAACAGCAATTTATTTCAACATATATTTACGGAGCTGCTTGCCATGAGACAGGAGAAGCTTGTGCATTAATTTTACCATATGCAAACACACAGGCAATGAATAAATTCTTAGAAGAGCTTTCTCGCAGTATTCAAGGCAACCGACATATAGCTTTACTAACGGATAATGCAGGTTGGCACACAGCCAAAAAACTAACTGTGCCAAGCAATATCACTTTGATACCGCTTCCGCCCTATGCACCGGAACTTAATGCAATGGAACAAGTTTGGGAATGGATTAAAAATCATTTCTTGTCTAACCAATGTTATGGTGTATATGAAGATATCGTTACTATGGCTTGTTACGCTTGGAATCAACTTGCTCATAATGTAGATTTAGTAAAATCAATTATGTATAGAGATTGGATAAATACACCGTGTTAATTATTGCAATTGGTATTATACCTCCTTTATATATATATTTTATTATAATAACATATTATAACTAAACACTAATTACCTTAGATAAATTTTTACAATTAATATAAGAATTCCACGATAAGAATAAAAAAAGTTGACAACTCTACATGATGATTCAATTACCCGGTGCTTTACAAAAAGGTCAAGTATGCGTATATATGTTCTTCTAGTAAAAGTTAATTGCTATAATTTAATAATTTTGTAATATTTATCTTATATTCATTAACATTTATTAGATTATATCTTTAATTAATACTAATGAGCATAAATTTATGACTGATAGTCTTCCATCTAATAGCTACTTTAGTAAATCAGCAAAAGTAGAGGATGATACTCTTGTTGTTAATCCTACTGTTAATCTTGATACAGTTTCTGATGATTCCGTTTCTCCCCCACCCTTCTCCTTGCCCTACCCTGTTGCTAACTCAACGTTTTATACTTCCCTTGTCGATTTACAGGGAGACACGAACAACCATAATAACGACCACAATTAGGGAATATAAAATTATAGAAACCCATTATACCAATTGCAATAATTAACACGGTGTTATAAAATGGGTTTTTAACTGATAAATAGGTACTCAAATAGCTAGGTTAATATTACCGCAAGGTTTTGAAGGTCATGATTTTATAAAAATGATGAAACATGAGCCGCATGGTCGAAATCGTATACGTTTATTGGCGATGTATCACCTTCAATTAGGCAAATTTTTTAAAGCCATATCTGATACCAATTGCAATAATTAACGCAGTGGTCTAAGATGGGTTTTTAACTGATAAAAGGTACTCAAATGGCTAAGTTAATATTACCACAAGGTTTTCATGGTCATGATTTTATAAAAATGATGAAACATGAGCCGCATGGTCGAAATCGTATACGTTTATTGGCGATGTATCACCTTCAATTAGGCAAATCTTTTAAAGCCATATCTGAAATAGTGAAGTCACACTGGAAAACTGTGCAATCATCGCTCAGAAGATTTAGGAATCATGGTTTTGAAGGATTATTTGAATCACAAAGAAGCGGTGCCCCTAGGAAGATTAACACTATACAAGAATCTGCTCTTTTTGATAAAATCAATACGCTCAGTAAAAGTAAAACTGGTGGGTATATAACTGGAAAAGAGCTACATATCATGTTACTTGAGGAATATGGTGCTAAATGTGCTTTAAAAACAGTCTACAAGGCACCGTCAAGTTAAGAGAAATGTAAATTAAGTATTGAGCAAATGTAGGGAATAATTTATAGATTATCAGTAACAATTGTTACCTAAATTTCAGTGCTATGTGTATGGCACCGTCAAGTTAAGTAAAATAGTATCAAAAAGAGCTATATTTTTAGATTTCAGGCAGCAAGAAGTCTTTGAGTGGCTTCGTCCCAAATGGATTTAGCTGATGCAAATGCAATTCTTTGCTCAATTGCTGTTTTACTATATCTTCCAACATTTACGGCAAATATATTTCTGACTTTTCCCATCAGTGATAATTTACAGTGGGCTGAATTAGGATGCTTAAATTTAATTAATATCTTCTCGTTGCGCCTAGTTGGTTGATGAGCATTCTCAACACGATTATTTAGTCTTTTATGAGTGCGATGCTCATTTAGGGCACATAAGCTTAATCGGCTTAATGTAACTTCTGAGCTTATCAGTAACAATTACTCTTGGAGCTGGATAATGACCCAATAATTTTGATAAAAAACGAATAGCTGATTTTTTATTACGACGCTTCTGCAGTAATACTTCTAATTCATGCCCCTCAGAGTCAACAGCTCTCCATAATATCAATACCTCGACTTGAATCTTAATATTCATCTCATCTAAATGCCATTTATCAGTTGGTTTCCTCTCTCGCTTTCTGATAACATCTTGAAAATAAACCGCAAATTTATTGCACCAAAATCTTACTGTCTCATGACTTAAAATAATACCTCGATAGGCCATCTGTTCTTGTACATCTCTGTAACTATTATTGAATCGATGATATAACCATACTGCATGGCTAATAATGCTTACTGGAAAACGATGTCTCTTTGGGGATTGAATAATACACATAGCACTGAAATTTAGGTAACAATTGTCACTGATAATCTATAAATTATTCCCTACATTTGCTCAATACTTAATTTACATTTCTCTTAACTTGACGGTGCCTTGTAGACTGTTTTTAAAGCACATTTAGCACCATATTCCTCAACTAACATGATATGTAGCTCCTTTCCAGTTATATACCCACCAGTTTTACTTTCACTGAGCGTATTGATTTTATCAAAAATAGCAGACTCTTGTATACTGTTAATCTTCCTAGGGGCACCGCTTCTTTGTGATTCAAATAATCCTTCAAAACCATGATTCCTAAATCTTCTGAGCGATGATTGCACAGTTTTCCAGTGTGACTTCACTATTTCAGATATGGCTTTAAAAGATTTGCCTAATTGAAGGTGATACATCGCCAATACACGTATACGATTTCGACCATGCGGCTCATGTTTCATCATTTTTATAAAATCATGACCTTCAAAACCTTGCGGTAATATTAACCTAGCTATTTGAGTACCTATTTATCAGTTAAAAACCCATTTTATAACACCGTGTTCATTATTGCAATTAGTATAATTTACATTTCTCTTAACTTGACGGTGCCATTAAGGACGATAAACAGTTGAACAACCGTTATTTTACTCTTGACTATTTTCCAGCTTACTTTATTATGACCAACAGTTTATTTTATAAATAATACAAAAAGGTCTGATAGTTGTGGCTAAAAAAAATAAGAATGTTTTGGTAAGACTTGTTAGTACAGCTGGTACAGGGTATTTTTTGGTAAAGAAACGCAACCCTAAAACTCAAACTGAGAAGTTATCATTTAAGAAGTATGATCCTGTAGTCAGGAAGCATGTTCCTTTTAAAGAAGAAAAGATTAAATAGTGAAATAGAGGTATATGGCAACAAAAATTCGTTTGGCAAGAGGTGGGGCAAAGAAGCGTCCTCATTATAGAGTAGTTGTAGCTAATGCAACAGCTCCTAGGGATGGTGATTTTTTGGAGAAAGTAGGTACTTATGACCCAATGCTTGTCAGAGGTGATGCAAATCGTGTGGTTCTAAAATCTGATCGTATAGAATATTGGTTAAGTACGGGGGCTCAGCCTACAGATCGTGTTGCTAGGTTTATTGAGGAAGCCGGTATATTACTTCCGGCATCAATCAAAAAGAAAATGGAAGTTAAAATTAAGAATCGTAAAATAAAACCTCCTAAGAAAGAGTCAAAAAAAGCTTAAGGTGGATTCCCCCCTCTGAGGGGGATGTCATTCGAGCTGCGGCAGGAATCTAAAACACCCAAATCGATGTCATTTTCGTGTAGGCGGGAATCCATAATGTCTAATAACCTTTGTAGGCTATTTTTTGGATTTCAGCTTTTGCGAAGATGACAACAACCTTAATAGGTGCTTGACTTTAGAACTTTTTCTTATTTGCCGGATTAGCTCAGTGGTAGAGCAACCGCCTTGTAAGCGGTAGGTCGTCAGTTCAAATCCGACATCCGGCACCAGCTATTTAATAATTATGTTTACAATACATAAGACAATTCCTTATAGATTTATTAGTTACTTAAAGCTCTATAAATTAGATCTAGCAATTGTTATGTTGGCCTTATTATGTGTGTCAATTTCGTTGCTAGCAATAGGTAGTAGTTTTAGACAGTTAATTGATAATGGTTTAAATACACATTATCTGCAGTCAATTGATCAATCGATATTATATATTACTATTTTAATAGTAATTTTTAGTATAGGTAGTTTTTTCCGTTCTTATTTCATTAATAATATTGCTGAAAAAATTGTGAGTACAATTAGGCAAGAAGCTTACAGTAATATAATTAATTTTGATATTGCTTGTTTTGAAGAGGTAAAAATTGGTGATATCATCTCCCGCCTGACTATAGATATAGAACTTATCTCCAAGTTGATTATCAATTTTCTCTCTTTCTTTGTTCGTAACTCAATAATGCTAATTGGTGGAATTATATTGATGTTCTTTCAGAGCCCTAAACTCGCTGTGATTGTCATTACCATTATACCATTATTATTGTTACCACTAATGAAATTTGGTAAATATGTAAGAAATTTATCAAAAAATGCTCTCAAGTCGCAAGCCAATATTGCAGCTAATTTAGAAGAAACTGTATCAAATATTTGCACGATACAAGCTTTTAATCAGCAGGCAAATAAAATATCTGATTTCAATAGGCAAATTTCTGATTATTTAAAGCATACAGCAGATCGCTTGAAAATCCGTTCTATATTTTTCGCGATAGCTATTTCAGTTATACTATTCTCTATCACTATAGTGATATGGGTAGGTAGCAGAGATATAATACATGGCGATTTATCATCAGGTCAGATGATATCATTTATTTATTACGCTATAATCGCCGGTATGAGCAGCGGGGGTATTTTTGAGCTTCTAAGTGAGGTGCATTCATCTCTTGTAGCTTCAGAAAGGGTTTTTGCTCTTATAGATTATTCTTCCAAAAATAATCAACACACCAATATCCAAATATGTGATTATCAAGATAATAAGACTTCTAGGATTATAGAGTTTGAAAATGTAAGCTTTATATATCCATCAAGATTAGATAGTTTAGTTATAGATGATCTGTCATTTAAAATAGATAGAGGTAAATTTATTGGTATAGTTGGCAGATCAGGTGCTGGTAAAAGTACCATGATGCAGTTAATGTTAAAATTTTATTTTCCTAAAAAAGGAATTATTAGAATTGCCAAGCAAGATATATCAGAGACTAATGACCAGCAGATAAGGCGTATGATTGCCTATGTCCCACAGGATTCAAGTATTTTCTCTGGTACGATTAGGTCAAATATCGTTTTTGCTAAACCAGATGCTAGTGAAGAAGAAATAATAAAAGCAGCTAATTATACCGGAATAATGGATTTTGTTCAAAATCTTCAAGAAGGACTAGATACCGAAATTGGTGAGAAGGGCATTAAATTATCTGGAGGACAGAAACAACGAATAGCTATTAGTAGGGCAATTCTATATAACCCAGAAATTTTACTTCTAGATGAAGCAATGAGTGCTTTAGATAGCGAGAGTGAACAAAAATTACTAGATAGATTACAAAAAATAATGAAAGACAAAACTATATTATCTATCGCTCATCGTATTTCAAGTATAGAGCAGGCTGACGAAATTTTGGTAATTGATCATGGACGGTTAATTGCAAGGGATACTCACGCTAAACTGCTTGAGAAATGTGAAATTTATAAAATAATTTGCACAGAACAGTCAATAAACTTGTAAAAATATGAATAGAGAGTTCGTTAAAACTGGCTAGAATAATTTAAGTGGCACCGTCAAGTTAAGTAAAATAGTATCAAAAAGAGCTATATTTTTAGATTTCAGGCAGCAAGAAGTCTTTGAGTGGCTTCGTCCCAAATGGATTTAGCTGATGCAAATGCAATTCTTTGCTCAATTGCTGTTTTACTATATCTTCCAACATTTACGGCAAATATATTTCTGACTTTTCCCATCAGTGATAATTTACAGTGGGCTGAATTAGGATGCTTAAATTTAATTAATATCTTCTCGTTGCGCCTAGTTGGTTGATGAGCATTCTCAACACGATTATTTAGTCTTTTATGAGTGCGATGCTCAGTTTTAGGGCACATAAGCTTAATCGGCTTAATGTAACTTCTGAGCTTATCAGTAACAATTACTCTTGGAGCTGGATAATGACCCAATAATTTTGATAAAAAACGAATAGCTGATTTTTTGTTACGACGCTTCTGCAGTAATACTTCTAATTCATGCCCCTCAGAGTCAACAGCTCTCCATAATATCAATACCTCGCCTTTAATCTTAATATTCATCTCATCTAAATGCCATTTATCAGTTGGTTTCCTCTCTCGCTTTCTGATAACATCTTGAAAATAAACCGCAAATTTATTGCACCAAAATCTTACTGTCTCATGACTTAAAATAATACCTCGATAGGCCATCTGTTCTTGTACATCTCTGTAACTATTATTGAATCGATGATATAACCATACTGCATGGCTAATAATGATTACTGGAAAACGATGTCTCTTTGGGGATTGAATAATACACATAGCACTGAAATTTAGGTAACAATTGTTACTGATAATCTATAAATTATTCCCTACATTTGCTCAATACTTAATTTATATTTCTCTTAACTTGACGGTGCCCTTTTTGATACTATTTTACTTAACTGACGGTGCCGCGGATATCTTTAGACACGACAACGCCAATTCTTGAAGTTCTACCTGAGTATATAAGCAGCAAGAATTTATTTGGAATCTATCCAAGATATATTCCCATCCCGACGGTAATAAACTACATTCATGCGATTAGTATGACTATTTTGAAACATTAAAGCAGGAAGGTTCTCAAGATCCATTTTCATCACTGCTCCACTTACTGATAGAGTTAATATTTCTACAGATTTTTCTGCTATAATTACAGGATTATCATATGCTGCCACATTATCTTCGTCTTCATGTTCATATTGATTGGGTGTTATAGTATATTTAACTGCTTTAGATGTTACTTCGGATATTTTAACTCTATCATGACGATCCTTGAGCTTAGATTTATACTTTCTAAGCTGCTTTTCAAGCCTAGCAAGAGCAATATCAAACGCTGAATATATGTCATCTGAAGCAGCGTTACCTTTCAATATCATATGTCTGCCTGTACCATCATTCACGACAATATCACAAACTAGTTGAAATCCTTGTTTAGAAAAATGCACGTTTGCACTAATTATTACATCACAAAAATACTTTTCTGACACCTGCATAGTACGGTTTCTTACATAATCTTGCAAAGAATTCCCAATAGAAATATGTTGACCTGATACTGATATTTGCATTAAATCCTCTTTAATTTAGTTAAGTCAAATATTATATATACTGCTCGTAAATGAAGAGTTGGTAGACGAAGGTCAACTTCAAGAAGAGCTAGGAGTGTCAAAGTCGAGCAGCGGAGCGTACATTAGTACGTGAGCAGCGGAGATCTTTAGACACGACAACGCCAATTCTTGAAGTTCACCGAGTATATAATAGAAAAGAGCTAGCATATACCCAACTACCTATCTATACAACTAATGCATAATCATGTGAATTTCAAGCCATTATTTTGAAATTTTCATAATGGCTTGATAATTGTGGCTTGATAATTGCGTTAAATAGAATGTAAGCTTATATATACTTACTTTAAATTGCTTTTTTAAAATCTTGTTCAGTTAAAAAGCGATTATTTGACCGTAATTTTACCTAAATTGTAACATTTTATGGCACCGTCAAGTTAAGAGAAATGTAAATTAAGTATTGAGCAAATGTAGGGAATAATTTATAGATTATCAGTGATAATTGTTACCTAAATTTCAGTGCTATGTGTATTATTCAATCCCCAAAGAGACATCGTTTTCCAGTAAGCATTATTAGCCATGCAGTATGGTTATATCATCGATTCAATAATAGTTACAGAGATGTACAAGAACAGATGGCCTATCGAGGTATTATTTTAAGTCATGAGACAGTAAGATTTTGGTGCAATAAATTTGCGGTTTATTTTCAAGATGTTATCAGAAAGCGAGAGAGGAAACCAACTGATAAATGGCATTTAGATGAGATGAATATTAAGATTAAAGGCGAGGTATTTATATTATGGAGAGCTGTTGACTCTGAGGGGCATGAATTAGAAGTATTACTGCAGAAGCGTCGTAATAAAAAATCAGCTATTCGTTTTTTATCAAAATTATTGGGTCATTATCCAGCTCCAAGAGTAATTGTTACTGATAAGCTCAGAAGTTACATTAAGCCGATTAAGCTTATGTGCCCTAAAACTGAGCATCGCACTCATAAAAGACTAAATAATCGTGTTGAGAATGCTCATCAACCAACTAGGCGCAACGAGAAGATATTAATTAAATTTAAGCATCCTAATTCAGCCCACTGTAAATTATCACTGATGGGAAAAGTCAGAAATATATTTGCCGTAAATGTTGGAAGATATAGTAAAACAGCAATTGAGCAAAGAATTGCATTTGCATCAGCTAAATCCATTTTGGACGAAGCCACTCAAAGACTTCTTGCTGCCTGAAATCTAAAAATATAGCTCTTTTTGATACTATTTTACTTAACTTGACGGTGGCCTTATGGTGTATATGAAGATATCGTTACTATGGCTTGTTACGCTTGGAATCAACTTGCTCATAATGTAGATTTAGTAAAATCAATTATGTATAGAGATTGGATAAATACACCGTGTTAATTATTGCAATTGGTATTAATTGTAAATAGAAAAAATATTAATGCCATTGACTCATTTTTACTTAGTGCATAACTTTTATCGTGTATAATCAAATTAATTAATCAATGATAAAATTCAGACTATAATAGAAAACCATCCATATCATAAATAGGCTATGCTTGATGAGAAGTAATATTTGTATAATCCTCCTACCAGTTGTTTTTATGTTATTATCAGCATTTTTGAATCTAGACTTTAACAAAAATAATAAGGAATTTATTAGTTTATTGAAAGATACAAAAATTACTGTTGTTGCTCCTGCCTCAGGGGTAAGCAGTGAATTATTATCTAATTTAAAAAATATTACTTCATTGAAACTAGATATTCCAAATAGTTGCTTTGGAGGAAAAAGCTTATTTCATTCTACCGACAATAGAACAAGGTTATCGTGTTTAGAAAACGCGTTACTGGATCAATCAAATGATGTAATATGGACACTTCGTGGGGGATATGGTTCAGCAAAATTGATTCCTGATTTACAACGCATGAAAAAACCTATAAAGGAAAAGTTTTTTATAGGGTTTAGTGATATGACTGCTTTACATATTTTCTTTTCTCAAGAATGGGGATGGAAGACAATTCATGGTAACGGAATCATTGAAATATTTAATCCAACAAGAGATCATCAGAATTTTATAAAAATAGCAAAAATAATTTCTGGTAAAGAAACTCTAGCTAAAATTAAAGGGTTATCAGCAATCAACCATGCTGCAAAATCTAGCAAAATTGTTACAGGTAATCTTACTGGCGGTAATCTAACCATTGTACAAACATCTATAGGTACATCATGGCAAATAAAAACAGGAGATAAGATTCTTTTTTTGGAAGATGTTGACATAAAACCATATCAGCTAGATCGCATTTTATATCATTTAAAACAAGCAAGGCTGCTAGATCATGTAAATGCTATAATATTTGGGACTTGTGGAGGTGATGGTAAGAGTATCATTACTGTTCTTACTGATTTTGCAGCAACCTTAAAAATTCCAGTATTTAAGACTAATAGGTTTGGTCACGAGCAAATTAATGATCCAATTATTTACAATACTAGTACAAAAATTATTCCTTCTAATGATAACCAGTTCGAATTAATAATGAAATGCTATTAAGAATAATTCTAAGTTAACCCAAGAAGGTTTTAGCCTATAGTCAATTGAAGAGAATTGAGTAGCAGGAGCGATGGAGCGACACCTATATGTAATAGGCGAAGGATCGAAGACGACGTTACCAAATTTTCCTCAATTCACTATAGCTAACATCAAAGTTTTTGCAGCCTGTATGCCAGAATTTTTACAATCTTTTGGTTTAGAAATGTCGCTATGAAAAACTATTTTACTCCCGTCAAAATCAGAAAGCATAAACTCTGTATGAATATCATTACCTATATATGTTGAATAAGCAGCTATAGGAGTTTTACAATTTGCATCTAAATATTCCACAAATGCCCTTCCAGCTTGCATTAGCTCCCATGTTTCAAGATGGTTAATTTTATTACATATTTCTTGCATTTTATTATCATTTTTTCTTATCTCTACCGCTATAACTCCCTGACCTACAGATGGTAACATCTCTTTTGTCTCTATTAAGTGGCAATATTGTGTATTAAATAGTCCTAATCTTTTTAAACCACTATAAGCTAAAATGGTTGCATCAACATCACCTTGCATTAATTTTTTTATTCTTGAATCAACATTTCCTCTAAAAGTAACAATTTTTAAATCAAGTCTTTTTCTTTGTATTAGGATTTTTCTACGAACTGAAGATGTACCTACCTTACTAGCAAAAGGCAGTTCTTCTATTGATTTATAATCTAAGCAGACAAATACATCTCGTGCATCTTCTCTCTCAAGTACAGCACATATCATCAATTCTGACGGTAGTTTGCAAGGTATGTCTTTTAAGGAATGTACAGCTAAGTCAATTTCGCCATTTATAAGAGCATTTTCTATTTCTTTTAAAAATAAAGCTTTGCCACCTATATCATACAGATTTTTATCCTTAATCAAATCACCAGAGGTAATTATTGGAACTATTTCATAAATTATGTTTGGATAATGAATTTTAATTTGGTCTACTACTAAATTTGTCTGTATTAAAGCCAAAGGACTTCTTCTTGTACCTATTTTTATTACTTTCTTCATAGCAATTATCTTTTATCTAAATTTTATAAAAATAGATAAATATTATTTAATAACAAAAACACGTTTTTGTTGAATAAGTTTATGGCACACTTCAAGTAACTTACGCATACAAGCAACTATCGCAACTTTCTTAGGTTTAAAATTATTAACAAGCCTATCATATAAAATTTTTAAATATTGGAAACCATTCTTACCAGCTAATACTGCCATGTATAAAGTATCTCTAGGTATTTTCCTGCCTCCTCGAATAAATCTTTGTCCTTGCTTATTACCACTATCACAAGCATATGGAGCTATACCAACAATTGATGACAATTCATTGCTACTATAATTTCTATCTCCTAATTCAGGTACAAAACTAATTAGTTTTGTACCTAAACATTTACCAATACCAGGTACAGTCTCTAATATTTTTACCTTCTCTTTTAACTCTTCTGATTCATCTATTGTTTTGTTTAACTTTTTATCAAGCTCAGCTATTTCATTTTGTAAAAATTTAATGTGTTTTTCTATACTCTCTTTATCAATACCATCAATGCTATGATGTAGTCTTTTCTTTTCATTGCTAAGCATTAATACTAAATCTTCTCGTCTTTGTTGACATCTCTTCAAAGTCTCTGATTCAACTTGATATATATAATTCTCTGAAAGCTGCATCTTATCCGCATAATATGCTAATTTAAATGCATCCTTCCTATCAGTTTTACACAAATTCACCGATTTACTAAAAGAATTAAAACTATATGTATTGACCTTATGTATTTATTGGTTATTATTATCCAGCTTTTGACAAATCTCAGCTTCGTATCCTCCAGTAGGTTCACATATTATTAGCTTAATCTCTTGCTCTTTTGCTAATTTAATCATCTCTTCATGACCAGCTGCATCATTGGCAAAACGATGATATTTAGGTTTATCTCTTGTATTATATACACATATATCAAGCCAGTTTTTATACCAATTGCAATAATTAACACGGTGTATTTATCCAATCTCTATACATAATTGATTTTACTAAATCTACATTATGAGCAAGTTGATTCCAAGCGTAACAAGCCATAGTAACGATATCTTCATATACACCATAACATTGGTTAGACAAGAAATGATTTTTAATCCATTCCCAAACTTGTTCCATTGCATTAAGTTCCGGTGCATAGGGCGGAAGCGGTATCAAAGTGATATTGCTTGGCACAGTTAGTTTTTTGGCTGTGTGCCAACCTGCATTATCCGTTAGTAAAGCTATATGTCGGTTGCCTTGAATACTGCGAGAAAGCTCTTCTAAGAATTTATTCATTGCCTGTGTGTTTGCATATGGTAAAATTAATGCACAAGCTTCTCCTGTCTCATGGCAAGCAGCTCCGTAAATATATGTTGAAATAAATTGCTGTTGCCGAACTTTACGGGGTCTAGTGCCACGCTTAGCCCATATACGAGTTAAGCTACCTTGTTGCCCAACTCTAGTTTCATCCTGAGACCATATATCAACTTTACATCTATCGATATTTTTTGCTAATAATTTTGTTAACATGTCTGGAAAGTTTTTTTATATCTATTTTGAGTCTCTTGATTTGATTTTGGATGCATTGAACGAGAAGTAATCCAGCTCTAAAACCAAGGCGGTGCATAGTATTGTAGACTGTTTTTAAAGCACATTTAGCACCATATTCCTCAAGTAACATGATATGTAGCTCTTTTCCAGTTATATACCCACCAGTTTTACTTTCACTGAGCGTATTGATTTTATCAAAAATAGCAGACTCTTGTATACTGTTAATCTTCCTAGGGGCAGCGCTTCTTTGTGATTCAAATAATCCTTCAAAACCATGATTCCTAAATCTTCTGAGCCATGATTGCACAGTTTTCCAGTGTGACTTCACTATTTTAGATATGGCTTTAAAAGATTTGCCTAATTGAAGGTGATACATCGACAATAAACGTATACGATTTCGACCATGCGGCTCATGTTTCATCATTTTTATAAAATCATGACCTTCAAAACCTTGCGGTAATATTAACCTAGCTATTTGAGTACCTATTTATCAGTTAAAAACCCATTTTATAACACCGTGTTAATTATTACAATTAGTATTACTTACGTCTAGACCTATTATTTTATTCATGATATAATCTCCTTCTTCTTATTGTGCAAGGCTGCTCTTTTTAAGACCACCTTCTGCAATTTGTTCAAGGTAAACTACCAAAAAGAGGGTACTTATTCTCTTAGCGACTATTTTAGTCAAGGTCTATTCAAGTCACCCTCTTTAATTACTTATAACACATTTGTAAGATATAAGAACCTAGCTATTTTCTCAAATGCAGATCTTTTTATTACTGTTAATCTACAAAACTCATTATCTCCAAAATCTTGTAATTACATATATTCTATTGATAAAGATTATTTTTATCATCATGATCATTTATTTTAGGTTACATAAGAGGGCTAATATAGAAATTACTTCTATGTCCTATTTTTGCTATTCATAACATTGTTTAGTTATGCCTGTAATCTGTAAGTACTTCATCAATAACACGCCATGATTTTGTGAATTCTGCAGTATTTGTACCCGGGAGGTCTGCTGCGATAATTAAGGCCTTCCATAATGTCCATGCACGACCGCGAGTCCAAGTGCCGGCGTCTAATGGAAGCATTGTCCGAAAGATTTCCCGACTTCTTCCTTGAAATAACGTCCAAGTAATCGCCAAATCACAGGCTGGGTCGCCGATCCCTAGCCCTCCAAAATCAATGACAGCACTCAACTTTCCTCCTTGTACTAGGTTCTGTTGACAAAAATTATAACGTAACCATATTAAAGTTCCAACGAAATTTAGAAAAGCTAAGAAAGTGGCTGGAGCCTTATCAAATCTAGAAAATATACGCCTAAAATGTTTGATTTTACCAAATCAGCACTCAATTAAATATCGTTCCTTATAAGTATGTTTATCATATTCACGTTGTACTTTACGGTTAGATTTTGGTGGTATAACAATCTCACACCCCTTATTTTCTAAACTTTCTACAAATGCACTACTATCGTATCCTTTATCGGCTATCACAGTCGTATTCTGAACATCTTGAGTAAGATTTCCCGCTTGAGTTATAGCCGAGTAGAAATCATAGCTCTTACCATCCTTTAATTAATAAAGTTTCATTGCTATGATAGCCCTCACAGAACCGTGCTTGTGGTTTTCCCACACACGGCTCTTCAATATAGCTATTCTGCTTTGAAGTAGTACCATATAAAGAAAACTTTATTTTTGGCATTGGTAGCGGATTCCACTGCAAATAGTTTTTAAACCATTTATAGCTTACTTTTCTACTACCTCTTCGGTTTATCCACTTATGTACCATTTGTACAGTTCTATAGTAAAACTTAGAGATCGATTGAAAATTACCGCTAATACCAACATAATTATAATGTCCTGTTAGTTTTGATTTTAGTGTTGGCCACCATTCTTTCAAAGCTATTTGCGATCTTATTGACTTTAACCATTCTTGAGTTTCTTTTAGTTTTCTTGCAAAGCTACTCTTCATTGTCTTATGACCCATTACAAAGTATCCTTGCCTACTTTTTCCACAATAGTGAGTAAAACCAAGAAAGTTAAATGTCTCCACTTTCTCTTTCCTTTTACTTGCTAGTTGCCAAGGTCGTCTACCAAACTTAACCTTCCTTGTTTTCTCTTCTGATATGCTTAATCCCAAACCTTTTAGCCTCTCTTGTAGTAAGTTTAAAAATTCTTCTGCATCTTTAGCACTTTCACAACACACCACATAATCATCACAGTATCTTATTAACTCAACATAGCCTTTAGCTTTTGACTTAAAGACTTTCTCAAACCATAGATCTAAGACATAATGTAAGTAAATATTTGCAAGTATTGGACTTGCTACTGAGCCTTGCAGTATACCTTGATCACTGCTACTAACAACACCATCCTTAGTTGCTCCAGCTTTTAAAAGTCTTCTTATTAGCCACATAAAATTCTTGTCTAATATTCTTTTAAATCCTCCCATATACCTTTGTCAACCCATCTCTTAAATCTGCGATAAATACTGTACCAACAACCATAATCATCAGCTAGAAGACGCCATTGGCAACCTGTCCTAACAATAAACCATATTGCTTCAATAAAATGTCTCATTTTTTCTTCATTCTTGTTGTGTATACCATTTCTTTCCTTAAAAAAATGATAACATTACTTCCCATGCTTGTTCTTCTATGTAATACTTCATATTGGTAGTTCCTTTTTTTGATAACTAGCAACTACCATTTCTTCTTACTATGGCAACTTTTTATTCCTCTTGCCTAACTATAATTTTTGTCAACAGAACCTAGTAATACCAGCATTATTCACTAGGACACTTACTGGATGACCAAATTCATTTTCAAGTTCCTTTATTGACCTAAAACATTCAGCATAATTTGCTGTATTCCATTGCTTAGTTTTAATAGAATAATTTTCATTAAAATCTTTAGCAGCTTGGTAATCACTATAAAAATTTGCTACAACGGTAAAGCTTATATCCCTTAATGCTATAGTAATAGCCTTGCCTATCCCCCTTGTTCCCCCTGTAACTACTGCTAACTTTGACATAATATCTATAACTCGTCTACAGCTTCAACAGATTCTACCTCGGGGATAAAATGTTTAAGCATTGATTCAATACCATTCTTTAAAGTAATAGCCGAACTAGGACAACCTTGGCAAGCTCCACGAAGTTCTAATTTTACCACTCCATTTTCAAATCCTAGATATATTATATCACCTCCATCCATGGCAACCGAAGGACGTACACGTGTTTCAATAATTTCTACAATCTGTTGTTCGATTTCAGACATCTCGTCAGAATTATTTATGGCAGATTGACCATTTTCTCCATCAAAAGCAGTAAAACCAGCAGTAAAATGATCCATAATAATCATCAAAATTTCAGGTTTTAAAACTAGCCAATCACTTTCTTCTTCTTTAGTAACGGTAATAAAATCACTACCAAAAAATACAGATTTTACGTTATTTATACTAAATAATTGAACTACTAACCTGCTTTTACCTTTTGCCTCATCAAGATTACTAAAATGAACCGGTCCATTAGGGCTAACAGGTATGTTAGGGAAAAATTTTATCGCATTAGGATTAGGAGTAATTTCAGTTTGAATAAACATATACTTTTTCCTCAATAAAAAGAATTATCTTGATAAAAATGAATGGTACCCGCGGCCAGACTTGAACTGGCAAGGGTTTGCACCCCACGGATTTTAAGTCCGTTATGTCTACCATTCCATCACGCGGGCAAGGTCAGGTTATTTTAGACTCTATGAAGATTGCACAGACTAATAAAAAAAACGTTAAAAAGCAAGTATTTTTACTATAAAACCTCATTTCTTCTTGATTTTCATCGAGTATATAGCTAAACCGGAAAGGTTTCAGCCAAAAAACCGTCATTGCTAGGAGGCGATGAAATCGCCGACGTGGCAATCTAGAATACGCGAAACGTTACTCTAAAAAAACAGCTTTGCTGTTTACCTAGATCGCCACGGCATCTAAAGAGCCTTGCTTGACGATTATAGAAAAATGTAGGGTACTATGCCTTTTGTTACAGAATATATCATATATTTATTCTTGACTAAGCTTTTCCAAACAAATTTTTTCAGTAATTTTTTGAGCACCGTCAAGTTAAGTAAAATAGTATCAAAAAGAGCTATATTTTGAGATTGCAGGCAGCAAGAAGTCTTTGAGTGGCTTCGTCCAAAATGGATTTAGCTGATGCAAATGCAATTCTTTGCTCAATTGCTGTTTTACTATATCTTCCAACATTTACGGCAAATATATTTCTGACTTTTCCCATCAGTGATAATTTACAGTGGGCTGAATTAGGATGCTTAAATTTAATTAATATCTTCTCGTTGCGCCTAGTTGGTTGATGAGCATTCTCAACACGATTATTTAGTCTTTTATGAGTGCGATGCTCAGTTTTAGGGCACATAAGCTGAATCGGCTTAATGTAACTTCTGAGCTTATCAGTAACAATTACTCTTGGAGCTGGATAATGACACAATCATTTTGATAAAAAACGAATAGCTGATTTTTTGTTACGACGCTTCTGCAGTAATACTTCTAATTCATGCCCCTCAGAGTCAACAGCTCTCCATAATATCAATACCTCGACTTGAATCTTAATATTCATCTCATCTAAATGCCATTTATCAGTTGGTTTCCTCTCTCGCTTTCTGATAACATCTTGAAAATAAACCGCAAATTTATTGCACCAAAATCTTACTGTCTCATGACTTAAAATAATACCTCGATAGGCCATCTGTTCTTGTACATCTCTGTAACTATTATTGAATCGATGATATAACCATACTGCATGGCTAATAATGCTTACTGGAAAACGATGTCTCTTTGGGGATTGAATAATACACATAGCACTGAAATTTAGGTAACAATTGTTACTGATAATCTATAAATTATTCCCTACATTTGCTCAATACTTAATTTACATTTCTCTTAACTTGACGGTGCCCTTTTTGATACTATTTTACTTAACTTGACGGTGCCATCGCCAATATGAAATTGCTCGTTTAATTAAAGTGTATGAGGAAGCAGACGATCAATTTACTGATACCGCTACAACGCTGATAACTCTAGCATCTGAAGCCTATGAAACTTTTAAAGGTTCTGAAAGCCCTCAAAAACGCAAAATGATAAATTTCGTATTTCAGAACCTTAAACGTCAGGAGCAAAAAACTTGAGACCTCTCTACGTTTCCCTTTCGATATTTTTAAAAAAACGATGACTTGTACCACAGTGGCGGATAGGGTGGGATTCGAACCCACGGTACGGTTGCCCACACGCTAGTTTTCAAGACTAGATCCTTAAACCACTCGGACACCTATCCAAAGTAATACATATCAGATAGATTAAAAAAATTCAAGTATAAATGTTTATAATACCAATTATAATAATTAACATGGTGTATTTATCCAGGTTTTGAAGGATTATTTGAATCACAAAGAAGCGGTACCCCTAGGAAGATTAACACTATACAAGAATCTGCTCTTTTTGATAAAATCAATACGCTCAGTAAAAGTAAAACTGGTGGGTATATAACTGGAAAAGAGCTACATATCATGTTACTTGAGGAATATGGTGCTAAATGTGCTTTAAAAACAGTCTACAAGGCACCGTCAAGTTAAGAGAAATGTAAATTAAGTATTGAGCAAATGTAGGGAATAATTTATAGATTATCAGTAACAATTGTTACCTAAATTTCAGTGCTATGTGTATTATTCAATCCCCAAAGAGACATCGTTTTCCAGTAATCATTATTAGCCATGCAGTATGGTTATATCATCGATTCAATAATAGTTACAGAGATGTACAAGAACAGATGGCCTATCGAGGTATTATTTTAAGTCATGAGACAGTAAGATTTTGGTGCAATAAATTTGCGGTTTATTTTCAAGATGTTATCAGAAAGCGAGAGAGAAAACCAACTGATAAATGGCATTTAGATGAGATGAATATTAAGATTAAAGGCGAGGTATTTATATTATGGAGAGCTGTTGACTCTGAGGGGCATGAATTAGAAGTATTACTGCAGAAGGCACCGTCAAGTTAAGAGAAATGTAAATTAAGTATTGAGCAAATGTAGGGAATAATTTATAGATTATCAGTGACAATTGTTACCTAAATTTCAGTGCTATGTGTATTATTCAATCCCCAAAGAGACATCGTTTTCCAGTAAGCATTATTAGCTATGCAGTATGGTTATATCATCGATTCAATAATAGTTACAGAGATGTACAAGAACAGATGGCCTATCGAGGTATTATTTTAAGTCATGAGACAGTAAGATTTTGGTGCAATAAATTTGCGGTTTATTTTCAAGATGTTATCAGAAAGCGAGAGAGGAAACCAACTGATAAATGGCATTTAGATGAGATGAATATTAAGATTAAAGGCGAGGTATTGATATTATGGAGAGCTGTTGACTCTGAGGGGCATGAATTAGAAGTATTACTGCAGAAGCGTCGTAATAAAAAATCAGCTATTCGTTTTTTATCAAAATTATTGGGTCATTATCCAGCTCCAAGAGTAATTGTTACTGATAAGCTCAGAAGTTACATTAAGCCGATTAAGCTTATGTGCCCTAAATGAGCATCGCACTCATAAAAGACTAAATAATCGTGTTGAGAATGCTCATCAACCAACTAGGCGCAACGAGAAGATATTAATTAAATTTAAGCATCCTAATTCAGCCCACTGTAAATTATCACTGATGGGAAAAGTCAGAAATATATTTGCCGTAAATGTTGGAAGATATAGTAAAACAGCAATTGAGCAAAGAATTGCATTTGCATCAGCTAAATCCATTTGGGACGAAGCCACTCAAAGACTTCTTGCTGCCTGAAATCTAAAAATATAGCTCTTTTTGATACTATTTTACTTAACTTGACGGTGCCTGATGGTCTATAAGCCGGATTTTGTATAAATAATATTTCTATTATCTACTGCAGTTATTTATCTAGGATAAATATTACCATTTATCTCAAGCGATCCACCCACATTACTTCTAGTCAGAGATGCCTAGGAACAGGTAAGTTCTGTAATGCCTATTTGATCTTGCTCTTGGTGGGGTTTACCATGCGTAGCTTGTTACCAACCTACCGGTATGCTCTTACCATACCATTTCACCCTTACCAAAATTTGATAACAAATTTTGGCGGTATATTTTCTGCGGCACTTTCCCTAAAAGATTACTCTTCCGCTGGACGTTAACCAGCACCATATCTCTGTAGAGTCCGGACTTTCCTCGTAAATTCTAGTATAGATTTTTACGCAACTGCACGACCATCGAGATGATTATGTTTTAATATCATTTTCTCGTCAATGATTTTTTTTACTAGGTTCTGTGGCACCGTCAAGTTAAGTAAAATAGTATCAAAAAGAGCTATATTTTTAGATTTCAGGCAGCAAGAAGTCTTTGAGTGGCTTCGTCCCAAATGGATTTAGCTGATGCAAATGCAATTCTTTGCTCAATTGCTGTTTTACTATATCTTCCAACATTTACGGCAAATATATTTCTGACTTTTCCCATCAGTGATAATTTACAGTGGGCTGAATTAGGATGCTTAAATTTAATTAATATCTTCTCGTTGCGCCTAGTTGGTTGATGAGCATTCTCAACACGATTATTTAGTCTTTTATGAGTGCGATGCTCAGTTTTAGGGCACATAAGCTTAATCGGCTTAATGTAACTTCTGAGCTTATCAGTAACAATTACTCTTGGAGCTGGATAATGACCCAATAATTTTGATAAAAAACGAATAGCTGATTTTTTGTTACGACGCTTCTGCAGTAATACTTCTAATTCATGCCCCTCAGAGTCAACAGCTCTCCATAATATCAATACCTCGACTTGAATCTTAATATTCATCTCATCTAAATGCCATTTATCAGTTGGTTTCCTCTCTCGCTTTCTGATAACATCTTGAAAATAAACCGCAAATTTATTGCACCAAAATCTTACTGTCTCATGACTTAAAATAATACCTCGATAGGCCATCTGTTCTTGTACATCTCTGTAACTATTATTGAATCGATGATATAACCATACTGCATGGCTAATAATGATTACTGGAAAACGATGTCTCTTTGGGGATTGAATAATACACATAGCACTGAAATTTAGGTAACAATTGTCACTGATAATCTATAAATTATTCCCTACATTTGCTCAATACTTAATTTACATTTCTCTTAACTTGACGGTGCCGTTGGAAGATATAGTAATGCTAATTGCAATAATTAACACGGTGTATTTATCCAATCTCTATACATAATTGATTTTACTAAATCTACATTATGAGCAAGTTGATTCCAAGCGTAACAAGCCATAGTAACAATATCTTCATATACACCATAACATTGGTTATACCAATTGCAATAATTAACGCAGTGGTCTAAGATGGGTTTTTAACTGATAAAAGGTACTCAAATGGCTAGGTTAATATTACCACAAGGTTTTCATGGTCATGATTTTATAAAAATGATGAAACATGAGCCGCATGGTCGAAATCGTATACGTTTATTGGCGATGTATCACCTTCAATTAGGCAAATCTTTTAAAGCCATATCTGAAATAGTGAAGTCACACTGGAAAACTGTGCAATCATCGCTCAGAAGATTTAGGAATCATGGTTTTGAAGGATTATTTGAATCACAAAGAAGCGGTGCCCCTAGGAAGATTAACAGTATACAAGAGTCTGCTATTTTTGATAAAATCAATACGCTCAGTGAAAGTAAAACTGGTGGGTATATAACTGGAAAGGAGCTACATATCATGTTAGTTGAGGAATATGGTGCTAAATGTGCTTTAAAAACAGTCTACAATACTATGCACCGCCTTGGTTTTAGCTGGATTACTTCTCGTTCAATGCATCCAAAATCAAATCAAGAGACTCAAAATAGATATAAAAAAACTTTCCAGACATGTTAACAAAATTATTAGCAAAAAATATCGATAGATGTAAAGTTGATATATGGTCTCAGGATGAAACTAGAGTTGGGCAACAAGGTAGCTTAACTCGTATATGGGCTAAGCGTGGCACTAGACCCCGTAAAGTTCGGCAACAGCAATTTATTTCAACATATATTTACGGAGCTGCTTGCCATGAGACAGGAGAAGCTTGTGCATTAATTTTACCATATGCAAACACACAGGCAATGAATAAATTCTTAGAAGAGCTTTCTCGCAGTATTCAAGGCAACCGACATATAGCTTTACTAACGGATAATGCAGGTTGGCACACAGCCAAAAAACTAACTGTGCCAAGCAATATCACTTTGATACCGCTTCCGCCCTATGCACCGGAACTTAATGCAATGGAACAAGTTTGGGAATGGATTAAAATCATTTCTTGTCTAACCAATGTTATGGTGTATATGAAGATATCGTTACTATGGCTTGTTACGCTTGGAATCAACTTGCTCATAATGTAGATTTAGTAAAATCAATTATGTATAGAGATTGGATAAATACACCGTGTTAATTATTATAATTGGTATAAAACAGCAATTGAGCAAAGAATTGCATTTGCATCAGCTAAATCCATTTGGGACGAAGCCACTCAAAGACTTCTTGCTGCCTGAAATCTAAAAATATAGCTCTTTTTGATACTATTTTACTTAACTTGACGGTGCCGGTGATAGCGGTGATAAGGAACTATATATAAGGTGGAAATACATAGACTGTCATTTTATGGGAGGCATGATGTTTAAATTAGAACAAACATATTCAGGATTAGTCGCTGGAGTAGATGAAGCTGGCAGAGGGCCGCTAGTTGGTCCTGTAGTAGCTGCATCTGTTATCATTGATCAAACAAAAATCATACATGGTATCAAAGATTCTAAAAAACTTACTAAAACAATGAGGGAGTTGTTATATAAACAAATAACCCAAAATTATGTTTGGTCTGTTGGTATAGTGCATCACGATGAGATAGATATAATTAATATCCTTGAAGCAACTAAAAAAGCTTGTATTATATCAGTAGCAAATCTTGCTGTTAAACCGGATACGGTATTAATAGATGGTAACATGAAATTTCACGATCCAAGATTTATTAGTATAATAAATGGCGATAATTTATCAATTTCTATTGGAGCAGCGTCTATTATTGCGAAAGTTACTAGAGATCGCTTAATGCTTGAATATGCCAAAGAATTTCCGGAATATATGTGGCACAAAAACTCCGGTTATGGTACTAAAGAACATTTAAATGCTATAAGCCTTCACGGTCTTTCGCCTTATCATAGAAAAAGTTTTAAGATAATAAGTTCTACATTATAGGCTATAACAGGGTTATTTAAAAAAACTTGATTATACTCTTCTGCTCGGCACCGTCAAGTTAAGTAAAATAGTATCAAAAAGAGCTATATTTTTAGATTTCAGGCAGCAAGAAGTCTTTGAGTGGCTTCGTCCAAAATGGATTTAGCTGATGCAAATGCAATTCTTTGCTCAATTGCTGTTTTACTATATCTTCCAACATTTACGGCAAATATATTTCTGACTTTTCCCATCAGTGATAATTTACAGTGGGCTGAATTAGGATGCTTAAATTTAATTAATATCTTCTCGTTGCGCCTAGTTGGTTGATGAGCATTCTCAACACGATTATTTAGTCTTTTATGAGTGCGATGCTCAGTTTTAGGGCACATAAGCTTAATCGGCTTAATGTAACTTCTGAGCTTATCAGTAACAATTACTCTTGGAGCTGGATAATGACCCAATAATTTTGATAAAAAACGAATAGCTGATTTTTTGTTACGACGCTTCTGCAGTAATACTTCTAATTCATGCCCCTCAGAGTCAACAGCTCTCCATAATATCAATACCTCGACTTGAATCTTAATATTCATCTCATCTAAATGCCATTTATCAGTTGGTTTCCTCTCTCGCTTTCTGATAACATCTTGAAAATAAACCGCAAATTTATTGCACCAAAATCTTACTGTCTCATGACTTAAAATAATACCTCGATAGGCCATCTGTTCTTGTACATCTCTGTAATACCAATTACAATAATTCACACGGTGTTAATTATTGCAATTAGTATAAATTCTTAGAAGAGCTTTCTCGCAGTATTCAAGGCAACCGACATATAGCTTTACTAACGGATAATGCAGGTTGGCACACAGCCAAAAAACTAACTGTGCCAAGCAATATCACTTTGATACCGCTTCCGCCCTATGCACCGGAACTTAATGCAATGGAACAAGTTTGGGAATGGATTAAAAATCATTTCTTGTCTAACCAATGTTATGGTGTATATGAAGATATCGTTACTATGGCTTGTTACGCTTGGAATCAACTTGCTCATAATGTAGATTTAGTAAAATCAATTATGTATAGAGATTGGATAAATACACCGTGTTCATTATTGCAATTGGTATAATACATCGCCAATAAACGTATACGATTTCGACCATGCGGCTCATGTTTCATCATTTTTATAAAATCATGACCTTCAAAACCTTGCGGTAATATTAACCTAGCTATTTGAGTACCTATTTATCAGTTAAAAACCCATTTTATAACACCGTGTTAATTATTGCAATTAGTATAAGGATGGTAAATATAATGTGACCATTGAGGAAGCATTAAGAGAGTTGGGAAAATATGTTTTTTATATTACACTATCAAAGGTTGTAAAGTAGCAAGATTATCAAAATTAACGTCTATTCAGCAACATTTATTCAATTTATTTGATCTAACAATGCCCCAAATGACAAAATCTGCAAAATGATAAAATGTAGTCAGTAAAGAAAATTTAATTTTCTATCCCATACACCGCATACTAACCTCGTTTTATGGCACAATTTTGATCCTATCCATCTCGAAGATATAAGTCGCGTGATATCACTCATCTCCTATTTTAAGAGCCGCTATAAAAGCAGATTGAGGTATCTCAACATTACCAATATTACGCATACGTTTTTTGCCAGCTTTTTGTTTTTCCAGTAATTTACGCTTACGAGTTATATCACCGCCGTAGCATTTAGATAAGACATCTTTACGCATTGCTTTGACAGTTTCTCTAGCAATTATTCTACTACCAATAGCAGCTTGAATAGCAATTTGAAATAATTGCCTTGGAATTAAATCGCTAAGACGTTTACACAACTCCCGCCCCCGATATTCTGATCTTGAACGATGGACTATAGTAGATAAAGCATCAACTGGCTCACTATTAACCAAAATAGATAATTTTACTAAATCACTTTCCTGATAAACATCTATTTCCCAATCAAAGCTAGCATAGCCTTTTGTATAACTTTTTAACTTATCATAAAAATCAAATACTATCTCATTTAACGGTAATCGGTAAATTACCATAGCTCTACCGGCTACATAAGTTAATTCAATCTGCACCCCTCTTTTATCGGTACATAAAGATAACACATTACCTAAAAACTCATCTGGTACTAATATTGTTGCCTTAACCCAAGGCTCTAACATTGAGTCGATATTTTGCACAGGTGGCAAATCAGCTGGATTATGTATTTCTAATTGATTTCCATCACGCATATTAATCTTATAAATCACACTAGGAGCGGTGGTGATCATATCAAGGTCAAATTCGCGTTCCAATCTTTCTTGTACTATTTCAAGATGTAGTAACCCTAAAAACCCACAGCGAAAGCCAAAACCTAAGGCTGTTGAACTCTCTGCTTCAAATTCAAAGCTAGCATCGTTAAGTTTTAATTTAGCTAAAGAATCTTTTAAATGCTCAAATTGCGAAGCATCTGAAGGATATAAACCACAAAACACTACCGGTAAATGCGGCTTAAAACCAGGCAAAGATTCCTGACAAGGTCTTTTCTCGTCAGTTATTGTGTCCCCAACTTTACAATCAGCAACTTGTTTTATTGAAGCAGTAAAGAAGCCTATTTCTCCTGGGTATAAAATATCTGATATATGTTTTCTAGGAGTAAAATATCCAACATTGTCAACATTATAAGTAGAATTGGTAGCCATCATTTTAATACGCATATTCTTGCGTAAAACTCCATCGATAACTCTAACTAAAATTACTACCCCTAGGTAAGAATCGTACCAGCTATCAACCAATAATGCCTTTAGAATATCTGTTTGATTAGTTTTTGGACATGGCAGCCTATGAACAATTGCTTCCAGTACCTCCTCTATTCCTATACCACTTTTTGCAGAAATCAATAATGCATCGCTTGCATCTATGCCAATTACGTCCTCTATCTGTTGCTTAACTTTATCAGGATCAGCAGCTGGTAGATCAATTTTATTTAGGACTGGAATAATTTCATGATTATTATCGATCGCTTGATAAACATTTGCTAGAGTTTGTGCCTCAACACCTTGGCTACTATCCACTACTAACAAAGAACCTTCACAAGCAGCTAACGATCTACTCACCTCATAAGAGAAATCCACATGACCAGGAGTATCCATTAGGTTTAGATAGTAGGTATTACCATTTCTTGCTTTGTAAGTTAATCTAACAGTCTGTGCTTTGATAGTGATACCACGTTCTTTTTCTATGTCCATTGAGTCAAGTACCTGATGACTCATTTCCCGAGCTGCCAACCCCCCACAATATTCAATTAATCTATCTGCTAGAGTAGACTTACCATGATCAATATGAGCAATGATTGAAAAATTTCTGATAAAGTTTTGATTATTCATGGTATATTTGGTATAATGTTAAAATTAGAAAGAAGTTTTATCTTTATATAATAAAATTCCATTTTATAGTAGGAAAATTAATAATGCGTGCTGAAATTGAACATTATGTAAAAAAAATCGAACAGTCTTTAGAGCTTCTCAGGAGGTCGCTTTGATTTCGATAACGCAAGTAAAAGGCTTCTAGAGCTAGAAAATATATCAGAAGATCCGGATCTGTGGAATAATCAAGAGAAGGCCTCGAGTATTCTAAAAGAAAAAAGACTTCTAGATATCAAGCTTAACTCGTTTAAACAACTTCAGTCTAATTTTACGGAATGTTTAGAACTTGAGGATTTGGCATTTACTGAAAATGATCAACAAGTTTTGCAGCAAGTTCAAGAAGATTTAGGGAAACTATCTATTATTGCCGGAAAATTTGAGATTGAATGTTTATTTTCTGGAGAATTTGACAGTCATAATTGCTTTCTAGAAATCAACGCCGGAGCTGGAGGAACAGAAAGCCACGACTGGGCATCAATTATGATGCGTATGTATTTACGCTTCGCAGAAAGGCTGGGTTTTAAAAGCGAAATTATTCATCTTATTAATGGCGAAGAAGCTGGAATAAAATCATGTACTATCAAAATTAATGGCTACCAAGCATATGGTTGGTTTAGAACAGAATCTGGTGTGCATAGGCTAGTTAGGATATCACCTTTTAATGCCGCAGGTAAAAGGATGACTAGTTTTGCTAGCAGTTGGGTATATCCAGAAATTGACGATGATATTTCCATTACAATAGATGAAAAAGATCTTAGAATTGATACTTATAGGTCTTCCGGGGCTGGGGGGCAACATATAAACACTACCGATTCTGCAGTAAGGATTACCCACTTACCGACTAATATCGTAACCCAGTGCCAAAATGATAGATCGCAGCATAAAAATAAAGCACAAGCTATGAAAATGCTTAAAGCAAGGCTTTATGAGTCGGAGTTAAAAAAACGTACCAATGATATTAATGAACAAAATGCATCCAAGACTGAAAATGGTTGGGGACATCAGATAAGATCTTATGTATTACAACCTTATCAGATGGTTAAGGATTTACGTACCAACCATGAAACTTCTGATACTAAGGGGATACTTGACGGAGATTTAGAGAAATTCGTTTCAGCCAGCCTATCAATGAGTGTTGGTAATATTAGTCATTATACCAATTGCAATAATTAACACGGTGTATTTATCCAATCTCTATACATAATTGATTTTACTAAATCTACATTATGAGCAAGTTGATTCCAAGCGTAACAAGCCATAGTAACGATATCTTCATATACACCATAACATTGGTTAGACAAGAAATGATTTTTAATCCATTCCCAAACTTGTTCCATTACATTAAGTTCCGGTGCATAGGGCGGAAGCAGTATCAAAGTGATATTGCTTGGCACAGTTAGTTTTTTGGCTGTGTGCCAACCTGCATTATCCGTTAGTAAAGCTATATGTCAGTTGCCTTGAATACTGCGAGAAAGCTCTTCTAAGAATTTATACTAATTGCAATAATTAACACCGTGTTAATTATTACAATTGGTATCAAAGACTTCTTGCTGCCTGAAATCTCAAAATATAGCTCTTTTTGATACTATTTTACTTAACTTGACGGTGCCACTCAAAGACTTCTTGCTGCCTGAAATCTAAAAATATAGCTCTTTTTGATACTATTTTACTTAACTTGACGGTGCCCTTCAATAAAATGTCTCATTTTTTCTTCATTCTTGTTGTGTATACCATTTCTTTCCTTAAAAAATGATGAAATTACTTCCCATGCTTGTTCTTCTATGTAATACTTCATATTGGTAGTTCCTTTTTTTGATAACTAGAAACTACCATTTCTTCTTACTATGGCAACTTTTTATTCCTCTTGCCTAACTATAATTTTTGTCAACAGAACCTAGTAAATTTAGACAAAAAAGCATGTGGTTAGCAGGTAGCTTTGCTTATGTTTATATTAACTGTTGATTATGACGTTTAGATTGCCTTGTTGTTTATCAACTCTTCATTTGCAAGGAGTATATATATTTTTATGAATTTGTTTATTACTATTTTAATTATGGAAGTTTTAGTTGGGGCTGAAGTGGATTTATTTGTCCCTAGTTTTCCAAACTTACAAGATACCTTTAATCTTTCTACTTTTAAGGTAGAATTTCTATTAGGAATAAATCTCATAGCCCACTGTGTTACTTCCTTGATAGTAGGAAATTTAGGAGATAGGTTTGGCAGGAAGTTAATTATTATTATAGGTCTTATAATATTTGTTGTTGGTAGTATCTTTTGTGTATTTGGCTCTAATTATTACATGGTACTATTTGGTAGATTTCTGCAAGGAATTGGTATATCTGGGGTGGCCGTGTTGGGTTATGTAGTACTTGCTGATTTATATTCGGTTAAGCAACAACAAAAAATGATGGGGACTTTAAATGGTGCAGTTAGTTTAGCCATGGCTTTTGCACCGGTAATAGGAAGTTATGTAAATTTTTTGCTTAGTTGGCGAGGTAATTTTGCTATACTGTTAATATTTGGGATATTTTGTTTGATAATCGGTCTATTATTTATTCCCAAAGGGCAGGTACATTATAATGTTGAAATATCTCTAAAAGAGTATGGCTTGGTCTTTAAATCGAGAAAAGCTATTTATTATATAATAACCTTATTAATGCTTTTTCAAGGTTATTGGATTTTTATTGGTATCTCTCCTATCTTGTATATGCGAGATATAGGAGTGTCTATTCAAGAATTTGGTTTTTATCAGGGAGCAATGGCTGCAGTATTTTCGGCTGTAAGCTTTAGCAGTGGTTATTTATTAAAGAATTTTGGACAAAAAAAATGTTTTTTCTTTAGTATTTTAGCACTTGTAGCTTTTATAATTGCCGCTATAGTTTTGGTGATATGCAAGACTAATGACCCATTAACCATAACAATAGTAACACAACTAGTGGCTATTGGCATGATATTCCCTTGTAATATTTTATGGCCTTTGGCGATAGAGATTATACCAAATGCTAAAGGCAGGATTACTGCTGTATTGGTATCAGGAAGATTGATTGTTACCGCATTATGTTTGCAGTTGGTTAGTTATTTTTATCATGGTACTTTTAAGCCATTAGCAATTGTTATGTGTATCACTACAGTTATAGCATTGATTGGTTGTTATAAATTATTGCAAGTAGATAGAATATTTGATGAACCTAAATAAATGATAAAAGATAATTTTATTCTAAAAGTAGCAGTTCGATATTTTAGAGCTAAGAAGAATGAGCGATTTGTTTCTATTATTGCTGGTGTTTCTTTGATGGGTGTAACTATCGGTGTTGCTGCATTGATAGTGGTTATGTCCGTTATGAACGGTTTTCATTATGAACTGACTAAAAACATTATTGGTCTTAATGGTGACATTAGCATAACACCAGTATCACGTTCTATCGCAAATTATGATGAAATTAACAAAAAATTAATTAGTCAGAATTATATAAAACATATTTCTCCAAGCATTGTCGGTCAAGCTCTTGCACTAGGTAAAAGAATGAATAGTGGTGCTATAATTAAAGGTATAGATTTAACTGAACTCAAATATAAAAATCAAATTTTACAGAATGTTAATACTGGAGATTTTACCGATTTTTTTGGTACAGATGTGGTAGCAGTTGGTAATGCACTTGCTAGTAACCTAGGAGTTCAAGCGGGTACAAAAATAAAATTAATTTCTCCCAATTCAATTTCTACTGCTTTTGGTAGTATGCCTAGATCTAAAGAATTCAGGGTTGTGGCTACTTTCACTAGTGGTATGTATGATTATGATTCAGCAACTATTTTAATGCCACTTATTGCTGCCCAAAATTTTCTGTCTTTCAAGGAAGTTATTAATCTAATCGAAGTAATAACGATAGAACCGAGTAACGCGGGAATTTATGCTTGGGAGATACAAAATCTTTTAGGATCAAAATTACGAGTGACAAGTTGGCAGAAATCACATTTACAGTTTCTAAATGCTTTAGCTGTTGAAAGGATAGCAATGTTTACTATTCTCTCTTTGATTATTATGGTAGCAGCCTTTAACATCGTGTCTAGCTTGTTTATGTTAGTTAAAGATAAGACTTCAGATATTGCAGTGCTTCGTACTATTGGTGCAAGTACTAGGCAGATTATGCTTATTTTTATTTGTAATGGTATGTTTATAGGTTTGCTCGGTACGATTTTAGGTATCATATTGGGTACAAGCTTTGCTTATAATATCCAGTCTATTAGAAATATCTTGGAGAAAGTAACCGGTACTAAAATTTTTGCAGCAGCGATTTATTTTTTATACACTCTACCGTCAGAGGTAAGATTAGAAGATGTTATATTAGTATCAACTATCTCTATAGTTTTATGTTTTTGTGCAACAATTTATCCTTCATATAAAGCTGCTAAGTTAAATCCTGTGGATGCCTTGCGTTATGAATAAAGCTGTATTAATGTTAAAAAATATTTCTAAAAAATATAAGCAGGGAAAATCTATTATTGAAGTATTAAGTAATGTTAACTTAACTGTAATGCAAGGAGAACTAGTTGCCATAATAGGCTCTTCTGGTAGCGGTAAATCAACTTTATTGCATATAGCTGGTCTACTTGATACCCCAAATAATGGAGAGGTGCAGATAGAGTCAACAAACTATTGCCAAAATCATGCTCATATAATAAGACTGTGTAATATAGGTTTTGTCTATCAACAACATCATTTACTCAAAGATTTTACTTCCTTAGAGAATGTAGCAATGCCAAAATTAATTGCTGGCGATAGTTATAAATTAACTCTTAAGAAGGCAGAAGAGCTATTAGCAGAGTTAGGATTAGCCAATAAAATACATAATATGCCGGGTGAACTATCTGGTGGAGAGCAACAAAGAGTAGCTATCGCTCGTAGCTTAATTAATAATCCTAAAATTATTTTAGCTGATGAACCTACTGGTAATCTAGATCCTAATACTGCTAATGAGGTTTTTAACTTATTACTTAAAATCGCCAAACAACAACATACCTCTATTATTGTGGTAACTCATAATCATGAAATGGCACATAAGATGCATAGAGTGTATGAATTGCAGTATGGAGAACTGAAATAGGCGGTAAATAAATTCATGAATCAACTAGTAGATTTTTATAGGTATAAAATTACCATTGAATATTTAGGAACTGCTTTTGTTGGTTGGCAAAGGCAGTGTAATGCTATATCTATTCAACAAATACTGGAAGATGGTATATACAAATTTACTGGTGAAAAAGTAATGGTTCATGGAGCTGGCAGGACTGATTCAGGGGTTCATGCTTTAGGGCAAGTAGCACATTTCGATTTAGTGAAATATATGCAGCCCTATAAAGTTATACAGGCTATTAACTATTTTGTAAGATCTTATCATATAGGGGTAGTTGATTGTATTCTAGTTGACGGAGATTTTCATGCAAGATTTTCTGCTGTAGAACGTCATTATGTATATAGAATTATTAATAGACCCAGTCAAGTGATAATAGATTTAAATCGTGCTTGGTGGATAAAACAACCTCTTGATATTGAAGCAATGAAATATGGAGCTTTCTATCTCATAGGAAATCATGATTTTAGCTCATTTAGAGGTAAATATTGCCAAGCAAAGTCACCTATAAAAACCTTATCTAAGTTAGTTATTATACAAGAAAACAACGATATAAAAATATATGTTTCTGCTCGATCTTTTTTACATCATATGGTTCGAAATATTGTTGGTAGTTTAGTATTAGTTGGACGCAATATATGGCAGGCAGGTGATATACAAAAAGCTTTGGATGCTAAAAAAAGAGAGGCAGCAGGTATAAAAGCTCCAGCATGTGGGTTGTATTTTCTTAGAGTTGACTATTAATACCAATTGCAATAATTAACGCAGTGGTCTAAGATGGGTTTTTAACTGATAAAAGGTACTCAAATGGCTAGGTTAATATTACCACAAGGATTTTCATGGTCATGATTTTATAAAAATGATGAAACATGAGCCGCATGGTCGAAATCGTATACGTTTATTGGCGATGTATCACCTTCAATTAGGCAAATCTTTTAAAGCCATATCTGAAATAGTGAAGTCACACTGGAAAACTGTGCAATCATGGCTCAGAAGATTTAGGAATCATGGTTTTGAAGGATTATTTGAATCACAAAGAAGCGGTGCCCCTAGGAAGATTAACACTATACAAGAATCTGCTCTTTTTGATAAAATCAATACGCTCAGTAAAAGTAAAACTGGTGGGTATATAACTGGAAAAGAGCTACATATCATGTTAGTTGAGGAATATGGTGCTAAATGTGCTTTAAAAACAGTCTACAATACTATGCACCGCCTTGGTTTTAGCTGGATTACTTCTCATTCAATGCATCCAAAATCAAATCAAGAGACTCAAAATAGATATAAGAAAACTTTCCAGACATGTTAACAACATTATTAGCAAAAAATATCGATAGATGTAAAGTTGATATATGGTCTCAGGATGAAACTAGAGTTGGGCAACAAGGTAGCTTAACTCGTATATGGGCTAAGCGTGGCACTAGACCCCGTAAAGTTCGGCAACAGCAATTTATTTCAACATATATTTACGGAGCTGCTTGCCATGAGACAGGAGAAGCTTGTGCATTAATTTTACCATATGCAAACACACAGGCAATGAATAAATTCTTATACCAATTGCAATAATTAACACGGTGTATTTATCCAATCTCTATACATAATTGATTTTACTAAATCTACATTATGAGCAAGTTGATTCCAAGCGTAACAAGCCATAGTAACGATATCTTCATATACACCATAACATTGGTTAGACAAGAAATGATTTTTAATCCATTCCCAAACTTGTTCCATTGCATTAAGTTCCGGTGCATAGGGCGGAAGCGGTATCAAAGTGATATTGCTTGGCACAGTTAGTTTTTTGGCTGTGTGCCAACCTGCATTATCCGTTAGTAAAGCTATATGTCGGTTGCCTTGAATACTGCGAGAAAGCTCTTCTAAGAATTTATTCATTGCCTGTGTGTTTGCATATGGTAAAATTAATGCACAAGCTTCTCCTGTCTCATGGCAAGCAGCTCCGTAAATATATGTTGAAATAAATTGCTGTTGCCGAACTTTACGGGGTCTAGTGCCACGCTTAGCCCATATACGAGTTAAGCTACCTTGTTGCCCAACTCTAGTTTCATCCTGAGACCATATATCAACTTTACATCTATCGATATTTTTTGCTAATAATTTTGTTAACATGTCTGGAAAGTTTTTTTATACTAATTGCAATAATTAACACGGTGTTAATTATTGCAATTGGTATAACATGATATGTAGCTCCTTTCCAGTTATATACCCACCAGTTTTACTTTCACTGAGCGTATTGATTTTATCAAAAATAGCAGACTCTTGTATACTGTTAATCTTCCTAGGGGCACCGCTTCTTTGTGATTCAAATAATCCTTCAAAACCATGATTCCTAAATCTTCTGAGGGCACCGTCAAGTTAAGAGAAATGTAAATTAAGTATTGAGCAAATGTAGGGAATAATTTATAGATTATCAGTGACAATTGTTACCTAAATTTCAGTGCTATGTGTATTATTCAATCCCCAAAGAGACATCGTTTTCCAGTAATCATTATTAGCCATGCAGTATGGTTATATCATCGATTCAATAATAGTTACAGAGATGTACAAGAACAGATGGCCTATCGAGGTATTATTTTAAGTCATGAGACAGTAAGATTTTGGTGCAATAAATTTGCGGTTTATTTTCAAGATGTTATCAGAAAGCGAGAGAGGAAACCAACTGATAAATGGCATTTAGATGAGATGAATATTAAGATTAAAGGCGAGGTATTTATATTATGGAGAGCTGTTGACTCTGAGGGGCATGAATTAGAAGTATTACTGCAGAAGCGTCGTAATAAAAAATCAGCTATTCGTTTTTTATCAAAATGATTGGGTCATTATCCAGCTCCAAGAGTAATTGTTACTGATAAGCTCAGAAGTTACATTAAGCCGATTAAGCTTATGTGCCCTAAAACTGAGCATCGCACTCATAAAAGACTAAATAATCGTGTTGAGAATGCTCATCAACCAACTAGGCGCAACGAGAAGATATTAATTAAATTTAAGCATCCTAATTCAGCCCACTGTAAATTATCACTGATGGGAAAAGTCAGAAATATATTTGCCGTAAATGTTGGAAGATATAGTAAAACAGCAATTGAGCAAAGAATTGCATTTGCATCAGCTAAATCCATTTGGGACGAAGCCACTCAAAGACTTCTTGCTGCCTGAAATCTAAAAATATAGCTCTTTTTGATACTATTTTACTTAACTTGACGGTGCCATTTGCTGCAATAAAAAGCAAACTACATAAAATTCACTAAAAGTTATTTGCTGATTTCTAGAAGTTGAGTTAGTTTTTATTTTGTCGCTAACATCTTTCAAAATAGTTAACAATTCAAAAATATTTAGCAGGTTAATATCTTCACTTGGAACTTGACCTATTCCATAATGTTTTTCTAATTTATCTTTATTATTAACAGAGGTGATTTGCATAGCTACCTATTATCTCGTTTGTACATTATTAGGTGTGTACTCCAAAATATTATGCTTATAACAATCCAGCTGGCTTTATTTATTAAATTAGCTATAGCATGATCTTGTCTTTCTGTTATATAAAGATTTTTCTCAAATTCCATTCTGTTATTTATGTCATTCTTGCTGAGTAATTTTAATCCTACTCTTTCTTGTTCATGGTTAGAAGATATAAATTTTTCAACAGAGGAAAATTTTATTAAATTTGGCCTATATTTATATTCAGTTAGTGTTAAATCAGTGATGTCTTGTATAGTAAGAGCCAAAGTAACTAATAGTATAATTGCACTGACACAACAAATAGCTATACTGTATAATTGTATCAAATTTTTAATCATAACATCTCCGTAAGCCTATCAAAAAATAAAAAGAAGAATTCCTGGCACCGTCAAGTTAAGTAAAATAGTATCAAAAAGAGCTATATTTTTAGATTTCAGGCAGCAAGAAGTCTTTGAGTGGCTTCGTCCAAAATGGATTTAGCTGATGCAAATGCAATTCTTTGCTCAATTGCTGTTTTACTATATCTTCCAACATTTACGGCAAATATATTTCTGACTTTTCCCATCAGTGATAATTTACAGTGGGCTGAATTAGGATGCTTAAATTTAATTAATATCTTCTCGTTGCGCCTAGTTGGTTGATGAGCATTCTCAACACGATTATTTAGTCTTTTATGAGTGCGATGCTCAGTTTTAGGGCACATAAGCTTAATCGGCTTAATGTAACTTCTGAGCTTATCAGTAACAATTACTCTTGGAGCTGGATAATGACCCAATAATTTTGATAAAAAACGAATAGCTGATTTTTTGTTACGACGCTTCTGCAGTAATACTTCTAATTCATGGCAAGCAGCTCCGTAAATATATGTTGAAATAAATTGCTGTTGCCGAACTTTACGGGGTCTAGTGCCACGCTTAGCCCATATACGAGTTACGCTACCTTGTTGCCCAACTCTAGTTTCATCCTGAGACCATATATCAACTTTACATCTATCGATATTTTGTGCTAATAATTTTGTTAACATGTCTGGAAAGTTTTCTTATATCTATTTTGAGTCTCTTGATTTGACTTTGGATGCATTGAACGAGAAGTAATCCAGCTAAAACCAAGGCGGTGCATAGTATTGTAGACTGTTTTTAAAGCACATTTAGCACCATATGCCTCAAGTAACATGATATGTAGCTCTTTTCCAGTTATATACCCACCAGTTTTACTTTCACTGAGCGTATTGATTTTATCAAAAATAGCAGACTCTTGTATACTGTTAATCTTCCTAGGGGCACCGCTTCTTTGTGATTCAAATAATCCTTCAAAACCATGATGCCTAAATCTTCTGAGCCATGATTGCACAGTTTTCCAGTGTGACTTCACTATTTCAGATATGGCTTTAAAAGATTTGCCTAATTGAAGGTGATACATCGCCAATAAACGTATACGATTTCGACCATGCGGCTCATGTTTCATCATTTTTATAAAATCATGACCTTCAAAACCTTGCGGTAATATTAACCTAGCTATTTGAGTACCTATTTATCAGTTAAAAACCCATTTTATAACACCGTGTTCATTATTGCAATTAGTATAATATGACATATTTAGTATAATATAGTAGGAAAAAGAGTCAAGTAATTTAAATATAAAGAATTTAAAATACGGTAGCATTTCACAGGCTTCTATAGTAGAATGAGCAAATTTACTCTGTATAAAAAGGTTATTAGTATGTTAAAAAATTATTCGTGTTTAAAGGGAATCGTATTACAGGATTTAGAAGATCATATAAAACACACAATGACTCATCATAATCTTATAGTACAAGCTAATGGATTAGACTATCAAGTAAATATAAACACTCAGTCCGATTCGATACCTAATGTTAAGGTGTACTATACCGATCAGTTCAGTAATGAGCTATTAACTAATTTAGATAAACTAGGAAATGAAGGATTATTTAGTTTGGATAAGTTACCTTACACTTTTAGGCTTGATTATCTTCGTAGTGAAATTTTAAAAGTAGCTGATTTAAAGAATATGCTACCAAAATCATGGCAAGAAATATCAGCTTTGTTAGACCAATATCTTATATGTGGTACAAAAGTGTGTATTTTAGGTGCATCGTATTATGATAGTGAAACAATGCAAAAGATGCCTTATGGCTTACATCTAAGACAAACATATAATCATCTAC
The DNA here is from genome assembly GCF_964264975.1 of Candidatus Tisiphia endosymbiont of Neophilaenus lineatus. Classification (NCBI taxonomy): domain Bacteria; kingdom Pseudomonadati; phylum Pseudomonadota; class Alphaproteobacteria; order Rickettsiales; family Rickettsiaceae; genus Candidatus Tisiphia; species Candidatus Tisiphia endosymbiont of Neophilaenus lineatus. Next base: position 196,503 of record NZ_OZ183649.1, on the reverse strand, counting down.
CTCCAGAGGTATACATGATATACATATGAACCCAGGTGCTTCTTTAATGATGCCGCAAAGTGCAAGTAATGGTATTTATCAAGATGGAGCTATATTTGTAGAAACGCCTAATAATGCAAATAAACCTTTCTTCTTTAAATTCATGGAGCAATCTTTGGTTACTGATGATGACGGTAACCCTCTTGATGAACAAGGTAAGTCAACAGCTTGGGCAGATGAAGAGGCTCTTAATACAGATAGGTAGGAAAAGGAAAAGATTGTTATGAAAAATTATAGAATTGAAACTGATTCATTTGGAGAAATTAAAGTAGATGATCAATTTTACTGGGGTGCGGGAACTCAAAGGTCTCTTGAAAATTTTAAGATAGGTAATCAAAAAATGCCTATCCAATTGATTAAGGCATTGACAATTTTAAAAAAATGTGCAGCAAAGGTCAATAGGGAATTAGGTGATCTTAAGCCTGAAATAGCAGAATCAATAGCTCAAGCTACCACTAGAATATTAGATGGGGAATTTGATGATCAATTTCCTTTAGTAGTATGGCAGACCGGGTCTGGTACACAGACTAATATGAATATGAATGAAGTAATCGCCTCTATTGGTAATGAACAGCTAGTAGGTAAAAAGGGTGGTAAATCACCAATTCACCCTAATGATCATGTGAATATGGCACAATCATCCAATGACTCCTTCCCAACTGCTATGCATATAGCAACCGTACTTGCTAGTAAGCAACAATTGATTCCAGCCTTAACAAATCTTTATTCGGCGTTAAATACCAAATCTCAAGCTTGGAATAAAATAGTTAAGATAGGGCGTACTCATCTACAGGATGCTACACCTATAACTCTTGGACAAGAATTTTCTGGATATGTAGCACAAGTGGCATATGCTATAGAACGGGTTGAAGAGTCACTAAAAAGAGTATATTTCTTGGCACAAGGTGGCACTGCAGTAGGTACTGGTATTAATTGCCGTAAAGAATTTGCGATAAAATTTTCTGATAAAGTTGCCTCATATACTAACTATCCGTTCAAAAGTGCTGCTAATAAATTTGAAGCACTAGCTACTCATGACGCATTAGTAGAATTCTCTAGTACCCTAAATACTATAGCGGTAAGTTTAATGAAAATTGCCAATGACATTAGACTGTTAGGATCAGGGCCAAGATGTGGTTTTGGTGAATTACATCTACCAGAAAATGAACCTGGTTCGTCAATTATGCCAGGTAAGGTCAACCCAACACAAATTGAAGCATTAACTATGGTTTGTGTTCAGGTCATGGGAAATAATCTTGCAGTAACTGTAGCCGGATCAAACGGTTGTCTCGAGCTAAATACCTTTAAGCCTGTTATAATATATAATATTTTGCAGTCAATAGAGTTAATTTCTTCTAGCATCAATAGTTTTGTTACGCATTGTATTGCAGGTCTGAAGCCAAATATAGAACATATTGATAAGCTGAGAGAGCAATCGTTGATGTTAGTAACAGTATTAAATCCACATATAGGTTATGATAATGCGGCAAAAGTTGCAAAAAAAGCCTATCAAGAAGGCATAACTTTAAGAGAAGCGGCTATAAAATTAAATTTTTTCTCAGGTGAAGAGTTTGATAGCTTAGTGCTAGCAGAAAATATGGTATGATATAATGGGCAGATGAAGTCTTGCAAGAAGTCTATTGACATATATCACGATATATGTCAATGTTACGTACATTATATGTATAATAAAGGGAATTTATGGATAATGTTGACATTAGGCTACGTATTTCTTCAGAAATTAAGGATGAAGCAGAATTAGTATTTCATGAGATGGGTATGACATTGTCTGAAGCTATCAGGATATTTATAAAGCAATCCATCAATTCTAGAGGACTACCCTTTAGAGCACATGTAAAAAAGCCAAACCTTGAAACTTTACAAGCATTTAAAGAAAGTGAAGAAGGTGATTACACTAAGTCTTCCTTGGCTGAATTTAAACAATCTTTAAATATTGACTAAAGTTGAAACAGATTATACGGCACCGTCAAGTTAAGAGAAATGTAAATTAAGTATTGAGCAAATGTAGGGAATAATTTATAGATTATCAGTGACAATTGTTACCTAAATTTCAGTGCTATGTGTATTATTCAATCCCCAAAGAGACATCGTTTTCCAGTAAGCATTATTAGCCATGCAGTATGGTTATATCATCGATTCAATAATAGTTACAGAGATGTACAAGAACAGATGGCCTATCGAGGTATTATTTTAAGTCATGAGACAGTAAGATTTTGGTGCAATAAATTTGCGGTTTATTTTCAAGATGTTATCAGAAAGCGCGAGAGGAAACCAACTGATAAATGGCATTTATACCAATTGCAATAATTAACGCAGTGGTCTAAGATGGGTTTTTAACTGATAAAAGGTACTCAAATGGCTAGGTTAATATTACCACAAGGTTTTCATGGTCATGATTTTATAAAAATGATGAAACATGAGCCGCATGGTCGAAATCGTATACGTTTATTGGCGATGTATCACCTTCAATTAGGCAAATCTTTTAAAGCCATATCTGAAATAGTGAAGTCACACTGGAAAACCGTGCAATCATCGCTCAGAAGATTTAGGAATCATGGTTTTGAAGGATTATTTGAATCACAAAGAAGCGGTGCCCCTAGGAAGATTAACACTATACAAGAATCTGCTCTTTTTGATAAAATCAATACGCTCAGTAAAAGTAAAACTGGTGGGTATATAACTGGAAAAGAGCTACATATCATGTTACTTGAGGAATATGGTGCTAAATGTGCTTTAAAAACAGTCTACAATACTATGCACCGCCTTGGTTTTAGAGCTGGATTACTTCTCGTTCAATGCATCCAAAATCAAATCAAGAGACTCAAAATAGATATAAAAAAACTTTCCAGACATGTTAACAAAATTATTAGCAAAAAATATCGATAGATGTAAAGTTGATATATGGTCTCAGGATGAAACTAGAGTTGGGCAACAAGGTAGCTTAACTCGTATATGGGCTAAGCGTGGCACTAGACCCCGTAAAGTTCGGCAACAGCAATTTATTTCAACATATATTTACGGAGCTGCTTGCCATGAGACAGGAGAAGCTTGTGCATTAATTTTACCATATGCAAACACACAGGCAATGAATAAATTCTTAGAAGAGCTTTCTCGCAGTATTCAAGGCAACCGACATATAGCTTTACTAACGGATAATGCAGGTTGGCACACAGCCAAAAAACTAACTGTGCCAAGCAATATCACTTTGATACCGCTTCCGCCCTATGCACCGGAACTTAATGCAATGGAACAAGTTTGGGAATGGATTAAAAATCATTTCTTGTCTAACCAATGTTATGGTGTATATGAAGATATCGTTACTATGGCTTGTTACGCTTGGAATCAACTTGCTCATAATGTAGATTTAGTAAAATCAATTATGTATAGAGATTGGATAAATACACCGTGTTCATTATTGCAATTGGTATTAGATGAGATGAATATTAAGATTAAAGGCGAGGTATTGATATTATGGAGAGCTGTTGACTCTGAGGGGCATGCATTAGAAGTATTACTGCAGAAGCGTCGTAATAAAAAATCAGCTATTCGTTTTTTATCAAAATTATTGGGTCATTATCCAGCTCCAAGAGTAATTGTTACTGATAAGCTCAGAAGTTACATTAAGCCGATTAAGCTTATGTGCCCTAAAACTGAGCATCGCACTCATAAAAGACTAAATAATCGTGTTGAGAATGCTCATCAACCAACTAGGCGCAACGAGAAGATATTAATTAAATTTAAGCATCCTAATTCAGCCCACTGTAAATTATCACTGATGGGAAAAGTCAGAAATATATTTGCCGTAAATGTTGGAAGATATAGTAAAACAGCAATTGAGCAAAGAATTGCATTTGCATCAGCTAAATCCATTTTGGACGAAGCCACTCAAAGACTTCTTGCTGCCTGAAATCTAAAAATATAGCTCTTTTTGATACTATTTTACTTAACTTGACGGTGCCCGTGAATATGATAAACATACTTATAAGGAACGATATTTACTTGAGTGCTTATTTGGTAAAATCAAACATTTTAGGCGTATATTTTCTAGATTTGATAAGGCTGGCTCCAGCAACTTTCTTAGCTTTTCTAAATTTCGTTGGAACTTTAATATGGTTACGTTAAAATTCTTGTCAACAGAACCTAGCAAAAACTGAATAAAAGCTTGAAGAATAATCTATGAAAATATTAATCCTTGGTATAACAGGTATGCTTGGCAATGCCATGTTTAGGTTTATGGCTGAAGATCATAACCTTAACGTTTACGGGACAGCTAGGAATAATGGTGCTTGCCGTTATTTTTCTGAAGAGTCATCTAAACAACTCATTGCCCCAGTAAATATAGAAAATCATGATTCTCTTATTAAATTATTTGCAACAATTCGACCTGATGTGGTAGTAAATTGTATTGGGCTAATTAAACAACTAGAGGATGCAAATGATTACCTACAAGCACTATCAATTAATGCTTTGCTTCCTCATAGACTTAGTATAATATGTCAAGCTATAGGCTCTCGTTTTATACATGTTAGTACAGATTGTGTATTTTCCGGGTCTAAGGGTAATTATACAGAGAGTGATTTTGCAGATGCTAATGATCTCTATGGTCGCTCAAAGTTTTTAGGGGAAGTAAGTTATCCTAACACTATAACACTTCGTACTTCAATTATCGGGCATGAGTTATCAGGAGGTAAGAGTCTCATTGGCTGGTTTCTTGCACAAAAAAAACAAGTTAGAGGATTTGTTCAAGCCGTGTTCTCTGGACTTCCAACTATTGAATTAGCAAGAATAGTTCGTGACATCGTTATACCGCGACCCGATATGTGTGGGCTTTATCATGTCGCAGCAAAACCGATCAATAAATATGATTTGTTAAAACTTGTGGCTAGTACTTATAAAAAAACAATCGAAATAATTCCATCTAATGAACTGGTCATTGATCGCTCACTTAATGCCGAGCTTTTTAATAAGGCAACGGGATATGTACCGCCTGAGTGGCCAGAGTTAATTCAACGTATGTATAAATTTCAATAAAAGGTAAGAATGTTTGTTAATAAAATGTTAATGATTACTGGAGGTACGGGGTCATTTGGTAACACAGTGATGAAACGATTACTAGAAAGTGATATTAAAGAAATTCGTATATTCAGTCGGGATGAAAAAAAACAAGAAGATATGAGGATTGCTTTCAATAACCCAAAGCTTAAGTTTTATATTGGGGACGTAAGAAATTATGATAGTATTTACTATGCTATGAAAAATGTTAATTATGTGTTCCACGCTGCAGCCTTGAAGCAAGTTCCATCATGTGAATTTTATCCGATGGAAGCAGTACGGACTAATGTACTGGGAGCTGAAAATATGATGAATGCAGCTATTGCCAATGGTGTTGAGCGGATTGTGGTACTCAGTACTGATAAGGCGGTATATCCTATCAATGCCATGGGGTTATCAAAAGCAATGATGGAAAAATTGTTGATAGCTAAAGCTCGAATGAGTTCTAAAGGAGATACCGTTCTGTGTTGTACTCGTTATGGTAATGTAATGGCTTCCCGTGGCTCGGTAATACCTCTTTTTGTTAATCAAATTAAAGAGGGAAAACCTCTAACTATTACCGACCCAAATATGACACGTTTCTTAATGTCACTTGAAGATTCTGTAAACTTAGTGTTATATGCCTTTGAACATGGGCAACAAGGTGATATTTTTGTGCAGAAATCTCCAGCTTCAACAATTGAAGTATTAGCTCATGCTATAAAAGAATTATTTAATGCTAATAATGAAATTCGTTTAATTGGTGTACGTCATGGAGAAAAGATCTATGAATCTTTGATTTCTTGTGAGGAGATGGTCAAAGCTGAAGATTTAGGAAATTATTACAGGATTCCTGCCGATAATCGTGATCTCAATTATTCAAAGTTTTTTGTAGAAGGAGCTCTAAACGTTGCTACTCTAAGTGACTATACATCGGCCAATACAGAAAGATTAAATATAGAACAAGTTAAAAAGCTTTTATTAACTCTTGACTTCATTAAAGAGCAACTTAATGCTTAAAGTAATGACCATTATTGGTACTCGCCCAGAACTTATTAAAATGTCTAGAGTAATTTCTGAGTTTGATGAGTATACGAACCATATTTTGGTTCATACAGGGCAAAATTTTGATTATGAACTGAATCAGATTTTCTTTGATGATCTTAACATTCGTAAGCCAGATTATTTTTTAGAAGCTGCTGTTAGTGGTAATGCAACACAAACCATTGCACGCATTATTGAGAAAACTGATGAAGTTTTAGGAAAAGAACAACCAAATGCATTGTTGCTTTATGGTGATACAAACTCCTGCCTTTCGGTTATCGCAGCCAAAAGGCGAAAGATACCAGTTTTTCATATGGAAGCCGGCAACCGTTGTTTTGATCAAAGAGTACCAGAAGAGCTAAATCGTAAAGTAGTTGACCATTTAAGTGATATCAATATAGTTCTGACTGAACATGCTCGTCGTTATCTTATTGCCGAAGGAGTATCGCCAGAGCGAATTATCAAGTCTGGTTCGCATATGCAAGAAGTGTTGGGTTATTTTATGCCTAAAGTGCGTCTATCAAATGTGCTAGATAAACTAAAACTTCAAGCCCATCAATATTTTTTAGTCAGTATTCATCGTGAAGAGAATGTAGATGTGTCAGCCAATTTACAGGACTTACTTAATACTTTACAGATGTTGGTTAAAGAATATGATATGCCCGTGGTTGTATCAACACATCCTCGTACACGTCAGCTGTTAGAAAAATTAGGTATTAAAGATTTGGATAAACAAATTCGGTTTTTAAAACCATTCGGTTTTCTAGATTACATAAGATTACAAATGGAAGCTTTTTGCATTTTATCTGATAGTGGTACAATTACTGAGGAAGCTTCTCTTCTTAAGTTACCAGCAATTACCATTCGTAATACTCACGAAAGACCTGAGGGTATGGATGAAGGTGTTTTAATAATGAGTGGTCTTAAAGTAGAAAAGGTTCTAGATGCTGTACGTATTGTAACCAAACAACATAGTAAATATAGTCATTTACAAACAATCGTTTCAGATTATAATACTGGCTTAGTATCTCAAAAAATACTCCGTATCGTTTTAAGCTACGTGGATTATATTAATAGAGTTGTGTGGTTTAAGTGAAAAAAACCAATCAAATTCTGGAGTGGTGTGATAGCCAAACATTTTTTAAACGGGCTTCTGAGCTAATTGAAACTGTTTCTATTGTGATGGATATTGGTTGTGGTATTCGTCCGCAACAGTTTGTAATACCTGACTTTCTCATTTGTGTTGAGCCTCATCTTGAATATGTTGAGATACTTAAGAAAAACCTAGATGGAACAAATTCAATTATTATTTCGCTTGATGCGAAACAGGCACTATCAGCACTGCCTGATAATGCTGTTGATTCGATATTTTTAATTGATGTCATTGAACATATGACTAAGGAAATTGGTCTAGAGGTCATTAGTGAATCTGAGCGTGTTGCACGTAAGCAAGTAGTGTTATTCACTCCGTTAGGTTTTATGCCTCAGGAAACTCATGCTAGTAGTTTAGATGGGTGGAATTTACATGGTGGAACGTGGCAGGATCATAAATCCGGGTGGTATCCAGAAGATTTTTTAGATTGGCATGTGCTTGCATGCAAGCATTTACATATCGCTGATTTTAAAGGTCAGCCAATTAACCCTCCATACGGTGGGTTCTACGCCATAAAGACTTTAGTCAAATCTACAAACTATTTCAACGAAATATATTCTCAAGAAGTTCTATTAGATAGCACAAGTAATTTAAATGCTATTCGGACTATTTTCCCTCAGTTTATAGATCAAGTAGTTTCTCGTGAGATTGAAAGGAGTAATATGAAATGTGCTATTCAGTCATGTCAACGAACAACGATATTATTTATTGAACAAAAAGCTACGAAATCGGTAAATGAGATCTTTGATATAATAACTCTTGAAAAAACAGATAATTATTTGAAGGAAGCACGAGAATATAATGTAAAAATACGAGAATTTGCTTCTCAATTTCTAGATTTTAATTTCCGAGAATCTGAACTAAAGGTTCGTGATGAGCTACTTACGACTCGTGAAGCTGAATTAAGAGTTCGTGATGAGCTACTTACGACTCGTGAAGCTGTTATCTCTAAAAATATATATGTAAGAATTTATAGGAAGCTTAAAAATTTATTTGATATAGCTAAATAAGAAGATAACTATGGACTGACTATTTTGCTAGGATATGGTCTTTTTATTTATATAATTTCAGATTTTTTTAACAAAAGGGTACTAGATATTCACGAAATTTTTACCTGAAACATAATTATATTTCTTAGCAGCAATAATTGCTTATTTTACCTGCATTAGGGGGTTGTTGACTTATGCTTTTAGAGGGGCGGTTAAGGAGATGAATATCATCCATGGGTTATAATTTGCAAATCAAAGTAGCGTATTATTTCACAATTATGCACGACTAGCAACTATATTCCAATGTGAGTAACTACAAACTAATAGTATTAGGACTGATAAAAGATGTATTTCATCGTTTAACACAAACAAGCCTATTAATCCGCTTTGAGCGGTTTATATTATATGACAAACGCCCACTTTTAGTGGGAGTGATTGTCTATGTTATGGTAAATTACTAGATACAATTTTGAGGGTGTTTATTTGGTTATATAATTTATCAAATATTTTATACAAGGAATTATTATGAATGTTAATATACCGCAAAAACAAGAGTATAACCCTATAGTTAGTGTGATTATACCTACGTATAATCGTGAGCAATTCATAGGTGAAGCTATTCGTAGTGTTCTTGGGCAAAGTTTTACAAACTTTGAAGTTATAGTAGTTGATGATGGTTCTTCGGATAATACAAAAGAAGTTATAAAAATATTTAAAGATCCTAGAGTATACTATTATTACCAAGAAAACAAGGGGAGAGCTAGTGCAAGAAACTACGCTATACTTCTTTCGAGAGGTAAGTATATAACGTTTCTTGATTCAGACGATCTTTACATATCAAGTAAATTAGAGTTGCAAGTTAATTATCTAGATTCACATCCAAACGTAAGCATGATATACACGTCGGCTAATTGTATTGATGAAGTTGGGAATTTCTTAAAACACAGATATAATGCTAGTTCTTCTGGTTACCTGTACCAAGAGATTGCATTTTTTGTACCATTAACCATAACTTTACCAACCGTCATGGTTAGGAAAGAGGTATTTGATCATGTTGGATACTTTGATGAAAAAATGCATAGGTTTGAAGATACTGATATGTGGCGTCGTATATCAAAAATCTATGAAATAGATGCTATACCAATATATAGCTGTCATCTAAGAACTCATAAAGACAATGAATTGTTAACTCAAGATCCGCAAGTAATTGAATCTGCTCTAAAATATTATTCTGAGAAGATTTTTCATGAAGATAATGAATTTGATCTTGAGTTACGCAAGCACGGCATAGCAAAAATGTATAGATATTACGGTTATGCATTGATTAGCATTCAACAATTTCAGGATACCGGAAAAAAGTTTTTGAAGATTGCGGATACATTTCATAGCCAACGAATATCATGGTTTCGTTTAGTTGTAAGATTTGTATATTATAGATCACTGCATTTAATCTATAAGTCTTATTGTCAATTTAGAAAATATATAAAGAGAAAATAGTGAATAAAATAATAAATATATACCCAAAGGTTTCACTTGTTATCCCCGTTTACAACGGTGCTAATTATATGCGTGAAGCAATAGATAGTGCAGTTGCTCAAACTTATAAAAATTTAGAAATTTTAGTTGTTAATGATGGATCAAATGATAATGGTGAAACGGAACGTATAGCTTTATCTTATGGTAACAAGATTCGTTATTTTTCCAAACCAAACGGTGGAGTCGCTTCAGCCTTAAATTTGGCAATTAAGGAAATGAAAGGAGAGTATTTTTCGTGGCTTAGTCATGATGATGTTTACAATCCAAATAAAATTGAACATCAAATTAATATACTTAACACTCTTCCCAACCGTAATACGATTATTTACGGAGGGTATGAGGTTATAGATCATAACTCTAAGTCACTTTCTTTTATAAGACCAGATAAAATATTATCAGCAAAAAAATGTAATATCCCATTATTCCCTCTTATGCGAGGATTAATTCATGGATGTGCTCTTTTAATACCTATAAAATATTTTTGTGAACTTGGTACTTTTGATGAAACATTATTAACTACCCAGGATTATGCACTTTGGTTTGAGTTTTTACGGATAGCACCTATTCATTTTGATGATCATATTTTAATTAAAAGTCGTACTCATCTAGACCAAGGAACCCATAAAATTACTAGCCATATGAATGAATGTAGTGAATTATGGTCTAGGTTTCTCAGAAGATTAACTTTAGAAGAAATGACTATAATGGAAGGATCACCTTATTTATTTCTGCATCGTACTAGTATTTTTCTTGCATATTACCAACAACCATCTAAGCTAGCTGAATCAATGGCTAATGCTCTTTTAGCTGACATTAAGATTAGTGTAATTATGCCAATTTATAATAGAATTGATTTAGCAATTGAGTCTATAAAGAGTGTTATTGCACAAACTCATCAGTGTTTTGAATTGATTATAGTAGATGATGGTTCTGAAGATGATGTATCTAGGTTGATTGAGGAGTGCAATAAAGATAGTAGAATTAAATATATTCGTAAGGAAAATGCAGGACCAGCAGCGGCACGTAATCTAGGTATTAAACATGCATCTGGGCAGTACATAGCGTTCATTGATTCTGATGATTTGTTTTATGACAATAAACTTGAGGTTCAATTGAAGTTTATGGAGGATAATAGTTTGTTATTCTCGTATACTTCTTACCATAGGATAGATTGGGCTGGAAATTTGATAAAATATATAAGCTCTGGTACTTTTAGCAAGCAAGTCTTTCCAAACATTATTACTAAATGTCCAATAACAATGTCTAGTGTGATGGGAAAAACCTCCCTTTTTATGTCAAACAAATTCCCTGAAAATATAGGAATTGGTGAAGATGTATGCTTATGGATCTCTATAGCAAGCAAATATGAGATAGGAGCGATTGACATTGCATTATCGAAGCTTAGAATTAATTACAGTACTACTACATGCTTAAATACTAAAAAAACAATAATAGGATTAATCAATATTGCATCATTTGTTATGAACGATGAATATTTAAGTCAATTTGATAAGCAAGTTCAGTTGTTACTATTTTCTGCAGCAAATATATCTAGCTTGCCATTAGATAAATTAATAAAATTTCATGACTGGCCATCTGAGAAACGTAACCCTAATATAGTAGTGAAGTTAATTAGATCGCTACGTGTAGATGGTTTTAGAATAACGTGGAACAAAATTTGTAGGAAACTAGGTATACTCCAATGATGATTCTGATACTGTTTTAAGAGTCAAGCATTAAATTAGGATTATAGTGATATCAAAAAAATATTTCATATCAACTTAATATATTTTGTGTTGAGCAATATAAGCTCTCCATTATATCACGGTCAGACTATATTTAGAAAAATGGACAGGGACCATCCAGTAGACTTACATCTTGCTGATATGGGTTGTAGGTTTTTTGATGTTCACAATGTATTTCCTGAATATTTTGTTATTTCCGTACCGCTTTTTAATGGTATTATACCAATTGCAATAATTAACACGGTGTATTTATCCAATCTCTATACATAATTGATTTTACTAAATCTACATTATGAGCAAGTTGATTCCAAGCGTAACAAGCCATAGTAACGATATCTTCATATACACCATAACATTGGTTAGACAAGAAATGATTTTTAATCCATTCCCAAACTTGTTCCATTGCATTAAGTTCCGGTGCATAGGGCGGAAGCGGTATCAAAGTGATATTGCTTGGCACAGTTAGTTTTTTGGCTGTGTGCCAACCTGCATTATCCATTAGTAAAGCTATATGTCGGTTGCCTTGAATACTGCGAGAAAGCTCTTCTAAGAATTTATTCATTGCCTGTGTGTTTGCATATGGTAAAATTAATGCACAAGCTTCTCCTGTCTCATGGCAAGCAGCTCCGTAAATATATGTTGAAATAAATTGCTGTTGCCGAACTTTACGGGGTCTAGTGCCACGCTTAGCCCATATACGAGTTAAGCTACCTTGTTGCCCAACTCTAGTTTCATCCTGAGACCATATATCAACTTTACATCTATCGATATTTTTTGCTAATAATTTTGTTAACATGTCTGGAAAGTTTTTTTATATCTATTTTGAGTCTCTTGATTTGATTTTGGATGCATTGAACGAGAAGTAATCCAGCTAAAACCAAGGCGGTGCATAGTATTGTAGACTGTTTTTAAAGCACATTTAGCACCATATTCCTCAACTAACATGATATGTAGCTCCTTTCCAGTTATATACCCACCAGTTTTACTTTCACTGAGCGTATTGATTTTATCAAAAATAGCAGACTCTTGTATACTGTTAATCTTCCTAGGGACACCGCTTCTTTGTGATTCAAATAATCCTTCAAAACCATGATGCCTAAATCTTCTGAGCGATGATTGCACAGTTTTCCAGTGTGACTTCACTATTTCAGATATGGCTTTAAAAGATTTGCCTAATTGAAGGTGATACATCGCCAATAAACGTATACGATTTCGACCATGCGGCTCATGTTTCATCATTTTTATAAAATCATGACCTTCAAAACCTTGCGGTAATATTAACCTAGCTATTTGAGTACCTATTTATCAGTTAAAAACCCATTTTATAACACCGTGTTCATTATTGCAATTAGTATAAGTCGCCTTATATGAACGAAAGTAGCAGAACGTCTGAGTGTTCTAAAAATGACTCCAGAAGAACGTCAGCACTATCAGAATTATGTCAATGAATCGCTAAAAGAACGTGATTATATAGTTGCAGGTAGAGCTGAAGAAAAAATAGCAATGGCAAAAAAAATGCTAAAAGAAAATTTTTCTATAGAAGCTATAAGTAGAATAATAGAACTATCCATAGAAGAAATAGAAGTGCTACGTGAGAATTTGGCTGAGGACACAACTACTGTACTTGACGAAAATTAAATAGGAAGGGTATTGAATTGCTATATTGGAAAAATAGAACGACCGTTGTTCATAACTGTTGAAAGTTAAAAAAGATATTATTTTTGTAAAAACATATTAGTGGAAGAAATTTTTGGTATATACTGCAAAAAATTGAAGAATTTAGAAGAGAAAATTCTATGTGGATCAAAAACACTAACATTAGTATGATAGTTATGTGGTCAAAACGATGTCATAGTTGGTTAACAATAATATTTTGTTTAATAATTAACAGCTATTCAACTATTCATGCTTCCAATACAAATATTGAAAATAGATTTGCAACAAGGATTGCTATTGTAGATATACACTCTATTCTAGAACATTCTGTAGCAATCCAGTCTATAAGAAAATCTGTAGACCAAATAAGCGAAAAAATTCGACAAGATCTATCAAAGAAGGATGGAGAACTAAAAGAAATAGAAAATCTATTAATGGGAAAACGTAATTCTTTAAGTGAATCAGCTTTTGAACAAGAATTTAGTCTTTTTGAAAAGAAAATAAATATAGCACAAAAAGAAATACGAGATAGAAAAGTACGACTTGAGCAAGCCCATGCTGAGGGTATAGGGAAAGTACAAGAAGCAATAACAAAGATTATAAGTACTTTAGCAGAAAAGTATAATCTTGATCTAGTTATACCTAGTACTCAAATTTTATTTGCTAAAAATAGTCTCAATATTACGCAAGAAGTGATAGCAGAACTAAATAATAAATTAAAACATGTTACAATTAAATACGAATAATTTGTTATAGAGGTTTATCAATGACAGAATTTACTCCTATTACAGTAGCTTATGGTGATGGTATAGGTCCAGAAATAATGCAAGCAGTACTTTATATTTTAAAAGAAGCTGAAGCAAGAATACGTATAGAGGTAGTGGAAGTAGGAGAAAAATTATACCAAAAGCACTATACCTCAGGGATAGCAGAAGATACTTGGCAATCATTAGCAAGAACTAAGGTGCTTCTAAAAGCTCCTATTACCACTCCTCTAGGTGGTGGGTATAAAAGCTTAAATGTAACTCTTAGAAAAGCCCTATCTCTTTATGCCAATATTCGCCCTGCTATTTCTTATGCTCCTTTTGTTAAAACACTGCATCCAAATCTAAACGTGGTTATAGTACGGGAAAATGTTGAAGATTTATATGCAGGCATCGAATATCGTCAGACTCACAATGTCTATGAATCTCTTAAACTAATTAGCAGGGTTGGTAGTGAAAGAATTATTAGATATGCTTTTGAGTATGCGATAAAGAACAATCGTAAAAAGGTTACATGTTTCAGTAAAGATAATATTATGAAACTGTCTGATGGGATTTTTCATAAAGTTTTTGAGGAAATTGCTAATGAATATAAGCAAATTCAAAGTGATTATTACCTTATAGATATCGGCACTGCAAGACTAGCAACTCAGCCGAAATTATTTGACGTTGTTGTAACTTCAAATCTGTATGGTGATATTATATCGGACGTATCTGCAGAAATTTCTGGTTCGGTAGGACTAGCTAGCTCTGCTAATATAGGTCAAAATTATGCTTTATTTGAAGCTGTACATGGCTCTGCCCCGGATATTGCCGGTCGCAACCTAGCTAATCCTTCTGGTTTACTTAACGCAGCAATTATCATGCTAATTCATATCGGGCAACAGGATATTGCTACACTAATAGAAAATGCCTGGAAAAAAACCATTGAGGACGGAATCCATACTGGAGACATTTATAATGAAGAAATATCTAGCAAAAAAGTTGGTACTAAGGAATTTGCTGATGAAGTAGTAAAAAGACTAGGGATCAAACCTTCTACCCTCAGAGTAGCGGCATATTCATCACCAGTTACCCAACAACAAACTACTGAACAGATATATTCGATTAATAGTAAAGAAGTTAAAGAGTTGGTAGGTAGTGATATCTTCATCCAGATGGCAGCGTTGACTGCTCATGAGGTAGCAGAAAAAATTCAAACTGTCAGTTTAGGTGACTTAGAATTAAAAACTGTATCTTCCATGGGTCTTAAATTATGGCCTAGGAATGAAAGGTTTGAATTATTATCAGATCATTGGTGTTGCCGTTTTATGGCAAGGAAGGATGGAGAAAAAATAACACATTCCTCTATAGTCCATTTACTTGAATCGCTAAGCCAGGCAAAAATAGATTTTATTAAAATTGAGAATCTATTTGAATTTGATGGGAAAGCTGGATATTCGCTTGCTCAAGGAGAATAGAATATTTATGTTTTTTGTTATTGGTTATGGATTAATCTTACTCGGAATTATAGCAATATTTTCTGGAATTATTGGACTTTTTAGATTTCCTGATTTCTATACAAAGATTCATGCTGCTAGTGTAATTGAATGTTGCGGCGTACCTTTATCACTTGTTGGTCTTGCCTTTTTACAGAATGATTTTACTAGCTCTTTTAAATTAGTTTTTGCCTCTATATTGATTTTAATATTAAACCCGGTATCTACTCATGCAATTGGCAAGGCTGCTTTATTAGGAAAAACTAACCTAAAATAATTGATTGTTTATTTATGATACCAGAAATAATAAATTTTCAACTAGCTAGCTGGTTGCTTATGGTAATACTTATAATGCTTGCCATCGTATCAATTAAGATTATATTTTGTAATTCTTTATTAGAAATAGTAGTAATAAATTCTAGTTTTAGCTTACTTATTGGTTTATCATATCTTCTTATGGACGCTCCAGACGTGGCAATGACTGAAGTAGCTCTAGGTAGCTGTTTGGCTAGCTGTGTTTTCCTAAGCTTTCTCACTAGATTGCAAGACATACAGAAATGTGATCTTAAACCAACACGAGTAATAAGTTCATCAATTATATGTTTAATGTTCATAGTAACATTTAGCTTTGCAGGACTTGATTTACTAGAATATGGATCTATAGATTCTCCTATGCAAAGTCACTTAACCAAATATTATATTGAAAATACTAAAAGTGATATTGGTATTCCCTCTTTTGTAGCAGCACTACTAGCTAGTTACAGAGGTTATGATACTCTTGGAGAAACGGCTGTCATTTTAATTGCTGGAATATCGGTATTATTGCTATTTTCACAAAAAAGTAATGAACATGCTTAAAGATTTTATCATTATAAAACATTCTACTCTTTTTATCTTACCTTATATATTTTTATATTGTCTATATATTCAAATTAATGGTGATGCATCACCAGGAGGTGGATTCCAAGCTGGGGCTATATTTGCTTCTATGATAATTGGTTTTGATTTAGTTCATGGTCAGTTTAAATTAAAACAATATTTTTCTACTAATTTACTAGTTGGTATGGCTACTATCGGGGTACTTATCTATGCCATGACCGGTATGATATCAATATTATTTGATGATAATTACTTAAACTACTATTCTCTTGCAAATGAGAAATTATTAGCTCAACATATTGGTATTTTTATCATTGAAATTGGCGTTGGACTTTGCGTTGCATCGGTTATGTGTTTAATATATTCCATAATGAAATATGCATAAACTAGTACAGCTAATAAAATGGGAATATTTAATTCAAAATCGTATTAATAATCTTAGCAAATATCTATTTATATTTTTTTTATTTTGTATTTTCAGCACGGCTTTAATCAATGACCAAGCAGATATTAAGAAATTTGGGGTTATTTTTTCAGTAATTTTTTTACCAATAGCCCTAATTGGCTTCTCTAGTCTAATATTAAAGCAAGATGTGGAGGATGGAAGTTTAGAGCTACTATTATCCAGTTTCAGTGAGAGTGAAATTGTTACATCTAAATTATTTGCTATATTTTTTAGTTCGCTTACTAGCTCTTTATTAAATATCCCGATAATTTATATTATTTTTGATCTTGATCTAATAACAGTAACCTATCTTTTTATCACTCTAACTTTGCTATTAACATTGTCCAGTAGCCTACTAGTTTTAATTGGATCTATTCAAAGCTATTTTAGGTCAAATACTAACCTGCTAGCAATATTAATCATGCCACTATTAATACCTAACATAATACTTACCGGTCTTGTTTTACAAAATCTTGAGAATATAAGCCTAATTTTTGTTATGATTGGTATCAATATGCTTCTTTTACCAACCATATTTTATCTCTCATCATATCTAATTAAGAATATTTACAACATTTAATTTTTATTATACACCATACTGACCCCTGCAATAATAAAAAAATTGTTATTTTTTTATTATTCATGTAATTTAGTCGTAGTTTTTTAACCATTTTTTGGTAGTTATATATGTGGCAAGCTTTAAGAAGACTAATAGCAGCTAACCCTATGGGGGTGTTTTTATGGAGTATCATAGCTAAATGGTACTTTATGATAGCAGTTGCCTCTTTGATAGTATTATTTTGGGTAGCCAAGGGTCTTGAACAAATTGGATTTATAAAATATATGACCAATGCTACAATTGAAATTCTTGATACATCTAAATCAATTGCACAAAACTGTACTACAAAATTAGGTCCCAACTTTGAGTGCTTAACCAATTTTTGGAAATGTTTAGGAGACCCGCCAAAATACGAGATTAGAGAAAAAGAAACAGGTGAAAAAGTTTTAGAGGATGGATTAAATAAGTTACTACCTAAAGACGGAACTGTACCGGAAATGCTTCCTTATCGTAATCCTTATGATTCTCCTAGCGATTCTACAGATAGTGATGGTAAATAAACCAAATTAATATTTGGCTAAAATCATGTTTTTAGCTTTAGAAAGGTTTAAAATGCATTCGTGTTAGCCGCTTTAAGAATGCATTTTTCCTTATAAGCAAAATTAGGGTCATATACTGCTCGTAAATGAAGAGTTGGTAGATGAAGGTCAACTTCAAGAAGAGCTAGGAGTGTCAAAGTCGAGCAGCGGAGCGTACATTAGTACGTGAGCAGCGGAGATCTTTAGACACGACAACGCCAATTCTTGAAGTTCACCGAGTATACTTCACTGTTAATTGTTGAAGCTACCCTTGATTTTTTATTACTTTTCCAGTAGTCTATTATATTAAATATAATAATAAATATCAAGTTTGTGCAAAAAGTGAAAGCCACTACTAGAAAACCTAGCTTTTATAGTTGCACTCATTATCAAATAATTCCCTACTGCAAGTAGTTGTGAAAACAACTATTGAAGTAGAAGAGGTATACTAGTCAGTTTATGTCAAATACTAATGATTATGATAAGGCAACTCGTAGGGATTTTATAACCTTAACTGCCAGCAGTATGGTTGTGGTTGGAGCTGCATGTGCTACCTACCCTCTTGTTGATTCATTCAACCCTTCAGCGGATGTTCTTGCCCTATCTTCAATAGAAGTGGATTTATCTCACATACAACCAGGTCAAACTCTTACTGTTAAATGGCAAGGTAAACCGGTTTTTATTACTAACAGGACTCCCGAAAAAATTGCTGAAGCAAGAAATGTAAACCTTTCCGAGTTAATAGATCCCGAACTTGATCAAGTACGAGTTAAAGCTGGACATGATAAATGGTTAGTAACTATTGGCATTTGTACACATTTAGGTTGTGTACCACTTGCAAACCAAGGAGATTATGATGGTTGGTTTTGTCCATGCCACGGCTCTCAATACGACTCATCTGGTCGTGTTCGTAAAGGACCAGCTCCTTTAAATTTGGCTGTCCCACCATATGAGTTTATTTCCGATACAAAAATTAAAATCGGATAGTTATTTATGAATGAAACTAATGATCCTAAAAAATCAAATCCCGTTATAGAATGGATAGACTATAGACTACCTGTTTTCTCGTTCCTTAAACATTTAGGCGAATACCAAACACCCAAAAATTTAAGTTACCTATGGAACTTAGGGTCAATAGCTGGTATCGCTTTAGTAATTCAGATAATCACTGGCATTATTTTAGCTATGCATTACACTCCTCATGTCGATTACGCCTTTGAGAGTGTTGAAAAAATTATGCGTAATGTCAATTATGGCTGGTTAATACGTTATATACATTCAGTTGGAGCATCAATGTTTTTTGCTGCAGTTTATCTACACATCTGTAGAGGATTGTATTATGGCTCATACAAAAAACCTAGAGAATTATTGTGGCATATAGGTATAATAATTTTTCTTACTATGATGGCTACTGCTTTCATGGGATATGTGTTACCTTGGGGACAAATGAGCTACTGGGGAGCAACTGTAATCACCAATTTATTTTCAGCTATACCTATTATTGGCAAATCGATAGTTACTTGGCTTTGGGGAGGATTTTCAGTTGATAACCCTACACTTAACAGATTCTTTGCTTTACATTATTTATTGCCGTTTATCATAGTGGCTTTAGTACTACTCCATTTAGTAGCACTACATATTCATGGATCAAATAATCCTAAAGGGATCGATGTTAAGTCATCTAAAGATACTATTCCTTTTCATCCGTATTATACGGTAAAGGACTTCGTTGGATTCGGTGTTTACTTTTTAATATTTGCCTTTTTTGTCTTTTATCAACCAAATTATCTAGGGCATCCTGACAATTACATACCAGCTAACCCTTTAGTTACTCCGGCTCATATAGTTCCAGAATGGTATTTTCTGCCATTTTATGCCATTTTACGGGCAGTACCGTCAAAGCTAGGTGGCGTAATATTGATGTTTTCTAGTATTTTGCTATTATTTGTCTTACCTTGGCTTGATAGCTCAAAAGTTAGGAGTAGCAATTATAGACCAATGTTCCGCATAGCTTTTTGGCTGTTCATATTTGATTGTTTGGTACTTGGATATCTTGGAGGACAACCAGCAGAAGAACCTTATATTACCTTAAGTCGATTTGCTGCTACTTACTATTTCTTTTATTTTCTCATTGCAGTGCCACTAATTAGCAAGTATGAAAAAACTCTGCCATTACCGGATTCTATATGAAAGATCAGAAAATTATGGCTAACCCAATTAACATTACTCCGTCATTGCGAGGAGCTACTTTAGTAGCGATGAAGCAATCCAAAGGAATGATTAGGAATGGATTGCTTCGTTGGCTGATGCCTACTCGCAACGACATAAGTATCAAATTTTTCCTGTGTTTATTAATTTTATTAATATCAAATATTATTACCGCCAACGATGAAGCACTACCTACAAAAAAGATTGCTTGGCCATTTGATGGAGTTTTTGCTAGCGTTGATAGGAAAGCTGCACAGCGTGGCTTCCAAGTATATAAAGAAGTATGCAGTAGCTGTCATGGTCTTTATAATTTATATTACCGTAATCTTAAAGATCTAGGATTTTCAGATGAAGAAATTAAAGAAATAACCAAAAATTATACTGTACAAGATGGTCCAAATGATGCAGGAGAAATGTTTGAAAGACCTGCCCTACCCTCCGATCCATTTGTTCATCCCTACCCTAATGAACAAGCAGCAAGAGCTGCTAACAATGGAGCAGATCCACCTGATTTATCGTTGATTATCAAAGCAAGACCTGATGGAGCAAATTATTTATATTCTATACTTACTGGTTATAGTAATCCTCCTGAAAATTTTAAACTAATGCCAGGATTAAGTTACAATCCTTATTTTCCACATAGTCAGATTGCCATGCCAGCTCCTTTGTCAGATGGACAAGTAAAGTATATAGACGGAACAAACTCATCAGTCGAACAAATGGCTATGGATGTTACGATATTTTTACAATGGGCTGCTGAACCTGAAATGGAAAACCGTAAATCCATGGGTTTGAAAGTGACGATGTTCTTAGTAATTTTTATAATTTTCTTCTATATCTCTAAAAATAAAATTTGGAAGAATTTAGAAACAGAAGAGTATAAATAACAAATCTTTAGGTTCTTATATCTTAAAACATGTTATACCAATTGCAATAATTAACACGGTGTATTTATCCAATCTCTATACATAATTGATTTTACTAAATCTACATTATGAGCAAGTTGATTCCAAGCGTAACAAGCCATAGTAACGATATCTTCATATACACCATAACATTGGTTAGACAAGAAATGATTTTTAATCCATTCCCAAACTTGTTCCATTGCATTAAGTTCCGGTGCATAGGGCGGAAGCGGTATCAAAGTGATATTGCTTGGCACAGTTAGTTTTTTGGCTGTGCGCCAACCTGCATTATCCGTTAGTAAAGCTATATGTCGGTTGCCTTGAATACTGCGAGAAAGCTCTTCTAAGAATTTATTCATTGCCTGTGTGTTTGCATATGGTAAAATTAATGCACAAGCTTCTCCTGTCTCATGGCAAGCAGCTCCATAAATATATGTTGAAATAAATTGCTGTTGCCGAACTTTACGGGGTCTAGTGCCACGCTTAGCCCATATACGAGTTAAGCTACCTTGTTGCCCAACTCTAGTTTCATCCTGAGACCATATATCAACTTTACATCTATCGATATTTTGTGCTAATAATTTTGTTAACATGTCTGGAAAGTTTTTTTATATCTATTTTGAGTCTCTTGATTTGATTTTGGATGCATTGAACGAGAAGTAATCCAGCTAAAACCAAGGCGGTGCATAGTATTGTAGACTGTTTTTACAGCACATTTAGCACCATATTCCTCAACTAACATGATATGTAGCTCCTTTCCAGTTATATACCCACCAGTTTTACTTTCACTGAGCGTATTGATTTTATCAAAAATAGCAGACTCTTGTATACTGTTAATCTTCCTAGGGGCACCGCTTCTTTGTGATTCAAATAATCCTTCAAAACCATGATTCCTAAATCTTCTGAGCGATGATTGCACAGTTTTCCAGTGTGACTTCACTATTTCAGATATGGCTTTAAAAGATTTGCCTAATTGAAGGTGATACATCGCCAATAAACGTATACGATTTCGACCATGCGGCTCATGTTTCATCATTTTTATAAAATCATGACCTTCAAAACCTTGCGGTAATATTAACCTAGCCATTTGAGTACCTATTTATCAGTTAAAAACCCATTTTTAAACACCGTGTTAATTATTGCAATTAGTATTATAAGTAGTTATAACATGTTTTAAGATATAAGAACCTAGTTATCCCGAATTCGCGTAAATTACCGCATATTAAACCTATCATAAGTATTCTTATTCTCTACCGATTCAATCAATGTATCAGAGAATTCTTACACGAAATCTTGCCTTACCATACCCAACTTCTTCTTAAGCCACGATTGTTTAGCAGATATATATTTAATAGTTACATCACCATATTTCTGTTTTATGAAACTATACATATCATCTATACCATCAATTAAACCAAAATCAACAGCAGTTTCCCCAGACCAAAATGCTCCATTAAATAAAATATCATCTTCTTGCGTTAACTTACCAATACGACGCTCCTTAACATGATCTATAAAATGCTCGTGAATCTGTTTTTGTATATGCTTAATAATTTCAATATCTTCTTCTTGCATTGGTTGAAATGGATCGAGAATAGATTTATTTTTACCTTCTGCATAAACCCTCCTTTCTACTCCAAGCTTATTGATAGCCACAGGAAAACCAAAACCAGCCGAAACCACCCCTATACTACCAATAATTGAACTCTTAGATGCATATATTTGGTCACCAATACAAGCAAGCCAATATCCACCAGATGCTGCTACATCTTCTACAAAACTATAAATTGGTATTTTCTTTTCCTCAGCTAATGACCTTATACGTTTACTAATCAGTTCAGATTGTACAGGTGAACCACCCGGAGAATTGATAGTTAAACATAAAGCTTTAAGATTTTTGATCTCAAAAGCTTTGTCAATTAACTCATGTAGCGATTCTATGCTAAGCCCTGATTTTACTGAGCTTACTTTACCTATAACCCCACTAAGGCGAAGAACAGCAATTACCGGCTTTGATGCCTTATAACCTATTCTAGGCAGTAATGACAGTAATTGCTCTAACTTACCTATTTGACGTTTAGCAATTACCTGATCAAATTTTGCCTCAGCAATTAAACTTTTATTATGTTCTATGTACATTAGTTACTCACTTATTATTGTTTTTAGAAGCATTATTTTCCTCATTATTCTGTTGTATTTTTGGTTTTTCATCTTTGTTTTCCTGCTCTTCAACCTTTAATTGTTTATTAACCTGTTGATTAAGCGTTTGTTCCCGGTAACTATTTTTAGGTTCTGGGTGGTTTCCAGGAATATTTGACAAAATAATATTGCGAATTTCTTCATCATACCAATTAATAGTACCAACAAAACTTACTAACATTTTTCCATCTGGATTAATTAGAATAGCAGTTGGTAGACCAACTATTGAAAAAGCTTTAAATAGTTGATTCTTAAAATCATGGTAAATTGGCAGATATCTTATATCATAATCTTTATAATATTTTTGGATAATTTCTATTCCTTGATAGTCTTGTGATACAGGGAGTATTGCAAATGGCAACTTTCTAAAATCTTTTTGCAATACATCTAAATCCGGCATTTCTTTAATACAAGATGCACACCATGTTGCCCAAAATACCAATAATATCGTTTTTCCTTCAAAATTATCAAGAGAATATTTTTCTCCTTTATCATCAAAGAAAACCACCGTATCAGGAACACTAGATAAATCAAGCATTTTAACACCTAATTTGATTTGATCTAATGCAAAACTATTAGTGCTGATCAACAAATATGTTGCAATCAAAAAAAATCGTTTACTATATTTTCTAATATGCATATAAATAACAAATATATTTCCAATTAATTTATTGATCATCATGAAAAACAATATTTTTTTACCTCTAATATTATTAAGCTGCTTAATCTTAACTTCTTGTGGATTAAAAAAACCATTAGAAAACCCCCCTTCAGAAAATCCAGTTGCAGAAGAGTGTTGCGGAGGGTGTGAAAACTCAAAACATTAATATCTTTTGAAAGTTCGCCCCGACATTACTACGTCAAATTCATACGTTTTAATGCCATCTAGTGCAGTGGACAAAGCATGACTAACTTCTCCGCAATTTTCTAAATTAACCCTTGAATTAGATAAATATAGCTTTGTTTGTAGCTGTCCAAGAATTAGGTGGTTGACTCTAATGTTTACATTAGGCGTTTCACGCAAAATTCCACTAGGATATATAGTAATAAAATAAAATTCTCCTTTATTATTAGTAGTAGCAATGCCAGATCCGGTAAAACTTGATTTACTTACAAGGTTTAGCATCTTTTTATTGATACAAGTACGAAGTGGTATGTATGGATATTTTCCGTCACTTCCAACCTGCCATAAATATATTTTTGCATCTGCTACTGGAACGCAATCTTGGTCTAATAATCTACCCTTTACTATAATTTTTGTACCACGATAGACTGCTTGTTGTCCTGTCTTTCTAAGTAAGTTATTGGATAATTGGAATTCTTCCGGTTCGTAATCATTCATTGCACTCTTACTGATCTTACAACAATTAAGCTTATTAGGGTAAAACTTAGATTCACTGGCTATAGCAATAGTGGAATACAAACAGATTAAAAATAATAAATTTTTCATTTTTTACCATTTATGTTTAATAACTTACCCCATTTGGGATAAGAATTAGTTAATTCTTATCCTAAATTCACGTAACTTCTATTAGAAGATGGATATTCTACATTTTCTTATAGAGATTTAAATTATCGTATCCTTTATTCTTTTACAACTATATTAACCTCAGTTTTGGATTAAAATTAAAAAATTTAATCCAAAACTGGCTATAATATCAGAAAAATACATTCTTGAAGCACTTACTATAAATACATTTTAATCTATTATCGCTAATAATCTTATTTTTATTGGTATAAAAATAAGATTATTAGCAAATGAAATATTTAACAATCAGGCGTCAAAGCGCTTTAAGCCTGATTGTTTACATTCTCATTCCAATTTCGGATTAATGAAATTAATCCGAAGTTGAGGTTACATTATATTTATTTTATTAATTTAAAGAACAGGGCTATCCTTTACATCACGTGGTTCTTATGGTACACTAAAGCTAAACTACTTGAAATAGTAAAAAAATAAAATTATTTATGAAAACACACTTAAAACAAACTATTATTGGCACAATGTTAGCTTTATTTCTTTTTCCATCTGCCACAATTGCAAGGAATGGAGACTATCCCAAAACTGTGCAAGAAAGAAAGATGGATGAAATGGGGTCAATAGTTGGAGGAGAAGGCTTGGTGTTTAGACCAAGTAGAATCAAAAATGAATCTACCAAAACTGTAGGCTGTAACGTGAATAAATATTTATGGCAAGCTTCTATAGAAACTTTACGTTTTGTGCCTCTTGCTTCAACCGATTCAGTCGGTGGAGTCATTATTACTGAATGGTATAGTCCAAAAGGACAAACAAATTTTCGATTTAAAATAAATATTTTTATTAAAGATAACGTTATTAGTCTGGATGCCATCCAAGTAAAAATATTTGAACAAACACTTAAAAATGGTAATTGGCTAGACAATCATACTACTTCGGACCTAGCTAATAGCATAGAAGATAAAATTTTAAGAAAATCTAGAGAATTATATATTAGTGCTGAAAGAAAAGAATGATATACTTGCTACAATAAGGATAGTTTACGATACAAATTATGAGAGATATTGAAAAGAAATGGCAAAGAATTTGGCTTGAGGAAAAAGCTTTTGCTGCAACAAACGATAGCGACAAGCCTAAATATTACGTACTTGAAATGTTACCTTACCCTTCTGGAAAGATTCATGTCGGGCATTTACGTAACTATTCTATCGGAGATTGCATAGCTCGTTTTATGAAATCACAAGGCTATAACGTATTACACCCTATGGGTTGGGATGCTTTCGGCTTGCCAGCAGAGAATGCTGCCATCAATAATAACTCTAACCCTAAGGACTGGACTTACTCAAATATCACAACTATGCGGGATCAGCTAAAATCCATTGGCTTTTCATATGATTGGTCACGAGAAATAACAACTTGTGATCCGGATTATTATAAGCATGAACAAAAATTCTTTTTAGAACTTTATGAGAGAGGTTTAGCATACCAAAAAGAATCTTTAGTCAATTGGGATCCTGTAGATAACACTGTGTTAGCTAACGAACAAGTAGTAGATGGTCGTGGATGGCGTTCGGGTGCTTTAGTTGAAAAACGACAGCTAAAACAATGGTTTCTAAGAATCACTAATTACGCTGAAGAACTGTTAAATGAAATTGCAAAACTGGACTCTTGGTCTGATTCTGTTAAATCTATGCAGGAAAAATGGATAGGCAAATCGGAAGGAGTAAATTTTAGTTTTAAAATTAAAGATCATCAAGCTAGTATTGAAGTATTTTCTACTAGACTAGAAACTATATTTGGAGCAAGCTTTGTTGCGATAGCCTATAATCACCCAATAATTGAGCAATTAGTAGATAAAAATGATGCTATAATATCTTTCATTGAAAAATGTTCACAATTAGACACTAATGTTGTAGTAGATAAAGCTGAAAAAGAAGGGGTATTTACTGACCTTTTTGCTATTCACCCATTTGATCCTACAATTATTATTCCTGTTATAATCACAAATTTTGTACTAATGGATTATGGGACTGGAGCAGTTTTTGGATTCCCAGCCCATGATGAAAGAGATCATGCATTAGCAAAGAAAATGGGATTACCAATAAAGCAAGTAGTAATTAATAAAGATGTTCCAATAGACGTACACTCGGAATCTTACACTGGTGATGGTATCATGATCAACTCAGATTTTTTGAATAATCTTGCTATCCAAGATGCTAAACAAAAATCTATAGAAGAACTTGAAAAACGTGGTTTAGGCAAACGTACCATTAACTACCGACTAAAAGATTGGGGAGTGTCTAGGCAAAGATTTTGGGGCTGCCCTATTCCGATAATATATTGTTTGACTTGTGGAATCACAGCAGTACCTAAAGAACAATTGCCGATAACCCTGCCAAACGATGTTACATTTGATGGCCATGGCAACCCTCTTGATTGGCATCCTACTTGGAAACATACTAATTGCCCAAAATGTCAAAAACAAGCTATTCGTGAAACTGACACGTTAGATACATTTTTTGAGTCTTCTTGGTATTTTACCCGTTATTGTAATGTAGATGCAAAAGATATGACTGACAAACAAGCCTGTGATTATTGGTTACCTGTTGATCAGTATATTGGTGGAATTGAACATGCAGTAATGCATCTTCTTTATTCTAGGTTTTTTACGAAAGTAATGAACGAACAAGGTTATCTCAACATTCGTGAACCTTTTACTAATTTACTAACTCAAGGTATGGTTCTACATGCTACCTATAGAGATGCGAATAATAATTGGCTTTATCCAGATGAGGTAATAAAACAATCTGATGAGTGGGTTAATAAGAATAATGGAGAAGAAGTATTTCAAGGGCGAATAGAAAAAATGAGTAAATCCAAAAAGAATGTCGTGGATTTAGCGTCAATATTGACCAACCATAGTGCTGATGCTATTAGGTTATTTGTCCTCTCCGATAGTCCGCCAGAGAAAGATTTTGAATGGTCGGCAAATGGTCTTGAAGGGTGCAGCCGTTTTATCAATAAGTTAGAAAATATGGCTGAGATAGTAACTAATAGTGAAATAACAGAGACTCCTAAAAATAGGCTGAATAAACTAACAAAGCTTACTCATCACACTATTAAGCATGTTACCAGCGAGATAAGGGAGTTTAAGCTAAATAAAGCCATAGCAAGGATGCGGGAACTATTTAATGCTTTGTCAGATGAAATATCTAAGGGCAAGGAAGCTAATATTACTAGCGTTAAAGAGGGTTTTAGTATCTTGATTAAGTTACTTAACCCATTCATTCCACATATTACAGAAGAAATTTGGCAGAAATTAGGCAATAAGGAAAGATTATACCAAACTTCTTGGTCTTCTTTCGACGAATCATTGTTGGAACTAGAATCTTATATCATGGCTATCCAAGTTAATGGTAAACTGAGGGCTACGCACGAATTTGCTAATGTAACGAGTAATATTGAGATTCATAATATGGTAATGCAATTACCCGAGGTGCAAAAATACCTAAGTGGTAAAGAACCAAAAAGAGTTATCATAATACCCTCGAAAATAGTAAATATTGTGGTATGAATAAGGATGAAAGGAAATGTTAATAAAAGATGCTACTGTTACAACACCGAAACAAAAAGAATCTGCGTTAGACAGTACGCTTGTTTCCTTATTTGCCGGTGCAGGTGGTATGGATATTGGTTTTGCAAAAGCTGGGTTCAAGACAATTTGGGCAAACGAATATGACAAAACAATCGCTCCTTCTTATCAAAACTACTTTCCTGAATCAAAGTTTGATGGGCGTTCTATTTTGGATATTCCAAATGAAGATATTCCATTTGGTGCAACGGGTATCATTGGTGGGCCGCCATGTCAATCATGGTCAGAAGCTGGGGCTAGGCGTGGAATTGACGATTTAAGAGGTCAATTATTTCATGAATATATAAAAGGATTATTATACCAATTGCAATAATGAACACGGTGTATTTATCCATAGATAATCTCTATACATAATTGATTTTACTAAATCTACATTATGAGCAAGTTGATTCCAAGCGTAACAAGCCATAGTAACGATATCTTCATATACACCATAACATTGGTTAGACAAGAAATGATTTTTAATCCATTCCCAAACTTGTTCCATTGCATTAAGTTCCGGTGCATAGGGCGGAAGCGGTATCAAAGTGATATTGCTTGGCACAGTTAGTTTTTTGGCTGTGTGCCAACCTGCATTATCCGTTAGTAAAGCTATATGTCGGTTGCCTTGAATACTGCGAGAAAGCTCTTCTAAGAATTTATTCATTGCCTGTGTGTTTGCATATGGTAAAATTAATGCACAAGCTTCTCCTGTCTCATGGCAAGCAGCTCCGTAAATATATGTTGAAATAAATTGCTGTTGCCGAACTTTACGGGGTCTAGTGCCACGCTTAGCCCATATACGAGTTAAGCTACCTTGTTGCCCAACTCTAGTTTCATCCTGAGACCATATATCAACTTTACATCTATCGATATTTTTTGCTAATAATTTTGTTAACATGTCTGGAAAGTTTTTTTATATCTATTTTGAGTCTCTTGATTTGATTTTGGATGCATTGAACGAGAAGTAATCCAGCTAAAACCAAGGCGGTGCATAGTATTGTAGACTGTTTTTAAAGCACATTTAGCACCATATTCCTCAACTAACATGATATGTAGCTCCTTTCCAGTTATATACCCACCAGTTTTACTTTCACTGAGCGTATTGATTTTATCAAAAATAGCAGACTCTTGTATACTGTTAATCTTCCTAGGGGCACCGCTTCTTTGTGATTCAAATAATCCTTCAAAACCATGATTCCTAAATCTTCTGAGCCATGATTGCACAGTTTTCCAGTGTGACTTCACTATTTCAGATATGGCTTTAAAAGATTTGCCTAATTGAAGGTGATACATCGCCAATAAACGTATACGATTTCGACCATGCGGCTCATGTTTCATCATTTTTATAAAATCATGACCTTCAAAACCTTGCGGTAATATTAACCTAGCTATTTGAGTACCTATTTATCAGTTAAAAACCCATTTTATAACACCGTGTTCATTATTGCAATTAGTATTATTTTAAGTCATGAGACAGTAAGATTTTAGTGCAATAAATTTGCGGTTTATTTTCAAGATGTTATCAGAAAGCGAGAGAGGAAACCAACTGATACATGGCATTTAGATGAGATGAATATTAAGATTAAAGGCGAGGTATTTATATTATGGAGAGCTGTTGACTCTGAGGGGCATGAATTAGAAGTATTACTGCAGAAGCGTCGTAACAAAAAATCAGCTATTCGTTTTTTATCAAAATTATTGGGTCATTATCCAGCTCCAAGAGTAATTGTTATACTAATTGCAATAATGAACACGGTGTTATAAAATGGGTTTTTAACTGATAAATAGGTACTCAAATAGCTAGGTTAATATTACCGCAAGGTTTTGAAGGTCATGATTTTATAAAAATGATGAAATTACTTCCCATGCTTGTTCTTCTATGTAATACTTCATATTGGTAGTTCCTTTTTTTGATAACTAGAAACTACCATTTCTTCTTACTATGGCAACTTTTTATTCCTCTTGCCTAACTATAATTTTTGTCAACAGAACCTAGAAGTAAATTTCCGACCTTCATTGGCTTTAAGGAAACCAATAATTGCTCTGTTACGGTTAAATTGCATAGATACTACTATTTTATAAACTACTAATAAATAATAATCAGAATAGTAAAGAATTTAAATATAACTAATATATAATTCCAAGTTATTATCTTTAAATTTAAATGTAGTTGTAATATTACAACTTATTCATTTTTCACAAATACCCACTCTTTATCGGAAGACTCAGTTTTACTATAGTAATAGTTTTGTTTAGAGAACTGTTTTAATTTTTCAGGTACGTCTATAAGATTTTCTGCAATAAAGTTAAGCATGCTGCCCCTAGCTTTTTTGGAGTTTATAGCTATTATTTGTAATTTATTATTTCTTTTTTCTTTAAAATATATATTAATTATTGGATATTTAAGATCATTTTGATTTATGGTGGAGGAATATTCATTAGAGGCTAGGTTGATTAGATATTTATTTTGGTGAGTTGCTAATATTTGATTTAGATAATTGGTAATATCAATTTGCCAAAAACTGGATAATTTTTCTAAATTTGGCAATTTTGTTGACATTGCTAGCCTATAGGGTTTTATTTTATCTAAAACTCTTAGTGGTCCATATAAACCTGATATAATTAACGTGTGTCCTTGCAAGAAATCCCATTGCTCTTTAGAGAAACTGTGTCTATCAATATTATCATAAACATCCCCATCATAGGCAAATATCGCTTGCTTTTGAGGATGGTTATCGAAATCTTGAAATCTATGATAATTAAGCTCAGCCAGTTTATCACTAATCCCCATTAATTGCCTGATCTGATTTTGTGATAGGCTTTTACATATCTGTAAGAGATACTGCATTTTAGTAAGGAAATGCGGCTGCGTACATGGTAAATCCGGTATTTCCGAGATAAAATCTTGAGTCTTAGCTGGTGAAATTATACTTAGCATATCTGTAGTCTAGACAAGAAATTTACAATTTAACTGATTCAATTAATTTTCTAACTCCATCTACTGATTTATTAAATAGAGTTTGTTCTTCATCATTTAATTTTATTTCCACTATTTTTTCTACACCATTTTTACCAATAATAACTGGCACTCCGACATACATATCTTTTACTCCATATTCTCCTTGAAGATAAGCAGCACAACTTAATATTTTACGTTTATCTTTTAGATAACTCTCTAACATTTCAATAGCAGAAGTTGCTGGAGCGTAATAGGCAGAACCATTTTTAAGTAGTGAAACAATTTCTCCACCACCATTTTTTGTGCGATCTATTATCGCATTAATACGTTCTTTCGTCGACCACCCCATTTCTACTAAATCTAAAACTGGTATGCCGTTAATTGTCGAATATCTAACCAAAGGAACCATTGAGTCACCATGACCTCCAAGTACAAAACTACTAATATTTTCTACGGAAACATTAAATTCATTGGCTAAGAAAAAATTAAATCTTGATGAGTCAAGTACCCCAGCCATACCAACTACCATATTGCTAGCTAGTCCACTTTCCTTTAACATTACGTAAACCATAGCGTCAAGTGGATTGGTTATAACAATGACAAAAGCGTTCGGTGCATATTGCTTAATGTTGCTAGCCACAGTTTTTATAACAGTAGTATTAACATTAATTAAATCATCACGACTTATTCCAGGTGAACGTGGTACTCCAGCTGTAACAATTATAGCATCTGAACCTTCTATGTCTTTATAATTGTTAGTACCTTTAGCAATTATATCTGATCCAGTAATTGCTCCAGCTTGTGATATATCTAAAGTCTTACCCTGCGAAGGACCTTCAGATAAATCAAACATAACTATATCAGCAAGTTCTCTCAGACTGATCAAATGTGCAAGTGTTCCGCCAATCTTTCCCCCACCAATTAAAGCAATTTTTGTTCTTTTAGCCATACTTCCTCCTGAAAAGCATTTTATGAATTCATTGAATCAAAAAATTCTGTATTAGTTTTAGTGTTTTTAAGTTTATCAATTAAAAATTCTGCTGCATCGATAGTTCCCATTGGGTTAATGATTCTACGAAGAACCCACATTTTGGTTAAAATGGCTTTATCAACCAATAGCTCCTCTTTACGTGTACCAGATTTAGTAATATCAATCGCAGGGTAAACGCGCTTATCAGCTATTTTACGATCGAGGACTATTTCAGAATTACCAGTACCTTTAAATTCTTCAAAGATTACCTCGTCCATACGAGAACCGGTTTCAATTAAAGCAGTTCCTATTATAGTCAATGAACCACCACTCTCAATATTTCTTGCCGCTCCAAAGAATCTTTTTGGACGTTGCAGAGCATTTGCATCAACTCCCCCAGTAAGAACCTTACCAGACGAGGGTACAACAGTGTTATAAGCTCTTGCAAGTCTTGTTATTGCGTCAACCAATATTACTACATCTCTTTTATGCTCGACCAACCTTTTAGCTTTCTCAATAACCATTTCAGCAAGCTGAACGTGTCTAATAGCGGGTTCATCAAAAGTTGAGCTAACTACTTCACCACGCACTGAACGTTGCATATCAGTAACTTCTTCTGGGCGTTCATCAATTAACAAAACAATTAAAAATACTTCGGGGTTATTGGTGGTAATAGCATGAGCTATATTTTGCAATAGAACAGTTTTTCCCGTTCTTGGTGGAGCAACAATCAACGCACGTTGTCCTTTACCCATAGGAGCAACCAATTCAATTATTCTTGTACTAAAATCCTTACTATTATCTTCTAGCTCTAGGGATAATTTTTCTTCAGGATAAAGTGGTGTTAAATTATCGAAATGTACTCTATGATATGCCTTAGAAGTGTCTTCAAAATTAACTTTGTTTACTTTTAACAAGGCAAAATAACGTTCTCCTGGTTTTGGAGCTCTAATTTGCCCTTCTACCGTGTCCCCTGTACGTAGTCCAAAACGACGAATCTGACTTGGGGAAATATAAATATCATCAGGACCGGCTAAGTAATTTACTTCTAGAGATCTAAGGAAGCCAAACCCATCAGGTAAAATTTCAAGTACGCCTTCTCCTGAAATCAAATCACCCTGCTCAACAGATTTCTTGAGTATAGCAAAGACTAGCTCTTGTTTTAGCAAAGCACTAGAATTTTCAATATTAAGATTTTCTGCTTGTATTTGTAATTCTTCAGGTGACTTACGTTTTAATTGTTTAAGATTGATGATAACAATACCATCTTTATTAGGATTATCATACTTAGTATTATTATAATAATACATATCAGGTGATTCCTTATTGTTAGTAACTGTATTTTGGGTCATACCTATTTTTTTTAGATTAGTTAAGATCAAACTTTTCTAGAAACTTTATTCTTTCTAAGTCATTTTGTTGTTAGAATTAATCGAAGGAATTCTCATGTACACCAGTACTATTTACGATTTTTTGATTAATTTTTTAGTAAAAATTCCTTTCATCGCTAGTTTTGAAATAGGTCTATTGCTTTAAAAACTGGGAGAATCACGAAACCTACGAAAGTCAAGTTACTTAAAGATTAAGGTTAGACTACTACTCGAATGATTAGACTTCTTGCATAATTCTACTTTTGTTGGTAATTTATTCATAGTGCCTAGGCTCGAATCTGTAACGGAATTTGAGTGTGCTGCAAGTCGAGATTTCGTGGCTTCCTTAAATCCTTGCACATAAGTGAACTCTGCAAGAAATTTATTGAAATTAGCATCACAAAATTTTGACAGCTCAGTTAGACTATGTGGACCTAGAGAGCATTCGTATTTCCGAGTAACTAACTTAATTTGGGAATTGGTATTAATACTAACTTAATTATTTATATTTATCAAATTATTTTGCGGTTGTCAAACAAATTACACATGGTAGGATAATTTAAAAGTATAACCAATAGTTGATGCACATGTGTATATACTCGGTCAACTTCAAAAATTAAGGTCGTCGTGTCTAAAGCACCATAGTACCCTACATTTTTCTATAATCCTCATAGCAAGGCTCTTTAGATGCCGTGGCGATCTAGGTAAACAGCGAAGCTGTTTTTTTAGAGTAACGCTTCACGTATCTTAGATTGCCGCGTCGCCGCTTTCAGTGACTCCTCGCTAATAGACGATCAACAACTATTTTAATAGTGGTTATATAAAAAATGTAGGGTACTATGAGTGACCCATGCAACAAAGTCAGTCAATTTGCCATAACCTTCCTTTATTTACTGCTTTAAGAGCAGGTTTAGTAGGTTTAGTAGGTGTTGCTAGTTCTCTTTTAATTGTTTCTACATGCCTTAACGTTTTTTTTACTTGTTGAATTTCTATTTTAACATTATTACTAATAATCCTAGACATGCTTGGATTATTTTGCGGCGTTTGAGTTTCCTGAACTATTGGGGCTTTTGTAGGTATTTCTTGCTCTGATTTTATTGCTATCATTGAAGTATTTATGGTATCTTGCCTAGCATGCACTTCTTCTACCTTTGGGTTGGGCAGGTCAGTAGCATCTTCAGCTAGCTCTTGATATCTAGGTTTGTCCATCTGTGCTATCGAATTGCTCTGTAACTTATCCACCAAGACTCTGTTATCTAGTTGGTCCGTAGTTAACTCATTTAACCTGTGTGCTTCTATATTTTCTAACTTAGCTTCTGTTGGTGTTGATACCACAAAATCAGAACTACTAGGTTCGGGTATTTGTTTTGTTTCTATGCTAGAATGTTGAGTAAGAGGAGGTGGTGGTGTGGACACTGAAGTTGACATGGTTGGTGCAGTTTGATTGCTATATTTGTCTGTAAGATGTGTAGCAATATCCTGTAAATTATTTGTAGAAATAGGTAATTTTTTAATCACAGAAGAATAGCAAGATTTATCTGATGCAATTTTATTTGTTATGTCAGATATTATCTCGTCTTTATGATTTATACCAATTGCAATAATTAACACGGTGTATTTATCCAATCTCTATACATAATTGATTTTACTAAATCTACATTATGAGCAAGTTGATTCCAAGCGTAACAAGCCATAGTAACGATATCTTCATATACACCATAACATTGGTTAGACAAGAAATGATTTTTAATCCATTCCCAAACTTGTTCCATTGCATTAAGTTCCGGTGCATAGGGCGGAAGCGGTATCAAAGTGATATTGCTTGGCACAGTTAGTTTTTTGGCTGTGTGCCAACCTGCATTATCCGTTAGTAAAGCTATATGTCGGTTGCCTTGAATACTGCGAGAAAGCTCTTCTAAGAATTTATTCATTGCCTGTGTGTTTGCATATGGTAAAATTAATGCACAAGCTTCTCCTGTCTCATGGCAAGCAGCTCCGTAAATATATGTTGAAATAAATTGCTGTTGCCGAACTTTACGGGGTCTAGTGCCACGCTTAGCCCATATACGAGTTAAGCTACCTTGTTGCCCAACTCTAGTTTCATCCTGAGACCATATATCAACTTTACATCTATCGATATTTTTTGCTAATAATTTTGTTAACATGTCTGGAAAGTTTTTTTATATCTATTTTGAGTCTCTTGATTTGACTTTGGATGCATTGAACGAGAAGTAATCCAGCTAAAACCAAGGCGGTGCATAGTATTGTAGACTGTTTTTAAAGCACATTTAGCACCATATTCCTCAAGTAACATGATATGTAGCTCTTTTCCAGTTATATACCCACCAGTTTTACTTTTACTGAGCGTATTGATTTTATCAAAAAGAGCAGATTCTTGTATAGTGTTAATCTTCCTAGGGGCACCGCTTCTTTGTGATTCAAATAATCCTTCAAAACCATGATTCCTAAATCTTCTGAGCCATGATTGCACGGTTTTCCAGTGTGACTTCACTATTTCAGATATGGCTTTAAAAGATTTGCCTAATTGAAGGTGATACATCGCCAATAAACGTATACGATTTCGACCATGCGGCTCATGTTTCATCATTTTTATAAAATCATGACCATGAAAACCTTGTGGTAATATTAACCTAGCCATTTGAGTACCTTTTATCAGTTAAAAACCCATCTTAGACCACTGCGTTAATTATTGCAATTGGTATTATTAATTGCTCAGAACCAAGTTCTATTAAAGTCGGAGATAATTGTTCCGAGATTTTATTATTTTGTTGTTCTGTAATCTTTATATCTGTTTTATTTTGAATTCTGTTAATAGATTCTGTAAGGATTGGTTTTGAGACTAATTCTGCATCTTTATCTTTAATAATTGGATTAATAGAATCGGCAAATCGTTTGATATTTTCTTCTGTAATTTTTGTTGCATCTAAGGTTAGAAACGAAGAATTTTTTGGAGCATTATCTACACTAAAAAATTTCTGAGCTTCCTTGCCAATTAAGCTATGTAGCTCTGTTAGTTTCCACTCTTCAAATAACTCAGTTGCTAATTCACTGGGTATATGGACATAAGGTAGAAGCTGTTTACAAAAAGCCTCTTGTCTGCTCTTTTTTTCTTCCGTAGAACCAGTATCTTGTATCTTTATACTAAGAGTCAATAAAAGTTTTTTAGTTTCATTTTCTCTATAATTAACAAACTCTAGACTTAACCCATTATTCCTACTATCTACTAACTCTTTTATAAAAGAATTAGCAGATTCATTAACTGCATTAGAAAGAACTGTACGTTCTGTCTTATTAAGTTTTGTGAATTCTTTAGCAAATTTAACAGTTTTATTTCCTTGGCTAATAGTTTTATTAAAAATATTAAGTTGCTCGGTACTAAAATGTCTTGTATCTGCTTGTAAACTTTCCATAGTTTTGTTAATTACTGTACTGGCATAATCTGATTTAGGAATTGCTTGACCTTTTAACTCTAATATTACTTTTTTAACAGCTTCAAGAGCGATCTTATCCTGATCATTGTTACTTTTAATATCATTTAATACAAATCCCTTTAAACTAGCTTCTAAGTTTGCAAATTGCCTATCTGCTTTTGCCTTGTCATTGTCGTTCATAAGGCTTTTAGAACGTTCTATATTTAAACTAAAATTATCAAGAAGTTCTTCTGTCTTTTTATCAGATAAATTACAGTAAAAACTTTCTGTTGCTAATCCAGTCATTACACTCATAAATGATTCGTTAGTACCAATGAGTACTCCATTAGCTATAAATTCTTTTGATAATTGTGGAGTTGGTTGTTTTAGAAATTTAAGTTTATATGTGTATGCCCTTCTTATTAATTTATTTATATTTTCAATCTCGTTTTTAGTGTTAACTCTAATAATATCATCTTTTTTATCTGCTAAATGGCTATCATACCAATTGCAATAATTAACACGGTGTTAATTATTGCAATTAGTATAAATTCTTAGAAGAGCTTTCTCGCAGTATTCAAGGCAACCGACATATAGCTTTACTAACGGATAATGCAGGTTGGCACACAGCCAAAAAACTAACTGTGCCAAGCAATATCACTTTGATACCGCTTCCGCCCTATGCACCGGAACTTAATGCAATGGAACAAGTTTGGGAATGGATTAAAAATCATTTCTTGTCTAACCAATGTTATGGTGTATATGAAGATATCGTTACTATGGCTTGTTACGCTTGGAATCAACTTGCTCATAATGTAGATTTAGTAAAATCAATTATGTATAGAGATTGGATAAATACACCGTGTTAATTATTGCAATTGGTATTATATCTATTTTGAGTCTCTTGATTTGATTTTGGATGCATTGAACGAGAAGTAATCCAGCTAAAACCAAGGCGGTGCATAGTATTGTAGACTGTTTTTAAAGCACATTTAGCACCATATTCCTCAACTAACATGATATGTAGCTCCTTTCCAGTTATATACCCACCAGTTTTACTTTCACTGAGCGTATTGATTTTATCAAAAATAGCAGACTCTTGTATACTGTTAATCTTCCTAGGGGCACCGCTTCTTTGTGATTCAAATAATCCTTCAAAACCATGATGCCTAAATCTTCTGAGCCATGATTGCACAGTTTTCCAGTGTGACTTCACTATTTCAGATATGGCTTTAAAAGATTTGCCTAATTGAAGGTGATACATCGCCAATAAACGTATACGATTTCGACCATGCGGCTCATGTGTCATCATTTTTATAAAATCATGACCTTCAAAACCTTGCGGTAATATTAACCTAGCTATTTGAGTACCTATTTATCAGTTAAAAACCCATTTTTTAACACCGTGTTCATTATTGCAATTGGTATAATATTTTTAGGAAGTAATTCTTGTAGTTTATTATGATTATTAAATTGGAAATATGCTAAATTTCCATTATTTAAATATTCTGATGGTAACATGTAAGTAATACAAGATGAACGACTACAGTATGGTATAAGCAATAATAACCCCATTATAGCAAATGCAATAATAAATTGAGATTTTCTACTTATATTCAGACTTATTATTTTCTTCATTTATATGATACTAATTTGCTAACAGTAACAGAGCAATCTAAACTAAACCCCTTGCTTGGCTAACCTTTCTTCAATCTCATGACGGAAATGACGAATTAACCCTTGAATAGGCCAAGCAGCAGCATCTCCAAGGGCACAAATAGTACGACCTTCGATCATTTTTGTAACGTCCAGTAACTGATCTATTTCATCTATTTTTGCCTGACCGCGTACCAGTCGCATCATAACTCGCCACATCCAACCTGTACCTTCTCGACAGGGGCTACACTGACCGCAAGACTCATGCATGTAGAATTTACTAAGCCTAGCAATAGCGTAAATAATATCCGTAGAATTATCCATAACAATGACTCCACCAGTCCCGAGTGCTGAACCAGCTGACCTTAAACTATCAAAATCCATTGCAACATCATGACATAATGACTTTGGTAGCAACGGTACTGATGAACCACCTGGGATAATAGCTTTCAGATTACTCCATCCACCCCGTACACCCCCGGCATATCTCTCAATCAACTCCTTTAAAGGTACGCCCATGGCTTCTTCAACATTACATGGCTTATTTACATGGCCAGAAATACAGAAAATCTTTGTTCCGGTATTATTAGGCTTACCGATTCCAGCAAACCAATCAGCTCCACGCCGGAGTATAGTAGGCACAACGGCAATTGATTCAACATTATTAATAGTTGTTGGACAACCATATAAGCCGAAATTAGCTGGGAATGGTGGCTTTAATCTAGGGAAGCCCTTGTTGCCCTCTAAGCTTTCGAGCAGAGCTGTTTCCTCACCGCAAATATACGCCCCAGCCCCTCTATGCAAATGAATGTCAAGATGATACCCTGTACCACAAGCATTACTGCCTATAAAACCGGCATCATAAGCCTCATCTATAGCACGCTGCACATTGGATGATTCATTATAAAATTCACCACGAATATATACATAGCAAGTATGTGCGTTAATAGCAAAACTGGCAAGCAAACAGCCTTCAATTAATTTATGTGGCTCATACCTTAAAATCTCACGATCCTTGCACGTACCAGGTTCTGATTCATCAGCATTAACCACTAGATAGCTAGGTTTCGGGTGATCTTTAGGCATGAACGACCATTTGGTGCCAGTCGAAAATCCAGCACCACCCCGTCCCCGCAAACCTGATTTTTTTACTTCCTCAATTATCCATTCTCTACCTTTAATAATAAAATCTTTTGTATTATCCCAATCTCCACGTTGCTTACTACTTATTATATCATATTTTTCCTGCCCACTAAGATTAGAAAAAATTTTATCGCTAATTTGTAACATAATTAACTCTTAGAATATCTACATATGCTATTATAGCTGAAGGCAAACAATTGTGAAGAATAAATATTAGCAGGGTTTTGCACAAAAATACAACAACACCAACTCTGAAATGCGTTAAGTACATTTGTTCTATATTAAAATGCTTGCCAGAATCATCAATTCAATAGAGATTCTTTATGTAATAGGGATTATATGTCTTCTCATTTTATGATTAATACTAATTGCAATAATGAACACGGTGTTATAAAATGGGTTTTTAACTGATAAATAGGTACTCAAATAGCTAGGTTAATATTACCGCAAGGTTTTGAAGGTCATGATTTTATAAAAATGATGAAACATGAGCCGCATGGTCGAAATCGTATACGTTTATTGGCGATGTATCACCTTCAATTAGGCAAATCTTTTAAAGCCATATCTGAAATAGTGAAGTCACACTGGAAAACTGTGCAATCATCGCTCAGAAGATTTAGGCATCATGGTTTTGAAGGATTATTTGAATCACAAAGAAGCGGTGCCCCTAGGAAGATTAACAGTATACAAGAGTCTGCTATTTTTGATAAAATCAATACGCTCAGTGAAAGTAAAACTGGTGGGTATATAACTGGAAAAGAGCTACATATCATGTTAGTTGAGGAATATGGTGCTAAATGTGCTTTAAAAACAGTCTACAATACTATGCACCGCCTTGGTTTTAGCTGGATTACTTCTCGTTCAATGCATCCAAAATCAAATCAAGAGACTCAAAATAGATATAAAAAAACTTTCCAGACATGTTAACAAAATTATTACCAAAAAATATCGATAGATGTAAAGTTGATATATGGTCTCAGGATGAAACTAGAGTTGGGCAACAAGGTAGCTTAACTCGTATATGAGCTAAGCGTGGCACTAGACCCCGTAAAGTTCGGCAACAGCAATTTATTTCAACATATATTTACGGAGCTGCTTGCCATGAGACAGGAGAAGCTTGTGCATTAATTTTACCATATGCAAACACACAGGCAATGAATAAATTCTTAGAAGAGCTTTCTCGCAGTATTCAAGGCAACCGACATATAGCTTTACTAACGGATAATGCAGGTTGGCACACAGCCAAAAAACTAACTGTGCCAAGCAATATCACTTTGATACCGCTTCCGCCCTATGCACCGGAACTTAATGCAATGGAACAAGTTTGGGAATGGATTAAAAATCATTTCTTGTCTAACCAATGTTATGGTGTATATGAAGATATCGTTACTATGGCTTGTTACGCTTGGAATCAACTTGCTCATAATGTAGATTTAGTAAAATCAATTATGTATAGAGATTGGATAAATACACCGTGTTAATTATTGCAATTGGTATAATATATAATCACTCAATACCCAAAATCTTATGAGTTTGTAAGGAAAGGCGATGACCATACTTAATGGTCAAATCAATAGCTAACCGTTCATTTTCTTTATTTAGCAACAGATTATTTTGATCCATAGGTTGAATAAATACTGGTATATTATACTTGCTTTGTCCTACTTCTGGTATGTTAGAGTATTTGGGTATATTTTTAGCCACCAAAAATTTTAGGGCATTAATATGAGATAACAAGTCATCTCTCAATAGTGCATAACCATTTTTCCTAGCTTTTGGTGAGCAAACTATATGAACTTTATCTGGAAGATCACGATATAATGTGCCATTAGTTTCAATTTGCACTATATAATCCAAATCTAATAATTTGTAGCACAATAATTCTATAGGTTGACGAAAAGGCTCACCACCAGTTATAACCACTAATTTGATATTAGATATCTTGCATAATTCTACTTTTGCTGGTAATTTGTGCGTGCTACCGGTACTCTGACCCTCACGTAGATCTAAATACGCTGGGGATTGAGATTCCATGACTCCTGCAAATTCCCTAGCAGAAGCGAATTCTACAAGAGGTCTATTAATTGCCAGTTTTTCAACTTCTTCGATAATATTGTTAATAGTTAATATATTAAAATCTTCAAAGTCGGTATCGCAGAAATTACAAGCAAGATTGCATCCGCCAAGCCTAATAAAAATAGCAGGCATACCTATAAAAGGCCCTTCTCCCTGAATAGTCTTAAAAATACTTTTGATTTCTAGATTAGTTCCATCATTAAATATTGCTGGTCTTTTAGGATTTTGTCCAAACATAATATACTCAGGTAGAACTTCAAGAATTAAGGTCGTTGTGTCTAAAGATTTCAGCTGCTCCGTTACTCATGTACGCCTAGCTGCTCGACTTTGCTACTGCATAGCTCTTCTTGAAATTGACCTCTTCGGTCTATCAACTCTTGAAATCATAGCAGTATAAAAGCCAATTATTAGATTCATTGAGGAAGCAATATACTGACAAACTCAGTTTTTGATAAGTCAACTACAGGCTTTACAAGAACCTTTTCTGCATGTGCTTTTTTTACGTAACCTACCGTTATGCCGTAAGGGTAAATATTACCATAACCAGATGTTATAACTTTTTCGCCTTTTTGGACAAGATGAGTTTTTGGTAAATAGAGTATTTTGCTACCATTACCATAACCACTCATGATACCTTTCTCTTTTGAAGATACGGTAGTGATCGGAATTCGAGAGTTTACGTCATTAACTAAAATTATTTTAGAGTAATTGTTGCTTACTTGTATTACTCGCCCAACTAATCCTTCACTGTTGGTAACTATCTGATCAACTTCCACACCATGTCTTACTCCAGCTGACACTAAAGCAGTTTTACTGAAGGGGTTTAATGAAACACTTAGTAATTTAGCACTGACATAGTGATATTGTTCTTCTTCTACAACTAATAGTAGTTTTTTTAGTTCTTTATTCTCAGATTGGATCAAATATATATTACTCTGTAACTTTCTTAGTCTTGCCACTTCTAATTGTAGTTCGATATTTTCTCTTGCTAAGTCTCGTAAATAAATAAAATTTTGGGTTATTAAATTAATTTGCTTAAATATGTTTTCATGAATTAGCAATCCACCAAAAATAACATGTCCAACGACTTCAAGAGAAATGGAAGAAAATCTTTTTGGAGCAGCAAGAAATAAGTAAAGTGAGGCGATAACAAAAAATAAAACGAAAACACGTCTCAAAGTAACAAGTATAAATCTAGCAAACTCTACCATTTTACTAGAACGTTTTATTCTGTTTGCAAGTAATGCCATTGGTTAATCTTGTTTAAATAATACATGCTTAAA
This sequence comes from Candidatus Tisiphia endosymbiont of Neophilaenus lineatus, assembly GCF_964264975.1. Lineage (NCBI taxonomy): Bacteria > Pseudomonadati > Pseudomonadota > Alphaproteobacteria > Rickettsiales > Rickettsiaceae > Candidatus Tisiphia > Candidatus Tisiphia endosymbiont of Neophilaenus lineatus. The sequence continues at coordinate 153,275 of NZ_OZ183649.1, read as the reverse complement.
TTTTTGAAAATCTTCTAGTACTTTTCCCGTACCAAGAGCTACGCATGATAGTGCTTGATCAGCAATAATTACCGGCAGTTTAGTTGCTTCTTTTAGGACATGATCTAAGTTTCGAAGTAATGCCCCACCACCAGTCATAACAATTCCTGTATCTACAATATCGGATGAAAGCTCTGGAGGAGTGCATTCCAACGCCACTTTTACTGCTTCTACAATTTGACTAATTGGTTCAATTAGACTGTCAGCAATTTGTCTTTCGTTTAGTAGCATTTCTTTAGGGATACCATGGATTAAATCTCGTCCTCTAATTTCCATTACTCTTGGTTCTAAACTATCATCTACGTAAGCAGCTCCAATCTGCTTTTTGATTTTTTCTGCTGTAGCTTCGCCGATTAGTAAATTATAATGCCTTCTAATATAAGAAATAATAGACTCATCCATTTTATCGCCACCTACCCGTACTGATCTAGCATACACAATACCACCTAATGATAGGACGGCTACTTCTGTTGTCCCTCCACCTACATCAACAATCATTGAACCAGTTGCTTCTGTTACTGGTAAGCCGGCACCAATTGCTGCTGCCATAGGTTCTTCTATAAGGTATACATCTCTACCTCCTGCACTCTCTGCTGCTTCTTGAATAGCCCTACGCTCAACTGGTGTAGAACCTGAGGGTACACAAATTATAATCATTGGACCAGTAAATGATCTACGATTATGTACTGTTCTGATGAAATATTTTATCATTTCTTCAGCTCCCTTAAAGTCGGCTATAACACCATCTTTTAGTGGTCTTTTTGCTTCAATGTCTGTTGGGGTACGTCCTAACATATTTTTTGCTTCCTGACCAAATGCGTATGGCTTAAATGCTCCGTCCACTTTAATCAATGCAACTACAGAAGGTTCGTTAAGTACGATTCCTTTGCATTTGACATACACTAAAGTATTAGCCGTACCAAGATCTATGGCCATATCACATACAAATTTCCTGAAAAAGTTTGTTAGCATTTTTATTTCTCCAAAATCAAATCATTTTAACGCATCAGGTTTCTTGAGAATGCATAATAACAAAATTACTGAAAAATAATATACATATATTTGGCAATAAAATAGCTAAGAAAGGGAGGGTTGCATTATATGCGAGTATTTTAAACAAAATCTCTAATAGGAAATAAATAATAAAACCTAGAAATAAGCCAATTACTAAGATTTTTTCTTGAGAATTATCACGTTGCTTGAGACTAAAAAAGCAGGCTGCTAAAATCACTGTGGTAGCCATAATTATAGGCTTAAATAATTGTTTATAGAAATAAATTTGATAGTTAGTTATTGGCAAACCAAATTCTACTAAACGTTTAATTGTATCTGGTAAATCCCAAATAGCAATCATCTCAGGATTTATAAAACTATTTAGTAAGTTACTTATTGATAAATTTGTTGGAACGGTAAAATGCTCATAATGTTTGACATTATAGTTATCCAAAATTTTTACAGAAGTTAGTTTTAAATTATTATCAACTAAAATAGCATATTCCCCATCAATTCTTTTTAAGAAATTATTTTTGTCATCTAAAAATAATATAATAATCTTATTTAACTTATTTTTCACTACATCAATAGACTCAGCCTGAATAATTCTTTTATTGCCTTGATAATTCTCAAAAAATAGTAAACCAGATTTTGATATTATCAAATTATTAGATGTCTTTTTACTCAATTTTGCTTCTAAAGATTCATATTTTTGTAAACCAAATGTACCAATAGGGTTGCATATAGTGATTAGTATTATACCAAAAATCACCGTTGCAAAAACTGGAACAGCAATAACCCTCCAAATATGGATACCATTGCATAAAATAGTTATTAGTTCGTTATGTTTAGTTAGTCTTTTTAGAAAAAATAACATCGCAATGAAGCTAAGAAGAGAAGCTACTTCATTAACTAAATAAGGTATTTTATATAATACAAGTTTCCAAAAAAAATGTGTTGGGATATATACAGCTTTAAATTTTTGCAAAAGGTCAAAGATATTTGAAAGAATTAAAATCCCGATAAGCAGAAGCAATATACCGATGAAATAGCTACAATATAGCCTGAGTAGGTAAATTGAAAGAGTTTTAAAATTAATCATTTTAAAATAAAAATTGGTGACCGTAGTGGATGATTTTATAACCAAAAGTGAAATAAAAACTATTATAAAACATTACTAATAATATAATAACTATATCAGTAATAATACTCGATAATCAAGTTTTTTCTAAGTCATTGTCAATAACATGTTATTGACATTTGCTTCTAATTAATCTAGAGATATAATAAAATATAGTCTAATATTTATGGCTTGATATTATTATTAACTTGTTATGAATCATCTAACCCAAATATTAAAATCTGCACAAAGCAGAATAGAATCAACTCAAGCTCTATCAGAGTTGCAACAAATTAGGGTGGAGTTTCTTGGGAAACAAAGCTTACTTAACCAAGAAATGAGAAAGCTTGGTAGTCTTGAGCAAAATGATCGTAAAAAGTTAGGCGAGGCAGTTAATCTGCTTAAAGAACAGATGAGTAATTTGCTAGAAGCAAAACAAGCAGCCTTGGAGGAAATTGAATTAAATAAACGATTTGCTGAAGAAAAGACAGATTTAACAATTCCAGCTCGGCAGTATAAGAAGGGGAGCATACATCCCATTACCCAAGCTATTGAAGAATTAATTCAAGTATTTACAAAATTTGGGCTAACCATTAAGGATGGTCCAACTATTGAGAACGATTGGTATAATTTCACTGCCCTAAATTTTTATGAAGATCACCCAGCAAGGCAGATGCACGATACTTTCTATCTAAAGGCAAAAGAGCCAGAACACCCCCTATTGTTACGTACTCATACTTCACCCATACAAATCAGGACGATGCAAAATGGTAAACCGTCTTTTAGATTTATTGCTCCTGGTAGAACTTATAGGTCTGATTCCGATATGACACATACACCAATGTTCCATCAGATTGAGGGTTTAGTGATCGATGAAAATATCAATATGGGGCATTTAAAATATGTTATCACGGAATTTATCAAGGATTTTTTTGAACAAACAAATATTGACATACGTTTTAGACCAAGTTTTTTTCCGTTTACCGAGCCATCGGCAGAAGTGGATATTAAGATGCAGGGTAGCAATAAATGGCTTGAGGTGCTTGGTTGTGGTATGGTTCATCCAAATGTTCTTAAAAATGTTAATATAGATAGTGATCTCTATCAAGGGTTTGCCTTTGGTCTAGGCGTTGAGCGTTTTGCTATGTTAAAATATGGTATCAAGGATCTCAGGCAATTTTTTGAAGGAGATATAAGATGGTTAAAACACTATAACTTCTCTGCTTTTGACTTGCCAACTCTAGCTGGAGGATTAACAAGATGAAATTTACTTTATCTTGGTTAAAAAAATTCCTAGATACCGAGAGTTCTGTTGAGGAAATTGCTGAATGTTTAACTATGCTTGGCCTTGAAGTAGAAGAAATAATAGACAGAAGGACGGAGCTAAAAGATTTTGAAGTAGCTCACATATTATCTACTAAACCCCATCCATCGGCGGATAAACTTAAGATATGTCAAGTCCAAACTAATGAGGAAATTTTACAGATAGTTTGTGGAGCAAGTAATGCTAGGGAAAATATTAAAGTAGTACTGGCAAAAATAGGTTGTGAAATCCCTAATGGTAAATTTAAAATTAAAGAGTCGGTAATACGAGGAGAAAAAAGTTGCGGAATGTTATGTTCTGAAGCAGAACTATTAGTGGGTACTAATTCTGATGGTATAATAGAACTGATGCCCAATGCTAAAATAGGAGAACCATTTATACAATATTATGGGTATGATGACCCAGTTTTTGACATTAACGTTACCCCAAATCGTGGTGATGCTCTTGGCGTCTATGGTATAGCTAGAGACCTAGCTAGCAAGGGTATTGGTACGCTTAAAGAATTAGAAGTGCCATCAATTGCTGGAGAATTTGAATCTACATTAACCTTGCAGGTAGAGAATAAAGAAGCATGCCCATTATTCTGCTTTCGGGAAATAAGAAATTTACAAAACAAGACAAGCCCTGATTGGTTAAAGCAATTATTGCAAAATATTGGGCTAAAACCGGTTTCAGCCCTAGTGGACGTCACTAACTATATATCGTATAGTTTCGGGCAACCAATGCATGCTTACGATAGAAGTAAATTATCAGATAAGCTGCAAATTATACTACTTAAAGAAAAAACTAAATTTCTAGCTTTAAATGGCAAAGAATATGATTTAGATGCAGGAGATTTGGTAATTCAAGATGATAGGCAAGTACTTACTCTTGCTGGTATTATAGGAGGTGATAGTAGTAAAAGTGAGCTTGGGACGCAAAATATTTTGCTAGAAGCGGCGTGTTTTTCTGCTAAATATATTACTAAAACGGGGAGAGCTCTACAGATTGATACTGATTCGCGTTATCGTTTTGAACGCAATATTGATCAGGCATTTACCTTAAAAGCCTTAAATATTGCAAGTAAAATGATTTTAGCTATTTGTGGAGGTGAAATTTCTGATATAGTGTATAATGAAGGGTTTGCTTTTGTACAAAAATCCTTAGACTTCCCTATAAATTGCCTAGGTAAAATAACCGGTCTAAACTTAAGCAAAACAGAGATTTGTAACATTTTAAAAAATCTTGGCTTTATTATAGTAGATATAGGCGATACTCTCAAACTTACCATACCATCTTGGCGACATGACCTCACAATTAAAGAAGATATTGTTGAAGAAATTGTTCGTATTTACGGCTATGACAAATTAGAGACGATTAAATTACCAGAAATACAACTAACAAGAATTATTCCTAAAGAGCAACGAAGAATTTCTGATATTAAAAGAATTTTAGCCAGTTATGGGTATGATGAGGTAGTAACAAATTCATTCATGGATAGTGAAATAGCAAAATTATTTGCTTCAATACAAGAAGAGTTATTTTTGCTAAATCCTATTAATGTTGATAATAATTATATGCGACCTAGCCTCATTGCAAATTTACTTAAATTAGTTCAAAAAAACTTAGCAAGATCAATTAGAGAAATTGCCTTGATGGAAATAGGGTCAATCTTTAACTCTTGTACATCAGATGGAGAATTAATTTTTGCTTCTGCAGTAAGATGTGGGCTATATAATGAAAAAGATTGTCATTCTGCAGCTCGCTTAGTAGATGTTTTTGATATTAAATCTGACTTAGAAAATGTTTTAAATTATGTAGGTCTACCGATTGATAAGTGCCAATTTTGTCCAACTGAGTTACCTTATTACCATCCGACAAAATCAGCCCTTATAAAACTTGGTAAAAATGTTATAGCCTATTTTGGGCAAATTCATCCCTCTATATTAAAACATTTTGATATTGACTGTCAGATATTTGCCTTTGAAATAGATATTGCCAATATACCATTTGCTAAAGCAAAATTTGCTAAAAGAGACGAGTTTATTGTTTCTGACTTCCAGCCAACCTTTAGAGACTATGCTTTTGTAGTTGATCTAGAGCAGCCGGTGAGCAAGATAATTGCTTATATCAAGAATTCTAATAAAAAAATGATAAAGTCTGTTGATCTATTTGATATTTATTCGGGAGATAAACTACCTTCCGGTAAAAAATCAGTGGCAATTAAGGTGCAATTTCAAGCAGATGATCGGACGTTAAATGAAGCAGACCTAAATTTATTAAATCAAGAAGTTGTTACAATTGCTTATGAGAAATTTCAAGGTAAGTTAAGAGAATAAAAGGCACCGTCAAGTTAAGAGAAATGTAAATTAAGTATTGAGCAAATGTAGGGAATAATTTATAGATTATCAGTGACAATTGTTACCTAAATTTCAGTGCTATGTGTATTATTCCATCCCCAAAGAGACATCGTTTTCCAGTAAGCATTATTAGCCATGCAGTATGGTTATATCATCGATTCAATAATAGTTATACTAATTGCAATAATGAACACGGTGTTACAAAATGGGTTTTTAACTGATAAATAGGTACTCAAATAGCTAGGTTAATATTACCGCAAGGTTTTGAAGGTCATGATTTTATAAAAATGATGAAACATGAGCCGCATGGTCGAAATCGTATACGTTTATTGGCGATGTATCACCTTCAATTAGGCAAATCTTTTAAAGCCATATCTGAAATAGTGAAGTCACACTGGAAAACCGTGCAATCATCGCTCAGAAGATTTAGGAATCATGGTTTTGAAGGATTATTTGAATCACAAAGAAGCGGTGCCCCTAGGAAGATTAACACTATACAAGAATCTGCTCTTCTTGATAAAATCAATACGCTCAGTAAAAGTAAAACTGGTGGGTATATAACTGGAAAAGAGCTACATATCATGTTAGTTGAGGAATATGGTGCTAAATGTGCTTTAAAAACAGTCTACAATACTATGCACCGCCTTGGTTTTAGCTGGATTACTTCTCGTTCAATGCATCCAAAATCAAATCAAGAGACTCAAAATAGATATAAAAAAACTTTCCAGACATGTTAACAAAATTATTAGCAAAAAATATCGATAGATGTAAAGTTGATATATGGTCTCAGGATGAAACTAGAGTTGGGCAACAAGGTAGCTTAACTCGTATATGGGCTAAGCGTGGCACTAGACCCCGTAAAGTTCGGCAACAGCAATTTATTTCAACATATATTTACGGAGCTGCTTGCCATGAGACAGGAGAAGCTTGTGCATTAATTTTACCATATGCAAACACACAGGCAATGAATAAATTCTTAGAAGAGCTTTCTCGCAGTATTCAAGGCAACCGACATATAGCTTTACTAACGGATAATGCAGGTTGGCACACAGCCAAAAAACTAACTGTGCCAAGCAATATCACTTTGATACCGCTTCCGCCCTATGCACCGGAACTTAATGCAATGGAACAAGTTTGGGAATGGATTAAAAATCATTTCTTGTCTAACCAATGTTATGGTGTATATGAAGATATCGTTACTATGGCTTGTTACGCTTGGAATCAACTTGCTCATAATGTAGATTTAGTAAAATCAATTATGTATAGAGATTATCTATGGATAAATACACCGTGTTAATTATTGCAATTGGTATAAAACAGCAATTGAGCAAAGAATTGCATTTGCATCAGCTAAATCCATTTTGGACGAAGCCACTCAAAGACTTCTTGCTGCCTGAAATCTAAAAATATAGCTCTTTTTGATACTATTTTACTTAACTTGACGGTGCCATAGGCTTCGCTCCTCATCTTCGAGATAAATATGAGCAAAAATTATGCTATAGAAGTGGATTATCATGCGGCGGGTGGAAAACTAAACCTCATTTCCATCAACTTTTTATCTACTCTTAATCGGAAATTTAGGTTTATAGAAAATATCGTGAGATAATATCATTACTTACATATTCTCCGCTAGAGTTATTTTTAATCCATTCTTCATCTAAAAAATTCATAACTACTAAATCATTAGAAAATTTGTACTTTTGATTATATACTAATTCTTTCACTATTGATTTTTGTATTTTAGGATGTAACATATATTGTTGTGGCTTGTGATTAACCTCTTGAACTAAATGAAATACTGCTTGCACGATTCCACCAAGTAATAATCCTCGAGTAAGTTGTATATCATTGGCTGGCACAGATTCTCCAGAATTATCCAAATTTACAGGGTATCCTCCTCTAAAAATATTGAACGTTGCACTATCTGTAGAATATTCGATATTATCCAATACGTTAGAGGTATTAATAGAAGAATTATCTTGAATAATATGCAGTAATGACTGAAATTCTATATCTTGTGATGAGCAACTAATTAGATTCTTTGTTCCTCGTATTTTATTGACGTCAAAAGATAAAGTAATATCTTCTCCTGTACAACCAAAAATATACTCAGATTTTTGAAATAAAGATAGAATATTATTTGTAGTTTTAATCTGCTTCATAAGATTATACTTACTGTCAGATCTATCATATATTATTACTTTATGATTTAAAGATAATAATTTTTGTGCAATAGCTCTCCCTATAGCTCCAAAACCTACTACTCCACATACAAGAGTACGAGATTGTAAAGGCAAAATTTTATCAAGTTTTCGTATGACGGTCTGAGCAATCATTGGAGATTCTAATATTTGCTTTGTAGCAGAATAAGCAACGTTAATAAAAGGTAACGTGGTATAATTGTTTTTAATAATCTGAACAACCCCTGATGATGTCTGCTCTACAGCAAAGACCTTGTAATTATCACTTAGTAACTTTGGAATAGCTGTTGTACATTTACTACCATCATCTAGTATGATAATAGTGTCAGATTTTACATTTATTATGGTAGTAGCAACATTAGCCCACATATTAGCTATATCTGTATTAAAATAATAGTTAAAATAGCCAAATTGTTGAGGTTGGGAACTAGGATAGTAATTTACTCCCATTTCTATAAGTTGGGCAATTACTATAGGGCAATTTGAGTATATTTTACCCATTATATGAATATTATTCGGCTTAGCACCTAATCTGATAAGAGATTTTATTAAATCTATTGTTGTAAATAACAAATGTTGTACACAAACAAAGGTAACATTTTTTAAATTAAGATACTTACATCCTTTTAATTTATCTATTATACTTTGTAGAGTTTCTAATATGGGTGTATTTAAATTACTCATAATAAACTCAAAAAATTACTCATTATTACAGATAGCAATACAACCATTAAAAAAACTAGATGAGGAGCAAAATACTCTTGCTTCCTTACCATTACTATTATACTCTAAAAACCTAGCATCATCTTCAGATATAATTTTACTAGATAATATCTGACCAAATGGATCGTTTCCAGAATGAAATAACTCAAATTTTATGTTTTTAAGGGAGTTGGCACTATGATTCTCAATTTGGTGAATAGTATTTATTAAAATATCTAATAATCTTTTAATCTCTCTTTGATCTTCAATTATACTCGGAGGATTTCGACAATAAGGAGAGCTATTAAATAGAGTAGGAAAGCTAAGAGAATAATAGACTTTATTATTTTTAGTAAATTTTGCTGGTTGCATAATATTTGGTATATAATCTTTTAGATTATAATCATTTACATATATTTGCTGTATTAAACTCATTGGCAAACCTGTATCATCCGTAGATGGCTTAAATGCTACAGCAGAACCTTTAGAAATCAAAATTAAATGTCTAACAGTGTCTATTATATATGATCGTGGTTTTAAATTACGTAGATTAATTGCATGAGTAAAAAATGACCATAATAAACTAAAATCTGTAAAATCTTCTAAAAATTGAAATTGTTTCCAACATTGAGTAACTAGATAATTATAAAAACCACTATATCTCAGATCATTTGGTTGCAGAAACCACTCATGAGAAAATACTAAAATGCTATTATTCCAATTTGAATTATGAAAATACTTATTAATATCTACAAATGTCTGCCAATGATCTGACAAACCATAGGGAGCATAGATATCAGCCCCTAATTTCTTTTTAATCCTATTATGACCCACTGTATCAGAAATACTTGGAATCATGACAGTAGAGCGAGCTCCAGCTGACACATTCCAAATAGGCATATCTAATGAAGATGTTTGGTTTAACATATGCATTAATTCAAATAGACCAAAAAGTTCACCAGTCAAAAGAACATTAAGGGAAACAATTCTATTTTGTATCTGAACAAATACTTCGCTGAAACTATTAAGAATTAAGGATAAGGGAATATGAGCATATCCCAACTTCTTTTTTAGAAATTCTGGAATTCTTGAGTCATTTATAGAAATTAGTTTGCCGTCTTTAGTTGGTAGATGAAACTCCCCCCTATTAACAATATATGCTCCATAAGGATATTTTATTTTGAATAAAGAATATCCTCCAGATTGATTAACATTATCACATTTTTCTGTCAATTCAGGATTAACCTTATACACTTCATCCTTAACTTCAGACCATTTGACTTCTTCAATACTAAAATTCAAATCTTCTTCCATACCAAATTCTCGTATAATTAAATAAACTTAAAGTGATTAAAATTGGTGAGTCTATTATATTTATTTCTCTGCCTCTATTAATAAGAGTATATTAGATTCTTTTATAAGGTTAAATTCTTGTTCTGTAAAGCTCTGTAAAGCATTTTCTTTTAAAAACAAGTTATGTTTCCTTACATTCTTGAATCCCAATTTTTCCATTAATCTCTTTATAGTATCAAAATCCATATGATAGCACGTTACAACACAATCATTTGTAATACTAATTTCTATGGGGCAACCATCCGTGTACTCATCTTTCAAAAACTTCGTGGGAAATTTTAATATATCAAAAACCTCTGGATAAGAATATGCACTTATAATATCTAAAGTGCATATTACAACTTTTCCTCCTTGTTTTAAGCATTCATAACAATTTTTGATAAATATTTCTAATTTACTTAAAGCATCTATATATAAAATCACAAAGATACTATATACAATATCGTATTCATGTTGTCCCAAAATTGCAGAACTTTCAACATCAGAAAAATCTAACACATGTAACTCAATATTACTATTTTTGATATTTTCTTTACATAGCTCTACTTGATAAGGAGAAATGTCGCACCCTACTAATTTCAGTGGATTATCAGCATAGAAAATTTCTAAATATCTACCAAATCCACAACCTATCTCCAATAAAGTCTTGTCTCTTACATTTCCTATAATATTTTTTACGTGTGGGTTAATAATATAATTATTAAATCTAAATTCCTTAGTTTCTCTATAAGAATCAGTAATAGCTCTTAATTTCCAGTTATTCATAATTTTACCATTGAACAATTAGAGGAACTGCTTTTTATTATTTTAAAATAAGAATTTTAATTAAAAAGCACTAAATTACAATAGCATAATTTTAGCATGCTATTCTCGCCCCCTATTTTCAGTCTTACCAAGTGTGTTTATATATGGTTTCTTTATATTTATTATAAAAATACGAGACTTTATGAGAGATCAGAATTATTGGCAAATAAAATTCAAAATGTGTCAATACTCAAAAAGATTGTTAAACCAGCTTTTAATATTAAATAAACATATTAAAGACAAGGTGGATATTATTGAAATTAAGAAAGCAATATATTATGCTAGGAAATATCATGCTGACCAGAAAAGACAATCCGGAGAGCCATATTACTCACATCCAATAGAGGTAGCTTACATGGTTGCTACTTACACGGCTCAAACACGTCCACGATTTTTTAGAACAGACATGATAGTTACCTCATTACTTCATGACTGCCTTGAAGATACAAATATAACTGAAGAAACGATTAATATTATCTTTGGTAGTAAAGTTGCTAATCAAGTTCAAGACTTAACTAGAATAAAACTAGAAAAAAAGATTAGTGTCGTGGAAATGATTAATTCTTTATTTATTCAAGGAAAGTCAGATATATTGATTATTAAAATTTTTGATCGTTTGCATAATATGAGAACTCTTTACGCAAAATCCTCTGAAAAAATTGATAAAACAGTTAATGACACTTTATGTTATTTTGTACCACTTGCTATGCATCTTAATATGAATGATATAGCAAACGAATTAATTAATATATCTTTAAAATACCTATTAGGTCGTAACTATAAATTGTAAACAGTGTTTGATACTCTAATAAAAATTAACCATCTAATACCATTTCCGAAAACTAATCATCACATCATCGTATTTCATGATCTCCGCTCCTCACGTACTAGTTGTCATATCTTTACCCACATCTTTTAAAAGCGGCATACTTATTAGGCTTTAAAAATACATCTTTGATATTAAAACCTGATATGTATAATCTATTTAAAAAGATGTGGGTAAAGATATGACTAGTTGTACGCTCCGGTGCACAACTGTTAAAAGTTTACAAATACCTATACTAACCTGAACTCGATGTAATACCAATTGCAATAATTAACACGGTGTATTTATCCAATCTCTATACATAATTGATTTTACTAAATCTACATTATGAGCAAGTTGATTCCAAGCGTAACAAGCCATAGTAACGATATCTTCATATACACCATAACATTGGTTAGACAAGAAATGATTTTTAATCCATTCCCAAACTTGTTCCATTGCATTAAGTTCCGGTGCATAGGGCGGAAGCGGTATCAAAGTGATATTGCTTGGCACAGTTAGTTTTTTGGCTGTGTGCCAACCTGCATTATCCGTTAGTAAAGCTATATGTCGGTTGCCTTGAATACTGCGAGAAAGCTCTTCTAAGAATTTATTCATTGCCTGTGTGTTTGCATATGGTAAAATTAATGCACAAGCTTCTCCTGTCTCATGGCAAGCAGCTCCGTAAATATATGTTGAAATAAATTGCTGTTGCCGAACTTTACGGGGTCTAGTGCCACGCTTAGCCCATATACGAGTTACGCTACCTTGTTGCCCAACTCTAGTTTCATCCTGAGACCATATATCAACTTTACATCTATCGATATTTTTTGCTAATAATTTTGTTAACATGTCTGGAAAGTTTTTTTATATCTATTTTGAGTCTCTTGATTTGATTTTGGACGCATTGAATGAGAAGTAATCCAGCTAAAACCAAGGCGGTGCATAGTATTGTAGACTGTTTTTAAAGCACATTTAGCACCATATTCCTCAACTAACATGATATGTAGCTCCTTTCCAGTTATATACCCACCAGTTTTACTTTCACTGAGCGTATTGATTTTATCAAAAATAGTAGACTCTTGTATACTGTTAATCTTCCTAGGGGCACCGCTTCTTTGTGATTCAAATAATCCTTCAAAACCATGATTCCTAAATCTTCTGAGCGATGATTGCACAGTTTTCCAGTGTGACTTCACTATTTCAGATATGGCTTTAAAAGATTTGCCTAATTGAAGGTGATACATCGCCAATAAACGTATACGATTTCAACCATGCGGCTCATGTTTCATCATTTTTATAAAATCATGACCTTCAAAACCTTGCGGTAATATTAACCTAGCTATTTGAGTACCTATTTATCAGTTAAAAACCCATTTTATAACACCGTGTTAATTATTGCAATTAGTATAATTCATGCCCCTCAGAGTCAACAGCTCTCCATAATATAAATACCTCGACTTGAATCTTAATATTCATCTCATCTAAATGCCATTTATCAGTTGGTTTCCTCTCTCGCTTTCTGATAACATCTTGAAAATAAACCGCAAATTTATTGCACCAAAATCTTACTGTCTCATGACTTAAAATAATACCTCGATAGGCCATCTGTTCTTGTACATCTCTGTAACTATTATTGACTCGATGATATAACCATACTGCATGGCTAATAATGATTACTGGAAAACGATGTCTCTTTGGGGATTGAATAATACACATAGCACTGAAATTTAGGTAACAATTGTCACTGATAATCTATAAATTATTCCCTACATTTGCTCAATACTTAATTTACATTTCTCTTAACTTGACGGTGCCTAAATATGTTAACCAAAATGACACAGAGTTATTACATTAATAATATATTTTTATAATAAAGGGTAATTCTACCTATTTTGACTTGAATATTATACAGTTTAAGCTAAAATCACCAATACAAAAAAATGAGGTTTATTATGAAAAATTTATTAACTATTCTTCTAACTTTAGCTTTCTCTATTTCTGCTTTTGCTGCAGCGACTCCTGAGAAAAATCCGCAGCAAGACGAAGTGAACGTGGATGAAAACAACATGAACAAGAAAGACCCGAAGAAAGAAGAAGTGAAAAAATAAATCCCTGTTTTCTAAAGCTGGTTTGGAGTTTTTCTATGCCAGCTTTTTTGTAATATGATTATTAATCGTATTCAGTCTTTTCAAGGTTTTTCTTTGGCAATTCATACAGAGTGTTCCTATTTAAGTGCAATTCTATGTAAGAATTATTAATTTTTATCTAGAAATAATTCGCTGGATAGTCAACGATAAGTCATAAAAATTTTTGATCAGGCAATCAATTTTATTTATTTGATTATGGGATGGCACCGTCAAGTTAAGAGAAATGTAAATTAAGTATTGAGCAAATGTAGGGAATAATTTATAGATTATCAGTGACAATTGTTACCTAAATTTCAGTGCTATGTGTATTATTCAATCCCCAAAGAGACATCGTTTTCCAGTAATCATTATTAGCCATGCAGTATGGTTATATCATCGATTCAATAATAGTTACAGAGATGTACAAGAACAGATGGCCTATCGAGGTATTATTTTAAGTCATGAGACAGTAAGATTTTGGTGCAATAAATTTGCGGTTTATTTTCAAGATGTTATCAGAAAGCGAGAGAGGAAACCAACTGATAAATGGCATTTAGATGAGATGAATATTAAGATTAAAGGCGAGGTATTGATATTATGGAGAGCTGTTGACTCTGAGGGGCATGAATTAGAAGTATTACTGCAGAAGCGTCGTAACAAAAAATCAGCTATTCGTTTTTTATCAAAATTATTGGGTCATTATCCAGCTCCAAGAGTAATTGTTACTGATAAGCTCAGAAGTTACATTAAGCCGATTAAGCTTATGTGCCCTAAAACTGAGCATCGCACTCATAAAAGACTAAATAATCGTGTTGAGAATGCTCATCAACCAACTAGGCGCAACGAGAAGATATTAATTAAATTTAAGCATCCTAATTCAGCCCACTGTAAATTATCACTGATGGGAAAAGTCAGAAATATATTTGCCGTAAATGTTGGAAGATATAGTAAAACAGCAATTGAGCAAAGAATTGCATTTGCATCAGCTAAATCCATTTTGGACGAAGCCACTCAAAGACTTCTTGCTGCCTGAAATCTAAAAATATAGCTCTTTTTGATACTATTTTACTTAACTTGACGGTGCCGTTTAGGTTGCTACCTAAATAGTTTTTTAACAGCAGATGCTAAATTTGCCGAATTTTTTTACCACAATTTATTAGGGGACTGGCGATGATGTTTTGCTTTTTACCTACTAATAATATTGCTTTAGGCAGTATGAGTCAAGACAAGGTGGGGAATGCTAGTGGGTTGTATAATCTTACTCGTAATCTTGGAGGAGCTGTTGGTCTTGCAGTTATTAGCACCCTTCTTACAGATAAAACTAAGATTTTTAGCCAATATTTAAATGAGAATATTTCTTCCACTTCACCCTCTATTCTAATGCAATTCCAATTTCTAGGACAATTATTGGATGGTAAAGTGGTTGATCCAGAAAAGGCTTCGTATTTTTGGTTAGCCAGTAATATAAATAAGGAAGCATTTGTAATTGCGATAAATAGCATTTTTGGTATTATTAAGTGCATTATTTTTTGTGGTAATGATCTTTCTACCGTTTATATCAACTGTTAAAGGTGGAGGAAAGTATGATGCACACTAAAATCTTTACTTTAATTACTTTGTTATTGGTGTTGTTTGGTCTAACAGGAGTACCTAATGATATTTTTGCATTGTTGGTTTTCTTGATTATCCCCAGTATATCTTATCTTGTGGCAATAAAACTCAATTTGATCCCTGATAGGATCTATTTAAATTATCGTTCTATATTATATTTTATTTGGTTAATTAAAGAAATAGTTGTATCTAGCTTAGGAGTAATGAAGATTATATGGCGTAGAAATCTTAATCTACAGCCAGTCTTTGAGTGGATTAATTCAGAACAAAAAAACGATACAAGTCTTGTAATATATGGTAATTCTATTACTCTTACACCAGGAACTGTAACACTTAACATATCAAATGGTATGTTATTAGTTCATGCTCTAGAACAATCATCCATCGACAATCTAAAATTTGGTAATTTTACTATGAGTAAAAGAGTTCAGCACATTTCAAAGAACAACTAAAAAGAACGACTATAGTCAATTCAGGAGAATTGGATAGCAGGAACGATGGAGCGAAGCCTATAGATAATAGGCGAGCGATCGAAGACGACATCACCAAATTCTCATCAATTGACTATATCATGAACGATAGGGGCGAATTCCTTAACTACAGCTTTATAAAGCTTGAGTTTAAAGGGAATGATAATTGATAATAACTCATCAAACTTAGCCCAACGCCATTCCTCAAACTCTGGGTTATGAGTATTAATATTAATATCTTCGTTAGTACCGGTAAACCTAATTAGAAACCATTTTTGTTTTTGACCTCGGAAATTACCACCCCATAATTTAGGTATTAAAATTTTAGGTACATCATAACTATACCAATATTTGCTTTCTGCAATAATATAACCTTTATTACAACCTATCTCTTCGAACATTTCTCTAAGGGCAGCAACACTAGGTGTTTCGCCTAGATCTATACCACCTTGAGGCATTTGCCAAGCTGCTATTTTGGTATCTATTCTTTTACCAACAAATACTCTATTAGCACTATCTATTATCATCATGCCTACACTTGGCCTATATGGCAATTCACGATAACATTTACAAATAGTTTCATTTTTCATGATTTTAGGTTTTTATATGAAAGGTAGACTTCTTTAAGAACTACCCTCTCATAAGCTAATTTTACAATAGACCTTTTTCAAAACTCTACTTCTGCTGGTGATTTGCACGTCGATGCGGCACTCGAATCCGTAACGGAATTAGAGTATACTCTTCTGCTTTGAAGAATTGTTTTTTAAAAATATCATGGATTCGCATGCTCATGTACTATATGTACACTCCGCTTGCTCACCATTCATTTTCAAATCCAATTCTTCAAATCATTTGAGTATACGCTGCGGTTCGAGGTGAAGCATCTCCTTCACACCCTTGCGCATAAGCGAGTTTCGAAAGAGGTCTAATAAGTCTAGTATACCTGATTAGTCTTCATTTGTGTATCTAAATTATTCTTATCACTTTATTTCTTCCGTCCTCCTTTGCTTGATACAGAGCTTTATCGGTACGTTCTATAAAATCACTAATAGATTCCCCAATTTTGTATTCAGTTACTCCTATGGAGATAGTTTTCTTAATAGGGTCTTTTTGCGTTTTAACTTTAAAATCGATAGACTCCACTCTTGTTCTTGCCCGCTGCGCTATATACATAGCTTCGTCAATCGTTATATCATTTAAAAGGATAGCAAATTCCTCTCCACCATATCTAGCAAACAAGTCTGTAACCCTAAAAATACTCTTCAGAACATTAGCAATGGTTTTTAGCACTATGTCTCCTGCTTGATGACCATAAGTGTCATTAACTTGCTTAAAATGATCAATATCACACATAAGTAAGCATAAAGGTCTTTTACTATCAGTAGATTTTTTTACCATTTGCTTTATGTGTGTATCAAAATAATGACGATTAAATATGCCTGTCAAACCATCTTTGATCGACAAATTTACGCTTAACTCTAAATCATTGCGTAAAGTATCTTGGTAATGTTTTCTTTTCAATTGAGTTCTGATTCTAGCTAATAGCTCGTTTTTGTCTACTGGGTATGTAAAATAATCATTAATACCCAGCTCTAAACCTTTGATAACTATCGATGTATTTTCTTCTTCAGCTTGTAATATGAGTACCGTATCATGGAATTTAGCATCAGACCTTAGCATCACGCTTATTCTTAAAGGATCTCCTTGCTCTAATTGGCAGCTGATAATTACTAAATCCGGGGTATATTCGCTATCTTTCTCCAATTCATTAATATCAGATATTATTTTGATATTAGGGGTAAGGCTTAGAAGCATTTTATTTATGTTTCTTGCCTGCACTATATCATCGTTAACTAAAAGTATTTTACTATCTGAAAAATTATCTTTTACCTCTATAACGTCACCACCTAATTCAGCATTAGTAGTGTTTCTAAGCTTGAGTTCATCAATAACTGCCTTCATTCTAGCAAGAGATCGTACCCTTGCAAAAAGAGCAGTGTCATCAATAGGTTTTGTTAAGAATTCATCAGCTCCAGCTTCAAGACCTTGTATGCGATCCTCAGTATCAGAAAGAGCCGTAACCATAATCACTGGTATATGAATAGTGTAAGGATTAGACTTAATTCGTTTACAGATTTCAAATCCATCTATATTAGGCATCATGGCGTCAAGTAATACAATATCAATTCTATTAAGGGCAAGAACATCCAATGCATCTTTGCCGTTATTGGCAGTAAAGACTGTGTAATATTCTCCTAAAAGTTTAGCTTCCAGTAATTTAACATTTGATTCTATATCATCAACTACTAGTACATTGGCTGTCATAAAGTAATATATTTTTCTACAGACTCTTCAAATCCTTACACATAAGTGAATTTTGTAAAAGGGCATCAACAAGGACATGAATTTTAGTACTAAAACCACCTCTGCTTCTACCTAAAGCCGCTTCTTCTTGATTACCTTTGATATATCCAGATGAGCAAGCATGTGCTCTCACAATAGTTGCATCAATCATAATTGATTCCATATCTGCATCTACTTTAACATAATCCATTAAATCCTCCCATATACCTTTGTCAACCCATCTCTTAAATCTGTGATAAATACTGTACCAACAACCATAATCATCAGCTAGAAGACGCCATTGGCAACCTGTTCTAACAATAAACCATATTGCTTCAATAAAATATCTCATTTTTTCTTCATTCTTGTTGTGTATACCATTTCTTTCATTAAAAAATGATAAAATTACTTCCCATGCTTGTTCTTCTATGTAATACTTCATATTGGTAGTTCCTTTTTTTGATAACTAGAAACTACCATTTCTTCTTACTATGGCAACTTTTTATTCCTCTTGCCTAACTATAATTTTTGTCAACAGAACCTAGAAATTATCATTTATACGCGAAAGAATTTTATTCTGAATTTTTTGTACTGTTTTGTCAAGAAAATCAGTTACTACAATTTTATAGTAGGGGTTGTAAGATAAAATTTATTACCCTAATTCTTTAGATACACTAAATAAGTTTAATAAAAAGTCCGCATTCATTAGCGAGTTCAATAGTTCTTTCTATCTCTAGAATAATCACTTTATCTTTTTGTATGGCTAACCCTTTATAACCATAATTAGCTAAGTTACTTATTGTCTTTGCTCCTATTGTAGGTATATCAATTCTAGTATCTTGACCTTTCTTCATCATTTTAATAAGTACACCACCTATAGAATTTTTACGTAAATATGAACATCTTTCTATTAAATTATCTGTACCCTCAGCCGCTTCAATACCTATAATATACCCATTATCAACAATTACTGCCTGTCCTACATCAAGATATCCGATACTATCTAATAGCTTTATCCCCAGTTCGATATCTGTATTATCTATTCTAGATGGAACAGCTATGGTCATAACATCATTATTTGTTCTTAATATTTCATAACTAGAAACTACTTTAAACCCTTTTTCTTCTAGGAAATCTGTTACTATACCAAGAAGTGTATCATCTCCTAAAAACTTTTGTTTCAATATGCGTGCAAGTAACCTTGATCCCATTAAATCTACTTTAATTGATCGCAAATTAGGACGATTTACACTACCAGCAAGAATTACATTTTTTACATCATACTTACGAAAATATTCAATTATTGGCTTAACCATACCGATTTTAAAAAATTGGTGGGTAAAATCCTGATACAATACCGGATTTGCTTCTCCCTCCAAAGCTGCGATATAACATTGCCCGCCTTGCTTAATGAAACTATTGGCGAGTGAAATTGGCAATAAGCCATTTCCTGCTATAATTCCAACTATACTCTTTTGCTTTAAAGGGTATATTTGCAACATTTTACTTACTTACCTTATCATGTTCAACTTGTCTTGGCTGGCAAAATGCTCTACTAATATCCTGTTTTATAAAAGTGATAATTTGTTCTACAATAGGATTACCTTTATATTGCTTTAAAACTATCTCTATTCTATCAGTAAAAATACCTTCGCCAATAAAAATCTCATCTATGGCTTTTATAGTATCAAGCGTTTCCTGATTATCAAAGCCACGTCTTTTCATCCCAACTAAGTTTATTCCTTCAAGAAATGCCCTTTCATTTGTAGCTAGCCCAAATGGAATCACATCTTTGCTCACTGCAGACATACCACCCACCATCGAATGTTGTCCTATACGTACGAATTGCAGAACAGCAGAAAGTCCTCCTATAATGGCATAATCATCAACTTTAACGTGACCAGCTAGGCTAACATAGTTAGCAAGAATTACATTATTACCCACAATACAATCATGTGCTATATGCACTCCAACCATCAATAAACAATTATTACCTACAGAGGTAACCATACCACCACCTTTACTACCAGCTTGAATAGTGACATATTCTCTAATAGTATTATTATTACCTATGATAACCTCTGACTCTTCTCCCTCATACTTAAGTATTTGAGGGGGCTGACCAATAGAAGCAAATGGATATATAACTGTATTAGCACCAATTTTTGTTTTTCCCTCTATAACTACGTGTGATTTTAACTCAATATTATCTGCCAAAACCACATCCGACCCAACAGTACAAAAAGGACCGATTCTGACATTTGCACCAATCGAAGCCTTTGGATCTACTATGGCAGTTACGTGTATAGCTGATAAGGTCATTGTTAATTCCTATTTTTAACCATTGCAGTAAATTTGCTCTCTGCAACTATCTGATCATTAACTTTGCTGTTACTTGAAAATTTCCAAACAGAGCCTCTATTTTGTTCTATTTTAGCATAAATATGTAATGTATCACCTGGCTCAACAACTTTACGAAATTTTGCCTCTTCAATAGTCATAAAGAAAACATCTTTATCTTTGAAATCCATTGATTTGGCTACTAAAATAGCAGATAATTGAGCCATAGCCTCAATAATTAGCACACCAGGCATTACTGGTTTTGTGGGAAAATGACCAGTAAATTGCGGCTCGTTAAAAGTGACATTCTTGATACCAACAATAGACTCATGAAGCTTAAATTCTAGTACCTTATCTATTAATAAAAATGGATAACGATGAGGTAGCATTTCCATTATTTCTATAATATTAATTTTCATCTATATCCCGTTTTTTTGTGAGCTGTTTCATAATTACTGATTGTTTATGCCAATCTCTAATAGGTACGGCAGGGAATCCACCAACTGTTACTCCTGATTCAACATCTTTTATAACACCGGCTTTTGCTGCTACTTGCACTTTATCGCCTAATACTATATGTCCGGATATGCCTGACTGCCCCCCTAAAGCACAATATGCTCCTATTGTAGTGCTACCTGATATACCGACTTGGGCGACAATAATCGACCCCCTTCCTATTATAGCATTATGTCCTATCTGCACTAAGTTATCTATTCTACATAAATCTCCTATTACCGTATCATTCATTGATCCTCTATCAATAGTAGTATTACTACCTATTTCAACATTATTACCTATTTTTACCATACCAATGTGGAAAATCTTTTTATGAATCCCTTTATCTGTTGCAAAACCAAAGCCATCTTGTCCAATCCTTGCTCCCTGTAATATTACCACATCATCACCTATTATACTGTAACTTATTGAAACATTTGAGTATATTAACGCTCTGTTACCTATTACTACTCCATAGTCTATAAAAGTCCCAGATTCTATAACACAATTATCACCTATTACAGCATGAGCTTCAATAACAACATTATGTCCTATATAACAATTACTTCCTATAGTGGCAGAATCCGAAATATAGGCAGATGGCATAATTTTGTTAGGATAAGTTTTTGCTTTACTATAAAATAGATCCACTAATTTTGCATAAAAGAAATATGAATTCTTTACTCTTAATAATATTGTTCCATTATTAGATTCTTGTAAAAAATTCTCTGGAACTATGCAGCATGAAGCTTTAGTGTTTTGGAATTGAGTAATATATTTGATATTACTTAAAAAACTTATATCACCAACATCAGCCTCTTCTAATGACTTAACATTATGGATTAACAAATCATTTGAGTATACTATCTCAGCACCTATTAATTTTACAATTTCTGATAATTTATAAGGAGCAGATTTTTTATAAAAACGTGAGTTTATCATGGTTATTTAATTTTATAAAATAATGGCAACAGTATAAACGCCAGTTAGAAAATACTCAAGTTTTCTTACAATAATTTGTATTTCAAAATATTGTTCATTATTGTATAATAGTTATTATACAATCTAGAAGTATAGTATAAGAGATTTATCATAGAGATGGTGGCTAGAGCCGGGATCGAACCGGCGACACAAGGATTTTCAGTCCTTTGCTCTACCAACTGAGCTATCTAGCCGCATGAACAGACCTATTGTACCCCCATTTGGGATAAGAATTTGTCAATTCTTATCCCAAATTTGCGTTGTAGTCCCATAAATCTAATTTCGTTACAACTAACTTTTGGATTTGACATCAGATATCTGAGCTTGATATTCCTTATTAAGTCCTTTAATTGCATATAGCCACAATATTACGATAACAAAAAATATACTAGCAAAATAAGGCGTAGCCTCAACAAAAGTAAAAGTAGGAAGCAAAATAAAGAACGTTGACTGGATGATACCCCCTCCAGATTTACCGAATCTACCACCTATAACTTCTACTGCCGCTTGACCTTTTGTTCTAAGATCCTTATCAAGAGGGATATATGCCATATTCTTGGTAGCATCAAATAGTGAGTATTTTGTTGCCTTACTTAAAATATTTTGAATCATCCCAATCATCACTGCTACTGCCAAAGGTCCAGAAGCGAATAGACCAGTAACATACATCGCAATAGTGCTATCAAAGAAAATAAAAGCAAAAAAAGCAACCCCAGTAATTAACATCATCAAAGGAGTAATCATAGCGGCGATAAACCAAGAAACCCTTCTTAAAATGTTAGAACCAACAATCATAAACAATATAGCTGCCACACCTTGCCAAGCCTGGAACTGCCCCATATACATAGTATATTCTTCTTTAGTTGGATATAGTTGCTGAATTTTTGACTTCCATACACCTTCTACAAGATTTACTGACACCCCATAACATATAATTAATAAGGCAATAAGCCCTAAATATTTTGAGCTAAAAATCATTTTAAAGCTTTCCATAAGAGATAGCTTAACCTTGCTTTTCTTATTGCTAGCTTTACTTGTTGGATCATATAAAGTAGGATCGGTTAAAACATGCTTATTCATCCATCTATACAATAACATGATAACTATAGCACTACCCATCATAATAAGAAGCAGTGGGGTAAATTTTAAATGTTCTGAAACTATTTGAGTTTCTTTGCTTAAAAAATAACCAAGTATTAATGCAGTAACTGGTAAAGATAAATTTGCTAACATACCAAACATAGAATAAAAGCGTTTCGCCTCTTCAGTTTTAGTAATTTGGTTAGCAAATTGCCAAAATAATAAGCTAAGCATCATACTTCCCCAAAGTTCGGATATAGCATAAAAAATTGCAAAACTCCACTTACCAACTACCCTAATAAACCACTTAAAATTTGGATATGCAATACTTAATGCATCAATTGTTTCAGGATTAGGATGTACCAACTCTGGATATGGATATAATACAAAAGTAAACAGCACAAAATATGCTAGAAAAAAACTGGTCACAGTGTAAAAAACATTTTCTGCTTTTAAAAGATCACAAAGCTTTACATAAGCAACCATAAGCAGTATTGCCATTGGTAAAACTACATAAGTTTTTACAAAACTTATCGATTCAGGACCAATAGCTGTTACTACAAACCCGTCTTTTATTGATCTAAGAGTAGAATAGTTAAGCAAAATACAAAACATCATAGCCGCCATAGGCAAGAATTTCTTATTTTCATGCCCTTCAATTGGCCAAACTACTCTTCTTATTTCTGAGAAATAACTATTATCTTTCACTTTATCCATACTGTTTTATTATCATTATAAGTCAGTGGACTTATACAGATATATACAAGAAAAGTCAAACGAAATGATTATTTTTTGCTAGGTTCTGTTGACAAAAATTTTAACGTAACCATATTAAAGTTCCAACGAAATTTAGAAAAGGCACCGTCAAGTTAAGTAAAATAGTATCAAAAAGAGCTGTATTTTTAGATTTCAGGCAGCAAGAAGTCTTTGAGTGGCTTCGTCCAAAATGGATTTAGCTGATGCAAATGCAATTCTTTGCTCAATTGCTGTTTTACTATATCTTCCAACATTTACGGCAAATATATTTCTGACTTTTCCCATCAGTGATAATTTACAGTGGGCTGAATTAGGATGCTTAAATTTAATTAATATCTTCTCGTTGCGCCTAGTTGGTTGATGAGCATTCTCAACACGATTATTTAGTCTTTTATGAGTGCGATGCTCAGTTTTAGGGCACATAAGCTTAATCGGCTTAATGTAACTTCTGAGCTTATCAGTAACAATTACTCTTGGAGCTGGATAATGACCCAATAATTTTGATAAAAAACGAATAGCTGATTTTTTGTTACGACGCTTCTGCAGTAATACTTCTAATTCATGCCCCTCAGAGTCAACAGCTCTCCATAATATAAATACCTCGACTTGAATCTTAATATTCATCTCATCTAAATGCCATTTATCAGTTGGTTTCCTCTCTCGCTTTCTGATAACATCTTGAAAATAAACCGCAAATTTATTGCACCAAAATCTTACTGTCTCATGACTTAAAATAATACCTCGATAGGCCATCTGTTCTTGTACATCTCTGTAACTATTATTGAATCGATGATATAACCATACTGCATGGCTAATAATGATTACTGGAAAACGATGTCTCTTTGGGGATTGAATAATACCAATTGCAATAATTAACACGGTGTATTTATCCAATCTCTATACATAATTGATTTTACTAAATCTACATTATGAGCAAGTTGATTCCAAGCGTAACAAGCCATAGTAACGATATCTTCATATACACCATAACATTGGTTAGACAAGAAATGATTTTTAATCCATTCCCAAACTTGTTCCATTGCATTAAGTTCCGGTGTATAGGGCGGAAGCGGTATCAAAGTGATATTGCTTGGCACAGTTAGTTTTTTGGCTGTGTGCCAACCTGCATTATCCGTTAGTAAAGCTATATGTCGGTTGCCTTGAATACTGCGAGAAAGCTCTTCTAAGAATTTATTCATTGCCTGTGTGTTTGCATATGGTAAAATTAATGCACAAGCTTCTCCTGTCTCATGGCAAGCAGCTCCGTAAATATATGTTGAAATAAATTGCTGTTGCCGAACTTTACGGGGTCTAGTGCCACGCTTAGCCCATATACGAGTTAAGCTACCTTGTTGCCCAACTCTAGTTTCATCCTGAGACCATATATCAACTTTACATCTATCGATATTTTTTGCTAATAATTTTGTTAACATGTCTGGAAAGTTTTTTTATATCTATTTTGAGTCTCTTGATTTGACTTTGGATGCATTGAACGAGAAGTAATCCAGCTAAAACCAAGGCGGTGCATAGTATTGTAGACTGTTTTTAAAGCACATTTAGCACCATATTCCTCAAGTAACATGATATGTAGCTCCTTTCCAGTTATATACCCACCAGTTTTACTTTCACTGAGCGTATTGATTTTATCAAAAAGAGCAGATTCTTGTATAGTGTTAATCTTCCTAGGGGCACCGCTTCTTTGTGATTCAAATAATCCTTCAAAACCATGATTCCTAAATCTTCTGAGCCATGATTGCACGGTTTTCCAGTGTGAGTTCACTATTTCAGATATGGCTTTAAAAGATTTGCCTAATTGAAGGTGATACATCGCCAATAAACGTATACGATTTCGACCATGCGGCTCATGTTTCATCATTTTTATAAAATCATGACCATGAAAACCTTGTGGTAATATTAACCTAGCCATTTGAGTACCTTTTATCAGTTAAAAACCCATCTTAGACCACTGCGTTAATTATTGCAATTGGTATTAGGTAACAATTGTCACTGATAATCTATAAATTATTCCCTACATTTGCTCAATACTTAATTTACATTTCTCTTAACTTGACGGTGCCGTATCAATTGATAATGCGTGTAGTCCACTCGCTAGTTCATCTGCTAAAAGATTGTGAATTATTTTATGCTGTTCTAGCAAACTTTTTCCTATAAAAACTGCTGTAAAAATTGTGATCTTAAGGTGACTTTCAGTAATGCCACCATTATGGCTGGCATGTTTGTAACTTTCGTCAACTATTTCGCAATAATATGGTTTTAACACATCTAGTTTTCTTTTTATTCTATTTATTTTGGTCATAGTTATATATATATAAAACTTTTACTTGTATCAAGTCTACTGGGATTTTAGTATTTAGCAAATATTATTATTTAGTTGGTTATGGCAAAATTAGATACAAAAATTAGAAATTTGCAATCTGAGCTTGATAAAGCCGGGCATGGGTATTGTATCTCTTTTAAGTTATTAAATTACGACGAATTGAATGCTATGATAGGAGGAGATATTTATATAATTGACAAATTTAATAAAATTATTTCTGAAGTTTGTAATAAATTGATTACTGCTCCTTCTATATCAGTTTATAAACAAATTGAGCATGATAGAATATTGTTGCTTTTACCCACACTAGACCAAAATCTAGTTAAGGAAGTTGTCCTAAAAATATATTTATTATCTCAACTTTATGTCGATGATCTATTACCTGCAGTTTATATGAATTGCAGTAGTGCTAGCATAGAGTTTCCCAAATTTACCAATAAAGCTGAAGAAGTATATAATCTATTAAATTGGCTAGGTTCTTATCAAGGTGACCAAAGTTATTATCGTGAGTATGATAAATATTATAATATAGAGTGTGTTAAAGAGTCTAATAAGCAGCTGAATCTCTTAAGAAAAGCTTTATTAAACAAAACAATGGTTTTTGCTTATCAGCCAGTTATTGACCGTAAAACAATGAAAATTCATTACTATGAATGTTTACTAAGGATTCCTGACACAAATAACAATCTATTTTCTGTAGGAGCAATAATTCTAGAAGCTGAAAAGAAAGGTTTAATTTTTATAATAGATCAAATAGTGCTAGAAATGGCAATCAAAGAACTAGATGCTAACCCTAGCTTAGTGCTTGCAGTTAACATTTCAAATATTGGTATATTAGATGCTTCTCTCCTGGAAATAGCAGAAAAACTATTACAAACATATGATGTTTCAGGCAGGTTAATTATTGAGATTACTGAGACTACCCTTAATCAGCATTACCAACAAATAAAATCCTTTATGCACAGACTAAGAAAATACGGTTGTAAATTTGCTTTGGATGATTTTGGAGCTGGGTTTACTTCATTTAAACAATTACAAAATCTACCGATAGATATTATTAAAATTGATGGTAGTTACGTACGTAACATCACTAGCGATATACAAAGTCAAGATTTCATTAAACGATTAATTAAAATTTCTGAGAATTTAGGCGTTCAAACTGTAGCAGAATTTGTTGAAAATGGGGAGATAGCCAATTTTTTAATCAACTTAAAAGTTGATAATATGCAAGGCGATTTTTTCTCACCGGCATCGGTTAACAGAATAAAAGGCACCGTCAAGTTAAGAGAAATGTAAATTAAGTATTGAGCAAATGTAGGGAATAATTTATAGATTATCAGTAACAATTGTTACCTAAATTTCAGTGCTATGTGTATTATTCAATCCCCAAAGAGACATCGTTTTCCAGTAATCATTATTAGCCATGCAGTATGGTTATATCATCGATTCAATAATAGTTACAGAGATGTACAAGAACAGATGGCCTATCGAGGTATTATTTTAAGTCATGAGACAGTAAGATTTTGGTGCAATAAATTTGCGGTTTATTTTCAAGATGTTATCAGAAAGCGAGAGAGGAAACCAACTGATAAATGGCATTTAGATGAGATGAATATTAAGATTAAAGGCGAGGTATTGATATTATGGAGAGCTGTTGACTCTGAGGGGCATGAATTAGAAGTATTACTGCAGAAGCGTCGTAATAAAAAATCAGCTATTCGTTTTTTATCAAAATTATTGGGTCATTATCCAGCTCCAAGAGTAATTGTTACTGATAAGCTCAGAAGTTACATTAAGCCGATTAAGCTTATGTGCCCTAAAACTGAGCATCGCACTCATAAAAGACTAAATAATCGTGTTGAGAATGCTCATCAACCAACTAGGCGCAACGAGAAGATATTAATTAAATTTAAGCATCCTAATTCAGCCCACTGTAAATTATCACTGATGGGAAAAGTCAGAAATATATTTGCCGTAAATGTTGGAAGATATAGTAAAACAGCAATTGAGCAAAGAATTGCATTTGCATCAGCTAAATCCATTTTGGACGAAGCCACTCAAAGACTTCTTGCTGCCTGAAATCTAAAAATACAGCTCTTTTTGATACTATTTTACTTAACTTGACGGTGCCATTGTTACTGATAATCTATAAATTATTCCCTACATTTGCTCAATACTTAATTTACATTTCTCTTAACTTGACGGTGCCCTCTTGCCTAACTATAATTTTTGTCAACAGAACCTAGAGGTAACAATTATATTTGATCGTGAGAAGTTAAAATCTAATCGTGACAAAGTGGTGGATAATATCGCTGAGTGTTTGTTCTTTAAATATGCAGCATTCGATATTATTGAACGTCTAAATATTATTGATAAAGAATTTCCTGATATTTTAGATTTAGAATGTCGTACTGGTATACTAACTAAACTATTAGTGCAGAACTATAACTATGCTATAATTGTAGCGGCTAGTGCATCAAATGTTATGTTACAATCGTTTGACCATACTCCCAAATTACTAGTTGATGAAGAAAACTTACCATTTAAAGCAGCTAGTTTTGACCTAATAACTTTTTCCTTGGGTCTACACTGGATCAATGATGTACAAAATTTTCTGTTACAGATACAACGTATTTTAAAACCAAATGGTCTATTTATTGGTAATTTTATCGGCGGTAACAGCCTAAAAGAACTACGAATGAAATTCATTGAAGCTGAAATAGCATTAAGTCGCCCTCACTTTCAACATGTTTCCCCTTTTATCCATTTTGATCACATAACACCTTTACTAGGACAGGCAGGATTCACAGAAATTATCGTTGATTATGAAAATATTCAGCTGAGCTATAAAAGCCCTTTAGATTTCATTAGAGAATTAAAGAATATTGGAGAATCTGGAGCATTATTAAAAAACTCTCATAATATAATATCGAAGCAAATGCTTTCTATTCTCAGCAATGATACTAACACTTTTACCGAACAAATTAATATAATTAGCTTCATTGCCTCTCCGAGTAAGAATAGTATAAAAATAACTCATAATTTAAAATAGTAGGAAAAAATAAGCATTTATAGCTTGCTCTGGCACCGTCAAGGGCACCGTCAAGTTAAGTAAAATAGTATCAAAAAGAGCTATATTTTTAGATTTCAGGCAGCAAGAAGTCTTTGAGTGGCTTCGTCCAAAATGGATTTAGCTGATGCAAATGCAATTCTTTGCTCAATTGCTGTTTTACTATATCTTCCAACATTTACGGCAAATATATTTCTGACTTTTCCCATCAGTGATAATTTACAGTGGGCTGAATTAGGATGCTTAAATTTAATTAATATCTTCTCGTTGCGCCTAGTTGGTTGATGAGCATTCTCAACACGATTATTTAGTCTTTTATGAGTGCGATGCTCAGTTTTAGGGCACATAAGCTTAATCGGCTTAATGTAACTTCTGAGCTTATCAGTAACAATTACTCTTGGAGCTGGATAATGACCCAATAATTTTGATAAAAAACGAATAGCTGATTTTTTGTTACGACGCTTCTGCAGTAATACTTCTAATTCATGCCCCTCAGAGTCAACAGCTCTCCATAATATAAATACCTCGACTTGAATCTTAATATTCATCTCATCTAAATGCCATTTATCAGTTGGTTTCCTCTCTCGCTTTCTGATAACATCTTGAAAATAAACCGCAAATTTATTGCACCAAAATCTTACTGTCTCATGACTTAAAATAATACCTCGATAGGCCATCTGTTCTTGTACATCTCTGTAACTATTATTGAATCGATGATATAACCATACTGCATGGCTAATAATGATTACTGGAAAACGATGTCTCTTTGGGGATTGAATAATACACATAGCACTGAAATTTAGGTAACAATTGTCACTGATAATCTATAAATTATTCCCTACATTTGCTCAATACTTAATTTACATTTCTCTTAACTTGACGATGCCACGTATACGATTTCGACCATGCGGCTCATGTTTCATCATTTTTATAAAATCATGACCTTCAAAACCTTGTGGTAATATTAACCTAGCCATTTGAGTACCTTTTATCAGTTAAAAACCCATCTTAGACCACTGCGTTAATTATTGCAATTGCTATAAATAAAGGATTTTTATCGAATAAAGTAATTAAATCACCATAGAGTATTTTAGCAACAACTTGCTTACACACTGTTCCAAACGTCATATTTATTCCTCCAATTAGTTTTTATATCACAAATATCCGTTTTAAACGGATATTTGTGATCGTACTACAGTAAAATCCCATTACATGCAAGTAATACCAATTGCAATAATTAACGCAGTGGTCTAAGATGGGTTTTTAACTGATAAAAGGTACTCAAATGGCTAGATTAATATTACCACAAGGTTTTCATGGTCATGATTTTATAAAAATGATGAAACATGAGCCGCATGGTCGAAATCGTATACGTTTATTGGCGATGTATCACCTTCAATTAGGCAAATCTTTTAAAGCCATATCTGAAATAGTGAAGTCACACTGGAAAACCGTGCAATCATCGCTCAGAAGATTTAGGAATCATGGTTTTGAAGGATTATTTGCATCACAAAGAAGCGGTGCCCCTAGGAAGATTAACACTATACAAGAATCTGCTCTTTTTGATAAAATCAATACGCTCAGTAAAAGTAAAACTGGTGGGTATATAACTGGAAAAGAGCTACATATCATGTTACTTGAGGAATATGGTGCTAAATGTGCTTTAAAAACAGTCTACAATACTATGCACCGCCTTGGTTTTAGCTGGATTACTTCTCGTTCAATGCATCCAAAATCAAATCAAGAGACTCAAAATAGATATAAAAAAACTTTCCAGACATGTTAACAAAATTATTAGCAAAAAATATTGATAGATGTAAAGTTGATATATGGTCTCAGGATGAAACTAGAGTTGGGCAACAAGGTAGCTTAACTCGTATATGGGCTAAGCGTGGCACTAGACCCCGTAAAGTTCGGCAACAGCAATTTATTTCAACATATATTTACGGAGCTGCTTGCCATGAGACAGGAGAAGCTTGTGCATTAATTTTACCATATGCAAACACACAGGCAATGAATAAATTCTTAGAAGAGCTTTCTCGCAGTATTCAAGGCAACCGACATATAGCTTTACTAACGGATAATGCAGGTTGGCACACAGCCAAAAAACTAACTGTGCCAAGCAATATCACTTTGATACCGCTTCCGCCCTATGCACCGGAACTTAATGCAATGGAACAAGTTTGGGAATGGATTAAAAATCATTTCTTGTCTAACCAATGTTATGGTGTATATGAAGATATCGTTACTATGGTTTGTTACGCTTGGAATCAACTTGCTCATAATGTAGATTTAGTAAAATCAATTATGTATAGAGATTGGATAAATACACCGTGTTCATTATTACAATTGGTATAATATTTAAAAAATTTTTAAGTTGAATGAATAGAATCAAAGGTTTATATACTCGAATGTGACTCCGAATTAGATTTAAAAATGAAGTTAACTTAACGTGACAATCTAGCGCGAATAGTGTATGGTAGCATTTGAAAATAAAATTGACTATAGCATTTTTTATCAAATAAGTCTCTTATCACCTCAATGTAGGATTAATTTCATTAATCCTACATTGGAATGAGAATGTAAACAATCAGACTTAAAGTGGTTTGACACAAAGTAACAATATGGAATTCGATCCTAATCTACTATCTCGTATACAATTTGCCTTTACCATAAGTTTTCATATAATTTTTCCGTCCTTTACCATTGGTCTTGCTAGCTGGCTTGCTGTCGTAGAAGGGTTATGGATTAAAACTGGCAATAATATTTATCAAGAAATATATAAATTTTGGATTAAGATTTTTGCGATTACTTTTGGTATGGGAGTGGTATCAGGCGTTGTTATGTCTTATCAATTTGGTACGAATTGGTCAGGTTTCTCTGATAAGGTAGGTAATGTACTTGGACCACTATTAGGTTTTGAAGTACTTACGGCATTCTTTTTGGAATCATCTTTCCTTGGAGTTATGCTATTTGGCTGGAATAGAGTCAGTAAAAATATGCATTTCGCTGCCACTTTAATCGTGGCAGTTGGTACAATTATCTCTGCTTTTTGGATTCTTGCAGCTAATAGCTGGATGCAAACTCCTACTGGTTATGAAGTACGAGCAGATAATATTTTATACCCGGTAAGTTGGTTAGAAATTATTTTTAATCCTTCATTTCCATATCGTTTTTGTCATATGATTGTAGCAGCATATTTAACTACAGCTTTTGCAATTGGTGGTGTTGCTGCCTGCTATCTTTTACATAAAAAATTTGTTAACCATGCTAGAATCATGTTTGGCATGGCAATGTTGATGGCAGTAGCTGTTGCCCCAATACAGCTTTTTATTGGCGACCAACACGGGTTAAATACTTTAGAACATCAACCTGCAAAAGTTGCTGCTATGGAAGGTATCTGGGATACGGAAAGAGGGGCTGCACTTAGATTCTTTGGTTGGCCTTCAGCACAAGAAGAAATAACAAAATATACTATAGAAATACCCAAAATTGCTAGTTTAATACTGACCCATAGCTTAGATGGAGAAGTAAAAGGCTTAAAAGAATGGTCAAAAGAAAATCGCCCCCCTGTATTAATAGTATTTTTATGTTTCCGAGTAATGGTAGGAATCGGTATATTAATGATAATTACTGGGGTTATTGCATTAGTTTTATACTTACATAAAAGATTATTTGATACCAAATGGTTTCAATATTGGTGCATGTTGATGACTCCATCTGGTTTTATAGCAATATTAGCAGGTTGGTTTGTTACAGAAGTTGGTAGGCAACCTTATGTAGTATATAATATACTCAGAACATCTGAAGTATCTTCACCAGTATTAGGTCAATATATCTTTGCCTCACTAATTGCTTTTGTTATAGTGTATGCTTTTATATTTGGCGGAGGCATTTATTATATTATAACTTTAATAAGGAAAGGACCTAGGTTCTGTTGACAAAAATTATAGTTAGGCAAGAGGAATAAAAAATTGCCATAGTAAGAAGAAATGGTAGTTTCTAGTTATCAAAAAAAGGAACTACCAATATGATGTATTACATAGAAGAACAAGCATGGGAAGTAATTTTATCATTTTTTAAGGAAAGAAATGGTATACACAACAAGAATGAAGAAAAAATGAGATATTTTATTGAAGCAATATGGTTTATTGTTAGAACAGGTTGCCAATGGCGTCTTCTAGCTGATGATTATGGTTGTTGGTACAGTATTTATCACAGATTTAAGAGATGGGTTGACAAAGGTATATGGGAGGATTTAATGGATTATGTTAAAGTAGATGCAGATATGGAATCAATTATGATTGATGCAACTATTGTGAGAGCACATGCTTGCTCATCTGGATATATCAAAGGTAATCAAGAAGAAGCGGCTTTAGGTAGAAGCAGAGGTGGTGTTAGTACTAAAATTCATACCCTTGTTGATGTCCTTGGTAATCCATTAAAGTTTAT
Organism: Candidatus Tisiphia endosymbiont of Neophilaenus lineatus; assembly: GCF_964264975.1. Taxonomy (NCBI): domain Bacteria; kingdom Pseudomonadati; phylum Pseudomonadota; class Alphaproteobacteria; order Rickettsiales; family Rickettsiaceae; genus Candidatus Tisiphia; species Candidatus Tisiphia endosymbiont of Neophilaenus lineatus. Next base: position 119,530 of record NZ_OZ183649.1, on the reverse strand, counting down.
ACTAACTGCTGGGCAAAGAAATGATGGCGCTAGGCAAAGCGGGTAAATTACAGTTGGTGAAAATCCAACCTACGTAAAGTTTAGCCAACAGCGTAGAACCAAATTTCACATATATGGAGGTAACGAATTATGTGAAGCTGAGAGGAGGGATGTAGTGGGTTGTAACGTAAGTGAAGGATATAAGCTCCGAAATATGCGATATCGTAGAGGTTGACATGCTTCATTTCATGGAAAACAGGATGTGTAGTTGCGATAAGGCGAGCAACTATTGCTCTACCGGAGTCACAGACCATGACACGCTACAAGACGGAATTTACCTGAACCTCTAGGAGATCCATTGTATTCTTACGCAAGTGAGTACTTTAAAACAAGCTGTTAAGAGCAAGAATTAAAGTATGATACAATGGAAGTCGGACTGACTTATAGTACTCTGAGCATGGGAAAGCCATGTACATGGGGAAGGGGTCAGCAATATAGCGTTAGTGTAAGTACGCTTAATTCACTAATACACGGAGGTTAGAGAGTAGAATGGAAAGTAAACTTAAACTTATATCTGCTAAAGCTAAGGAAGATAAGAAGCTAAAATTTACAGCACTTGTGCATCATATAAATAAGGAGAATCTTATTAAATGTTACAAAGAGCTGAAAAGGAACAGAGCTTATGGCATAGATGAAGTAACGGTTGAAGAATATGGCAAGAATCTAGAGGAGCATGTAGAAAAGCTTGTGCAGAGATTAAAAGATAGAAGCTACAGGGCTAGTGCAGTTAGAATGGTATATATACCTAAAACTAACAGCAAAGAAAAGCGAGGGCTTGGTATTTCAACAGTTGAAGATAAAATAGTGCAATTAGCAGTAAAGAAATTGTTAGAAGCAATATATGAGCAAGATTTTCTAAAATGCTCTTACGGATTTCGACCTAACTTAAGCTGTCATTCAGCAATAAAAGCCTTAAATGAAGTGGTAATGAAAAAGCCAATTAATTATGTTGTAGAAGTAGATATTAGGAAATTTTTCGATAACATAAATCATTATTGGTTGCAAAGGTGTTTAGAAGAAAGAATATTAGACAAGAATTTTATGTGGCTAATAAGAAGACTTTTAAAAGCTGGAGCAACTAAGGATGGTGTTGTTAGTAGCAGTGATCAAGGTATACTGCAAGGCTCAGTAGCAAGTCCAATACTTGCAAATATTTACTTACATTATGTCTTAGATCTATGGTTTGAGAAAGTCTTTAAGTCAAAAGCTAAAGGCTATGTTGAGTTAATAAGATACTGTGATGATTATGTGGTGTGTTGTGAAAGTGCTAAAGATGCAGAAGAATTTTTAAACTTACTACAAGATAGGCTAAAAGGTTTTGGATTAAGCATATCAGAAGAGAAAACAAGGAAGGTTAAGTTTGGTAGACGACCTTGGCAACTAGCAAGTAAAAGGAAAGAGAAAGTGGAGACATTTAACTTTCTTGGTTTTACTCACTATTGTGGAAAAAGTAGGCAAGGATACTTTGTAATGGGTCATAAGACAATGAAGAGTAGCTTTGCAAGAAAACTAAAAGAAACTCAAGAATGGTTAAAGTCAATAAGATCGCAAATAGCTTTGAAAGAATGGTGGCCAACACTAAAATCAAAACTAACAGGACATTATAATTATGTTGGTATTAGCGGTAATTTTCAATCGATCTCTAAGTTTTACTATAGAACTGTACAAATGGTACATAAGTGGATAAACCGAAGAGGTAGTAGAAAAGTAAGCTATAAATGGTTTAAAAACTATTTGCAGTGGAATCCGCTACCAATGCCAAAAATAAAGTTTTCTTTATATGGTACTACTTCAAAGCAGAATAGCTATAATTAATAGTAAGCTTAGGTATCATCGCCATTAGGTGTGATGTCACCCTGCGTAAGCAGGGGTCTAAAAATAGCATAGATAGTGTATATTACGTAGTTTTATATCCCAGCTTTCGCTGAGATAACATAATGGTAAGCAGGGGTGACATCCGAAGGGGCAAGAATATCCCCTAGGCTATTAAACCGATGTCTTATATCAATAGTTGAGGTTACAACTATAATATACTGCTCGTAAATGAAGAGTTGGTAGACGATAGTATAACTTCAAGAAGAGCTAGGCAGTAGCAAAGTCGAGCAGCGGAGATCTGTAGACACGACAACGCCAATTCTTGAAGTTCTACCTGAGTATACTAGAGAATCTAACCGGTAAAAGGATATATCACCATGCTTAATTTTGCTCCCTATATAGATTTACCTTTAGTTTGGGGTGGGCTAATTGTCATTGCAATCTTTCTTTATGTATTACTAGATGGTTTTGATCTAGGAATTGGTATATTATTCCCATTTGCTCCTACTCAAGATTGCCGCAATAAAATGATGAACTCTGTAGTACCATTTTGGGACGGTAATGAAACTTGGTTAGTTTTAGGTGGCGGGGGGTTATTTGCTGCATTCCCACTAGCTTATTCAGTTTTGATGTCAGCCTTCTATATACCAATTACCATAATGCTTTTGGGATTAATCTTCCGCGGAGTAGCTTTTGAATTTAGATTTAAAGCCTCTCTAAAGGATCGTTATATATGGGATTATTCTTTCCATTTTGGTTCTATCATCGCTACCTTATTTCAGGGAATTATGTTAGGAGCTTTCATCCAAGGCGTTAAGGTTGATGGCAGGGTATTTGCTGGTGATGCTTTTGATTGGCTGACTCCTTTTTCTCTGATGACGGGTATTGCCCTAGTATTTGGTTATGCTCTACTTGGTTGCACTTGGCTGATCATGAAAACTGACCAAGATACGCAAATATGGGCTCGTAAATCTGCGGCATATGTATTAATTTATGTTATGTTATTTATGGGATTGGTAAGTTTATGGGTACCATTTTTAAACGAGAGAATTCGTATATTTTGGTTTACTATGCCTAATTTTGCATATCTTTCACTCATTCCTATTTTAACTATTTGTACATTATTTATGTTATTCACCTCTCTTTATAAAAATAAAGAATTCCAGCCTTTTTGTTACTCAATTCTGCTGTTTGCTTTAGGCTATTTAGGGCTAATCCTAAGTATTTGGCCTTTTACAGTACCATATCAAATATCTTTATGGCAAGCAGCAGCGGCAGCAGAATCACAATCTCTAATGTTGGGAGGAGCGGCAACACTTTTACCAATAATATTGGGTTATACAACTTATTGTTATTATATATTCCGTGGAAAATCGACTCATCACCCTATGTATTAGTAAGTTGAGAAAAATTTTTATTTCTCAGAAATGCAAACAATGGCTTTGGTTTGTAATTTTATACTTAGTGGGGCTAATATTTGTGCTATTATTATCCTGTATAATTAAAGCTATCTTTTATATATTAAACTAATAGCTTTTACTACTGCCCCCTAGCTCTTCTAACTTTCGACAGTTGATGAAAACCAACATAAAGCAAAGGTGTTACATAAAGTGTTAATATCGATCCGATAACAATCCCTATTACCAAAACTATAGCCATGTGAAAACGACTATTAGCATAGTTGCCATTATCAAAGAAAAGTGACAACAAACCAATACTCATAGCTAAAGAAGTAATTAAAATTGCCCTGATTCTTGATGTTGCAGCTGTTACTATTGTTTTTAGAGTTCTTTGTCCCTTCTGATGCATTGCACTACATAACAATACACTATGCTTAGTCATTAATCCTGCTAACGTGATAAGTGATATTTGCGTATATATATTTCACCCCCCTTGAGAAAAATATAAGCTTAATAATGCTACACTTAAAGCAGCTGGAATTCCCCCAACTAAAATAAACAATGATAGAATTGAGTAGTTAAAGCGTGCAAACATTAATCAGTAGAGTCCAAGTATAGATAGTAAAATTATACCAATTGCAATAATTAACACGGTATATTTATCCAATCTCTATACATAATTGATTTTACTAAATCTACATTATGAGCAAGTTGATTCCAAGCGTAACAAGCCATAGTAACGATATCTTCATATACACCATAACATTGGTTAGACACGAAATGATTTTTAATCCATTCCCAAACTTGTTCCATTGCATTAAGTTCCGGTGCATAGGGCGGAAGCGGTATCAAAGTGATATTGCTTGGCACAGTTAGTTTTTTGGCTGTGTGCCAACCTGCATTATCCGTTAGTAAAGCTATATGTCGGTTGCCTTGAATACTGCGAGAAAGCTCTTCTAAGAATTTATTCATTGCCTGTGTGTTTGCATATGGTAAAATTAATGCACAAGCTTCTCCTGTCTCATGGCAAGCAGCTCCGTAAATATATGTTGAAATAAATTGCTGTTGCCGAACTTTACGGGGTCTAGTGCCACGCTTAGCCCATATACGAGTTAAGCTACCTTGTTGCCCAACTCTAGTTTCATCCTGAGACCATATATCAACTTTACATCTATCGATATTTTTTGCTAATAATTTTGTTAACATGTCTGGAAAGTTTTTTTATATCTATTTTGAGTCTCTTGATTTGACTTTGGATGCATTGAACGAGAAGTAATCCAGCTAAAACCAAGGCGGTGCATAGTATTGTAGACTGTTTTTAAAGCACATTTAGCACCATATTCCTCAAGTAACATGATATGTAGCTCTTTTCCAGTTATATACCCACCAGTTTTACTTTTACTGAGCGTATTGATTTTATCAAAAAGAGCAGATTCTTGTATAGTGTTAATCTTCCTAGGGGCACCGCTTCTTTGTGATGCAAATAATCCTTCAAAACCATGATTCCTAAATCTTCTGAGCGATGATTGCACGGTTTTCCAGTGTGACTTCACTATTTCAGATATGGCTTTAAAAGATTTGCCTAATTGAAGGTGATACATCGCCAATAAACGTATACGATTTCGACCATGCGGCTCATGTTTCATCATTTTTATAAAATCATGACCTTCAAAACCTTGTGGTAATATTAACCTAGCCATTTGAGTACCTTTGATCAGTTAAAAACCCATCTTAGACCACTGCGTTAATTATTGCAATTGGTATTACTATATCTTCCAACATTTACGGCAAATATATTTCTGACTTTTCCCATCAGTGATAATTTACAGTGGGCTGAATTAGGATGCTTAAATTTAATTAATATCTTCTCGTTGCGCCTAGTTGGTTGATGAGCATTCTCAACACGATTATTTAGTCTTTTATGAGTGCGATGCTCAGTTTTAGGGCACATAAGCTTAATCGGCTTAATGTAACTTCTGAGCTTATCAGTAACAATTACTCTTGGAGCTGGATAATGACCCAATAATTTTGATAAAAAACGAATAGCTGATTTTTTGTTACGACGCTTCTGCAGTAATACTTCTAATTCATGCCCCTCAGAGTCAACAGCTCTCCATAATATCAATACCTCGCCTTTAATCTTAATATTCATCTCATCTAAATGCCATTTATCAGTTGGTTTCCTCTCTCGCTTTCTGATAACATCTTGAAAATAAACCGCAAATTTATTGCACCAAAATCTTACTGTCTCATGACTTAAAATAATACCTCGATAGGCCATCTGTTCTTGTACATCTCTGTAACTATTATTGAATCGATGATATAACCATACTGCATGGCTAATAATGATTACTGGAAAACGATGTCTCTTTGGGGATTGAATAATACACATAGCACTGAAATTTAGGTAACAATTGTTACTGATAATCTATAAATTATTCCCTACATTTGCTCAATACTTAATTTACATTTCTCTTAACTTGACGGTGCCGTTGGAAGATATAGTAAAACAGCAATTGAGCAAAGAATTGCATTTGCATCAGCTAAATCCATTTGGGACGAAGCCACTCAAAGACTCCTTGCTGCCTGAAATCTCAAAATATAGCTCTTTTTGATACTATTTTACTTAACTTGACGGTGCCCCTTATTTAAGTTAGCTATAAAATGTTACAATTTAGGTAAAATTACGGTCAAATAATCGCTTTTTAACTGAACAAGATTTTAAAAAAGCAATTTAAAGTAAGTATATATAAGCTTACATTCTATTTAACGCAATTATCAAGCCACAATTATCAAGCCATTATGAAAATTTCAAAATAATGGCTTGAAATTCACATGATTATGCATTAGTTGTATAGATAGGTAGTTGGGTATATGCTAGCTCTTTTCTATTATATACTCGGTGAACTTCAAGAATTGGCGTTGTCGTGTCTAAAGATCTCCGCGGCACCGTCAAGTTAAGTAAAATAGTATCAAAAAGGGCACCGTCAAGTTAAGTAAAATAGTATCAAAAAGGGCACCGTCAAGTTAAGAGAAATGTAAATTAAGTATTGAGCAAATGTAGGGAATAATTTATAGATTATCAGTAACAATTGTTACCTAAATTTCAGTGCTATGTGTATTATTCAATCCCCAAAGAGACATCGTTTTCCAGTAATCATTATTAGCCATGCAGTATGGTTATATCATCGATTCAATAATAGTTACAGAGATGTACAAGAACAGATGGCCTATCGAGGTATTATTTTAAGTCATGAGACAGTAAGATTTTGGTGCAATAAATTTGCGGTTTATTTTCAAGATGTTATCAGAAAGCGAGAGAGGAAACCAACTGATAAATGGCATTTAGATGAGATGAATATTAAGATTCAAGTCGAGGTATTGATATTATGGAGAGCTGTTGACTCTGAGGGGCATGAATTAGAAGTATTACTGCAGAAGCGTCGTAACAAAAAATCAGCTATTCGTTTTTTATCAAAATTATTGGGTCATTATCCAGCTCCAAGAGTAATTGTTACTGATAAGCTCAGAAGTTACATTAAGCCGATTAAGCTTATGTGCCCTAAAACTGAGCATCGCACTCATAAAAGACTAAATAATCGTGTTGAGAATGCTCATCAACCAACTAGGCGCAACGAGAAGATATTAATTAAATTTAAGCATCCTAATTCAGCCCACTGTAAATTATCACTGATGGGAAAAGTCAGAAATATATTTGCCGTAAATGTTGGAAGATATAGTAAAACAGCAATTGAGCAAAGAATTGCATTTGCATCAGCTAAATCCATTTTGGACGAAGCCACTCAAAGACTTCTTGCTGCCTGAAATCTAAAAATATAGCTCTTTTTGATACTATTTTACTTAACTTGACGGTGCCGCTAGAGCAGCTGGAACAATTAGAATTAACACGGAAAAAATAATGTAATTGGTATTTACTTTTTGATTATTATACCTTATATTTTAAAAATATTAATTTTATATACAAAGTATTACTTATGGCAAATTTACAGGCTAGACTTAATTCGTTAATGGCTCAAAAAAACATAAATGCTATAGATATAGAGAGGAAAACTGGACTAAGTAGAAATACTGTCTATAGCATTTTGTATGGTAGTTCAAAAAATCCTAGTGCTAATAATTTACAATTAATTGCAAAAGCCTTAGACATTAACTTGGAAGCTCTTGTTATTGATAATGAAATAAACCTCGAGATACTAACTGTTGATCAGATAAAAATTTTTAGCAAAGCTACTAGTGCAACAATTAATATATTAATTGAAAGAAACTTAAGTTTCTCATTGAGAAACCTTACAACTCTAATAAAAGAAGTATATGAGTATGCTTTGAAGAAGCAGTCTGTTGATAATACATTTATAGATTGGATAATTGATAAATATCATAAACCTTAATTGTGTGATTATAAACACGGTTACAAGATAATTGTCAGATGAATAAATTTATAGTGTACTCTTCTGATCCTACTCATTGTTTTTTGAGAATATCATTGATTCGCATGCGTAACTATACTATATATACGCTATGCCTTCTTACCATTCAGTTTCAAATCATTTGAGTATACTCGGTGAACTTCAAGAATTGGCGTCGTCGTGTCTAAAGATCGAAGCTGCTCACGTACTAATGTATGCTCCGCTGCTCGATTTTGACACTCCTAGCTCTTCTTGAAGTTGACCTTCGTCTACCAACTCTTCATTTACGAGCAGTATATGCCTGTCAGTAGCCACTAAAAATTCAATCAGAAGATTTACTATTGTCAGTATCTTTAGTAGGGGCAATTCTGCCAATCATTTCATCTAGTAATATTTCAAAATAATCTGCTAGGGCTACTACAATTTGACTATTTAAAGTTTTTTGTTCCCTATTATACTAATTGCAATAATTAACACGGTGTTATAAAATGGGTTTTTAACTGATAAAAGGTACTCAAATGGCTAGGTTAATATTACCACAAGGTTTTGAAGGTCATGATTTTATAAAAATGATGAAACATGAGCCGCATGGTCGAAATCGTATACGTTTATTGGCGATGTATCACCTTCAATTAGGCAAATCTTTTAAAGCCATATCTGAAATAGTGAAGTCACACTGGAAAACTGTGCAATCATCGCTCAGAAGATTTAGGCATCATGGTTTTGAAGGATTATTTGAATCACAAAGAAGCGGTGCCCCTAGGAAGATTAACAGTATACAAGAGTCTGCTATTTTTGATAAAATCAATACGCTCAGTGAAAGTAAAACTGGTGGGTATATAACTGGAAAGGAGCTACATATCATGTTAGTTGAGGAATATGGTGCTAAATGTGCTTTAAAAACAGTCTACAATACTATGCACCGCCTTGGTTTTAGCTGGATTACTTCTCGTTCAATGCATCCAAAATCAAATCAAGAGACTCAAAATAGATATAAAAAAACTTTCCAGACATGTTAACAAAATTATTAGCAAAAAATATCGATAGATGTAAAGTTGATATATGGTCTCAGGATGAAACTAGAGTTGGGCAACAAGGTAGCTTAACTCATATATGGGCTAAGCGTGGCACTAGACCCCGTAAAGTTCGGCAACAGCAATTTATTTCAACATATATTTACGGAGCTGCTTGCCATGAGACAGGAGAAGCTTGTGCATTAATTTTACCATATGCAAACACACAGGCAATGAATAAATTCTTAGAAGAGCTTTCTCGCAGTATTCAAGGCAACCGACATATAGCTTTACTAACGGATAATGCAGGTTGGCACACAGCCAAAAAACTAACTGTGCCAAGCAATATCACTTTGATACCGCTTCCGCCCTATGCACCGGAACTTAATGCAATGGAACAAGTTTGGGAATGGATTAAAAATCATTTCTTGTCTAACCAATGTTATGGTGTATATGAAGATATCGTTACTATGGCTTGTTACGCTTGGAATCAACTTGCTCATAATGTAGATTTAGTAAAATCAATTATGTATAGAGATTGGATAAATACACCGTGTTAATTATTGCAATTGGTATTACTATTAACAAAACTATGTAAAGAGTTATTACTAAAACCTATAGTCATGCCTAATTTATATAAGTTTAAATTTTGTTTCTTTACCTTATCAATCAAAAACTTCTTTATATTAGAAGTGATGTCACTTGATGTAATTTTATAAAATTCTAGACTTTCTATATTAGGTAAAGAAATATATTCATTTCTTCCTACAACTTCATCCATAGAACACTTAAAGTAGTCAGCAATTTTTAATATATTGCTAATAGTTGGGTTGGCTTTCAGACCTTGCATAATATTAGTTACAGTAGAATAAGGAATGCCACTTTGTTCAGCAAAATCTTTTCTTGTTAATTTTAATTCATCAAACTTTTTTTTGAGGAATTCTTGTATTTGGTGAACAAGGGCCATATACTCAGAACAATTAAAATTTGAATACTCCCACCATAGAAATATTTTTTCTTGACACCTCAAAATAACTACAATAAACTAGCAAAATAGAATGAGATTATTAAAAAAGAGATCAGTGATTATTGATTAATTTTTTAAAGCAAAGAATATACTTTGCTAAATCTCAAACTAAAAAACCAATATAATACTTAAGCTCTACTTTTAAATAAAGCTCAAGTATTATATTGAATATTATAGTTAACTGGTAAGTACTTTCAAGTTCGCAAAATTTCTAAGTACTTACTAGTAGCATTAATCAAATAGCATCAACTGCTATTTAAATAATAACCTGAAGTATTATACTAATTGCAATAATTAACACGGTGTTATAAAATGGGTTTTTAACTGATAAATAGGTACTCAAATAGCTAGGTTAATATTACCGCAAGGTTTTGAAGGTCATGATTTTATAAAAATGATGAAACATGAGCCGCATGGTCGAAATCGTATACGTTTATTGGCGATGTATCACCTTCAATTAGGTAAATCTTTTAAAGCCATATCTGAAATAGTGAAGTCACACTGGAAAACTGTGCAATCATCGCTCAGAAGATTTAGGAATCATGGTTTTGAAGGATTATTTGAATCACAAAGAAGCGGTGCCCCTAGGAAGATTAACACTATACAAGAATCTGCTCTTTTTGATAAAATCAATACGCTCAGTAAAAGTAAAACTGGTGGGTATATAACTGGAAAAGAGCTACATATCATGTTAGTTGAGGAATATGGTGCTAAATGTGCTTTAAAAACAGTCTACAATACTATGCACCGCCTTGGTTTTAGCTGGATTACTTCTCGTTCAATGCATCCAAAGTCAAATCAAGAGACTCAAAATAGATATAAAAAAACTTGCCAGACATGTTAACAAAATTATTACCAAAAAATATCGATAGATGTAAAGTTGATATATGGTCTCAGGATGAAACTAGAGTTGGGCAACAAGGTAGCTTAACTCGTATATGGGCTAAGCGTGGCACTAGACCCCGTAAAGTTCGGCAACAGCAATTTATTTCAACATATATTTACGGAGCTGCTTGCCATGAGACAGGAGAAGCTTGTGCATTAATTTTACCATATGCAAACACACAGGCAATGAATAAATTCTTAGAAGAGCTTTCTCGCAGTATTCAAGGCAACCGACATATAGCTTTACTAACGGATAATGCAGGTTGGCACACAGCCAAAAAACTAACTGTGCCAAGCAATATCACTTTGATACCGCTTCCGCCCTATGCACCGGAACTTAATGCAATGGAACAAGTTTGGGAATGGATTAAAAATCATTTCTTGTCTAACCAATGTTATGGTGTATATGAAGATATCGTTACTATGGCTTGTTACGCTTGGAATCAACTTGCTCATAATGTAGATTTAGTAAAATCAATTATGTATAGAGATTGGATAAATACACCGTGTTAATTATTGCAATTTGGTATTACTGTGATCATATACAAATTTCTTAGCCAAATCAACCCCAAATCAACTTATTTCAACCTCATTTATTTTCACAATCCTGGTAATACTAATTGCAATAATTAACACGGTGTTATAAAATGGGTTTTTAACTGATAAATAGGTACTCAAATAGCTAGGTTAATATTACCGCAAGGTTTTGAAGGTCATGATTTTATAAAAATGATGAAACATGAGCCGCATGGTCGAAATCGTATACGTTTATTGGCGATGTATCACCTTCAATTAGGCAAATCTTTTAAAGCCATATCTGAAATAGTGAAGTCACACTGGAAAACTGTGCAATCATCGCTCAGAAGATTTAGGCATCATGGTTTTGAAGGATTATTTGAATCACAAAGAAGCGGTGCCCCTAGGAAGATTAACAGTATACAAGAGTCTGCTATTTTTGATAAAATCAATACGCTCAGTGAAAGTAAAACTGGTGGGTATATAACTGGAAAGGAGCTACATATCATGTTAGTTGAGGAATATGGTGCTAAATGTGCTTTAAAAACAGTCTACAATACTATGCACCGCCTTGGTTTTAGCTGGATTACTGCTCGTTCAATGCATCCAAAATCAAATCAAGAGACTCAAAATAGATATAAAAAAACTTTCCAGACATGTTAACAAAATTATTAGCAAAAAATATCGATAGATGTAAAGTTGATATATGGTCTCAGGATGAAACTAGAGTTGGGCAACAAGGTAGCTTAACTCGTATATGGGCTAAGCGTGGCACTAGACCCCGTAAAGTTCGGCAACAGCAATTTATTTCAACATATATTTACGGAGCTGCTTGCCATGAGACAGGAGAAGCTTGTGCATTAATTTTACCATATGCAAACACACAGGCAATGAATAAATTCTTAGAAGAGCTTTCTCACAGTATTCAAGGCAACCGACATATAGCTTTACTAACGGATAATGCAGGTTGGCACACAGCCAAAAAACTAACTGTGCCAAGCAATATCACTTTGATACCGCTTCCGCCCTATGCACCGGAACTTAATGCAATGGAACAAGTTTGGGAATGGATTAAAAATCATTTCTTGTCTAACCAATGTTATGGTGTATATGAAGATATCGTTACTATGGCTTGTTACGCTTGGAATCAACTTGCTCATAATGTAGATTTAGTAAAATCAATTATGTATAGAGATTGGATAAATACACCGTGTTAATTATTGTAATTGGTATTAAATGGTTGCGTATCGAAGCTAATACTCTAAAGAAACAACTGGAAAAAGGTAGAGCAAAAGGTAGAGAGGAAGGTATAGCGAAAGGTAGATATGAAGAAAGAATATCTATGGCAAAAGAAATGCTATTAAACAATGAGCCGATACAAAAAATTATTAAATACACTAAGTTAAGTAAATCTTAAATAGAGAATCTAAAATAATGACTTACGATCCTCAAATTTATGATTTACTAACATATTCCATTATTGTTATATAATGGTTAGCTATAGCAGAAGAGGAAATTATGATTAAGAGTATTTGGGCAAAGGTTAAATATGTAGTATATTTGCTTATATATATAGTGATTACTTGGATTACTGCGAAAATTATACTGATATCAACATTTCCTGATGATGGTCAATGCCATTGCACTGAAACTCCAACGTTACTGCATTATATTTTAGCTTCGATAGTAACTATATTACCAGTAATAGCACATATATGTACAAAAAATCGTAAACCAAAAGTAAAATCTGATACTAAATAAATTATGATTGGTAAATTAAAAGGTAAAATAGATGCATGTTTTAATGATTGTGTCATTATTGATGTTAGTGGTGTTGGATATTTAGTGTATTGTTCTAGTAAAACTTTAAATAAGTTAGTGGTTAATGAGTTTTGTCAATTATTTATTGAAACACATGTAAGAGAAGATCATATTAATCTTTACGGATTTTTATCTCTCGAAGAGAAGGCTTTTTTTAATTTATTACAATCGGTAAACGGTATTGGTACAAGAATGGCTTTAGCTATTTTATCAAATTTATCACCCGAGCAAATCCAATCAGCGATAGCAAGAAGGGATAAAGAAGCTTTTAAAGCCATTTCTGGTGTTGGGCTAAAACTAGCTGAACGAATTATCATAGAGTTAAAGGATAAAGCCTTAACTAATTTTACTAACAACCTTACCATGGATAACAATGATACTGACTTAGCTAAGATATCATCTGATGCCACATTAGTGTTAACCTCGCTTGGTATTGGTAAAACTGAAGCACAAAATTTAGTACAGGGAATTATTGCAGAAAATTCTAATCTCTCTATTAATGAACTAATTAAACTTGCATTAAAAGCACGTGGATTCAATGTCTAAAAATATTTTGTCAGCTGATATACTTCCGAGCGATCAAGAATTTTCTCTACGACCTAGCTATTTAAGAGAATTTATCGGACAACAACAAATTAAGGAGAATCTATCCATTTTTATCCAAGCAGCTAAAAATAGGTCTGAACATTTAGATCATACATTATTTTACGGTCCTCCTGGACTTGGTAAAACCACTCTTGCACAAATTATTTCTAAGGAAATGGGAGTAAATTTTAAATCCACCTCAGGACCTGCTATATCAAAAGCAGCTGACCTAGCTGCTATACTTACTAATTTGCAAGATAATGATGTGTTATTTATTGATGAAATTCACCGTCTTAGTACAAATATTGAAGAAGTATTGTACCAAGCAATGGAAGATTTTGCTTTAGACATAGTTATTGGCGAAGGACCTTCAGCAAGGTCAGTAAAAATCAATCTACCCAATTTCACTTTAGTTGGAGCAACTACTAGGCTCGGTTTACTCAGCAACCCTTTGAGAGATAGATTTGGTATACCATTGCGTTTGCATTTTTATAACGTGGCTGAACTAAAACTTGTTTTGAGTAGAGCTAGTAAATTGCTAGCAATTAATTTAACCGATGAGGCATTAGAAGAGATAGCAAGACGTAGTAGAGGAACTCCAAGAATTGCCCTTAGGCTAGTTAGACGAGTGAGAGATTTTGCTTCTGTCGATGATAAGCTAGAAATTGATAAAAATATTGCCAATATCTCCCTAAATCGATTAGAAGTTGACAAAATAGGTTTAGATAGTAATGATTATAGATACTTAAAATTTATAGCTGATAATTATGCTGGTGGTCCGGTTGGTATAGAGACAATTGCAGCAGCTCTATCAGAACAACGTGATGCTGTTGAAGAGACTATCGAACCCTATCTAATACAAATAGGGTTATTACAACGTACCCCAAGAGGCAGGGTTATTACTCAAAATGCTTTTGATCATCTTGGAATATCGTAATTTACAGTTACAAAGAGGTAGTTTATGAAAATAATTAATTATCTCCAACAGCTTCCTAGAAAAAAACATTAAAAATTAGAGAATATATAAGTAACATTACTCCGTCATTGCGAGGAGCTACTTTAATGGCGACGAAGCAATCCAAAAAAGTGATTAGAAATGGATTGCTTCGTCGGCTCATGCCTCCTCGCAATGACACTAGGATTTATGTACTCCTCGCTAATAGCCGGAGTAATGCTAATCGGAGTTAGCTATATATTTTAAAAACAAACTAAGAAATACTTAAGAAAGAAATATTATATGCAAAAAGCTTTAAGTCTTATAATTGCTGCAGCAATTATTTACTCTATTGTCCAAATGAAGATGCTCTCTCCTCCCGAGGACAAAGACCCTAAAGTTCAGACAACTAATGATGCTGAAAATAATAAAAATACTACCGCTGCTCCTGAACAAGCAAATATACCATTAACTGGTAATTTTCTTGAAAAAACTGTTTCAAAGGTTTTGATAAATGCTCTTAAGACAGAAGAAGGTCGACTATTTTTTGAGCATTTACTACAACCAACAAACAAACCTATTACTGATGGTAAATATACTATAGAGGTTAATAGAGACTTAATACAACCAATGTTTAAGATTAATAGCTTTGGTAACGGGACTGTTGGACCAGCTACTTGTGGTCACGTAGTCACATTACGTTATCAATTATTGGATATTAACAATAATTTACTTAGCGAAAATACCAAAACCTTTACACTTGGTTCTAGAGCGATCATGCTAGGTCTTGATGCTGTGGTAGTAGGTATGATGGTTGGACAAACAAGACAAGCGGTGCTTCCTGCAAAATATGCATATTATAACCAGCAATATAAAGAAGAAGATAGAGATCATGATGCACCTTATAGAGTTAATATTGTCTTAAATTCAATATTACCTAATAATTTTGTTGATAGTAATGAAGTAAAGATATTTGATGATGAAATAGCTTATAGAATACCATTATTATGCGGAGATAAAGTAGGGGTTGACGTAAAGATTACTAAATTATCAAATGGTCAGGTAATTTATGATTCAGTACAGCAAGGTAAGAAATTAGATATAAAAATTGGTGATATTAATTATCCATTAATCGTTTCATATGTTCTACATGGTAAAGTGCCAGTTGGCACTAGAACAGTAATTGCCAAAGGTAAGTCATTTAAGGCACTTGGTTCTAATATCAACAAAATGCTTAATCAAGATAAGATTCCTATGGATGAATATTTGATGCTGGAATTAACAAATTTTCAAACAGAATAATAGAGAAAAGAATGCACGACAATAATTACAAGACAAAAAGAGCTACAGTACCAGCTCTAGAAGAATTATTATTTGAACCTATAAAAATACTAGATCATGGTTTTATCAGAATTATTGATTATATGGGTGATGATAGTAGTATCGTCCAAGCAGCACGAGTATCATATGGTAAAGGTACAAAACAACTAAGCCAAGATAAAGGTTTAATCAATTACCTAATGCGTCACCACCATACAACACCATTTGAAATGTGTGATATCAAATTTCATATTAAACTGCCTATTTTCGTTGCAAGACAATGGATACGTCACAGAACTGCTAGTGTTAATGAATATTCAGCTAGATATTCTATATTAGGAAATGAATTTTATTTACCAGAAAAACAGAATCTTGCTGCTCAATCCACAATAAATAAACAAGGAAGAAGTGATGAAGAAATTCCAAAAGAAATTGCAGATAAAGTCTTAGTGCTACTAGAAAAAGATGCTAAACTATGTTATCAGCATTATACTGAAATGATGAACCAGGATGAACATGGCAATATTATCGATGAAAATACCATAGGTATTACTAGGGAACTTGCGAGAATGAATTTAACCTTAAACTATTATACAGAATGGTACTGGAAAATTAATTTGTATAATCTATTACATTTTCTACTGTTACGTGGGGATTCTCATGCCCAGTATGAAATCAGAGTATATGCAGAGAAGATGCTAGAAATAGTAAAAGCTTGGGTACCTTTTACTTATGATGCTTTTAAGGAATATAGGATAGAAGGTAGTAATATTTCTAAAAAAGGACTGGCTGTTATAAAAAAACTACTCAATAATGAAGAAATTACTCAAGAATCTAGTGGCATAAATAAAAGAGAATGGGATGAATTAATGCAACTTATAAAATAGGTATTATAAAATGATTACAATTGATAGAACAACCTACCGAGCCCCATCTTTTAATGAGAGAGTTAGATTTTTGGTGCTGCATTACACTAACGAAAACTTAGAAGGATCCCTAAGAGACCTACTAGGTCCAAAAGTTAGTGTACACTATCTAGTTTCTGACTCTAATCCGAATCATATATTCCAATTAGTGGAAGAGTCTAGACGAGCTTGGGATGTTGGTGTTAGTGGTTGGCAGGGGCGTCAGAATCTCAATGATACTTCTATAGGTATTGAAATAGTAAATCTTAGCGATACTAAAGATTCTCAAGGAAAGATTCATTGGTATCCTTATCCCGAAGACCAAATTACAGCGGTAATGGAACTTTGTCAGAATATTATAGCTCGCTATGATATTGACCCCACTTGTGTGATCGGTCATTCTGATGCTGCTCCGGGAAGGAAACAAGACCCAGGTCCTCTATTTCCATGGAAACAATTATATGATAATAATATCGGAGCTTGGTATGATCAAGATACTGTTAATGCTCTAATACCCAAGGTAGACCTGTCTAATATAAAGTTAATCCAAGAACAATTTAGCAGATATGGTTATGTGTTGCAGCCAACAGGAATAATTGATCAACAGACAACAGATGTTATAGTATCGTTCCAAATGCATTTCCGCCCAAAGAATTTTTCTGGAAAATTAGATGTCGAGACCGTGGCAATTTTAGAAGCATTATTACAAAAATATCTTATGTAAAAAAGCTGTTCCTGCGAAACCTTTGCCCGTGTGGAGCAAAAAACCAACGTAAGTAATGGTACTTACATAACCAAAAACGTTGTCATTCAGCTAAAAGCTGGAATGACAACGAGGGCTTATTAAAGGTTAAAATTTAAGCTTTGCACCAATAAGAGCAACTGTACCTTTGGTTTTTTTCTTAGGTGCTTCAATAAGGTAAACTGGCTTACCCTTAGCTTGGAAATAAGAGATTTCAGCATAAGGCAACAAGCCTGGTGTTATCTTATATTCAGTACCTAAGCTTACTGTATCCACCGTATTTTTATACTTTAGTGATTTAAAATAAGAAAGACTTGTTTTTATAGGACCTTGCCCATAAGCAATTGTGCCATTATAATATTTCGTATCACGACCAACTTTATGGTAAGTTTTTGCAGTCAAACTTTTACCTAAACTACCATAAGAACCAGCACAAGAAATATTACCATAAGTTAAGACTGCACCTAAATTGTAAGCATTTAGATCTGATAGCTTGTTGCTAGATAGCATCTTTCCATCAGGATCTAATACTATAAGTTTACGAGCTGGCTTAGCATGTTCTCCTGTAACACCAACTTCTACTGCCATATCATCTAAAATCTCATACTTATAGGATATCCCTGCAGAAATCGCATCTTTGACATTGTAATTATAAATTACTGTATCACCTTTACCACCATCTATACCTGGTAGTTCTACTTCAGTTATACCAGTCTTTAATGTACTGCGACCTGTTTTACTATCTAAATTTTTTATATTACGATGACCACCAGTATTTGCTGAATCAGGAACATAAGAAATACCAAACTGAAAACCTTGCATCTCTGGTGTATAATAAGATATTTTTCTAGCTGGCTCTGTTCCTTTATTTATGTCATCGAAGCCATTGGTAAATGAGTCTATGACAGAGGGTGGGACTACCTCAAATTGTGGCTTCATACCTTTATATTGCATACCGCTATCGTCTAGTGAGACATACTTACTCCAACCAAAACCACAACTAGCTGCTGCAATTTTAGCACCACTAACACCCATCTTATTTGCAGCATCATAAGGAGAGCCTAGCTCTACTTTACCATAATCTGTCTCTAAGAATATGAAAGAGCCATTGACACTTGCAGAACCCTTTGGTTTAGTTGTTGCTAGTAAAACCATTTTAACTCCAGCTATTACATCATTAAATTCTTGCTTAGCAGTGGCAGAGAAAGCTGCTTCACTATAAAATCCAAGCTTTTTCTTATTATCAGTAATATATTTACTTTGTTCTGACAACAATTTGCCTTGAGTACTATAACCAGCTTGGAAACCAAAAAATACTTCTAATTTTATTTCAGTATCTGAAACAGCTTCAGCTGAAGGAGTAGAACTGCTAAAGGCTGTGCTAGACAAACAAGAGACACAAAGCAACATTATTAATTTTTTCATAGTAATACCAAAACTCTTTATTCATTATTATGTAGTCGAGTTCATTAAACATTAATACATTTCTATTTAAGAATTTGTAGCAGAAGATAAACAATAATGTAACAAATTTTTATAAATAACTATGATTAATCAGACAAATTTTATTATTTTAATGGTAAAATTACAACTAAATATAACAATTTTTTAATTGTTGCTAATATCATAAAAATATTGTATTCTAGCTTTGCGGGTTGAAGTTTTTGTAAATAAAGTTGAAAAAACAAAGGTGGGGTTAACCCCACCTTTTTTATTAAAATCTTAAAATATTTATGTTGTAATGCAAACTATAGAGCAACAAATTATTGATACGGTGCAAGATAACCTGAAAGATATTGGTTTCGACTTAGTAAAAGTAACTTTAAAGGGTTCAACCCATAAAGTACTTGAAATACTAATAGATAGGTTGGATGGTAAAAAGGTTACTATAATAGATTGTCGAAATAGCAGTAGAATTATCTCAGCCCTTTTAGATGTTGAAGATATAATTAGTGATAAATATTTTTTAGAAGTTTCTTCAGCAGGTATTGAACGCCCATTAATAAAATTTGAAGATTATACTAGATTCCTTGGTAGAGAGGCTACCATAAAATTAAAAGAATTATTAAATGGTCAAACTCGATATCAGGGAAAGATAGTTAAAGCTGAAGATAATAAAATTCATCTGAATAACCATGGTGAAGACATAGTGTTTTCATTTGATATGATAAAAAAAGCCTCTTTGGTATTAACAGATGAAATGTTTAGGAATTTAATGAATAAAAAATAGACTTCTTGGATAATTTGCTTCTGCTAGGGAATTTGTAGGAGGATCAAAACCTCGAACCCACAGCGTACTCAAATTCCGTTACAGATTCAAGTCTAGTATACTCAAATGATCCTACGAATTAGATTTGAAAATGAATGGTGAGCATGCTAGGTCATAGTACCATACATTTTTCTATAATCGTCATAGCAAGGCATCTTTAGATGCTGTGGCGATCCAGGTAAACAGCGAAGCTGTTTTTTTTAGAGTAACGCTTCGTGTATCCTAGATTGCCGCGTCGCTGCTTTTTCGCGACTCCTCGCTAATAGACGATCAGCAGCCATTTTAATAGTGGTTATATAGAAAATGTAGGGTACTATGATGCTAGGTGTACATATAGTACATGAGCATGCGAATCCATGATATTTTTAGAAAATAATTCGTAGGAGCGAAGGAGTATACCGACGCATAAATTATCAGTAGCAAGTAGATGCAAGAAGTTTAATATTAAAAGGCAGTGAATTTATGATTAATATTGGTAACATAGAAATTCTGCAGATCATAGATTCTGTAGCTAGAGAAAAGAATCTTCCTAAGGAAGCACTACTTTCGGCAATGGAACAGGCTGTACAGATTGCAGGACGCAGAAAATATGGAAATGAACATAATATAAAAGCTGAGATTGATAGGAAAAATGGTAATATTAATCTTTTTAGAATCCTTGATGTAGTGGATGATGTGGAGAATTATTTTACTCAAATTTCTTTAAAGGATGCTGTTGAAAAGAAAGTTGATGCTAAAATTGGTGATGAGATTTATGAATTCTTACCGCCTATTGATCTTGGACGTGTTGCAGCTCAGGCAGCTAAGCAAATAATAATACAACGCGTTGGTGAAGTGGAAAGAGAAAAACAATATGAAGATTTTAAAGATAAGAAAGGTGAGATTTTAACCGGCACTGTTAAGAGAGTAGAGTTTAATAATATCATAGTTGACCTTGGTGGTCGTGCTGAAGCAATGATTAAAAAGGAGCAGCTCATTAGAGGAGAAAGCTTTAAGGTTAATGATCGTATTAAAGCTTATGTCCAAGACGTAAGATTATCGTCTAAAGGACCACAAATTTTTCTATCTAGAACTGATGACCAAATGCTAATAAAATTATTTGAATTAGAGATTCCAGAGATTTATGATAATATAATTGAATTGCGAGCTATAGCTCGTGATCCTGGATCAAAGGCAAAAGTTGCAGTCTTTGCTTCTGACTCTAGTGTTGATCCTATAGGTTCATGTGTAGGAATTAGAGGTAATAGGATTAAGGCTATTACTAATGAGCTTAATGGCGAAAAAATAGATGTAATATTATGGAGCAAGAATATTGCCCAATTTATTATGAATGCACTTGCTCCTGCAGAAATTGCAAAAATTGTTATTGATGAAGATAAGAATATAGTTGATGTAGTTGTGTCTCAAGATAATTTGAGTCTTGCAATTGGTAGAAGAGGTCAAAATGTTCGTTTAGCCTCTAAACTTACTGGCTGGAATATTAATGTAATGACGGAAGAACAAGAATCCAAACGGAGAAATGATGAGTTTTGCTCTGCTACTGAGTTATTTATGGAGACCTTAGATGTTGAAGAAGTGATAGCACAACTGTTATCTGCACAAAGTTTTACCTCTCTAGAACAGTTAGCTTCCAGTAAAATTGAAACTTTAATGAATATTGAAGGCTTTGAAGAAGAATTAGCAATTGAGATAAGAGAACGAGCAATAAATTATGTAAATGCTAAAAATGAAAAAATTATTATTAAACTCGAAGCTTTAGGTGTTGAACAAGAATTAATTGATGTATTGGATTTACAGCCAGAATTCATATTAAAATTAGCTGAGTATGGTGTAAAGACTATAGAAGATTTGGGAGAGTTGAAAGTTAATGAATTTAAATCATTAGCTCCTAATTCTAACATGGTAGATGATGATATAGAATTACTGATTCGTACAGCTCGTACTCGTGAAGATGAATAAATTTAAGCAACCTCAGTATCAATCCTGACAGGGAATGCTACCTAAACTTAAGTTGATACCCATGTGCGTAGACGGAGTTCTAAAATGTTTAATTAGTTGTCAGTCAAAGCAAGAAAATTTTAAAAAATTTAGCATTCAGTATTAGTTCTAAGAATTTTATTGATATACTGAAGAACTACTAGCAAAATTAGCCATTTCTAATAACAGAAACTTGGTAATTTAATTTTGGGTAAAGAAAAAATTAACAATTCCCTTAAAAAAAATGGTATTATAGTGTAAGCATGAGATGCAAGTCAAGTGCAAGAGAAAATCTAATAGACCTCTTGCATAATTCTACTTCTACTGGTAATTTGTGTGTGATACCGGTACTCTGCTCCTCACGTACTCTAGAGTACGTTGCGGGTCGAGGTTTCGTGTCTCCTACAAATTCCCTAGCAGGGGTGAATTCTACAAAAGGTCTAACGGTAAAATTAGAAATTTGTAAATTATTCGATATACTCAAATGATTTGAAGAATGGAGACAATAAACAAGGGGTGAGTGTACCTTACTATTCCCCACAAATATTTGCAGAAACCAATTCTTTAAAGCAGAAGAGTATATCTGTTAATCATTAATCACATAGCAAAATTATTTAAAAAACTTTATCACAAATATAATTGCTATTTAAAGGTTTAATATTTATGACGAATAACCAAGAACCTAAACCAAAAAAACTAACACTTGGTGGTCCTAAACTATTGCTTAGTAAGCCAGTCCAACCCACCAATGTTACTAGAGGTTTTGTTAGTTCTGCAAAAACAATTGTAGAAGTTAGGAAGAGTAGCACTCCAGCTAATACTTTGTCTTTTAATAAACTTTGGTCTAGTGGTTCTACTTCTCAAGGCGGCGAATCTACTTCTGGAGAAGAATTTAACAGACGCTTAACTATTTTAAAAAAAGCAGCAGAAGATGCAAAATCTCAGAGTACTGATAGTAAGATTAGCACTCTGAGTAAACTTGCAACTATCAATCAACCTGTGAAAAAAGACGATATTGAAGAAAATGTTCAGGATGAGTTACAAGATATCAAAAATGATTCTGAAATACCACCTACTACATTAGCACCTACATCTTCACAGGATAACAACCCATCCAAGTCTTTTGTTAGATCAACACTGATTGGTTCTCAGAGCCATTTTGGTGTTGCACTTGAAGATATTTCTTCAATAGACAAGGCTGGTGATAATAAAGCAGTAGTGCCAAAGGTTAAAATTGAAGAACCTAAAAAATTAAAAAAGGCAGATATCTTCAATATGCTTGATGCAGATGGAAGCGATAATACTGGTAGAACTAGAAGCCTTGCATCAATAAAAAGAGCTAGAGAAAAAGAAAAACGTAAAGCCGAGCAACACACACCAGATAAAGTATATAGGGAAGTTATTATTCCGGAAGCTATTTCTGTAGGAGATCTAGCCAATAAAATGTCTGAGCGAGCCACAGATGTTATAAAAGAATTGATGAAGCTCGGTATCATGGCTACGACCGTCCAAACAATTGATGCAGATACAGCAGAGCTTGTTGCTACGACCTTAGGGCATACAGTAAAAAGGGTTCAAGAGTCCGATGTTGAAAATATATTGATTAGTGAAGCTGATAAAGAAGAAGATTTAAAGCATAGGGCTCCTATTGTAACGATTATGGGACATGTCGACCACGGTAAAACTTCGTTACTTGATGCTTTAAAGTCAACTGATTTGGCAAGTCAGGAAACAGGTGGGATCACCCAGCATATTGGTGCTTATCGAGTAACCTTGGCTGATGGTAGGGCTATTACTTTCATTGATACTCCAGGACATGAAGCGTTTTCAGATATGAGAACTAGAGGGGCAAAGGTAACAGATATAGTGGTTATAATAGTTGCTGCAGATGATGGAATAAAGCCGCAAACGATTGAAGCAATTAATCACGCTAAAGCGGCAAATGTTCCTATAATCGTTGCAATAAATAAGATAGATAAACCGGATATTAATCTTGACCGAATTAAAAATGACCTATTAATTTATGATTTAGTTAGTGAAGAGTTGGGAGGTGATACTATAGTTGTACCAATTTCAGCTTTAAAGAAAACTAATTTAGATAAGTTAGAAGAGGCTATATTATTGGTTGCAGAAATGCAGGATCTTAAGGCTAACTTTAGCGGACTCACTGCTGGGGTAGTTATAGAGGCAAGAGTTGATAAAGGTAAAGGAGCGGTTGCTACTATATTGGTACAACACGGTATTCTAAGAAATGGAGATATAGTAGTTGCTGGAACGAAATATGGTAGAATTAAGAGGATGAATAATGATAAAGGATTAGATATTACCGAGGCAGAACCAACTTTACCAGTAGAGATTTATGGTTTAAATGAAGTTCCGCGAGCAGGAGATCAGTTTAATGTAGTGCAGAATGAAAAGCAGGCTAGAGATATTGTAGAGTATCGTGAACGCCTTGCAAAAGAAAAGAAAATTTCTGTTACCCAAAGATCAACTCTAGAAGAATTATTCCTAAAAGCCTCCGGTAATAGTGGTATGGTAAAAGAATTACCGATAATTGTTAAAGGCGATGTACAAGGTTCAGTTGAAGCAATTATCACTAGTCTATTAAAGTTGCCAAATGATGAAGTTCGTTTAAAGATTTTACATCATGCAGTAGGTGGAATATTGGAGTCAGATGTTACTTTAGCTAAAGCATCCAACGCTATTATTGTTGGTTTTAACGTTAGAACTAATAATAATGCTTTGGCTATGGCAGAAAGAGAGAAAGTGGATATTAGATATTATTCCATTATCTATAATTTGTTAGATGATATTAAATCAATAATGAGTGGTATGCTTTCACCAATTATTCGTGAGCAATATATCGGTACAGTAGAGATTAGAAAGGTATTCATTGTCTCAAAAGTTGGTAAAGTTGCAGGTAGTCATGTTACCAAGGGTACTATTAAAAGAGGTGCTGGAGTCCGCTTGTTACGAGATAATATTGTTATTCACGAAGGAAAACTTAAGACTCTAAAACGTTTTAAAGATGATGTCAAAGAAGTTCACGAGAATTTTGAATGTGGTATCGCTTTTGAAAATTATGATGATATAAAAGAAGGTGATATAGTAGAAGTCTTTGAAATTATTGAAGAAAAAAAACAGTTATTGTAAATGCAAAAACTTTCTGATAAAGACAAGTCACAAAATAGGTCACAAAGGCAAAAAAAAGTGGCAATATTAATAAATGAAGCATTAGTGGAAGTACTAAGGCGTGGTAAGATGTTAGATGAACGTCTGATTAATTGTCCAGTAACTATTACTAAAGTCTTAGTTACCTCTGATTTAAAAATAGCAGATTGTTACTTTTTACCATTTAATACTACTTTTAATGAGATACAACTTACTGAGTCTTTAAATAATTCAAAATATGCTATAAGAAACTTTATAACTGCTAAAATTAATTTAAAATACTCACTGGAAATTCGTTTTCATTATGATCACGGATTTGATAATGCTTACAAAGTTGAGGAATTATTGAAGCAAGTTGAAACTAATCGAGTGAACTAGGATTACAATGAATCAAAACCTTACCCATCGCAAAGCCACAATTGTTGACTTAAGAACAATTGTTAACCTTCTTTTAGAGGATGAACTTAGACAAACAAGAGAACAGTTTTCAGCAGAATTGGATCAGCTTATATTGATGCGTTCTACAGGCACCGTCAAGTTAAGAGAAATGTAAATTAAGTATTGAGCAAATGTAGGGAATAATTTATAGATTATCAGTGACAATTGTTACCTAAATTTCAGTGCTATGTGTATTATTCAATCCCCAAAGAGACATCGTTTTCCAGTAAGCATTATTAGCTATGCAGTATGGTTATATCATCGATTCAATAATAGTTACAGAGATGTACAAGAACAGATGGCCTATCGAGGTATTATTTTAAGTCATGAGACAGTAAGATTTTGGTGCAATAAATTTGCGGTTTATTTTCAAGATGTTATCAGAAAGCGAGAGAGGAAACCAACTGATAAATGGCATTTAGATGAGATGAATATTAAGATTAAAGGCGAGGTATTGATATTATGGAGAGCTGTTGACTCTGAGGGGCATGAATTAGAAGTATTACTGCAGAAGCGTCGTAATAAAAAATCAGCTATTCGTTTTTTATCAAAATTATTGGGTCATTATCCAGCTCCAAGAGTAATTGTTACTGATAAGCTCAGAAGTTACATTAAGCCGATTAAGCTTATGTGCCCTAAAACTGAGCATCGCACTCATAAAAGACTAAATAATCGTGTTGAGAATGCTCATCAACCAACTAGGCGCAACGAGAAGATATTAATTAAATTTAAGCATCCTAATTCAGCCCACTGTAAATTATCACTGATGGGAAAAGTCAGAAATATATTTGCCGTAAATGTTGGAAGATATAGTAAAACAGCAATTGAGCAAAGAATTGCATTTGCATCAGCTAAATCCATTTTGGACGAAGCCACTCAAAGACTTCTTGCTGCCTGAAATCTAAAAATATAGCTCTTTTTGATACTATTTTACTTAACTTGACGGTGCCGATTTTTGCTATAATAAGAGAAGTGCTGTCACCCCTGCTTCAGTGCGGGGTCTAAAAAAGACTAACAAACCATCTTGGTTTATTTTTTTAGATTCCCGCCTTCGCGGGAATGACAGCTCTGTGTAGTAACTACAACTGTAGTAGCCTGAATTCAACGTAACAAGTTACATCAAATTCAGGTTATTAGGTCATACTAGATTATTTTTTAGTCTCATTCGTTATTTGTGACTTCGGTAACATTATTTTGATATCAGCTTTACTTTCAAGATCAGCAACATACTTTAATATAGCATCTCTACTAAGTTGATTGGTTATACTAGCAGTAGCTTCCTCCTTAGAAGGTATTTGTGCAGGTCTTTTATCAAGTACAGTAATTATATGCCAACCAAATTGAGTTTTAACTGGAGAAGAGATTTCATTTACTTTCATTGATAATGCTTTATCTTCAAATTCAGGCACTAGCTGTCCAGAAGTAATATAGCCTATTTCTCCACCATTGGCTTTAGACCCTTCATCTTTTGAGAAATCCTTAGCAAGCTTAGCAAATTTCTCCCCTTTTTTAAGTCTATTTTGTACATTTATTGCGTCTTTTTCAGTTGCAACCAAAATATGACTTACTTTTACTTCCTCTTTTCCTTTTAGGCTAGCAACTAATTTATCATATTCAGCATTAATCATTTTCTCATCAACATGAGATTTTACATAACGCTCCATCAATTCTTGCTGAACCAATTGGTTTTTTACGACATTCAACTTAGATTGGAATTCTTTTGAAGATTCAATATTAGAATTCTTGGCTTCTTGCTCAAGCAATTTTGCATCGATATAGCCCTGTACTAACATTTTCTGTATATTCGCGTCAAAATCAGTAAACTTTTTTCCTTTAGCACTTGGTTGGGTATCTAAAGAAGATTGGAATTGTTGCATAACCTGTGATTCTTTCACTTCACCACCTTTGTAGGTAGCAACAATTTTATCTTCATCAGCAAAAGCACTACTCGCAAGTAAACTAGCAGCTAAAAAAATTATAGTTGTTCTTTTCATTTGTTATCCATTATTATATATTGTTTATGATAGCTGGATTTTATAAGGATAACCCTTCTACGTCAACAGCTATTTACAATTTGTTTGATAAATATCATAAAATATCATATTTTACAGGATATTTACTATTTGAATCTAGGATATAAATGCTTTCTTTACTTAAAAAATTATTCGGCACAGCAAATGATAGAAGTATAAAAAAACTATCTTTAGAAATTGAAAAAATTAATTTGCTCGAGCCTTCAATACAAAAACTTTCTGATGATGATTTGAGAAATAAAACAGAGCAATTTAGGCAAAGATTAAAAGATGGTGAGTCATTAGATGACTTAACTTATGAAGCTTTTGCTGTTGTACGGGAAGCTGCAAAAAGAGTCTATGGGATGAGACATTTTGATGTTCAGCTAATTGGTGGATTGATATTGCACCGTGGTATGATTACTGAAATGCGTACAGGAGAAGGAAAAACTTTAGTTGCCACATTACCTGCATATTTGAATGCTCTTACTGGTGAAGGGGTGCATGTTGTTACGGTAAATGATTATTTAGTAAAACGTGATTCTGAGTGGATGGGAAGAATTCATAATTTCCTAGGGTTATCTGTTGGTTGTATAGTTTCTAATATCAGTGATGATGATAGACGTAATGCTTATAGAGCAGATATTACTTATGCAACTAATAACGAGCTTGGATTTGACTTCCTCAGAGATAACATGAAATATAGTGAAGATTCTAAGGTACTTCGCCCTTTTAAATTCGCTATTATTGATGAAGTTGACTCAATTTTAATTGATGAAGCAAGAACTCCACTAATTATATCAGGTCCAGTAGACGATCGCTCGGATTTATACAGCACAATTGATAAATTAGTTCGTCAGTTTAAAGATGAAGATTACGAAAAAGATGAGAAATTACGGACAGTTAATCTTACTGAGAATGGTATAACTCATGTAGAATCAATGCTTGTAGCTAATAGTCTTATTGAAAAAGATTCAAGCCTTTACGATTTTGAAAATTTAAGTTTAGTTCATTATATCAATCAATCATTAAGGGCTCATATCCTCTTCAATCGTGATGTTGATTATTTAGTACGCGATGGAAAAGTTATGATTATTGATGAATTTACTGGACGCGTTATGGAAGGTAGACGGTATTCTGAAGGGTTACACCAGTCACTAGAGGCAAAAGAGCATGTACAAATTCAAAATGAGAATCAAACCTTAGCTTCTATTACTTTCCAAAATTATTTTAGGAATTATCCCAAATTATCAGGTATGACTGGTACAGCAATGACCGAAGCTGCAGAGCTAAAAGACATATACAATCTTGATGTTCTTGCTGTTCCTAGCCATAATCCAATTACTAGAGTTGATTATGATGACGAGATCTATGGCAGTAAACAAGATAAATATGAAGCTATCCTAAAATTAATAAAAGAATGTCATGATCGTGGTCAACCTGTTTTGGTTGGAACGGTTAGTATAGAGAAGTCTGAAGAAATTTCTAACTTACTTACCAAAAATAAAATAACTCATAATGTTTTAAACGCAAAATTTCATCAGCAGGAAGCATTTATTATAGCTCAAGCTGGACGATTTAAGGCTCTGACTATTGCCACAAATATGGCAGGTCGTGGTACAGATATTATGCTTGGCGGTAACCCAGAAATGCTAATAGAACAACTATCTCTAAAGAACCTAGCAAAAGAGCAATATGCATTAGAAATAGTAAAAATAAAAGAGCAGATAGCTGAGGAGAAGCAGCGTGTAATAGAGGCTGGAGGATTATTTGTTATAGGTACTGAAAGGCATGAGAGTCGTAGGATAGATAACCAGTTACGAGGAAGAGCTGGTAGACAAGGTGATCCAGGCAATACACAATTTTTCTTGTCTTTAGAAGATGATCTGATGCGTATTTTTGCCTCAGACCGTATCTCCGGAGTTTTAAGAACGTTAGGTTTAAAAGATGGTGAAGCAATCCATCACCCTATGATTAGTCGTTCACTTGAAAAAGCTCAACAGAAAGTTGAAGGACATAATTACGAAATACGTAAAAATTTATTACATTTTGATGATGTTATGAATGATCAACGTAAGATAGTTTATGAACAGCGCAGTGACATCATTAAGTCAAAAGATGCACATGATTTTTTAACTAACATGACACAAGAACTAGTAGAAAAAGTAGTATTAACTTTTATTCCACCTAGTTCTTATAGAGAAGACTGGGATATAAATGCTCTAACAGGAGAGTTGCAGCGTATTTTTGCTATAAAACTACAGCATGAATCTATAACAAAAGCTGATGTTACCGAAGTACAGGTGATATCTAACGTTGTACAAATGGTAAATGACTTGTACCAAGCAAAAGAGGAAGCATATAGCGTTAACTTGATGAATGACGCAATTAAGTATATTTTACTGACAACTTTAGATCAAGTATGGAAAGATCACTTACATAATTTAGATCATTTACGACAAGGTATATCACTAAGGGCTTATGCCCAAAAAGATCCTCTTAACGAGTATAAAAGAGAAGCTTTCAATTTATTTGAACAAATGCTCGATAATTTGAAGGAATTATTTATTCAAAGAGTTTGTCATCTCCATATGGATACTAGCCATATTAAAAAAGAGTCATTGTCTTTGGAAAATAAAAAACTTCAAAAGACAATGCGAGAAACTAGGGAAGACCCAGCTTTTCATAAATATAATGCTGGTGTTAGTATTGAAACTCGACTTAAAACCATCAAAACTCAAGTCAATCCACAGGATAGAGTACAATCAGACCCATCAAGTTGGGGAAAAGTGGCTAGAAATGAGTTATGTCCCTGTGGTTCTAGCAAGAAATATAAATATTGTCACGGAAGTAATGAATAAGCAGTGCAATTTAATGATAGACAGTCAACATTTCGACCTAACTTAAGCTGTCATTCAGCAATAAAAGCCTTAAATGAAGTGGTAATGAAAAAGCCAATTAATTATGTTGTAGAAGTAGATATTAGGAAATTTTTCGATAACATAAATCATTATTGATTGCAAAGGTGTTTAGAAGAAAGAATATTAGACAAGAATTTTATGTGGCTAATAAGAAGACTTTGAAAAGCTGGAGCAACTAAGGATGGTGTTGTTAGTAGCAGTGATCAAGGTATACTGCAAGGCTCAGTAGCAAGTCCAATACTTGCAAATATTTACTTACATTATGTCTTAGATCTATGGTTTGAGAAGGCACCGTCAAGTTAAGTAAAATAGTATCAAAAAGAGCTATATTTTTAGATTTCAGGCAGCAAGAAGTCTTTGAGTGGCTTCGTCCCAAATGGATTTAGCTGATGCAAATGCAATTCTTTGCTCAATTGCTGTTTTACTATATCTTCCAACATTTACGGCAAATATATTTCTGACTTTTCCCATCAGTGATAATTTACAGTGGGCTGAATTAGGATGCTTAAATTTAATTAATATCTTCTCGTTGCGCCTAGTTGGTTGATGAGCATTCTCAACACGATTATTTAGTCTTTTATGAGTGCGATGCTCAGTTTTAGGGCACATAAGCTTAATCGGCTTAATGTAACTTCTGAGCTTATCAGTAACAATTACTCTTGGAGCTGGATAATGACCCAATAATTTTGATAAAAAACGAATAGCTGATTTTTTATTACGACGCTTCTGCAGTAATACTTCTAATTCATGCCCCTCAGAGTCAACAGCTCTCCATAATATCAATACCTCGCCTTTAATCTTAATATTCATCTCATCTAAATGCCATTTATCAGTTGGTTTCCTCTCTCGCTTTCTGATAACATCTTGAAAATAAACCGCAAATTTATTGCACCAAAATCTTACTGTCTCATGACTTAAAATAATACTAATTGCAATAATTAACACGGTGTTAAAAAATGGGTTTTTAACTGATAAATAGGTACTCAAATAGCTAGGTTAATATTACCGCAAGGTTTTGAAGGTCATGATTTTATAAAAATGATGAAACATGAGCCGCATGGTCGAAATCGTATACGTTTATTGGCGATGTATCACCTTCAATTAGGCAAATCTTTTAAAGCCATATCTGAAATAGTGAAGTCACACTGGAAAACTGTGCAATCATCGCTCAGAAGATTTAGGAATCATGGTTTTGAAGGATTATTTGAATCACAAAGAAGCGGTGCCCCTAGGAAGATTAACAGTATACAAGAGTCTGCTATTTTTGATAAAATCAATACGCTCAGTGAAAGTAAAACTGGTGGGTATATAACTGGAAAGGAGCTACATATCATGTTAGTTGAGGAATATGGTGCTAAATGTGCTTTAAAAACAGTCTACAATACTATGCACCGCCTTGGTTTTAGCTGGATTACTTCTCGTTCAATGCATCCAAAATCAAATCAAGAGACTCAAAATACATATAAAAAAACTTTCCAGACATGTTAACAAAATTATTACCAAAAAATATCGATAGATGTAAAGTTGATATATGGTCTCAGGATGAAACTAGAGTTGGGCAACAAGGTAGCTTAACTCATATATGGGCTAAGCGTGGCACTAGACCCCGTACAGTTCGGCAACAGCAATTTATTTCAACATATATTTACGGAGCTGCTTGCCATGAGACAGGAGAAGCTTGTGCATTAATTTTACCATATGCAAACACACAGGCAATGAATAAATTCTTAGAAGAGCTTGCTCGCCAGTATTCAAGGCAACCGACATATAGCTTTACTAACGGATAATGCAGGTTGGCACACAGCCAAAAAACTAACTGTGCCAAGCAATATCACTTTGATACCGCTTCCGCCCTATGCACCGGAACTTAATGCAATGGAACAAGTTTGGGAATGGATTAAAAATCATTTCTTGTCTAACCAATGTTATGGTGTATATGAAGATATCGTTACTATGGCTTGTTACGCTTGGAATCAACTTGCTCATAATGTAGATTTAGTAAAATCAATTATGTATAGAGATTGGATAAATACACCGTGTTAATTATTGCAATTGGTATAAAACAGCAATTGAGCAAAGAATTGCATTTGCATCAGCTAAATCCATTTGGGACGAAGCCACTCAAAGACTTCTTGCTGCCTGAAATCTAAAAATATAGCTCTTTTTGATACTATTTTACTTAACTTGACGGTGCCCTGATAATCTATAAATTATTCCCTACATTTGCTCAATACTTAATTTACATTTCTCTTAACTTGACGGTGCCGCTAATTATACTTCTCTGATTTGTTTAAATACTAATTTTTTTTTACTAAATATGTTTATTTTACGAAAAAAATTAGTTAGAGATCTTGGCTTTGACATATCACGTTTATAGCTTTGCTTAGTCATTAATACATAGTTAGAAATTAAGGAAGGTATAACTTCAGAATAATATACTTTATATAATCCTTGCATTGTTGCCATAGTCGTTAAATATCCC
This sequence comes from Candidatus Tisiphia endosymbiont of Neophilaenus lineatus, assembly GCF_964264975.1. NCBI lineage: Bacteria > Pseudomonadati > Pseudomonadota > Alphaproteobacteria > Rickettsiales > Rickettsiaceae > Candidatus Tisiphia > Candidatus Tisiphia endosymbiont of Neophilaenus lineatus. Next base: position 86,831 of record NZ_OZ183649.1, on the reverse strand, counting down.
CATTTCATCACTTGTTGGGGTACTCTTGCTAGAGCTTCTATACAGGCAATTGTCTCTTCGATCTCAGGGTCACTATTTTTATAAACATCTGCGACTGGTGCTAAATTAAACTGCATATCTTCAATCATAGCTCTAATCATCAAACCCATATATTGTTCCCTTGCAAATCTCTTAATAAAGAGCAAGCCCTTCCTATTAACAGAAAATAAAAATTTCTGTTTATGGATTAATCCAAGTAATTTTGCCCAATAAACCCTTATGCCATGTACCTTGTTTTTATTATAAAATTCTACCTTTTCTTCATAAATAATCATTTGCCTCATCCCCATAGAGAGAAGATTAGCTAATAATTTATTGCAATTAATAATATCATCTTTCCTCGCCTGTTTTACATGAGGCGTGGCTTTCGTTCCAGAGAAATTTGCTGAATGACGACTAATTTGACGACCATTTGCATCTCTTTTAATATCAGCAAAATGCCCAAGTTCCTGCCCAGCTATAATTTGCAACCTAGCAACTGCTGCCCATCCATCACCATAAGTTGGGTGATTTTTATCATTTTCAGCAAATGGATTTCCACCACAGGAAACAAAGACTGCTACATTCTTACCGTCAGTACTTTGCATACCGCTATTAGAACCAGAACGTTGCCAATCAACTATATCCATCATATCACCAATATTATGGGAATAAGTAATAAATACTTGGACCTTATCATGTAATAACCACCTAATAACTATAGGATGGGCTGACTGAACAAAAAGCCTTGTTAATTTTTCAATAATAGATTGGTCAACTGGTTGTAATTTTTGAATTTGTTTTTTCAGATCTGTATAAATCGATGCCAATTTTTTATCTGATATAGAAGATTTGTATAGATATCTTAATAACTGATTAGTTTGTTCAATTAAATTTGGCTCAGTTATTTCTTCTTTACTTACCATCAAACTAATATTGAACTTTGGATCAGAAAATCTTGCAAAATTACAACTATTATCGGTATCTATTCTAAGTTTTCCTGATTTGATTAATTGCTGAGCTAATTGTTCATATTCTATTTGCATGTCCTCAGGATAAATAGCAGGAATCTTATCAAGTATATGATAAATTGAACTCATAGTAGTATACTGCTCGTAAATGAAGAGTTGCTAGACGAAGGGCAACTTCAAGAAGAGCTAGGAGTGGCAAAGTCGAGCAGCGGAGCGTACATTAGTACGTGAGCAGCGGAGATCTTTAGACACGACAACGCCAATTCTTGAAGTTCACCGAGTATATACTGAATATTTTAAAAGACCTCAAAGACTTTATCCTTAATAACTTCATCAAACTGATCTAACGTTATATCAACACCAAGTTTCTTTAACGAGGTTACAGGCATATCTCTCAAACCACAAGCAATAATTCCGGAGAACATATCAAGATTTGTTGAAATATTTACAGCAATACCATGATATGTAACCCATTTTCTAACTCTAATACCTATTGATGCAATCTTGGCGGGTACACCGTTTTCTTTTACCCATATTCCCACTATACCACTTATAGTAAAAGCTTTAATCCCAAAATATAAAAGGCTATTTATAATCCATTCTTCTAATAGTTTAATATATAGTTTTAAATCCTTTTGCCTTAGTTCTGAGGCTAAATCAAGAATGGGGTATATTACTCTTTGTCCGCTACCGTGGTAGGTAAACTTCCCCCCCCTACCAGTATAAATTACCGGTATATCTCTAGGATTTAATAATTCATTTGCCTTAAAACTAGTACCTGCGGTATAAATATCCTTATATTCAACTAAATAAACAATCTCTTGTGAAGATTTATTGATTAAACTTGTAACCTTATCTTCCATCAACTTTACTGTGTCTTCATATTCTGAAAAGCCTGATAAGGTAACAAATTGAACCATAATATTAACCAAGGGTGAGCGAACGCAAGCAGTACATGAAGTGGCACCGTCAAAAGTTAAGTAAAATAGTATCAAAAAGAGCTATATTTTTAGATTTCAGGCAGCAAGAAGTCTTTGAGTGGCTTCGTCCAAAATGGATTTAGCTGATGCAAATGCAATTCTTTGCTCAATTGCTGTTTTACTATATCTTCCAACATTTACGGCAAATATATTTCTGACTTTTCCCATCAGTGATAATTTACAGTGGGCTGAATTAGGATGCTTAAATTTAATTAATATCTTCTCGTTGCGCCTAGTTGGTTGATGAGCATTCTCAACACGATTATTTAGTCTTTTATGAGTGCGATGCTCAGTTTTAGGGCACATAAGCTTAATCGGCTTAATGTAACTTCTGAGCTTATCAGTAACAATTACTCTTGGAGCTGGATAATGACCCAATAATTTTGATAAAAAACGAATAGCTGATTTTTCATTACGACGCTTCTGCAGTAATACTTCTAATTCATGCCCCTCAGAGTCAACAGCTCTCCATAATATAAATACCTCGCCTTTAATCTTAATATTCATCTCATCTAAATGCCATTTATCCGTTGGTTTCCTCTCTCGCTTTCTGATAACATCTTGAAAATAAACCGCAAATTTATTGCACCAAAATCTTACTGTCTCATGACTTAAAATAATACCTCGATAGGCCATCTGTTCTTGTACATCTCTGTAACTATTATTGAATCGATGATATAACCATACTGCATGGCTAATAATGATTACTGGAAAACGATGTCTCTTTGGGGATTGAATAATACACATAGCACTGAAATTTAGGGAACAATTGTCACTGATAATCTATAAATTATTCCCTACATTTGCTCAATACTTAATTTACATTTCTCTTAACTTGACGGTGCCCATATAACTTATATAACAAAAGTAACAATCTTACAAGCAAATATCTTAAAAAATATACATTTGATAAAATCATTTAGTAGTATCTAATAGAATAAACTATAATAATTCATGTATTTAAATAGCGGGTTAGTTACTATGTCCAAGAAAAAATCTAATAATTTGAGTAAGAAAATACAAAATATTAATGAAAAATTTGAGAAAACACTTGGCGAGTTAGATAAGAAATTGTTGGAATCCGAGATGGTGACAGATATGATTAATGACTCATTAGATAGAACGGGTGGTTCTGTTCCGTCTTCGGAAGTAGATAAGTTGATGGAAGAAATGCAGTCTGAAGTTAATTTAGATAATAAATCTGCTGAATTAGGTAAACGAAAAGATCGAGAAATAGAAGCTAGACTTAATAAATTAAAAAAAGATCCGACTCCAACTGTGGAAGGTCCAATTCCAACTGTAGACGATTTGCGAGAAACACTGAAAAAATTAAAAGAAGATGAGAAAAAAATACTTCAGTCAACAAAACCAATAGGTAAAGTAGCCCCACGCCCAAGGAATAATAATTTAGCAGCTAATTCTCGTAGGGTACAGGAGCAGAAACCATCTAAGCCACCGGAAATTAACAATAATAATAGACGATACGATGTTCCAAAGGAAAACGCTATTTTGGATGATATAAAGCCGGAAAAAAGCTGGTTTGCAAAGATTATAGATAAGGTTGTTGATATTGTTAAAGAACTCTTGAATAATTCACAAAATCAAGATACTCCATCTCCTAAACAAGAACTACAGGAGTTCAGGCAGAGAAAACAAGAAATATTAGCACCAGTAATACAGGCACAAAAGAAAGCAAAATTATTAAAAGAAGAACAAAAAACAAGTAGAGAAGTATCTAGGGCAAAAAGACTAAGGCGTAATTTAGCAGGGCATGATACTCATAAACCTTTGCGTTCTAGTACTTCATCTATTACTTCACCTCCTACTCCTGCAGTAAAACCACCAGTAAATAAGAACGATAGGGGTGGTAGGTAACTTACATCTTTTTAAAAGCCATAAACTTTGAAGCTATTGACGTCATCCTGAAATAAATTCAGGATGACGTCCCATGAGTTCAAAGATGTGGGTAATAGTAATGGTATACTCAAATCAGAAGAGTATAGGTAAGTCACATAGAATGTTGATTATGGTTCTCTATAGAATTACTTCTCTGCAGTTTTTTCCGATGAAGAAAGCTTTCTTCTTGTAATAAATTTGGTGCAGATTTACTTTTTCGTAACTGTGCTATAACCTCAGGTGTTACGATCTCTTTAGCAGATTTTTTAGCAGCCTCCATAGCTTTTGTTAATGGGCTATAATCCCTTATTACCTTAGGTTGTTTATAAAAAGGATTATGTGTCCTACCTAGATCTTTTAAAAGGCTTAGTGTACCTTTTGCAGCTGCTGTCAGTATATTATTACTTTTGTTCTTTTCTTTAGTTTCAGGTTCAGTTGCTTTTTCATTAGGTTTTTCTTCAAACTTATTGACTGTTGTATGAAGTGTAGCTCGTTTTTGCTCATCGGTTAACTTGTTATAATTTTTGTCAAACATCAGTTCAGTTAAAGCTTGTTGATATATATCAAATATATTTTGTTTTTGCTCATCGGTTAACTTAAAATAATCCTTATCTTGCATTAATTCAGCTAAAGCTGCAGTTTGGATATGTTGTTTTTGGGCGATCTCACGTAGTTCTCGTAAATTCCTATAATAGGCAACATCATCCTTACGGAGTTCATCATTAATATTGATTTTAAATGCTGTAGTAAGGTTAGCTGAGTCCTTTTCAGTTACACCTGAGCCAATCATAGAAATAGCTGAAAGTGTACCACTTTTTAGTGCTGTAAGAATCTTAACAGGATTCCCACTAGTAGCAGCAGTTATGTTAGACGCTAAATTAGTGGCATTTTGAAGATTATCAACTATGAATTTGCTTGCACTAAATACCATTTCTACTTTGGGATCTACATAGTGGTAATGTTTATCTTTGCCATTTGGAACATGGTTATTTGGGACATGTAATTTCTTTTCCAATGTCTTGGCTAATTTGGGATCGAGTAGTAGTAAGTATTGTTGCTTGTCTATGTCCCCTCGATTTTGCATCAATAGGTCATTTTCTTGTGCAAGTTTACGGAGTCTTCTTGTTTTGATAACATCAGCTACTATTTCGCTAGTTACTCCAGCTAATGCTATTGCAGCCGCGGTCAAGGCTACTGGAGGGAAAACCCCGGCTAGTGTTACTACTGCAAGTGCAATTGTAACAGTACGACCTATAGCACTACCAAATAGCACCTTCGCCAATTTTGTATCTAACAGCCACTCTATACCTTTGAAAAGCCTCGTACTCTTTGTCCAATCCCAAGCAGCTTTAATTTTATTTAAAAGTCTCTTAAATTTTGATTCTGTCTTTGGTTCTGTATTTTCCTGTTCTAAAGATTTTGCAAATTCATCTGAAATTTTAACTTCATTTGTTTTAACCGATTTTAATCTTTCACTTTTCTCTTGCTCAATTATATGTAAATCATCTTTACTTTTTACAGATTTTTGAGAGAGAGTACGTTTTAACTTATTTTCACGTTCAAGCTCCATATCATCAAAGCTTTTGGAAAGCTCTGCTTTTCTTTGCTTGGGTTGCACTGTTTGATTGTCTAACGTATTAGCTATTTCTATCTCTTTAGGCACAATTGTAGTACTACCTATCTCAGAACTTTCAAGGTTTTCAAACGGCGTAGGTTCTTTTTTGTCATCTGTCATAATGTAGCTGGTTAGGAATAACAATTATATTTATTAATATAACCTATTGGTATAGACTCCTATCATATTTAATCTTAAAAGAGAGTCTAACAGCAAATTATACAAGGTTAAAGACTAATTTAATAAAAAATAAAATTAGTCAGCAATGATTGCTATAATGATTGCTATATATTCTAGTAGCAATTCTACCACAAACCTAGGTTCTGTTGACAAAAATTTTAACGTAACCATATTAAAGGGCACCGTCAAGTTAAGTAAAATAGTATCAAAAAGAGCTATATTTTGAGATTTCAGGCAGCAAGAAGTCTTTGAGTGGCTTCGTCCAAAATGGATTTAGCTGATGCAAATGCAATTCTTTGCTCAATTGCTGTTTTACTATATCTTCCAACATTTACGGCAAATATATTTCTGACTTTTCCCATCAGTGATAATTTACAGTGGGCTGAATTAGGATGCTTAAATTTAATTAATATCTTCTCGTTGCGCCTAGTTGGTTGATGAGCATTCTCAACACGATTATTTAGTCTTTTATGAGTGCGATGCTCAGTTTTAGGGCACATAAGCTTAATCGGCTTAATGTAACTTCTGAGCTTATCAGTAACAATTACTCTTGGAGCTGGATAATGACCCAATAATTTTGATAAAAAACGAATAGCTGATTTTTTATTACGACGCTTCTGCAGTAATACTTCTAATTCATGCCCCTCAGAGTCAACAGCTCTCCATAATATCAATACCTCGCCTTTAATCTTAATATTCATCTCATCTAAATGCCATTTATCAGTTGGTTTCCTCTCTCGCTTTCTGATAACATCTTGAAAATAAACCGCAAATTTATTGCACCAAAATCTTACTGTCTCATGACTTAAAATAATGCCAATTGCAATAATTAACACGGTGTATTTATCCAATCTCTATACATAATTGATTTTACTAAATCTACATTATGAGCAAGTTGATTCCAAGCGTAACAAGCCATAGTAACGATATCTTCATATACACCATAACATTGGTTAGACAAGAAATGATTTTTAATCCATTCCCAAACTTGTTCCATTGCATTAAGTTCCGGTGCATAGGGCGGAAGCGGTATCAAAGTGATATTGCTTGGCACAGTTAGTTTTTTGGCTGTGTGCCAACCTGCATTATCCATTAGTAAAGCCATATGTCGGTTGCCTTGAATACTGCGAGAAAGCTCTTCTAAGAATTTATTCATTGCCTGTGTATTTGCATATGGTAAAATTAATGCACAAGCTTCTCCTGTCTCATGGCAAGCAGCTCCGTAAATATATGTTGAAATAATACCAATTGCAATAATTAACGCAGTGGTCTAAGATGGGTTTTTAACTGATAAAAGGTACTCAAATGGCTAGGTTAATATTACCACAAGGTTTTCATGGTCATGATTTTATAAAAATGATGAAACATGAGCCGCATGGTCGAAATCGTATACGTTTATTGGCGATGTATCACCTTCAATTAGGCAAATCTTTTAAAGCCATATCTGAAATAGTGAAGTCACACTGGAAAACCGTGCAATCATCGCTCAGAAGATTTAGGAATCATGGTTTTGAAGGATTATTTGAATCACAAAGAAGCGGTGCCCCTAGGAAGATTAACAGTATACAAGAGTCTGCTATTTTTGATAAAATCAATACGCTCAGTGAAAGTAAAACTGGTGGGTATATAACTGGAAAGGAGCTACATATCATGTTAGTTGAGGAATATGGTGCTAAATGTGCTTTAAAAACAGTCTACAATACTATGCACCGCCTTGGTTTTAGCTGGATTACTTCTCGTTCAATGCATCCAAAATCAAATCAAGAGACTCAAAATAGATATAAAAAAACTTTCCAGACATGTTAACAAAATTATTAGCAAAAATATCGATAGATGTAAAGTTGATATATGGTCTCAGGATGAAACTAGAGTTGGGCAACAAGGTAGCTTAACTCGTATATGGGCTAAGCGTGGCACTAGACCCCGTAAAGTTCGGCAACAGCAATTTATTTCAACATATATTTACGGAGCTGCTTGCCATGAGACAGGAGAAGCTTGTGCATTAATTTTACCATATGCAAACACACAGGCAATGAATAAATTCTTAGAAGAGCTTTCTCGCAGTATTCAAGGCAACCGACATATAGCTTTACTAACGGATAATGCAGGTTGGCACACAGCCAAAAAACTAACTGTGCCAAGCAATATCACTTTGATACCGCTTCCGCCCTATGCACCGGAACTTAATGCAATGGAACAAGTTTGGGAATGGATTAAAAATCATTTCTTGTCTAACCAATGTTATGGTGTATATGAAGATATCGTTACTATGGCTTGTTACGCTTGGAATCAACTTGCTCATAATGTAGATTTAGTAAAATCAATTATGTATAGAGATTGGATAAATACACCGTGTTCATTATTACAATTGGTATAAATTGCTGTTGCCGAACTTTACGGGGTCTAGTGCCACGCTTAGCCCATATACGAGTTAAGCTACCTTGTTGCCCAACTCTAGTTTCATCCTGAGACCATATATCAACTTTACATCTATCAATATTTTTTGCTAATAATTTTGTTAACATGTCTGGAAAGTTTTTTTATATCTATTTTGAGTCTCTTGATTTGATTTTGGATGCATTGAACGAGAAGTAATCCAGCTAAAACCAAGGCGGTGCATAGTATTGTAGACTGTTTTTAAAGCACATTTAGCACCATATTCCTCAACTAACATGATATGTAGCTCCTTTCCAGTTATATACCCACCAGTTTTACTTTCACTGAGCGTATTAATTTTATCAAAAATAGCAGACTCTTGTATACTGTTAATCTTCCTAGGGGCACCGCTTCTTTGTGATTCAAATAATCCTTCAAAACCATGATTCCTAAATCTTCTGAGCCATGATTGCACAGTTTTCCAGTGCGACTTCACTATTTCAGATATGGCTTTAAAAGATTTGCCTAATTGAAGGTGATACATCGCCAATAAACGTATACGATTTCGACCATGCGGCTCATGTTTCATCATTTTTATAAAATCATGACCTTCAAAACCTTGCGGTAATATTAACCTAGCTATTTGAGTACCTATTTATCAGTTAAAAACCCATCTTAGACCACTGCGTTAATTATTGCAATTGGTATAACTATTATTGAATCGATGATATAACCATACTGCATGGCTAATAATGATTACTGGAAAACGATGTCTCTTTGGGGATTGAATAATACACATAGCACTGAAATTTAGGTAACAATTGTTACTGATAATCTATAAATTATTCCCTACATTTGCTCAATACTTAATTTACATTTCTCTTAACTTGACGGTGCCTGTAGATTTAGTAAAATCAATTATGTATAGAGATTGGATAAATACACCGTGTTAATTATTGCAATTGGTATTAGTATAAACTTTAATGGATTACCAAGGGCATCAACAAGGGCATGAATTTTAGTACTGAAACCACCTATTGCTTCAATAAAATGTCTCATTTTTTCTTCATGCTTGTTGTGTATACCATTTCTTTCATTAAAAAATGATAAAATTACTTCCCATGCTTGTTCTTCTATGTAATACTTCATATTGGTAGTTCCTTTTTTTGATAACTAGAAACTACCATTTCTTCTTACTATGGCAACTTTTTATTCCTCTTGCCTAACTATAATTTTTGTTAACAGAACCTAGTTGAGAAGGATATGCTAAAGATTTCAGCCTTTATTATCACAAAAAATGAAGCTACTAGGATTGCAAGAGCTATCAACAGTGTTAAGGACATTGTCGAGGAGCTTATTGTTGTTGATAGTGGTAGTACTGATGATACAGTACAAATTGCTAGAAATTTAGGAATCAAAGTGATTTTTAACGAATGGAATGGTTATGTTAAACAAAAGACTTTTGGCGAAAATTTATGTCAGAATGACTGGATATTAAATATTGATGCTGATGAAGAACTATCAAAAGCATTACAAGATGAAATAGAGTTGATATTTGCTTCAAATAATCAAGCTAATTATTTAGCTTACCGTACTAAAATTGTTATATTGCACCGTAATGATCAGAAGGTTCGTCGTTTTGCTCCTTATAATAAATGTATCAGATTATATAATCGTAAATATAGTAGTTTTTCTAATAATAACACTACTACTCATGATTCGGTGTTGTTTAATCCAAATATTAATTCACAAAACAAAATCTACGATTTAAATGGTATAATTTATCATAGGTCTGGCACGTCAATTGAGCAACTAGTAGCTAAAGCAAATTTTTATTCCTCTGAGCAAGCAAAAGATTTAGTTAAATTAGGTAGGAATCCATCAAAAACAAGAATTGCTACAGAAAGTATTTTTTATTTTTTAAAATCATTTTTTATAAGACGATATTGGGTATTTGGTTTTGATGGTTTTGTTGATTCTATGATTTTTGCTTTTGCACGGTTTATAAGATTTGCTAAAGCAAGAGAGCTGTTAAATAATAAAAAAGACGATAGCAACATAGAAGCGTAGATTACATCAATAGCCTACAATTTTTGTAAGGAGTTTAGTAGTAAGCTCAGCATATAGACATAAGTACAGGGCAGTTTAAAAGTCGTTACCAGTGGGTGGTATAAATATAGATTTAGCTTCTATCGATGTCATACCAGCCTCGGTGCAGAAAAGCAATGTTCTGAGGGGATATTTATAGATTGTAGACCCTTGTTTTGCAGGGGGACACATCAATTCTATTACTATGACTCAAACATTTCTATATTGGCTATAATGTATATAAGGCTATACACTAGTTATAGTTAAAACATTTACATGTTAGCTACACTACCACTTTCTGTAAATAAAATTAAAAAATTTTAAAATAATTACTTGCACAAAATAAAATTTTACTGTACGTGTGACTAGAAAACAATAAAACCGTTTGTCACGGTTCTTTTGTTAAATGATTTTAGTATAATCGAAGTTGAAAATGAATAGATTAAAGAAGAGGTTAGCAATCTAATCAGAAATATGGTAAAATTCAAATGACCCTAGGGAAGATATTAATAAGTCGAAGATACTATATATGGACTATTATTTGTTGCAGTAGCAATTGTTGTAGTGATAGTTTCTATCAAACAAGTAGTCAGTAGACAAGCCCCAACACAGCAAGTAGACAATCAAGCTGTCGTAATTCCTGTTGAAGTGGTTAAGGCTCAATATTCAGAGGAGACAAATGATATATTGGTTACAACAGGCAAAACCTTAGCCTATGAAACACATGCAGTTAAAGTCAATACAACAGGAAGAATTAAAGAACTTGACTTACCTATAGGTAGCTATGTTAAAAAAGGTGATATTTTAGCGGTATTAGATACCACGCAAATTGACTATCTGATTGAACTAGCAAATGAAGAGTATCGTCTTAAAGAGAAAAAAGCTAATGCGATGAAGCAGTTATTGGATAAGAACCTCATTAGATATACAGAGTATGTGAACTATAACATAGAATACCTTGATGCTAAACAAAAATATTATACATTACTTGATGAAAAAACCAATCATTATGTTGTTGCCCCATTAAGTGGAATTGTTGAACGAAAACTTGTTAATGTTGGAGAGCTTGTTATACTAATTGCAATAATGAACACGGTGTTATAAAATGGGTTTTTAACTGATAAATAGGTACTCAAATGGCACCGTCAAGTTAAGAGAAATGTAAATTAAGTATTGAGCAAATGTAGGGAATAATTTATAGATTATCAGTGACAATTGTTACCTAAATTTCAGTGCTATGTGTATTATTCAATCCCCAAAGAGACATCGTTTTCCAGTAAGCATTATTAGCCATGCAGTATGGTTATATCATCGATTCAATAATAGTTACAGAGATGTACAAGAACAGATGGCCTATCGAGGTATTATTTTAAGTCATGAGACAGTAAGATTTTGGTGCAATAAATTTACGGTTTATTTTCAAGATGTTATCAGAAAGCGAGAGAGGAAACCAACTGATAAATGGCATTTAGATAAGATGAATATTAAGATTAAAGGCGAGGTATTGATATTATGGAGAGCTGTTGACTCTGAGGGGCATGAATTAGAAGTATTACTGCAGAAGCGTCGTAATAAAAAATCAGCTATTCGTTTTTTATCAAAATTATTGGGTCATTATCCAGCTCCAAGAGTAATTGTTACTGATAAGCTCAGAAGTTACATTAAGCCGATTAAGCTTATGTGCCCTAAAACTGAGCATCGCACTCATAAAAGACTAAATAATCGTGTTGAGAATGCTCATCAACCAACTAGGCGCAACGAGAAGATATTAATTAAATTTAAGCATCCTAATTCAGCCCACTGTAAATTATCACTGATGGGAAAAGTCAGAAATATATTTGCCGTAAATGTTGGAAGATATAGTAAAACAGCAATTGAGCAAAGAATTGCATTTGCATCAGCTAAATCCATTTTGGACGAAGCCACTCAAAGACTTCTTGCTGCCTGAAATCTCAAAATATAGCTCTTTTTGATACTATTTTACTTAACTTGACGGTGGCCTTATGGTGTATATGAAGATATCGTTACTATGGCTTGTTACGCTTGGAATCAACTTGCTCATAATGTAGATTTAGTAAAATCAATTATGTATAGAGATTGGATAAATACACCGTGTTCATTATTGCAATTGGTATTACTTAACTTGACGGTGCCATAGAATCTTATAACAAAGCTTTTGTTATGTATCATTATTTATATGGAGATAGAAGTCAAAATGTTGCCCAAATGAGTTATTTGTATAATCATGGAGCAAAAGCTGCCTGTAAAAGCAAAGATTTATATAATTATAAATTTTTTGGCAAGCCACAAATTAAGGAATTTGGCATACACCATCCTAACACAGTTGATATGTTTGAATATTGCAAACAATATAACATGGATTTGTGGGTCAAGAACAATTAAATATTAAGGTTCAATCGTTGGAACTTTATATTAAGTGGCAGCTCATCGCAACTATCTTAACATTGGTTCTATCTATGCAATTGCTAATAGAGATTTCCAACGAGTATATACTCCACTGAATCGGTTGATGGAGTAATAGCTAATTTATAACCATATTCCGTAATTAAGTAGTAAGTGTAATATTCATGAACGTTTTCGATACTTACATCATCAATAGTTCTGTTTCCAAGCAAAATACCTGCTCTATCCTGATCAAGCCTGAGGTTTGGAGATGTTACTACAATTTTTATACCAATAAAATTGTCATTTTGTATCTCTAGTTCAATCTTAATAACAGCATCTCTGTATATATTGCTAGATGCCGCAACAATTAAACACATAATAATCTGAGCTATATTGTCATCGATATTTGTGCTGATTAACCTTGTGAATACTAGTTCAATATTATGATTTTTTGATTTTAAAAAATCAGTACTTAATCTATTAATTTCTGCAATAGCAATTTTGTTCCCCTCAGAAGGTAGAGAGTATACATAACGATGAAACTGTAAATAGCTCATGAATCTATTTATACTATCCTGAACCAGTTTAGTAGCTTTCTCTTGATACTCTATAGTTTTTATTAACCCAATAGCATTATCTATAACACCTATTGATCCTGCAAAATCATGACATATTTTTTCATTTAAAGCTTGGCATAATTTTAGTGAATTTAGCATATTCTTAATAAACTCGTTTAGCTGGCGGAATGCTATCTACTTCATCTGTCAAAGTTGTAAGAGTTACAGGTTTGTAATCTAACTTCACCTTACCTTGCTCATCAATCCAAGCTAGTGTATGTTTCATCCACTCCTCGTCGTTACGCTCTAAATAATCTTCCCTAGAATGAGCCCCCCTACTTTCTTTTCTATTGGCGGCAGAGTGCATAGTAATCACCGCTTGGTCTAATAAATTAGACAGTTCTAATGCTTCAACCAAATCGCTATTCCATACTAATGATCTATCATTAACCTGAATATCAGCATATTCCTTTCGTGCCTGGTCAATCATTTCTATTCCTTCATCTAGAACCTCTTGAATTCTAAATACCGCTGCATGATTTTGCATGCTTTTTTGCATTTTAAGTCTTAAGTCAGCTACTGGTAGGCCCCCTTTAGCATGACGTATACCATCAAATCTGCTAATTATTTTATCCAATATAGACTCCGGCAAACTTTTATGCTTTTGCCCTACTTTAACAATTTCAGCAGCTTTTTGTGCTGCGGCTCTACCAAATACTACTAAATCAAGCAGAGAGTTTGATCCTAACCGATTGGCCCCATGTACTGAAACGCAAGCAGCTTCACCGATTGACATTAACCCAGGAATAATCTTATTATGATTATCCTGACCTTTATCAATCACTTGACCATGGTAATTTGTTGGTATTCCCCCCATATTATAATGCACTGTTGGTAATACAGGTATTGGCTGAAGAGTTACATCAATACCAGCAAAAATTTTAGCCGTCTCTGAAATACCGGGTAAACGTTCGTGAAGAATTTCCGGCGGTAAATGATCTAAATGTAAGAATACATGATCTTTATGCTCCCCTACCCCCCTACCATCTCTGATTTCCATGGTAATAGCTCTTGATACTACATCTCTTGAAGCAAGATCCTTAGCAGCGGGAGAATATCGTTCCATAAATCGCTCTCCATTAGAATTTACTAAATACCCCCCTTCTCCTCTAGCACCTTCGGTAATTAAGCAACCAGCTCCATATATACCAGTTGGGTGGAATTGGACAAATTCCATATCTTGCAAGGCAATAGAACTTCTTGCCGCCATGCCACCTCCATCACCAGTACAAGTATGAGCACTTGTTGCAGAAAAATAAGCTCTACCATACCCGCCAGTAGCTAATACCACTAAGTGAGCATGGAAACAGTGAATTGTTCCGTCATCAAGATTCCAAGCAACTACCCCTACACATTCTCCATTATTCATTAATAAATCAAGGGCAAAATATTCGATAAAAAACTGGGCTTTATTTTTTAAAGCCTGTTGATATAAAGTATGTAATATTGCATGACCAGTACGATCTGCTGCAGCACAAGTCCTTTGAGCTGCTTGTCCCTTACCATAATTTGTTGTCATGCCACCAAAGGGGCGTTGATAAATTTTGCCTTCTTCTGTTCGAGAAAAAGGTACTCCATAATGCTCAAGCTCTAGCACTGCTGCAGTTGCATGTTTACACATATACTCAATTGCGTCTTGATCACCCAACCAATCCGAGCCTTTTACTGTATCGTACATATGCCAACGCCAATCATCTTGCCCCATATTACCAAGAGAAGCACTAATGCCCCCTTGGGCAGCCACAGTATGACTCCTAGTTGGGAAAACCTTACTAATGCAAGCAGTATTTAAGCCCTCTTTCGCCATACCAAAAGTAGCCCTAAGACCAGCCCCACCTGCTCCAACTACCACTACATCAAATTCATGGTGGATAATATTATAAGATTTAGACATTTATATAAATTCCTTTTGTTTGTAATAATCCTTTTGTTCATAGTACCCCACATTTTTTATATAACTACTATTAAAATGGCTGCTGATCGTCTATTAGCAAGGGGTCGCTGAAAGCGGCGACACGGCCAATCTCATGAAATAATATCTACCTTTATTAGGCGACCTCGAGGTAATTTAAGCTCTTCTTCACAAGATTGCCACGTCGGCGATTTCATTGCCTCCTCGCAATGACGGTTTTTGCTAAAACCTTTTCGTGTTAGTTATACATCGAATTCAGGTAAATATTAAACCTTAACTGGCATAATCACAAAAACATCTTTAGGATTCTGAAGGGTTTTCAATAACATTGGTGATGATGCATTTAAAAAGTATAGCTCAACTTGGTTTGCTTTAGTAGCACTTAACACAGCACTTAGTGCATCAGTAAGATATTTAGGATTAAAACCTATAGACAGAGTATCTTCATGATCAAAAATGCATAAATTACTTTCATCTAGAGAACATGGTATACATTCTTTAGCCACACCTCTTGTTTCTCCAGAAGCGGTAATTTCAAGCAAGTCTTTTGATAAAATCAATTTTATTGCTTGAAATTTGTCTATAGTTATTGTCGCTACTCTATCTATAGCATCAGCTAGCAACTTGGTATTAATAGTAAGTTTATAGTTGTTCTCTACTGGGATAAAAGCTTGATAGTCCGGAAAAGTTCCATCAATTAGTTTTGATACCATTATAATATCATTACAAACAAATTTAATCCTATTAACACTTAGAAAAATTTCAGTCTCCAGCTGAATATTCTTAGGGTCTTTCAATATCTTGACAATTTCCTCGAGAGTCTTTTTAGGTAAAATAACTCCAAATTCGCTAGCATTATTGGCTATTTTTACTACTGACACTGATAATCTATGCCCATCGGTGCTAGCCATACAACATTCTTCATCTTTTACGTAGAAATAAACACCATTAAGATTATAACGAGTTTCATCAACGGATACCGAAAACAAAGTACCGTCGATCATTTTAACAAAATCACTACAAGATATTTTTAAAGTAGCTTCAACATTAATATCATCTAACGCAGGGAACTGGTTAGCATGTAGGGTTAGTAGGTTAAAAGCACAATGCTTTCCTAGAATTTCAAGTTGATCTGTTTCATTTGAGACACTAAGTGTTACATCATTATCAGATATCTTTCTTATTATGTCATTTAATGTTTTAGTAGATACCATTATTTCGCCTTCACTTATTACTTGAGCTGCTACTTTTTGGCTTAAATATATTTCCATGTTAGTAGTTATTAGCTCTAGCTTACCATCCTTAGATGATAATTTAACATGACTAAGCTCAGCAATTACGTTACGTTTTTCTACCACAGAATTGGCAAAAGCCAAAGCATGAGTTAATGTTTTTGTTTCAACTATTGTTTTTAAGTTATTATTATTCATATTATTTATCCATAATTAACCTCAGTGCAAACTTACTCTTGAAGTATGAGAAGTATACATATTATATACTATCTAACAAATAAATACAAATATGTTTCCCATGCAGTTGATTCTCATCTAGTGTTATTTATCCTTTAATTACAATGGTGGATAATATGGTACGGTTATATAATTCTCCCGTATGACAGGAACGTCGATAACTTTGATATTTCTCAGGGTTAGTATATGTATCTTCTAGCATCCTTGTTATATCTTTAATACCAGCTTCTTGCAGTTGAAGTTCTACATAAGCTGGTAAATCGAACATATAATGCTTTGTTCTCAAAGAGCTACTAAAAAACTTTGAGTTCTTAGCCCGTTGCTTTATAAAATTATCGTAAAATTCTTGGTCTACCTCATAAGAGTATTGTTGAATACTAGGGCAAATAATAGTTTTAATATTTTTTGCTCCTTTCTCATGCATTAGTTTTACCAAATTATTAGTGATACCAGCTTTAGCTCCACGCCAACCACAATGAGCTGCCCCTATAACCTTACCATCTTCGCTACTAAGTAGAATAGGAACGCAATCAGCAGTTTGTACTATTAGTACTAGATTTTTTTTGGTAGTAACTGTCCCATCAGCTTCGGGATCAGTCTCAATATCACTATCAGCATCAATAACTTCGTTACCATGAACTTGCTGTAGGATAACAATATTCTCGGCATCATAATGTTTAACTACTGTTCGCCGATTATTCTCGACACTTTCTAATATCCTAGAATCACCCAACTTATTTTTTTTACTATAAATATGACTAGATTGCTTGAAGCTTCCATCAAAAATTTTATAATAAACTTTATTCTTTATAAACTCATCCACATGACCACCCTACAGCAATTTATCCATACACTATCAGATCATTTGCAAAAGAACAATGCTTTACAAAAAATCATTAAAAAATTTCGAACAGACTACTCGCTAATAGCTTGCATCGGAGTGGAAATAGAATTTTATTTAAGCAAAAATATTGATCCACTCGAATTTCAGACTCTACTTGGAATAGCAGTTAAGAAAGAAAAAGGAGCTAATCAATTTGAGGTAGATTTGCCGCCTTCCACTAACATAATTGAGTATATAGAAAAAATTAGTAGCACTAAGTCTAAAATACAAATTATTGCAGAAAAATTACGGGGTAATGTAAATTTTTCTGCCAAACCATTTGCAAGCGATTATGGTAGTAGTATGCATTTTCATGTAAATTTTATATTCCCAAATGATTTGGAGAATTGTATACTTAATATTGATCTAATGGCTCAAAGTATCTGTCATTATATGCTTGACACTTTCTTGATATTCATGCCAAATGAAGATGATTATCTTCGTTTGGATAAGAATTTTATGGCACCAACTAATGTATCTTTTGGTAATAATAATAGAACTGTTGCACTGCGCATCCCTGACCTCTCTGCTAAAAGACTAGAACATAGAATAGCAAATCCACTCACTGATCCTTATTTGGCAATTTTTACTATTTTAAACTCTATATTTCTAGGTCTAAAATTTCCTGATAAAATAAATAATATCAACAAAATATATGGCAATGCTTTTGATCAACAATATAATTTAGTGTCATTCCCCAAATCATTAACAGAAGCATTAGAGCTATTTAATTTGGAGTTTTTTATATATACTCAATAGACAAAGAGAACTAGCTACTCTAGAATCACTACTAGAAATAATGAAGCAATTATAGTGTTACAAACTTTAAAAAAAAATACTTTAAAAATTAGTAAGTGCCAAGTTCAATTATTACCTTTATTACTTACTATATTAGCATTTGTAATTCTCTTATCACTTGGGTTTTGGCAAATTGCTAGATTACAGGAAAAAGAACTGTTTTTAAGTTCAATGAAAAATAATCTTAATAATCCGCCAATTAATATAAAAGCACTTAGTGGAAATAAATTATATGCTAAAATAAGGGCAAACGGCTATTTTCTAGTGGGTAAGAATTTACATCTTTATGGGCGCAGATCAATGTCCACTGAAAAAGATGGTTATTATTTAGTTACCCCATTTCAAACTGATGATAACAAGATAATCTTGGTTGTACTAGGGTGGTTTGCTGGGAGGCATAAAAAAAACATTGATAATATAATAGATAACTCTATGGAAATCACAGGTGTAATTCTTCCCGGTGAAAGAACAAAGCTGTTTGTACTGGATAATGATGTTAAAAATAATGTTTGGTTTACCTTGGATTTAACTCAAGCCTCTGATGTTCTTGGCTTAAAATTAGAAGATTTTTATTTAGTTATGGAGGGTAATAACAATCGATCTGATATTCTTAAAAGTTTGTCGATTGAAAATTTGCTGAATGTCAGAAATGATCATTTAGAATATGCCATAACTTGGTTTGCATTAGCGATCTCGTTAGCAGTAATTTTTGTAATTTATAATTTGTCTAAAAAAGAAATAAAATAAATATAAAGGAGTAGTTATGACATTAAAAATAGGTGATATTGCACCAAATTTTACTATGCCAATAGATAATAATAGTACAGTTAATTTGTTAGATTTAGCAGGAAAGGTTGTTGTATTATATTTTTATCCTAAAGATGATACACCAGGTTGTACTATCGAAGCCGGTGACTTTAATAAATTAAAACTAGAATTTGAAAAAATGAATGCTGTCATTATTGGTGTATCAAAGGACGATTTAAATTCTCATGATAAATTCAAGAAAAAATATTGTTTGGATTTTGATCTTGCATCAGATTCTAATTCCGATACTTGTGAAAAATATGGAGTTTGGGTAGAAAAATCAATGTTTGGTAAAAAATATATGGGAGTTAATAGAGCTACTTTCTTAATAGATAAAAAAGG
Organism: Candidatus Tisiphia endosymbiont of Neophilaenus lineatus; assembly: GCF_964264975.1. NCBI lineage: Bacteria > Pseudomonadati > Pseudomonadota > Alphaproteobacteria > Rickettsiales > Rickettsiaceae > Candidatus Tisiphia > Candidatus Tisiphia endosymbiont of Neophilaenus lineatus. Next base: position 67,473 of record NZ_OZ183649.1, on the reverse strand, counting down.
CAAGATAGCTTACATTTGGTCAAAAGTACAAGTGGCTGGACATGCTGAAGACGTATTAAATCAGGTACGGAAAATAATAGACTTACTGCATAATACCAATTACAATAATTAACACGGTGTATTTATCCAATCTCTATACATAATTGATTTTACTAAATCTACATTATGAGCAAGTTGATTCCAAGCGTAACAAGCCATAGTAACGATATCTTCATATACACCATAACATTGGTTAGACAAGAAATGATTTTTAATCCATTCCCAAACTTGTTCCATTGCATTAAGTTCCGGTGCATAGGGCGGAAGCGGTATCAAAGTGATATTGCTTGGCACAGTTAGTTTTTTGGCTGTGTGCCAACCTGCATTATCCGTTAGTAAAGCTATATGTCGGTTGCCTTGAATACTGCGAGAAAGCTCTTCTAAGAATTTATTCATTGCCTGTGTGTTTGCATATGGTAAAATTAATGCACAAGCTTCTCCTGTCTCATGGCAAGCAGCTCCGTAAATATATGTTGAAATAAATTGCTGTTGCCGAACTTTACGGGGTCTAGTGCCACGCTTAGCCCATATACGAGTTAAGATACCTTGTTGCCCAACTCTAGTTTCATCCTGAGACCATATATCAACTTTACATCTATCGATATTTTTTGGTAATAATTTTGTTAACATGTCTGGAAAGTTTTTTTATATCTATTTTGAGTCTCTTGATTTGATTTTGGATGCATTGAACGAGAAGTAATCCAGCTAAAACCAAGGCGGTGCATAGTATTGTAGACGGCACCGTCAAGTTAAGAGAAATGTAAATTAAGTATTGAGCAAATGTAGGGAATAATTTATAGATTATCAGTGACAATTGTTACCTAAATTTCAGTGCTATGTGTATTATTCAATCCCTAAAGAGACATCGTTTTCCAGTAAGCATTATTAGCCGTGCAGTATGGTTATATCATCGATTCAATAATAGTTATACTAATTGCAATAATGAACACGGTGTTATAAAATGGGTTTTTAACTGATAAATAGGTACTCAAATACCTAGGTTAATATTACCGCAAGGTTTTGAAGGTCATGATTTTATAAAAATGATGAAACATGAGCCGCATGGTCGAAATCGTATACGTTTATTGGCGATGTATCACCTTCAATTAGGCAAATCTTTTAAAGCCATATCTGAAATAGTGAAGTCACACTGGAAAACTGTGCAATCATCGCTCAGAAGATTTAGGAATCATGGTTTTGAAGGATTATTTGAATCACAAAGAAGCGGTGCCCCTAGGAAGATTAACAGTATACAAGAGTCTGCTATTTTTGATAAAATCAATACGCTCAGTGAAAGTAAAACTGGTGGGTATATAACTGGAAAAGAGCTACATATCATGTTACTTGAGGAATATGGTGCTACATGTGCTTTAAAAACAGTCTACAATACTATGCACCGCCTTGGTTTTAGCTGGATTACTTCTCGTTCAATGCATCCAAAATCAAATCAAGAGACTCAAAATAGATATAAAAAAACTTTCCAGACATGTTAACAAAATTATTAGCAAAAAATATCGATAGATGTAAAGTTGATATATGGTCTCAGGATGAAACTAGAGTTGGGCAACAAGGTAGCTTAACTCGTATATGGGCTAAGCGTGGCACTAGACCCCGTAAAGTTCGGCAACAGCAATTTATTTCAACATATATTTACGGAGCTGCTTGCCATGAGACAGGAGAAGCTTTTGCATTAATTTTACCATATGCAAACACACAGGCAATGAATAAATTCTTAGAAGAGCTTTCTCGCAGTATTCAAGGCAACCGACATATAGCTTTACTAACGGATAATGCAGGTTGGCACACAGCCAAAAAACTAACTGTGCCAAGCAATATCACTTTGATACCGCTTCCGCCCTATGCACCGGAACTTAATGCAATGGAACAAGTTTGGGAATGGATTAAAAATCATTTCTTGTCTAACCAATGTTATGGTGTATATGAAGATATCGTTACTATGGCTTGTTACGCTTGGAATCAACTTGCTCATAATGTAGATTTAGTAAAATCAATTATGTATAGAGATTGGATAAATACACCGTGTTAATTATTGCAATTGGTATTATTCAATCCCCAAAGAGACATCGTTTTCCAGTAATCATTATTAGCCATGCAGTATGGTTATATCATCGATTCAATAATAGTTACAGAGATGTACAAGAACAGATGGCCTATCGAGGTATTATTTTAAGTCATGAGACAGTAAGATTTTGGTGCAATAAATTTGCGGTTTATTTTCAAGATGTTATCAGAAAGCGAGAGAGGAAACCAACTGATAAATGGCATTTAGATGAGATGAATATTAAGATTAAAGGCGAGGTATTGATATTATGGAGAGCTGTTGACTCTGAGGGGCATGAATTAGAAGTATTACTGCAGAAGCGTCGTAACAAAAAATCAGCTATTCGTTTTTTATCAAAATTATTGGGTCATTATCCAGCTCCAAGAGTAATTGTTACTGATAAGCTCAGAAGTTACATTAAGCCGATTAAGCTTATGTGCCCTAAAACTGAGCATCGCACTCATAAAAGACTAAATAATCGTGTTGAGAATGCTCATCAACCAACTAGGCGCAACGAGAAGATATTAATTAAATTTAAGCATCCTAATTCAGCCCACTGTAAATTATCACTGATGGGAAAAGTCAGAAATATATTTGCCGTAAATGTTGGAAGATATAGTAAAACAGCAATTGAGCAAAGAATTGCATTTGCATCAGCTAAATCCATTTGGGACGAAGCCACTCAAAGACTTCTTGCTGCCTGAAATCTAAAAATATAGCTCTTTTTGATACTATTTTACTTAACTTGACGGTGCCCAATATACTTAATCTGTAATCGTGATTTTTATCACATATTAGTAAATCTTTCTTTAAAAATAAAATTATAAATACAGTTTTTACTTTCCCTCTCTATGACAATTGCATTAACATTAATTAATCTTTAGTAAATAAATTAACTAATAGGTAATAAAATGGTTTTATTTAACAAGTTACAAAATAATTTTCTTATTAATAGATTTAATAGATATATATCTATTAGATATATATCTATTAGATATTTAGTAACAAAGCGCATAATTTTTCTTTTTTTGTTTATTCTGTTTTTTTTATTACAAGGGTTTGGTACATCTAATGTTTTGGCAGAAGGACTAAGAAATGAGCAAATAGATTTACATCATCCAAACCCAACTATTAATAGAGAATACTTTGAAAATGAAATAGGAACAACTTGGCAACTTATTGATGAAGCTCGTGATGAGTTGAAAAGACTAGAGCAAACACGTAATTCACAAATAATAGACAGATTTGGGGATTATGACAATGAGTTGAAAAAAGAATTTGGTTCACAAAACAATTATTATCTAGGAACACTTAAGTTACTAGAAACAAATTATTTAACATTACTTGATTTACATAGAAACTATAGTGTCAAGAAAGAAATGATCGAAGAAAAAATATCAAATAACGAAAGACGGAAAGGTATAAAGGAGAAAGGTTTCACCGCAATAAAGCAACTAATAAAGAGAAATTCTAAAGAATATGATAAAGCTCAATCAGACTCTGAACAAAAGGCTTTGGTAGAAAAGGAAGAATCTTTATTAAAAATAAAAAAAGAATTAGAAGAAACCTCATATCAAGATGCTGTATATTTGAAGAATGAGAATAACAAACAAGGAGGGAGCGAATATAACGTAGTAAACACAAACCCCGAAAGTATTTACGAAGACAATGTTTCAGATCATTCAAGTATAGTTAAAATTTTAAAAAAAATAGACATATCTCCACAAGACCTAAGGTACGATGATAACACAAAAGAAACTCTCTATATTAATCTTAAGGAAGTAAATCAAAAGTTAGAAGATTTGGCACAGGATATTAGTAACATAGAACAGCAAGAGTCAATACTCAACCAAGAAAAAGATCATTACGACAAACTATCAAGTGCTATCAATATAAAAGAAGATAAAATCCGCAAGTTAGAAGAAACAAAACAATACTTTGAATCTAAGTTAGATTGTAAAGAGGCTAATAATTCATTACCTACTTTACCAAAGAAAAAATTTAAGAATGTGGCAGCATGCATTATTTCTATTATAAAAGCACAACCTCAAGCTTCTAATAGTTTGATGTCAGTAAAATCACCTTATATACCTATGTCAATAGTAGCTGAATCTCAGTCTCTTGCAAAAACCACACCTCCAGTAACTATAGTCAATTCAGAAGAATTTGATAGCAGGAATGATGGAGCGAAGCCTATAGATAATAGGCGAGTGATCGAAGACGATGTTACCAAATTCTCATCAATTGACTATAACCTTCAGCATTCTGTAGAAACTATATACTTAAATGATTTGGAGAATGGGGACAACAAACAAGGGGTAAGCAAAAACAACTTAGAACTACATGAAGATGAGAATCCACCGAAACCTTACAAAACTAAAAGGCAGAAAAGGAGTATAGCTGTACATGATAATGCAGATGTTATTCAAAATGAAATATTTGATAAAGACAATCTTGGGTTAGAAGAATTGTTTAAAGAAGAAGCTGTGCCAATAGTAGCTAATGAGCAACTTCCTGAGGAAGAACATCATGCAGATAAACATCTTGTAGTTAATGTTCAACCTCTTGAGGCTGTACCTCAACCTTCTGCAAATGTAGTCCATGTAGAAAATCATCCTACTGCAGTTCAACCTCCTGTAGCTAATGAGCAGCATCTTATACCTAATGATCAACCTCAGAAGGATGAACATGAGATATTTGATGAAGATAATCTTGGGTTAGAAAAATTGTTTAAAGAAGAGGATGTACCAATAGTAACTAATGATCAAGCCCAAGAGGCTGAACATGATGCAGATAAACCTCTTGTAGCTAATGATCAACCTCAGAAGGATGAACATCTTATAGCTAATGAGCAACTTCCTGAGCCTGAACATCCTGCAGATAAACGTCTTGTAGCTAATGATCAACCTCAGAAGGATGAACATCTTATAGCTAATGAGCAACTTCCTGAGCCTGAACATCCTGCAGATGAACAGCTTATATCTGATGTTCAACCTATTGCAACTGCAGCTGAACCCCAAATTTCTGCAGAAACTACAATATTAGCTGAAAAAGAATCTTATATCTCACCTATTAATTTTGATATCGAACAAAATATAGCAAAATATACTACATATATAGAATTTGATTTCTTGGATTTAACTTCAAACGCTTTAAGTACTCGAAATAATCTATTAAAACATAATACGGTAAATATGGTAGCGGCAGGGGATAATGATTATTATATTAAAAAAGGAGGGTGGATTCAAGTTATGAACTCTACTAGCAAACAAAAAGGAAATACTTTACCCTTTAAAAATAATCAGCAAGGCTTCGTTCTAGGTTTTGATGCACAGCCTCTTGATGAACTTATTATAGGAATCGCATATGCTAATGCAAATTCATATACTAAATTTCAAGGCATCTTTAATGACAAGCAAAATATTATTTTACATGTAGCTGCAGTTTACAGCAAATATACATTATCACAAAATATGTATCTGAGTTCTTATCTTAAATATGGTAAAGCCTTTATTAAAAATCTAGGGAAAAGAGATACTATATCAATTAAGAGCAAGACTAACGGTTATGTAGGACGTGCGAAGCTTGAAACTCACTATAAAGTTGATTTAGATAAATTTTTGTTCAAGCCAATGGTAGGAATAATATTTGATCGTTTTCTAATCAAAAATTTTACAGAATATAGGAAAGATTTTAATATTAATGTACCAACTAGGAAAGGAAAAAGAGTATCATTTGAAACTGGAATTGATTTCAGTAAACGCATTTTAGTAAGAAATATTTCAATTATTCCTAAGGTATACTTTAAACTAGAACAGACTGTTCTACTAAATAATTCAACTGACATCATTAATTTTACTAGCATAGAACACCATACTCAAACAGCAGCTATCACAAAATCTCTAAGACCATCTCCAAAGAATGTTATGTACACTTTAGGAGGTTGTATAAACATGCAATCTGTATCAGAACTTGAATTAGGTGCTGGTTACGATTATAGTTTAAAGAAAAGTTTTACTACCCACTCTTTCTATGTTAATGGATCAGTGAAATTTTAATACAAGTTGCTAATTATTACATAATTAGCAACTTTCGTTAAGGATTTCTACTACCACCTACATTTCGGTTAGGTTTTTTATGAGCAAGTCCTTTCATATCTAGAGAACCATCTAGAGCAGGGGTGGCATTAGCATCATGTAATAGCTGAGACGCCTCCTTAAAAAGAGGGTCAGCTGTTACACGATCAGGTTGCAACCCGTGAACAGCAGCTGAATTTACCTTAATATTACCCTGGACATTTTTAACGATTCCTACATATTCTCCTTTGTTTTTAAGGACTTCTTGCTCAAGTTGCTCAAGAGTGCTTTGATCTACTGGTAAAGTATAAGTTTTACCCTTACGTTTCAAATATAAAGGTGACTTATTGTCATCAGAACAAGAAAATATTTCTGTAGGTTTGGTCAGATGCACCAACTTGCCATTCTTATAGTGAGCAGTCAAATATACAGCATCTTCTTTACTAATATTACGTCCATTTGTATCTTGTACTGCAAAAGACATATGGCATGCCCCCTGCATATCTATAGATAACGGTATATTTACCATACGAGTATTTTTAATTTCTTCTCCCTCTCTAGTTTTATATTTAGCATTTTTGTCATCATGACTTACATCATAACTCAATGTTGTTTCATTTATTGTCACAACATCCTTACCGTTTTGCTTCAAGTTAAAGCTTTTACCTGATTCTGGGGATATAATATTTTCTTGCCATGCAATATCTTTATACTCAGCTGCAAATTTTTTATGAATATCTGTATAGCCTCTTTGTTCAATATTTTCTATCTCTCGTAGTACATTTGAGTCCCGAAATGCTTCGGATAATTTACCAACATTTTCTTGGGCAAATTGAGCAAAACTGCTTGTAGATTGCAAAGAAAATTTATTAACAATTGGCTGAACTTGCTCTCTTGACAATTCCTTAAAAGCTTGCAATATTTTATCATCGTCATAAACATTACCCTTAGTCTTATCCTGAACTAATACTTTATCTACAGACACGCCACTATCCATCACTGGCCTATACTCTGTACCTACTGATTGATACAACTTTTGCCTATTATCTGTTTGGCTATCAACTGCTCTAAACTCTTTAGTAATAGTCTCTGTTTCCGTACCTATTGACTTACCAGCTATCTTATCCGTTTGAATCCCAACTTCGTATGCTTCTGGCTTAATTTGTAACTTTTCCAATTGACTTAGAAGTACGGCATTTTGGCTTTCAAGAGCAGCTATCCTAACATCCTTATCTCTAAGCTCTGTTACCCTAGCCTGTTCATCTTTTTGGATTCTTTGGGCATGTTCCTGAGCGACCTCCAACCTCCCCCAAAATTCATCTATATCCCCTTTTTGTTTTGTTACTAAAGCATTATACTTTAATTCTTCTGCTGCACTAAGTGTTTCTAGCTGATTTTTTGTATCTTTTTTTATTTTTTCTAACTGAGATTTTAACCCCTCATTCTCGTCATTTACTTTATTTAGCTGAGTTTTAAAGTTTTTATTCTGGTCATATTGTTCAGCAGAAATAAGTTTCTCCAACGTTAGGTCTTCTTGAATTTTCTTTAGCTCTGCCTGTTGTTTTTTGTATTCTGCCTCTAAATCTTTTGTTCCACTAAGTGTTTCTAACTGTTTTCTTTCATTTCCTATTTTTTCTAACTGAGATTTTAAACTATTATTCTCATTGGTTAACCCACCTAGCTGATCTTGTAATTCTTTAGCCTGCTCACTTTCTACACCATATTCTTGCTCAACTGCCTTTAGGCTTTCTTGAACGGTTATTAATTCTTGTTGCTTCTTTTCTAGCTCACTCCGACTTTCTTGCTGCTCTGATTTTAGTTGTGATAATTCCTCGTTTATTGTTTGCAATTCTGCTGCAGCTGCCTCTGATTGTTCTTTAAGCATTGCTGCATAATTTTCTTTTGCTACCTGTAATTCCGAGTTGGCGGCTTCTTTTGCTTCAGTAAGAGCCTTTATCTGACTTTCCTTCTCCTCTCTTGTTTTTTTAAACTCAGTCGTTAATTGATGCTGAGCCTCGGTTAATTCCTCTACCTGTTCTTGTAATTCTTTAGCCTGCTCACTTTCTTTTCCATGCAATCTTTCAGCTTCAAGCAATTTCTCACTAGTACTGGTTAATTCTTCTTTCGTCTTTTGTAGCTCTGCCTGTCTTTCTTGCCGCTCTAATTTTAGTTTTAATAATTCCTTATTTATCTCTTGCAATTCTGCTGCATAATCTTCTTTTGCTTTACTATACTCTAAATCTTTTGCTCCACTAAGTTCTAATAGCTGTTCTTTTTCATTTTTCTCTGTCTCTTCTAACTTAGCTCTTAAATTATCATTTGCACTGGTTAACTTATCTATCTGATCTGACAAAGATCCATCTGATTCACTTAGCTCCTGTAGTTCATCTGCCCAATTTTTCTCATTAGTAGGCATACTAAATTGTTTCTGCTCTTTTTCTTCTTTCAGACCTATAATCTCGTTTTGGAGGTCATCTATTAATTTTTGATGTGCTTGTATTTCTTGCTTTGTAGACAATTGTAGCTGTGTTAATTGCTGGTCTAAATTATCTGCTCTTGCTTTTTCAACACTAGTCAGTTCTTTTTGCTGTTTTATCAGTTCATTAATCTCAATTTGACGTTTCACTGACGCCTCAGCATCATTAGCTCTTTCTTGTAATATAGAATACTGGCTAACTGAAGCTTCTTGTTGTTTTGCACTGGATAGAGGGGGGTAAGATTTTTGTTCCAATTGCTTTAATTCTTCAAACAACTGCTCTTCTTTTTGCTTGCTTTGTTCAATGATTTTAGTCTTTGCATCTATTTCGTCTTGGATTGTCTTTATTTCTTTTTCCTGGAGTATTATATTTTCATATTGTTCTGCTAGTATAGGCTCTTGTTCTGAAATAGCTTTTATATCTTTTTCTATCTCTACTTGCCGTTCCTTAAACAATTCTTGTAGTATTGGCTGAGCATCAACTGTCAAATTATCAGCTAAACCTTTCTTTTGTAACTCCTTTTTTTGCTCGATTAAATTTTTATCTCTTTTTTCTAAATTCTGCATACTGGCATTAAGCTCGGTCATAAGCTGCAAATTTTTCTCAAGTAACTCTTTTTTGTCATCTTCTTTAAGTAATTCACTTCCTTCAAGGAATTTAGCAAATGCCTTTTTATTTTCAATGCTCCTATGAGAAGTATCTTGTCTATCTTCATGTAAAAACTGCTCAAACTCTCGGCATAGCTCAAGATTTGATACAATGTTTTCATATTGCTGCTTGATCAGTTCTAACTCTGAGTCTATAAATTCATTTTGTTCTTGAACTGCTTGTATTATTGCGTCTGCTGATTGAGCAGCTAGGTGTCCTTTTATTTTTTCCTGCTGTTTCCAAAGTTTTCCCAACAATTCTGATGCATCATTATCTTCTTGCTGCAAATTCTCTCTTAGAATATCTAATGCTTTTTGCTTGTCTTGAATATCTTTTTGTAAACCTTTAAGGTCTTTATCAGCTTCTTCAAACATACCCTGTTCAGTTTTCACCTTTTCTTTAAGTTGTTTTATTGCGGATAAAATTTCTTCTGATTCTGGTAATGACATTTTTTTACCCATAGTTTTAATTATCTAAATTAATATTATAAAATTATTTGAGTATAACTCAAACTTCAAAAGTTGTTAAAAACAACTTTTAGAAGTAAAATATTTAGATTATTGAAAATTCTCTATCAGGAGTTTCGCACTTTATATAATGAACCTAGGTTCTGAAACAGCTTTGATGTCATTCCTGCGTAGGTAGTAGAATCTAAAAATGTTTAATAGTTTTTTAGACCCCCTACTTTCGCAGGGGTTGTAAATGGGACAGACAGGTCTATTTAATAACCTTTGGGATAGTAACTGTACGAGTATGCCACAAAGTATATATCCCCTTAGCTATATTCTCACTAGCAGAATAATACTTAGCTCGCATATTATTAGGTAAATGAAGATGCATATTCTCATCAATAATTGACACTCTTCCTTCATTAAACTCATTTTTTATATGTCTTTTATGGGTTTCGTTCATTGTGGAGTTATAATACACCGTAACAGTTTTAGCAGGTAACATATCTATGGTTTCCGAGACCATAGAAGTAGACTCACCTGGTACTATAATCAAACTATGCTTGTTATATAAAACGGCTCCAAGAATAGCCTTATACATACTTGGTTGTCCTTTCTTAAAGTCAAATAATTTAAAGGGTACTCGATTTTCTTGTAAAACCCTTTGGAAACTTGATGTCACCGTGTCCATTATACTATCTTTTTCATGTACACTAAGCTCTTTATTGTTTTGGCAATCATATTTTCCTGTACGCGGTCCATTGGATACTAATACGAAATTATTATTTTTTAATGCAAGATTACTAACATATTCGGCTAACTTCTCGGCTTCTTTATTTGTGTAGCAATAATATGTACCATTTTCCGGTACATCCCCTGCTAAAATCACCGCTAAATATTTATCAAAGGAAGAGAACATTGATTTAAATGCAGCGTATTCTGATTCAATATCAGATAGTTGCATATTATGGGCTACCCCATTAGTAGTAAGAAGTATAGTATTCACGCCAGTAAGCTTAACATTATGCTTATCTAATGCATGGTTAGGCAATGCTATTATGTCTGCACCAAAAAAATTATCACGTTTTTCTTGGACAAGTTGCTTGTGTGATAAAGTGCCATTATCTAATAATTGGTGAGAAAGATGTACTGCGATAATCTTTTTTGCCAGTTCAGGATCTGATTTTAATTTAGTTATTGATTCTATGCCGTAATAACCAACTGAAACTATAATGGCAAGATTTTTGTTACTGCTAATTTGATCCTTAACGGTTTCTAATTGAGATTTATCGTATTCCTCAACATTCAGCTTAACAGACTTACTTTTAAAGTATTTCTCGCTTTCTCTTGCTACTCCTAGCAATTAACTACGATCTCCAACAAAAGCTTTATCGCTTATAATATACAAATTAGCACTCTTTGTTTCAGCTGCGTGAGTATGCATCATAAAAGATGATATTATTAAAACTATAAAAAAAATATAGCAAAAATATGTTCTCATAATCATAATATCTCAAATATTAACATTGGACTTGCTTGCAGGAAAGAAACGATGTCACCACGGCAACACGATGTCATTCCCACGTAAATTACTAGTACAGCCCCTGCGTAGGCAGGGGGCTAAAAAATAAGAACCATCAGCCTTCCATTAGTTGTTTACGAGCAACTTTTCTTTTTCTTCTTTCTGTTTCTTGATCTTTACGAACACGTTTTACTGAAGGGGGTTCATAGAAACGCGACATTTTCATTGAACGAAACACAAGCTCTCTCTGCATTTTTCTTTTCAAATTTTTAATTGCTTGCTCACCATTTCCAGCATGAACATTTACTAGTATCACTTTTAATTCCCCCTTTTTAGCATGAATTTTAGCATATTATACCAATTGCAATAATTAACACGGTGTATTTATCCATAGATAATCTCTATACATAATTGATTTTACTAAATCTACATTATGAGCAAGTTGATTCCAAGCGTAACAAGCCATAGTAACGATATCTTCATATACACCATAACATTGGTTAGACAAGAAATGATTTTTAATCCATTCCCAAACTTGTTCCATTGCATTAAGTTCCGGTGCATAGGGCAGAAGCAGTATCAAAGTGATATTGCTTGGCACAGTTAGTTTTTTGCCTGTGTGCCAACCTGAATTATCCGTTAGTAAAGCTATATGTCGGTTGCCTTGAATACTGCGAGAAAGCTCTTCTAAGAATTTATACTAATTGCAATAATTAACACCGTGTTAATTATTGCAATTGGTATTAGACTATTGAATTATAGTAACATTATCTATATACTAAGCTTATATGTCAAGATTAAAAGATGCATTTAATGACTACTTACGAAAAATATTATAGTTTGAAAGTACAATTTGTACAAACTTTACCAAAGCTACTAGCTTTTAATCAGTGGAATAATAAATTATTGGCAGATACCGAAGAAGAATGTGGGTTTGTTAAAGGATATTGTCATATAATTTTTTCAGGTGGCATAAGGGAAATAGTTGATTTCTTTGAAAATTGGCAAGACCAGAACATGCTTGATTTGTTATCTCAACAAGAAACTCCGATTAAAATAAGGGATAAAATTGATTTAGCTTTAAGAATTAGAATAAAAGATTGTACACCTAAACTTATACATTTGAAGAATCGCAGTTATTTTACCACACCATCAAACAGCATATTCGCAACAAAAATAGCTTTTCGTACATGTGACTTAATTTGGCGTTATGCAGGTGATAAGTCTATAGATTATAATTATTATACTAAAAGAGGTCTGTTACTCAGTGTTTATATAACTTCAATACTTTATTATATTCAAGATGGGTCGGAAAATAATGTAGAGACTGATCAATATATTACTAAATCCTTATCCAATATTATAACTATGACCTCTAAATGTAAGAATATGTTAAAGTTACCAAATCCTGTCGATATACCAATTATTCGACTATTTTCATAATAATCAATATTACAAACATGACTAAAAAATACTATCCAGATATTCAATCTAATGTTGATTTTCCAGCAATTGAAAAAAAGATTCTAGCTTATTGGCAGAAGCACAATATTTTCCAAAAAACGATAGATGCTAGACCATCAATAAATAATGGACAAAATAATGAATTCATCTTTTATGATGGGCCACCCTTTGCTAACGGATTACCACATTATGGACATTTGCTAACTGGTTTTATCAAAGATGTGTATGCACGTTATCAAACCAGTAAAGGCAAAAGAGTTGAGCGACGCTTTGGTTGGGATTGTCATGGACTACCTGCCGAGATGCAAGCAGAAAAGGAGTTGGGTATTTCTGGTAGAACTGCCATCATCAATTTTGGTATTGATAAATTTAACGAGCATTGTAGATCATCGGTCATGAAATATGCTGATCAGTGGCAGGAATATGTCAATAGGCAAGCAAGATGGGTAGATTTCAATAATTCCTATAAAACCATGGATAAAGCCTTTATGGAATCTGTTTTGTGGGCTTTTAAAGAGTTATACAAAAAAGGGCTTCTCTATGAATCGATGAGGGTAATGCCTTATTCTTGGGCATGTGAGACACCTTTATCTAATTTTGAGACTAAGCTAGATAATTCATATAGAGAAAGAACTGATAAGGCGGTTACGGTAAGTTTTGTACTTAATGAGAAATTGCCAAGTTCTGTACCCTATAATGAGTATAGAATGCTGGCATGGACTACGACTCCATGGACTTTGCCGGCTAATTTAGCATTAGCCATTGGAGAAAATATTGAATATGCTTTAGTGCCAAATGGTCAGGTTTGTTATATTTTGGCTAAATTTGCTTTGGAAAAATATTCCAAAGAATTAGGGCTTAGTGCTGACACAAATTATGATATAATTGAAGGTAAGTGCCTATTAAACCTGAATATTACTTACCGACCATTATTCGATTATTTTTCCAACCATCCTGGTAGTTTCAAAGTTCTTTCTGGAGATTTTGTAGTCGAAGGAGACGGCACCGGTATCGTCCATATGGCTCCCGGCTTTGGTGAAGACGATCAGATTCTTTGTCAATCTCAAGGAATAGAACTCGTTTGTCCTGTAGATAATGCTGGAAAATTTACCAAAGAAATTTATGATTTTGTTGGTTTACAAGTATTTGATGCTAATGATCACATTATTATTAAGCTAAAAAATCAGAGTAATTGGCTTAAAACCGAGCAATATATTCATAATTATCCGCATTGTTGGCGTACTGATACCCCTCTTATATACAAAGCCGTTCCTTCTTGGTATGTAAAAGTTACCGAATTTAAAGACAGGATGGTTGAATTAAACCAACAAATTAACTGGATACCCTTGCATATCAGGGATAATCTATTTGGCAAATGGTTAGAAAATGCTAGAGATTGGTCAATTAGTCGCAATAGATTTTGGGGGACGCCTCTACCAGTGTGGAAGTCGGATGATCCAGCTTATCCAAGAATTGATGTATATGGGTCAATAGAGGAGCTAGAGAAAGATTTTGGGATGACAATCGTTGATTTACATAGACCTTTTATTGATCAGCTAACTAGAAAAAATCCAGACGATCCAACCAGCAAATCAATGATGGTTAGAGTAGAAGATGTTTTTGATTGTTGGTTTGAAAGCGGCTCTATGCCTTATGGACAAGTACATTATCCATTTGAAAATAAAGATTGGTTTGAAAAACATTTTCCTGCCGATTTTATAGTGGAATATTCAGCACAAACACGCGGTTGGTTCTATACTTTAATGGTACTGTCAAAAGCCCTTTTTGACCAACCACCTTTTTTAAATTGTATTTGCCATGGGGTTATATTAGACAACACCGGGCAAAAATTATCAAAGCGTCTTAATAATTATGCTGATCCGCTAGAATTATTTGATAAATATGGTTCTGATGCTCTAAGAGTTACCATGCTCTCTTCCAATGTAGTCAAAGGTCAGGAACTGCTAATTGACAAAGGCGGTAAAATGGTTTATGAGAGCTTACGTTTATTTATCAAGCCCATTTGGAATGCCTACCACTTCTTTACTTTGTATGCTAATAGTGATCAGATCAAAGCTGAGCTAGACTTTAATTCTCAAAATATGCTAGATCGTTATATTTTATCAAAACTAAAAATATCAGTACAAAAAATTCAGCATGGGTTAGATAATTTTGACAGTCAAATAGCTTATAGTAGCATTGCCGATTTTTTTGAAGTATTAAATAATTGGTATATTAGAAGAAGTAGGAATCGTTTCTGGAAAAGTGAAAAAGATCAAGATAAGAAAAACGCTTATAATACCTTGTATACTTGTCTTGAAATAATGTCTATTGCTCAATCCAGTTTATTGCCATTAATGTCTGAGGAAATTTATTTAGGACTTACAAGGCTAGAAAAGCAAGGAGGCAGTGTTCATTTAGCAGATTTTCCTAAACTTGATACGATAGAAGTCGATTATGATTTAGTCAGCATCATGGATCAAGTATTAGATATTTGTAGTAATGCTTTATTCATTAGAAGTAACAAAAATATACGGGTTCGGCAACCACTGAGCAGTTTAACGATCATTAGTAAAAATAATGAATTACTAGTAAAATTTGAAGAATTAGTTAAAGATGAGATTAATGTTAAAAAGGTAATTTATAAAGATGATGTAGAAAATCATGCTGATTACAAATTATCGATTAACTTCCCTAATTTAGGCAAGCGTCTACCTCATAAAGTCAAAGATATCATAATAGCTTCTAAAAGTCATCAATGGCAGCTTACCTCTGAGCATCTAATAATAGCAGGAGAGAAGCTGAATAAAGACGAGTTCTCTCTAGTCTTACAACCTAAAAATGTTAAAGGTACAAAATCTTTAGCCAATAATCATGGACTAATATTACTGGATTTAGAAATAACAAAAGAACTATACGAAGAAGGTATTGCAAGAGATTTAGTACGCTTTATTCAACAAGCGAGAAAAGATGCCAATTTTGCCATGAATGATAGAATCTTCCTGGAAATCATAGGCAAACCGGATTTTATGCAAATAGTTGAGCAACATAGTACATTCATTCTTGAGCAAACCTTAAGTGAATTTGCTAGCGATTTCACGCCAGAATATATGACTAATATTGAATTAAATTCAGACATAATAACTATCAGGCTAGCAAGAGTTTCTAAGGGCACCGTCAAGTTAAGAGAAATGTAAATTAAGTATTGAGCAAATGTAGGGAATAATTTATGGATTATCAGTGACAATTGTTACCTAAATTTCAGTGCTATGTGTATTATTCAATCCCCAAAGAGACATCGTTTTCCAGTAATCATTATTAGCCATGCAGTATGGTTATATCATCGATTCAATAATAGTTACAGAGATGTACAAGAACAGATGGCCTATCGAGGTATTATTTTAAGTCATGAGACAGTAAGATTTTGGTGCAATAAATTTGCGGTTTATTTTCAAGATGTTATCAGAAAGCGAGAGAGGAAACCAACGGATAAATGGCATTTAGATGAGATGAATATTAAGATTAAAGGCGAGGTATTTATATTATGGAGAGCTGTTGACTCTGAGGGGCATGAATTAGAAGTATTACTGCAGAAGCGTCGTAACAAAAAATCAGCTATTCGTTTTTTATCAAAATTATTGGGTCATTATCCAGCTCCAAGAGTAATTGTTACTGATAAGCTCAGAAGTTACATTAAGCCGATTAAGCTTATGTGCCCTAAAACTGAGCATCGCACTCATAAAAGACTAAATAATCGTGTTGAGAATGCTCATCAACCAACTAGACGCAACGAGAAGATATTAATTAAATTTAAGCATCCTAATTCAGCCCACTGTAAATTATCACTGATGGGAAAAGTCAGAAATATATTTGCCGTAAATGTTGGAAGATATAGTAAAACAGCAATTGAGCAAAGAATTGCATTTGCATCAGCTAAATCCATTTGGGACGAAGGCACTCAAAGACTTCTTGCTGCCTGAAATCTAAAAATATAGCTCTTTTTGATACTATTTTACTTAACTTGACGGTGCCTTGTATAGTGTTAATCTTCCTAGGGGCACCGCTTCTTTGTGATTCAAATAATCCTTCAAAACCATGATTCCTAAATCTTCTGAGCGATGATTGCACAGTTTTCCAGTGTGACTTCACTATTTCAGATATGGCTTTAAAAGATTTGCCTAATTGAAGGTGATACATCGCCAATAAACATATACGATTTCGACCATGCGTCTCATGTTTCATCATTTTTATAAAATCATGACCTTCAAAACCTTGCGGTAATATTAACCTAGCTATTTGAGTACCTATTTATCAGTTAAAAACCCATTGTATAACACCGTGTTAATTATTGCAATTGGTATTAGCTATTGATAAAATGATAAAATCTTGTATACATAGTATCTGTACAATGGGTAAAGATTAATTGACCACCAAGTAAATAATAGTGTCTATAAGTTCAAATCTTCTACAATTTTTTATGTTAGACAATATTGCTAAGATTTTTTTAAGTTTTAGTCATGATATAGTCATTATCCCATTACTGATACTAGGCTATATTTGGTTAGAGCAAAAAGTGTTTTTTAATGCAATATGTTTAATATTAGTAAGTATGTTATTTAATTTTGCTCTAAAAATTACATTTCAAGTACCACTATCCGCTCATATTGGTAAACAAGGTTTTGCTTTTCCAAGTGGTCATATGCAGTCTTCAGTTGTTTTGTATGGTTGGCTGATGACAAAAACACAAAGCCGTATATGTAAAATTCTGATAACTGGTTTGCTATTTGGAATAGGAGTGAGTTTAGTCTATTTTGGCTATCATAATTATTTTGATATTCTAGGAGCCATATTTTTTGGTTCTTTATTAATAGCCTTTTATACATTTCTTGCAAGCACAAAAAAGCAAATATTGCCAGCAATTTTATTGACTTTTACTACATTTTTGATGTTGTACATTGCATCTATACATAAGGTAGAAGAACATCTATATATGGCATATTACGCTCTTATTGGAGTAATATTTTCTGAAAACATTTTTACAAAAAAAATAACAATTATAAATCTACGAAGCAAAATATCAGCAACAATACTGTGTTTTTTCATGCTCTTTATAGTCAAAATGCTTTTTACAATTGGTTATATCTCCTCTTTACCATTAGCTATCAGGCAAATACAATGGGCTATAATCGGATTTTGTATCCCAGCATCAGTTTTTATTGCAAACTATATTAATCATTATAAGCGTTCTTTCCATGATAGATTCTAGTTGGATTGTAGAAATAAGAACAGATTTTCTAACAACCATATTGGCTTTCCTAGTGGTGATATTCAAGTGGCAACCACTTTTTGGCTAGCAATCTTTTTAAGTCTTAAAAATAGTCCTTTCAAGTATTTATGCTTACTGCCAATAATTGGTATTGGTCTTTCAAGAGTATATCTTGGTGTTCATAGTATATATGATGTAATTTAGAAGTGTTTCAACATAGTTGCAAAAAATTTTGGTTTTTACTTGCTATAATAATTTCACTATACATCATAGTGTCTTAATCTTTACCATGGCCACCTATGATACCGACGGCAATAGGAGCTCTCATTGGCTTTGGGTTATCCTTACGATGGATAGAAAATCAGGCAGTTGGTCTACAGCACAAAATTAGTATTCCAACTGCTCTAATACCAATTGTAATAATCAACACGGTGTATTTATCCAATCTCTATACATAATTGATTTTACTAAATCTACATTATGAGCAAGTTGATTCCAAGCGTAACAAGCCATAGTAACGATATCTTCATATACACCATAACATTGGTTAGACAAGAAATGATTTTTAATCCATTCCCAAACTTGTTCCATTGCATTAAGTTCCGGTGCATAGGGCGGAAGCGGTATCAAAGTGATATTGCTTGGCACAGTTAGTTTTTTGGCTGTGTGCCAACCTGCATTATCCGTTAGTAAAGCTATATGTCGGTTGCCTTGAATACTGCGAGAAAGCTCTTCTAAAAATTTATTCATTGCCTGTGTGTTTGCATATGGTAAAATTAATGCACAAGCTTCTCCTGTCTCATGGCAAGCAGCTCCGTAAATATATGTTGAAATAAATTGCTGTTGCCGAACTTTACGGGGTCTAGTGCCACGCTTAGCCCATATACGAGTTAAGCTACCTTGTTGCCCAACTCTAGTTTCATCCTGAGACCATATATCAACTTTACATCTATCGATATTTTTTGCTAATAATTTTGTTAACATGTCTGGAAAGTTTTTTTATATCTATTTTGAGTCTCTTGATGTGACTTTGGATGCATTGAACGAGAAGTAATCCAGCTAAAACCAAGGCGGTGCATAGTATTGTAGACTGTTTTTAAAGCACATGTAGCACCATATTCCTCAAGTAACATGATATGTAGCTCTTTTCCAGTTATATACCCACCAGTTTTACTTTCACTGAGCGTATTGATTTTATCAAAAATAGCAGACTCTTGTATACTGTTAATCTTCCTAGGGGCACCGCTTCTTTGTGATTCAAATAATCCTTCAAAACCATGATTCCTAAATCTTCTGAGCGATGATTGCACAGTTTTCCAGTGTGACTTCACTATTTCAGATATGGCTTTAAAAGATTTGCCTAATTGAAGGTGATACATCGCCAATAAACGTATACGATTTCGACCATGCGGCTCATGTTTCATCATTTTTATAAAATCATGACCTTCAAAACCTTGCGGTAATATTAACCTAGGTATTTGAGTACCTATTTATCAGTTAAAAACCCATTTTATAACACCGTGTTCATTATTGCAATTGGTATAAAAACTATTTGCAGTGGAATCCGCTACCAATGCCAAAAATAAAGTTTTCTTTATATGGTACTACTTCAAAGCAGAATAGCTATATTGAAGAGCCGTGTGTGGGAAAACCACAAGCACGGTTCTGTGAGGGCTATCATAGCAATGAAACTTTATTAATTAAAGGATGGTAAGAGCTATGATTTCTACTCGGCTATAACTCAAGCGGGAAATCTTACTCAAGATGTTCAGAATACGACTGTGATAGCCGATAAAGGATACGATAGTAGTGCATTTGTAGAAAGTTTAGAAAATAAGGGGTGTGAGATTGTTATACCACCAAAATCTAACCGTAAAGTACAACGTGAATATGATAAACATACTTATAAGGAACGATATTTAATTGAGTGCTTATTTGGTAAAATCAAACATTTTAGGCGTATATTTTCTAGATTTGATAAGGCTCCAGCCACTTTCTTAGCTTTTCTAAATTTTGTTGGAACTTTAATATGGTTACGTTATAATTTTTGTCAACAGAACCTAGGTATTACAGAAAATAATATCATTTCAAGTAATTCATAATCTGCAAGATTTTCTGCAGAAACAATAATACGTTGTCTTAAGCGTTGTCTATGCCCAATATAATGGGGTATATCATATTTCATATTTAGTTTTACAATAAGTCTGTTTTATAAGGTGGATATGTCAAATGTTTTGGTGATAAAGTAAAAATGTCAAAACCATCTTTGGTTATGCCTAAACTATGTTCAAATTGTGCTGATAATGATTTATCACTTGTTGTAATTGTCCAACCGTCTAATTTACTTAGATGAGTGGAGTGATGTCCAGCATTTACCATTGGTTCAATAGTAAAAAACATACCTTCCTCCAAGACCAAGCCAGTGCCAGCTTTGCCATAATGTAGAATAGTTGGTTCTGTATGAAATATACGCCCTATCCCGTGACCAGTATAATTTCTAACAACTGAATAATTATGTTTTTCAACATAAGTTTGTATAGCATTTCCGATATCTCCTAAATGTACTCCTGGTTTTACTAGTTCAATTCCTATCATCATAGCATCATAAGTAACCTGTACTAAGCGTTTTGCTTTAATTCCTACATCACCAACATAATACATTCTACTAGTATCACCATACCATCCATCGACAATTACAGTAACGTCAATATTTATTATATCGCCATTTTTAAGGAGTTTATCATTTGGAATACCATGGCATACTACATGATTAACAGAAGTACAAATTGACTTTGGGAAGCCGTTATAGTTCAAAGGTGCAGGGATTGCATTATTGGACACAATAAAATCGTGGCAAAGATCATTTAAATAGATCGTACTCACTCCTGGTTTTACATAATTAGTAATGAAATCTAAGGTTTCTGCAGCAAGTTTACCTGCAATATGCATTTTCTTAAAGTTTTCTTGGGAATGAATTGTTATGGTCATAAAATAATTAACTTTTTTTATTAAAATCATCTATAGCTAACCCGATTAGTATTTAGCCATAGTAAATTGTTGTCATTGCGAGAAGCCACTTTGGTGGCGACGAAGCAATCCAAGAAGACGATTGGATCTAGATTGCTTCGTCGTAGCAATGCTACTCCTCGCAATGACGAAGTAATGCTAATCGGGTTAGCTATATAAATAGCTACTAAATTTCTACTTCTTAAATTATTATTTGAATTTCATTGAATCTTTTTCAATGGTTCTTACCTTATAAAAACTATAAGATAAGGTTATTGTATCCACATCATTCATTTCTTTATCTTCCTCAAAATCAGAGGCTATAAAAAATGTCACTGGCATCAACATTTTTTCTCCTGCTTTTAATAACTGTTCTTCAAAACAAAAACAATGTATTTTAACAAAGTATTTACCAGCTTTATTAGGTGTAACATTATAAATGGAAGTTCCTATTATATCATCGTTACTTAGATTTTCAGACTCATAAAAAATTAGTGTATTTTGTCCTGGGATAATTGTAGCCCTTCTTTGTTTAGGAATAAATCGCCAAGGTAATTTACTGTCAACATTAGAATCAAATTCTATAGTTATCACTCTAGTTCCTTTTTTAGGAGAATATATATTGAGTTCTTGTCTTGTGGTAGTACCACCATATCCAGTGACTTTACAAAATAAATTGTAAATTGGTATTGATGCAAAGCTTAAAAAAACCATGCTAAGTACTAAACTAACTAAGGCTAAGGCAAAATTTCTATTAGATTTTTGTAACACAATGTTACTCTCCTTTTGTAAAAAAGTCAAATTTCAATTTTTTACAAGAAGTCTATTTAAAATATTTTAAACTTATGATATTATGTACCCATTCTAGTATATCCCCTAAGTAAAGGAATCTATTTTAAAGGTATTATATGACTAACAAAATCAGTGTGCCAGTAATTTCTGCAGAATCAGGGTTTTATCAATATTTGCAAAAGATCAATAAAGTTCCATCACTTTCACAAGAAGAAGAGTTTCTACTTGCCAAAGCCTATCTTGAGCAGAATGATCTAGAAGCTGCTCATAAGCTAGTAACTAGTCACTTGAAATTGGTAGCAAAAATTGCCGTTAGATATAGAAATTATGGACTACCTCTAAATGAGCTTGTGTCAGAAGGGAATTTAGGTCTTATGCAAGCAGTAAAGAAATATAATCCTGATTTAGGTTTTCGCTTGTCTACTTATGCTTTGTGGTGGATTAAAGCTTCAATCCATGAATATGTCCTAAGATCTTGGTCTTTGGTTAAAATGGGTACTACGGCAGCACAAAAAAAGTTATTTTTTAGCCTTGGTAAAATTAAGCATAAAATCACTAACCTATATTCAAGAGCTGTTACAGATCAAGATTTTGTTCAAATTGCTCAAGAACTTGGAGTGACTAAGAATGAAGTTAGTGAAATGAATTCTAGGTTATCTGGTCCAGATTTATCATTGAATAATTTGGTAAATAGTGGAAATGATAACAGTGATAGCGAGCTAATTGAATTTTTACCGGAAACCCGTCCAAATCAAGAGCTAAGATTAATTAGCCAAGAGGATTCTGTTAACAAACATAATTTGCTAACACAAGCGATGAAGATATTAAATGATCGTGAATTACATATTCTCACTGAGCGTAAATTAAAAGATTCTCCGAAAACTCTTGATACTCTTAGTATTGAATATAAAATCTCTAAGGAAAGAATTAGGCAGATTGAGAACACAGCATTTGAGAAAGTGAAAAACTTTATATTGCAACAGATGCCAAAAGTTGTTTAAGTGGATTACTATAATTTTTCTAGTATACTCAGATGGTTTTACAATATATTAAATTAAATATTAATTCATGAAAGCAATTGCTATACATTTATTGATTATTTTGATTTCTACGCAAGTATTTGCTGGAAATCAAATTACTAGAAAAGATTTAAAATTTAATTCATCTAATGATTGCACAGAAAGATTAGATATTTTGGAGAAAGAGAATCAGCACTTACTTGGCAGAGTCGAAATAATTGAACATACTATTGCCAAATTAGAGAGAATTTTAGGCTCTACAAAACAAGAGGTAATAAGTTCTGAGGATACCAGTACAGCAAAAAATTTAGCAGATGATTCTATAGTTGGCGATGTCTTTGAAATACCAGCTACTAAAGAAGTACAAAAGGAAGTTGCGTCGCATGATATTGCAAAACCCATTTCGGGGATAGCAAAAGATAAGCAACTTTATGACTTAGCACTTGCCTCTTTAAAAGATAATAAATTAACCGATACAGAAGAAAAATTTGTAAATTTTTTAAAAAATTACTCTAATAGTCCTTTGGTAAGTAATGCGTATTTTTGGTACGGAGAATCTTTTTTTAGACGTAATATGTTTGATAAAGCGGCTATAAATTATCTAAAAGGTTACAAACAATCACCAAAAGGTTCTAAAGCTTCTGACTCATTGTTAAAATTAGCATTATCTCTTGGGGAATTGAATAAAATACAAGAGGCATGCTCTATTCTTGATAAACTTGAAACAGAATTTCCGAGTAGATCAGCTACATCAATAAAAAGAGCTAAGGATGCAAGAACCAAATTTGCTTGTAAGCGTTAGGTTCTTATGAACAAAAAGGTAAATAATAATGACTGACATTTTAGAAGAAGTCTTAAATGATAAAAATGAAGAAAAGAAACTTTATTACTTTAAAAAACTTCTTCCTATAACTATAATCCTCGCACTAATAGTCGTATTATTTATGCTAATAAACAATTGGCTTGACGGTAAGAAAATAAAGAATAATCAAAAGACAGGTGATATTTTAGTTAAGTCTATGTCGCTTATCAATGACAACAAAGACCTAACCATAAAGTCGTTGGATAATTTAATTGAAACAAGTAATAATAAAGTAGGAGAGCTTGCTGCTATCGCACAAGTCAGTATAAAAATACAACAAGGAGATTTTATAGAGGCTAGAACTTTATTAAAGAAAATTATTGATAACAAGAATTATGCCGAATTAACAAGTGCATATGCACGTCTAGTTTGGTTAAGTTTAATGATAGACGAAACAAATTTATCTAATGCAAACATTAATGAAATCGAGGAATATTTAAATTATTTTGATGATGAGAATAAACCATTCTTTGGTACTGCAAATATTATCAAAGCAATTTGGTATATTAACAACAACTCAAAAGATTTAGCAGAAAATACTTTGAAAAAGGTAATATCACTAGAAAGTACAACTCAAGTAGTTAAAGAGCAGGCTAAAGCTTTACTTTCAAACTTACAATAAACCTCAATTCGGGATAAGAATTAGTTAATTCTTATTCCGAATTGGCTTTAATATAAGGAAAAATGCATTCTTAAAGCGGCTAACGCGAATGCATTTTAAACCTTTCTAAAGCTAAAAACATGATTTTAAAAGATTAAAATCATGTTTTTAGCAAAATGGATTGCCACGCTCACATACGTTCGCTCGCTCATAGACATATACGTCTATAAAACGTCTATTAGCGAGGAGGTCGTAGGTCGACGAAGCAATCTATAATTTCACCGAATTCGCGTAATAACACAGGCTTAAATTATGATAAAACAACGATTAATTATTTTCTTACTACCTTTTCTTCTGACTTCTTGTGGTCTTGGAGCTAAAAAGATTAAAAATATTGTAGAATTAACTCCTAGATTATC
Organism: Candidatus Tisiphia endosymbiont of Neophilaenus lineatus; assembly: GCF_964264975.1. Classification (NCBI taxonomy): domain Bacteria; kingdom Pseudomonadati; phylum Pseudomonadota; class Alphaproteobacteria; order Rickettsiales; family Rickettsiaceae; genus Candidatus Tisiphia; species Candidatus Tisiphia endosymbiont of Neophilaenus lineatus. The sequence goes on along the minus strand of NZ_OZ183649.1, from coordinate 42,771 downwards.
TGTAGAAAGTAATGAAATAATTCAAATAGATTCTGCTGTAAAAATAAATATATTTAGCCCTGAACAGCTGCAAAATAAGGAATATACTGTTGCAAAATATAAAATAATATCAGAGCCAGTTTTTAATAAAGCTGTTGCCTATACCATTGATACTAAAGGTAATATTTCCGCTTTTTCTATGAAAGATAAATCTATTATGTGGTCATATAATATCAGCACTAATAAGAGTGATTATTATGTTGGTGGAGGGATCTTATGCCATAATGATAAACTATATGTTACCTATGGTTCAAGATTCTTGGTAGTATTAGATAGTAGGTCAGGTCATGAAATAATCAGAAAAGAGTTGCCTGATATTACTAGAGTAAAACCGGTATTAATTAATAATTATACTATTGTAGTTCAAACAGTAACTAATCAAATATTAGCGATTAATATTGATAACTTAAATTTTGTTTGGCAACATGAAGGTATAGTAGAAACTTTGTCATCAAGTTACCATGTTAGCCCAATAGTACAAAATAATCATGTAATAGTAAACTATAATTCAGGACAAATTCTTACTCTAGAAGCAGCTAGCGGTCAAGTTCTATGGACTAACGATTTATCTAGTCATCAAGAAATAGGCTTGCCAAATTTTGAGGCAGCATCTATATTATGCAAACCTATTGTCAATAACTCTCACATATATATAGCTAATAGTGCTGGTAAGATAGTAAAGCTAGATATCATGACGGGTAATATTCTTTGGCAAACCAAAGCTTATGATGTGCAATCTATGTTGTTAGCGGGTAATAGTTTATTTGTAACAAATAATGCTGGACAAATAGCTGCTATAAGTACTGATTTTGGTAAAGTCAAGTTTGTAGCAGATCTAAATGATGGGAAAGATATTAAAAAAGTTAAAGCCTCATCATTCCTAACTCCTATAATTGGTAAGGTAGCTGAGGCAGAAGAGTGGAATTTAAATATTATTTCCACTAAAGGTGAATTATATAGTTTCCAATCAGATGTTAATGGTAATTTAAGCACTACTCCACAGATTGCTAAAATTACTAAAAATATTGAATATCATGGAAAAACCTGCTGTGGTAGTATGTATTTTGCTACTGATAAAAAAATTATGTTTGTCGATTAGTCAAGAAACTATGTAAAATATATATTTACATTTCTCTTGACAAAATAGTGGTTATAATGCTATTTAGTATAGCTTAGGCGAGGACAATGATAACATTAATTCTAATTAATAAAGATATATAACGTGAAAACTTATTCTGCAAAACCATCACAAATTCAGAAAAAGTGGTGGGTCATAGATGCTAAAGACCTTGTATTAGGTAGACTTGCTAGTGAAGTAGCTAAAATCTTACGCGGCAAACATAAGCCTTCCTTCACTCCTCATTTAGATTGTGGAGATTATGTAATAATAATTAATTCCAAGCATATTTGCTTGACAGGTAAAAAATCAGACCTTAAAGATGGTAAGTTTTATTATCGCCATACTGGTTTCCCAGGTGGGATAAAGGATACAACAGCTGGAAAAATTCTGTCTAGTAAATATCCTGAACGTGTCGTTAAGCTTGCTGTAAAAAGAATGATTACGCGAAATGTTTTGGGATCAAAGCAGATGGGTAATCTATATGTCTATGCAGAGAATGAACACCCACATAAAGCCCAACAACCTGAGTTTTATGATTTTGCAAGCAAAAATACAAAGAATAAAAAATAGTGAATTATGACAATATTAAAGGTTCAAAGCAAAAAAACCAAAAGCGATGTTCAGAGTAAGTTAGTTAAGCCTAAAACGCCTGTAGAAAGTAGTGATAATAAAGTCTATGGTACAGGGAGAAGAAAAAGTGCAATTGCTAGAGTTTGGTTAAAAAGTGGTAGTGGTAAGGTAATTGTCAACAAAAAAAATATGGAGCAATATTTCACTCGTGAAGCTCACACCAAATCTCTCTTGCGACCATTTGTTGTAACTAATACTGCTGGGCAATATGATATAATATGTACTGTTAGAGGTGGTGGAATATCAGGGCAACTGGGTGCTGTACTACACGGTGTTTCTAGAGCACTTGACAAAATTGCACCAGAATTTCATAGTATTTTACGCAAATCCGGTTTCTTAACAAGAGACTCAAGGGTTGTAGAACGGAAAAAATATGGTAAGCATAAAGCTAGAAAAAGTACTCAATTCTCTAAACGTTAAAATTTTACATAATCTGTTTGGAGTTGTCTAGCATGTGATTTTTCTGAAGCTCTTTCCATCATGGCGGGGTAGCTCAGTTGGTTAGAGCAGCGGAATCATAATCCGCGTGTCGGGGGTTCAAATCCCTCCCTCGCTACCACAAAATGCTAATTCATGAGGTAGTTTATTATCGACTTTGTGTAATGGGGGGCATAATAAGAGTCAATAACTAATTCTTTAAAGCATTAAGAATACTGTAATTTTTTTATATTTTATATGTAAAAGTCATTAGTGCTACTTGATGTATATGCTATTATGCGGTGAATGTACTCAAAATTCTTCAAGTTCTTGCAAACATTATTATGAAAAGGATTACATTCGGTTTAATAGCTGAGTATGTGGCTATTGTTATTTATAAAATTAAATTTTATCAAATTCTTCACCATCGTAAAAGATATTATGTTGGTGAGATTGATATTATTGCCCTACGTGGAAAACAACTTGTTTTTATAGAAGTAAAAGCAAGACGTTCTGACGTTGATGATCGGATATTATCAACTCATCAACAAGCAAGAATAAAAAGATCTGCCAGTATATTTTTAAGCTCTAACCCAAAATACCAAAATTATCAAGTCAGATTTGATCTAATAATTATTAAACCTTACAGTATACCAATTATTATTGAAAACGCATGGTAATGGAGTTTTTTCTACTAGATGAAAAAGAATCTAATTATACACTATACACTCAAATGCTAACTGACTAAGTAATTATTTTAAAATTATTGCTTGACCAATAAAGCAATATATGTCAAAAAGATCATACTCATATAGTCTGAGACTTCTCTTAAAACTAGGCCGCTATAGCTCAGAGGTAGAGCACATCATTGGTAATGATGAGGCCGTAGGTTCAATTCCTACTAGCGGCACCATATTAGTATCAACATTTTTATTTTAAATTAAGAAAGGATATAATTTTAAATTCTTTAAGAGATGTCAATGAAAAAATTAATCATAGATGTTGTAGCTCCTTCTTCAAAAACGCTTGGTATGTACCAATATTTTGATCAGATCCAAGCATTATTTAACATTAGAAGTAAGACTACAAAGCTTTATTTCAGCTCTACAAAATCTAGATTCAAATGTTATATGGGCTTATAGAGGAGGATATGGTTCTATGGAATTAATTCCTTTTTTGAAACCTCATATGTTCAATAAATATAAAATATTAGTAGGCTTTAGCTATATTACTGCGTTACACTTATATTTTAACCAAATAATAGGGTGGTCATCTTTACACGCTGCAGTTTTAGACAGAATAGTGCGAGACGTAAATGCTCAAGACCACATTGATATAATCAATGCTCTTTTAGGTAATACTAAAAATTTTACTTATGATCTTTATCCTATAAATGCAATAGCAAAAAATTTAACGAATAGAGATTCAATTTTAGGACAAATCCTTGGTGGTAATTTATCTATGGTGCAATATTCTCTTGATACAAACTGGCAACTTAATTCTACCAATAAAATATTAATTTTTGAAGATGTAGGAGAAAGAGGTTATAGAATATTTGCAAGATTAGAACAATTAAAACAAGTGGGAATTCTAGAAAAAAGCCAAGCAATTCTTTTCGGTGAATTTACAAACGGAGAGGAACAAGATGGTAGAGATCTTACACAAACGGCAATTCAAATTGCAGTAGAAAATTCACAAGTACCCGCCTTCTTTATAAAAGATATAGGACATATAGCACGAAATGTACCACTGCCATTAGGTACATCAGCTGTTATTAGTCAAAATAAATTATTAATCACTAATCCGTTTATTTAATAGAACTTACGCGAATTCAGGATAAGAATTTGTCAATTCTTATCCCAAATTCGGTGAAATTATCGAAACAATCAGATTTGAGATGGCTCTGCATCTGATTGTTAAATTAATATTTTGCTAAAAACATGATTTTAATACTGAAACTAGAGAAAATTTTAACAATTATAGACATAGGTTAAAGTTGGGTTTTTTAAACTGCCCTAAAAATACGTTTGACAAGTGAGATACTTTAACTTAAGAAATTAATATAAATTCTAACCAAAAGGGTAAATATGGCAAAACATACTTTTTACAGGCTAATACCTGCTGTTGTCGGGGTTTTGTTTCCTACTACTTATTTTACTTATGATGGATATACAAAGTCTACAAAACCATCTCATTTCGAATTAGCTGCAACTAAATTGGGTTTTATAGGTTATAAAAAAGCAGGTCAAGGTATAAGAAGTGCATCAGAACATCAAGAAGCCTTATTAAAGCAACTTCAAATCGCAGGATATTAATCGTCTAGGAGTAAAGGATTCTGTAATAACTTTTAAACAGATATATCCTGCAATAAAAAAATCTAAAGCTGATCAAAGTGATCCTAGCAAATTTAATGCTAAAATATTACGTAAAAACCTTGGAAAAGGAACAGGATTAGATGAACAAGATATCATGGATTTCCTTTTCTATATTTCTCAGAATGCTTTCGGTCGTAAACCTGGTCAGGAACGTAATGAGCTATCTTTCCAAGACTGGATAAAAAAGTATGAGAAAGAATATTTAGCTGGTGTTAAAGTACTATGTCTAATTGATCGCGAAACTCCAGAAGATCAGGACTATGATACTGCTTGGATTGCCGGGGCATCTCGTATAGGCGTAATGGCTCGGGTAATAGATTACCTTAATATATTATCAAAATGTAAATTAAAGTGAACGGAGAAACAGCAATATTAACAGGAGCACGAGAATTATGGGCTAATATTGATGGAATTACGCCTATAGTACGTGATAAATTGCTTGAAGCTTATAAAACAAAAACTGACTTAGATACATTGGATATTTCTCTGCCTATAGGAGAGGATCTAGCTCGTGTGACAGAAGGTAAAGAATATATAAAAGGTTTAGCTGCACGACATGGTATCAGATTGAACGAATCATCTCCATTTATCCAATATAAGACAAAAGAGGAATGTCCCCCAGGATATTTTCCTGGTAGAGTGTATCCTAATTATGCAGAAGGAGAAAGTCGAAAATTAACAGAAACTTTAATTTCCCAAGATTTACTTACTACTTATCTATTAAATGATAGTAAAACCATTACTATAGTCGATACATTAGCAGAGCAATACCAAAGACCTAACACTACTAGTACAGCCCGTGACGCTGCAAGAAAGTTAGTTGAGCGTATTATTGATGGTCAATATGGAGATAAAAAAGAGTTTGTCATTCTATTTGAAACTAATAATCCATATATTGAGCGACAAACTATTGCAACACAACGAGAGGTCAATAAAGTATTAAAAGACTATAAATTGAGCGATAAGGGATACAGCATAAAAGTCGAAGGTGTAGGCTTTGAATGTAAACAAGATGTTGCAACAATACATTCAGAGTTTGCGGCATTAGTAGCAGAAAAATGGAAAGACACGGTTGAATACCAAAGAGAAGAAGGCATATCACCAAAACGGCCTATTGAAAATTTACAATTTCAAACTCGTGATAATTCTAGCTTTGTTCCACCTCAGCCTGATATTTCTGAAGTTAGTCTATCAGGAAACTGGTTACAAGATCTATTTGATGAATATCTACCATAATATCGAATATGTCGATCGTTTAATAAAATAGTTATGAAATATGGTACATCAAATTGAATTAGGTGACAAAGAACATGGAAATGACCTCAGATAATTTACCAATTTCTGCTATTTTGTTTTGAATCCAATGATGATAATAATTAAAATCACATATTGAATGGAGTGTTATATTTTAACAATCAGGTGGGCAGCTGCTTCAAACCTGATTGTTTCTATAGATAACCTGAATTCGATGTAACTTGTTACATCGAATTCAGGTTATTTAAAGACTACCTAGAATATAAGGGGGTGATACTATCAACCATTACCCTAGATACCGTACTTAAGGTAGCTATTGCCGCTAATTTGATTAAGAATGGTGAAGTAATGACAGTAACTTACCGGTTAAAATAGATGTATAATCTTATGATCTGATCACCTATCCACCTCTCAAAGAACATACCGATGCTAACATGCTACTATTGTTTACGTATGGTAATATACCTAAATAAAGGGTTTGGAAGTAGTGATAGTAAAAGATGAGCTGAAGTAATTTTCAACTAAGCATAAACATGAAAAATCCTTTATCAATATATATACACTGGCCATTTTGTTTGTCAAAATGTCCGTATTGTGATTTTAATTCTCATGTTGTAGATAAAGTAGATCATGATACATGGTTGAAATGTTATGAACTAGAGCTTGATCATTTCAAGGATATTATAGGTCATAAATATATAAAATCTATTTTCTTTGGAGGTGGAACTCCATCTTTAATGAAGCCATTTGTTGTTGAAGGAATAATTAAAAAAATAGCAAATCTAGCAACAATAGATGAGCAGACAGAAATTACTTTAGAAGCAAATCCCACTTCATTTGAGACTGAAAAATTTAGGGACTTTAGATCAGCTGGAATAAACCGTGTGTCAATTGGCGTCCAGTCTCTAGTGGAAGATGACTTAAAGAGTTTAGGACGACAACATGATGTAGGGCAAGCAATCAAAGCTATTGAGACATCTCGCCATCTTTTCCCTAGAATATCTTTTGACTTAATTTATGCAAGAAGTAACCAAACTCTAGAAAGTTGGCAAGATGAACTTACCAATGCCATGAAACTTGCCTCAGGTCATATCTCACTGTATCAACTAGTAATCGAAAAGGGTACGTTATTTTATAAATTGTTTAACGAGGGAAATCTAACTATACCAAACTCAGATCAAGCAGCTGACCATTATGAGTGGACTAACTGCTATTTAAAGTCCCAAGGATATCTTAGATATGAAATATCAAATTATGCTATATTAGGTCATGAATGTAAACATAACTTAACATATTGGCAATATGACAACTATTTAGGTGTAGGTCCGGGTAGCCACAGCAGGGTTAACATGTGTGATAGTAATTTTACATCTAATCTATATAGTATTATGATGTGGCATAAACCAGAAAAATGGTTACAAGATGTTGACAGTTTAGGATGTGGTATTCAGCAGATTAATAAACTTTCTATGCAAGAAATAATTGCAGAAATGTTGATGATGGGACTACGTCTTGAAAAGGGTTTAACTATTGATAGTATACAGAAAAGAATTGGTAAACAATTATTTGAGATTTTAGATATGGAAAAGGCAACATACTATAAAAAGCTAGGTTTACTTAGGTGGGATGAGGGATTAGGTGATAAAGGTCATATTAATCTTACAAACAAAGGTCTAATGTTACATAGCTATATAGTGCCAAGGTTATTTAAAACCTCAGTTTTGGATTAAAAATTTTAATCCAAAACTGGCTAGAATATCAAAAAAATGCATTCTTGAAGCGATTCTACGAATGTATTTTAATCTATTATCGCTAATAATCTTATTTTTATTGATATAAAAATAAGATTATTAGTAAATGAAAATCATTCCAATTTTGGGTTAATTTCATTAATCCGAAATTGAGGTTTAAATAGACTTCTTTGTATTAATGTATATGTTGGAACAAAAAGAGTTAGATAAGATACAAAAAAGGATTAAGAAACTTAAAACAAATAATCGAACAAATAATCATTTTCACCCTAAACTTAATCCAAAAAAAGAAATTGATGCGTTGGCTATAGCGTTAGATTTGTTTTCTAGTGTGATGCTGGGGTTTATTGTCGGTTTTACATTAGATAAATTGTTTAATTCTAAACCATTTTGTATTATAATATTTTTGTTGATAGGTATGCTTGCAGGTTTTAAAATAATTTGGCAAAAACTAAATAAGAAATAATGTCCCATAGTCCCTTAGATCAATTTGCAATAAAGAAACTAGTAGAAATTAATTTATTGGGTTTCGATATTAGTTTTACTAACTCTAGTTTGTTTATGTTGCTTGCTGGAATTGTAGGTCTTTCCTATTTTTATTTAGCCTTAAAAGGTGAAAAAATTATACCATCTAGATTACAGCTTAGTGCTGAAATAATTTATGATATAATTACAGTGATGCTCAATCAAAATGTTGGAGAAAAGGGACGTAAGTTTATACCGTTCATTTTTACTTTGTTTATGTTTATTTTGTTATGTAACTTGCTCGGCATGCTTCCTTACGGGTTCACTGTTACTAGCCATATTATAGTAACATTTGCCTTAGCAATTATGATATTTTTTATGGTTACCATTATCGGTTTTATTAATCACGGTATACATTTTTTATTAATATTTTTGCCTAAAGGTACACCATATTGGTTAGCTCCGCTTATGATTTTGATAGAATTATTTGCCTATCTAGCAAGACCTATAAGTTTATCTTTAAGGTTAGCTGCTAATATGGTAGCAGGACATATATTACTAAAGGTGATGGCAGGATTTATAGTTTCATTAATGATTTTCTTTAAATTTTTGCCAATTCCACTCATTGTGATCCTTATTGGATTTGAGATTTTTATAGCAATACTTCAAGCTTATATATTTACAATTCTTTCTTGTGTATACTTGAATGATGCTGTAAATTCACATTAGGTTCTGCGTATGACTTCATTTTTATGGTCTTATAGATAAACACGCAGTAATATGCAAGAATCTAGAATTTTTTATATTTAGGAGTTTACATATGGACGGAACGTCTCTAAAATTTATTGGTGTAGGATTAATGGCTATTGGTATGTCAGGTGCGGCCATTGGTGTAGGTAGTATATTCAGTGCATTGCTATCTTCAATTGCCCGTAATCCTTCAGCTACTGATCAATTACAAAGAATGGCATTCATTGGAGCTGGACTTACGGAAGCTATGGGCTTATTCTCGTTCGTAATTGCAATTTTGTTGATATTTTCCTAAGTAACTATGCCTCAATTTGATGTTACCTTTTATTGTTCGCAAATCTTTTGGCTGGTAGTTGTTTTTAGTATCTTATACCTTCTAGTTCATAAGTTCATTGCACCGCTAACTGAAAAGATTCTTGAGAATAGGCAAGCTTATATAGATAGCAATATTGCTAGTGCAGAAAGTCTTGGGGAAAAAGCTGATGACTTGCATAAGCAATATGCAAATACACTAGCAGAGATATCAAATATAGTGGAAAATATTAAAAAAGAAGCTAGGGATGCAATGGAAGCATCTCTTCTATCAAAAAAAATTCAACTCCATAATGAGTTGAAAGCACAAATTGCCAATAATCGTCATGATATAGAAACAACTAATAAATTATTTTGGATTAATGAAAATGACTCATGCATCGATTTAGCAAAATTGTTAATTCAAAAAATTACTAATCAAGAAGTTGATTTAGAGTTATTAAAAGAATCTTACAAAAAGATAAAATAATGCAATTGTTTGATGAAAAATTTTGGCTAGCCGTCTGTTTCCTAATTTTTGTGTATTTAGTCTATAGACCAATAAAAAATATAATTTTAAAATCGTTAGATGACAAAATTATGGCCATCAAAGACCAAGTTTTAGAAGCCCAAAAACTTAACGAAGATATGACGTTGTTATTTGAAGATGCTACAGCCCAAATACAACAGATTGAAGTTTTAAGAGAAAAAATGATCAAAGATGGCAAAGAAACTGCCAATAATATAATTAAGCAGCAAAACGAAGAAATTGATAAGTTTCTAGAAAGCAAAAAACTTGAGACTATAGATTTAATGAATAGACAAAAGCTAGAAGCTTCTCAAATGCTACAATCTGAGTTTTGTGATAAAATGGTAGAATTAGTAACTATCTATATTCGATCTACAAAAAACGATTCCATATCAGATAGTGAGATAGCTAAGAGACTCATGGAAAATCCAGTATCTAAAAAATTTATATAATGTACCTAAATTCGATGTAAGACATCGGTTTAATAGTCCATCCCAGCTTTCGTTTGGATGACATAATGGCGAGTAGGAGTGACATAATAACAAGGGTGACCCCTAATGGCGATGATTACTTGAGCCTACTATTAATTTATTACATTGATACTTGAGGTTAAGTAGACTCCAATTCTTTAAAGTAGCAGAATATATAAGCTCATTTTAACATTAAAGGAGAAAAATAAATGATAAAGTATCCGCATGAACAGAGAAGTTTAACTAGAGAACAGAAAGAAGCAGTGGGCTTACTTTCAATTGGTACATTTTTAGAATATTTTGACTTGATGTTATATGTTCATATGGCAGCGTTTCTTAATGAGTTGTTTTTTGAACCTGCTGACTCTCACTTCATTTCTTTAATGATGTCTTTTGCCTTTTGTACTAACTTTGTTTTTCGGCCGGTTGGTGCCTTAATATTTGGTTGGTTGGGTGATAATATAGGACGCAAATCTACTGTTATAATTACAACTTTTATGATGGCTGTATCATGTTTTGTCATGGCTAATCTTCCTACCTATGCTCAAATAGGAGTAGCTGCTACTTGGATAATAACAATTTGCCGTATTATTCAAGGCATGACATCTATGGGGGAGATAGTAGGGGCAGGACTTTATTTAACCGAAACAATTAACCCACCAATCCAGTATGTAAGTGTGACATTGGTAGGGCTATCTGCTACCTTAGGAAGTATGGGTGCTTTAGGAATTGCCTCACTTGTTACTTCCTATGGTTTTAACTGGCGTCTAGCATTTTGGATAGGTGCAATAGTGGCATTGATTGGTTTTGCTGCTAAAACAACATTGCGAGAAACACCTGAATTTGCTAATGCAAAACTTATACTAAAAAAGAAATATGAGAAAGCTCATATTGATATAAAAGCATTACATAATGATCCAGTCGTTAATGAAAAAATTAATAAAAAAACAATAATAGCGTTCCTTTTATTAGAGTGTTCTACACCGGTATGTTTTTATTTTATCTATCTGCATTGTGGTACTCTTCTTAAGACTTATTTTGGTTATACCTCAACTGAGGTTATTCATCATAATTTTATTGTCTCTGTATTAGAGTTCTTAATCTTATCAATATTATCTTATGTAAGTTACAGAGTATATCCATTATTAACCGCAAAAATTATACTTATTATATATTCTATTGTTATTTTATTTTGTCCATATTGGCTAAATAATCTTAATTTTCCGTTTGAGCTATTTTTCATTCAGATAGTCATTATTTTATTTAGGTACTGTCATACCTCTGCTGCTCCAATTTTTTATAAAAGCTTTCCTGTATTTAAACGTTTTACCTGTGTTAGCGTGATATTTTCTGTATCTCGTGCTTTGATGTACGTTATTACTTCTTGTGGTTTCATTTATATTATTGACTATTTTGGCAATTGGGGGATATTGATTATTATGATTCCTACAATTATAGCTTTTGCCTACGGGCTATTGCATTTTGAGAAGTTAGCAAAAGACTCTAGAAGTTACCCACAAAAGAGAAGTACATAGTGTAACCTCAATTTAATGTAAGACATCGGTTTAAAATCATAGTTGATGACATCCGAAAGTGCAGGGATAACATCGGGAGTATTAATTAAACTTGCAAAAATTGTGACTAAAACACCATGTAAACCTTGCTTCTCCAGCAATTATCTAATTAGATTACGATCACCCTATATTAATCCTTGAACTGTAAAAATGTACAGTATAGAATCATTCACATGTCTAAAACAATTCGTTAATGAGGTAAAATATGAATATTTGTAGGTCCTATTCTAAACAGTTTGATAGTAGTTTTGTGTGGAGTTTGCTGTTTATTCTTTGTAGCATTGCTCTAATTACTACAGCATCGGATGCTTTTGCTAGTACTGCTGATCCAGTAGGTGATGTATTGTGTAAGATGATCAAAACATTTCGTGGTAATACAGCTCGTGGTATAGCAATTATTGGTATAGTTGTTCTAGGGATTCAAACTCTCAGAGGACAATTAAAATGGGAAGTTGCATTGGTTATTGTGACTGGTGTTATAATATTGTTTAAGGCTCCCGAAATTATAAACATGGTAGCTGGTAGTGCTGCCGATACTGATGCATGTCAAGGAACTTAAGTAGTCTTTTCATCTTAATGCGGAGATCTAAAAAATAGCCTAAAAAGTTATGATATACAGATCTCTGCTTTCTTTTTGTTAGTTAATTTTGCAAAATTGGAAAATTTAGATTAGTGAGTAACATATAATGTGGTATAATTTCGACGTAATACCATTTCCGAAAACTAATTATCACGTTGTCGTACTTCATGATCTCCGCTCCTCACGTACTAGTATGTACGCTCCGGTGCTCGACACTCGTACTCCGAGTAGCAATTTAGTTTTGGGAAATGGTATAATATAAAATACAATATATCATGATAAAACTTACTATAGATGGTACTGAAGTTGAAGTAGAGGAAGGCACAACCGTATTTCGTGCCTGCAGCAAGCTTGGTATAGAAATCCCACATTTTTGTTTTCATGAACGTTTGAAGATTGCCGGTAACTGCCGTATGTGCTTGGTGGAGATGGAAAAATCTCCCAAGCCCATTGCTTCTTGTGCTATGCCTGCCACTTCAGGTATGGTTATCCACACTAATACCATAGGTGTTAAAAAGGCTTGTGAAGGAGTGATGGAATTTCTATTGATTAATCACCCCCTAGATTGTCCTATTTGTGATCAAGGAGGCGAATGCGATCTACAAGATCAAGCCTTTAAATATGGTGGAGCACGTTCTAGATTTTCGGAAAATAAAAGGACAGTCAAAGATAAATACATGGGACCTCTGATTAAGACTCAGATGACTAGATGTATACAATGTACAAGATGTATAAGATTTGCCACTGATATTGCTGGAATTGAAGAAATAGGAGCTCTCTACAGAGGAGAACATATGGAAGTTACCTCGTATCTTGAGCGTAGTCTTGCATCAGAGTTATCAGGTAATATTATAGATGTTTGTCCAGTTGGTGCATTAAATTCAAAGCCTTACTCTTTTAAAGCTCGTAGTTGGGAACTAAGAAAAACTGAGTCAATAGATGTATTGGATGCCCAAGGTTGTAATATACGGGTTGATAGTAGGGGGGATGAAGTAATGAGGATATTACCAAGGGTTAATGATGATATTAATGATGAATGGATATCAGATAAAGCAAGATTTGCTTATGATGGCTTGAAATATCAAAGGTTAGATTCTCCCTATATAAGACAAAATGGTAAATTAGTTGAAGCTTCTTGGAGTGATGCTATTGCACTAGTAGCACAAAAATTAAAGTCTCTTGCCGGTAATCAAATGGCGGCAATAGCTGGAACACTTGCCTGTACCGAATCAATGTTTTTGTTAAAAACATTGTTACAGAAGCTAGGATGTAATAATTTTGATAGCAACCAGTTTAATTATAAAATAGACCTATCTAGTAGGGGAAACTATCTATTTAACACAACGATCTCTGGACTTAAAAAAGCTGATCTAGCTTTGTTAATTGGTACAAATATTAGACAGATAGCACCAGTCCTTAATGCACGTATTGGCGTGTTGCAAAGAGAAGGGAAGCTAACAGTAGCCCGAATTGGTAATATTAGTGACCAAACTTATGCTATCAATGAATTAGGGGCGAGTCCAGGGGTAATTAAGGCAATAATATCAGGGGAACATCAATTTTCTAAGGAGTTGGCAGCTGCAAAAAATCCGGTTATAATTATTGGTGATGGGGTATATTCTCGAGATGATGGTTATGCTATTTTAGCACTCATTCATCAGATGGTAGATAAATATAAGATAGTTAGAGATGATTGGAATGGTTTTAATATACTGCATAATCATGCGTCAATGGTCGGTAGTTTAGACATAGGCTTTAGTCCTAAAAATGGCGGTAATGGTGTTTCTAAAATTTTACAGAAGGCAGAAAAGGGTGAAATTAAGTTTGTATATTTACTAGGTAGCGATGAAATTGATATGAGCAAAATCAGATCGTCTTTTGTAGTGTATCAAGGGCATCACGGTGATAATGGAGCAAATGCAGCAGATGTCATTTTTCCTGCTAGTAGCTATACAGAAAAAGATGCTATTTACGTAAATTTTGAAGGAAGACCACAATATGCTAGGGCAGCAACTAGTCCGGTAGGACAAGCGAAAGAAGATTGGGTTATTATAAATAATCTTGCCAATAATTTAGGACTAGATCTTGGCATGAGCAATTTAATAGAAATAAGAAATAAGTTGGCAGCCGAGTTTCCGGTATACTCAAATGATTTGAAGAATTGGAACGAAAAACAAGGGGGGAGCGAGCAGAGCGTACATGAAGTACGTGAGCACGCGAATACCACGCAGTTTTGCGAAGCCAATTCTTCAAATCATTTGAGTATATTTGCTAATATTTCTGAGATAATAGGTGGTGAGTTTATACAATTTACCTCCCTCGATAATTTACTTAAATCCGATATAGTGACTAAACCTATAAATTACTATATGACAGACTCGATTAGTAGAGCATCTGTTACTATGGCAAAATGTGTGGAGTCAAAGCAAGAAAGGGAAAAAGTTGCATGATATCGTTCTTTCAACAATATCTATTGCCATTAATTATTGTAGCTTTGAAAGTTTTATCTATCACTATTCCTCTTTTGCTGTGCGTAGCTTACCTTACCTATGCTGAGCGAAGAGTAATAGGGCTAATGCAACTCCGAAAAGGTCCAAATGTAGTAGGACCTTTTGGGTTATTGCAACCAATTGCCGATGCAGTAAAACTATTATTTAAAGAAACAATTATACCAAACCAAGCTGACAAAATATTATTCACCCTAGCACCTATTATTACCCTTGTACTTAGTTTAATTGGTTGGGCGGTAATACCTTTTGATAAGAAACTTGTACTAGCTAACATAAGTGTTGGTGTTTTGTATATTATGGCAATCTCATCGTTAGCTGTTTATGGTGTAATCATAGCGGGTTGGGCAAGTAATTCGAAATATGCTTTCCTTGGGGCTGTTCGATCGTCGGCTCAGATGATTTCATACGAAGTATCTATAGGGTTGGTGATTGTTACTGTACTTTTAACAACGGGGACGCTTAATCTTTCAGAAATCATAGAAAGGCAACAATTATTGCCTTGGTGGGTTGATTTGATGTTGTTACCTATGGCAGTAATATTCTTCATATCAGTACTTGTAGAAACGAACAGATTGCCTTTTGATTTATCAGAAGCTGAGTCTGAGCTAGTTGCTGGTTATAATGTTGAATATTCTTCCATGGGATTTGCATTATTTTTTCTTGGTGAGTACGCTAATATGATTTTAGCTAGCGGTATGACCACCACATTTTTCTTAGGTGGCTATTTGCCACCTTTTGGCATTAAAGTCTTAAATTTTGTGCCAGGTTTTATGTGGTTTGTACTAAAAACCGGGGTTTTATTATTTTGTTTTTTATGGATAAGAGCAACATTGCCTAGATATCGTTACGACCAATTAATGCGGTTAGGTTGGAAAGTATTTTTACCTTTTACTTTATTTTGGGTGGTGTTAATATCAAGTGTTTTAATGTTTACCGGTAATTTACCAAACCATACTATTCTGCCATAGTACCCTACATTTTTTATATAACCACTATTAGAATGGCTGTTGATCGTTTATTAGCGAGGAGTTGCGAAAAAGCGGCGACGCGGCAATCTAGAATACGCGAAGCGTTACTCTAAAAAAATAGCTTCGCTGTTTACCTGGATCGCCACGGCATCTAAAGAGCCTTGCTATGACGATTATAGAAAAATGTAAGATACTATGGATATTTAGACACGACGACCTTAATTCTTGAAGTTGACCGAGTATACCCTGATTTATTCAAGGTCTAGAGTACTAATCCCATGCTGAGTTTTATCCAATTTGAAGGGTATGAAAATAATCTCCCAAATCGCCTTATAACTTGCTATCGTATGTAGTAGAAAATACAGAGGTCACACAAACAAGGCAGCAATATCTAATACTCGAAAATTAGTTATTTTACCTTTTTTAGTCAGTAAAATAAACAAAGCACTTCCGTAAAGGTATGAAAAAGCAAAAAAACTGTTAATTATCCATAAATAATTAATTATGGTGAATGTATTAATTTTAATAGTTAGTATTAGAAATGGTAAACAACAAAAACCATAAGAAGAAAAACCAATAAAAATGAAAATAGTAGTTATTTGATAAAATTTAAACCTTTTATATTTGTCTTTTTGGGCAAGAAATACCAAAAATGTTTGGATAAATCCTTTTATCCAGCGAGATCTTTGATTTATCCAACTTATAAGATTTATAGGTGATTTCTCTAAAGTATAAGAATCTATCATATGAACTTTATAACCAAAAGAATATAATCTAATTCCTAAATCAGCATCCTCAGTAACATTATAAGCATCCCAAAAACCTATTTTTTGTAAGGCGTCAACCTTAAAATGATTGCTAGTTCCTCCAAGAGTTACTGATAAGTCCATCAAGCTTAAACCTTTCAGAAGCTATTTAAACCATAAACAATATTCTATGCTAAAAAGTTTAGTGAGTAAATTTTCATTCTCATTATAGAAGTTAAGTTTAGCCTGCAAACAAACATATTCTTTTGGTAATTCATCAAAGGCTATATTATACCAATTGCAATAATTAACACGGTGTATTTATCCAATCTCTATACATAATTGATTTTACTAAATCTACATTATGAGCAAGTTGATTCCAAGCGTAACAAGCCATAGTAACGATATCTTCATATACACCATAACATTGGTTAGACAAGAAATGATTTTTAATCCATTCCCAAACTTGTTCCATTGCATTAAGTTCCGGTGCATAGGGCGGAAGCGGTATCAAAGTGATATTGCTTGGCACAGTTAGTTTTTTGGCTGTGTGCCAACCTGCATTATCCGTTAGTAAAGCTATATGTCGGTTGCCTTGAATACTGCGAGAAAGCTCTTCTAAGAATTTATTCATTGCCTGTGTGTTTGCATATGGTAAAATTAATGCACAAGCTTCTCCTGTCTCATGGCAAGCAGCTCCGTAAATATATGTTGAAATAAATTGCTGTTGCCGAACTTTACGGGGTCTAGTGCCACGCTTAGCCCATATACGAGTTAAGCTACCTTGTTGCCCAACTCTAGTTTCATCCTGAGACCATATATCAACTTTACATCTATCGATATTTTTTGCTAATAATTTTGTTAACATGTCTGGAAAGTTTTTTTATATCTATTTTGAGTCTCTTGATTTGATTTTGGATGCATTGAACGAGAAGTAATCCAGCTCTAAAACCAAGGCGGTGCATAGTATTGTAGACTGTTTTTAAAGCACATTTAGCACCATATTCCTCAAGTAACATGATATGTAGCTCCTTTCCAGTAATACTAATTGCAATAATTAACACGGTGTTATAAAATGGGTTTTTAACTGATAAATAGGTACTCAAATAGCTAGGTTAATATTACCGCAAGGTTTTGAAGGTCATGATTTTATAAAAATGATGAAACATGAGCCGCATGGTCGAAATCGTATACGTTTATTGGCGATGTATCACCTTCAATTAGGCAAATCTTTTAAAGCCATATCTGAAATAGTGAAGTCACACTGGAAAACTGTGCAATCATGGCTCAGAAGATTTAGGAATCATGGTTTTGAAGGATTATTTGAATCACAAAGAAGCGGTGCCCCTAGGAAGATTAACACTATACAAGAATCTGCTCTTTTTGATAAAATCAATACGCTCAGTAAAAGTAAAACTGGTGGGTATATAACTGGAAAAGAGCTACATATCATGTTACTTGAGGAATATGGTGCTAAATGTGCTTTAAAAACAGTCTACAATACTATGCACCGCCTTGGTTTTAGCTGGATTACTTCTCGTTCAATGCATCCAAAATCAAATCAAGAGACTCAAAATAGATATAAAAAAACTTTCCAGACATGTTAACAAAATTATTACCAAAAAATATCGATAGATGTAAAGTTGATATATGGTCTCAGGATGAAACTAGAGTTGGGCAACAAGGTAGCTTAACTCGTATATGGGCTAAGCGTGGCACTAGACCCCGTAAAGTTCGGCAACAGCAATTTATTTCAACATATATTTACGGAGCTGCTTGCCATGAGACAGGAGAAGCTTGTGCATTAATTTTACCATATGCAAACACACAGGCAATGAATAAATTCTTAGAAGAGCTTTCTCGCAGTATTCAAGGCAACCGACATATAGCTTTACTAACGGATAATGCAGGTTGGCACACAGCCAAAAAACTAACTGTGCCAAGCAATATCACTTTGATACCGCTTCCGCCCTATGCACCGGAACTTAATGCAATGGAACAAGTTTGGGAATGGATTAAAAATCATTTCTTGTCTAACCAATGTTATGGTGTATATGAAGATATCGTTACTATGGTTTGTTACGCTTGGAATCAACTTGCTCATAATGTAGATTTAGTAAAATCAATTATGTATAGAGATTGGATAAATACACCGTGTTCATTATTGCAATTGGTATCACTTAGGGACACCAATAATTGGCGTAAGTTAAATAACCGCAGTGAAATTGAAATTGGAGAAGAATATTATAAGGAATAAGGATTTTTTTTTACACATGAATTGTAATAATTATCTTGATTATCAATAATAGTAAAGGTACTTTGGATAGGGAAAATGATTTATTAAATTTTAAGTCTTTAAGTATTAGTGGTCAATTATTTTTAGTGTATAGTGTTATTTATGAGTAATTTCAGAGTTATATTGGTAGTTTTTTGCCTATTTTTTACTAGTAATTGTGTTTTTGCTTCGCAAAGAACTGTGAAAATTGGGTCTGGTTCTATTTTAAAGGGGTATTACTCTATTGGGTTGGATTTGTGTAAAACCTTTACTTTAGCTGATAAAAGTGTGAATTGTGAAGTAATACCTACCAGTGGAGGTGTTGAAAATTTAGCTTTGTTAAAAGAAAGTAAGATAGATTTAGCTTTAGTGCAATCTAATGTAGCACTTGAGGCTTTTGAAGGTACTGGATATTACTCTAATACAGAAAAAATGCAAGAAATGCGTCAGGTACTTAATC
This sequence comes from Candidatus Tisiphia endosymbiont of Neophilaenus lineatus, assembly GCF_964264975.1. Taxonomy (NCBI): domain Bacteria; kingdom Pseudomonadati; phylum Pseudomonadota; class Alphaproteobacteria; order Rickettsiales; family Rickettsiaceae; genus Candidatus Tisiphia; species Candidatus Tisiphia endosymbiont of Neophilaenus lineatus. The sequence continues at coordinate 23,567 of NZ_OZ183649.1, read as the reverse complement.
TATATGATGAGTTTTTTACTGTTGTTGTAAAAAATCAGGATGAGATAAAGACTTTTTCAGATATTGAGGGTAAGAGAATATCAAATGGCTTGCCATTCTCTAGTAATACTATTACCTATAATGCTATAAGGAAGTTATATAATTTTACTAAAGAACCAATAGATGGTGATAAAATTAATTATGAAGAGTCAATAAAAGAATTTTGCAGCGGTAAAATTGATGTGATAATGATGACGGTAGGTCATCCTAATGCCTTGATGGGATTTACTGCTAATAGCTGTAAAGTTGATTTTGTGCCTATTGAAGATAATAAAATTGCACAATTAATTGCCACTAATAAAGCTTTTCATAAGGCATTACTGGATAAAAGATTATATCCTGGGATCACTCTCGATCAGAATACAGTAGCAGTAACAGCAATTTTAGTTACTAATAGTAATATGGATTCTAAACTATTGGATAAATTTATCGGAATGTTTCACAACAACGTAAAACATTTTAAACATTCTAATTATATGTTATATAATATAGATATTGAGCATTTTGCTGATACTAATAATTTTGTTTTGCCAAAACATTCAGTAGTAAGAAATAGATAATAATATAAATGCACCGGAGTAGTGTTAATTGTGTTTAAAAATATAATAATACCGATAGATTTGTCGGATAAACAATCAGTTAAGGTGATATTACCAAAGGCTTTAAGTTTTGCTACTATCTTTAGTGCCAAATTACATTTTCTTTATATCATTTCAGATTTCGGTATGAAAATGGTTGAGGATTATTTGCCTAAAAGTTGGGCAAAAGATCAAAAAGAAAAATATCGGGGACAAGTAACAGAATTAATTAGACAATATGTGCCAGAGGAGATCGAAGTTGAATTGCATATTGGTCGAGGGGCAGTATATGATGAAATAATACAATATACTAATGAAGTGAAAGCTGACTTAATCATTATTTCAGCAGTCAGACCACAGCTTAGAGACTATATGTTAGGTCCTAATGCTTCCAAGATTGTGCGGCACTCGGGTGTGTCTGTTTTGGTTGTCAGAGAATAAAACATTGGCTAGATATGAAAGAAGAATTTTTAGGAAAAACTATAAATTGATGACTACTGGAGGTTATCTTGATAAAATTTCTTGAAGACTTAATTAGTTTTCAATCAGTAACTCCTGAGAGTAGTGGTTGTATTGAATATATTAATGATTTATTAGAAAAAAATGGTTTTAAGACTGAAATCAAAATATTTGGAGAGGATAATTATAAAGTAACCAATCTTTATGCTGTTTATGGTAATGCAAGACCTAATATTTGTTTTGCTGGACATGTTGATGTCGTGCCAACAGGTGATAAGGCATTATGGCTTAACGACCCTTTTATAGCAACTACCGTAGGTGATAAAATTTATGGTAGGGGAGTTGTTGACATGAAGGGAGCAATAGCATGTTTCCTAGCTGCTAGCTTAGATTTTATTAAGTTAATTCCAACTTCGCATGGTTCAATTAGTTTTCTAATTACTAGCGATGAGGAAGGAAAAGCTAAATATGGCACTGTGGAAATGTTAAAATATTTGCATAAGGGTGGTAATAATTTGATCGATCTTGCTATTGTAGGTGAACCAACAAATGAGCATCAAATAGGCGATACCATAAAAATTGGTCGGCGAGGAAGTATTAACTTTAACTTAGTTCTATATGGTACAATGGGGCATGTGGCATATCCATTACAAGCCAGTAATCCGATTACTCCTTTAGCTCAGATACTCAATGAGTTGGTTAATTATCGACTGGATGAAGGAAGTGAATTTTTTCAACAGTCGAATCTAGCAGTTACGTCTATTGATGTAGGTAATGATGTTACTAATGTAATTCCTTCAAAAATTACAACAAAGTTTAATATTCGTTTTAATGATCTTCATTCATCATCGAGCATAACAGATTTGATAGATCAGATAATTAATAAATATTGTGCGAAATATAACTTTAAATACGAATTAAGTAGTGTAACTTCAGCTAATTGTTTTATCCAAGAACCAGTAGGGTTAATTGCCGATTTTGTTCGGGTAATATCTAATACAACAGGAGTATATACAAAATTATCTACTAGTGGTGGTACTTCTGATGCGAGGTTTATCCAAAATTATTGTCCTGTTGTGGAATTTGGTTTACAATCTAATACAGCTCATAAAATTAATGAATACACAGAAATTAAAGATTTACAAAGTCTGTATCATGTGTATTATAATTCTCTGATAAAATTCCTAGCTGAACCTATTTAATTAAGTTGTTAAAACAATCTATGTTAAGGTTAGGGGTACAGCTATGCGGGTGTGACGAAATTGGGAGACGTACTAGATTTAGGTTCTAGCGCCGCAAGGCTTGGGGGTTCAAGTCCCTCCATCCGCACCACAAAATAATAATACAAAAACTGAAGAGCTTGATTTAATTTAGTAGCTCTTCAAGTTTTCGTAAGGTTTTAATATTGCTAATGAGTTTTTTAGTATGCAAGTCACAGAACTTAAAAATGAAGGTCTAGATTTTGAAGTTAAAGTAGTCCTTCCTTCTTCTAAAATTGCCAATGAAGTACAAAAAGAATTAGCTAGTTTAGCAAAAAAAGTTAAGCTTGATGGATTTCGTGTTGGTAAAGTGCCAATCAGCATTGTTAATAAAAAATATAAGCAATCTGTTAGGTCTGATGTGGTAAACCATGAAATTAATCATGCAGTACAGCATGTTATTAAAGATCATAAACTAAAAACAATAGGTGATCCGCAGTTAGAAAATTTACGTAATGAAGAGAATGAGGATATAGAATTTACTCTAAAATTTGAATTATTACCTGATATTGAATTGCCAGATTTTAAAAAAATGAAAATTACTCATCCAAAGTTAGTAATTAAAGAAGATGATGTTAATAAGCAAATAGATAAGCTTGCATCTATATCAAAAATTTATAATAAAGAAAGTAAAGGGAAAGTAAAAAAGGGGCAGGAAGTTACTATTGATGCGATTGGTTATGTCAATAATGAGGCTTTTGAAGGTGGTAAGGTTACAGATTATAAACTAGTAATTGGTAGTGGAACTTTTATTGAGGGGTTTGAAGATCAGCTTATTGGAACTAAGACTGGGGACGAGGTAGAAGTCAACGTTAAATTTCCTGAAGATTATAATATGGAGCAAGTCGCAGGTCAACCGGCTAAGTTTATTGTACAAGTAAAGGCAGTACATTCTGCTGATGAGGTAGTTATTGATGATGAGTTTGCTAAGAAATTTAATTGTGAAACACTAGAAAAGTTACGTGATAATATTTCTAAAAGCATAGAGAGTGAATATAGTGAGCCTATACGCACTTTAATGAAAATGAGCTTGTTTGATCAATTAGAAAAGCTATTAATGTTTAATGTTCCTAAATCTTTAATAGACCAAGAGATAAGTATTCTGAAATCTCAAATGGAGGGCAATAGTGACTCAAATTCGATATTTAAGGATAAATCAGAAGCAGAAATTAGTGAGTATTATAATAAGATAGTCTTACGTCGTGTTAGAATAGGTTTAATGTTATCTGAATATATGAAAATTAAGAATTTGCATATCGAACAGAAAGATCTTGTAAGTGCTATTATGGCTCAAGCAAGGAAGTTTCCAGGTCAAGAAACAGCAATATTTGATTTTTATAAAAAAAATCCTAATGCTCTTGAACGCTTAAAAGGTCCGTTATTAGAAGAAAAAACAGTACAACATATTTTTGACAATGAAGTGATCTTAGAGGAAAAAAATTATACGAAAGAAAAGCTTGAAGAATTTTTAGCACAAGAAGAAGATCGTGTGGTATAGAGTCAAGTAGCAGGGCATTATCAGTAAGATATATTTGGAGGGTTTTATGCAAAACACTAATTTGATAATCGCTGTAGTAGGTTTATTTCTAGTGTTTGTCACATTCTTTATTTATAAAAAGAGCAAGAAAACATCGGTTAGAACGCTTGTTGATGATCCTAATAATGCAGAACCATTTAATAAAGAAAATAATAAAAAGAACCTCTCACTCAATGATAGAGTCGAGCTATCTTGGAAGTTTTTATATGCAATTACAGAATTAATTATTAGTAAATTCTCTAAAAAGGATGTAGAGTTAGTAAATAAACTTGGTCATATCCTGCTAGATAATGGAATGAGATATGAGCATGTAGTAGATCTTGGTATCAAACAACAGGCTATATCAAGGGTTGCAAGCATTGAACAACAAGTATATTCCCAATCTCAGAAAACTTTGGGTAAATAAGTATATACTCAAATGATTTAAAAAATTGGTTTCGATAGTTGAGAGCTATTAACCATAGTACCCTACATTTTTTATATAACCACTAGACCTCCTTCGAAACTCGCTTATGCTGAGGGATTTGAAGGAGACGCTTCACCTCGAACCGCAGCGTACTCTAATTCCGTTACGGATTCGAGTACCGCATCGACGTACAAATCACCAGCAGAAGTAGAGTTTCGAAGGAGGTCTACTATTAAAATAGCTGCTGATCGTCTATTAGTGAGGAGTCGCTGGAAGCGGTGACACGGCAATCCAGGATACGCGAAGCGTTACTCTAAAAAAACAGCTTCGCCGCTGTTTACCTAGATCGCCACGACATCTAAAGAGCCTTGCTATGACGATTATAGAAAAATGTAGGGTACTATTGTTTAAGCCTTACAACAGTACTTCGCTAATAGACGGTTTTTTAACTTTCAATAGTTGTGCTTTAGACACAACGACCTTAATTCTTGAAGTGCTACCTGAGTATATTAGAATGCTTTATTATTTCTAGCAGGACCAGCATAAGGTTTCCTATCATTATTATTACGAGGAAAATAACTTTTTTTGCCATTATGACCATTAAATGGTTTTCTGCGATTCTTACTTTCCCTCATATCTGCTCTTGAAGTAGTTTCACCTTGATTTATTAGGCGGTCAATAGCTTTCCATCTGATATTATCTTCTGGCGAAATGAATGATAATGCACAACCTGAGAGACCAGCTCTACCAGTTCTACCTATTCTATGCAAATAATCTTCTGGAGCCATTGGTAAGTCATAATTGATAACATGCTGTGTATGAGGTATATCTAAACCACGAGCTGCAACATCTGTTGCCACCATGATCCTATGACGAGAAGAGCGAAATGATGAAATTACACGATCACGTCTACCTTGTGTTAAATCACCATGTATAGCTTCAGCTTTGTGATCTTCAAATTTCAACATTTTTGCAAGCTGATCAGCACCACGCTTAGTTTTTACAAAAATAATTATAGAACCATCACGTTCATTTAATTGCTTTATAAGCTCAGGAAATTTCTCTTTATCAGAAACACGCAAAGTTTCTTGTTTTATTTGAGATGCAGCCTTAGTAGTTGATCCAACAGTAATACGATGAGGATTAACCACGTATTTTTGCGATAATGCAATAATATGTTTTGGCATAGTAGCTGAAAACATTAAAACCTGGCGTTTTGCAGGTATATATTTATTTATCTCTTCTAATTGTTCTTTCATACCCATATCAAGCATTCTGTCCATTTCATCAAGTACTACCAGTTGGATAGTATTGAATTTTAAAGTACCATGAAGTAAATGATCTATGATACGACCTGGTGTGCCAATTATAACTTTAGGATTTACTTTTAGTTGTGTAAATTGTTTATGCATTGGTTCACCGCCTATCAAAACCGCACTAGGAAGTTTTATTTGAGTAGTTACCTTAGTTAAAGTATCACGCACTTGAGTAGCTAATTCCCGAGTTGGAACAAGTACCAAAGACATTGATTTAGTCTGTATAAAAGAATTGATTATTGGTAGCAAATAGGCAAGGGTCTTACCCGAACCAGTTTGACTAGAAGCTAGAACATCATTACCTTGCATAGCAACCGGTATGGCCTTTCTTTGAATTTCCGTTGGAGAGGTTATGTTCATGCGTTCAAGTGATATAATCACTTCATTTGGTAAATTAAAACTTTTCATTATATAAGTCCAATATTATTTATCTTAAATTAAAAATGCTCAAATGCTTTACCCCAATTCGGGATTGTAACCGTCTATTAGCGAGAAACCTCTGCAAGCAGCGACACGCAAATTCGGGATAAGAATTGACAAATTCTTATCCCGAATTGGGGTGCGATGTGGCAATCTTGTAAAGGAGACCTTATACTTCATGAAGATTGCCACAGTGCCTGACGGCACTTCGCTAATAGACGATTTTTTAATAAGAATTAGTTAATTCTTATCCAAAATTGAGACACCCTAGGCTATTAAACCAATGTCTTAAATCGAATTCAGGTTAGTCAAAGCATTTGAGTAAACATATATTCTATACTTTAAAAGAATAAGTGTATGATTAAGTTCTTACGTTATAATGTGTGTTGTCAATTAATTGTGTAGTAAAAAACTATTATATTATGATGTAACAAAATATACTCACATGACCCAACAAAATTATAACTTTAACTTACAGTGAAACACTGAATTACAAAAAATAATCCATTAAGTGTATAAAAAGATGATACTACCCAAAATTCACTAGTTTAATAACCACTCATAAATTTTGAGTAGTTGCTTGTAGTTTTAAATAAATATTATTTTATTTGTAGATTAACAGCAGAAATTTTCCCCTTATTATCTTCTAGATCAAAGCCAACACTTTGACCTTCATTAAGATTACGGATACCGGCACGCTCTACAGCCGAGATGTGAACAAAAACGTCACTACCCCCATCGTCTGGCTGGATGAAACCGAAACCTTTGGTTGTATTAAACCATTTAACCTTACCTACTTTAGTAGCCATAAAAACCTTTTAGTATAGAGTTACTTATTCGAACTTAATTCACAACTCTTCAGTAGAAATTAAACCAAATAAATTGACAGATACAAGGTTTTCATGCTATTAAAGAGTTAATTATTAAACTCAAGCAAGCATGTTACTCTTTTTCTTAATAATTGTCAACAAGGGATAAGACAATTATGTGTAGATTCTATATTTTTCTTTGAAACATAGATATTTTAGCACAATTTATTCACTGATTTATCAATTCTATAAGTAGAATTTGAAAAATAAAAATTGTAAAATTGCTAGGTTCTGTTGACAAAAATTATAGTTAGGCAAGAGGAATAAGTATGTTAGTTGTGGTGAACTGCTTAAATAATATGGTAGTAAAAATATGTAGTAGAACCCCGACTACAAGGATTTTAATTTTTGGTTTTTTATGAAAATTATAGCCAACAAAAAAGCAGAAAATCGGCATACTAATACGACTGATAACCCGCATTATTTCATATTCAGGGAAAAAGTATAACCCTAAATGATCTATCACCATGGTTATTATGGCTATAGTTTTCAAAAAATCTTGATAATTAGATTCAGTTTTCATCATTAATAAATTAACCTCAAATATCGATGTAACGAGTTAGTAGATTGAGCATAATTCTTGTATAGTTGGTGTTTTTGATCCATGTTTGCAAAGCCCCCCACTTTCGTAGGAATGACACCGAAGCGATTTAACCTATGTCTTACATAGAACTAAGGTTAAATTTTTTTGGATAAAGTTTAAAATAATAAACCATTAGAAAAAACGTTATCGCTCCAGCTAAAATTGTGGCTGCAAGCATAAAAGTTTTTACTAATAATAATTCGGAATAATAATATTCAGAACAATAGTGCTTAATCACCCAAATTACTAGTACCATTATTACGCAGCTGAATAAAATCTTGCCACAAAAAGAGTATAATTTTGAATCAATGAAAGAATGACCATATTTCTTTGTATATATATATAACAACCAAACATTATACCAAGCGGTAATAGAGCAGCCAAGAGCAATACCAAGATGACCAAATGGTTTCATCAGAACGATATTTAATATAGTATTCACAGTAAGAGAATATAATGTTATTTTTAAAGGAGTTTTCGTATCACTATTAGCATAAAATATAGGCATCAAAATTTTGGCAAGTATAAAAGCTGGTAAACCAAGGGTAAAACCGGAAATAGCTTCAGCAGTTTTAATTGTATCAGCATAAGTAAAAGCTCCACGCTCATATATTACATGAATGATTGATTCCGATAAAGCGATAATACCGAACGCAGCTGGCAAAGATAATAAAAGTCCAACTTTAATAGCATTATTTTGAATCCTTGCCGCTTTTTCTAAATCATTCATTTGGTATGTTTTTGATAATTCTGGTAATAATATCGTACCAAAAGTTACCCCTATTATAGATAAAGGAAATTGGTATATTCTATCTGCATAGGATAATATTGAAATTGTCCCTTCGATGAAGCTAGCTATTGATTGCGAGATAAATAAGTTAAGTTGCTGAAATCCAAAGCTAATAGTCGCTGGACCAATACCAAACAAAAACTTTTTTACATCTTTATTACATGGGTCAAAAACTAGTGGGAATGATAAACCAACCCTAATTACACAAAAAAACATAAAGATAATTTGTAATAACCCAGCAATCAACAAAGATAAACTAATCGATATAGGAGTAGATATATGTTCTTGTAATATTACTGTTGTAATTATAACAGTAATACTTAAAATGATCGGAGAAAAAGCAAAAGCTGCAAATCTTTTTACTGAATTTAAAATTCCCCCTAGTAAAGCACTTACCGAGATAAAAATTAAATATGGCATGGTAATGCGACACAAAATAACTGTCAAATTAAACTTGTCTATATCTTCATGAAAACCAGGAGCAATGATGAACATTAATGATGGCATGAAAACCTGCATTAACACTACTACACTTACTAAAGTAATAAGTAAAATAGTAAAGATAATTCCAGTGAAATGGCGTGCTGCTTCTCGAGATTCTATGAGTTTTGTATTAAAAATAGGTACAAAAACGACTGAAAATGCCCCTTCCCCAAAAATACGCCTAAATAGGTTGGGTAATTTAAAAGCAACATTAACACTATCAGCAATATTACCAGCACCAAATAATGAAGCAATGAATAATTCGCGAGCTAAACCAAATATACGGGAGATTAAAGTAAAGAAAGATACTATAATTCCAGAACGAAATAATGTATATCCTTCGCCTTTCATTTAAGCTGCCTCGATATCATGTAAGCACTGTTCTTCACCTTATCGTTTTCGGTCATAAAGCAAATGCCAATTATTGATTTTCTATCTTAGTAGATACCCTTAATATACCTTCATTAATCAACTCCTTAGCTTTTTGAGCATTTTCCCAGCCAGTTACCTTCACCCACTTACCTTTTTCTAGATTTTTATAATGTTCAAAAAAATGTACTATACGTTGTTTCAACATCGGACAAAGATCATCTAAATCTTTTATTGAATCAAAAGTAATATCTAGCTTAGAGCTAGGTACAGCGATAATTTTTTCATCCAATCCAGATTCATCTTCCATCATTAAAACACCAATAGGGCGTGACCTAATCACAGAGCTAGGTATGACAGGATAATGTGATACAACCAATACATCTACCGGGTCTCCATCCTCTGATAAGGTGTGCGGAATAAACCCATAATTACATGGGTAAAACATAGCGGTTTGCATAAACCTATCAATAAATATTGCTCCTGATTCCTTATCCATCTCATATTTTATAGGACTATCTTGCATTGGAATCTCGATAATCACATTTATCTCTTCATGACCAACTTTGGTCTTAATTTTTTCAACTAACATCACTTTACCCAATTAATAAATAATTCATTTTGCATTTTTGCAAGCAAACATCTACATAGTGACTAATAAATGGCTTTAAAAGGTTTTCGTCGCTTATCTTACCATTTTCATTAGATGCCACTAATACTCCAGCAGCAAATTTTTCAAATATTTTTTCTTCAATCTGTTGTATAGAGTTGTGTCCATCTAATAGTTCAATAATATGTTCTTCATGTAATTGCAATGGAACAACAGCATTAACTCGATTTGTCACAAACAAATTAGTTGAGTCTAATTTTTGGGCTTGATATCTTGCTAAATCGCTTACTTTTGGTTTGGACGAAATGTCATATATTGACTGAGGTCTTGTTGCAAATATTTGTACGTACCCTTGTAACACTAGTTTTATAATTACAGAATCTAATTCTTCTCTAATATCTTTAAGCTGTAATTTTTCTAATTTTTTCATAGCCAATTTACAAATTGGATCCAAAGTCAAAGGATTACCAATATTATCAGCATAAACATAGAAAACTGCCTTTATGATAGGAGAGGACGTCGAAATATTAGGGGATTCTGAATTATTATAATGAAATCCCAAACTTGCTACTGTATTATTCATATCCACTTCGTTTTCAGACATGACTGGTATAATTGTTCTCGAATCCGTTATTAAAAGTAGTATAAAAATCACTTAACTTACTTGGTTCAATTGTCCTATTTATAGTGACATTATTGTGCATAACAAAGTAGTCCTAAATTTACGATTAGTGATAAAATCCATATATTGTTTGGTTCTAACAATATCATTTATCGCTTGTAATTGCTCTGCAGCCTTGGCAGGTAAATTACCGAAAAACATCGCAGAGAGTGTAGAATCCCCAAGGTAATTTAAATTATGTTTTCTAGCTGTACTTATAAATTCATTGAAATAAAAAGCTGTATTTTCTTCTCCAAGATATTCATGTAGTAAATATGAATCATTTGTAGTTTTAAGAAGTTTAGTTTCGTGTTGTAAGAATTTAGAATAAGAATTCTCTGAACCTTCTAAAGAATCAGTAACAAAATCTAATAATAATTTAGCTTGTTGTATTTTACTATGGTTGTCAGTAAAGGTGCTACTGTGAAACATCATCATATCTCTGATAGTTTTTTGCATATTCCAGCCTGGTAGAGGTAGAGTATTATAACTAATAAAGACAATACCGTTAGGGTTTAATAATTTATTGCAAATTTCAAAAATCTTGTCCTTAACTATAGTAGACACCCACGAGATTACTCCATGGCAAATTATATAATCAAACTTACCAACTGACTCATCAAGATTTAGTATAGATAAGTGTTTTAGTTCAATCTTTTTAAGACCTAAACTCTTAATTATTTCCATGCCATTAACAATTTGGACCTTTGACAAATCAATTCCTAAAGAATAAGATTTTGGGTAACTTTCAGCAAAATCAATCATATTGCCACCTTCAGCACAACCAATATCAAGTATCCTAGCAGTATCTATAGCAGGAGGTTTCATGTTAAATAATAGGCCAATAGTTCTTAAATGTTCCGGTCTTGTATAAATAAAAGGAAAACTTTCATAAGGGAAATCATCAAAATTAATATTATTTATTTGCTTTTCTAGTAAAGTGTTATTAGGATTATTTTTTTGCCCCATATATTGGCTCCATGGTAAAAGTAATAATTTCTAGTGGATTTAGTTATTTTAAGCAAGGATTTTCTACATTTCTATAGGATACCTAATTAAAAGTATCTACGATTAAAATTAAATTTCTTTTGATGTTATTTCTTCTTGATCTTTTTACAGTATTTCCTTATATTCATGAGTTGTTTTTATATAAGTGAGCCTTTTAAAAGCGGGTGTAGCTCAGGGGTAGAGTGCTACCTTGCCAAGGTCGAAGTCGAGGGTTCGAATCCCTTCACCCGCTCCAATATAAAAATTGGTTCTAAGATAATACATATTCTCTCTACGGAGACGACCTAAATATGTCTGGAATAGAGTTAAATAAAATTGCCGCTTCTATTTTGTTAGCCAGTTTAATTGCAATGATGGTAGGGTTTATAACAAATATTTTGTATAAGCCTGTTTTACATCCTGAATCTCGAGGTTATAGTGTAGAAGTAACAGAAGATTCTCATAGTGACCTTGACTCTAAAGCTACTGTAGAAGCACCAGTGAATATAGAAGAATTGATGAAAACTGCTAATGCTGAAGCAGGAAGGGAGATAGCAAAAAAATGCCTAATGTGCCATTCTCTTGATAAGAATAAAGCTAATAAGGTTGGACCACATCTATGGAATATCGTTGGGGCAGAAAAAGCTAAAGCAGAGAATTATAAATATTCAAGTGCTTTATCCAGCAAAGGGGGAATTTGGAATGAAGAAAGTTTATTTCATTTTTTGCATAAACCTAGTCAATATATACCTGGTACAAAGATGACTTTTGCTGGTTTAAATAAACCTCAAGATATAGCTAATGTTATAATGTTTTTAAAGACATTTGTTCATGACTAAATTCTCCCTTGATACCTCAATTTCGGATTAATTTCATTAATCCGAAATTGGAATGAGAAAGTAAACAATCAGGCTTAAAGCGGTTTGACGCCTGATTGTTAAATATTTCATTTGCTAATAATCTTATTTTTATACCAATAAAAATAAGATTATTAGCGATAATAGATTAAAATGCATTCGTAGAAGCACTGCAAGAATGCATTCTTCTGATATTATAGCCAGTTTTGGATTAAAATTAAAAATTTTAATCCAAAATTGAGGTTTGATGTACGCGAATTTGGGATAAAAATTTGTCACTTCTTATCCCAAATTCGGTGAAATCATTTATCTATAGAAGGTATCCTATGATCCTATCTGAAATTTCAATAGTAGAGTGGTGGCTGATCGCTGGCGTTATTTGTATAATTATAGAATTTGCTAACATTCCAAATGTTGGTTTTTTATTTTTGGGTCTAGGTGGAGTATCTACTGCAATAATATTAAACAATTACCCGGGTCTTTTAAAATACCAGTATATAATTTTTGGCTTTGCTTCTTTTATGTGGCTGATTACCTTATGGTATCCGCTAAAATTTTATGTTTACAAGAAATATGATAAGTACGAATATTCTGATATGGTTGGTAAGGAAGTAGTGGTATACAGTAATGAACTTCTAGTAGGGGAAACAGGACAGGTATTGTGGTCAGGAACTATTATGAATGCTAAACTCAGCAAAGATACTATAAAATCAGTACATAAAGGAGATATACTCCGCATAGTGCAAGTTGATGGTAATGTGCTTATATGTACTGCAAGAAATGGGAGTGTTACGAACTGATTTTTTTTGGTAATTTTGTTATCAAAATTTGCTTTTGCTCTATAACAATCGTCTGTGTATGCGAAGCACAACTGTTGAAAGTTTACAAATACCTATACCACAGCGTCATATATGGATGAAGCCCATATATGACGTGTAGAGAAGGTGTATACTGCTCGTAAATGAAGAGTTGGTAGACGATATACTCGATGAAAATCAAGAATTGCGTCGTCATTATCTAATATCTGCGGTGTGCACGTACTATACTCAAATGATTTGAAGAATTGGATTTGAAAATGAATGGTGAGCAAGCGGAGCGTATATGTAGTCACACTACTGGACAAAAAGGTTAGGTTAGTTGCACAAAGTGTAACTTAAACAATTTTATGATTAAGGAATCAAAAAATTGCTTAGAACGACTATAAGCTTGTTTAATTGATCTTATACCTAACTGTAGTACAGAATAACTCCTACATCCTAGCGTTTTCTTCATTTTTATCGGTTGCTCTTGCTCTCCAATTGCTCCTATTTTTATTGCCATTGCATATACTGTAAATAAACATTTTATAAAATTCCCTATCTCCTAATATTCCCTCTATCTTTTCCTTACCAAATTCCTCTATAAATTTCGATATTACTGCAATTTGATCATCTGCCGTACATGCCTCCTTTATAAGGAATTATTTTATACCAATTGCAATAATGAACACGGTGTATTTATCCAATCTCTATACATAATTGATTTTACTAAATCTACATTATGAGCAAGTTGATTCCAAGCGTAACAAACCATAGTAACGATATCTTCATATACACCATAACATTGGTTAGACAAGAAATGATTTTTAATCCATTCCCAAACTTGTTCCATTGCATTAAGTTCCGGTGCATAGGGCGGAAGCGGTATCAAAGTGATATTGCTTGGCACAGTTAGTTTTTTGGCTGTGTGCCAACCTGCATTATCCGTTAGTAAAGCTATATGTCGGTTGCCTTGAATACTGCGAGAAAGCTCTTCTAAGAATTTATTCATTGCCTGTGTGTTTGCATATGGTAAAATTAATGCACAAGCTTCTCCTGTCTCATGGCAAGCAGCTCCGTAAATATATGTTGAAATAAATTGCTGTTGCCGAACTTTACGGGGTCTAGTGCCACGCTTAGCCCATATACGAGTTAAGCTACCTTGTTGCCCAACTCTAGTTTCATCCTGAGACCATATATCAACTTTACATCTATCGATATTTTTGCTAATAATTTTGTTAACATGTCTGGAAAGTTTTTTTATATCTATTTTGAGTCTCTTGATTTGATTTTGGATGCATTGAACGAGAAGTAATCCAGCTAAAACCAAGGCGGTGCATAGTATTGTAGACTGTTTTTAAAGCACATTTAGCACCATATTCCTCAAGTAACATGATATGTAGCTCTTTTCCAGTTATATACCCACCAGTTTTACTTTTACTGAGCGTATTGATTTTATCAAAAAGAGCAGATTCTTGTATAGTGTTAATCTTCCTAGGGGCACCGCTTCTTTGTGATTCAAATAATCCTTCAAAACCATGATTCCTAAATCTTCTGAGCCATGATTGCACAGTTTTCCAGTGTGACTTCACTATTTCAGATATGGCTTTAAAAGATTTGCCTAATTGAAGGTGATACATCGCCAATAAACGTATACGATTTCGACCATGCGGCTCATGTTTCATCATTTTTATAAAATCATGACCTTCAAAACCTTGCGGTAATATTAACCTAGCTATTTGAGTACCTATTTATCAGTTAAAAACCCATTTTATAACACCGTGTTCATTATTATAATTGGTATAATTCCCAAGTGGTTCTATCTAAGTGTTATTAATCACTTGAATTCTTGATTTTATTAACTATAGAATATATTTCTTTTTTGCTGTAGCTTCTTCCAAAATTTTCATTAGCTATATCTGTGACACTTTTTGCACTCCATCCTTTAGATAAGTATAAATCTATAAATTTTTTTAAGTCATCTGCAAGAAGAGCTTTATGAGGTTCAGAAGCACTAGAAATTAGCAGTACTATTTCGCCCTTGATAATATTCCAGTTATAGAAATTTAGCACATCTTCTATTAACCCAGACTTTACTTCTTGATAAAATTTAGTAAGTTCTCGTGCTACACATACCTCCCTATTACCAAAAACAGTAAAAGCTGTATGTAGCGATTGTTCTATTCTGCTAGCAGTTTCAAAAAAAATCAAAGTTGCTTTTATATTAGATAATTCTGTAAAAATCTTCTTTTTACCTTCTGTAGTTTTTGGTAAGAATCCAGCAAATAAAAAGCGATCTGATGGTAATCCAGAAATGGTTATAGAGGTAGTTAATGCCGAAACGCCCGGCACTACATCTATGTGATAATTCAGTTTCCTTAAATCCCTGACTAGTTTATAACCAGGATCAGCAATTAACGGTGTTCCAGCATCGGATATTAGGCTAACTATTGCTCCATTATCAATTAATGTGCGGATAAATTCTCTTTCTTGATAATCACTATGATCATTATATACTTGTAACTTAGTCTTTATATTATGTTTTGCTAGTAATTTTCTTGATATTCTAGTATCCTCACACAGTATAATTGTAGAATTTTTTAACGTTTCTAAAGCCCGGAGTGTTATATCATCTAGGTTACCAATAGGTGTTGAGACAATGTATAGCCCTGGTTTAAAGATCATAATTTAATCCTATAAGTAAGCATTATGAGCAGTATAAAAGACTTCCTGCATAAGTCAAAGATAGTTGAAAGATTTTTAGGAGAAATGAAGTCAAGTCGAGCTGCGTACTCCTCAAATGTACGTAAGGTACTAGGGCAAGTTCCAACGACAAAATCACCAACTAGATTGACTTATGCACAAAAATTTTTAAAGGCTACCTTATCATTCATATGTCTTGTCTCTTTATTTTCTTGCCAATCTAATAAGGAGACTGTTGTTCCTAGGTCAAAAGAAGTTGCTCAGGAAACTCTAGAAGTGGCTATTTTAATGCCCCTAACAGGAGAACATTCTACATTAGGTAAGCAATACAACCAATTAATTACAATGGGTCTAGAAGATGGCTTAAAAACTTATGTTCATGTTACTTCTTATGATGGTTCTAATGAAAAGCAGGTACTTGCTGCAATGGATAAAATACTACTACGTAAAACAAAAATTATTCTCGGACCATTATATTCAAATCTTACTTCTATAATTGCCAATAAAGCTAAAGCACATGATATTATTATCATTACCATGTCTAATAATCCTGTATTGGCAGACAAAAAACTTTTTGTATTTGGTCATGCTCCGTCAAAGCAGCTCACAAAAATAATTAATTACTTTGCCGATAATGATTATAAAAATTTCATTGCACTTTTACCTTCAGGCAGTCATGCACAAGCTATAAACCAACTTATCCAAAATATACTAATTCAAAAAAATTCTACCTTAGTGCGGAGTGAATTTTATGCTAATATACCGGAATCAATAGAAAAGGCGGTTTTAACTGTCTCAAATAGCGTTGATAATTTAAATGAAATGGAGGATATGGCAACTAAACCTGTAATTTATCTGTCAGATGATGGTAAAAATTTAGATTTGCTTTTTGATAGTATTCATAAGCATAATTTAGATAAAAAAGCAATTATAATAGGTGATAACAGAATTGATATTGATCGTTCTGAACCGGTAGATATTATCTACACTGGTTCATTGAATATTGTTAATAGTAATATAATAGAAAGGGCTAAGAATATAGGTATTAATCATTTGTCTTTCATGCATACTGTAGCTTATGATCTAGGAAGGATAACATCAAAATATATAGGTAGCAACTTTAGCGAAGAACGATTTTTAGCAGCTATTAATGGCAAAACTCCGTATACTGGTATATCAGGTAATGTCTACTTCATCGATTCAATAGCTCAAAGAGAGTATGATATAATTAAGAAAGAAGATGGCTTGTATAGTACCATGGCAAAAAGTGATAACAAATTTTGATTTAGATATAGTTAACTCAAAAATGTTTAATTCGATAATCAAGTTTTTTTCTGAAGGCTATACTGCTCGTAAATGAAGAGTTGGTAGACGAAGGTCAACTTCAAGAAGAGCTAGGAGTGTCAAAGTCGAGCAGCGGAGCGTACATTAGTACGTGAGCAGCGGAGATCTTTAGACACGACAACGCCAATTCTTGAAGTTCACCGAGTATACAATTCATGGCAGTGTATAGCAGGTAGGAATTATGTAGAAGCTACTTAAGTTAAGGTTAAATTCAATGAGATATTTTATAAAATATTCAAAAAAAACTCAGTCCAATTTTATCTTTAATTTGTTAACATTTTTGATAATCGCTAGCATCCTTATCTTTATTGCTTGGGGTTTAAAGCAGATGGCAGCACCAATAGCTGTATTAGAGCAACAACCAGTAACTCTAGAGTATAGTAATCTTTTGCAGTATTCTCTTAGAACACTGTTGAGGATGCTAATTGCGGTAATTATCTCATTAATTTTTACTTTTATTTATGCCAGCCTAGCTGTTAAAAGCAGAAAATGTGAACAAATATTAATTCCGTTACTAGATATTCTTCAATCTCTTCCTATTCTTGGATATATTTCTTTTACAGTTACAATTTTTTTAGATATTTTTCCGTCAAGTATTATGGGAGCTGAATGTGCAGCGATATTTGCCATTTTTACATCGCAAGTTTGGAACATGACATTTAGTTTTTATTATTCGCTTAAGAATATCCCACAAGAATTGCATGATGCAGCATATATTTTTAGAATGTCAAAATGGAGACAATTTTGGCAGGTCAGCGTTCCATATGCAGTGCCAGGATTAGTTTGGAATATTGTAGTATCAATATCTAGTGGGTGGTTTTTCGTAGTAGCTTCAGAGGTTATCACAGTTGGCAATACCCATATAACCTTGCCTGGAATAGGATCATATATTGCTTTAGCAATTACGCAGAAAAATCTTTATGCAATTAGCTCAGCAATTATGTCAATGTCACTGGTGATTATATCATATGATCAATTGCTACTTAGACCTCTAGTGGCATGGTCTGATAGATTTCGTTATGAAATGAATGCAGGTAATAATGCACCGCACTCTTGGGCGTTCAATTTATTTCAAAGAAGTTTGATTATTCATAAATTATTCTCCCCTATTGCTTATATTGTAAAATTTATACTTTATCTCCCCATACTTAATCGTTATAGCGAAATAAATTCAAGTTCGTCAAATAATTTTTCCAATAATCCTTCGTGGAGCGATTATTTATGGTATACTATGCTGGGCGGCATAGCATGTTTTTCAGCCTATTACATATATCATTTCTTGCATTACGATATTGGTGGGTCTGAGCTATTGAATGTATTTGTTTTAGCATCAATTACTATGTTACGTGTGGTAGTACTTATAATTCTTGCGGCAATTATATGGGTACCGATTGGTATATATGTTGGACTAAATCCTAGAGTAACAGCTATTGTACAACCACCAGCACAATTTTTTGCAGCTTTTCCAGCAAACTTATTATTTCCAATTGTCTTTATAATTATTACTCGTTACGATTTAAACCCTAATATTTGGCTTAGTCCTTTGATGATTATGGGAGCTCAATGGTATATATTATTTAATGTTATAGTAGGAGCATCAACCATTCCCAATGATCTTAAAGATGCCACAAAAATTTTCAGAGTTAGTGGTTGGAATTGGTGGTTCAAAGTAATGTTACCAGCAATTACCCCATATTTTATAACAGGAGCAATAACTGCATCAGGTGGGGCATGGAATGCTAGTATCGTAGCAGAAATTATTAATTTTGGCGATCAGAAAATAGCAGCAAGCGGTATTGGAAGTTATATAGCTGAAATGACAATAAAGGCTGATTTTAATAAAATAGTTTTAGGTATGGGCATTATGGCTCTATTTGTGGTATTGTTTAATCGTTTATTTTGGCAACCGTTAAATGAGTATTCTATTAAAAGATTTCAGCTATAATTCTATGAATCTAGAATATACAAAAATTTCAAAAAAGCCTATTGCATTTAACTGTAAAGTTATTATAATGTAATGTTTCGTTTAGCTAACCTAAATTCGGGATAAGAATTAACTAATTCTTATCCCGAATTGGCTTGTTATAAGGAAAAATGCATTCTTAAAGCGGTTTTACGAATGCATTTTAAGCCTTTCTAAAGCTAATAATTTTAATCTTTCAAAATCATGTTTTTAGCAAATTAATATTTAACAATCAGGTGAAGAACCGCTTCAAACCTGATTGTTTCTATATGTATTCCTGAATTCGATGTAACTTGTTACATTGAATTCAGGTTAGCTAGGCTAGCAATACAATGAATAATAGAATAAACAATCCATCTACGATAGTAGTTGCAATGTCTGGTGGGGTTGATAGCTCAGTAGTAGCTGCTATGCTCCATGAACAAGGCCATAAAGTCATTGGTATAACTTTACAATTATATGATCACGGTATAGCTACCAAGAAAAGAAATGCCTGTTGTGCTGGGCAGGACATTTACGATGCAAGAATGGTAGCAGATAAGTTAAACATTCCGTATTATATCTTAGACTATGAGTCTAAATTTAAAGAATCAGTAATTGATGACTTTGCTGATAGTTATATTAGAGGCGAAACCCCCCTGCCCTGCGTAAAATGTAATCAGTCAGTTAAATTTAAAGACTTATTAAAAGTAGCAAAAGATTTAGGGGCAGACTGTCTTGCTACCGGTCATTACGTGCGGAAAATCGAAGGTATAAATGGAGCAGAATTACATACTGGTATTGATATAACCAAGGATCAAAGCTATTTTTTGTTTGCAACTACCTTAGAACAACTAAATTATCTATCTTTTCCCTTGGGAGAATTAAGTAAAGAGCAAACAAGAAATATTGCTACTAGATTTAATTTAGGCGTCGCAGATAAGCCTGATAGCCAAGATATTTGTTTTGTGCCAGATGGTGATTATAGGAAGGTAATTAGTAAGATACGAACCAACGCTAATGAGAAAGGTAAAATAATTCATGTAGACGGCTTTGAACTTGGGACACATAATGGTATAATAAACTATACTGTAGGTCAACGTCGTGGGCTTGGAATAGCTTTTCATGAGCCACTTTATGTAGTAAGAATTGACCCTAATACAAAAATTGTATATGTTGGTCCAGATTCGGTATTAGATTCTACCGAATTTACTATTAAGGATGTTAATTGGCTAGCCAGAGAAATGGTTGCACAAGAGGAAATTGATGTGCAAGTTAAGATTCGCTCTACTCGTCCTGCTACCTTTGCCAAGATTAGTAAAATGAGTAATACAGAAATTAAAGTAAAATTAATCTCTGCAGAGAAAGCTGTAACTCCTGGTCAAGCTTGTGTCATATATGATAATGATCGAGTCCTTGGAGGAGGATGGATTACTAGAGAGATTGTATAGATCCAATTTCAAAAAAGTCTATTTTTATAAAATAAGTAATCTTAGCACTACAGTTGTAGTTACTCACAATGTTGTCCCTGCGAGGCTTTGCCCACGTGGATCACTAGTATGCCATTCCCCGCGTAGGCGGGAATCTATAATATCTAATAGCCTTTGCAGGTTATTTTAGACCCCCTACCTACGCAGAGGTGACATCGTTTTTACTACTGATAGTCTAGTCATACGATACTACAACTGTAGTAATACACCCTTCTAGGGTTTTCTACTATTTAAAATCGGAGGAATTAATGAGTTTTTTAACGAGGAAAAGTTTTGAATCAATAAAAGAACTAGGTAAGACTAGTGGTCTTAGCAAAACCCTAGGAGCATTTGACTTAGTGCTACTAGGGCTTGGTGCTATAATAGGCACAGGTGTATTTGTAATGACTGGTATAGTTGCTGCCACATATTCTGGTCCTGCCGTCATGCTATCATATGCTATTGCCGGGATAACATGTATATTCGTTGCCCTTGCATATACAGAGCTTGCTACAATGTTACCTACTTCGGGTAGTGTATATACCTATGCTTACGTAGCTTTTGGGGAAATATTTGCTTGGTTAATTGGTAGCGTCATTGTACTAGAACTTGGTTTTGCTGCTGGTGCTGTTGCAGCCGGTTGGTCTGGATATGTTCAGGCAATATTGTCAGCAGGCGGAATATATTTACCTAAGGCTTTAACTGCTGTACCCGCCAATGGTGGCATGATAAATTTACCAGCTTTTCTTATTGTAGTATTTATTTCTTTTATTTTATATTTAGGAACAAAAGATAGTAAAAGACTCAATGCTATATTAGTATTTATAAAAATGTCAGCTATCTTTGCTTTTATCATATATGCTACACCACATTTTAATGCTACAAATTGGCAGAATTTTTTACCTTTCGGCTTTAATAATATGCTAGTTGGTGCGTCTATCCTATTTATTGCTATGACAGGTTTTGGTACGATAGCCGCTACAGCTGAAGAATGTAAAAACCCCAACCGTGATTTAATGATCGGAATTATTGGGTCACTGGTAATTTCAACAATAGTATATGTTATAATAGCTGGGTTGGCTACTGGCATAGCATCTTTTGAACAACTTAATAATGATCAACCACTTGCTTATGCACTGAGCCTAAATAACAGTAATATTGGTTCTGCCATTGTTGCTACTGGTGCTGTCGCTGGTATGACCACAGTATTAATGATGAATATTTATGGTACGTCTCGTATCTTTTATGTAATTGCCCGAGATGGGTTACTACCTAAAAGTTTTGCCAAACTACATCCTAAATATGATAGTCCATATATTACTATCTTACTATTTTCTGCCCTTGCTGCTATATTAGGAGGATTTTGTCCAACTGCAATTCTTGTTCAGCTATCATCTATGGGAGCTTTAATAGATTATACGGCAGTTGCTATAATAGTGATGTTATTTAGAATAAAAATGCCGGGTGCAACAAGACCGTTTAAATGTCCTGCTGCATTTATCATTATACCATTTGTTTTAGTAGCTTGTCTATATTTACTAGTTATACAAATAGTTGATGGTGAGTTTAATTTAATGACTGCTGGGAAAGTGCTAATATACTGGTTTGTGGCAATGTTTGTCCTATATATTTTTAGGTCATTTTTCATAAAACGAGAGGTCTAATTTGTATGAGTGATAAATTACAATCTTTACGTGGTATGAAAGACCTACTACCTGAGGATTACCTAATTCACGATTACATAATAAACACAGCCAAACATATAGGCGGGCTTTATGGTTATCAAGCCATAAGTACACCTATAATTGAATATACTAAAGTCTTTGATCGTACACTTGGAGAGACTTCTGATGTAATAAGTAAGGAAATATATAGTTTTCTTGATAAAAGTGGTAATCATATCTCTCTTAGACCGGAGTTTACGGCTGGCATTATCAGGGCTTTTATATCTAATAATCTGCAACAAACATTACCTATTAAATTTTTTTCAAACGGTCCAGTGTTTCGTTACGACCGACCACAAGCTGGAAGACAAAGACAGTTCCATCAAATAAATTTTGAGTATATTGTTGGAGAAGGACCTAGCACCGATGCCGAAACGATTAAGCTTGCATTAGATATCCTTCAAGCTTTAGAAATAGATCAAAATACAACTTTAGAAATAAACTCACTGGGTTGTACTACAACTCGTGCTGTTTACCAACAAAAGTTGGTAGAATATTTCAATGATTATAAGTCAGAATTATCAGAAGATAGCCAAAAGCGGCTTATCAAGAATCCAATGCGTATATTAGATTCGAAAGATGAGCATGATAAAAAAATAGTTGCAAATAGTCCGCTAATGTCATGCTATTATAGTAGTGATGCTGCAAAATATTTTGACGATTTGCTAAAATACTTAGATTTACTCAATGTAAAATATATCATTAATCCAAGATTAGTAAGGGGACTTGACTATTATTGTCATACAGCTTTTGAGTTTACTACTAGCAACCTTGGTAGTCAGTTTGGTAGTCAGTCGACAGTTCTTGCTGGTGGTCGTTATGATGGGCTGAGCAAACTTATGGGAGGTCCTGAAGTAAAAGCCATTGGCTTTGCTGCTGGAATTGAACGCCTTAGCCTAATGAGAGAGTACCACATATCTAAACCAAGACCAGTATTTGTCTTTCCCATTAGCGACAATAATTTAGAATATTGCTTAATTTTAACAAATCAATTGCGTCAAAAAAATATTCCTGTTACCTTAGATACTAACGGCAAAATAGCTAAAAGAATGGTACGAGCTAATCTACAAAAGGCTAAATATGCTATTTTTGTTGGCGATAATGAACAAATGAACAATAATTTAAAATTAAAAGATCTTGATAAACAACAAGAATATATATTGCAATTTGAACAAATTATGGAATTATTAGTTAATGTAAACAAATTATAATTATATATGAGCAAATTTGTACGAGCAGATGGTAGGGTTATATATACTCAGACCACCCTAACTAATACTAATTGCAATAATTAACACGGTGTTAAAAAATGGGTTTTTAACTGATAAATAGGTACTCAAATACCTAGGTTAATATTACCGCAAG